>NZ_JAWLHG010000036.1:0-58390 GCF_041690465.1 Falsiroseomonas sp. | reverse complement strand
ACCACCAACACCACGCCACCCAACCAGGATGACACAGCACCAGATCAGGTCAGGATAAACCAGACCACTACTTCCCTCGCAGATATACAGCTTGAAAGAACAAAGCCCTCACCCCGGGCAGGTCGCCCAACCAGGGGCACCACCGTCGAGGTGATGGGGTCCCGCCGATTCCGTGGCGAGGGCGACGAAGATAGCGGCTCGCGCCGCGTAATTCAAGCCCTGCCTTTTCGGCGAACCGGCCGAACCGTGTGGTCCGTCGGTGAGCGGGCTTCTACGGGCCTGGCCGGTATGTGTCAACGCGATGTCGGAGCGGGCGCGTCATGGCAGCCATCCAGGACTGCATGGTTGACACGCCCGCCCCCTGATCACGCCGCCGCGCGCGCCTCGGACCCGCCCGCGGAGGCCAGCTCCAGCCCCTCGGGGCCGGCCGTCACCGCCAGATGCTCGCCATCCCTCACGCGGCCTTCGAGCAGCAGCCCGGCCAGCTTGTCCTGCAGGCTGCGCTGGATCACGCGCTTGAGCGGCCGCGCGCCATAGGTCGGGTCGTAGCCGGCCTCAGCCAGCCATTCCCGCGCACTCGCATCCAACTCCAGGGTGATCTGCCTGTCCGCCAGCAGCTTCCGCAGGCGGCCGAGCTGGATGTCCACGATCGCCGCCATGTCGCCGCGCGCCAGGCGCCGGAACAGCACGATCTCGTCCAGTCGGTTCAGGAACTCCGGCCGGAACCGCTCACGCACCGCGCGCATCACCGCCGGGCGGGCCGCTTCGATGTCTGCGCTCTCCGGCAGCTCCGCGATCGCGGTCGAACCGAGGTTGGAGGTCAGCACGATGATGCTGTTGCGGAAATCCACCGTGCGCCCCTGGCCATCCGTCAGCCGCCCGTCGTCGAGCACCTGCAGCAGCACGTTGAAGACGTCGTCATGCGCCTTCTCCACCTCGTCGAAGAGCAGCACCTGGTAGGGCCGCCGCCGCACCGCCTCGGTCAGCGCGCCACCCTCGTCGTAGCCGACATAGCCGGGGGGTGCACCGATCAGCCGGGAAACCGAGTGCTTCTCCATGTATTCCGACATGTCGATGCGGGTCATCGCGCGCTCGTCGTCGAACAGGAACTGCGCCAGCGTCTTCACCAGCTCCGTCTTGCCGACGCCGGTGGGGCCGAGGAACAGGAAGCTGCCGATCGGCCGGTTGGGGTCCTGCAGCCCGGCGCGCGCGCGCCGCACCGCCTTGCTGACGGCCTCCAGCGCCTCCTCCTGGCCGACGACGCGCTTGCGCAGCTCGTCCTCCATGCGCAGCAGCTTGGCGCGCTCGCCTTCCAGCATCTTCTCGACCGGAATGCCGGTCCAGCGACTGACAACGGCGGCGATGCCTTCCTCGGTCACCGCCTCGTTCACCAGCCGGCCATCGCCGTCGCCGGCCGAGGCGAGCTGCCGCTCCAGCTGCGGGATCACGCCGTAGAGCAGCTCCGAGGCCTTGGTCAGGTCACCGGCGCGCTGCGCCAGCTCGACATCGGTGCGCGCCTTGTCGAGCTGCTCCTTCAGCTTCTGGCTCTCGACGACCTTGCCCTTCTCCGCCTCCCAGCGCTGCGTCATCTCGCGCGAGCGCTCCTCGAGGTCGGCGAGCTCCTTCTCGAGCCTGTCCAGCCGGTCGCGGGAGGCGGCGTCCTCCTCCTTCCGCAGCGCTTCGCGCTCGATCTTCAGGCGCATCAGGTCGCGGTCGATCGCGTCGAGTTCCTCGGGCTTGCTGTCAACCTGCATGCGCAGCCGCGATGAGGCCTCATCCACCAGGTCGATCGCCTTGTCGGGCAGGAAGCGGTCGGTGATGTAGCGGTTGGAGAGCGTGGCGGCCGCGACCAGCGCGCTGTCGGTGATGCGCACGCCGTGATGCGTCTCGTACTTGTCCTTGATGCCGCGCAGGATGCTGATCGTGTCCTCCACGCTCGGCTCGCCGACGAACACCGGCTGAAAGCGCCGCGCCAGGGCCGCGTCCTTCTCGACATGCTTGCGGTACTCGTCGAGCGTGGTCGCACCCACGCAATGCAGCTCGCCGCGGGCGAGCGCCGGCTTGATCAGGTTGGAGGCGTCCATCGCCCCATCCGCCTTGCCCGCGCCGACCAGGGTGTGCATCTCGTCGATGAAGAGGATGATCTCGCCGGCGGCCTCCTCGACCTCCTTGAGCACGCCCTTCAGGCGCTCCTCGAATTCGCCGCGGTATTTCGCGCCCGCGACCATCGCGCCGAGGTCGAGCGCCATCACGCGCTTCTCCTTCAGCGCCTCCGGCACGTCGCCCTTGACGATGCGCAACGCCAGCCCTTCGGCGATCGCAGTCTTGCCCACGCCGGGCTCCCCGATCAGCACCGGGTTGTTCTTGGTGCGCCGGGCCAGCACCTGGATGACGCGGCGGATCTCCTCGTCGCGGCCGATGACGGGATCGAGCTTGCCCTCGCGTGCGAGTTGCGTCAGGTCGCGCGCGTATTTCTTCAGCGCATCGAACTGCTCCTCGGCGTTTTGGCTGTTCACCGTGCGGCCCTTCCGAAGATCGGCCACCGCCTTCTCCAGCTTCTGCGGATCGGTGCCGGCGGCGCGCAGCGCGCGGGCGGCGGGGATGTCGGAGGCGGCAAGGCCCTGCAGCAGCCGGTCCTGTGCGACGAACTCGTCGCCGGCCCTCTGCGACATCTGCTGCGCGGCATCGAGCGCGCGCACGATCTCCGGCGTGAACTGCGGCTGGCCGGCGCCGCCACCCTTCACCGCGGGCTGCTTGGCGAGCTCCGCCTCCACCGCGGACTTCGCCTTGGCGGGATCGCCGCCGGCGGCACGGATCAGCCCGGCGGCCGCGCCCTGCTCGTCGTCGAGCAGCGCCTTGAGCAGATGCTCGGGCGTGACCCGCTGGTGGTACTCGCGGATCGCGATGGTCTGCGCGGCCTGCAGGAAACCGCGTGCGCGGTCCGTGAACTTCTCGATGTCCATCCTATTGTCCCTCTCGTGAGCGGACAGCGCTCCTTCCACCCCCGATCGGGCGGCGGAAGGATCACCTTGGACACAAATAGTGGTATTCGCCCGCCCAAGGGTTCAAGGGGAATGCGCATGCGGGTCGAACGGATTTCGCGCTATCCGGTGAAGGGGCTGTCGCCCGAATACCTGGAAGAGGTGGAGCTCTCGCCCGGAGAGGGCCTGCCGCACGACCGGCGCTTCGCCTTCGCGCAGGGCGACAGCCCGTTCGACGAAGCCGATCCGAAATGGCTGCCGAAGCGCAACTTCGCCTGCCTGATGGCGAATGCACGCGTGGCGCGGATCCACTCCGCCTATGATCACGGCACCAACACGCTGGCGCTGCGCGCCGAGGGCGCGCCGAGCCTGCTCGCCGACCTCTCGGACGCCGCCGGCCGTGCCGCGGCGGCGGAATGGATCACCGCCTTCATGGGCGAGGAAGCGCGCGGCGCGCTGCGGCTGGCGGAGGTGCCGGGCCACGCCTTCACCGACATCCCGGCCAAGGCGGTTTCGATTATCGGAGTGGCATCGGTGGCGGAGCTCGGCGCGCGGGCCGGCATGGCGCTGGATCCCCTGCGCTTCCGCGCCAACATGCTGTTTTCCGGCGCCGCGCCCTTCGCCGAGCTCGACTGGGTGGAGCGCGAGATGCTGCTCGGCCGGGCAAGGCTGCGGGTGTTCAAGCGAACCCGCCGCTGCGCCGCGACCGAGGTGAACCCCGAAACGGCCGAGCGCGACGCCAAGCCGCCGAAATGGCTGCTCGACCAGTACGGCCATGCCGATATGGGCATCTATGCGGAGGTGATCGAAGCCGGCCGGGTCCAGGTGGGCGACCCGCTCCACCTGGTCTGAGAGTGGCGACACGCCGGCCGACGCGGCACGGCGCCCGGGCGCCGCGCCGCTTGCGACAAGATCAGTTGGGCTCGCCGCGCTCCGGCGGGCCGTCGCCGTCACCGTCCGACGCGTGGCCATTTGGCTGCGCGGCGAGTTCCGGCTGTTCGGAGCCCTCGGACGACTCGGACTCCTGCCCGCCCTGGTAGCGGCGCTGCGGCTGGTGGCCATGCTGGCCGCCGCCCTGCTGCTGCTGGGCTTGGTTCATCGCATTCAGGATGCGGAAATAATGCTCCGCATGCTGGAAATAGCTCTCGGCCATCACCCGGTCGCCGGCGCCGGTCGCGTCGCGGCCGAGCTGGAGGTACTTCTCGAAGAGCTGCTGCGCGGTGCCGCGCAGGCGCATATCCGGGCCGTTGCTGTCGAAGACGTGGTTGCGGTTCAGCGGCTGGTTGCCGCCGCCGCTGGTGTGGCGGTAGCCGCCACCCCCGCCGCCGCCTCCGCCGCCGCCTCCATGGCGATGGCTGCCGCGACTGCGCATGCGTTTCATGTTCATGTGTCGGACGTTCGCCGTCTCGCAAGGCGCCGCGGCGGGAAGGGTCCCGACCGGGAACGCTGATTTCATCGGGTTGCGTCGTTGCGACCGCCGGATCCGCAGGGCTGCCCCGTCTAGGGACCAGGCCCCCCTTCACGAGGTCCGGCGCTGCCAGGCCGCATCCAGCGTCCCGGGCCGCAGGATCAACCTAATGCGCCGGCGGCCCTGCGCCAACGGATTTTTTCGATTCCCGGCCACCAGGGCGCAGAAGCAGGGCCCGCTCGACCCCTCCGAGGTCGGGGCGGCACCCCGTCGGGAGCAGTCCGGCCTGTGCCGCCAGGCCCTCCACCGCCCCCAGCTGGCCGGCGCCCAACTCGATCACGGCCGCGCCGCCGGGCGACAAAAGCTCCGGCAGGGCGGCGGCGAGCAGCCGATAGGCGCCCAGCCCATCGGCCCCGCCATCGAGGGCGGAGCGCGGCTCGTGGCGGGAGACCTCCGGCATCAGGCCGGCGATGGCGGCCGATTCGATGTAGGGCGGGTTGGAGAGGACGAGGTCGAAGCGCCCGGCGAGCGCCTCCGCCCAGTTGCCGGCCAGGAAGGCCGCGCGATCGGCCAGGCCGTTGCGCCGGGCATTCTCCTTCGCCAGCGCCGCCGCCGCCGGCACCAGATCTACCCCGATGCCGAAGGCGCGCGGACGCTCGGCCAGCACGGCGAGCAGCAGGCAGCCCGTGCCGGTGCCGAGATCGAGCACACGCAACGGCGCCTCGTGGTCCGGGAATGCCTCCAGCGCCGCCTCGACCAGGGTTTCGGAATCCGGGCGGGGGATCAGCGTGGCCGGGGAGGCGGCGAGGTCGAGGGTCCAGAAACCCTGGCGGCCGAGGATATGCGCAACCGGCGTGGCAGCAAGGCGCGCAGCGAGGGCGGCGCGGAAGCGGCAGACGGCCTCTGGCGGCACCGGCGCGCGAGGGTCGCGCAACAGCGCCTCGGCGGTCGCGCCCATCGCATGGCCGAGCAGCAGCCGCGCCTCCATGCGCGGATGCTCGATGGCCGCGGCCCGCAGCATCTGGCCGGCCTGGCAGAGGAAGGCGCCGACGGTCTCGCCTGGGTCGCAGGACATGAGGGCGGCTTGTGCCCCCACCCCGCCCTCCCCCGCAAGCGCGGGAGAGGGTTCTACTCGGCGTCGGCCGCCAGGCGCGCGGCCTCGTCCTCGGCGACCAGGGCCTCGATCACCTCGTCGAACTCGCCGAGCATGACGCGGTCGATCTTGTGGACGGTCAAGCCGATGCGGTGGTCGGTCACGCGGCCCTGGGGGAAGTTGTAGGTGCGGATCCGCTCCGACCGGTCGCCGGTGCCGACCTGGCCCTTGCGGTCGGCGGCGCGGGCGGAGGCCAGCCGCGTGCGCTCGGCGTCGTAGAGCCTGGCGCGCAGCACCTTCATCGCCTTGGCGCGGTTCTTGTGCTGGCTCTTCTCCTCCTGCATCGCCACCACGATGCCGCTGGGCAGGTGGGTGATGCGGACCGCGCTGTCGGTCTTGTTCACATGCTGGCCGCCGGCGCCGGAAGCGCGGTAGGTGTCGATGCGCAAATCGCCCTCGTTCACCTGTACATCCACCTCCTCGGCTTCCGGCAGCACGGCGACGGTGACGGTGGAGGTGTGGATGCGGCCCTGGTTCTCGGTGGCGGGCACGCGCTGCACGCGGTGGACGCCGCTCTCGAACTTCAGCTTCGCGAAGACGCCCCTGCCCTCGATGCTCGCGGTTGCGCCCTTCACCCCGCCGAGGTCGCCCTCGTCATAGTCCAGGATCTCGAAGCGCCAGCCCTGGCGGGCAGCGTAGCGCTGGTAGGCGCCGAACAGCTCGGCGGCGAACAGCGCGGCCTCGTCGCCACCGGCAGCGGGGCGGATCTCCAGGATGGCGCTGCGCTCGTCGGCAATGTCGCGCGGCAGCAGCATCAGCCGGATCTCGCGCTCCAGCCGCGGCAGCCGATCCCTGAGGTCGAGGTATTCGGCCTCGGCGAGTTCCTTCAGCTCCGGATCCCCGAGCATGGCTTCCGCCTCGTCGCGCGCGCGTTCGGCGGCGCGGTAGGCCTGCACCTTCTCGACCAGCGGATCGAGCTCCGACAGCTCGCGCGAGATGGCGCCGACATTGGCGCCGTCGCTGGTGTTGAGCTGATGGCGCAGCTCGTCCGCGCGGTTCAGCAGCCGGTCGAGTTTCTGGGGCAGGCTCATGCCGAGAGGCGGCGCACCGCCTCGGCCGCGGGCAGGCTTTCCTGGGTGCCGGCATCGAGGTCGCGCAGCTGCACGACGCCCTCGGCGACCTCGCTCTCGCCAAGGATCAGCGCGGCGCGGGCGTGCAGCTTGTTGGCGCGTTCCATGCGGCGCTTGAGGTTGCCCTTGTAGGCGATCTCGGTGGCGATGCCGGCGCCGCGCAGCGCCTTCACCAGCGCGAGGGCGGCGGTTTCCGGCGCTTCCGCCACGGGGATCACCGCGACCGGTCGCGGCGCCGCGGGGCTGGCGGCGAGCAGCATGGCAAGCCGCTCGATGCCCGCCGCCCAGCCGACCGAGGGGGTGGGCGGCCCGCCCATCTCCTCGACCAGGCCGTCATAGCGGCCGCCGGCCATCACCGTGCCCTGCGCGCCGAGGCGGTCTGTGACGAATTCGAACGCCGTGTGGCTGTAGTAGTCGAGGCCACGCACGATCCGCGGGTTCTTCCGGGTCGGCACGCCGAGCACATCCAGGTGCCGCAGCACGCCGTCGAAGAAGGTGGCGGCCGCTGGCGTCAGATGCGGCTCGATGGTGGGTGCCGTCGCCACGATCCTACGGTCGCCCTCGTCCTTGGAATCGAGGATGCGCAGCGGGTTCTTCTCCAGCCGCACCTGGCTGTCATGCGACAGCGCCTCGCGATGCGCCGTGAAATGCTCGACCAGCGCGGCGCGGTAGCGGTCGCGGCTTTCCGCGTCGCCGAGGGTGTTGATCTCCAGCACCACGCCATCGGTAATGCCGAGTGCGACGAGGATATCCCAGCCGGCGGCGATCACCTCGGCATCGGCGAGCGTCTCGGCCGCGCCCAGCACCTCCGCGCCGATCTGGTGGAACTGCCGGTAGCGGCCCTTCTGGGGGCGTTCGTAGCGGAACATCGGGCCGGCATAGAACACCTTGCGCGGCAGGTTGGACTGGGTGAGGCCATTGGAGACCAGCGCGCGGCAGACGCCTGCGGTGTTCTCGGGCCGCAGGGTGATGGAATCGCCGCCGCGGTCCTCGAAGCTGTACATCTCCTTGGTCACGACGTCGGAGGTGTCGCCGAGGCTGCGGGCGAAGACGCGGGTGTCCTCGAAGATGGGGGTGGCCCATTCCTCGAAGCCGTAGAGCGCGGTGACGCGCCGCGCGGCCTCGATCACGGCGTGATGCCGGCGGAACTCCTCGCCGATGAGGTCACGGGTGCCGCGGACGGGTTGCAGGGGGGTGGCCATGCGGCTGGCCGTTACCGCCGGTGCGACGGGCGCGCAAGCGCCCGCGTGCCGTCACCCCAGCTTGCGCGCCCCCAACCCGACCTTCTCGTAGATCGCGTTGATGTGGTCCTTCACCTCCTGGGGGGTGTCGTCCTTCTCCGGCAGGTGCCTCCAGCCCAGCTTCTCGCGCGCGTGGCGGCCCATCACCTCGTCCTGGTCGGAGGTGCCGCCGCTGATGCCATAGGCGCCGACCATGGCGTTGCCCTTGAACACCGGGGCGGCGCCGCCCGAGATGAAGACCTTGCCGCCAGTGAACACCGCTGCGTTCACCGCCAGCTGCGGGTTGCGCTCACGCAGCCAGTGCTGGGTGACGAGGCCGTCCTGGAAGCGCGGGCTCATGGAGCGGAAGGCGGCCATGGTGAAGGCCTTGGCCCAGGAGGTCTCGGGCGTGATCCAGCCGGCGCCGTCCATCCGTTCCAGGGCGATCAGGTGGCCCTCCGGCCCGACCAGCGCGACCGAGACGGGGACGCCCATCTCCTTGGCCTTCTCCGACACCGCGCGGATGAAGCGGCGGCATTCGGCCACCCCCAGGCTGGCAGGCATATGGCTTGGTTCTCCCTCAATCAGCCGGCGCGCGCGCCGGATGCCTCGATGACGCGCGCCCATTTGGCGGTCTCGGCCGCGATCAGCTGCCGCAACTCCGCCGGACCGCCTTCCAGGATCTCGAAACCGTTGGCGGCAAGCTGGCGCGCAACATCGGGGTTGGCGAGGGCGGCCCGCGCCGCGGCGGACAGGCGGGCGATGACGGGCTCGGGCGTGCCCGACGGCACGACCAGCCCGAACCAGACGCTCGATGTGAAGCCAGGCACCCCGGCTTCCGCCATCGTCGGCAGATCCGGCGCTGCGGTGGCGCGGGTAGGCCCGGTGGAGGCCAGCGCCCGCAGCCGACCCTCCGCGATGTGGCCGAGCACGCTCGAAGCCGGCGAGAACATCACCCCGACGCGGCCCGCGACGAGGTCGGTCGCCGCCTGGGCGCTGCCGGGATAGGGCACATGCGTCAGCTTCACGCCGGCCAGCATGTTGAACAACTCGCCCGACAGGTGCGGGGCGGTACCGACGCCGGAGGAGCCGTAGAACAGCCGGCCCGGCTCCCGCTTCGCCAGCGCGACCAGCTCCTGCACCGTGCGCGCCTCGACGGAGGGATGCACGACCAGGATGTTCGGCACCGAGACGAGCGGCGCGACGGCCGCGAAATCCTTGGCGAAGTCGAAGGTCAGGTCGGTTCGCAGGCTATGGTTGATGGTGTTGGCGACGGAGCCGAGGAACATCGTGGTGCCGTCCGGCGCGGCGCGGGCAACCTGCGCGGCGGCGATGCTGCTGCCGGCGCCCGGCCGGTTCTCGACCACGACGGCCTGGCCGAGCGGTGCACTCATCGCCTGCGCAATGAGGCGCGCCGAGACATCGGCGGCGCTGCCTGGCGGGAAGCCGAGCACCAGGCGCGGCGAGGTCGAAGGGAAGCCGGACGATCCCTGGCCGGCCGCGGCGAGCGGGCCGGTCGCGAGGACGGCGGCCAGAAGGCCGCGCCGGGCAAGGCGCTGCTGCATCGAGTTCCTCCCGTGAACGGTCCGGCGTTCACGGCCGGTTTCCGATGAAGGAGGAGTGTGGGACGATGCGCCGCCGGCCGCAACTCGCCGGCGGTGCCGGCTATTCCGCCGCCTGCTTCTCCGCCGTCGCCTCGGCCGCCTTCGCCGCCTTCAGCTTCTCGGCGCGGGCCTCCACCAGCCCGACGATGTGTTCCACCATCTCCTCGGTCTTCACCGTGTGGCTGGTCTTGCCCATGCCATAGACCATGTGCGTGCCCGCGCCGCCGCCGGTGAGGCCGATATCGGTCATCAGCGCCTCGCCCGGGCCGTTCACCACGCAGCCGATGATGGACAGCGATATGGGCTCGCTGATGTGGGCGAGCCTTTCCTCCAGCTTCTCCACCGTACGGATCACGTCGAAGCCCTGCCGCGCGCAGGACGGGCAGGAGATCACCTTCACGCCGCGGTGGCGCAGATGCAGCGACTTCAGCATCTCCCAGCCGACCGCCACCTCCTCCTCCGGCTCGGCGGAGAGGGAGACGCGCAACGTGTCGCCGATGCCGGCCCAGAGCAGGGAGCCGAGGCCGATCGCGCTCTTCACCGTGCCGGCGCGCTTGCCGCCGGCCTCGGTGATGCCGATGTGCAGCGGGTGGTCGCAGGCCTCGGCAAGCTGCTGATAGGCGGCCACGGCGAGGAACACGTCGCTCGCCTTCACGCTGATCTTGAATTCGTCGAAGCCCTCGTCGAGCAGGTGCGCGGCATGCCAGAGGGCGGATTCGACCAGCGCCTCCGGGTTGGGCTCGCCGTATTTCTCCAGCAGGTGCTTCTCCAGGCTGCCGGCATTCACGCCGATGCGGATCGAGCAGCCATGGTCGCGGGCGGCCTTCACCACCTCCTTCACGCGATCCTTGCTGCCGATGTTGCCGGGGTTGATGCGCAGGCAGGCGGCACCCGCCTCGGCGGCCTCGATGGCGCGGCGGTAGTGGAAATGGATGTCGGCCACGATCGGCACGTTCACCTCGCGCACGATCTCGGCCAGCGCGGCGGTGCCTTCCTCGGTCGGCACGGAAACCCGCACGATGTCGGCGCCGGCGAGCTCGCAGCGGCGGATCTGCTCGATCGTCGCCTTGGCATCCTCGGTCGGCGTGTTGGTCATGGTCTGCACGCTGATCGGCGCGTCGCCGCCGACGAGCACCTTGCCGACGCGAATCTGCCGGGACTTGCGGCGCAGGATCTGCTGGTAGGGGCGATACGACATCTGGATCCCTTGGCGGCCTTGCGTGCGGACGGCCCTCCCCGGCGCGCAGGCCGGGGCCGTTCCGCCCGCCGGCAGGATATGGCGCTTGCGCGCCCGATCCCAGGGGGTTGCTAGTTCCGCGCCGCGGCGGCCGTTGGCGGCACCAATGGCTGGGCCAGCCCGTCCGGGGCCAGTGCGATGTTCCGGCGCACGCCGGTCAGGCCCTCCAGCACCGGCTGCGGCTGGCCGTCCACCAGGATCTCAAGCCCCTGCGCCCGGCCGGTGTCGAGCAGAAGGCCCTCGCGGGCGGGCACCGCCCAGATCTCGCCGCTGCGCAGCACGCGGTTGACCAGCACCCGGCCGGACCGGGGGTCGCGCACCTGGACCCAGGCGCCTTCCGGATCGCCGGCGCGGGCACGCAGCACCACGCGGGTGCCCTCCGGCACGCCGGGGATGGCGACCACGGGCGGCGCGGCCGGCGCCGCCTCGGCAGGAGGCGGCGCCTCGACGGGCGGGGTGGCGACGGGCTCGGCAGGCGGCCGCGCCTGCACCGGCGCGGCACCCGCAGCACTCATCGTCGCCGCCTGCGCGGAGGTATTGGCGCCCGGCGGTGGCAAGGGCGGCAGCCCGCCCGGCGGCGGCAGTGCGGCCAGTGGCAGGGCCCCGGCTTCGGCGTCGCGGGTGGCAGGCGCGTCGCTGCGCGCGATCAGCGCCTCGCGGCCCGGCAGTTGCGCCCTGCCCAGCTCCGCGGCCTGCTCGAGTCGCGGCGGCACCGGCGGCACGGCATCCACGATGCGCCCGCCGCCATTCGACCAGTTGAACCAGGCGACATAGCCGCAGACGGCGAATACGGCACCCATCGCGGCCAGCGCGCCGGTCGGCACAGCGCGCTCGGCGGCCGGTTCCGGAAAGACCAGCTTCGGCGCCGCGGCCGCACGGCCGGACGCCTCGCGGAAGCGGCGCACCATGTCGTCGGGGTCGAGTCCCAGCGCGTCGGCGTAGCTGCGCACGAACCCGACCGCGTAGGCGGGGGCTGGAAGGTCCCGCAGGCGACCTTCCTCCAGCGCTTCGAGATAGGCGCGGCGGATGCGCAGGCTGGCAGCCATCTGCTGCAGGGTGTGGCCGAGGGCGAGTCGCGATTCGCGCAGTTCATCGCCGATGCGCGCTGCGTCGGCAGCTTCTGTCTCGACGAGTCGGGGGCGGCGCTTCAGCTCGTAGGGCACGGCACCGACACCTAGCGCGCGTCCTGTCGGTCGGCAAACGATATCGTGATCACAATTGACAATATCATTTCCGTGACTTGCCCAACGATTTCAGACCGCGCCGGAAGGCCCTTCGCGTGCCGCGAGCGCGGCCGCCGCCTGCCACACCAACTCCCGCACGATGTCAGCCGCGGGTTGCTCGCGCGTTACCATCCCGACGCTCTGGCCCGCCATCAGCGAGCCGTTCTCGACATCGCCCTCGATCACCGCCTTGCGCAGCGCGCCGGCCCAGAAATGCTCGATGTCGAGCTGCGCCGCGCCCTTCTCCACCTCGCCGGCGAGGAACCGCCGGATGGTGGCGGCCTGATGGTCCAGGAAGCGCTTGGTGCCGGCATTCTGCAGCGCGCGGACTGGGATGACGGGGAAGCGCTCATCGAGTTGCACGGTCGGCAGCGCGTCGCGCGCGGCGCCGCGGATGAAGGCCTGCTTGAATTTTGGATGCGCGATCGACTCGGTGGCGCAGACGAATCGGGTGCCGAGCTGCGCGCCGGCCGCGCCCATCTCGAGGTAGGAAAGGATCGCCTCGCCGCGGCCGATTCCGCCGGCCACGAAGACCGGCACGTCGCGCACATGCGGCAGGATCTCCTGCGCCAGGACATTCAGCGAAACCGGGCCGATATGCCCGCCCGCCTCGCTGCCCTCGATCACCAGCGCATCGGCGCCCGAGCGGACCAGCTTCTTCGCCAGCGCGAGCGCCGGGGCGAAGCAGACCACCTTGGCGCCGCCCTCCTTCGCCGCCTTGATCGCCGCCCCGGGCGGAATGCCGCCGGCGAAGACGATGTGCCCGACCTTGTGCTCCAGGCAGGTCTGCACGAGCTGGTCGAGTCGCGGATGCATGGTGATCAGGTTCACGCCGAAGGGCTTCTGCGTCAGCGCCTGGGTGCCGACGATCTCCTCGGCGAGCCGCGGCGGTTCCATTGCGCCGCAGGCGATCACCCCGAAGGCGCCCGCATTCGACAACGCGGCGACCAGGTTGCGCTCGCTGACCCAGGACATCGCTCCGCCCATCAGCGCGTAGCGGGTGCCGAAGAAGGCGGCGCCGCGCGCCATCAGCGCGTCGATCCTGGCCAGCGCCCAAGCGGGCGGCGACGTCTCTGCCGGCACGGCATCCATGCGGGTCACTCGCCCGCCTGGCGGGCGGGATCGGGTCCGTCCAGGCCGTAGGCGGTGTGCAGGGCGCGCACCGCCAGCTCGGTGTAGTCCACCGGGATCAGCACGCTGACCTTGATCTCGCTGGTCGAGATCACCTGGATGTTGATGCCCTTCTCCGCAAGCGCCTTGAACATGGTGGAGGCGACGCCGGCATGGGTGCGCATGCCCACCCCGACCACGCTGATCTTCGCCACCTCCGGGTCGGCGAGCAGCGCCTCGTAGCCGATGGCATCGTGCTGCTTCTCCAGCAGATCCTTCGCGCGCGGCAGGTCGGTGCGGCCGACGGTGAAGGTCATGTCGGTGGTGCCGTCCGCGCCCACGTTCTGGACGATCATGTCCACGTTCACATTGGCCGCCGAGAGCGGCCCGAAGACCATGGCGGCGATGCCGGGCCGGTCGGGCACGCGGCGGAGCGTCACCTTCGCCTCGTCGCGCGAATAGGCGATGCCGGACACGATGGGCTGTTCCACGATCTCGTCCTCGTCAACCACCAGGCTGCCTGGCTTGTCCTCGAAGCTGGAGAGCACCTGCACCCGCACGCGCTGCTTCATGGCCAGCTCCACGGAGCGCGTCTGCAACACCTTGGCCCCCACCGAGGCCAGTTCCAGCATCTCCTCGTAGGAGATCTTCTCGAGCTTGCGGGCGCGGGGCACGATGCGCGGGTCGGTGGTGTAGACCCCGTCCACATCGGTGTAGATGTCGCAGCGATCGGCCTTCACCGCCGCCGCCACCGCCACCGCCGACAGGTCGGACCCGCCGCGGCCGAGGGTGGTGATGCGGTTGCGCTCACGCTCGATGCCCTGGAAGCCGGCGATCACCGGCACCTGGCCCTGCTGCATGCGCTCGATCAGCACGGAGCCGTCGATGCTCTCCACGCGGGCCTTGCCATGGGCGCCATCGGTCACGACCGGGATCTGCCAGCCCTGCCAGGAGCGGGCATCCACGCCGATGGTCTGCAGCGCGATGGCCAGCAGGCCGATGGTCACCTGCTCGCCGGTGGCGACCACGGTGTCGTATTCGCGCGCGTCGTGCAGCGGCGACAGGTCCTGGCACCATTTCACCAGCTGGTTGGTGGCGCCGGCCATGGCGGAAACCACCACGGCGACCTCATGGCCGGCCTCCACCTCGCGCTTCACGCGGCCGGCCACGTTGCGGATGCGGTCGAGGTCGGCGACGGAGGTGCCGCCGAACTTCATCACGATGCGGGCCATGCCTGGGTCCGGGGGCCTTGGAAGGCGGGGCGGAAGCACGGAATGCCGGGGCGGCCCCTGTTGCGCCCCGCCGGGGGCGCTCAGATAACCGGCGCGAGAGCGGGCGGCAACCGGCCGTCACGCCGGAGGCGTGCGAATCGCCACGATCGGGAGCAGCCATGACGGGAACGGCGGTCGAGGCGGAGATCCGGAAGTTCGGCGCCCTGGCGGCGCGCTGGTGGGACCCGGACGGGCCGATGAAGCCGCTGCACCGGATGAACCCGCTGCGCACCGGCTGGATCGCCGAGCGGATCGCGAAGGCCCATGGCCGCACGGGGCGGGATCTGGCGGGGCTGAGGCTGCTGGATGTCGGCTGCGGCGCCGGCCTCGCCGCCGAGGCCTTCGCCCGCATGGGCGCCGAGGTCACCGGGCTCGACGCCGCCGGCGAGGCGCTGCAGGCCGCGCGGGACCACGCCGCGGCCGGCGGGCTGGCGATCTCCTATCGCGAGGGGACGCCGGAGGAACTGGCCGCCGAGGGTGCGCGGTTCGACGCGGTGGTGGCGCTGGAGGTGATCGAGCATGTCGAGGACCGCGCCGCGTTCCTGGCGGCTTTGGCAGGGCTGGTTGCCCCTGGCGGACAGGTTTTCCTCTCGACCCTGAACCGCACGGCGCGCTCCTTCCTGCTGGCGAAGGTCGGCGCGGAATACCTGCTGCGGCTGCTGCCGGTGGGCACGCATGACTGGCGGATGTTCGTCACGCCGGGGGAACTCGGGGCGGGGCTGCGCAAGGCAGGGCTGCGGGTGACGGATCTGGCCGGGATGAGCATGGACCCGCTGACCGGGCGGTGGCGGGAAAGCCGGGATCTCGGCGTGAACTACCTGGTGATGGCGGAGCGATAGGCAGGCACCGGTCCGGTCAGAACGCCAGATCCTGCTTCATCGCGCTCAACTCACCGGACCGAAGTCGGGCCTTCTGTACCTCATCCGCCGATCCGTAGTTCAACTCGGCCCTCCCCATCCCCTTCCATTGCTCGATGTACAGGGCTCCCTCGCCGTTCCCCATCACCTCGCCGGACGGCACCTCGGTGTGCTTGTCTGAGGGATCCTGGACGAACACGGGCATCTTCAGCTTCAGGTCGAAGTCGTGCGTTCCCCTTTTCCCGGACAGCAGCGAACTGCGGCAGACTACCCACCTGAACTCGATGGCTTCGCCGGGCCATTTGGCCCTGGCCACCGCGGCCAGCGTCGTGAGCGGCACATGGAAATTCGGCTTCGCCTGGAACAGGTAGGCGTCGCCGTTCCAACGACCCTTCTGGAAGTTGACGGCGCGCACTTCGCTCTCGAGCGCCACCGAGGCGCAGGTGTAATGCTCGCAGATCTCACTTCGCGCCGGGCTTGTGCTCAGGGCTGTGGCGTAGTCGCCGCGCAGGATCGCATTGGTGAACCGCTTCGTGGTCGGATTCCCCTGATCGCCGTACCAGACCACAGTGATGGCGCCATCCCGCAAGGACAGCGGGTAGCCGGGGTTGCAGCGGCCATGACCACCGACGAAGATCACCTTCACGCGCCATCCCCCCCGCACGGCCCCGTCGCATGTCCGGACCGGGTGCTCCACCCGACCAATTCTCTTACTGGCGGCGCGATCGCCACGATAGCGAAACCGCCGATCGGCGGGTCACGCTGGCGTCAACTTGGGCGGCCCTGTCGCACCGTGTGTTGAGGCTGCTGCAGACGCCGCCTGTGATGCTCAGGGTCGCCTGCCGGCCGCGGCTCCCTTGTGCCGCGCGAACGGTTGCGAACGGACGGCGCGGAGCAGTCTCCGCGCCTTCCCGCGAGCGCCGCCGGACTGGGCGGGACCCGGCGGCGGCACGCCTGGCCGGCCGGAGCCTAGCCGTCCGCGCGCGGCACCCAGGGCAGCCGGGCCACGTCGATGCCGTCCTCGGCCAGCGCCTCAGCCTCGGCGTCGGTCGCCTCGCCATAGATGCCGCGGGCCTCGGTCTCGCCGTTGTGCATCTTGCGGGCCTCCTCGGCGAAGTCCTTGCCGACGTAGTCGCAGCTCTTCTCCACCTCGCTCCGCAGCCGCTGCAACATGGCGACGAGTTGCGCCGGGATGGGGCCGGCGGCCATGCGCTGGCCGGCGGGCGGGCCCTCCGGCGCCGCGGTGGGCGGCGCCTCGGCGGCCGGCGGTGGTGCTGGCGGCCGTTTGGCCTTCTTGCGGCTGGAGACCACCGCGGGCGCCATCAGGGCGCGCTCGACCTGCGTGTTCCCGCAGACCGTGCACTCGACCATCCCGACCTTCGCCAGCTTGTCGAAGCCGTCGCTGTCCTGGAACCAGCCCTCGAATTCATGCCCGGCGCCGCAGCGCAGCTTGTAGTGGATCATTCCCCTGGCCCTGGCCGCCGAGAGTGGCGGAATTGCACTATATGGTGTGGCACTCTGCCTTGGCGAGTGCCAGCAGACGCCTATGCGGCGAGGAGCGGATCGAGGCCGCCCTTGCGGTCCAGCGCCATCAGGTCGTCGGACCCGCCGATGTGCTTCCCATCGATGAAGACCTGCGGCACCGTGGTGCGGCCGCCGGAGCGCTCGATCGCCTCGGCGCGGTTCGCCGAGCCGTGCGGGGCGTATTTCTCTTCGAAGGGCACGCCCTTCTTCTGGAGCAGCGACACCGCCCGCGCGCAGTAGGGGCAGAAGTCCTGGACGTAGATCTCGACCTTGGGCATGCGCGCAGAGGTCGTCCCGCGATGCGCGGGCGTCAAGCCTCCTCCAGGCGCGGATCGGGTACGCGCGCGGCGGCCAGCACGTCCACCGCGGCCGCGCCGGCTGCCAGCAGGGCGCAGGCGCAGGCCTCGGCGGTGGCGCCGGAGGTCATCACATCGTCCACCAGCAGCACCCGCCGCCCGGCGATCCGGGAAATGGCCGGCGGATGGACGGCGAAGGCGCCCTCCAGCACGGCGGCCCGCTCGGCCGCGCCGCGCTCGCCGAGCGTCGGGGTGGGGCGGCGGCGGCGCAGCAGATCCGGGATCCAGGGCTTCCGGGCCCCGCTGGCCAGCCGGCCGGCAAGCAGCGCGGCCTGGTTGTAGCGGCGCGCGACCAGGCGCCGCCAATGCAGCGGCACCGGGGCGAGCAGGTCGGCATCCGCCAGCAGGCCCGCGCCGGCGCGAGCCATCCGCGCGGCGAGCGGGCCGGCCAGGTCGGTGCGGTCGGCATGCTTGAAGGGAAGGATGAGGCGCTTGGCGCCTTCGTCGTAGCGGAGCGCCGCACGGGCGCGGTCGAAAGCCGGCAGCTCCGCCCGGCAGGAAGGGCACAGGGCGTCCGGGCCGCCCTGCCCGGCATGCAGGAAAGGCACCCCGCAGATGCGGCAGAAGGGAGGCGTGAGCAGGTGCAGGCCGCGGAAACACTCGCCGCAGAGCGTGCCCTGCGACTCCACCGGGCTCTCGCAGGTCAGGCAGTGTGGCGGCAGCACCGCGTCGAGGACGACGCCACCAAGCCGACGCAGCCCCTGCGTCAGGGCAGCGCGCATGGACGGCCCGCAATGCAGGCCGAGGCCGCCAATGCGGCCGGCGCACAGCCCGTCAATCCCACCCAACGCGACAGCGGCCTGTGCGAACGCCCCCGACGCATGCGTCGGGGGCCAGAGGCCGCGGCCGTCGTCGGCGGGTCAACCGAACTTCGCATCGCCGTCCCGCTCGATCTGCCGGACCAGCTCCACCTCCCAGGTCAGGTAGTCGCGCATCGCCTGCTCGACGCCATGATTGCGGTCATAGGGGCGCAGCCAGGCATCCACGCAGGCCTCGTCGGGCGGGTTGGTGCGGTCGGCGGCCAGCTTGAAGCCGGCGGCTTCCCAGGCTGCGGTGCCGCCCTCCAGCGCGGCGACCGGCACCGGCACCAAGCCGCGCAGTTCCGCCACGCCGAGCGCGGCCAATGCCGGGTCGGGCGCCGTCACCACCACGCGGCGATCCGCCGGCAGCCGCGCAGCGACCTGCTTCAGCCGGGTGCGCACGCCCCAGACCGCACCGGGGATGTGGCCGGCGCGGAAGGCGATGGAGCGGGCGAGATCCACCACGCTCGCGCCCCCCTCGGCCAGCAGCGCGGCGAGCTGCGCGACCGAGACCGCGGGCGTGCCCGCCGGCAGCACCGGCGGCAGCGCGGTCTCCAGCCGGCCGGAGAGGCCGTCCTGGAGCACGAAGACCTCCCAGCCGCCGAGCTGGCGCAGCCAGGCCGCCGTCATGTTCGCGCGCGTGCCGGTATCGTCCACCAGCACGATGCGGGCGCCGCGCACCGCCACCCATTGGTCGGTGGCCTGCACCAGCTGCCCGCCGGGCGCGCTGCGCGAGCCTTCCAGGTGGCCGGCGGCGTATTCGGCCGGATCGCGCACATCGAACAGATAGGTGGTGCGGCCCGTCTCGGCGCGCAGCGCGCTGAGCCCCGCGCGGTCGAGCGACTGCACGTTGTGCTCGGCGGCGAAGCGGCGCGCGCGGGCGAGGCTCTCCGCCGCATCGGCCGGCGTCCCCTCCGCATAGCGGTCGGTGCGGCCGCGCTCGCATCGGAAGCCGGCGAGCTCCCAGCCCATGGTGCCGTTGCGCAGCGCGACGACCTTGTTGGACAGCCCCGCCCGCCGCAGGCTCTCCGCGCCGAGGATGGAACGGGTGCGGCCGGCGCAGTTCACCACCACCGTGGTATCCGGCCCGGCCAGCATGGAGGGCACGCGATAGGCCAGCTCCGCGCCCGGCACGTCGATAGCGCCGGGGATGGACATGTTGCGGAACTCGCCGAGCGGGCGGCTATCCACGATCAGCAGGTCCTCGCCGGACTCCTGCATGGCCCTGAGCTCGGCGGCGTCCACGCTCGGCGTGCCGTAATGGTGCTCCACCCATTCGCCGAAGGCCTTGGACGGCACGTTGACGCCCGAGAACACCTCGTAGCCGGCCGCCTTCCAGCCCGGCGTGCCGCCTTCCAGCACATGCACATCGGTGCAGCCGATGCCGGCCAGCACCGCGGCGAGGCGCTCGGCATGGCCCTCCCCGCCATCGGCGCAGACCACCCGCACGCCGCGCCGCGGCAGCAGCGCCGGCGCGCGGAGCTCCGCCACGGAAAGCGGGCAGGGCACCGCCCAGAACAGGTGGGCGGCGGAGAACTCGCCCTCCTCCCGCGCATCGAGGAGGGCGAGCTCGCCGCCATCCCGGAGCCAGGCCTTCAGCGTCGCCGGTGCGACACGCGGGGCGGCCATGGTCTCAGGCCTTCGCGGAGGCGGTCGGCTTCATGAAGTTCTTGTTGTAGGGCACGACCGTGCCGGTCTCCGGGTCGTAGCCCTTGCGGTTGTCGAGCTTCTCCAGCGCCAGCCCGTACATGTGGAGATGGCGCGTCGGCACGCTGCCGGTGGTGTGGATGGAGTGGATGTCCTCCGGCATCAGGCAGATGCCGCGGCCGGGCTCGACCATCACCTCCTCGCGCAGGCGGAGCTCGCACTTCCCGGGGTCGGAGCCGTCATCGGCGCGCTCATAGACTTTGTTCAGCTCCTGCCCGTCCACGGCGACGACGACGGCCCAGGTGGTGTGGTCGTGCGGCTTGGTCGAATTGCCGGGGTTCAGCGCGTTGAGGTAGAGCGCGAAGCGGTTGCCCGGATCCTCCTGCAGCAGGTAGCGGTTGGAGCCCTTCTCGCCATTCGGCGGCGGCGGGAAGTTGGCCGAGGGGAACAGGTGCTCCTGCGCGGCGAGCTTCAGCAGCTCCTCGCGGATCGCCTCCAGCGCCGGGCGGGTGACGCCCTGCTGCGCCTCGATGGCGCGGATCCGGTCGATGGTGGCGGACACCGCGGCCGAGCGGGCGGCGGAGACATCGGTGGCGTTCATCGCTGGGTTCCTCCGGTGGTCGTTGGGCAATCCTACTCCTGCTTGCGGCCGGGGCGAAGCGGGCGCATCTGGCCGGGATGGACAAGCGGGGTCCCCGCGTCTCCGACGCGATGCAGGTCTTCGACCGCCGCCTGGTGCGGCGCCGGCGCGACCGGGCGGCGGCGACCATCGACGCCGTCGCGCCGATCCTCGAGGACTGCGCCGACCGCCTGCTCGACCGGCTGGACGATACCACCAGGCGCTTCACCCGCGCGCTCGACCTCGGCGGCCGCGGCGTGGTGGCGCCGCGGCTGGCCGCGCGGGGCATCCCCTTCGTGGTTTCGGCCGACCTCTCCCCGGCCATGGCGGCGCGGGCAGCCAAGGGGGGAGGAAGCCTGCCGGTGGCGGCGGATGAAGAGTTCCTGCCCTTCGCACCCGAGAGCTTCGACCTGATCGTGGCGAGCGTCTCGCTGCACTGGGTCAACGACCTGCCGGGCGCGCTGATCCAGATCCGCCGGGCTCTGGCGCCGGACGGGCTGTTCCTCGCCTCCCTGCCCGGCCTCGGCACGCTGCAGCCGCTGCGGGACGCGCTGGCCGAGGCGGAAACCAGCCTGCGCGGCGGACTCTCCCCCCGCGTCTCGCCCTTCCCGGAATTGCGCGACACGGCCGGCCTGCTGCAGCGCGCCGGCTTCGCGCTGCCGGTGGCCGATGCGGAGGATGTGCCGATCGCCTATCGCTCGCCGCTTGGGCTGTTCGCCGATCTGCGCGCGGCGGGGGAGGCCAATGCGGTGCTCGCGCGCGACCGGCGTACGCCGCCGCGGGCGCTGCTGCCGATGGCCGCCGCCGCCCTGCCGCTGGGGCCGGAGGGGATATCGCCCAGCCTGAAGTTGCTGGTGCTGACCGGCTGGGCACCGCATGAGAGCCAGCAGAAGCCGGCGCGACCGGGCAGCGCGACGCATCGCCTGGCCGATGCGCTCGGCACGGTGGAACGCAAGGCCGGCGATCGCGCGGGGGGCTGAACGCCTATCCGGCGCGGTTGCGGTGGCGCAGCAGGAGCACGGCGAGCACCGCCACCACCAGCAGGCCGACCAGCGGGGGCTCCGGCACGGCGACCGGGCCGGGCACCTCCGGCACCCTTACCACCTGCGAGGTCAGCTCGGTGCCGGAGGGATCGAAGGGGGGCGCATCCGGCGGCGCAGCCGGGGGCGAGAAGGGCTGTGGCGGGCCGGGGTGGCGCGGCGCGCCCCCTGCCCCGCCAGGACCACCGCCGAAGCTGCCAAGCTGGCCGCCAAGCAGCGGCCCGTCGAGCACCCAGCCCGGCGCGCCCGCCTCCGGCGCCACCGTGGGCGAGGCTGGCGGATCGGCAATGCGGGGGCTCGGCGCGACGGCGGGCGTCACCCCGGCCGTCGCCCCGGCCAGCGCCAGCGCGCCGACATCGCGGCAGACCCGCAGCGGGCGCGATGCCATGCGTATGGGCCCGACGATGGCACCCACACCCATGGCCGGACGCAGCGGAGGCGGCGCGAGCGCAACCCGGCGCACGACACGCGACAGGAGCGCGACATCGCAGATCTTCAACTGTGAACTCCCTGGGAAGCCGGGCCATCGCTACGCTTTCTGCGTTCGTCTTTAAAATGCGATGCTCCTCATCGCCGAATATCCTTGATGAATCCCTTATGTCGTCCCGGATCATGCTGCGGCCGGGTGCGTGGGACGGCTGCCGCCGCATCCCTGCCCTGAGCCGCTCGCCGTCATGCGCGCCTTGCAATGCCCCCGCCGGGCGCGCATCTTCGCCACATTATTCAGCATTCGCGGCGGACCATCGCAGGAATGGAACAGCAGGGCGGCGAGTCGCGCCGCATCACCCTTCACCGCCCCGAGGATTTCGAGGGGATGCGTCGTGCTGGCCGGCTGGCCGCCGAGACCCTCGACATGATCACGCCGCATGTGAAGCCCGGCATCACCACCGAGCAGATCGACCGCATCATCCACGACCACATCGTTGCCGCCGGCGCGGTGCCGGCAACGCTCGGCTATCGCGGCTACACGAAATCCTCCTGCACCTCGATCAACCATGTGGTCTGCCACGGCATCCCCGGCGAGCGGGTGCTGGGCGATGGCGACATCGTCAACATCGACGTCACCGTCATCCTCGATGGCTGGCATGGCGACACCAGCCGCATGTACGTGGCGGGCCAGGCCTCGACCAAGGCGCGGCTGCTGATGGACGTGACCTACGAGTCGATGATGCGCGGCATCGCGGCGATCCGCCCCGGCGCGACGCTCGGCGATGTCGGCCACGCGATCCAGGCCTTCGTCGAGCGGCACCGCTTCTCCGTGGTGCGCGATTTCTGCGGCCACGGGATCGGAAGGCGCTTCCACGAGCCGCCGAACGTGCTGCATTTCGGCCGTCCCGGCGAAGGCCCGCAGCTCAAGGCCGGCATGTTCTTCACCGTGGAGCCGATGGTGAATGCCGGCCGCCCGGAGGTGAAGATCCTCGACGATGGCTGGACCGCCGTGACGCGGGACCGCTCGCTCTCGGCGCAGTTCGAGCACATGGTCGGCGTGACCGAGGAGGGGGTGGAGATCTTCACCATCTCGCCGGCCGGCCTTCACCGCCCGCCCTACCGGACCTGATCGCAGGCGGCGCGTTGCGCAGCGGTTGAACAGCGGCGACCTGCCGGTGCAGGCTGCCGGCGATGCGCCGCAAACCCCAGCTTGCCGAGGCCGGTCCCGGACTGCTCGACCTGGCACTGCCGGACACCTCCGAGGCGCCGCCCGGCCATCTCGGCCATCGCGAGCGGCTGCGCCAGAAGCTGCTGACCGCCGGGCCGGAGGCGCTGGCGGATTATGAGCTGCTCGAGCTGCTGCTGTTCTTCGCCGTCCTGCGCCGCGACACCAAGCCGATCGCCCGCGCACTGGTGGCCCGCTTCGGCAGCTTCGCCCGCGTGCTGGCCGCGACGCCGGCGGAGCTGAAGGAGGTGGAGGGCGTCGGCGACTCCGCCGTGGCCGTCATCAAGGCGTCGCAGGCCGCCGCCCTCAGGCTGCTCCGTGCCGAGGTGCAGGAACAGCCGGTGCTGAACAGCTGGGACCGGCTGACCGCCTACCTCAATGCCGCCATGGCGCGCGAGAAGATCGAGCAGTTCCGCGTGCTCTACCTCGACACCAGGAACCGCCTCATCGCCGACGAGGCGCAGGCGAAGGGCACGGTGAACCACACGCCTGTCTACCCACGGGAGGTGGTGAAGCGTGCGCTGGAACTCGGCGCCACCGCGCTGATCCTGGTGCACAACCACCCGAGCGGCGACCCTACGCCCTCGCGCGCCGACATCGAGATGACTGCGGAGGTGAAGGCGGCCGCCACCGCGCTCGGGATGGTGCTGCACGACCACCTGATCATCGGCAACCGGCGCCACCTTTCGTTCCGGCGCGAAGGATTGTTGTAACCGGCGTCCGGCACGATTGACCGCGACACTGCGATATCGGCATGGTTCCCGGACGATGCGCCCCTCATCCCTTCTGCCCGCGTTGCTGATCGGCCTCGCCGCCGCGGGCGTCGCCCTAGCGCAGGACATCCCTGGCAAGCCGCCGCCCTCCAACGCGCCGGGCTTCCGGCCAGCGCCCACCGGCTTCCCGCCGCTGCCGACCGCCAAGCCACCGCCGCTCGCCGGCGCGCCGGCGCCCGTCGTGGCCGGCAAGCCGGGCGCGCCGCCGCCCGGGCCGCCAGCCGGCACGGGGCGCACGCTCTCCACCGGCACCGGCTTCGTCATCGCGCCCGGGCGCGCGCTGACCAACCACCATGTCGTCAACGAGTGCCGCGGGCTGCGCCTGCGCAACGCCGCCGGCACCGAGGCGCCGGTCCGCGTGCTGGCCAGCGACCGGGAGCGCGATCTGGCGCTGCTGGAGGTGCCGGAGAATGTCGGCCCGCCACTCGCCTTCCGGCGGGAGGGCAGCCTGCGCCGCGGCGAGGGTGTGGTGACCTACGGCTTCCCGCTCGCCGGCCTGCTCTCCTCCGGGCCGACGCTGACCACCGGCGAGATCTCGGCGCTGGCGGGGCTCGGCGACAACCAGCGGCAGTTCCAGATCAGCGCACCGGTGCAGCCGGGCAATTCCGGCGGGCCGCTGCTCGACATGGCGGGCAACGTCGTGGGGGTGATCGTCTCCAAGCTGAATGCGCAGCGGGTGGCGCAGCGCACCGGCGACATCCCGCAGAACGTGAACTTCGCGGTGAAGGGCAGCGAAGCCCTGGAGTTCCTTCGCCGCCATGGCGTGACGCCGCGCTTCGCGGAGGGCACGCCGCGCACCGCGCCCGAAGTCGGCGAGATCGCGCATCCCTCGGTGCTGTTCCTGCGCTGCCTGGGCTGATGCGGGGCTGGCCGGGCTGCGCCGGTCTCGCCTGGCGCGTGGCGCCTTGATTTTTCGCCCGGTTCGGCGCATATGGCTGGCGTTCCCCCAGGCCCCGCGCGCTGATCGTTGCGCTCGCGGGGCGCCCTTGCCGCCGCCAGTCCCACCGGATCCTCCGCCGGGACGCACGGCGCCGCCAGGCCAGAGGCCATTAGAGAACCGACTTTGACCGATCAGAGCGACGCGACCGCCCCGCGCGCGGGCGAGCCCGAGCACGACGCCGCCAACCCCGATGCTGCGACCCCGGCGCTGCCGGAGGTGCCGCCGACGGAGGCGGCGCCCCAGGCTGCCGCGCCTTCCGAGCAGCCCGTTGCGGAAGCGGAGACGGCTGCGCCCGGCGGGGATGAGACACCGCCGACCCGGGCAGTGGCGGAAGCCGGCTCCGACGAGGGCCCCGAGGAGGATGACTCCGAGGACGAGTCGGACGAGGACGAGGACGAGGATGACGACGACTCGTCCGACGATGACGATGACGATGACGATGATGACGACTCGTCCGATGATGACGACGACGACGATGACGAGTCCGATGAGGACGAGGCTGGCCCCACCGCCGAGGACGAGGCGCTCGCCGAGGAAGCCGCCAAGACCACCTTCGCCGACCTAGGGCTCTCCGAGCCGATCCTCCGTGCGGTGATGGAGAGCGGCTATCTCTACCCCACGCCGATCCAGGAGCAGGCGATCCCCGTCGTGCTCATGGGCCGCGACGTGTTGGGCGTGGCGCAGACCGGCACCGGCAAGACCGCCGGCTTCACCCTGCCGATGCTCGATATCCTCGCAGGCTCCCGCGCGAAGGCGCGCATGCCGCGCTCGCTCATCCTGGAGCCGACGCGCGAGCTGGCGCTGCAGGTTGCCGAGAACTTCGTCAAATACGGCAAGCACCTCAACCTGAACCACGCGCTGCTGATCGGCGGCGAGAGCATGAACGATCAGCGCGACGTGCTGGAGAAGGGCGTGGACGTGCTGATCGCCACGCCCGGCCGGCTGCTCGACCTGTTCGATCGCGGTCGCATCCTGCTGGCGGATTGCAAGGTTCTCGTCATCGACGAGGCCGACCGCATGCTCGACATGGGCTTCATCCCCGATGTGGAGCGCATCGTCTCCTTCCTGCCGCGCATGCGGCAGACGCTGTTCTTCTCGGCCACCATGGCGCCCGAGATCCGGCGCCTGGCCGATGCCTTCCTGCAGAACCCGCGCGAGATCACCGTGAGCCGCGCGGCCTCCGTCGCGACCACCATCGTGGCTGGCTTGGTCTGGGTCCGCGAGCACGACAAGCGCGAGGCGCTGCGCCGACTGCTGCGCAAGGTGGAAGTGCAGAACGCGCTGATCTTCTGCAACCGCAAGGTTGACGTGGACATCCTCTACAAGTCGCTCAAGAAGCACGGCTTCTCGGTCGGTGCGCTGCATGGCGACATGGACCAGTCCTCCCGCTTTGCGACGCTGAACCGCTTCAAGGCGGGCGACGTCAAGCTGCTGGTGTGCAGCGACGTCGCGGCACGTGGACTCGACATCGGCGGCCTGAGCCACGTGTTCAACTTCGACGTCCCCTTCCATGCCGAGGACTACGTCCACCGCATCGGCCGGACCGGCCGTGCGGGGCGCGAGGGCCATGCCTATACGCTGAGCGCGCCGGAGGATGCGAAGTCCCTCGCGGCGATCGAGAAGCTGACCGGCACGCCGATTCCGCGCATGGAGATCGACGGCCTCGATCCGGTGACGCCCGAGGAGATCGCCGAGGGCGCAAAAGCGAAGCGCGGCCGCTTCGGCCGTGCGCCCAGCCGTGGCGGCCCCGAGCGTGGCCGTGGCCGTGGCGGCGAGGAGCGCGGCCGCCCTGACGGTCGCGGGCGCCGGGACGAAGGCCGCCCGCGGCGCGAGGAGCGGAGCGCGGAGCCGCGTCCCGACCGCGCGGCGGAGCCGCGTCCCGACCGCGCGGCGGAGCCGCGACCCGATCGCGCGGCGGAGCCGCGACCCGATCGCGCGGCGGAGCCGCGACGCGACGACCGGCGCCCCCGCCGCGACGACCGCGCCGCCGAGCCGCGCCACGACAGGGCTCCCGAGGCGCGCGGTGAGCGCGCCGCCGAGCCCCGGCGCGACGACCGCCGTCCGCGTCGGGACGACCGCGTGCCCGAGGCGCGCAACGATCGCGCCGCGGAGCCGCGCCGCGACCGTGGCCCTGATGCACGACGCGACGAGTATCGTCGCGACGACCACCGCCGCGACCGGCGAGACGATCTCGGCCCCTCGGTTCGTGGCTTCGGCGACAGCGTCCCTGCCTTCATGCTGGTTGCGATCCCCCGGCCGAAGCGCGACGCCTCGCCGGAGACCGAGAGCGAGGCCGAAGCGGCCTGAGCCGCAAATGGCGGTTGCCCGGCACGGACAACCGCCTAGATTGCACCGCGGAACGCGCGCGCGGCCTTCCCGGCGCCGCAGCGCCAGGAGGTAGCCATGAACATCGTCTCCCAGGTCGCCGGCGAACAGGCCCCGAAGAAATCCTCGCTGGCGCCCTTCAAATGGGACGACCCGCTGCTGCTCGACGAGCAACTGACGGAAGACGAGCGGATGATCCGCGATGCGGCCCGGCAGTTCTGCCAGGAAAAGCTGATGCCGCGCGTGCTCATGGCGAACCGCAACGAGCACTTCGATCGCGAGATCATGAACGAGTTCGGCGAGATGGGCTTCCTCGGCGCCACGCTCGAAGGCTATGGCTGCGCGGGCGTCTCCTACGTCGCCTACGGGCTGATGGCACGCGAGGTGGAGCGCGTGGACAGCGGCTACCGCAGCGCCTTCAGCGTGCAGTCCAGCCTGGTGATGTTCCCGATCCACGCCTACGGGTCCGAGGAGCAGAAGCAGAAGTTCCTGCCCAAGCTGCGCACCGGTGAATGGGTCGGCTGCTTCGGCCTGACGGAGCCCGATGCCGGCTCCGACCCCGCCTCGATGCGCACCCGCGCGAAGAAGGTGGATGGCGGCTACCTGCTCAGCGGCTCCAAGACCTGGATCACCAACTCGCCGATCGCCGATGTCGCGGTGGTCTGGGCGAAGGACGATGAGGGCGTGCTGCGCGGCTTCCTGCTGGAGCGCGGGATGAAGGGCCTCACCTTCCCGAAGATCGAGGGCAAGTTCAGCCTGCGCGCTTCCGTCACCGGCATGATCATGATGGACGAGGTCTTCGTGCCGGAGGAGAACCGCCTGCCCGGCGTGAAGTCCCTCGCCGGCCCGTTCAGCTGCCTCAACCGCGCGCGCTACGGCATCGCCTGGGGCTCGCTCGGCGCGGCCGAGTTCTGCTGGCATGCAGCGCGCGAGTACACGCTGAACCGCAAGATGTTCGGCAAGCCGCTGGCGCAGACGCAGCTGATCCAGAAGAAGCTCGCCGACATGATGACCGAGATCACCCTCGGCCTGCATGCCGTGCTGCGCGTCGGCCGCCTGTTCGACGAGCACAAGGCCTCGCCCGAGATGATCTCCCTGGTGAAGCGCAACAACTGCGGCAAGGCGCTCGACATCGCCCGCGTCGCCCGCGACATGCATGGCGGCAACGGCATCGTGGACGAGTACCACGTCATCCGGCACGTCATGAACCTCGAGACAGTGAACACCTATGAGGGCACGCATGACGTGCATGCGCTGATCCTCGGCCGTGCGCAGACCGGGCTGAACGCGTTTGGGGGCTGAGGCCCCCGCCTACCGCATCACCCGCCTCGGCAGCGCCGGCGATGGCGTTGCCGAGACACCGGATGGGCCCTTGCACATCCCGCGCGCGCTGCCCGGCGAGGTGGTGCGCGCCCGCCCCGCCGGTCGCGGCCAGGCGGTGCTTGAGGCGATCGAGGCCGCCTCCCCCGACCGTGTCGCGCCGCCCTGCCGGCATTTCCTGGAAGGCTGCGGCGGCTGCACGCTGCAGCACTGGGATCTGGCGGCACAATCCGCCTGGAAGCGCACGCGCCTGGTCGAGGCGCTGGCGCGTGCCGGCTTCCCCGACGCGCCGGTCGCCGAGACCATCGTCACACCGCCCAACAGCCGGCGCCGCGCCGATCTGGCACTGCGGCGTGCGCATGGCGGCGCTGTCGCCATCGGCTTCCACGCCCGCGGCGCCGCCACGGTGCTCGACCTCGCGGAATGCCATGTGCTGCGGCCGGAGCTCGTCGCGCTGCTGCCGGCACTGCGCGCGCTGCTGAAGCGCCTGCCGGCACTGTCACGCGAGGGCTCGGCAGTGGTGAACCTGCTCGACAGCGGGCCGGACATCCTGTTGCGCACCGACAAGCCGCTCGACGCCGCCGGCCGCAGGCTGCTCGCCGCCTTTGCGCAGCAGATGGCGATTCCGCGCATCGCCTGGGCCCAAGGGACCAGGCCCGGCGACGGCCTGCACGAGACGGCGGCGCAGACAGGCCCGGTGCGCCTGCTGCTCGGCGGCGTGGAGGTGGCGCCGCCGCCCGGCGCCTTCCTGCAAGCCAGCCGCGAGGGCGAGGCAGCGATCGCCGCCGCGGTGCTGGCCGGGCTGCCGGCGAAGCTGTCCGGCCGGTCGCGCATCCTCGACCTCTATGCCGGCCTGGGCACGCTGAGTTTCCCGCTGGCCACGCGCGGCCGCGTCACGGCGGTGGAGGGCGATGCCGAGGCGGTCGCCGCGCTGGCCGCGGCCGCCGGCAAGGCCGGGGCGCGGCTGGCGGCGGTGCGTCGCGACCTGGCGCGCCAGCCCTTCCTCCCGGCGGAGCTCAGGCCCTTCGCCGTGGTGGTGCTGGACCCGCCCTATGGCGGCGCGCCGGAGCAGGTGGCGCAGCTCGCCCGCAGCGATGTCCGGCACCTCGTCTATGTCTCCTGCAACCCGGTGGCGCTGGCGCGCGACGCAGAGACGCTGCATGCCGCCGGCTTCGCGGTGACGGCGGCAACGCCGGTGGACCAGTTCCGATGGTCGGCACATCTCGAATCCGTCGTCGCCTTCGCACGCTGACGCTGGCCGCGGCGCTCGGCGCCGGCGGCTGCGCGCGGCTGCTGGGCGGCGAGGCCGGCGTGGTGCTGGAGGCGATCGAGTACGGGCCGGACCGCACCGAACTCGGCCGCACCACGCCGCCGCCGCGCCGGCAGCGCCTGCCGAATGCCGATCTCTGGCTACCCGGCGACGGCGAAGCGCGCGCCGCCATCGTGCTGGCGCCGGGCTTCGCCGAGGCGGGGCGCGACGACCCAAGGCTGCTGCCGGTGGCCGAGAGCCTTGCCCGGGCCGGCCTGGCCGTGCGCGTGCCGGACCTTCCCGGCGCGCGGCGCCTCACCCTCGACCCGGCGGATATCGCGGCGATGCGGCAGGCAGCGCGGACGGAAGCGGCGGCAGGGCGGCGCGTGGCGCTGGCCGGCATCTCCTTCGCCGCCGCGCCGGCACTCCTGGCCGCGCAGGACGGGGTGGCGGAGCTGGTGGTGACGGTCGGTGGCTTCCACGCGATCGAGGCAATGGCAGTGTTCGCCGCCACCGGCGCGCACCGTGCCCCCGGCGAGGCCGCCTGGCGCCGGGCGGCGCCGAACCGCTTCGCCATCGGTGCCTTCCTGCTCGCCATCGCCGAGTCGATGCCCGACCGCAGCGATCGCTGGCTGCTGCGCGGTGCCGCCGCGCGGCTACTGGACACGGCCGAGCCGCTGCCAGCCACGCCTCCGCCCGGCCTCGGCGCGGAGGGACGCGCCGCGCTCGCCCTGGCGACCGAGCGTGATCCGGCGCGCATCCCGGACCGCCTCGCCGCCCTGCCGGCAGCCGCGCGCGCCGCGCTGGCGGCGCTCGACCCCGCGCGTGCCCACCTCGGCACCTGCACGCTGGCGATCCACGGGCTGGAGGACCCGGTGATCCCCTGGACGCAGTCGGCGGCACTGGCGGAGGCACTGCCGCCGGGCCGCGCCCTGATGGTGCTGGTGCCGGGCTTCGGCCATGTGGAGCCGGCGGCGGTGCCGCCGGAAGGGCAGCTTGCCCTCGTCCGGGCCATGCGCGTGCTGCTCGCCTGGCGGGACGGGAGGGATCCTTGCGAGGAGAGTCACGGCGGGGTTGCAAACGGTTCGCCGCAACCAAGCTGAAGCCACGGTCAGACACGGGAAATCGAGCCAGATGCACCGCCGATCCGTCATGCTGGGCGCGGCCGCGGCACTCGCCGCACCCGCGCTGCTCCGCGCACCCGCCGCCCTTGCCCAGGCACCGGCCCCGGTGCCGCCGCCGGCCACCCCCGGCTTCTTCCGCTTCCGCCTCGGCGCCGCCACGCTCACCACGCTGTTCGATGGCTATTTCCAGCGCCCCCTGGCCGGGCTGATCCGCAACGCGTCGCAGGAAGCGACCGAGCGTGCGGCGCGGGAGGCCTTTCTCGGCACCGATCCGCTGCGCATCCCCTATTCGGTGACGATGCTGCAGTCCGGTCCCCACACCGTGCTGTTCGATGCCGGGACCGGCGGACAGCTGGCGCCGACCGGCGGCTGGGCCATGGCGAACATGCGCGCCGCGGGCGTCACGCCGGAGCAGGTGACGCTGGTGGTGCACAGCCATTTCCACCCGGACCACATCTCCGGCCTGACCACGCGCGACAACGCCGTGGTCTTCCCGAACGCAGAGATCGCGGTGCCGGAAGCCGAATGGCGCTTCTGGACCGATGCGGGCGCCGCATCCCGCGCGCCGGAAGGGATGCGCCCGCTCTTCGCCGCGGTGGAGCGGCGCTTCGGCCCGTATCGCGCAAAGCTGCGCCAGTTCGGCACCGACGCCGAGATCGTGCCGGGCGTGCGCGCCATCGCCGCGCATGGCCACACCCCGGGCCACACCGTCTTCGAGGTAGCGGACGGCGATGCCGGGCTGCTGGTGCTCTCCGACACCACCAACCGCCCCGAGCTCTTCGCCCGCAATCCCGGCTGGCATGCGGTCTTCGACATGGACCCGCAGATGGCCGAGGCGAATCGCCGCCGCCTGCTGGACCGCGCGGCGACGGAGCGGCTCTGGGTCACCGGTTACCACTTCCCCTTCCCGATCGCCGGCCGCATCGCGCGCGAAGGGGACGGCTTCCGCTATGTCGCCGCCGACTGGATCAACGGCGTTTGAGCCCTGAGGAGACAACGAGAATGACCGAGATCACCCGCCGCGCAGCGCTCGCGGCCGGCGCCGGCCTTGCGCTCGCGCCGCAACTCGCCGCCGCACAGGCCACCGCGCCCGCCTTCCACCGCGTACCGGTCGGTGCGCTGGAAGCCTTCATCGTGACCGACGGCATCGCCGTCCGTCCCGACGCGACGCAAGGCTTCGTCATGAACGCCACGCCGGCGCAGGTCAGCGCAGCGATGCAGGCGGCCGGCATGCCCGGCACCGCGCTGAACAACCCGTTCAACGTCACCGTCGTGCGCACGCCGCGCGGCCTGGTGATGCTGGATGTCGGCCGCGGCAGCCAGGCCAGCCAGATGGTCGCGAACATGCGTGCCGCCGGCCTCGATCCGGCGCAGGTGATCCTGATTGCGCATACCCATTTCCACGGCGACCACATCGGTGGCCTAACCGATGCGAACGGCCAGGCGCTGTTCCCCAACGTGCCGGTGATGGTGCCTGAGAAGGAATGGGCATTCTGGAACGATGCCGGCGAGGAGAGCCGCGCCCCCGCCGGCCGCCGCCCTGGCTTCGCCAACGTCCGCGCGAAGTTCGCGCCTTATCAGGGCCGCGTCACCACGTTCCGACCGGGCGCCGAGGTGGCACCGGGCATCACCGCCATCGCGACGGAGGGCCATTCGCCAGGCCATTGCTCCTTCATCGTGGCGAATGGAAACGCGCAGTTGCTGGTGATCGGCGATGCCGTGAACAACCCGGCCTTCTTCATGACCAATCCCGAGTGGATCCCGGTCTTCGACCAGGACCCGCAGATGGCGATCGAGACGCGCAAGCGCCTGCTCGACCGCGCCGCGACGGACCGCATCCCGGTGGTCGGCTACCACTTCCCGATGCCCGCCACCGGCCACGTGGAGCGCGCCGGCACGGGGTATCGCCTGGTGCCCGCGAACGCCTGACAGCCGGTCAGCGGCGCAGGACTTCGGGATTCACGCAGGCATCGGGCGGCAGGGGCCGCCCGAGCAGCACGTCCAGCAGATGCGTCGCGGCGGTCTTTGCCGTCGCGGCGCGCGCGATCGTGGTGGCGCCTCCCATATGCGGCGTCTGGATCAGGTTCGGCACCTCGCCGAGGCGGAGCTCCGCCGGCGGCGGCTCGGTCGGGCGGACATCGAGCGCCGCGGCGCGCAGCCGGCCCTCGCGCAGCGCGGCAACCACCGCCGCCTCGTCCAGCAGCCCGGCGCGCGCGGTGTTCACCAGCATCGCCTCCGGCCCCAGCAGCGCCAGCTCCGCCGCGCCGATCATGCCGCGCGTCTCCGCGGTGAGCGGGCAATGCAGCGAGAGCACGTCGGCGCGCGCCAGCAGATCGTGCAGCGACGCGGCGCGCTCCACCGGCGCGATGTCACCGGCCTGACCCAGGCGCGGGCTCCAGGCGACCACCCGCATGCCGATGGCCAGCGCGATCCGCGCCACGCCGCGCGCGATGCGGCCGTAGCCGACCAGGCCGAGAGTGCGGCCATGCAGCTCGATCCCGAGGCGCGAGCGCTCCCACCCGCCGACGCGCGTGGCGTGGTCGTGGCGCGGAATGTCGCGGGCGCAGGCGAGGACCAGGCCGATCGTGTATTCGGCCACCGACTGCGCATTGGCGCCCACGGCGGTCAGCACGGCGATGCCCCGCGCAGTGGCGGTGGGGACGTCGATGATGTCGAAGCCCGCGGCGGCGCGGGAGATCGCGCGCAGCGTCGGGCAGCCGGCCATCGCCTCGCCCGAGATCGGCATGAAGCGGGAGATCACGCCGTCGAAGGGCGTCGCGGAGAGCTTGCGCGCCAGCTCCTCCCGCCCGCCTTCGAGGGAGACGAAATCGAGGCGACAACCCGCCGCCTCCAGCAGGTCGCGCCCGGCGGGCTCGAGGTGGGGAGCGGTGACGAGGATGTCGAAGGCCATGCGCGCCTTTCCGACGCCAGACTGCGCCGGTCAAGCACCGCGGCAACGACCGGCGGCCGGTGCCGGCCCGGAAACCTCCCGGTGCGACCGCGTTCAGCTTCCTGGCTCGGGTTGTCGCCCGCCAGAAGGAGGATACGCATGGACGAGCGCAGCCATTCCCGCCCCGCCACCCGGCATGACGAGGGCGCCCCCGACCCCGAGGCGGAGCGCTATCGCGCGACGACCAACAAGAAGCAGGGCCCGCAGGTGGACGGCCAGGGCGAGGCCGCCGAGACCGTGGTGGACGAGCACGGTCGTGCCCGCGACCTGCCGACCCAGGGCCGGGCACCGCGCAAGGACGAGAAGAGCTGACAGCCCGCGGCGCGGATCGCACGCCCGGGGCGATTCCAGAACGACAACAGCCGTTATAGCCTCGGCGGCAGACCCGAGACCCTGGAGACCCGCACATGCTTCGCCGCGACCTTCTGCTTGGCGCCGCGCTGGCCACGCCTGCCCTCGCCGCCTCGCCCGCCATCGCACAGGGCTTCCCGAGCCGACCCGTCCGCATCGTCGTCCCCTTCCCGCCCGGCGGCGCGGTGGACATCACCGCGCGCCTGCTGGCCGAGCACCTGCCCGGCCTGCTTGGCCAGTCCGTGGTGGTGGAGAACCGCGGCGGCGCGGGCGGCAACATCGGCGCCGATGCGGTGGCGAAGGCCGAGAAGGATGGGCACACCATCCTGCTCGGCAGCGCCACGATCCTGGCGGCGAACAAGTTCCTCTATCGCCGGATGAGCTTCGACCCGATCCGCGACTTCGCGCCCATCACGCGCGTCTCGACCGGCACGGTGCTGCTGGTGGTGAACGCCCAGCGGCCCTGGCAGACCTTCGGCGAGCTGGTTGCCCATGCGAAGGCCAATCCGGGGCGGGTGACGATGGGCTCCTCCGGCACCGGCACCACCAGCCACCTGACGCTCGCCGCCGTCTCGCGCGCCGCGGGCGTGGACATCACCCATGTGCCCTATCGCGGCGGCGGGCCTGCCATCACCGATCTGCTGGCGGGCACCATCGACATGATGTTCGACGTCATGCCCGCCCTGGTGCCGCATGTGCGCGAGGGCCGCTTCCGCGCGCTGGCCGTCGGCAGCGCCGACCGCGTGGATTACGTACCGGGCCTCGAGAACGTGCCGGGCATGCGCGAGCTGCTGCCGCAATCCGGCATCGACATGCAGAGCTGGTACGCGACGGTCGCGCCCGCCGGCACGCCGGCCGACCGCCTGGCGACGCTGCACCGCGCGATCGCGCAGGTGGTGCGCATGGACTCCTTCGGCGCGCGGCTGCAGCCGCTGGGCTTCAAGCCGATCGCCGACGAGAGTCCGGAGGCCTTCGGGGCCTATATGCGCGCCGAGGAGCAGGTGTGGCAGCGCATCGTCGCCGCCTCCGGCGCCACGCTGGACTGATCGCCGCGTAGCGCGGCGGGGGGGGGGTGGGCCCCCCCCCCCCGCGCCCGCTCCGGTTCGCCGGCGTATGCATCAGCCGCGAAACACGCGGCGACACACGGGCGACATCCTGCCGCAAGATCCTGCGCCTCCCGATCGGAGACGAGATCCATGCAGCGCGCCGCCCTTGCCCTTTCCCTGGCCACGCTCCTGCTCGCGCCACCTGCGGGCGCGCAGCAATACTGGCTGCCGAACGGCCCGAGCGGGACGACCTACAACAACCCGCAGGGCTCACTGCTCGGCACGATGAACGAGCATCTGCTCCAACGGCACATGCAGCAGCGCCAGATGCAGCAGGGGCGGCAGCCCGGCGCGGCGCAGCCGTCGCAGCAGGGCGCCATCGGCCGCGGCACGACGGCCGCCGCCCGCAGCGCCGACCCGTCCTTCCGCCTGAACAACACCGGCGGCCGCACGGTGCGCGAGGTCTATGTCTCGGCCGCGACCGACAACAGCTGGGGCGCGGACCGGTTGGGTGCGGAGGTGCTCGCCCCCGGCAATCGCATCATCGTGCGCCTGCCCATGGGCCAATGCGTCAACGACATCCGCGTGGTGTTCATGGACGGCAAGGCGCAGGAGCGGCGCGCCGTGGACACCTGCGGGCTGACCGACATCCAGGTGCAATAGACGTCACACCCGACGCATCGGCGCGCGCCTGCGAAACCCGGTCCGACATCACGGCGCAATGCGGGGCAGCCAGAGTTGCTCCCGTCCTCGAGAAGAGGAAAGGAGGGAACAAGCCATGCGACGCACTGCCTTCGGGCTGATCGCCCTGCTCATCGCCTCGCCGGCCTCGGCGCAGATGACCCAGTACTGGCTGCCGAACGGGCCGGGCGGGACGACCTACAACAACCCGCAGGGCTCGCTCAGCGGGACCTACTACAACAACGCGCTGCGGCGCCATGCGGACCAGCACCGCTGGGCGCGCCAGCGCCAGCAGCAGGCGGGCGCGGCAGCGGGCGCCGGCGCCACCGGGGCGGGTGCCGCGACCGGCGCAGCCCGCCAGCCGCAGACCGCCTCGCTGAACCCGTCCTTCCGGCTGAACAACACCGGCGGACGGACGATCCGCGAAGTCTATGTCTCGGCGTCCACCGACAGCCACTGGGGCCCCGATCGGCTGGGCGCCAACGTCCTCGGCTCCGGCCAGCGGATGGTGATCCAGCTGCCGACCGGCCAGTGCGTGAACGACGTCCGCGTGGTGTTCATGGATGGCCAGGCGCGGGAGCACCGTCAGGTGAACACCTGCGCGCTGACGGATATGAGCTTCCGCTGATTTCGGCGCCGGGCGGCCGCGTTCGCGGACTCGGCCGGCTGGCGCCGACCGCTGACATCAGACCTCGAAGGGCAGGCCGACATAGTTCTCGGCCAGCGTGGTCATCGCCGCCCGGCTGGTCGAGACGTAGTCGAGCTCCGCCACCTGCACGCGGTGCTCGAACGGGTCGTCGGCCTCGAAGCGGTGTAGCATGGAAGTCATCCACCAGGAGAAGCGCTGGCCCTTCCAGATGCGCCGCAGGCAGATCGCGGCGTAGCGTTCCAGAAGCTCCGTGTCCCGCTGGCCGTAGAAGCGCTCCAGCCCGCGGGCGAGCACGCGGATATCGGCGATCGCCAGGTTCATGCCCTTCGCGCCCGTGGGCGGGACGATGTGCGCGGCGTCGCCGGCGAGGAACAGCCGGCCATGGCGCATCGTCTCGCAGACGAAGCTGCGCATCGGCGTGACGCCCTTCTGGAAGATCTCGCCCTGTTCCAGCTCATCGCCGCAGCCGAGCCGCTTGCGCAGCTCCTCCCAGATCCGGGCATCCGGCCACAGCGCGATATCCTCGTCCGGCGCGCATTGCAGATAGAGGCGGGAGATCGTGTTGCTGCGCATCGTCGCCAGCGCGAAGCCTTCCGCGTGGCGTGCGTAGATCAACTCCTCGCTGACGGGCTTCGAGCGCGAGAGGATGCCGAGCCAGGCGAAGGGATAGACGCGCTCGTAGATCGCGAGGTCCGGGATGGCGGGGCGGCAAATGCCGTGGAAGCCGTCGCAGCCGCCGACGAAATCGCATTCCACCACCTGCTCCGCGCCGCCGTGGCGGAAGGTGATGCGCGGCGCCTCGGCGGTGAGGTCGTGCACCGCGACATCCTCGACCTCGAACAGGATCGGCGGATGGTCGCGATGCGCGCCGGCAGCGAGGCGCGCGGCGATCAAATCCTTCACCACCTCCTGCTGGCCGTAGATGGTGACGACCTTGCCGGTGAGCTCGGTCAGCGGGATGCGGTGGCCCTTGCCGTCGAAGCGCAGCTCGATGCCGTGATGCGCCAGGCCCTCGCGGTGCAGCCGGTCGGCGACACCGGCTTCGGCGAGCGTCTCGACGCTGCCCTGCTCCAGCAGGCCGGCGCGCACGCGCTCCTCGACATAAGCGCGGGACCGGCTTTCCAGCACGACGGAGTCGATGCCGGCCAGGTGCAGCAGGTGGGAGAGCAGCAGGCCGGCGGGACCGGCGCCGATGATGCCGACCTGGGTGCGGAGCGTTCTCGTCGCCATGCGGCCCTCCTTCGCCGAGCCCTTCGCCGGTACCGGCGGTCGGCCGGTATGTGCCTATCCGCTGCGGCTTGGCAATCGGCCGCGGCGGCCTGAGGATAGCCTCAGCAAGGCTGGAGAGGTGGACAAGATGCGGAAGGTGGCGGTGGTGACCGGTGGCGCGCGCGGGATCGGCCGTGGCTGCGCCCATGCGCTGGCGGAGCGCGGCTGCGACCTGGTGCTGGTGGACCTGCTGGCGCCGGAGATGAGCCGCACCAAGGGTGAGCTGGAAGGCATGGGCGCCCGCGTGCTGACCTTCGAGGCCGATGTGGCGGACCATGCCGCGGCGAAGCGCATCGCGGCGGAGGTGGAGGCGCAATGGGGCCGCTGCGACGTGCTGGTGAACAACGCCGGCAAGTCCAACCCCAAAACCATCCTGGACTGCTCGGAAGAGGAGTTCGACCGCACCATCGCGATCAACCTGAAATCCTGCTTCAACTACATCCAGGCCTTCGTGCCGCTGATGCGCAGGCACGGTGGTGGGCGGATCGTCTCGATGTCCTCGCTGAACGCGCATACCGGCGGCGTGACCAGCGCGGTGAGCAAGTTCGCCTATGCCAGCGCGAAGGCCGGCATCATCGGCATGACGCGGGCGCTGGCGAAGGAGCTGGGGCCGGACATCGCCATCAACTGCGTCTGCCCCGGCGTGATCGAGACCGAGCTCGGCAACACCCTGACGAAGAGCCGCGGCGCGGAGCTGGCGAAGAAGATCGCGCTCGGTCGCGTCGGCAAGCCGGCGGACGTGGCACGGGTGGTCGCCTTCCTGGCCTGCGAGCAGCCGAACTTCATCACCGGCCAGGACATCAAGATCGACGGCTTCCAGTGGGAGATCTGAGGCGCATTGCCGCGCCGCGGGCCGGTTGTTAGACCCGCGTCGATTGAGGAGGGTTGCAGATGCGCAGGCACAGGATCGCAGCGATGGGCGGCGATGGCATCGGGCCGGAGGTGATCGCCGCCGGCTGCCGGGTGCTCGCCGCCGCAGCCGAGGCCGATGGCGGCTTCGCCTTCGACGTGCAGGAGTTCGACTGGGGCAGCGAGATGTATCGCCGCACCGGGCGGATGATGCCGGCGGACGGGCTCGACCGGCTGAAGGATTTCGACGCGATCTTCTTCGGCGCCGTCGGCGCACCCGACATCCCGGACCACATCACGCTGTGGGAATTGCGGCTGGCGATCTGCCAGGGCTTCGACCAGTACGCCAATGTCCGCCCCACCCGCCTGCTGCCCGGCATCGTCGGCCCGCTGCGCGAGGATCTGGGCCGGCGGATCGACTGGGTGATCGTGCGCGAGAACTCCGAGGGCGAATATGCCGGCGTCGGCGGGCGCGCGCATCGCGGCCTGCCGATCGAGGTCGGCATGGATGTTGCTGTCTTCACCCGTGCCGGCGTCGAGCGGATCTGCCGCCATGCCTGCGAGCTGGCGATGACGCGGCCGCGCAAGAAGCTGACGGTCGTCACCAAGTCCAACGCCCAGCGGCATGGCCTTGTGATGTGGGACGAAGTCTGCGCCGAGGTCACCGCGCAGTTCCCCGAGCTTACCGTGGACAAGATGCTGGTGGACGCGATGACCGCGCGCATGGTGATGAAGCCGGAGACGATCGACACGGTCGTCGCCACCAACCTGCACGCCGACATCCTCTCGGACCTGGCCTCGGCGCTGGCGGGCTCGCTCGGCATCGGCGCGACGGGGAACATCGACCCGACCCGCAAGCGGCCTTCGATGTTCGAGCCGATCCACGGCTCGGCCTTCGACATCACCGGCAAGGGCATCGCCAACCCGCTGGGCTCGTTCTGGACCGGGGCGATGCTGCTGGAGCACCTCGGCGAGGGCGAGGCCGCACGGCGGGTGATGCGCGCGGTGGAAGCGGTGACGGAACGCGGCGAGGTACTGACGCCCGACCTCGGCGGCAAGGCGACGACCGTAGAGGTAACGGAGGCGGTCATCGCCGCGCTGCGCGGGGCGAACCTGTAGCGGGCGGTGCGGCGCCCCTCTCCCGCCAGTGCGGGAGAGGGGACGGTCTCAGCTTGCCGCGCGCATCTTTTCGCCCTGCGGGCCGGGCAGGTCGATCGCGATCTCCAGCGTGGACATGTCGCCGCCGCGGTCGAGCGAGACATTCACCTTGCCCGGGTCGATCGCGACATAGCGCGCCACCACTGCCACGATCTCCTGCTGCAGCTTGGGCAGGAAATCCTCCCGCGTGCGGCCGATGCGCTCATGCGCGAGCACGATCTGGAGCCGCTCCTTGGCCTGGTTGGCGGTCGCCGACGGCTCCGCCTTGCGCGCCCTGAAGTAGTCGAGCCAGCTCATCACGCGGCCCTCCCGCCGAACAGCCGCGAGAAGATCCCCTTCTTCTGCGGCTCGATGAAACGATGCTCCACCTTCTCGCCGAGGAAGCGGCCGACGGCATCCTTGTAGGCCTGGCCGGCCACGCTCTCGGCATCCATCACCACCGGCGTGCCGGTGTTCGAGGCGCGCAGCACACTCTCGCTTTCCGGGATCACGCCGAGCAGCGGGATCGCCAGGATCTCGCGGATGTCGTCGAGCTTCAGCATCTCGCCCTTCTCGACCCGGGCCGGGTCGTAGCGGGTGACCAGCAGATGCTCCTTCACCGCCTCGCGCTTCTCTTCCGCGCGCTTCGACTTGGACTGCAGCACGCCCAGGATGCGGTCGGAATCGCGCACCGAGGAGACCTCGGGGTTGGTGACCACCACCGCCTGGTCCGCGAAGTAGAGCGCCAGCAGCGCACCCTTCTCGATGCCGGCGGGGCTGTCGCACAGGATGTAGTCGTTGTCCTTCGCCAGCTCCTCGATGATCTTGCCGACGCCTTCCCTGGTCAGCGCGTCCTTGTCGCGCGTCTGGCTCGCGGGAAGGATCGAGAGGCCCTCCACGCGCTTGTCCCTGATCAGCGCCTGGTTGAGCCGGGCCTCGCCCTGGATTACGTTGACGATGTCGAACACCACGCGCCGCTCGACGCCCATGATGAGGTCGAGGTTGCGCAGGCCGACGTCGAAATCGATCACCACCACCTTCTTGCCGCGCTGCGCGAGGCCTGTGGCGAAGGCGGCCGAGCTCGTGGTCTTGCCGACCCCCCCCTTCCCCGACGTGACGACGATCACTTCCGCCATGACAACCCCCTGCCTTATTCCCCTGGAGCCCTGCTTGCCGTTCAGGCCAGCGGGTCAAACCGCATGTGTTCGCCCACCAGCCGCGCCATCACCGCCTTGCCGATCGGCGCATCCCCGAGACCTTCCCGCACCGCGTAGTAGCCGGCGATGGAGACGAGTTCGGGGTCGAAATGCGTGGCGAAGACGCGCGCCCCCATCTCCGCCTGGCCGCCGGCGATCGCACGGCCGAGCAGCCGGCCATAGACGTGGATATTGCCATCGGCGATCACCTCGGCGCCCGGATTGACGGTGCCGATCACGATCAGGTCGGTGCCCTGCGCCCAGATCCGCGTGCCGGCGCGGACCGGCTGGTCCACCAGCATCGCGGGCCTGACCAGCCCCTGCGGCTGCGGGTCCGGCGCGGCTGGGGGCGGGGCGGCCTCCGGCATCGGGGCCGGTGCAGCGGGGGCCGCGACGGGCTCGGCGAGCGGCACGTCGCTCTCCTTGCCGCCGGCGACGCGCAGCGGCGGCAGGCCGGCGCCCATGGCGGCGTTGCGCATCTCCGGCGTGCCGCCGGTGGTGCCGACCGGCACGATCTCGATCGCGCGCAGGCCCTGCACCAGGGCGGCGAAATCCACCTCCTCCGGCCGGGCGCCGATATCGTCCAGCCCGATCACGATGGGCGCGAAGCGCAGGAAACCGGGCGCGCGCCGGAACTGGTCGCCGAGCGCAGGCACCACCGCCTCCGCCCGGTGATCCAGCAGGCGGAGAACCAGCAGGTTGAAATTGGCCCCGCGGAGCCGGAACGGCTCTAGGCGGGGGGCATTGGGCCTGGACGCGGCGGACATCGCGGCGGTGGGTCTCGCACTCGGGGGGCTCATGCGGTCTATAGCCGTGCCCCCCGCGGCGGCGAAGCCTTCTTCAATGGATGTTACGAAAACAATGACATTGGCCGCCGGACCTCACCTGCCACGCGAGGTGCGACTCGGACGGCCGCCGCCTCACCCCCCGCTTATGTTCAGGCTGCGCACCAGCTCGCCCCACTTCGCGACCTCGACCCGCAGGTGGCGCGCCAGGGCCTCTGGCGAGTTGTCATCGAACACGTCCACGCCGGCCCGCGCCAGGCGCTGCTTCGTCGCCGGGTCCCGCACCGCGGCGGCGGCAGCCTCGGCGATCGGGCGGATGGCGGCGTCCGCGGTCTTGGCCGGCGCGTAGATGCCATTCCAGGCGGAGCTGTCGTAGCCGGCGACACCGGCCTCGGCGAGGCTCGGCAGCTGCGGCAGCATCGAGCTGCGCTGCGCAGTGGTCACCGCCAGGCCGCGCACGCGGTTGTCGGCCATCAGCGGCGCCAGCAGCGTCTGGCTGTCCACCATGAAGTCCACGCGCCCCGCGGTGAGGTCGGACACGCCCTGCGGCGTGGTCCGGTACGGCACCACGGTGAAGGAGACATTCGCCAGCTTGCGCAGCAGCTCCGCCGAGAGGTGGCTGGTCGCGCCGATGCCGGCGGTGCCGAGATTGGCCTCACCGTTCCTGCTGCGCAGCCAGGCGAGGAAGGACGGCACATCGGTCGCCGGCACGCCGGGATGCACCGCCAAAACGAAGGGCTGGCGCGTGACGAGCGCGACCGGCGTGTAGCTCTCGATCGGGTCGAAGGGGAAGTTCGCGTAGAGCGCCTTCATCGCGGTGTGGCCGACGCTGCCGACCATGATGGTGCTGCCATCCGGCGCCGCGCGCGCCGCGGCCGCCGCGCCGATGGTGCTGCCGGCACCGCCCAGGTTCTCCACCACCATCGGGCGGCCGAGCATCGGCGACATGTACTCGATCAGGATGCGCGCCACGACGTCGGTGAGGCCGCCGACGCCGAAGGGCACGATCACCCGCAACGGCCGCGGTGCCTGCGCCAGGGCGGGCATGGCGAACGGCGTGGCAGCAATCGCGCCGAGCAGCGCGCGACGATGGACGGTCATGTTGTTCATCCCCCTGGGTTTCGCGGAAGCCGATATGGATGCAATCTCCGCGCCACGCCAGACCCGGAGAGCGATGTGGCCGCGATCACCCTGCAGGAACCCTTCCGCGCCGTCTTCTACACGCCCTTCTATGCGGCGCTGGCGCGCGGCGATTTCTCCCGTGCCGGCGTCGAGGTGACGCTGATCACCGTGGGCGACCCCGACCGCGCCATGGGCAACCTGCTCTCCGGCGCGGCAGACCTCGCCTGGAGCGGGCCGATGCGGATGATCCGCGAACATGCGCGGGACCCCGAGAGCCCGCTGGTCAGCTTCGGCGCGGTGGTGATGGCCGATCCCTTCTTCCTCGTCGGGCGCGGCAAGCGGCCGGGCTTCAAGCCATCCGATCTGTCGGGCCTGACGCTCGGGGTGGTGAGCGAGGTGCCGACGCCCTGGTGGTGCCTGCAGCACGACCTGCGCCTGGCCGGCATTGATCCAGCCGTGTTGCGCACCGTCACCGGCCGGACCATGGCGGAGAACGTGGCCGCGGTGGCGGCCGGTACGCTCGATGTCGCGCAGCTCTTCGAGCCGTTCGTTGGCCGGCTGGAGGCGCAGGGCGGCGAGGTGTGGTACGCGCAGGCCAGCCGCGGGCCGACCAGCTACACCGCCTTCTACGCGACGAAGCAGATCATCGCCGCCAAGCGCGAAGCAATGCGCGGCATGGTGCGCGGCCTCGCCTCCATGCAGGCCTGGCTGCACGCCGCGACCGCCGCCGAGATCGCCGCGACAGTCGCGCCCTTCTTCGAAGGCACCGACCGCGCGATGCTGGAGCGCGCGATCGCGCGCTACCGGTCGCTCGGCATCTGGGCCACCACGCCGCGCTTCCCGCGCGGTGCCTTCGAGATGCTGGAAGCCGCGATGCTCGGTGCCGGCGCCATCGCGCGCAGACCGGGCTTCGAGGCCTGCGTGGACAGCGCGATCGAGGAGGAAGCGCTGGCGTGAGCAAGCCCCGCCCGACCCGCGCGGAGTACCGCTACTTCCTGGAGATCCCGACGCGCTGGATGGACAACGACGTCTACCGCCACGTCAACAACGTCACCTACTATTCGTGGTTCGACACGGTGGTCGCGCGTTTCCTGCTCGGCTCCGGCGCGATCAACCTGACCGACAGCCCGGTGATCGGCGTGGTGGTGGAGACGCTCTGCCGCTATCATGCGCCCATCGCCTTCCCGGAGACGGTGACGGCCGGGCTGCGGGTGGAGGGGCTGGGCAACACCTCCATCCGCTACGGCATCGCGATCTTCCGCGAAGACGAGGAGGTGGCGAGCGCCGACGGCCACTTCGTGCACGTCTATGTGGACCGCGCCACGCAGACCCGGCCCACCCCCCTGCCGGATGCACTCCGCAAAGCCGCCGCAGCGCTGGTGGTGACGCCTGCCGGTTGACGCCGCCCGACGCCCGCCGCAAAGCGGGCCAGGGTTCCGGAACCAGGAGACAGAGATGGGCACGCTGACGCGGCTGGCGATCCTCGACGACTACCAGGGTGTTGCCCTCTCCATGGGGCCATGGTCGCGGCTGCCGGCGACGCTGCAGGTGGACGTGTTCCGCGACACGCTGAAGGACCGCGAGGCGCTGGTGCAGCGCCTTCTGCCCTTCGACGCCATCCTCGGCATCCGCGAGCGCACCCCCCTCCCCGCCGAACTGATCGAGCGGCTGCCGAATCTCAAGCTCCTGATGACCACCGGCGAGCGCAACCTCTCCTTCAACGTCGCCGCCGCAAAGGCGCGCGGCATCACCGTCTGCGGCACGCCGAGCGCCGGCGCGCCGACGGTGGACATCACCTGGGGTCTGATCCTGAACCTGCTGCGCGACATCCCGGCGCAGCAGGAAGCGCTGCGCGCCGGGCGATGGCAGACCAGCGTCGGCACAGCGGTTGGCGGGCTGACACTCGGCGTCGTCGGCCTGGGCAAGCTCGGCTCCCGTGTCGCGGCGGTGGGCAAGGCCTTCGGCATGCAGGTGATCGCCTGGAGCCAGAACCTCACGGCCGAGAAGGCCGCAGCCGTTGGTGCGGAACTGGTGAGCAAGGAGGAGCTGTTCGCGCGCGCCGATGTGGTGACGTTGCATGTGGTGCTGTCCGACCGCTCCCGCGGCATCGTCGGCGCGGCGGACCTCGCGCGGATGAAGCCGGGCGCGATCATCGTCAACACCAGCCGCGGCCCGCTGATCGACCAGCCGGCGCTGGTCGCCGCGCTGCAGGAAGGGCGCGTGCGCGCGGGGCTCGACGTGTACGACGAGGAACCGCTCCCCACCTCGCATCCCTTGCTGTCCTGCCCGAACACGATGCTGACGCCGCATCTCGGCTATGTCTCGACGCAGAACTACACCGCCTATTTCCACGGCGCGGTGGAGGCGATCGAGGCCTATCTGGCCGGCAGCCCGATCCGCGAACTGGCGTCGTGAGAGCGGCGCGCGGCGCCGGATTGACCGCGGAGTAGGTCACACGCCCTTCAACGACGCGGCGGAGGACTTGTCCCTCCACCGGTGATGGGGTCAGACTTGGCTTTCTGGGAGGCCATAGACATGATCCGCATCACCCGCCGAACCGCGCTTCTCGCCGCTGCGATGTTGCCCCTGCCCGCCATCGCGCAGCCGCGCTTTCCGGATCGGCCAATCCGCCTGATCATCCCGTGGACCGCTGGCGGGCCGGCCGATGTGGGGTTCCGCATCATGGCGGAGTCGGTTTCGCGCCAGCTCGGCCAGCCGGTGGTGGTGGAGAACCGTTCGGGCGCGGCCGGCATCCTGGGCGCGATGGCGCTGAAGGAAGCACGGCCGGACGGGCACACGGTCTCGCAGATGCACATGGGCGTCATCCGGCAGATGCTGATGAACCCGCGCCCGCCCTATCACCCAATCGATGACCTCACCTACATCCTTCAGATAACCGGCTTCGTGATGGGCGTGGTGGTAAGGGCGGATGCACCCTGGCGCACCCTGCCCGACCTGCTGGCGCATGCGCGCGCCAATCCCGGCCGGATGAACTACGGCACGCTCGGCACCGGCTCCACGCAGCACCTGGCGATGGAACGCGTGCGGCTGCAGAGCGACCTCAGCTGGACGCATGTGCCCTATCGCGGCACGGCCGACACGCTACGCGCGCTGCTCGGTGGCGAAATCGACTTCGCCTCGGAATCCTCCGGCTGGGCGCCGATGGTGCAGGCTGGCCAGCTGCGCCTGCTGGCGATCTACACCTCGACCAGGGCCCGCGCCTTCCCCGATGTGCCGACGCTGCGCGAACTCGGCATCGAAGTCGTGGCCGACAGCCCCGGCGGCCTCATCGGCCCGGCGGGCATGGACCCCGCGGTGGTGCGCACCCTCGCCGGCGCCTTCCGCGCCGCGGCGCAAGAGCCGGCGCATCTGCAGTTCCTCGAACGGGTGAACCAGCCGCTGCTGCTGAGCGACGGCGACACCTACCGCGAGGCGATGAAGCGCACCATGGAGGAGGAACGCGAGGTGCTGCGTAAGCTCAACCTGCTGCCCACCTGATCTGTTGTTCACGACGGCCGGCGCGCCGCGACGCACCGGCTCAGGAGAAATGCGACGATGAGCGAATCCATTCCCGTCCTCGATCTCGGCCCGCTGCGCGCCGGCGAGCCAGGCGCGCTCGATCGGCTGGGCGCGGAGCTGCGCCATGCCTTCACCGAGGTCGGCTTCTACTTCGTGCGCAACCACGGCATCCCGCAGTCGCTGCTCGATGCCGCCTTCGCCGAGGCGGAGCGCTTCCATGCGCAACCGCTGGAAGCGAAGCTCGCGATGAAGATCAACGAGCACAACATCGGCTATATGCCGATGCGCGGCGCGACGACGCGGGTGAACGCGGTCGGCGAGGTTGCCCTGCCCAACGCGAACGAGGCGGTGTTCTTCAAGCGGGAGCGGCCGGCCAATCATCCCGACGTGGTCGCCAATGTCCGCTTCCGCGGCCGCAACATGTGGCCGAACCTGCCCGGCTTCCGCGACCAGATCCTCGCCACCTGCGACGCCTTCGAGGGGCTCGCGCTGAGCCTGCTGCCGATCTACGCCCGCGCACTCGACAAGCCGGCGGACTATTTCGCGCCCTTCTTCAAGGAGCCGATGTACACGCTCCGCATGTCGCACTACCCGCAGCAGGAGCCGACCGCGCCGGAGAACGAGTTCGGCATCGCGCCGCATCTCGACACCAGCTTCATGACCATCCTGGCGCAGAACCGCATCCCGGGCCTGTCGCTGCGGCTGTCCTCCGGCGAGTGGGTGGATGCGCCGGCACCCGAAGGCGCGCTGCTGATCAATGGCGGCATGATGCTGCGCCGCTGGACCGACAACCGTTTCATGGCGACGCCGCACCGCGTCATCAACCGCTCCGGCAGAGAGCGCTACGCCATCCCGTTCTTCTACGATGCCAGCTACGACGCGGTGATGGCGCCGATCACCGCCGATGGCGGCCCGGCCCGGCAGCCGCCGATCACCTATCCCGATTTCATGACCGGCTACCAGCGCACCAACTTCCACCACGCGGCGGAGGGCGAGGAGAAGGTGGAGTTGCAGGGCGCATAGGCAGCATCCGGGCGGGGGAAGGCGGGCCTGTCAGCGCCCGCGTTCCTTCCGCCAGGCCTTGAACTCCTCCATGTTGCGCGGATCGGTGCCGGGGTAGAGCCCCACCAGGCTGCGGCCCTCGGCGACCTTCTCGGCGACGAAATCCTCATAGGCCGTCATCTCGGTGGCTTCCTCGGCAAGCTCTTCCGCGAGGTGCGCGGGAATCACGATCACGCCGTCCGCGTCGCCAAGGATCACGTCGCCGGGGAAGACCGGCGCGTCGCCGCAGGCGATCGGCACGTCCATGTCGATGGCGTGGTTCAGCGTCAGGTTGGTCGGCGCCGAGGGACGCTGGTGGTAGGCCGGGATGCCGAGTGCGGCGATCTCCGCCGCATCGCGGAAGCCGCCATCGGTGACGACGCCGGCGACGCCACGCGCCTTCAGCCGTCCGACGAGGATCGCGCCGGCCGAGGCGGCGCGCGCATCCTTCCGGCTGTCGAAGACCAGCACCTTGCCGGCCGGGCAGTTCTCGACCGCCTTGCGCTGCGGATGGTTCGGATCCTTGAATACCTTGAGCGTATTGAGATCCTCGCGCGCCGGGATGTAGCGCACGGTCACCGCCTCGCCGACCATGCTCTCGGCGGGCTTGTGCAGCGGCAACGCGCCCTGGATCATCTGGCTGCGGAAGCCGCGCTTGAACAGCGCGGTCGCGACCGTCGCGGTGCTGACCTTCCTGAGCTTGTCACGCGTGGCGTCGTTCAGCGGCATGGGCGTGATCCTCCCCGGTCCGTGGCGGCGCGCGCAGCCGCGCCGCGCATCTCGCGCGGACCATAGACCAGCCCGGTGGGAGCCGCGAAGGCGGCGCGCCCCGCGGCCAGATCTACAGCGCCGCCACCCGCGCCGGCCGGCCGCCGCGGCGGCCGTCGCCGATCAGCGCGAAGCCCGCCCAGTAATAGGGATGTGCGTAGAACTCCGGCAGGCTGCGGCCGGCCTCGTCGAGCAGCACCAGCTGTGCGCCACGCAGCGCGGTGGCGGAGTCCGCGCCGGCCTCCTGCCGCCGCATCGTGTCGGCGACGGTGATCGCCGCCGCCTGGTCCACCGCCGGCCAATGCGTCACCAGCAGCCCCCGCGCACCGGCATAGAAGAAGGACCGCGCGAGGCCCGACAGCGCCTCGCCCGCGCTGCCCGTCGTGCCGGCGAGACCCGAAGCAGGGCCCGCCGTGTTGCAGGCCGACAGGATCACCAGGTCCGCATCCAGCTTGAGGTCCAGCAGCTGGCTCGCCCGCAGGAAGGCGGAGGAGGCATCCGCCGCGCCGGGCGCCGCGGAGAGCACGACGGAGGGTTCCTGCACGCAGCTCAGCTCGCCGGGCAGCAGCGCATGCGTCGCCAGGTGGATGATGCGGTGCTGGTCGAGCTGCGCCGTGCGCAGCGCCGCCTGGGTGAAGGCCGCGCCATAGGTCGTGGCCCCTGCGCCGCCGCCGGCGAGTTGGGCCGCGATCCGCACCTCCTCCCGCGTGCCGGGCAGGCGCACGAGGCCGCCGGCCAGGCGTGCGTCCTGGGCGCAGCGATCGGCGGGGAAGCTGCGGGCGAGCTGTGCCGCGCTCGGCGGCTCGAAATCGCCGAAGCCGACATAGGCGCGCGGTGCGGCGGAGGCCGGCGCGGCATTGCGCAGCGTCACCACCGCCTGCGCCGAGGTGGCATGCGCAATGGCGTGGCGGCGGATCAGCCACGCGGCACGGCCGAGTGCCGCCGGATCCGCGGGCTCGGCGAGCAGCATGCCGAAGGGGATGGACAGCAGCGGGCCATCGGGGATGACGGTCAGCTGCTCCACCCCTTCCAGCGCCGTCGCGACCGGGCCGAATAGCTTCGTGTAGAGCTCATGCGCCGCCGCGGTGTCGAAGCTGCGCACAGTGCCGGGCTGGTCCACCCCGGCGCGCATCCGCGCGACCAGCGCCGCCGCGCCGGCATCGCCGATCGCGATGCGGCGCGCGGTGACGTTGCCATCCGCGCGCACCGCCAGGCTGTAGCCATGCTCGTCGCCGAGCAGGATCTGCACCATCACCTCCCGCGGGCCGAGCACGCGCGCCGCATCCTCGGCGCTGACGGTGCCGAGCAGCAGCTGGCGGTAGCCGGGGGCCGCGGCGGCGACCTCGCTTTCGGTGTCGTCGCGCTCACGCAGCTTCGCGCTGATCCGCTCATCGAGCTCGGCACGTGCGGCAGGGCTGGCGCCCGCGGCCATGCCGTCGCGCTCGGCGAACAGCTCGCGCAGTTCGCGGTCGAGGTCCTGCAGGCGGCGCACCGCTTCGGCTGCGCGGCTGTCGCTGCCGCCGGCAGCCAGCCGCGCCGCGGATTGCGTGACGAAGCGCACCGTCTGGCCGCGCTGCGCGAATTGCGCGGCGGCGAACATCTCGCGCTGCAGCGCCGGCGCGGCGGCCGCATCGCGGCCCGCCTGCGCCGACAGCGCATCGAGATAGGCCAGCACCTGCGCGGGCTCTAGCGAGAGGCGCCGGTCGCGCAGGATCTCGGCCCCGGCGCGGAAATTCCCGAGCGCCAACTCCGCTTGCCCGGCTTCGAGCCGACGCTGGCCGGCGAGGAACAGCGTGCGCGCCTCACTGCGCTGCTGGCCCGGGGCGGCCTGGCCGATGCGCGCCGCCGCCTGTTCCAGTAGCGCACCGGCGCGCTGCGGGTCGTCGCCCGCGCCCAGTGCCGCCGCATCGGTACGCAGCGACCGGCCGGTGATCGCGCCGCGATCGAAGCTGACGCGGCGCAGCAGGTCTCGGGCACTGCGGTTGAGCGCCAGCGCCTCCTCCCCGTCACCAGTGCGGGCCAGCACGGTGGCACGCGCGCGGCGCACCTCGGCCAGGCCCATCAGCGCGCTCTGCGCCGTGGGGCTGGAGAGCTCGGCACCTGACAGGCCATCGAAGCCGCCCTGCACCAGCAGGCTGGCGGGGATGAAGCCCTGGTAGAGCATCTCGCCGCGCGCCAGCAGCTCGCCTGCCTCGGCGTTCCGGCCCTGGTTCAGTGCGTGCAGACCGCGATAATGCAGCAGCCGAGCCGGCACCACGGGGTCGGCGGCGCTGCCGGCGAGCCGCCCGGCACGTTCGAACAGCAGATCCGCCTCGCGGAAGCGCTGCTGGTTGGAGAGGTTGATCGCCAGGTGCATCAGCGGCCCGGCGGTGTTCGGATTGTCGGCGCCGATCACGCGTTCCTGCACTGCCAGCGCAGCACGGTACGCATCCTCCGCGCCGGCATAATCCTCGGCCATGTTGAGTTCCTGGCCGAGCGCCATCGCGCGTTCGTAGTCGCGGATGTCGTTGGAGCCGAAGGCGCGCGCGGCCAGCCGCACCACCTCGATCTGCAGCGCCTCCGACCGCGCGGCGCCGGCGCCGGCGGCGGGGGCGGTGATGCCGCGCGCCAGGCGCTCCATCACCGGCAGCGCGCTCGGGATGCCGTCGGCCACCACCACGCCCTCGGTGCCGGCGGTGACCAGCGCCAGATGCGGCCAGCCGCCCTGGCGACGGGTGCAGCGCAGCAGCCGCGCCGCGGTGCCGTCCACCAGCCGGGTCTGCTCCGCTGCGGCGCAGGTCACGCGCTCATCCAGCTGGCGCCGCCAGACGCCGCCGGCCGCAAGCCGGTCGAGATCGGCAGGCGTGGCGGGGGCGCGCAGGGTGAAGAGGCGCGCCGAGGGCTGCGTCCAGCCGCCACAGAACACGTCCTGCGCTGCCGTCACCGGCGCATCGAGCGCTGGCGGGCGAGTGGCCTGGGCGATGCAGCTCTCGCCGCGCGAATCCGCGCCGGCCGGCCGGGACTCGGCGCTGCGGGACGCGCCGAGGCTGGTGTACGCCTCGGGCGGGGGCGCGGTGCAGCCGGCGACGGCCAGGCCGGCGAGCAGGAGGGCGGCGCGGGCGGACATGGCTCAGTAGTCCTCCTCGGCGATGTTCGGCAGCAGCACGTCGGGGTCGAGCTGCGGCGCATCGGCGCGGATGTCGATGCGGTTCGACAGCGGCAGCACCACCGGCTGCGCCAGCGAGGGCAGCACGCAGTTGATGGTGTCGAGCACGCAATTGTCGAAGCGATAGCGGCCCTGGTCGGCCGGGTTGCTGGTCGCGACCCGCCCGAAGCGCGCCGCGGCGCTGCCGCTGATGCCGGCAAGCTCGCCGGTAAGGTCCACCACCAGGTCGCCATCCAGCCGGAGGTCGCTCGGCTGGCCATGCACGCCGAGCCGGCCGGCGACGATGGTGCCGGTCGCGGTGCCGCCATCGAGCAGGAAGAACACCCCGGCCTCGCCGGCTTCCAGGTTGACGATCAACTCGCCCGCCGGCGCGGAGGTCGCCAGGCCGCTGCCATCAGCCAGGCCGACCAGCCGTGCATTGCCGGGCAGGCTGCGGCGAGGATTGAACACCTGCCAGATCTGCTCGTTCGGTTGCAGCGCCGGGTCGTCGCGGGTCGCCGGCGCGAAGACAGTCGGGTTCAGGCCCCGGAGCGCGGTCGATATCCGCCTGGTGTCGAGGAAGATCAGCGGCAATTCGCCTGGGTTCTGCGGCGTCACGGTGGCCGGCAGGTCGGTTTCCAGCCCCACGCCGCCGCCGGCAGCAACCAGCATGGCGGTGCCGAGGCGGAAGGTGCCGCCGGAGAAGCTGGCCGTCGCCGTTCCGTCGCCGGCAGGGCCCGCGGTCAGCACGATGTATTCGGCGGTGTAGGTGCCGCCGGCAAGCCGCAGCATCGCGCCCGCCCCTTCCGCCGCGAGGGTGATCGTACCCGGGGAGGTGACGAGCGAGTCGGTGGCGGTGAGGTCGCCGGCGCTGCGCAGTTCCGCATCGCCGCCGCGCGCCAGCACTGTGGTGCCGGGCACCGTCATGCTGCCTCCTGAGGTCACCGCGATGCTGCCGGAGGCATCGAGCGGCCCGTTCAGCAGGATCGGCGCACCGACCGTCTGGATGGCGATGTCGCCGCCATTCGCCGCGATGGCGTTGACCGTCAGCGCAGTGACGCCTCGGAAGGCGAAGCCGCCGGCGGCGGAGCCGGTGATGGACGCCGCGGCGTTGTCGGCAGCACCGAGCTGGACCGCGCCGGTCGTAGAGTTCACCTCCAGCGCCCCTGCGCCACCATCGGCGACCAGCGCGCCGGCGGCACCCTGCGCGATGTCGTTGCGGGCCAGCAGGATGATGTCGCCGGCGGCGTTCACCACGGCTTCAAACCGGATGCCGCCCTGGCTGGACATGATATCGACATTTCCGGCATTCGCGGTCGCCGCGCCGTTCACGGCGATGTCGTCGCGCGCCGTGAGGGTCACCTCGGTGCCGGCCGTGATCGCAGCGGCCGTCTCGATGCCGCCGGCGGCCGCACTCACATCCACGGCGCCCGCGGCCGTCACCGCGCCGTTCACCGCGACTTCGGCGCCGGACGCCGCCAGCGTGGCATTGCCGCCATTGGCCGCGACCGGCCCGGTGATGGCGAGGCCCGGGCCGATGATCGTCACCGAACCGCCCGCGGTGACGGCGCCGACCGTCAGGCCCGTGACGCTGCGGAAGGCGAAGTCGGTGCCGGCCGAGCCGGATATCGAGCCGACCTGGTTGTCCGCGTCGAGCAGCGTGACGACGCCTGTCGCCGAGTCCACCTGCAAGGCGCCGGCGCCGCCATTTGCGGCCAGTACGCCTGTGGCCGCCTGCGTGACATCGCCCTGCGCCGAGAGCGCGATGTCTTGCCCCGCCGTCAGGGGCGCTCCGATCTGGACTCCAGCGCTGGTCGCCGTGGCTGCAACGTTGCCGCTCGTCGCCGTCACCGTGCCGTTCAGCAGCAGAGCGCCACCTGAAGCCACCAGCGTCACATCTCCGGCCGCGATCACGGTCCCGGAGTGGATGAGGCTTCCTGCCGCGGTCAAACGGATGTCACCGACACCGGCAGTAACCAACCCGGTCACTGTCAGCGCCTGACCTTCGATATGCACCGCAGATGCGGCCACGTCCGCAACCGTCAGATCGCTTACGCTACGGAATGCAAACTGGCCGCCCCCGCCTCTGATAAGGCTCACGACGTTGTCGGCAACATCGAGTTCGATGACGCCGCCCATCACTGCCGCCGAGAGGCCGCCCGCCCCAGCTGTGAGCACACCGCCCGCTCCCTGGGTGATTGCGGCAAGCGCGTTAAGCTGGATCCGGTCGCCGGCCGTGACCGGCGCAGCGATCGCGATAGATCCGAGATCGGCCCGCACGAACACCACGCCCGTGGTCGCCTGGACCGCGCCGTTCATCGCGATAGTGCCAGTCGAAGCGGTAAGCGACAGATCACCCGAGTTCGCGATCAGAGGTCCGGAGACGGTCAGGGAGGGCCCGGTGACGGCAACCCCGCCGCCCGTATTAATTGCGCCGACCATGAGGCCGGTAGTGCTCCGGACGGCGAAGTCGTCGCCTGCCGAGCCGCTGACTGCACCCAGCTGGTTGTCTGCGGCGGCCAGCCCAACGCTGCCGAGCGCGGCGTTCGCCAACAGAGCGCCATTGCCGCCATTGGCGATCAGCACGCCGCCCGCAGACTGCGTGATGCCGCTGGTGGCCTCTAGCATGAGGTCACCCGTTGCTGTCACGTCGCCATTCACCGCGATGCCGGTCACCGTAGCCAACAGCGCCGCGTCTCCGCCATTCGCCGCCAACGGGCCTGTCACGGTCAGCGATGAGCCGGTGAGCGCAATCCCGCTGCCCGCCGTCACGCCACCGGCGCTGAGAGCGTTCACGCTGCGCAGCGCGAAACTACCATCCGAGGATCCGGACACCGACCCGATCTGGTTGGCGGCAAGCGTCAACGCCACCGCTCCGGCGGTGGAATCCACCACCAGCCCGCCGACGCCGGCATTGGCCGTCAGCACGCCCGGCGCGGTCTGCGCCACGTCGTTCAGTGCGGAGAGCGTGATGCTCGTCCCCGCCGTGACGGCAGCGTCGATCTGGATCGCGCCGGCATCGGTTGTTAGCCCGACCGCGCCGGCCGTCGCCGTCACGCCCGCATTCACGTCTAGGTCGCCGGTCAGCGCCTCCAGCGCGACATCGCCGGTGCCGGCCAGCACCGTGCCGTTCACCGCGATCGCCGGACCGGTGATGGTGACGCCGCTACCCGCGGCCACCGCGCCCACCGTCAACCCGGTGGTGCTGCGCAGCGCGAAGCTCCCGCTCGAGTTGCCGCTGACGCTGCCCACCAGGTTGTCGGCCACTGTCAGCGATACCGCGCCGAGCGTGGACTGCGCCGTCAAGGTGCCTGCGCCGGCGTCTGCGCTCAGCACGCCCGCCACGGTCTGCGTGATGTCATTCAGCGCCACCAGCGAGATGCCGCTGCCCGCCGTCACCGCCGCATCGATCTGCAGGCCGCCGGCGGTCGCCGTGAGGTTCACGTTGCCCGCGGGCGCGGTCATCGCGGTGTTCAGCAACAGATCACCGCTGGTTGCGGTCAGCGAAAGGTCGCCCGCCGTCACGTCCAGCGCGCCATTCACCACCAGGCCCGGCGCGGTCAGCGCGATCTCGTCCTGGGCGGTGATGTCGCCATCCAGCGTCAGCACCGAACCGCTCCTGATCCGCACCGCGCCGGCCGTGGCGCTGATCGGGCCGAGCGTGGAGATTGAATTGCCCGCCAGGTTGACGAGGAAGTCGCCCGCCGTCGCGGTGCCACGCAGCTCGCCGACCGCCAGGGTGCCCGCGGTCTGCGTCACGCCGGTGCCGCGCAGGTCCAGCACATCGGCCCGGCCGGTCAGACTGCTGACGCCGGCCAGCGTGACGGCGTGGCTGCCGTTGCCACTGACCGTCATGCTGCCCGCATCGAAGCCGCCACCGACCTGCACCGTGTCCGCGCGCGCGATCCCCGCAGTGTTCACGGCCGTCACGCCGGCGCCATTGCTGCCGCCGACTGCCAGCGTGCCATCGTTGACGCGGGTGATCGTCACCTGGCCGGGATCGGCCAGCGAGCCGGCGGAGACCGTGTTGGCGGCCAGCGTCAGCACGTCGGCCACCAGCGTCACGGCCGCATCGCCGGCCGTGGCCTGCAGCAGGCCGTTGACGTTCAGGTTCGGCGCCACCAGCAGGATGTCGCCGCCCGATGCGGTGACCGGGCCCGCTGTCATTGGCACTGTATTGCGGAAGCCGAAGCCATTCGCGGCCGCGCCGGAGACGCCACCCATTGCATTCGCCGCCGCGGTCAGGTCCACCGCGCCAGCCGTCGAGGTGGCGATGAGCCCGCCGGTGAAGCCGCCGGCCGTCAGCACGCCCACTGCACCCTGCGCGATGTCGTTCTGCGCTGTCAGCGTGATGCCGTTGCCGCCGTTCACCGTCGCGTCGATCTGGATGCCGCCGGCGGCAGCGTCGAGCGTGACCACGCCCGGCGCGGTGAACACCGAGCCGTTCACCGCCATGCTGCCGGTGGTCGCGGTAAGCGTGATGTCCGCGGAGTCGGAGAAGACCGGGCCCGTGACGGTGAGCGAGGCGCCGGTGACCTGCACCGGCCCGAACACGGTGGAGACCGCGCCGACCGTCAGCGGGTCAAGGCTGCGGAATGCGAAGCCGCTGCTGCCGGAGCCGGAGACCGCACCGATCCGGTTGCTGAAGGTCAACGCGACCGCGCCGCTGGAGGAGGTTGCGCTCAGTGCACCGGTTCCGGCCGCCGCGCTCAGCACGCCGGGCGCGGTCTGCGCCACGTCATCACGCGCCGAGAGCGTGATGTCGTCGCCGGCGGTCACGGCGGCATCCAGCTGAATGCCGCCGGTAGTCGCGCTCATCGTCACGTCGCCGGCCGTGGCGGTGACCACACCGTTCACGTCTATGCCGCCGGTCGAGGCCGTCAAGGCGACGTTCCCGCTGGTCGCGACGACCGGGCCGGTCACGCTGAGGCCCGGCCCTGTGACGGTGATGTTGTCGTCCGCAGCGACGCTGCCGACCGTCAGACCGGTCACGCTGCGGAACGCGAAATCCGTGCCCGCGGAGCCCGCAACCGACCCGACCTGGTTGCTCGCCAGAACCAGATCCACCTCGCCCGTCGTCGCCGTGGCAGAGAGCGCGCCGAGGCCGCCGCCGGCGACCAGCAGGCCGGTTACGCTCTGCGCGATGTCGGTCTGCGCGGCCAGGGTGATGCCGCCGGCCCCGCTCACTTGCTCATCGATCTGCAGCGCGCCGGTGGTCGCGGCCAGGCTCGCGCCGCCGGTGCTGGCCGTGACTGCGCCAGCCACGGTCAGCGAGGCGCCGGCGGCATCCACCGCGCCACCCGCGAACACCCCGTTCAATGTCAGCGCGGCGAGGCTGCGCAGGTCGAAGTCGCCATTAGCTGAGCCAGTGGCGGCGACGAGCTGGTTATCCGCCGCTGCCAGTGTCACGGAGCCAACGATCGATGTCGCGCTGAGCTCGCTGCCGACGCCGTTCGCCGTCAGCACGCCCGGCGCAGTCTGTGCGATATCGTTCAGCGCCTGAAGCGTGAGGTCGGCGCCCGCACCGACCGCCGCATCGATCTGGATTGCGCCCAGCGTCGCGGTGAGCGTGACATCGCCGGCCGTGGCGGCGACCGCCGCGTTGACGTCGATGTCGCCGCCACTCGCCGTCAATACGGCATTGCCCGTCGTCGCCGTGATGGTCCCGTCCACCGTGAGCGAGAGCGCGCCGAGCTCCACGCCTGCCGACCCGGTCACCGGGCCCGTCACCGTCATCGCCGTGCCGCTGGCCACCCGCACCACGCCGCCGGTCGCGCTCGTAGCACCGAGCGTGCCGATCTGGTTGCCGGCCTGGTTCACCACGAAGCCGCCGGCGCTCGCGGCACCGGTGACTGCGCCGACCGAGAGCGTCCCGCCGGTCTGCGCGACGCTCGCGCCCTGCAGGTCCAGCACGCCGACATTGGCCAGTGCCAGCACGCCGGAGATCTGCACCGCGCCCGGCGTCAGTGCGCCGCCATTGCCAAGGCTGCGCAGCGAGAGGGTGCGCGCCGTGACCAGGCCGAGGCCGCTGGTGGCGTCCACCAGCAGGCTGGTCGCATTGGTGAAGGGCTGCAGCACCACCGTGCCGCTGGCCGCGTTGGCGGTGACGGCCGACACCAGGCCGAGATCGATGGAATCGGCGGTCAGCGTGATGGTGCGGTTCGCCGCGCTCGCTGCCAGCGAGCCGCCGGCGAGCGTGATGGCGCTACCCGGCCCGAAGGCGGTAAGCGCGATGTCGCCACTTGTCGCCACCACGGGATTGTCGATCGTCAGCGTCGGCGCGCTGAGAGCGATGTTGCCGGACAGGGCGTCCATGCCGGCGCCGGTGTTGATCTGGCCGAGATCATCCGCGCGCGGCGCCTCGACCGCCGCCGCGATCGAGAGATTGCGCACCGAGCGCAGCGAAACCGCGCCGTTGGTGAAGGCGCCGATGCTGTCAACCTGGTTGTCGAGGCGGAGCGTCGCGTCGCCGCTGGCGAAGAGCGCGAGGCGTCGCGTGCTGACGATGCCGGCGCCGCTCTGCGTGATGGTGGCCGGCGTGGCGGCGCCGAAGGTGTTGTCGAGGCTGCCGCCGAGCGCGGCAAGGCTCACCCGGTTGCCGGCCTCGACCGCGCCGGCGAGTGCGATGCTCTGGCCCCAGAGATGCACGCGCCCGGCATCGGCGCCGGCAAGCGAGCCGGAGGTGACCGAACCGGTCGCCGCGACCGAGAGCGGTGCCGGCGTCTCGATGCGGACGATCCCGGCGCCGGTGCTGACCACCGCGCCATCCACGCTGACCGCCCCGCTCGTCGGGCTGCTGGCGAAGATGCGGATGTCGGCGGCGCCGGTGACGGCGCCCACCGAGAGCCCGGCGGCGGCCTCCGACCGCAGGCTGATCGCAGCCACGGACTCCGCGGCGAAGGCGAAAAGTTCGTTGGCCTGCTCCAGCGTGATCGCGCCGGCGCTGGCGCCAGTCGCGCCGCGCACATCCAGCGCCGCCGTGACCGTGCCGCCCGGCTGCGTCACCGTGCCGTCGGTGCGAAGGTTGAGCGTGTTGCTGCCAAGGCCGATGGCGCCGTCGAGCGCAAGGCCGGCATCCACGCGCAGCGTGCTGTTGCCGGCCGCGGTGACGTCGCCGATGGTGGTGATCACGTTGCCGGCGCCGTCCAGCAGCAGGCCGCCGCTGCCCGCGGTCGCCTCCAGCGTGCCGACGGTGATGCCGGCGCCGGCCGCCGCCTGCGTCACCGCGGTGCCACGCAGGTCGAGCGTGCCGATGCTGAGCGCGGTCAGGTCGAGCGGCGCCGTGACCTGGACCGAGGAACCGCCGGCGCCGCTTGGCGGCAAGGTCAGCCCGCTGAAGCCGCCGCCGATCCTGAGGCGCCCGGCGAAAGCGATGGCGTTCAGCTCCGTGCTGGTGAT
>NZ_JAWLHG010000035.1:0-58683 GCF_041690465.1 Falsiroseomonas sp. | reverse complement strand
GCAGGCGGGCACGCCAGGGCGTGAATCGCCGGCTCGAAAGGGCTGGACCCGAGTTGCCCGGACACAGTCCGGGCAACTCGGGTCCAGGCTACTGCCGCTGGATCCCTGCGGACTCGACCAGGCGGCTCCAGCGCGCGATCTCGGCGTGGACCATCGCCTTCACCGCCGCGCGCGACCCGAGCGCGCGCGGCGCCAGGCCGAGCTCGACGAGCCGCGCGCTGATCTCCGGCATCGCGATGACCTTGCGCGTCGCCGCGTCGATGCGCGCCAGAACGCCGTCCGGCGTGCCGGCGGGGGCGGCCAGCGCATACCAGGTGGGGATGTCGAAGTCGGGCTGGTTCAGCAGCTCCGCCACCGTCGGCACGTCCGGCAGGAGCGTGGATCGCTCGCGCGAGGTCACGGCCAGCGGCCGCGCGGCGCCGTCGCGGATCTGGCCGAGCACGGAGGAGATCGGCTCCACCACCACCTGCACCTCGGCATTGCGCAGCCCGACCAGCGCCGCCGGCGTGCCGCGATACGGCACGTGCGTCAGCTTGAAGTTCCCCGCCGCCTGCGTCGCCTCCGCAACCAGGTGCTGCGTGCTGCCGACGCCGACCGTCGCGACGTTCAGCTTCTCCGGCTCGGCTCGCGCGCGGCGCACGAGATCGTTGAAGTCTGCAATCGCATTCGGCGCCGAGGCCGGCCCGGCGAGCAGCACGAGGCCGACCGAGGCGACCATGGAGACCGGGTCGACATCCGCCACCGGGTCATAGGGCAGGCGGCGGTAGAGCGCGGCGGAAACGGCGTAGCCGTTGTTGATCAGCATCAGCGCATGCCCATCCTTCGGCGCGCGCGCGAGCTGTTCGGCGGCGAGCGTGCCGCCGGCGCCGGGCCGGTTCTCCACCACGACGGGCTGGCCGATCTCCGCGGCCATCGCGGGCGCAAGCAGCCGCGCGACGATGTCGGTGGTTCCCCCGGCGCCGAAGCCGAGGATGAAACGGACCGGCCGCTCGGGCCAGGCAGCCTGCGCGGCGGCGCTGCGGCCGGCGAGCGGCGCAAGGGCGGCGGCGCCGAGCAGCGTACGGCGTTCGATTGCGTTGTTCATTTCCTGGTCCTCCAGGGTCGTGCTTCGCATGGGCCCGCCGGCGGCTCAAGCCATGCCTGCTTGACCGTCGCGGCGGCGCGCTCTACCCCCGCGCGCCGAGACGGCGGAGACGATGCGATGACGCCCGACCCCGACATGATCCAGCGCCAGCGCGTGGCGGAGCTCGTGCAGAACTGGGCCGTGTGGCGCGACGCCGGTGATTGGGAGCGCTTCCGCGGCTGCTGGCACGAGGACGGCTTCATGATGGCCACCTGGTGCCAGGCACCGGCCGCCGAGTTCATCGCGGCAAGCGAGGCGGGATGGGCCAAGGGCGTCTCGATCCTGCACTTCCTTGGCGGCATCTCGGTTGACGTCGCCGGGACCCGCGCCATCTCGCAGACGAAGATGACGATCAGCCAGCGCGCCGAGGTGCATGGCGTGCTGGTGGACGTGGTCTGCACCGGCCGCTTCTACGATTTCGTGGAGGAGCGCGGTGGCAGGTGGGGCATCGTCATGCGTCAGCCGATCTACGAGAAGGACCGGATGGACCCCGTGGACCCTGCCGCGCGACTGGAGCTCGACAAGGAGCTGCTGGCGCGCTTCCCGGAAGGCTACCGGCATCTCGCATATCTGCAGACCGGCATCGGCTACGACGTGAAGCGCGACATGCCCGGGCTGAAGGGCGAGCGCGTGCAGGCGCTCTATCGCGCCGGCGCCGCCTGGCTGCGCGGCGAGACGCTTGGCTGGCCGGCTTGACACACAAGGGAGAAGGCGGATGAGCGTCGTCAAGGTCCTCGCGATCTCGGGCAGCTTGCGCAAGGCGTCCTTCAACAGCGCGGCGCTGCGCGCAGCGGTGGAACTGGCGCCGGAGGGCGTGCAGGTCTCGTTGCATGAAGGGCTGCGGGAGATCCCGCCCTATGACGACGACCTGCGCACCGGCAGCGGCTATCCGCCCGCCGTGGCAGCGCTGCGCGCGGCGATCAAGGAGGCCGATGCGCTGCTGGTCGCCAGCCCGGAATACAACTTCTCGATCTCCGGCGTGCTGAAGAATGCGATCGACTGGGTCTCGCGCCCGCCCGAGCAGGCCTTCGACAACAAGCCGGTCGCGATCCTCGGCGCGGCCACCGGCCTGCTCGGCACTGCGCGCTCGCAGTACGAGCTGCGCAAGATCCTCGCTGGCCTCAACGCCCAGCTGCTCAACAAGCCCGAGGTGATGATCAGCCAGGCGGCGACGAAGTTCGATGCGGAAGGCCGGCTCACCGATGAGACGTCGCGCGGGCTGATCGCGGCCCAGCTCGCCGCGCTGCGCGACTGGACGCTGCGCCTGCGCCGCTGACCGGCGGCGAGGGCGGCGCCAGCCCGGCAAGGAACCGCCGCACCGACTGCTCGATCACGGGAGCGGTGTCGTCCGGCGTCGGTAGCTGATAGATGAAGCGGCGGATGCCGAGATAGACGATGCCGCCGTGCAGCGCCCACATCTCCTCCATGTCGGGCGCGCGGTAGGGGCCGGCAGCCGCGATCTCCTCGGCCATCGGCGCCAGCAGGCTGTCTCCGACATGGCTGAGATAGCGCCGGTTCAGCGCTTCGCCCGCGAGGCCCGCCCACATGAAGATGCGCATCCATTCGTAGGTAAAGATCGCTGCCGTGTACTGGCTGTAGAAGCGGCAGAGCCGGTCCGGCAGCGGCATCGTGCGGTCGCGCAGCTCCGCGATCCAGTGTGGCGCGAGGCGCCCGAGGAAGACGCGCTCGAACACCGCCTCGACCAGCTCTGCCTTGCTGGAGAAGTAGCGGTAGAGCAGCGCCTGCGTGACGCCCGCGCGCTGCGCCAGGTCGCGCGTGGTGCCGCCCAGCCCGACCTCGGCGAAGTAGCACACCGCCGCCGCCACGATCTGCTCGCGGCGTGCCTCCGGGTCGAGCCGCCGCGGTGGTCGCACGGTGCCGTCCAAGCCTTCCTCCCGTCCCGCCTGGCTCGCGCGGGCTCTGCTTGACATCGTCTTAGTTTCCGATGATCAGATGATCAACAAGCAAGAGCTCCGGCATGGCACGGGGCATGTCCTTGGGGGGAGCAGCGCCCAATGAAGTGGCCGGCTTTCGCGTATGTGCGGGCCTCGACGCTTGAGGAGCTGTGGCGTGCGCAGGCGCAGCACGGGGAGGATGCGCGCGTCATCGCCGGCGGCCAGACGCTGTTGGCCACGCTGGCTTTCCGGCTGTCCGAGCCCGGCGTGCTGGTGGACATCACGCGCATGGCGGAACTCCGCGGGATCGCCGCGCAGGACGGCGCCCTGCGCATCGGCGCGCTGACGCGCCATGCCGAGCTCGGCCGGCATGAGCTGGTGGCCCGGCACGCGCCGCTGCTGGCGCAGGCGGTCCCGCTGATCGCGCATCCGGCCATCCGCAATCGCGGCACCATCGGCGGCAGCCTCGCCTATGCCGACCCTGCCGCCGAGTTGCCGGCCTGCGTGGTGGCGCTCGATGCAACGCTGGTGCTGGTCTCGTCCGAGGGCGAGCGTCGAATGCCGGCGCGCGACTTCTTCACCGGCCTGTTGCAGACCGCCCTGCGCCCGGGCGAGCTGATCGCCGCAGTGGAGGTGCCGCTCGCCACGCCGGGCAGCCGCAGCGCCATCGTCGAGGTCGCGCGGCGAAGCGGCGACTATGCGATGGCCGGCCTCGCCGTGTCGCTGACGCTGGACGCGCAGGTGCAGGTGTCGGCGGCGCGGCTGGTCTATTTCGGCGTTGGCAACGGCCCGGTACTGGCCGCGCAAGCCTCCGCAGCGCTGACGGGGCGCCCGCTCGGCGCGGAGAGCATCGAGGCGGCCCAGGCGGCGCTCGGTGACGATCTCGATCCTTCGGCCGACCTGCACGGGCCGCCGGAGATGAAGCGGCATCTGGCGCGCGTTCTGACCAGCCGCGCATTGCGCCGCTTCCTGCCCAGGACGGAGCTGGCCGCATGAGCATGCGCGTGGAGATCACGCTCACCGTCAACGGCGAGCGCGTGACGCGCAGCGTCGAGCCGCGGCGGCACCTGGTGGATTTCCTGCGGCTCGATCTCGGCCTCACCGGCTCTCATGCCGGCTGCGAGCACGGCGTCTGCGGTGCCTGCACCGTGCGCGTGGATGGCGAGATCGTGCGCGGCTGCCTGGTGCTGGCCGCGAGCCTGGACGGCGCGGACGTCACCACCATCGAGGGCCTGTCCGACAGCGGCGAGGTGGCGGATCTGCAGGCTGCCTTCGTCGCGCGAAACGCCGCCCAATGCGGCTTCTGCACGCCGGGCATGGTGATGGCCGCGGCAGATATCCTGCGCCATCACCCCGAGGCCGACCGCGCCGCGATCCGCGAGCATCTCTCCGGCAACTACTGCCGCTGCACCGGCTACCAGGCGATCGTGGACGCCGTTGCCCAGACGCTGGAGGCACGGCGTTGAGCGACCTGCCGACCCCGGAGAGCATCGGCCTCTCGCGCGAGGACCTCCCGAATTCCTACATCGGCCGCTCGGTGCCGCGGCCGAACGTGCCGAAGCTGGTGCAGGGCCTCGCCACCTACACCGATGATGTGCTGCTGCCGCGCATGGTCCATGCGGCGTTCCTGCGCTCGCCGCACGCGCATGCGCGGATCGCTGGCGTGGACGCGAGGGCGACGTCGCAGGTGCCGGGCGTGCTGCGTGTCTTCACCGGCGCCGACGTCGCCAAGGTCTGCGACCCCTGGGTGGCGACGCTCGATCACCTGAAGGGCATGAAGTCGGCGCCGCAATACGCGCTGCCCCTGGAGCGCGCGACCTGGCAGGGTGAGCCCGTGGTGGCGGTGATCGCGGAGAGCCGCGCCGCGGCGGAGGATGGCGTCGCCGCGCTCAACGTCGCGTTCGAGCCGCTGCCGGCGCAGCTCGACATGGAGACAGCGCTCGCCCCCGGCGCGGTGCTGATCCATCCCGAGCTTGGCGACAACCTCGCCTTCACCCGCACTGCGGAGAAGGGCGACGTCGCGGCGGCCATCGCGACGGCGCACAAGGTGGTGGAAGCCACCTTCGTCACCGCACGCCACACCGGCGTGACGCTGGAGCCACGCAGCATCCTCGCCGACTACAACCGCGCCGAGGGGACGCTGACCGTGCACCATTCGACGCAGGCGCCGCACATGATGCAGGGCGTCTTCGCGAAGCAGCTGCGCATGGAGGAAGGCCAGGTCCGGGTCATCTGCAAGGATGTCGGCGGCAGCTTCGGCATCAAGGTGCATGTCTATCCGGACGAGGTCGCGGTGGCCGCGATTGCGAAGGTCATGGGCCGGCCGGTAAAGTTCATCGCCGACCGCTTCGAGAGCTTCGTCTCCGACATCCACGCCCGCGACCACCGGCTGAAGGGGCGAATCGCGGTGGATGCCGAGGGGAAGATCCTCGGCTTCGACATCGACGACCTGACCGGCATCGGCCCCTATTCGGTCTATCCGCGGACCAGCGCGGTCGAGGGCAACCAGGTGGTGAACCTCTGTGGCGGGCCCTACGATTTCGCGAACTATCGCTGCACCACCACCGTCGTGCTGCAGAACAAGACGCCCACCTGCCAATACCGTGCCGTGGGGCATCCGATCGCGACCGCCGTCACCGAGGGGCTGGTGGACCTCGCCGCCGAGGCGCTCGGCATGGATCCCATCGAGATCCGCCGTCGCAACCTGATCCGCGACGAGGCCTATCCCTTCACCTCGCCGGCCGGCATGCGCTTCGAGGGGCTGTCGCACCACAAGGCGCTGGACACGCTGCTGGAGATGGTGCCGGTCGCGCGCATCCGCGCCGACCAGGCCGAGCAGCGGAAGAAGGGCGTGCACCGCGGCCTCGGATTCGCCAGCTTCATCGAGCTGACCAATCCTTCGCCCTTTATGTATGGCATCGGCGGTGCGCGCATCTCCGCGCAGGATGGCGCGACCGTGCGCATGGATCCTGATGGCTCCGTCGTCGTGCTCTCCGGCGTGACGGAGCAGGGGCAGGGGACCGAGGGGATCCTGCGTCAGATCGTCGCGCATGGCGTCGGCGTGCCGGTCGAGCGCGTGAGGGTGATTACCGGCGACACCCAGACCACCCCCTATGGCGGCGGCACCTGGGCCTGCCGCGGGGCCGGCATCGGCGGCGAGGCGGCGCTGCAATCGGCGATCGCGCTGAAGCAGCAGATCCTGGCGGTCGCCGGCGCGATGCTGCAGGCCGCGCCGGAGAGCCTCGACATCCGCATGGGCCAGGTGGTGGACAAGGGCAGCGGACGCGAGCGCATGCCGCTCGGCGAACTCGGCCGTATCGTCTACTACCGTGGCGACACGCTGCCGAAGGACCTGCCGCGCGAGTTGGTGCAGACGCGCCACTTCATCACCAAGGACTATCCCTTCGCCTTCACCAACGGCATCCAGGCCAGCTGGGTGGAAGTGGATGCCGAGACCGGGATGGTGACGCTGCTGGAGCATTGGTGCGTCGAGGATTGCGGCCGCGTGGTCAACCCGCTGCTGGTGGACGAGCAGGTGCGCGGCGGAATCGTGCAGGGCCTCGGCGGCGCGCTCTACGAACACTGCGTCTATGACGACCAGGGCAACCTGCTGACCACGACCATGGCCGACTACCTGGTGCCGATGTCGGCGGAGATGCCGGACATGCACATCGGCCATGTCGAGACGCCGACGCGCGAATCCCTGCTTGGCGCAAAAGGCGCGGGCGAGGCCGGCACGGCCGGCGCGCCGGCCGCGCTGATGAATGCGATCAACGACGCGCTGCGCCCGCTCGGCGCCCGCGTAACCGAGCAGCCCTTCACGCCGGCGCGCATCCTGCGCGCGCTGGGGCGGATCTGACACAAGCAGGGAGGAGAAAGCCCATGACGATGCATCGCCGCAGCCTTCTTGCCGGTGCCGCCACGCTGCCGCTGTTCTCGATCGAGAGCCGCGCGCAGTCGCGCCTCAACATCACCATCGCCTCCAGCCACCCCGTCGCCAACTACTGGGTGAGCAACATGAAGAACGTGTTCCAGCCGGAGGTGGAGAAGCACCTGCGCGACAACGGCAACGCGCATGTCGTCAACTGGCGCGAATCCTACGGCGGCACGCTCTACAAGTTCCAGGATACGATGGAGGCGGTGCGCGACAACATCACCGACATCGGCTATGTCGGCACGCTGTGGGAAGGCAGCACGATGCCGCTGCAGAACGTGACCTACTTCACGCCCTTCTCGACCGGCGACCACGGCGTGGTGGCCAACGCCTTCGAGAAGCTGAACGAAACGGTGCCCGCCATCCGGCAGAATTGGAACGGGCTGAACATGGTGCCGCTGAGCTCCTACATCACCGACAGCTATCACATCTGGTCCAACTTCCCGATCCGCTCGCTGGATGACCTGCGCAACCGCAAGCTCGCTGCGCCGGGCACCAGCGCCAACTGGCTGCAGGGCACCGGTGCGACGCCGGTGGACGGCGCGCTGACCACCTACTACACGGATATCCAGACCGGCGTGATCGAGGGCGCGCTCTCCTTCTACGTCGGCATCCTGCCGACGCGCGTGTACGAGGTGGCGAAATACGTCACCGAGTGCGACATCGGCGCGATGTATGTCGGTGGCATCGCGGCGAACCGGCAGCGTATGGAACGCTGGCCGGCGCCGGTTCGCGCAGCGATGGTGGCGGCAGGCAAGATCGCGACGCAGAAGCACATCGAGGACGTGGCCGCCCGCATCACCAGCGCCAAGCGCGAGATGGTCGAGAAGGGCGCGATCGTCAGCTCGCTGCCGGCCGCCGAACGCGAGCGCTGGATTCGTGGCCTGCCGAACATCGCGAAGACCTGGGCCGACAGTTCCGGCCCGGCCTCGCGCGAGGTTCTCAACGCCTACTTCGCCGCGATCCGCCAGGCCGGCAAGACACCCGGCCGCGACTGGGATCGCGAACTCGCCGCCTGAGGCAGGAGGGCGCCGCCATGGCCGACGATGTTGACCTGGCGGCGCTCGACGCCGCGGCGGGGCCGCGCGGGTTCGACCCCGTGCGGTTGCTGCTCGACGGGTTGGCCGCGATCGGCACCATCTGGACCTTCACCCTGATGCTGCTGATCTGCGCGGACGTGATCGGGCGCTCCTTCCTGAATGCGCCGATCACCGGCGTGGCGGAGATCGCCGCACATTCCGTGGTGGGTATCGTGTTCCTCCAGGTCGGCGCAACGATCTACCATCGGCGCATGACGCGCGCGGACTTCCTGATCGACCGCATCCTGCGCGCCGCCCCCGGCCTCGGCCGCATCATCGAGATGCTGTTCATGCTGGTTGGTGCGGCCTGCATGGCGTTCATCGCACAGGCCGCGTGGGAGCCCATGTGGAATTCCATTGGGCAGCGGGAGTTCTTCGGCGTGCAGGGCCTGTTCACGGTGCCGACCTGGCCGTTCCGCGCGCTGATCCTGCTCGGTGGCGCAGCCGGCGCGTTGGCCTACTTCGTGCTGCTCGGGGTGGAGGCGCGCCGGCTGGTCGCGCCGCGGCAGGGCTGACATGGAGGACACCACTCTCGCCTTCCTGCTGATCGGCGCGATGGTCTCGCTGATCCTGCTCGGCCTGCCGATCGGGCTTTCGCTGATATCCACCGCGGCGGTCGGCGTCTGGCTGATCCGCGACAACCCGGACCTTGCCTTCCGCTTCACCGCGATGGCGACCTATTCCGGCATCCAGGACTATCTCTTCGCCACCATCCCGCTCTTCGTGCTGATGGGCCTGCTGGTCAGCGTCTCGGGCGTCGGCAAGGACACATTCGAGGTGGCGGAGGCGCTGCTGAAACGCCTGCGCGGCGGGCTTGGGATGGCGACCGTGGCGGCCAACGCGATCTTCGCCGCCGTCACCGGCGTCTCCATCGCGTCGGCCGCGGTCTTCACCAAGGTCGCCGTGCCGGAGATGGTGCGGCATGGCTACAACTACCGCTTCGCCACGGGCACGGTTGCCGGCTCCTCGATCCTCGGCATGCTGATCCCGCCCTCGCTGCTGATGATCATCTATGGCGTGCTGGCGGAGGTCTCGATCGGCAAGCTGTTCATCGCCGGCATCATCCCCGGCCTGCTGATCGCGCTGGGCTTCGTCGCGATGATCTGGACGTACGCCACCTTCTTCCCGCACCGCATCACCGCCAATGCGGGCCCTCTGCCGGAGATGACCGGGACGGTCATGGCTGGGGGCGAGATGGCGCTGAAGGCGGTGCCCATCCTCTCGCTCGTCGTGCTGATCCTCGGCGGGCTCTATACCGGCTTCTTCACGCCGACCGAGGCAGGCGCCGTCGGCGCCGCCGGCGCGCTGGCCGTTGCGCTGCTGCGGCGCAGGCTCGATGGGCCGAGGCTGTGGCGCGTGCTGCGCGAAGCCGGACTGGTCTCGGCGGCAATCCTGTTCCTGCTGATCGCGGCAGGGCTCTATTCGCGCATGCTGTCCATGGCCGGCGTGCCGCAGGCGATCGGTGACATGGTGGAGCATATGGGCCTCGGCCCCTACGGCTTCCTCGCCGCCTTCCTGCTGCTGGTGCTGGTGATGGGCATGATCCTGGACAGCACCTCGATCCTGCTGATCATGGTGCCGATCGGTGCGCCGATCGCGGCTGCCATGGGCTTCGACCTGATCCATTTCGGCATCATGCTCATCATCGCGGTCGAGATGGGGCTGCTGACGCCGCCCTTCGGCCTGTCGGTCTTCACGGTTAAGGCGACGCTTGCGGATCCGCGGATCGGGATCGAGACCATCTTCGCCGGCGCGCTGCCGTTCGTGGTGGTCATGGGGCTTTCGCTGGTGGTGATCGCGCTGGTACCGGCGCTGGCCACCGTGCTGGTCGATTGAGGGAGCACTCCGCATGCCGCGGCGTATCGTGGATCTTTCCGTCGCGCTGGAATCCGGCATCGCTTCCGACCCGCCCGGCCACACGCCGGAGATCACCTATATCGACCACCGGCAGAGCGCGCCGGATGTCGCCCGCTTTTTCCCCGGCCTGCGTGTCGAGGACCTGCCGGGCGGCGAGGGCTGGGCGATCGAGCGGCTGAACCTCACCACCCATACCGGCACGCATCTCGATGCGCCCTACCATTTCCACTCCACCATGGATGGCGGGAAGCGTGCCTGGACCATCGATGAGGTTCCGCTGGAATGGTGCTTCGGCCGCGGCGTGAAGCTCGACTTCCGCCATCTGGCCGATGGCCATGTGGCGGGTGCGGCGGAGGTGGAGGCGGAGCTCGCGCGCATCGGCGTCACGCTGGCGCCCTTCGACATCGTGCTGGTCAACACCGCGGCGGGCGCACGCTATGGCCAGCCGGATTACCTCTCGCGCGGCTGCGGTATGGGCCGGGAGGCGACGCTGTACCTCACCGAGCGCGGCGTGCGTGTCTGCGGCACCGACGCCTGGTCCTGGGACGCGCCCTTCCTCCACACTGCGAGGCGCTATGCCGAGACGAAGGACGCCAGCCTGATCTGGGAAGGGCATCGCGCCGGTATGGTGCGCGGCTACTGCCACATCGAGAAGCTGGCGAATCTGGAGCAGCTGCCGCCCACCGGTTTCCAGGTCGCGTGCTTCCCCTTCAAGATCAAGGGTGGCTCCGCAGGGTTCACCCGGGCTGTCGCGATCTTCGAGGACTAGCCCGCGATCGCCCTGGGTGTGCACGCCGCAGGCGGGCACGCCAGGGCGTGAATCGCCGGCTCGAAAGGTGCCAGACGCGAGTTGCCCGGACACAGTCCGGGCAACTCGGGTCTAGCCAGGCGCGTTGCCGGCCCAGGCGTTGCCGAGGAGCTTCCGGATCGCGTCGCGCTCGATCGGCCGCGGGTTCGGATAGGAGTCGCGCGCGGCGATGTCCGCTGCGCGGTCGAGGTCGCTTTCCCGCAGCCCAAGCTCGCGCAACGCGATTGGCGCGCCGATGCGTTGCGCCAGCTCGTGCAGCCCGCGCGCGGCGTCGTCCGCACCGAGCGCACGCGCGATGCGTTGCATCGCCGCCGGCGCACCGGCCGCATTGTAGCCGGTGGCGTGTGGCAGCACGACGGCGTGCGTCTCCGCATGTGGCAGGCCGAAGCTGCCGCCAAGCACGTGGCAGAGCTTGTGATGCAACCCCATAGCCACCGAGCCGAGCGCGGCGCCACACAGCCAGGCGCCGTACAGCGCCTCCGAGCGCGCCTCCACGTCCCGCGGCATTGCCACCACGCGCGGCAAGCCGCGCGCCAGCGCGCCGATGGCTTCCTCCGCCATCAGCGAAACCACCGGGTTGCCATCGGGCGCATAGAGCGCTTCCACCGCATGGGCGATGGCGTTCAAGCCGGAGGTTGCGCTCAGCGCGGCCGGCAGGCTCAACGTGAGGTCCACGTCGTAGATCACCACTTCCGGCAGCACCTTCAGCGTGCGCTGCGTGCGCTTCTCGCCGCCCGCGGTCTCGCCGAGGATCGTGGTCATCTCGCTGCCGGCATACGTAGTCGGCACCGCGATCTGCGGCAGGTCGGTGCGCAGCGCGATCGCCTTGCCGAGCCCGATGGTGGAACCGCCGCCGATCGCCACCGTGCCATCTGCGCCGAGCTCGCGCGCCAGCGCGACGGCGCGTTCCGAGACCTCCACCGGTGTGTGCATCACCGCGCCGGCGAAGATGCCCGCCGCGTGGCCGCCGAGGCGTTCGGCGAGCGCGCGTGCGTCCGCCTCCTGCTGAGGCGTGGCGAGCACCAGCACGCGCCTGAGGCCGAGTCGGTCCACCTCCGCCGGCAGGTTCGCCAGCGTCCCCTGGCCGAACACCACGCGGGAGGGCAGGCCGTTATAGGTGAAGCGGTGCATGATCGGTCCCTCGGCGCTCAGAGCTCCAGCAAGTCGCGCGAAAGCCCGCTGCCGGCAAGCGTCTCCGCGCCGGCCTCGGTGATCAGCAGCATGTCCTCGACGATGAAGCCGCCGATGCCGTCGATGTACCACGGCGCCTCGAAGGCCATCACCATGCCGGGCTCCAGCATCGCGTCACTGTCGGCAGCGGTGTAGGGCCACTCCTCCGACCAGATCGAGGCGCCGAGGCCGTGCCCGAAATGCCCACGGGCATAGGCAGGGAAGCCGGCATCGTGAACCGCGCGCAGGCAGGCAGCATGGATGTCGCGCAGCGCCGCGCCCGGGCGGAACAGCGGACGGCCTGCCTCGAAGGCACCGCGCAGTGCCGCATGGACTTGGCGTGCACGGCGTGGCGCCGGGCCGAGTGTGAAGCTGCGCGCCAGGTCCGCCGTATAGCCGCCGACCACCGCGCCGACATCCACCTTGATCACGTCGCCCCGTGCGAGCCCGCCTGGGCTCGCCCATGGCGAGGTGCCGAAGCCCACATACTCCCATGCGGTAACGCTTGCGGCGGTGCCGCGGCGCGCTGCCTCCGCCTGCACGAGCTCGAGGAAGGCGCGTCCGAGCGCCGGCCGGGTCGCGCCCTCGCGTATCTCGGGCATGAAGGCGACGAGCGCGGCCTCGGTGATCGCGCCCGCTTCGCGCAGCAGGGCGATCTCGCTCGGCGATTTGTGCGCGCGCAGCCGGTCCACCAGCGGCGTCGCGTCGCTGATCCGCGCCGGCGCAACCGCATCGAGCAGCGCGCCATGATCGGCCGCCGGCACCGTGGAGAGCTCCGCGCCGATGCGCGCGCCGGACAGCCCCATCCCGGACAGCACCTCGCGCAGCAGGCCGAGCGCCAGGTCGCGATCGAAGGTGCCCGGGCGGGCGAAGCCGGGTGGGCGGTCCGCCGTGGCGGCGGCGATCAGGCTTGCTGCATCGGCATCCGACGGCAGCAGGTGGCGGATGGAAATGGCCTCCGGCCAGATCGCGTGCGCCCGCAGCGGCGCGCAGCCCGCCGCCTCCGCGCCCGCGGCAAAGAGGTCGGTGACGACGGCGCCGACCGGCAGCGCCGGATCGGCGGGCACCACCGCCATCGCCGGTCCCAGGCGCCGCCAGCCCATCGCCACGCCGGCCGGTGCGCCGGTCGCCCACAGGAAGGTCTCCGGCGCGGCGACGAGCAGTGCGTCCAGTTCTGCCGCCGCCAGCAGGCGCGCCGTCCGCGCGCGGTCAATATGTCCTGGCATGGCGACATGGCAGGCGGCGGCGGCCACGTTGTCAACGCCGCCGGGCCGGATCATGATCGCGCCTCCACGAATTCGGGAGAAGAGCGATGCGGCGTGGCATCCTGGCCGCCCTGGCGGCGACGTTCCTCTGGCTGGGTGCGGCCTCGGCGCAGACGGTGGAGTGGCGCTTCCACAACAGCTACGCGCCGGCGCGCCCCGAGAGCGGGCATGTGCGCGACCTGGCCGCGGACCTGCGCACGCGCAGCCAGGGCCGCTTCGCGCTGAACGTCTTCGAAGGCAATGCGATGAACCTGCGCGATGCCGATGCGCTGCGCTGGATGCAGACCGGCACGCCGGAGATGGGGTTCATCTGGCCGCCCTTCCTCGGCCGCGACGATGCGGCGATGTCCTCCATCCTGGTCTTCGGCCTGGTGCGCAACCCGGCGGAACTCACCCGCATCATGCCGGCGCTGCGCGAGAGCCTCTCCGAGGGCATCCGGCGCTGGCAGATCGAGCCGGTGGGCTTCATCCAGCTCGGCCTGCTCGACGCCTCCTTCATGTGCCGCACGCCGGTGCGCAACCTCGACGAGCTGCGCCGGGTGAAGCTCCGCGTCGGCTCGCGCGAGCAGGTGGAGACCTTCCGCGCGCTCGGCGTCGCGGCGCAGATCGTGCCGCAGCAGGAACTCTACACGGCGATGCAGACCGGCGTGGTGGATTGCGCGCTCTATGCGCCGCGCTTCGCGCAATCCATCAGCCTGCAGGAGGTGGCGAAGCATGTGCTCTCCACCGGCTTCGCCTTCCCGCCGACGCCCTATGTGGTGATGGCGAACCAGGCGCGCTGGCGGGCGCTCTCGGCCGAGAACCGGCAGGCGTTGACCGATGCGGTCGCCGCGATGGAGGCGCGCAGCACCCGCTTCGAGCAGGATCTCGCCGCCGATGAGGCATCGCGCGAGCGGCTGCGCGGCCAGGGCGTGACCTTCCATGGCACGCTCTCCGAGGCCGAGCAGCAGGCCATCCGCACCGCCGCCATCGCAACCTGGGAGACGCTGATGCGCGAGGCCGGTGGCCAGGGGCCGGCCTGGAAGGCGCGGATCCAGGCCGCCCTCGGCGGGCAGTGAGCGCCATCGAAAGGGGGCTGCTGCTGATCTCGCGTGGGCTGCTGGCACTCTCCGCCGCGGCCTGCGCAGGGATCCTGGGGCTGGTGCTGGCGGCGGTGGTCATGCGCTACGCCGTCGCCGCGCCGTTCCGCTTCACCGAGGAGATGGCCGGGCTGCTGCTTTCCGCCATGGCGTTTCTCGCGCTGCCCTTCGCCATGGCGGCTAACGCGAACATCCGCGTGACGCTGCTCACCGACCGGCTCGGCGGTGCGTGGCGGCGCGTCTTCTGGGTGGTGGGCCAGGCGATCATGGTGGCGTTCTGTGCGATCTTCGCCTGGGAGGCCTGGGGCATCGCCGATTTCACCATGCGGCTGAACCTCTCAAGCGAGCAGGCGCGTCTGCCGCTCGGCCCCTGGGTGGCGCTGATGCCGGCCTGCCTGGCCTTCACCGGGCTGATCGCGGCCTGGGCCGCGCTGCGCCCGCCGCCCGAAGGCAAGCCGGAGGCGTTGTGATCGGCGCCTGGCTGCTGGGCCTGCTTTCGGCCACGGTGCTGTCGGGTGCGGTGCTCGGCGCCGCGCTCGGGCTGACAGGTTTCGCGCTGCTGCATTTCGCGGTGGGCGGCGCAACGCGGCTCGGCGTGCAGGCGGTGTGGAACACGCTGAACGAGTTCACGCTCACCGCCATCCCGCTGTTCATCCTGCTGGGCGAGGTTCTGGTGGCCTCGGGCCTCGCGCGCGGCGTCTATCGCGCGATGGCGCCCTTCTTCGCGCGGCTGCCGGGGGGCTTGCTGCACACCAACATTGCGGTCTGCACGGTGTTCGGCGCGGTTTCCGGCTCCTCCATGTCGGTCGCCGCGGCGGTTGGCTCCGTCGCCTATCCGGAGTTGAAGCAGCGGGGCTACGACCGCGCGACGGTGGTCGGTACGCTGGCGGGTGGTGGCACCCTTGGCCTGCTGATCCCGCCTTCGCTCTCGCTGCTGATCTATGGCGCGCTGACCGAGACCTCGATCGGCCGGCTGTTCCTGGCGGGGCTGCTGCCGGGGCTGCTGATGGCGGCGCTGTTCATGCTGCTGATCCTCTGGACGGCGATGCGCAATCCTGCGGTCGCGCCACCGGAAGCACGAGTCGCGCTGCGCCAGGCGCTGTACGGCCTCACCTCGGTCCTCCCGCTGGTTGTGCTGATCCTGGCGGTGCTCGGCAGCCTCTTCGCCGGGCTGGCAACGCCGACCGAGGCGGCGGGCGTCGGCGTCGCCGCCGCCGTTCTGCTCGGCGTCACCCTCGGCGATCTCACGCTGCGCGGCTTCGGCGCGGCGCTGATCGGCACGGCGCGGATCTTCGCGGTGATCGCCACGGTCTTCGTCGGCGCACTGGTGCTGGCGCAGGCGATCGCCATGCTCGGCCTGCCGCAGCAGATGCTGCAGGTGATCGCCGAGTGGGGGTTGTCGCGCTGGGTGCTGCTGGCGGTGGTGGTGCTGATCTACCTGGCGCTCGGCTGCTTCTTCGACGGCCTGTCCATGATGATCATGACGTTGCCGCTCGTCTTCCCCCTGCTCACCGGCGTCGGCTTCGATGCGGTCTGGCTCGGCGTGGTGGTCACGCTGATGATCGAGGTCGGCATGCTGACGCCGCCCGTCGGCATGAACCTGTTCGTGCTGGTCGGCATCACCAATGGCGAGGTGCGCCTGCCGGAGGCCGCCCGCGCCGCGGCCCCCTACTGGGTCGCGCTGTTGCTTGGCGTGCTGCTGCTGTGTCTCGCCCCGGGCATTGCCACCTGGCTGCCCGGGGCGGTGTTCGGGTAGGCTCGGATCACTCCATCCGTGTCTCGTGCGTGATCGGCGGGCCGAGATTCAGCGAGCCTTCCAGCCGATAGCCAAGGTTCAGGCTGGCCCGCCGCACCCAGACCTGGCGCAGGTCGAACAGCGGCACGCTGCATGCCGCCTCCAGCACCTTGCGCTGCGCCTCCGCCCAGAGCTGAAGCTGCCGCGCCTCGTCCGGCTCGGCGCGGGCGGCGTCGATCTCGGCATCAGCTGCGCTGCAATGCGCGAAGTTGAGCGACATCGTCGGCTGGCCGGGCGCGCTGCGCGAATGGTAGAACTGCGTCAGGTAGCTGTCCGCCACCGGATAGCGCGCGGCGCCGTAGAAGGTGAGCTGCGACAGGTCCTGCCGGATCCGCGCGTGATAGGTCGCGTGCTCCACCACATCCATCTCCAGCCGGATATTTGCGCGCCGCAGCTGTGCCTGAATCACCTCCATGATCGGCAGCTGCGCGGAGTTGGAGGACACCACCGCGCGGATGGTGACGCCGTCCGGATGCCCGGCCTCGGCCATCAGCGCGCGGGCGCGGTTCACGTCCGGCGCGTAGCGCGGTACCTGGTCCGTGCTGCCGAGGTAGCCGGGCGGCACCGGGCTCGGCCAGGGCGTCGCCACGTCCAGCCCGACGAAGCGCGCGATGGCCCCGGGGTCGACCGCGTGCTGGATCGCGCGGCGCACGCGCGCATCGTTCAGTGGCGCCGTACGGCTGCTGATCAGCAGCGTGCGGAACTCGCCGGGCGCGAAGACCTCCACCGCGGTATTCGGCTGCGCGCGCATGCGCTCCACCCAGCGCTGTTCGCGCCGGCCGATGATCAGGTCGAGCTCGCCGGAATTGTAGGCAAGCTCCCGCGTCGCGTCGGAGGTGATGAACCGCAGGTCGATCGTGCGGATTGCCGGGCGGCCGCGCCAATGCTCGTCGAAGGCCACCATCCGCGCGGCACCGCCGCCGGCGCGGTCCATCCGGAACGGTCCCGTCCCCGGCGCCTGGCCGCCGGCATCCGAACGGCGGGAGACGATCATTCCGCCGTGATAGTTGGCGAACAGGCCGAGCGCGCCCGCCACCGGCTCGCGCAGTGTGACGCGGACCGTCATCGGGTCCACCAGCTCGACCGAGGTGACCGCCCGGTAATCCCCGGCGAAGGCGCTGCGCGCGCGGTCCGCGGCGCGGCGCAGCGAATGCACGACATCCTCGCCTTCCAGCGGGTTCCCATCATGGAAACGCACGCCGCTGCGCAGCCGGAAGGTGAGGATGCGACCATCGGCGGACCGCTCGAAGCTCTCCGCCAGATCGGGTTCCAGCTTCGCGGGATCGGCGCTGCCGGGCGGGAAGCGCATCAGCCCCGAATAGGCCCAGGACAGCGGCGCCTTGTCCTGCGTGGCGCTGGCGCGGTGCGGGTCTGTCGTGCCCATGTCCTGCGCGATCAGCCCGACGCGCAATGTCTGTGCGCTCGCCGTGCCCGCCAGCAGCACGCCGAGCGCGGCCGCCACGATGCTTCGCCTCATGTCCGTTTTCCTCCTTGCCCGGCTTGCATGATGATGCGGGTAGCGCCACGCTCGCAAGTCATGGAACGGTATGATGTCGCGATCATCGGCGGCGGCATGGTGGGCACGGCCATCGGCTATGGCTGCGCCGGCCATGGCGCGCGCGTGGCCGTGCTGGACGAGGGCGACGTCGCGCTCCGCGCCTCGCGCGGCAATTTCGGCCTGGTCTGGGGCCAGTCGAAGGGCGACAATATGCCCGCCTATGCCGCCTGGACGCGGCGCAGCATCGCGCTCTGGCCGGATCTCGCGGAGCGTGTCTCGGTGCTGGCCGGGCGCGATGTGCAGTATCGCCAGGTCGGCGGCCTCACCTTCTGCCTCGACGAGCAGGAACTTGTCGCGCGCCGCGACTTCGTGCATCGCCGGCACAATCAGGGCCATGCCTCGGTGCGGATGCTCGATCGGCGTGAGCTGGAGGAACTGATGCCGGGTTGCCCGCTCGGCCCTGATGTAAGCGGCGCCAGCTACGATCCGAACGACGGGCATGTCGATCCGCTGACGCTGCTGCGCGGCCTGCATGCGGGGCTGCGCGCGGCGGGTGGCGCGCATCTGCCGGGTGCGCCGCTCGACGCCATCGAGCCAGCCGCGGGTGGCTATCGCCTGCGCAGGGCGGATGGGTCCGAGCTGCTCGCCGCGCGCGTCGTCGTCGCGGCCGGCGTCGCCACCACGCCGATCGCCGCTATGATCGGGCTCGATGTGCCCGTGCGCCCGGTGCGCGGGCAGAACATCGTGACGGAGCGGCTGGCGCCGATCCTGCCGAAGCCGGCCAGCGCCATCCGCCAGACCGGCGACGGCACCGTCCAGATCGGCGTCACCAACGAGGATGACGGCAGCTTCGAGACGCCGACCACCACGGCAGCGCTGGCCGGGATGGCCGCGCGCGCCCTGCGCGTGCTGCCGCCGCTGGCGCAGGCGCGCATGGTGCGAAGCTGGGCGGCGCTGCGGCCGATGACGCCCGATGGCTGCCCCGCCTATGCCGAGAGCGCAACGCATCCCGGCTGTTTCGTCGCCGTCTGCCATTCCGGCGTGACGCTCGCCGCCGTGCATGCCGGTCCGCTGGCCGAGGCGGTGCTGAGCGGTGCGGTGGCGGAGATCGCGGCCGAGCTGCATCCCTCCCGCTTCGTCGGAATGACGCATGTTCAAGCGCACTGATCCGCCCGACTGCACCATCACCTGGGATGGACGGGAACTGCCCGCCCGCAATGGCGAAAGCCTCGCCACCGCGCTGCTTGCCGCCGGCGTGCTGCATTTCCGCGAAACGCCGGTGAGTGGTGCTGCGCGCGGCCCGCTCTGCCTGATGGGCGCCTGCTTCGACTGCCTTGTGGAACTGGACGGCCAACCGAATGTGCAGGCCTGCATGACGCCGGTGCGACCCGGCCTTGTCGCCGCCCCGCAGCGCGGCATCCGCGGCCTGCCCGAGGTGGAGGACGCGGCTTGAGCGCGCCCGAACAGGTTGACCTGCTGATCCTCGGTGCCGGTCCGGCCGGGATGGCGGCCGCGATCGCCGCGCGCGGGCAGGGCGTCTCGGTGCTGCTGCTCGACGAGAATGCCGGGCCGGGTGGCCAGGTGCATCGCGCCATCGAGACGCGCGCGGCGAAGGACGACCAGGATGCCGACGGCGCCAGGCTCGTGCTGGCGCTGCGCACCTCAGGCGCCGATCTGCGCTTCGGCGCCACGCTGTGGGCCATCGAGCCCGGCGGCAAGGTGTTCTGGAGCGAGGGCGGAGTTGGGCCGGAAGCGCGCGGGACGCAGGCGCGCTCCATCACGGCGCGGCGCGTGCTGCTCTGCGCCGGCGCGACGGAGCGGCCGCTGCCGATCCCGGGGTGGACGCTGCCGGGCGTGATGTCGGTCGGCGCCGCGCAGATCGCGCTGAAGACGGCCGGTCTGGTGCCGGAGGCGCGCGTGTGGATCGCGGGGCAGGGGCCGCTGCTCTGGCTCTACGCGAAGCAGGCGCTGGCGGCGGGCGGCAGGATCGCGGGGATCGTGGACCTTTCGCACGGCGTGCCGCCCGATGCGTTGCGCCACCTGCCGCGCGCGCTGCTCGCGCCGGGCTACCTGGCGAAGGGGCTGGCCTGGCAATACGCGGTCAAGCGCGCCGGCGTGCCGATCCTGCGCGCAGAGAGCCTGCGCGCGGAGGGCGAGGACAGGCTGCGCCGCATCGTCATCGACGAGGTTGCGCATGAGGCCGACCTGCTGCTGCTGCATGATGGCGTGGTGCCAAACACCCAGGTCACGCGTGCCATCCCGGGCTGCCTGCACGATTGGGACGCGGTGCAGGCCTGCTGGCGGCCGCGGCTCGATGCCTGGGGCAACACCACCGTCGAAGGCGTGATGGTGGCGGGCGATGCCGGCGGCATCGGCGGCGCGCGCGCCGCCGCCCATGCCGGAAGGCTCGCCGCGCTGGAGGTTGCGCATGCGCTCGGCAGGCTGACCAGGAACCAGCGCGACGCCGAGGCCGGAAGGTGGCGCCTTGCGCTGAACCGCCAGCTTGCGCCACGGCGCTTCCTCGACGCGCTGTTCCCGCCGCTGCCCGCCGCCGCGATTGCCGATGACACCATCCTCTGCCGCTGCGAGGAGGTGACGGCGGGGCGGGTGCGGGAGGCGGTCTCGCTCGGCTGCCTCGGCGCCAACCAGACCAAGGCCTTCACCCGCACCGGCATGGGGCCATGCCAGGGCCGCGTCTGCGGGCCCGCGGTGCATGCGGTGATCGCCGCGGCGCGCGAGGTGGATCCGGCGGCGGTGGATCCGTTCCGCACGCGTTTCCCGACCAAGCCGCTGACGCTGGGCGAGCTCGCCGCCCTCGCATCATGAATCGCGCTGTCGTCATCGGCGGCGGGCTGCACGGCCTCTCCACCGCGCTGCATCTGGCGCGCACGCCCGGCTGGCAGGTGACGGTGCTGGAGCGGCGGCATGTCGGGCGGCACTCCTCGGGCGTAAATGCGGGCGGCGTGCGCCGGCTCGGCCGCGACCTGCGGGAGATCGCGCTGTCGGTCGTCTCCGCCGAGATGTGGCAGGGCATCGAGGCGCTGGTCGGCGATGATTGCGGCTTCCAGGCGGGCGGCCAGGTGAAGGTCGCCGAGAGCGAGGCGGATCTGCGCAAGCTGGAAGCGCGGGCGGAGCAGGTGCGCGCCCTCGGCTGGACGCATGAGGAGGTGGTGGACCAGGCCGAGGTCCGCCGCCTGCTGCCCGCCGTCGCGCCGCATGTCGTGGGCGCGCTGGTGACGCGCGGCGACGGCTCGGCCGACCCGATGCGGACCGTGATGGCGTTCCGCCGCGCGGCGCAGCAGGCCGGCGCGACCATCGTGGAGGGTTCGGGCGCGGTCGGCATCGAGCGCGGCCCCGGCGGCACGCTGCGCGTGGTGACCGAGGACGGCAGCTACGAGGCCGAACGTGTCGCCAATTGTGCCGGCGCCTGGGCCACCACCATCGCCCGCATGGCCGGGGAGGAAATCCCCTGCGGCGTGAAGGCCAGCATGATGATCGTCACCGAGCGGCTGCCGCATTTCTGCACGCCGACTGTCGGCCCTACCGCGCGTCCACTTTCCTTCAAGCAGAGCGCGGCCGGAACGCTGGTGATCGGCGGCGGCCACCAGGGCACCAACGATCCCGCGAACGAGACCTCCACCGTGCTGTTCGGCAACCTCGCCCATGCCGCGCGCATCGCCGCCGAGCTGTTCCCCTGCGTCGCCGGCGCGCGGATCATGCGGACATGGACCGGCACCGAGGCGCGCACGCCGGACGAGATCCCGGTGATGGGCGAAAGCGCGACGATGCCGGGCCTGTTCCACTCCTTCGGCTTCTCCGGCCACGGCTTCCAGCTTGGCCCGGCGGCGGGCGCGGCCGTGGCGGAGCTGATGGCGCGCGGCGCCACGAATCTTCCCATCGCGCCCTTTACGCAGCGCAGGTTCGCCGCTTGATGCGCCGCGCCGTCGCAGGCAGGGTTGCGTCCGCATGAACGCACCCGCGCTCGAAATCACCGGATTGCGCACCGAGTTCCGCATCGACCGGCGCTGGCACGCGGCGGTGCGCGACGTCTCGCTGACCCTGATGCGCGACGAGACGCTGGCGCTGGTCGGCGAGAGCGGTTGCGGCAAGTCGGTCACCGCACTGTCCGTCATGGGCCTCGTGCAGCCGCCTTTCGGGCGCGTGGCGGCGGGCCGCATCGTGCTGGACGGCCGCGAGATCACCGGCCTGCCGGAACGCGAGATGGAACGCGTGCGCGGCGACCGCATGGCGATGATCTTCCAGGAGCCGATGACCTCGCTGAATCCGGTGATGACGGTCGGCGACCAGGTGGCGGAGGCCTTGCGCATCCACCGCGGGCTGGACCGCCGCGCCGCGCTGGAGCGCGCGCGCGGATTGTTCGAGGAGGTGAAGATCCCCTCCGCCGCGCAGCGCCTGTCCGAGTATCCGCACCAGTTCAGCGGCGGCATGCGGCAGCGCGTGATGATCGCCATCGCCTTGGCCTGCGACCCCGCGGTGCTGCTGGCCGATGAGCCCACCACCGCACTCGACGTCACCATCCAGGCGCAGGTGCTCGGGCTGCTGGCGGACCTGCGGCACCGGCACGGCACAGCCGTTCTGTTCATCACCCACAATCTCGGCGTGGTGGCGCAGATCGCCGATCGGGTCGCGGTGATGTACGCCGGCGAGATCGTCGAGCAGGGGCCGGTGGAGGCCATCTTTGCCAACCCGCAGCACCCCTATACCCGCGCGCTGTTCTCCGCCATTCCGCGCCTCGACATGCCGGAGCAGGCGCTCTCCGCCATCGCGGGCCGCGTGCCGCCGCTGGATGCGATGCCGGCCGGCTGCCGCTTCGCGCCACGCTGCCCGATGGCGCGCAGCGGCTGCGAGCGTGAGCAGGTGCTGGCCGAGGTCTCGCCGGTCCACGCCGCGCGCTGCCATGTCGCAACAGGGGCCTTCGCGCATGCTTGATCCTGCCGGTCGCGTCGTCATGGTCAGCGGTGCCGCCCGCGGCATCGGGCGGGAGATCGCGCGCCTGCTGCGCGCCACCGGCTGGCGGGTCAGCGCGGGGCTGCGCGATCCGGGGAAGCTGGACGCGGCCGAGGATGTCTTCGCCCACCGCTACGAGGCGGAGGAGGCGGACAGCGCCGAGGCCTGGGCGGCCGCCACGGTCGCGCGCTTCGGCCGGCTGGACGCGGTGGTGAATTCGGCCGGCATCAACCCCATGGCGCGGCTGCTCGATGCCGACGAGATCGCGCATGACGCGATGTGGCGGGTGAACGTGAAAGGGCCGATGCGGGTGATCCGCGCCGCCTGGCCGCATCTGGTCGCAAGCGGCGAGGGAAGGGTGGTGAACATCGCCTCGCTCTCCGGCAAGCGCGTGGCGAACGAGAATCTCGGTTATGCCATGAGCAAGTTCGCCGTCGTCGCGCTGACGCAGGAGGTGCGGCGGCAGGGCTGGGACCACGGCATCCGCGCCACCGCGCTCTGCCCCGGCTTCGTCGCCACCGACATGACGGCCGGCGCGAAGTGGCCCCGCGCGCAGATGAGCCGGCCCGAGGATGTCGCCGAGCTCGTCGCCACGGTGCTCCGGCTGCCCAACACCGCGACGGTCGGCGAGATCCGCGTGAACTGCCGGTTCGAGGCGCTGCTCTGATGCTGACCCGACTGCTGGACCAGGACCGCGCGCACCTGGCCTTCACGGTGGATGGCCTCGCCGCGGAAGCGCGGCAGGGCGACACTCTGCTGACCGCGATGCTCGCCGATGGCCTCGACCACATCCGCACCAGCGAGTTCGGCGACGGCCGGCGCGCCGGCTTCTGCTGGATGGGGGCCTGCCAGGATTGCTGGGTGCTGGTCGAGGGCCGCGGCGTGGTGCGCGCCTGCACGACGCTGGTGGAGCCGGGCATGAAGGTCGTCCGCCGATGAAGGTCGCGGTCATTGGCGCCGGCCCGGCTGGCGTGCGCGCGGTGGAACAGCTCCTCCGCGCCGGCATCGAGCCGACCTGGATCGAGGAAGCGCCGGATGGCGGCGGCCGCATCTACCAGCGGCCCCCTGCCGGTTTCACCCGCGGCCACCGCGCGCTGTACGGCGCCGATGCGCGGCGCGCGCGCGCGCTGCACGCGGCGCTGGATGCGCTGAAACCCCGCACCGACTGGCGCCCCGGCACGCTGGTCTGGAACATCCGTCCGCGTGAGGGCGCGCTGGATACCCTTGCCAATGGCGGCACGCGCGGGGAGCTGAGATACGACGCGCTGATCCTCTGCACCGGTGCGATGGACCGGGTGGTGCCGATCCCCGGCTGGACCCTGCCCGGCGTCACCACGCTCGGTGCTGCGCAGATCGCGCTGAAGGCGCAGGGCGTGGCGATCGGCGCGCGGCCGGTCTTCGTCGGCACCGGCCCGCTGCTGTGGCTCGCCGCGCTGCAATACGCGAAAGCGGGCGCAGCGCCGGCGCTGGTGCTCGACACCACGCCCTTCCTCACCAAGCTCCTTGCCTCGGCCGGCCTGCTGTGGAACGCGCCGACCTTCCTGCGCGGCCTGCGCTACATGGCATCGCTGCGCGCGCGCCGCGTGCACATCGCGGAGGACGCGACACCGCTGGCGATCGAGGGTGAAGGCGCGGCCACCGCCTTGCGCTGGCGCGATTCCGGCTGGCGCGAGCATGTCACGCCCTGCGATGCCGTCGCGCTCGGCTGGGGGCTCAAGCCCGAGGCGCAGCTTGCCGACCTGGCCGGCGTGCCGTTCCGCTTCGACGCGACGCAGCGCAACTGGATCCCCGAGCGCGACGCCGCCGGCCGCACGCCAGCGCCAGGTGTCTATCTCGCCGGCGATGGCGCCGGGATTGGCGGGGCGGAGGTGGCGGAGCTATCCGGTGCGCGCGCCGCGCTGGCGCTGCTGGAGGATCGCCGTCGCGGCTTCGACCACTCGTTGCGCGCCCATCTCGACCGCCGCCTGCGGACCGAGGCGCGGTTCCGCGCAGCGCTGGAGCGCGCCTTCCCCTTCCCGGCGCACCTCGCCGCGCGCATGCCGGACGAGACCATCCTCTGCCGCTGCGAGGCGGTCACCGCCGGCGAGTTGCGCGCGGCGGCCCGCGAGGGCGCGCCCGAGGTCAACCGTGCCAAGGCGCTGAGCCGCGTCGGCATGGGCCGGTGCCAGGGCCGCGTCTGTGGCCCGCCCGCGGCGGAGGTGCTGGCCGATGCGCTCGGCGTGACGATCGAGCAGGCCGGGCGGCTGCGCGGCCAGCCACCGGTGAAGCCGCTTCCGATGCCGGTGGTGGCGTAATGCGGCGCGCGGACGTGCTGATCATCGGCGGCGGCGGCGCGGGGTGTTCCGCCGCGCTGTTCCTCGCGCGCCGCGGCGCTCGCGTGATCCTGCTGGAGCGCGGACAGGTCGGCAGCCAGGCGACCGGCGTGAACTATGGCGGCGTGCGGCAGCAGGGCCGCCACCCCTCGGGCATCCCGCTGGCGCGCAAGTCGCGCGAGATCTGGAGCCGCCTGCCGGCGCTGATCGGCACCGATGCCGAGTTCCAGGCCTGCGGCCACCTGAAGCTCGCTCGCAGCGAAGCCGACGAGGCGGAGCTCGCGCGCTGGAACGCGATCGCCGCGGAGCATGGGCTGGTCACGCGCATGATCGGTCGCAACGCCATCCGCGCCGAGCATCCCTATTTCAGCGAGCAGGTCGTCGCGGGCAGCCTGCTGGCCGAGGACGGCGCCGCCAATCCGCGCCTGCTTTCGCCTGCCTTGGCGCGCGCGGCGCGCGCGGCCGGGGCGGAACTGCTGGAGCATCACGAAGTCACCGCGATGGGGCGCGACGGCGCCGGCTTCGTCGTCGAAGCGGCCGGCAACGCTTTCACCGCGCCGGTCCTGCTGAACTGCGCCGGCTTCTGGGGTGGCAAGGTTGCGGCGGCCTTCGGCGAGGAGGTGCCGATCGCGCCGCTCCACCCGAACATGCTGGTGACGGAGCCGCTGCCTTTCTTCTGCACGCACAGCCTCGGCGTGGTGGGTGGCGGGCTCTATCTGCGCCAGATTGCGCGCGGCAACGTGATCTTCGGCGGCGGCCGCGCCAGCGGCGAACAGGATGCGACGCGCACGCGCCCCTCGGCCGATGCCACGCTGGCGAGCATGCAGGAGGCCGTCGCGCTGATCCCGCGCCTGGCGGGCGCCATGGTGATCCGCAGCTGGAGCGGCACGGATGGCATCTTCGCCGACCATTTCCCCGTTCTCGGCCCCTCCCGCACCGCACCTGGCCTGATCCACGCCTTCGGCTTCTGTGGCGAAGGTTTCCAGCTCGGCCCCGGCGTCGGCGCGGTGCTGTCGGAACTGGTGTTGGACGGTCGCACCGACGTGCCGCTCGAAGCCTTCGACATCGGACGTTTCGCACGGCAGGATGCGGCAATGGCCGGATGACGGCAAACAGGGTGGGCAAGGAGGACAAGACAATGAACGCATTCCGCGCGGCTTTGCTCGGCGCGGCGCTGGCCGTCGCCGGTGGCTCGGCGGTCCAGGCGCAGTCGGGGGCGACGCTCCGCGTCGGCATGGCGGCGCAGGATGTCGGCCGGCTCGATCCGCATTTTGCCGTCTCCACCATCGACCGTGTGATCGTCGCCTGGATGTTCAACGGCCTGGTCCGCTTCAAGCCCGGCTCCATCGACCCGGCGGAGATCGAGCCCGATCTCGCGGAGCGCTGGGAGAGCAGCCCGGATGGGCGCACCTGGACCTTCCACCTCCGCCGCGGCGTGCAGTTCCATGGCGGCTTCGGCGAGCTGACCGCCGAGGACGTGGTGTTCAGCCTGCGCAAATCCGCCACCGCCGCGAGCTCCGCCTTCGCTGCCGATTTCCGCGCCTTTGAGAGCGTGGAGGCGGTGGACCCCTACACCGTGCGCATCCGCCTGCGGGAGAACGTGCCGAGCCTGCTCGGCCTCGTCACCAACTATTCCGGCGGCTACATCGTCTCCCGCCGCGCGGTGGAGCAGCGCGGCGCAGACTTCGTGCGGTCGCCGGTCGGCACTGGCCCCTTCGCGCTGGACCGCGTGACGCCGAACCAGAGCGCGGAGCTCTCGGCGAATGCGCAATACTTCCGCGGCGCACCGCAGATCGCGCGGGTGAGCTACCGCTTTATCCCGTCCGACGCGTCCCGTGATCTCGCCTACCAGAACCGCGAGCTCGACGTGAACTACGGCCGCGCCGACCAGACCTGGATCAACCGCACGCGCCAGGTGCCGAACACCGTGGTGGACGTGTTCGAGCCGGGCGAGCTGGCGATCCTGCACCTCAACACCACCACGCCGCCCTTCAACGATATCCGCGTCCGCCAGGCGCTGGCGCATGCCATCAACCGGGCGGAGCTGGTACGCTTCCGCGGCCAGGACGTCACGCGCGAGGCACAAAGCGTCGCGCCGCGCGGCTATCTCGGCTTCGCCCAGCAGCCGCTGTTGCCGCACGACCCGAACCGCGCCCGAGCGCTGCTGGCCGAGGCTGGCCATCCGAACGGGCTGACGGTCCGCGTCATCCACACGCAGCTGCCCGAGATGCTGAACATGATGCAGGTGGTGCAGCAGCAGCTGCGCCGTTCCGGCATCACGCTCGACCTGCAGGTGGTGGAGCATGCCACTTTCCACCAGCAGATCCGCCAGGACCTCTCGCCGCTGGTCTATTACTCCGCGGCGCGCTTCCCGGTGGCGGACATCTACCTGACGCAGTTCTTCCACGGCCGATCCATCGTGAAGACGCCGACCGCGGTGACCAACTTCTCGCACTGCAACCAGGCGGACCAGCAGCTCGACGCGGCGCGGGTGAGCACCGACATCAACGAGCAGCGCCGGCTCTGGGGCGAGGCGCAGCGCATCCTGGTGCAGAATGTATGCGGCGTGCCGCTGCTGGAAACACTGCTGGTCTTCGCGCGGCGTGACAATGTGGACTACGGCTACGAACTGCGCGGCTCGATGTCGCTCGGCCCGCTGATCACCGAGCGCACGCGGATCCGGCAGTAGCGGGCTGAATGATCTGGTTCTTCGCCCGGCGGCTGCTGGCCGCGGTGCCGACGCTGCTGGCGGTGCTGACGCTCGTCTTCGTGATCGTCCGCATCGTCCCCGGCGACCCGGCGCTGGTCATTCTTGGCGACCAGGCGACGCCCGAGGCCGCGGCCGCGCTGCGCGAGCGGCTCGGCCTCGACCGGCCATTGTGGACGCAGTATTTCGACTTCATCACCAGCGCGCTGCGCGGTGACTTCGGCACCTCCATGGTCACCGGCCGGCCGATCCTGGACGAGGTGGCGGCCGTGCTGCCGCACACCGTGGACCTCACGGTGGCCTCGATGCTGTTCGGCACGCTGGTCGGCGTGCCGGTGGGGATCTGGGCGGCGCTGCACCGCAACCGGGCGATCGACGTGGCGGCGCGCATCCTGTCGCTGCTCGGGCTTTCCTTCCCGGTCTTCGTCTCCGGCATCTTCGCGCTGCTGCTGTTCTCGCTGCACTGGCGCCTGTTCCCGGTGATCGGCGCGGCCGACCTCGACGATCCGGTGGATCGGCTGCACAAGCTGGTGCTGCCCACCGTCTCGCTCGGCCTCATCATGGCCGCCTACATCACGCGGGTGACGCGTAGCGCCATGCTCGCCTCGCTTTCCGAGGACTACATCCGTACCGCGCGCGCCAAGGGCGTGCCCTGGCGGCGCGTGGTCTGGGTGCATGGGCTGCGCAATGCCTCCATTCCGATCGTCACGGTCGTCGGGCTTTATGTCGGCATCCTGATCGGCAATTCCGTGCTGACCGAGATCGTCTTCAACCGCCCCGGACTCGGCAAGATCATCGTCGGCGCGCTGAATCAGCGGGACTACACGATGCTGCAGGGGCTGATGGTGATCTACTGCTTCCTCATCGTCGTGGTGAACGCGATCACCGACCTTCTCTATGGCGTGCTCGACCCGCGGGTGCAGGCGGCATGAGCGCGCTCTCCGAACGCACGCCGCCGCTGCCGGGCGAGTTCGCCGCGCCTCCCCCGCCTTCGGCGTGGAAGCGCGCGCTCGGGAAGGCGCGCAGCAACCCGACCACGCTGGTCGGCGCGCTGATCTGCCTGGCGATCGTGGCGGGCGCGGTGCTCGCGCCCTGGATCTCGCCCTTCGACCCGGCGGACCAGAACATCATCGACCGTCTGCAGCCGCCCGGCGGCGACTACCTGCTCGGCACCGACCAGTTCGGGCGCGACATCCTCTCCCGGCTGCTCTGGGGCGCGCAGATCTCGCTCAGCGTCTCGCTCTCGGCGATCTTCGCGGCGATGCTGATCGGCGGCACCATCGGCATGGTCTCGGGCTATATCGGCGGGCGCTTCGATCTGCTGGTCATGCAGGTGATGGACGTCCTGCTCTCCTTCCCCTCGCTGATTCTCGGCCTGATGGTGGTGGCGCTGCTGGGGCCGGAGCTGGTGAACCTGATCGTCGCCATCGCGCTGACCGCCATCGCGCCCTTCGCGCGCATCGCCCGGGCGCCGACGCTGGCGTTGAAGGAACGCGCCTTCGTCGAAGCAGGCCGTGCGCTGGGCTACAGCCACACCCGCATCCTGTTCCGCCACATCCTTCCGAACATCACCTCGGAGGTGATGGTGATGGGCACGCTCTGGCTGGCCACCGCGGTGCGGGTGGAGGCTTCGCTCTCCTTCATCGGGCTCGGCGTGAAGCCGCCGACGCCGACCTGGGGCGGCATGACGCGCGACGGCTTCGAAAACATCCTGGACGCACCCTGGCTGGCCGTGTTCCCCGGCATCGCGATCCTGCTGCTGGTGCTCGGCCTCAACATGGTGGGCGATGGGCTGCGCGACGCCACCGACCCGAAGCTGCGCAACGAATGAGCGGCGCGCCCGATGATCGGAGGGCCGACGGGTCCGGAGACCTGGATCGTTCGCGCCAGCAGCCGGTGCTCGAAGTCGAAGGGCTGCGCAAGCACTTCGTCACCCGCAAGGGCTTCCCGAAGCCGAGGACCGTGACCGTCCGTGCGGTGGAGGACGTCTCCTTCCGCATCCACGAGGGAGAGGCCTTCGGCCTGGTCGGCGAATCCGGCTGCGGCAAATCCACCGCCGCACGCGCCTTGCTCCGCCTCATCGAACCCGATGCCGGCCGTGTCACCTGGCGTGGCGAGGACGTGATCGCCGCGCGCGGCGAGCACCTGAAGACGCTGCGGCGGCGCATGCAGATCGTTTTCCAGGACCCCTATTCCTCGCTCGATCCGCGGCAATCCGTCGGCTCGGCGCTGGTCGAGCCGATGCGGGTGCACGGCATCGCCGAGGGCAAGGAGGCGCGCCGCCGCGCCGCCGCCTTGCTGGAGGAAGTCGGCCTGCCGCCGGCGGCACTCGACCGCTTCCCGCACGAATTCAGCGGCGGCCAGCGCCAGCGCATCGGCATCGCCCGCGCGCTGACGGTGGAGCCCGAGCTGATCGTCGCGGACGAGCCGGTTTCGGCGCTCGACGTCTCGGTGCAGGCCCAGGTGCTGCTGCTGCTGAAGGAGTTGCGGCAGCGCCGCGGCCTCGCCTTCCTGTTCGTCAGCCACGATCTCTCGGTGATCCGCTGGTTCTGCGACCGCGTGGCGGTGATGTATCTCGGCCGTATCGTGGAGGAGGGGCCGTCCTCCCGCGTGCTCGCCGACCCGATGCATCCCTATGCGCGGATGCTGCGCGATGCCTCGCCGGTGCCGGACCCGTCGCGCCGCGCCGCGCTGCCGCGCATCCTGGGCGAGATCCCCTCGGCGGCGAATCCGCCGCCGGGCTGCCCCTTCCATCCGCGCTGCGCACAGGCAATGCCGGCCTGTGCGACGACTTTGCCGCGCTGGACGTCCGCGCCCGGGGAAGGCCAGGGTGGCGTCGCCTGCCACCTGCATGGCTGACGTCGCGGCTACCGTACCTCCGCGATCCAGGCCTCGGCATCGGCCGGCATGCCCGACCAGGAGGCGGTCGGCCCGACCGGCACCACCAACAGCATCCCGGGATCGGTATGCCCGCGCTGTGCAAGGGCCTGGCGGAAATGCGCAAGAAGGTAGTCAGGCGAAAGATCGGTGGATACCAGCACCGCCTCCTTGCACGGCGCCCAATGGGAGTCCGCCACCTCCCAGACCGCGTCGCTCAGCGCGGCGCGGATCGCGGTCTCTCCGGTGCTGCCTTCCGCCGCATCCGGGCGATGGATCACGAGGTGCAGCGTCATGGGCGCTCCCGGCGGGCATTGCCGGGCGAGTATAGCCGCCCTGGCGCGCAGTTCACATCACTCCGCGCCGCGAGCCAGCCGCCAGCCCGGCGTATCGCGCATCAGCCCGCAGGCGACGAGCTGGTCCGGGCCCGCGTAGCGCCGGGACCGCATTCCATCCAGCGCGAAATTCGGGTCGGCCTCCATGCGCGCGAGGTAGCGTCGATATTCCCGCGAGGCGTCCCAGTGTGCGTTGCGGGCCACCGCATCCCGCGCGCGGGCGTGAAAATCCTGCAGGAACTTGAAGTGCAGCAGCACGCCGGTCGGCTGCTCCGCTGCCATCGCCATGGGCGCGGTGCGATGGGTGGAGGCCAGCAGCGCCGCGCCCTCGCGCCAGCGCAGTAGCGGGATCTTGGTCAGCGTCGGTGAGCGCGGCGGCGCAAGCCGCGCGAAGCCGGCCGAGCCGCGCAGCCATGGCAGGCGAAGTCCCAGGTTGAACAAGCGCCGATGCAGCCAGCCCAACGGGCGTCGCGGATCCGCCTCGGGGAAGAACAGCCGCTCCCGGATGCCGCCATAGTCGAGCGTGCCAGGGAAGCCGATGATCCGTTCCTGCCGCAGACTTGGCGGCTCGAACAGGCAGGCGGTCGCCGCCAGGCTCGTGCCAGCGCGGTAGGCGCAGCGCGCCAGCGGGCCGGGGGGGAAGCAGTCCAGCATCACCGTGCGCAGCGCCTCGCTGCCCAGCGCCTCCAGATGTGCGGTGAGCTCCTGCAGCCCCACCCGGTCGCTGCCGGGAAAGACGAGCTGCTCGTCTGCGTCGAGCACCAGCGCCCAATGGCCGCGCCCATACGCGTCGAGCAGCGCGTTGGTCCAGGTCACGCCGAAGCCCGCAGCGGCATAGGGCTCCTCGGCCAGCACCAGATGCGCGCCGGCCGCAAGTGCAATCGCGCGCGTCGCATCGCGTGAGCCGTTGTCCACCACGATGACGCGATTCACGCCCAGGCGACGCGCGGCCGCCAGCGCATCCGGCAGGCGCAGCGCCTCGTTGCGCGCCACGATGACTGCCAGGATCTCGCCCCGCCGCGGTGCCGGCGGCGTACCGATCGTCCGCAGCGCCGACGGAAGGGGCGTCGGGACGGCCCGCCGCGCCGAGGACATCCTCGCGGGCCGCTCTGCGGAGGCGGCGGTTCGGGCGACGTCCTTCAAGCCTTGCCTCCAGGGTTGCGGCCGCGGGCGGAACAGCACGGCACACTTCGCTGCCTCCCGTTGCGATGCGCGACCGGTCGCTGGGCAGGACGTTCCGGGACGATTCCCGTTCCCGGCTGTCGCAACCTCGTGACAGCAGGGAACCACACCGCCTACGGCACGTAAGGCGAGGGTCGTTGCGCGGTCGGCCGCGCCGGGGAGAGTGACGGATGAACCGGGGGACGGTGCGCAAGGCGGTGATCCTGGCGGGCGGCTACGGCACCCGGCTGATGGAGGAGACCGAGACGCGCCCGAAGCCGATGGTCGAGATCGGCGGCAGGCCGATCCTCTGGCACATCATGAAGCTCTACTCGCTCAACGGTATCGACGAATTCATCATCGCCCTCGGCCACAAGGGCTACATGATCAAGGAGTTCTTCGCGAACTACCGGCTGCACATGTCGGACGTGACGTTCGACTACGGCCGCAACGACATCTCCACCCATGTCGGCCGCGCGGAGGCATGGAAGGTGACGCTGGTGGACACCGGCATCGAGACCATGACGGGCGGCCGGTTGCGCCGCCTCGCGCGCTACATCGGCGACGAGCCCTTCTGCATGACCTATGGCGACGGCGTCGCGCAGCTCGACATCCGCAGGGTGATCCGCTTCCACCTGGAGCATGGGCGCGCCGCGACGGTCACCGCCGTGCGCCCGCCGAGCCGCTTCGGTGCGCTCGAGGTCGGCCGCGGCGGGCGCGTCGAGCGGTTCCGCGAGAAGCCGCCGGTGGATGGCGTGCGCATCAATGGCGGCTTCTTCGTGCTGTCGCCGCGGATCCTCGACTACATCGATGGCGACGACACGATCTTCGAGAAGGAGCCGATGGAGCGCCTGGCCGATGCCGGCGAGCTGATGGCCTGGGAGCATGACGGCTTCTGGTTCTCCATGGACACGCTGCGCGACAAGCGCGCGCTGGAGGAGCTCTGGGCGCGCGGTGACGCGCCCTGGACGCTGCCGGCCTGACGGGCGCGCAGGCCATGCCGCAGAGCCTCGACGCGGTCCGCCCGCAGGATGCATCGGTGGCTGCGCTTGCCTGCCGGGGCTGCGGCGCGCCGGCGGAGGAGACCGTGCTCGATCTCGGCATGCTGCCGCTGCCGGATGGCACCGCCGCGCCGCTGCGCGTGACGGCCTGCGGGGATTGCCGGCTGGTGCAACTGGCCGACAACCTGCCGCCCGGCTGCACATTCCTGCCGCGCCTGCCCGCTCAGCCGCGGCGGCTGGCCCGCGACGCCGAGGCGATGATCGCCTGGCTCGGCCTGCATGGCGATACCGTGGTGGCGGAGATCGGCAGCGGCGACGGCGCCGGCCTGCGGCCCTTCGCGCGTCGCGGCATCGGCGTGCTGGGCATCGAGCGGCGAGAGAAGCTGGCGCAGCTGGCCGCGGCGCGCGGCGTGCCGACGCGGATCGCGTCCTTCGACGCGGCGCTGGCTCGCCGGCTGAGCGCCGCCGGCCACGCACCGGTGCTGATCTCCGCGCCCGACGCGCTGGCCGAGGCGCCGGACCTGCACGATCTGCTTGCCGGGCTGCGCCTGCTGCTCGCGCCCGGCGGCGTGCTCGTGCTGGAATTTCCGCATCTGCTTCCGGTGCTGGCGCACCTCCGCTTCGATGTCTTCCGCCACGGGCGGCTCTGCTATCATACGCTGGCGACTGCCGAGGTCGCGCTGGCGCCGCATGGCCTGGCGGTGTTCGACGCCGAGACCCTGCCGGGCGGCGCGCTGCGCCTCTTCGCGCGCCACGTCGAGGATCGGGGCAAGCCGGTGACCGAGGCCGTGGAAGCGCTGCGCGAGCACGAAGCGCAGGCGGGGCTCGGCGATCCGGCCGTGCTGCGCGGCCTTGCCGACGAGGTGGCCGCGGCCGCCGCGGCGCTGCGCGCCTTCCTCGTCAAGGCGCGGCGCGACCGCCTGCACGTGGCAGGTTTCGGCGCGCCGCGAGAAGGTGAGACGCTGCTCGCGCGTTGCGGCATCGGTCCCGGGCTGCTGGCCTTCGTCGCCGAGCGCGATCCGCTCCGCCACGGCGGCACGCTGCCCGGCACCGCCATCCCGATCCTGCCGCCGACTGCGCTGTCCGCCGCGCGGCCCGACATCGTGCTCGTCCTCGCGCCCGATCACATCGAGGAGATCATGCGCGAGATGACGGCAATTGACGGATGGCACGGCTGCTTCGCCGTGCCAGGCCACCGCGTCGACCTGTTCCGAGGAGACTAGCGCCATGCGCATCCTGATCACCGGCAACATGGGCTATGTCGGCCCGGTCCTCGTGCGGCACCTGCGTGCCGTGCTGCCGCAGGCGGAGCTGATCGGCTACGACGCCGCCTTCTTCGCCGACTGCCTCACCGGCGAGGGCCTGCCGGAGACGCTGCTCGACGCGCAGTATTTCGGCGATGTGCGGGACCTGCCGCCGGCGCTGCTTGATGGGGTGGATGCGGTGGTGCACCTGGCCGCCATCTCGAACGACCCGATGGGCAAGCGCTTCGAGGCGGCGACCAACGCGGTCAATGCCCGCGCCTCCATCCGCCTGGCCGCGCTGGCGCACCAGGCAGGGGTACGCGCCTTCGTCTTCGCCTCCTCCTGTTCGATCTACGGCTTTGCGGAAGGCGGACCGCGGCGGGAAGCCGATGCGCTGAATCCGCTCACCGCCTATGCCCGCAGCAAGGTCGCGGTGGAGGAATCGCTGCACGCGATGCAGCCGCAGGCGATGAGCGTCACCTGCCTGCGCTTCGCCACCGCCTGCGGCATGTCGCCGCGACTGCGCCTCGACCTGGTGCTGAACGACTTCGTCGCCGGCGCCGTGGCGGCGCGCGAGATCACGGTGCTGTCGGACGGTTCGCCCTGGCGGCCGCTGATCGAGCTGCGCGACATGGCACGCGCGGTCGAGTGGGCGATCGGACGCGATGTGCGGCAGGGTGGGCGGGTGCTGTCGGTCAATGTCGGCAGCGACGACTGGAACCTGCAGGTGCGCGACATCGCCGCCGCGGTCGCGCGCGCCGTGCTCGGCACGCGGGTCTCGATCAATCGCGAGGCGCCGCCGGATCGCCGATCCTACCGGGTGGATTTCGGCCTGTTCCGGGAACTGGCGCCGCACCATCAGCCGCGCATCGGCCTGGCCGAGGCGGTGCGCGGACTGCGCGACGGGCTGGTGGCGATGGACTTCGCCGACCCTGCCTTCCGGCACGGCCGCCTGATGCGCCTGAACGTGCTGGACGGGCTGCGGGAACGCGGCCTGCTCGATGCTGAGCTCCGGCGCGTCGCCCGCCAGGCAGGGCGCGTCGCCGCCTGAGCGTCCTCCCTCTGGGCGATCTCCCTGGCGCGGCGGCGCACGCCGCGCCAGGATGGCGGGTATGGAGCACAGGACCCTGATCGCCGCCCATCGCGGCGGCCTTTTCCTCTGGCCGGAGAACAGCGCGCGCGCCTTCCGCGAATCGGCGCGGCTGCCGATCGAGCAGGCCGAATGCGACGTGCACCTGGCCGCCGATGGCGAGGTGGTGGTGATGCACGATGCCACGCTCGACCGGATGACGGATGCATCCGGTCCGGTGGCGGCACGCAGCGCCGCGGAGCTGTCCCGCATCCGCGTGCGCGGCACTGCCGGCGAGGCGCCGCCGACGCTGGCGGAGTACCTTGCCATCCTCGGACCCTCATCGGTGGCGCCACGCATCGAGATCAAGTCGGACGCGCAGCGGCGGCCCTATCCCGGGATCGTCGGTCGCACACTGGCCTCGCTGGATGCCGCCGGCCAGCGGCGGCGCAGCTGGATCATCGGCTTCGACGCCGACACCATGGCCGAAGCCCAGTCCGCCGGCGGACTGGCCGGCGTCGCCTGGCTGCTCGAACTGCCGGTGCTGCAGGATATCGGCGTCGAGGGCGCAATCGCGGTGGCGCGCGGCCGCGGCTTCCCCGAGATCGGCATGCACGAACGCGTGCTGGATGCCGGCCTGCTGGCGCGCTTCCGCGCCGCCGGGCTCGGCGTCGGCGTCTGGGGCGCGAACCATGAGCCCTCGATCCGGCGGATGCTGGACATCGGGGTGGACATCTTCGCCACCGACGATCCGCAGCTGGCCGTTCGGCTTCGCGACGAACGCTGACACGCGTGTTGCGGGAGTTGCCTCGTTACAGCTAGACTGCGGAGAACGATAAGGGCGTAACGCTTTCAGGGAGGCCGTCCGGCGTGGCGGAAGCGGCGACGATCCTCGCGGCGGAGAGTGTCAGCCTGCGCTTCGGCGGCGTGCGGGCGCTGACCGATGTCTCCTTCGATGTGCGCCAGGGCGAGATCTTCTCCATCATCGGGCCGAACGGCGCGGGCAAGACCTCGATGGTGAACTGCGTCTCCGGCCGCTACAGGCCGACCGAGGGCCGAATCCTGTTCGAGGGGCAGGACATCACCCGCCTCGGCCCCAACCGCCGCGCCGCGCTCGGCATCGGCCGCACCTTCCAGAACCTGGCGCTGTTCGGGCACATGAGCGTGCTCGACAACATCATGGTCGGGCGGCACCACCTGCTCAAGGCAGGCTTCCTCCGCGGCATGCTCTACTGGCTCGGCGGCGCGCAGAAGGAGGAACTGGCGCATCGCCGCGAGGTCGAGGAGATCATCGACTTCCTGGAGATCCAGCACGTTCGCAAGGCGCCGGCCGGCACGCTGCCCTACGGATTGCGCAAGCGCGTGGAATTGGCGCGCGCGGTCGCCGTGAAGCCGAAGCTGATCCTGCTGGACGAGCCGATGGCGGGCATGAACCTCGAGGAAAAGGAGGACATGGCCCGCTTCATCGTGGACCTCAACGAGGAATGGGGCATGACCGTGCTGATGATCGAGCACGACATGGGCGTGGTGATGGACATCTCCCACCGCGTCATGGTGCTCGACTTCGGCCGCCGCATCGCCGCGGGCAGCCCGGAGGAGGTGTTGGCCGATCCGCATGTGAAGCGCGCCTATCTCGGCGAGGCGGATGAGGTGACGCAGCCGGCGGAGGAGGTCGTTTGAGCGACTCCACGCTTGATACGCTGCCCAAGCTGCTGGCGCACAACGCAGCGCAGCATGGCACCGAGGTTGCGCTGCGCGAGAAGCAGTTCGGCATCTGGCGCAGCCTGAGCTGGGCGGACTACCAGGAACGCACCCGTGCCATGGCGCTCGGCCTGAAGCAGCTCGGACTGGGTGCGGGCGATGTGATCGGGCTGATCGGCGACAATCGCCCCGAATGGGTGATGGGCGAGATCGCGGCGCATGCGGTGCGTGCGCGCAGCCTCGGCATCTACCGTGACGCGCTGGACGACGAAGTCGCCTACCTGCTGGAATTCGCCGGCGCGCGGCTGGTCTTCGCCGAGGACGAAGAGCAGGTGGACAAGCTGCTCAACGTCTCCGACCGCGTGCCGACCCTGCAGCACATCGTCTATGCCGATCCACGCGGCATGCGCAAATACGACGATCCGCGCCTGCTGCCGTTGGAGTCGCTGATCAGGTCCGGCCTCGATCTCGGCCTGCAGCAGCCGGGCCTCTACGAACAGATGCTGGCGGCGACCGAGGGCGAGGACATCGCCATTCTCTGCACGACATCCGGCACTACGGCGCGGCCTAAGCTGGCGATGCTGACGGGCGGTGCGCTGATCCGGCATTGCCGCGCCTATCTGAAGGCCGATCCGAAGGGGCCGGAGGATGAATACGTCTCGGTCCTGCCGCTGCCCTGGATCATGGAGCAGATCTACGTGCTCGGCTGGGGGCTGATCTCCCGCATGAAGGTCAACTTCGTCGAGGAGCCCGAGACGATGATGGCCGATTTCCGCGAGATCGGCCCCACCTTCGTGCTGTTCGCGCCGCGCGTCTGGGAAGCCTTGGCCGCCGAGGTGCGCGCCAAGGTGATGGATGCCTCGCCCTTCAAGCGGCGGATGTTCGACCTCGGCATGACGATGGGCCTCGACGGGCTGGGCAGGGGGCAGCGCTCCGCCGCCGCCGACCTGCTGCTGTTCCGTGCGCTGCGCGATCGGCTCGGCTTCACCAACCTGACCTCGGCGGCCACCGGTGGCGCTGCGCTCGGCCCCGACACCTTCCGCTTCTTCCAGGCCATGGGCGTGCCGCTGCGCCAGCTCTACGGCCAGACGGAGCTGCTCGGCGCCTACACCCTGCACCGGCCGAAAGAGGTTGATTTCGACAGCGTCGGCGTGGTGTTCGACGAGACCATCGAGCTGCGCATCCATCAGCCCGATGCCAACGGCGTCGGCGAGATCGTCACGCGCCACCCCAACATGTTCTCGGGCTATCTCGGCACGACGGAGGTGGCCGACATGCGCGATGGCTGGCTGCACACCGGCGATGCCGGCTACATCGCGAAGAACGGCCAGCTCGTGGTGATCGACCGCATCAAGGACATCGCGGAAACCAGCCGCGGCGACCGGTTCAGCCCACAGTTCATCGAGAATAAGCTGAAGTTCTCGCCCTATGTCGCGGAGGCGGTGGTGCTGGGCGCCGGGCAGACGCATCTGGCGGCGATGATCTGCATCCGCTTCCCGATCGTCTCCAAATGGGCGGAGCGCAACCGCATCGCCTTCACCACCTATTCGGATCTCGCCGCCAAGCCGCAGGTGCTGGACCTGCTCCGCGACGAGGTGGCCAAGGTCAACGCCACCCTGCCGCCGGCGCAGCAGCTGCGCGAGTTCGTCCTGCTCTACAAGGAGCTCGACGCCGACGACGAAGAGCTGACGCGGACGAGGAAGGTGCGGCGGGGCGTCATCGCGCAGAAATACGGCGACATCATCGCGGCGATCTATCGCGGCGAGCCGGCGATCCCGGTGGACACCACGATCGCCTTCCAGGACGGCACGAAGCAGCGCATCCGCACCACCCTGACCGTGGTGCGCATGGGCGCCGAAGCGCCTGCGCTGGCGGCGGAATAGGGGAGGGGGCATGGACTTCGCGCTGCTGCTGCAGCTCACGCTGAACGGGCTGATCGTCGGCGCGCTGTACGGCGTCGTCGCGATGTCCTTCGTGCTGATCTACAAGGCATCCCAGGTGGTGAACTTTGCGCAGGGCGAGTTCCTGCTCGTCGGCGCCTGGGTCTGCTGGTGGTTCCTCACCGAATGGCAGCTGCCCTTCTGGATGGGCTTCCTGTTCACCCTCGCCTTCATGACCCTCTTCGGACTGGTGCTGCAGGTCGTGGTGCTGCGGCCACTGATCGGCGAGCCAGTGATCAGCGTGATCATGGCGACCATCGGGCTCGGCATCTTCTTCCAGGCACTGATGAAGTGGATCTTCGGCGTCTTCGCCAAGCCCTTCCCGCCGATCTTCGAGACCGAGCGCGTCAGCGTGCTGGGGCTTGAGGTGCAGACGGTCTATCTCGCCAGCCTCGGCATCTCGCTGTTGATCATGCTGGGCTTCGCGTGGTTCTTCACCGCCTCGAAGCATGGTTTGGCCATGCGGGCGACGGCCTTCGACCAGCAGGTGGCGCAGTCGCTCGGCGTCTCGGTGCCGAAGGTCTTCGCCATGTCCTGGGCGATCTCTGCGGTGGTCTCGGCCGTTGCCGGCGTGGTGGTGGGCGTGGTGAACGGCGTCTCCTCGGCCTTGTCGTTCTACGGCATCAAGGTGTTCCCGGCGGTGATCCTTGGCGGGCTCGATTCCGTGCTCGGCGCGGTGCTCGGCGGTATCATCGTCGGGCTGCTGGAGAACTGGGCGCACTACATCGACAGCCAATGGCTGAACTGGGGCAACATGTTCCAGATCGCCCCCTTCTACGCGCTGGTCCTGATCCTGCTGATCAAGCCCTACGGCCTGTTCGGCACGCGCAACATCGAGAGGGTATGATGCGCGTTTCCAAGCCACCGCGCGCCGCCGGCGCGACCACCACCGAGCGCGTGTAGTCGCGAATGGCCACTCTCTCCCTCCACCCGGCTGGCGACTACCGCACCAGCTACCGCGCCGACACCACCATCTTCCCCACCCGCAACAGCCGCATCGCGCTGTGGATCGGGATCGCCGTGCTCTGCGCCTGCCCGCTGCTGCTGGGCCGCTGGGAACTCTCGCTGATGATCAACATCGGCATCATGGGCATTGCTGCGCTCGGCTTGAACATCCTTGTGGGCTTCACCGGGCAGATCAGCATTGGTCACGCGGCGTTCTTCGGCGTCGGCGCCTTCGCCTCCGCCTGGCTGCATGATGCCTTCCACGTTCCGGTCTGGGCCGCGATCCCGCTGGCGGGCGTGATCACCGCCATTGTCGGCCTGGTGTTCGGTGCGCCGGCGGCGCGGCTGAAAGGGCTCTATCTCGCCATCGCGACGCTGGCCGCGCAGTTCATCCTGGAGGATTTCTTCGCCCGATCCGCCTGGTTCACCGGCGGTGTTGCCGGCCGCATCACCGAGCCGCTCACCCTGTTCGGCTTCGCCTTCGATCGCGAGGAAAGCTACTTCTACGTCGTCCTGTTCTGCGTCGTCGTGATGTTCGCGGGTGCTGCGAACCTGATGCGCACGCGCGACGGCCGCGCGCTGGTCGCCGTGCGCGACCACTATCTCTCGGCCGAAATTATGGGGATCAACCTCGCCTACTACCGCACGCTTTCCTTCGGCATCTCGTCGCTCTACGCCGGCATCGGGGGCGCGCTCTACGCGCATTACCTGCTGTTCGTCAGCGTGGAGGCGTTCAACATCCTCTTCTCCATCCAGTTCCTCGGGATGGTGATCATCGGCGGCCTTGGCAGCATTAGCGGCTCGCTGATGGGCGCGGCCTTCATGGTGCTGCTGCCGGAGGTGGTGCAGGGCTTCGCGGACCTGCTGGCCGACAGCCCGGTGGACCGTGCGCTGAAGATCGGCGCATCGATCTCCTATCTGCGCGAAATGGCGGTCGGCGCTGCCATCGTCCTGTTCCTGATCTTCGAGCCGGACGGCCTCGCGCATCGCTGGCGCCTGATCAAGGCGTACTGGAAGCTCTACCCGTACTCGCACTGAACAACCTGGGAGGAAGAAGAACCATGATCACCCGCAAGACCCTGCTGGCCGCCGCCGGCGCGCTGGCCATCGCCGCTCCGGCGGCCGCGCAGGACCGCATCCCGGTCGGCCACCTGATGGACAATTCCGGCGCCACCAGCGATGTCGGCCTGCCCTATGGCGAAGGCGTGCGCGACGCCCTGCAATGGGTGAACCGCACGCGCAACGGCATCAATGGCCGCCCGCTCGACGTCTCCGGCTTCGACTACGGCTACGCGGCGCCGCGCGCCGTCAGCCAGTACCAGGCCTGGACCGGCCGCAACCGCGTCGTGGCGATCCAGGGCTGGGGCACGGCGGACACCGAGGCGCTGGTCCGCTTCGTCACCCGCGACCGCATCCCCTACGTCTCCGCCTCCTATTCCGCCGCGCTGACCGATGCAGCGGGGCGCAGCGGCCGCCGCGGCGTGGAGGCGGCGCCGTTCAACTTCTTCTACGGCCCCTCCTACTCCGATGCGCTGCGCGCTATGCTGCAATGGGCGAAGCAGGATTGGCAGGCGCGCGGCGGCCAGGGCACGCCGAAATACGTGCATATGGGCGCCAATCACCCCTATCCGAACTCGCCCAAGGAAGCCGGCGAGGCGCTGGCGCGTGAACTCGGCTTCGAGGTCCTGCCGGCCATCCAGTTCGCGCTGACGCCGGGCGACTACACCGCGCAATGCCTGACGCTGCGCCAGCAGGGGGCCAACTACGCCTATCTCGGCAATACCGCGGGCTCCAACATCTCGGTGCTGCGGGCCTGCCAGAATGCCGGCGTGCAGGTGCAGTTCATGGGCAATGTCTGGGGCATGGACGAGAACGCGATGAAGGCGGCCGGCCAGGCCGCGAACGGCGTGGTCTTCCCGGTGCGCACCGCCGCCACCTGGGGCGAGATCACCGCCCAAGGCGGGCAGGCGCAGCCTGGCTTCGAGACGGTGCAGGCCATCAGCCGCATGTCCGACACCACCGGCAGCGCCTGGCGCCCGGTGCACTACCTCGCTGGCATCTGCAGCGCGATGCTGATGGTGGAGGCCATGGAGCATGCCGCGCAGAATGGCGGCCAGGTCACCGGGGAACGCATCCGGGAGGGCTTCTACGCTCGCCAGAACTGGGTGCCGCGCGGCTTCGAGGGCGTGTGCAACCCCTCCAACTTCGCGCCCGACGACCATCGCGGCACGCTGCGCGTGGCGATCTACCGTGCCCGCGTGAACGGCGATACCTCGCAGGGCAGCGTGGCGGAGCTGATGCGTGCCGGCACCATGCGCATCGAGCCGGTCACCACGATCGAGCTCGACCGTCGCCGCGACTGGCTCGGCTGGTGAGCCAGGCCGCGACCCTCGACAGCAAGGCTCCCCTGGGAACGGGGGAGCCGCCGCTGCTGGAAGTCAACAACATCGAGGTCGTCTACAGCGATGTCATCCTCGTGCTGCGCGGCCTCTCCCTCGCGGTGCACAGAGGAAAAATCGTCGCGCTGCTCGGCGCCAACGGCGCCGGCAAGTCCACCACGCTCAAGGCCATCTCCGGCCTGCTGAAATCCGAGGAAGGCGAGGTCACGCGCGGCGACATCCGCTTCGCGGGTGAACGCCTCAACGGCATCGAGGCGCACCAGATCGTCCGCAAGGGCATCTTCCAGGTCATGGAAGGCCGCCGGATCGTCGCCGACATGACCTGCCTGGAAAACCTCCGCCTTGGCGCCTTCACCCGGACCGATGGCGATGTGAAGCGTGATATCGAGATGGTCTATGGCTACTTCCCGCGCCTGAAGGAACGCACCGGCCTGGCGGGCTATCTCTCCGGCGGCGAGCAGCAGATGCTGGCCATCGGGCGCGCACTGATGGCGCGCCCGAAGCTGATCCTGATGGACGAGCCCTCCATGGGCCTCTCGCCGCTGCTGGTGAAGGAGGTCTTCGGGATTATCCGCCGCCTGAACGAGGAACTCGGCATCACCATCCTGCTGGTGGAACAGAACGCCCGCATGGCGCTCTCCGTCGCCAGCTACGGCTACGTGATGGAGCAGGGCAAGGTCGTGCTGGACGGCACGGCAGAGGCGCTGGCGAACAACGAGGATGTGAAGGAGTTCTACCTCGGCGGCCATGGCGCGGAGCGCAAATCCTTCCGCAACCTGAAATCCTACAAGCGGCGGAAGCGGTGGCTGTGAGCGGGTTCTTCGACGCGCAGGAGATACAGTCGGCCGAGGAGCGGGCGGATGGTATCGCGTTACGCCTGCCGAAGGCGGTGCTGCGTGCGAAGCAGGCGCCGGCCTATGCCGAGTTGCTGGACGAGGTGGATGCGGTCGGCGTGACGGATCTGGAGGTGCTGGCGCACCTGCCCGTGACGCGGAAGTCCGAACTGATCCGCCTGCAGGCCGAGGCGCCGCCGCTCGGCGGCTTCAATGCCACGCCGATGCGCGACATGGTGCGGATCTTCGCCTCGCCCGGCCCGATCCATGAAGGCCAGGCGGACGGCCTCGATCCCTGGCGCTTCGCGCGCGCGCTGCATGCCACCGGCCTGCGCCGCGGCCAACTGATGCACAACTGCTTCGCCTACCACTTCACGCCCGCGGGCTTCATGCTTGAAGGCGGCGCGCGCGCGCTCGGCTGCCCGGTCTTTCCCGCCGGACCCGGCAACACCGAGGCGCAGGCGCGCGCCGCGGCGCATCTCAGGCCCATCTGCTACGCCGGCACGCCGGACTACCTGAAGGCGATCCTGGAAGCGGGCGAGGCGCTCGGCCTCGATCTCTCCTCGCTGAAGCTCGGCCATGTGACGGGCGGCGCCTATCTGCCGGCGCTGCGCGCCTTCTACGCCGATCGCGGCCTGACCGTGCTGCAGAGCTACGGCACCGCCGATCTCGGCTGCATCGCCTATGAATCGGAGGCGCGCGATGGGCTGATCTGCGACGAAGGCGTGCTTGTCGAGATCGTCCGCCCCGGCACCGGCGACCCCGTGCCGGACGGCGAGGTCGGCGAGGTGCTGGTCACGCTGCTCGATGCGCCGGATCCGCTGATCCGCTTCGCCACCGGCGATCTCTCCGCGATCCTGCCGGGCACATCGCCCTGCGGCCGCACCAACACGCGCATCAAGGGCTGGATGGGCCGCGCCGACCAGGCGACCAAGGTGCGCGGCATGTTCGTGCGGCCGGAGCAGGTGGCGGAGATTCTCCGTGCGCATCCCGGTCTCGGGCGCGCGCGCCTCGTCGTCGGCAGTGCCGAGGGGCGCGACACGATGCTGCTGCGCATCGAGACGCCGGTGCGCGACGCATCGCTCGTGGAGAGCCTTGCGAAGTCGCTCCAGGGCATCACCCGCCTGCGCGGCGAGGTGCGGCTCGAGGAACCGGGCGCGCTGCCGAACGACGGCAAGGTCATCGAGGATACGAGGCCGGCATGACCGCGCTGTTGCCGCCCGGCGACAGCTACGACGGGGTCGCGGCACGCTTCCGCTGGGACATCCCCGCACGCTGCAACATCGCGGAGGAGGCCTGCGACCGTTGGGTCGGCAGCGGCCGCACGGCGCTGATCCACCTGCACGAGGACGGCCAGGTCGAGCGCATCACCTTCGATGAGTTGCACCGCCGTGCCTGCCGCCTCGCGAATACGCTGGCTGCGCAAGGCATTGCGCGCGGCGACCGCATCGGCGTGCTGCTGCCGCAGTCGCCGGAGGCCGCGGTGGCGCATCTCGCCGCCTATCGCATGGGCGCCGTCGCCGTGCCGCTGTTCCTGCTGTTCGGCGAGGAGGCGCTGGCCTATCGCCTGGCCGATTGCGGCGCGGCCGCGCTGGTGACGGATCAGGCCGGCCTCGCGAAGCTCGCCGTCATCCGCGACCGCCTGCCCGATCTGCGCTGCGTGCTGGCGCTCGGTGGCGGCGATGCGCTCGACCTGCGTGCGGAGATGGCGCGCGCGCAGGACAAATACGCTTGCGTCGCGACGGGCCCCGACGATCCGGCCGTGATCATCTACACCTCCGGCACGACCGGCAGTCCGAAGGGCGCGCTGCATGCGCATCGCGTGCTGCGCGGCCACCTGCCCGGGGTCGAGCTGCCGCAGGAGCGCTTCCCGCAACCCGGCGACCTGTTCTGGACCCCCGCCGACTGGGCCTGGATCGGCGGGCTGTTCGATGTGCTGCTGCCAAGCCTGTTCCATGGCGTGCCGGTGCTCGCGCATCGCATGCCGAAATTCGACCCCGAACAGGCCTTCCGGCTGGTGGCGGAGCACGGCGTGCGCAACGCCTTCATCCCGCCGACGGCACTGAAGATGCTGCGCGCGGTGCCAACCCCGCGCCGCTTCGGCCATCGCCTGCGCAGCCTCGGCAGCGGCGGCGAGACGCTGGGCGCCGAGATCCTGGATTGGGGCCGCGCCGCCTTCGGCCTGACGATCAACGAGTTCTACGGCCAGACCGAGTGCAACCTCGTCGTCTCGAACTCCGCCGGCCTGTTCCCGGTGAAGCCCGGCAGCATGGGCCGCCCCGTGCCCGGCCATGAGGTCGCAATCCTTGACGACCACGGCGCGAAGCTGCCAGCCGGCAGCGAGGGCGCCATCGCCATTCGCGCGCCCGACCCCGTGATGTTCCTGCGCTACTGGAACCGGCCCGAGGCCACGGCAGAGAAGTTCCGCGGCGAATGGCTCATCACCGGCGACCGCGGCATCGCGGACGAGGACGGCCACATCTTCTTCCTCGGCCGCGACGACGACGTGATCACCTCCGCCGGCTACCGCATCGGCCCCGGCGAGGTGGAGGATTTCCTGCTGAAGCATCCCGCAGTGCTGGCGGCCGCCGTCATCGGCCTGCCCGATGCGCTGCGCACCGAGCGCGTGACCGCGGTGATCGTGCCGAAGCCGGGCGTCACGCCCGATGCGGTCCTGGCGCGGGAGATCCAGGACTTCGTCCGCACCCGCCTCGGCGCGCATCTCTACCCGCGCCAGGTGGAGTTCGTCGATGCCTTGCCCCAGACCGCCACCGGCAAGATCATGAGAGGCGTGTTGCGTAAGCAATACGCGTCGAAGGAGTAGCCACCATGGCCGCCAACCAGATGCCCATGCTCGATCACGATCTCGGTGACGAGATCGACGCGCTGCGCGACACCACCCGCGCCTTCGCCGATGAGCGCATCGCCCCGATCGCCGCCGAGATCGACCGCACCGACGAGTTCCCGCGCCACCTGTGGCCCGAGATGGGCGCGCTCGGCTTGCACGGCATCACCGTGCCGGAGGAATACGGCGGCGCCGACATGGGCTATCTCGCCCACACAGTCGCCATGGAGGAGGTCAGCCGCGCCAGCGCTTCCGTCGGCCTCTCCTACGGCGCGCATTCCAACCTGTGCGTGAACCAGATCCGCATCAACGGCAGCGAGGAGCAGAAGCGCCGCTACCTGCCGAAGCTGGTTTCCGGCGAGCATCTCGGCGCGCTGGCGATGAGCGAACCGGGTGCGGGCTCCGACGTCGTCTCGATGAAGCTGCGCGCGGAGAAGCGCGGCGACCGCTACGTGCTGAACGGCACCAAGCTGTGGATCACCAACGCGCACTACGCCGAAACCATGGTGGTCTATGCGAAGACCGAGCCCGATGCCGGCCCCAAGGGCATCACCGCCTTCATCGTGGAGCGCGGCTTCAAGGGCTTCCGGCCCGCCCAGAAGCTCGACAAGCTCGGCATGCGCGGCAGCCCCACCTCGGAGCTCGTGTTCGAGGATTGCGAGGTGCCGGCCGAGAACGTGCTCGGCCAGGTGAATGGCGGCGTGCGCGTGCTGATGTCGGGCCTCGACTACGAACGCGCTGTGCTGGCCGCCGGCCCCATCGGCATCCTGCAGGCGTGCCTGGATCTCGTCGTCCCCTACATCCATGACCGCAAGCAGTTCGGCCAGCCCATCGGCGAGTTCCAGTTCATCCAGGGCAAGGTCGCCGACATGTACACCGCGCTGAACGCGACCCGCGCCTATGTCTATGCCGTCGCCCGGGCCTGCGACCGTGGCAGGTCCAGCCGCAAGGATGCCGCCGGCGCGATCCTGTTCGCGGCGGAGGCCGCGACGAAGGCGGCGCTCGACGCCATCCAGATCCTCGGCGGCAATGGCTACATCAACGACTACCCGGCCGGCCGCCTGCTGCGCGATGCCAAGCTCTACGAGATCGGCGCCGGCACCAGCGAGATCCGCCGGCTGCTGATCGGCCGCGAGATTTTTCGCGAAACCGCCTGATCCGACGTTGTGCCGCCCGACGCGGCGACCCATCCTCCGCGGCAACGGCAAGGAGAGGACACCATGGCCGGCGTACCCGATGTCAGCCCCCGCGCCACCTGGCAGGAACTGGCGCACGACAAGGACGCGATGCTGGTGGATGTTCGCACCGACGCGGAGTGGAACTTCGTCGGCGTGCCGGACCTCGAAGGCCTCGGCAAGCAGGTCGCGCTGATCCCCTGGCAGGTCTATCCCAGCATGCAGGTCAACGGCGCCTTCGCCGAGCATCTGCACCGCGCGGGCGCCACCCCGGAGACGAAGCTCTACTTCATCTGCCGCTCCGGCGCGCGATCGCTGGCGGCCGGCCAGGCGGCGCAGGCCGCGGGTTTTCCGCATGCCTTCAACGTCGCCGACGGCTTCGAGGGCCCGGTGGATGCCGAGGGCCATCGCGGCACCGTCGCCGGCTGGAAGGCCGATGGCCTGCCCTGGAGACAACGCTGATGGACCCGCTGCCGCTGAAGTCGGACTTCCTCTTCCGCATGGAGCTGACCGTCGAGGGCACGCTGCTCGGCGCCACGCCCGTCGGCGAGCGCCGCGTCGGCCTGGTCACCGGCGGGCGCTTCCATGGCCCGGCGGCCAGCGGCGTGGTGCTGCCGGGCGGCGCGGACTGGATGCTGACCGGCAGCGACGGCGCCACCCGGTTGGATGTGCGGGCGATGCTGCGGGCCGAGGACGGGCAGCTCATCGGCATCACCTACACCGGCCTGCGCGCCGGCCCGCCGGAGGTGCTGGCGCGGATGGCCGCCGGCGAGGTGGTGGATCCCGCCACCTACTACATGCGCACCGCGATCCGGTTTGAGACCGCCCCCGGTCCGCTGGACTGGCTGAACAAGGTGCTGGCGGTCGCGATCGGGCAGCGTCCCCCGCAGGGGCCGATCTACGACGTGTATGCCGTCCTGTGACGGCTACCGCCGCCCCGCCAGCTGCCGGTTCTCCAACCGCGACAGCAGCCGCACGAAGGGCCAGAGCAGGATGAAGTAGGCCACGGCGGCGACCACGATCGGCGTCGCATTGAAGGTTACGCTCTGCGCCTGGCGGGCCTGGAACAGCAATTCGGGCAGCGCGACCACGCTGGCGATGGAGGTCAGCTTCACCACCTCCAGCGTGTTGCCGATCAGGTCCGGCAGCACGTTGCGCACCGCCTGCGGCAGCACCACGAAGATCCAGCGCTGCCAGGCGCGCAGCCCCAGCGCGGTGGCTGCCTCGTGCTGGCCGCGCGGCACCGCCTCGATGCCAGCGCGCAGGATTTCAGCATAGTAGGCGCCGGTGTTCAGCATGAAGGCGATCGCCACCGATCCCCAGGCGCTGAGCTCCAGCCCCGCGAAGGGCAGGCCCGCATAGAGCAGGATCAGCAGCACCAGCGGCGGAATCGCGCGGAAGACGTCGATGAAGCCGATCAGCGGCCAGCGCAGCCAGGGCTCGCGCCGTGTCGAGAGCAGCGCCAGCACGAGCCCCATGCCGAGGCCGAGCGGCACCACCAGCAGCGAGAGCAGCAGCGTCTGCTGGAAGCCGAGCCACAGGATTGGCGCCGCCGCGACCGCGATCTCGAGATTCAGGAAGGCCTGGACGAAGTCGTTCATCGCCGATCCGACCTCCGGGCGCCTATCGCCGCCACGCGAATCGGGTCTCGATCCAGCGCCCGGCCACCACCACCGGCAGGAACAGGATCAGGTAGGCGACCGCCCCCATCATCAGCGGCGTCGGGTTGCCGGAGAAGGCCATGGCCGATTGCGCCGCGCCCAGGATCTCGGCCACCGCCACCACGGAGCCAAGCGCGGTGCCCTTGGTGATGGCGATGGTCCGGTTGGTCAGCGGCGGGATGGCGATGCGGATTGCCTGCGGCAGCACGATCAGCCGCATGGTCGGCAGGAAGCGCAGCCCGAGCGCGCGGCCGGATTCCCACTGGCCCTTCGGCACGGCGCAGATCGAGCCCCAGAAGATCTCTTCCGAGAAGGCCATCAGCACCAGCGTCAGCGACAGCCAGGTGGCCGCGAAGGCGGAGAAGCCGATGCCGGCAGCCGGCAGGCCGAAATAGATCAGCACGATGATCACCAGCGGCGGCAGCGCGCGGAACAGATCCACCACGAAGATGATCGCCCAGTTCAGCGGTCGGATGCCGAGGCTGCGCAGCACCGCGAGCCCCAGGCCGAGGGCGAGCCCGGCGACGATGATCAGCGCGGCGAGCGCGATGGTGACGCCGAGCCCCTCCAGGATCTTCGGCCAGTATTGCGCCGCGACGCGCGCATTCAGGAAGCTGAAGGCGAAGCCTTCCCAGCCGCTCATCTGGCTGCTCTCAAACGCCGGGCGCCGCCTTCGGCGGCTTGGCTTCGCACCACGCGCTGTCGCACTTCGCGTTACTGTCGGTCTGGGCGCGGCGCGCATCCGCGCGCTCGGCCCGCCGGAAATGCGGCGGGCCGCCTGTTTTTCGAATCGGCGCTCAGCACCGCGGCTCGCGCGGCGTGGGATCGTAGCCCGGCAAGCCGGGCACGCCGGTGCCCGGGAAGACGGTGTTCTCGGCGTCGTCCTCGGCCGGCGCGCTGCCGAACCATTGCTGCGAGAGGCGCGCGATCGTGCCGTCCTTCTTCATGCATTCCAGCGCGTTCTCGATCTGCACGCGCAGCGCGGTCGCTCCCATCGGCAGCGGCGCCGACCAATGGGCACGGGTCTCGCGGATCACGAAGTCGGGCACGAATTGCGGCGTGCGGGTCGCGGCGTAGCGCACCACGGTGTTGCCGCCGAGATTCGCATAGGCGCGGCCGGAGACCACCGCCTGCACCGCATCGGGCTGGGTGTCGTAGGTCTGCACGGTGAAGCCGTAGCGGCTGGCATTGGCCTGCGCCCAGGCGTCATAGGCGCTGCCCTTGTTCACGCTGATCGCCTTGCCGCGCAGGTCGTCCATGGAGCGGATCGGCGCGCTGCCGCGGCGGATGCCGAACTGGAAGGCGGTGTAGAGGTAGCCCTCGGTGAACAGCATGTTCTCGGCGCGCTCCCGCGTCGCCGTGGTCGGCGCGCAGAGGAAGTCGTAGCGGCCGGCATTCATCGCCGGGATCAGGCCGGAGAAGCTGGCACTGTCGATCGTCAGCTCGCGGCCGAGGCGCTTCGCGACCTCCTTGAACAGGTCCACGTTGAAGCCCTGCACGCCGCCCTGCATGGTCGGGAAGGCGTGCGGCGCGAAGGTGCCGTCCACCGCGCAGCGCAGCGGCGGTTGTCCCTGGGCCAGGGCCGGGCCGGCCAGGGTCATGGACAGAAGGGCAGCTGTCAGGCTTCGCCGCATGGGGTCTCTCCTCGGTTCTGTGCCTCTGGACAAGATTCCATTCCCCGGCACGGGGCGCCACCCCGCACAGGGAACAATTCACCCATCACGCGCCACAATCCGGCCTTTTCCGCGTCGCCTGCGCGCCGCGCTGCCTGCGTAGAAGGCACATACGCAGTCTCCACGGACGGATGCCATGCACCGCTTTGCGCTAAGCCTCGTGCTCCTCGGCCTGGTCTCGGTCCTGATGACCGTCATACTCGTCATGGGCGATGCGACCCTGCCGGGCCGGGTGCCCCCCTTCCTGGCGGCTCTGCTGGCCGGCCTGGGCGGCGTCGCGCTGGTCGGCGGCCTCTGGCTGCTCGAGCCCCGCGGCCGCGAGCGTCAGAGCCTGTCGGGGTAGAGGGCGGCCAGCCCCGCCTCGCTGGCCTCCGCCCGTCCGCGTTCGGTGATCAGCCCGGTCACCAGGCGGGCCGGCGTCACGTCGAAGGCGGGGTTCGCGGCAGGGCTGCCCTCGGCCACCACGCGCACGGTCTCGATCCGCCCGTCCGCGGTGCGGCCGGTGAGGTCGGTCACTTCCGCCGCATTGCGCTCCTCGATCGGGATCTCGGCGACGCCGTCGCGCACGCCCATGTCGAGGGTGGAATGCGGCAGCGCCACCCAGAACGGCACGCCGTTGTCGCGCGCCGCCAGCGCCTTGAGGTAGGTGCCGATCTTGTTCGCCACGTCGCCCTGCCGGGTGACGCGGTCGGTGCCGACGATCACGATGTCCACCTCGCCATGCTGCATCAGGTGGCCGCCGGCATTGTCCGCCACGACGGTGTGCTTCACGCCGTGCCTGCCGAGCTCCCACGCGGTCAGCGCCGCACCCTGGTTGCGCGGCCGCGTCTCGTCCACCCAGACATGGACATCCAGGCCGAGGTCGTGCGCCTGGTAGATGGGGCTGAGCGCGGTGCCGTAATCCACCGTGGCGATCCAGCCGGCGTTGCAATGGGTGAGCACGTTCACCCGCTCGCCGGGCGCCTTCCGGGCGGCGATCTCCTGCAGCAGCGGCAGGCCGTGCTCGCCGATGCGGCGGCAGGTCTCGACGTCGTCGTCGCAGATCGCCGCGGCCTCGGCATAGGCGGCCGCCACGCGGTCGGTGGGGGCGAGGTTGTGCAGCGCCGCCCGCATGCGATCCAGCGCCCAGCGCAGGTTCACCGCGGTCGGCCGGGTCCGGCCCAGCATCTCCACCACGCGGTCGAGATTGGCGGTGGAGGGATCGCGCCGCAGCGCCAGCGCCACGCCATAGGCCGCGACCGCGCCGATCAGCGGCGCGCCGCGCACCTGCATGGAGCGGATGGCCAGCGCCACCTGGTCCTCGTCGGTCAGGCGCAGGATCTCGACGGTCCAGGGCAGCTTCGTCTGGTCGAAGATGCGGACGGACCAGCCATCCTCGCGATCCACCCAGACGGAGCGGTAGGCAACGCCATCGATCTTCATGGGAATCCGCCCTTCAGATCCGCTGGTGCAGCGCGCAGACCAGCGTGAAGAGCCGCCGCGCCGTCTCGAAATCCAGCTCGACGCGGCCCTTCAGCCGGTCCGCCAGCAATTCCGCGCCCTCGTTGTGCAGGCCCCGCCTTCCCATGTCGATCGCCTGGATCCGCGCCTCTGAGCCGCCCTCGGAGACCGCCTTCTCGTGGCTTTCCACCACCAGGTGGTAGTCCTTGATCAGCCGCCGGAACGGCCCGAGGGCAAGCACCAGCGCGTGCAGCGGCGCATCCTCGGCGTCGCGGATGTCGAGGATCAGCCGCCCGTCGCGCACCATGATGTGCAGGCCGAGCGGCGGGGCGAGCCCCTTCGGTCGGAAGCGGTTTCCTGCCAGCAGATCCTCCACGGCCTGCCGCCGGTCGGCCTCCGCATAGGGACTGGGCAGTGGCTGGGCATCGGGCAGGAAGATGCGGACGAGGTCCCGCTCGGGCATGGCGCTGCGCTAGCGGCTTTCGGGCGGATCGCCGCCATGCTCGGCGCCGGTGAAGCCCAGCTTGACCATCCAGCCCACCACCGCGCCCTTGATCGGCCGCAGCAGCAGGATGCAGGCCAGCGCGAAAAGCGGCAGCCAGACCGCCATGTGCAGCCACATCGGCGGCTGGTACGCCTTCTCGATCCACAGCACCGGCGGCACCAGCAGGTGGCCGGTCAGCAGGATGGTGAAGTAGGGCGGCGCATCATCCGCCCGCAGCCGGCCGAGCCGGGCGCCGCAGACCTCGCAATCCGTCACGGTGAGATAGCCCGTGAAGACGTGGCCCTCGCCGCAGACCGGGCAGCGATTGCGCGCGCCGCGCGAGATCGCCGTCCAGAAACTGTCCGGGGCCTTCATGGTAAGGGCGGGTGCCGAGCGGTCGGGCTCCCAGCGCATGTGGCGTTCCTTCCGGCGTCCTGGCCCGGGAGGCGCCGGAGCGGGGGCGCGCGGCCGATCCGCGCGCTTCCATGCTCCGGCAGGGCGGCGCCATTTGTGCACTGCATCATGGGGTGGAGCGGGTCGCGGATCAAGGACACAGGCGTCCCCGCGTCAGGCGCCGCTCCCCGGCGCCGCCGGACGATGCCATCAGCGGCGGTCAGCCTGGCGCCGACTCAGCGCGGGCGCGGCTTCGCCATGCTGGCGAGTTCGACGAGCACAGCCGCGGTCTCCGTACGGATGCGGGCGATCAGCGCGGGATCTGGGTCGTCGCCAGCCTGCATCGCCTCCCGCGCCGCGGCTTCCAGCCGTTGGGCGCCGATGCCCGCCGCGGTGCCCGCCAGACTGTGGGCGGCACGGCGAAGAGCCTGCGGATCACCACTCTCTGCCGCACGGGCACAATCCTGCGCCAGGCGGTCGAGATCCGCTTCGAAGGCGTGCAGGATCTGGACGAAGTCCGCCTGCGGCACCGCCGATGCCAGTGCGCCGGCGACCTCGGGGTCAATGACGATCACACGTCCGTGTTGCACCGCCGAAGGGGCGTGGTCAATTCTCGTTTTGCAACCTGTGCGCGATCCGACGGCCAGCGATGCCGAATTGCTACTATGCGGTTTCCATGGCTGCGCATGGACGCGGCGCCCCCGCAATCGGCTGCCGGCCGAATCGAGACACGCCGCGCATGTCTTGCGCCGAGGCGCCGCCGCTATTGCCGGGTGCCGAAGCGCATCAGCATCGCACGGAGCGGATCGGCGCCCGGGTTGTGGGCCTCCATTGCCACCACGATCTGCCGGGCCGAGGCCTCCCGCCCGTAATAGGCGCGGGCATAGTCGGGCAGGTAGGTGAGCAGCGAACCCTCCAGCGACATGCCGGCGAACAGCCCGCGGGAGCGGGCGACCGCCACGATGTCGGCGCCCGCGGCGGTGGTGGTGCCGCCCTGGATGCCGGCGCCGAAGGTGGCGAAGGTCAGCGCCGCATCGGCGCCCAGCGTGAACTGGCTGTTCATCAGCGCGGTCAGCCCGCGATCGGTCATGATCATCAGCACCAGCGTCGCGTCCTGGATCCCGGCCTGCAGGCCGATGCTGCCGGAGCTCATCTGGTAGAAGGCGGGCGAGGACCAGGATCCGCCGCCGTCGCGGCCGAGGAGGACGCAGGTGCCGGTCTCGCCGCCGATGATGAAGCCGGCCCGGAAGATCCGCGGGCAGACCATCACCCCCCGCGACCGGCGCAGGAAATCCTGCGCATCCTGCGGGCGGTCGCCGGAGGTCATCACCTCCTGCACGGCGAGCGTCGCGCGGTCCACCAGGGTCTGCTGGGCCTGCTGCGCCAGGGCTGGTGCGGCGACCAGCAGCAGGGCCGCCAGGACGATGCCACGGAACATGAGCGACCTCCGCCAAATTATTGTCGTGCGGGTGATTCTACAGTGATGCGACTCCGCTGTCCAAGGCGCATCCAGGGCGTTTCCGGGGCCGATGCCGGCCAACCCGTCTGGCTATTCCTCCGCGGGCAGGGTGAAGGGCTCCTCGTTCACCGCCGCGACGCGCCAATCGGACCCGATCTTCTCCAGCCGGCTGAGGGCCAGGTTCTTGATCGAAAAGGCCAGGACCGGCAGGCCGCCCACCCCCATCGCATGTGCCAGCGCGGCGCGGATCGAACCGCCATGGGCAACGATCACGACATCGCCACCTGCATTCTCCGCCACCAGCCGGTCAACGGCCGGGCCGACACGGCCGATCACGTCGGTGAAGCTCTCCCCACCGGGCGGCCGCTCATCCACGCCGATGGACCAGAAGGGATGGGCGGGGTGGCGCAGCCGCTCGGCAAAGGCCTCGTGCGGCAGCCCCTCCCATTCGCCGAGATGCTGCTCGATCAGTTCGGGATGGGTCTCGAGCGGGGCTTCGGCGTAGCCGGCGGCGAAGATGGCGGCGGCGGTGGCGCGGGTGCGGGAGAGCGGCGTGATGATCCAGCGCGCCGGCCGCGGCAGCCTTGCCGCGAGCCAGCGATAGGACGCCGCCTCCTGCCGCAACGCCAGTTCGCAGAGGCCGACGTCCATGGCGCCGTACATGGTCAGCCGTGCCGAGGGCTCCACCAGCGCGTGGCGGACGAGAAAGAGGCGGGTGGTGGTCACGCGCCGGCTTTAGCGCGGCGCGGCGTGCGTTGCTACCGCCCGCGCCGCCTCGCCTGCATCGCCCAATAGGCGTCCGGCAGCCCGTCCGTGTCATAGGCGCTCGGCATCACCACCGGCACCTGCAGGCAGAGGGATTGCGCCGGCAGCACCTCCCGCCACTGCTCCACCAGGCGCTTGTAGGCGCGGCCGACCGGGCGGATGCGGCGGTCGAGGTCGTAGAGGCCGACCTTGTCCACATTCCCGTTCACCTCGCGCAAGGCGCTGTCCCAATCCACCTGGTCGGTCAGCGAATACCAGGTGAAGCCGATCACCGGCACGCCGTCGTTGCGCACGCGCAGCACGTTCGCCCATTGCTTCCACAGCCAGCGCTCGGCGTCGCCCGGGTTGTCGTCGCGCAGGTTGGTCTCGGTGTGCATCACCGGCAGGCCGTAGCGATCGTGGTACTGGCCGGTCAGCACGGCGTAGCCGAACACCTCGCCGGAGGCACGGGTGCGGCCGTCCGGCTGCACCAGGTGCTCGTTGGTCCAGTAGTAGTCGTTGCCCATGATGCAGTGGCGCTTCAGCGGCGAGTGCTCGAGGAAGAAGCGGTACTCCTCCCGGGTCATGCCGCCATCCATCAGGTACTCGTACATGCCACTGTCCACACGGCGGCCATAGTTGAGGTCGAGCGAGAGGAAGCGCTCGGCGTTGCGCGCCTCGGCCGGCGCGATCGCGGCGGGGCTCTCGGCGTGGAAGTATTCGGTGCTCTCGGACTGGATGAAGATGGCGTCGGGGCGGACCTTCAGGATCTGCTGCATGGCGAGGATGTTGGCGCGCACGATGTGCTTCAGCGCGGTGACGAAGGTCCGGTCCGTGGTGCCTTCCTCGTTCCACCAGCCGTAGCGCGCGGAGAACAGGGCGCAGATGTACATCTCGTTCACCGGCGTATAGAGCTGCACCCAGGGGAAGCGCTGCGCGAAAGCATAGGCGTATTCGGCGAACAGCGCCGGGAAGTCCGGGTTCTGGAAGTCGCCGATCCAGTCCGGCACGCCGAAATGGCAGAGGTCCACGATCGGGACGATGTCGCGCCGATGCAGCTCGCCGAAGGTCTGGTCGGCGAACTCCCAGTCGTAGCGGCCCTGGCCGAGGAAGCTGGTGTGCAGCGGCGGCCCGTAGCGGAGGAAGGAGAGGCCGAGCTCCTCCACCAGCGTGAAATCCTCGCGCCAGCGTTCGTAGTGGTGGCAGCGCGCCATCTCGTCCACGCGGATGGTGCCACCCTTGATGCGCGGGTTGGAGTTCTCGATGCCGGTGGCGAAGAGAAAGGCGGGCGGGGGAGGGCGCTGCATGCAGGGGCGAACGCGCCAGCGCCCCAAGGGTGGCGGCGTCAGGCCGCCAGGAACGCCTCGATCTCCGCCAGGAAGCGCGGCCAGGCCGGCTCTCCCTCCAGGATCACGTGATTGTCGCTGTCGAGTTCCACGAAGCGCGCGCCCGGGATCCCGGCGGCGATGAGCCGCCCTTCCTCGAAGGGCGAGACGCTGTCGCCGCGGGCGTGCAGCACCAGCGTCGGTGCCGCCACGCGCGGCAGCAGCGCCGTCACGTCGATGTCGTCGCAGGCCTCGCGGATGCGCACCGCCGTCTCGCCGCTGCTGCTCTGCCGCTGCGCCTCCACCCACCAGGCGAGCTGCCCGGGCGAGCTCTTCGGCACGTAGAGGGCGCTGAACATCTGCAGGAAGGCGGAGCGCGGGTCGCCCCAGCCCTGCCGCATTAGCGTCAGGATCGCCTGTGCCTTCTCCCGCTCCACCGGCTGGCCGCGGCGGTTCCGCCCGCGCGCATAGCCGCCGCAGATCACCAGCCGGGTCACCCGGCCGGGATGCGCCGCCGCATGGGCGATGGCCGCCGCCGCGCCCTGCGAGGCCGCCATCAGCGCATATCGCGGCACCGCGAGCGAACCGGCCACCGCCTCCAGGTCGCGCGCGAAGGCGTCGGCCGAGATGTCGGCGACCTCGCGATCCGACAGCCCGCAACCGCGCACGTCGTATCGCACCAGGCGGTTGCGGCCGGCCAGCCGGGTGAGCAGCGGCGCCCAGAGCGGGCTGGTCCAGTCGTGCTCGACATGGGTGAGCCAGGTGCCGGCCCGGATCAACACCGGCCCGTCGCCGGCGGTGGCGACGGCGAGCGTCACGCCGTCCGGCGCGCGGCAGAAGCGCACCTCCTGGCGCGGCGGTGGGTCGGGTGGGGCGGGGGTCGCCGCAGGCGGCGCGGGGGAGGTCGCCGCGGGCGGCGCGGGGGACGCCGCCGCGGGCGGTCCGTCCGTCTCGCACACCTCGCCGACGAAGCGGACGCCACGACGGGCCACGGTGCGGATCATCGCCTGCGCCTCGCCGCTGTCTCCGATGGCCTTGCGTGCGGCGTTGATCCGGCTGGAGAGGGTGGAGTCCGAGACGATGCGCCCGCCCCAGACGCTGCCGATCATGTCGTCCCGGCTCACGACGTGGTCCCGGTGCCGCACGAGATGGGCGAGCAGGTCGAAGACCTGCGGCTCCACCGGCACCAGCGCACCGGCGCGGCGCAGTTCCCGCCGGCCTTCGTCGAGCTCGCAATCGCCGAAGCGGAACAACATGCGCCAAACTGGGCCGGAAATCATCGGCGCCTCAAGCGAAAATCGGCCGGCTCTCAAAGCGGGCAGGGGCGGCCTTCCGCATCATCCCACCATCGTCCCTGCGCGGTGCGGGGCCAGGCGGAGGATCGCGGAATGGCGAAGGCGGATGGGGTGCGGCGGCACGCCGATGGCGCGCTCGACCTGGACCACTACCGGCGCCGGGCGCGCCGGCTGCACCATGGGGCAAGGCGGCGCGGCTGGCAGGCGGCGCTCGGGCTGCTGCGCGGGCTGATGGCGCGCCTCGGCGCGGCGCCGGGGCGGCTGCTACTCCCCGATGTTGAGCAGCGCGCCGCGCACCCGTGCGCCCTCGAACTGGCGCAGGAACAGCCAGCCCATCGCCGCCAGCCAGACCAGGTTCAGCCCGAAGGCGGCGCCGAGGTGGCCCCAGGCGATGCCGCCCTCCAGCAGCGCGGCCCGCATCCCCTCGAAGACATGCGCGGCCGGGATCAGCAGCGCCACAGGCTCGAGCCAGTCCGGTAGCACGGCAACCGGATAGTAGACGGCGGCAAACGGCGTCAGCCCGAACAGCACGGACCAGGCCAGCGGCTCCGCCCCGGCGCCGTGGCGCAGGATCAGCGCGGTGACGCCGAGTGCCACCGCCCAGCCCATCATCATCAGCCCGGCGAAGAACAGCACCACCACCGGCCCCATGCGCCACAGGCCGAAGCCGTAGAGCAGGAAGGCGAGCAGCATCGCCGGGATCACGCCGGCGAACATGCGGATCATGCTCATCCCCACCAGCCCGGCCACCAGCTCCTGCGGGCGCAGCGGGCTGACGAAGATATGGCCGAGGTTGCGCGACCAGATCTCCTCGAGGAAGGAGATCGCGAAGCCCATCTGGCTGCGGATCGCGACCTCCCACAGCAGCACGCCACCGATCAGCACGCCGGCGGCGACGCTGGCGACGTTGTTCTGCAGCCCGGCGAGATAGGCGGTGACGAAGCCCCAAACGACCATTTGGAGGACCGGCCAGTACATCAGCTCCAGCAGCCGCGGCCAGGAGCGGCGGTAGAGCGCGAGGTGGCGGTACATCAGGCCCCAGATGCGTCGTGCGGAGAGCACGCCCGCGGCGTGACGCGCGGCAAGCGCGGTCATGCTGCCTTACCCCTTTCCGTTGCGTGCCGAAGGCTGAGAAGCTGAGGGCGCGCAGGCGATGCGGGTATGGCTGTCATGCTGGCTGCTGTTGATGGTTCA
>NZ_JAWLHG010000034.1:0-59332 GCF_041690465.1 Falsiroseomonas sp. | reverse complement strand
CACCATCGGCCGCATCGTCGACGCCTTCACGCCTGGGGAGTGCGCCAACTACTTCGCCGCTGCCGGCTACGATGCAGACTGATCGGAAACCGCTCTAGGAAGCTGGCGAGGGCAGATCTCGGAGGGCCGGTGAGTGGCTCAGGAACTGCCGACTGGCGCGCTGGCCTGCGGACCCTCGGCAGGCACACCCAATGCTATCGTGGGCTAGACCCGGGCTAGACCTTCATGTCCAGCAGCGAGCCGCGTGGGAGCGGCCCGGAGGGCGGCGGCGGCAGGACGTCCAGCCGGCGCGGCGCTTCCGGCGCGACGGATGGCCCGGCAGGCGCGGAGGACGTGGCGGCGCGCACCGGCACCGCGCCCTGGCTCCGCGAGACCTCCGCCGTGAAGGCGGCGAGCGAGTTCATGCTGATCATGCGCAACACGATAGGCCGCAGGTCTGAACCGCGGGTTAAGCGGGGACGGGAGGCGCGCGGGTCAAGTCCAACTGGCCGCATGCAGGGATGCTATCCCCGCATGCCGTTAACCCTCAAGCAACCTGTGGTGGCAGCCGCGCAATTCCTGCCGGATCGGAAACGGCCCGGGAGAGGCCGGTCAGGCGACTTCGAGCGCCGCCACCCCGGGCAGGGTCTTGCCTTCCAGCCATTCCAGGAAGGCGCCACCGGCGGCCGAGACATAGGTCATCCGGTTCACCACCCCGGCGTGCTTCAGCGCCGAGACGGTGTCGCCGCCGCCGGCAATGGATTTCAGGCCGGCCGAGGCGGTGAGCGCCGCCACCGCCTGGGCCACCGCGACCGTCGCGGAGTCGAAGGGCGGAGTCTCGAAGGCGCCGAAGGGGCCGTTCCAGACCAGAGTCGAGGCCTGGCGCAGCTTTGCCTCCACCAGGCTCACCGTGTCGGGCCCGACATCGAGCGCCATCATCCCGTCCGGCACGCGGTCCACGGTGACGGTTTTGGTCGCCGGGTTGGGGGCGAATTCGGCGGCGACGACCAGGTCGACCGGCAGCACGATCTCGCAGCCATTGGCGGAGGCATCCGCCAGGATCTGCCGGGCGGTGTCGTGCATCTCGGCTTCCTGCAGGGATTTGCCCATCGGATGGCCCTGGGCGGCGAGGAAGGTGTTGGCCATGGCGCCGCCGATCACCAGCACGTTCACCTTCTTCGTCAGGTTGCCGAGCAGGTCGAGCTTGGTGGAGACCTTGGCGCCGCCGACGATCGCCACCACCGGCCGCGACGGGTTGCCGAGGGCCGCGTCCAGCGCCTCCAGCTCGGCCTGCATCAAGCGGCCGGCATAGCTCGGCAGCAGCCGGGCGACGCCCTCGGTGGAGGCATGGGCGCGATGAGCGGCGGAGAAGGCGTCGTTGACGAAGGCATCCGCCAGCTTCGCGAGGCCCTGGGCCAATGCCGGGTCGTTCTTCTCCTCGCCGGGGTGGTAGCGGGTGTTCTCCAGCAGCAGCACCTCGCCGTCCTGGAGCTTCGCCGCAGCGGCCTCGGCCGCGGGCCCGATGCAGTCGTCGGCCCAGGCGACGGGGCGACCCAGCACTTCGGACAGCGCCTCGACCATCGGCTGCAGCGACATCTCGGGCACGCGCTTGCCCTTGGGGCGGTCGAAATGGCTGCAGACGATGACGCGGGCGCCCTTGTCGGCGAGTTCCCGGATGGTCGGCGACAGGCGTTCGATGCGGGTGCGGTCGGTGATGCGCCCGTCGCGCACCGGCACGTTCAGGTCGGCGCGCAGCAGCACCCACTTCCCACGCGGGTCGAGGTCGTCGAGCGTGCGGAAGCGGGGCATGGGTGTATGTCTCCTGGCGGTTGCGACTCGGGATCGGCAGAGGCGCCGCGGCCCCCGCCCTGACCAGCCTTCGGCGTCCCCCCCCCGTCTGCAGGGGGAGGGAGAAGCGGGCGTCAGAGCTTGCCGAGCAGCGCGGCCGTATCCGACATGCGGTTGGAGAAGCCCCACTCGTTGTCGTACCAGGCCATCACGCGCACCAGTGCGCCGTCCACCACCTGCGTCTGCGTCGCGTCGAAGGTGGAGCTGTGGGCGTCGTGGTTGAAGTCGATGCTGACCAGCGGCGCCGTGTTGTAGCCGAGGATGCCCTTCAGCTCGCCCTCCGAGGCCTCCTTCATCGCCTGGTTCACCATCTCCTTGGTGACGCCCGGCGTGTTGAGGTTCACGTCGAGCGAGATCAGCGAGACGTTGGGCGTCGGGATGCGGATGGCGGTGCCGTCCAGCTTGCCCTTCAGTTCCGGCAGCACGAGGCCGACGGCCTTCGCCGCACCCGTGCTGGTCGGGATGGCGGAAACCGCCGCGGCGCGGGCGCGGTGCAGGTCCTTGTGCAGCGTGTCCACGGTGTTCTGGTCGCCCGTGTAGGCGTGGATGGTCACCATGTAGCCGCGCGCGATGCCCCACTTCTCGTGCAGCACCTTCGCCACCGGGGCGAGGCAGTTGGTGGTGCAGGAGGCGTTGGAGACGATCTTGTGCGACGGCTTCAGGATCTTGTGGTTCACGCCATAGACGATGGTCGCCTGCGCGGTGATGTCGGCATGCGCCTCGCCCCAGGTGACGGGCGCGGAGACCAGCACCTTGCGCGGGCCGGCCTGCAGCAGCAGCGAGGCCTTCTCGGAGCTGGTGAAGATGCCGGTGCATTCGGCGGCGACGTCCACGCCCTGCCAGGGCAGCTTCGTCGGGTCGCGCTCGGCGGTCACCTTGATCGGCGCGTAGCGGCGGCCATTCGCGGTGATGAGCATGCTGTCGCCTTCAACCTGCACCTCGCCGGGGAAGCGGCCATGCACGCTGTCGTAGCGGAACAGGTGCGCATTCGCCTCGACGCTGCCGAGGTCGTTGATGGCGACGCATTCCACGTCGTCGCGCCCGCTCTCGATCATGGCGCGCAGCACCAGGCGACCGATGCGCCCGAACCCGTTGATCGCGACCTTCACCGCCATGTCCGTGCTTCCCTTCCCGATTATCCGACCAGCCGCTTCTTCACGGCCGCGACCGCGGCCTCCGCGGTGATCCCGAAATGGCGATACAGCGCCTCGGCCGGCGCGCTGGCGCCGAAGCCCTGCATGCCGATGAACACGCCATCGGGGCCGAGCCAGCGTTCCCACCCCATCGGCAGGGCCGCCTCGATCCCGACACGCAGCGCTTCCCCGAGCACCATCGCCCGGTACCCTTCGTCCTGCAGGGCGAAAAGTTCCCAGCAGGGCAGCGAAACCACCGCGGTCGGGATGCCCTCCGCCTGCAACGCCTCGCGCGCCGCCATGGCGAGGTGCACCTCGGAGCCGGTGGCGATCAGCGTGGCGCGGCGCGCGCCTTCCGCCTCCGCCAGGACATAGCCGCCGCGGGCGGCGCGGTTCTCGCCGGCCTCGGACCGCAGCGCCGGCAGGTTCTGCCGCGACAGCGCCAGCACGGAGGGGCCATCGGCGCGCTTCACCGCCAGTTCCCAGCATTCCGCCGTCTCCAGCGCATCGGCCGGGCGGAAGACGCAGAGGTTGGGGATGATGCGGAGGCTGGCCAGCGTCTCCACCGGCTGGTGCGTCGGGCCGTCCTCGCCAAGGCCGATGCTGTCATGCGTCAGCACATGGATGACGCGCTGGCGCATCAGCGCCGCCAGGCGGATGGCGGGCCGCATGTAGTCCGCGAAGACCAGGAAGGTGCCGGAATACGGGATGATGCCGCCATGCAGCGCCATCCCGTTCATCGCCGCGGCCATGCCGTGCTCGCGCACGCCGTAATGGATGAAGCGGCCGCCATAGTTGCCCGGCGAGATCGCCGGGATACCCTTCACATTCGTGTTGTTGGAGCCGGTGAGGTCGGCCGACCCGCCCACCATCTCGGCCACTGCCGGCACCAGCGCCTCCAGCGCGCGCTGGCTGGCGACGCGGGTGGCGAGCTTCGGCTTCTCCTCCGCCTGCTTCGCCCGCAGCGCGGCAAGCGGCTCGTGCCAGCCCTCGGGCAGCTTGCCGGCGATGGCGCGATCGAACTCCTCGCGCTGCGGGTGCCGGGTCAGGCGCTTGAGCCAGGAGCGGCGGGTGCCGGCGCCGCGGCGGCCGGCCTCCTCCCAGCGCGCCTTCAGCCCTTCCGGCACCTCGAAGGGCGGATGGTTCCAGCCGAGCGCGGACTTCGCCGCCTCGATCTCCTTGGCACCCAGCGGCGCGCCATGGCTGCCGGCGGTGCCGGCCTTGGTCGGCGCGGAGAAGCCGATGATGGTGCGGCAGGCGATGATCGTCGGCTTGCGGTTGCGCATCGCCCAGGACAGCGCCGCCGCCACCTCCTCATGGTCGTGCCCATCCACCCGCCGCGTCGCCCAGCCATAGGCCTGGAAGCGCTTCAGCGTGTCGTCGGTGAAGGAGAGCGCGGTGTCGCCATCGATGGAGATGCTGTTGTCGTCCCACAGCACGCAGAGCCGTTCGAGCTTCAGGTGGCCCGCGAGCGAGGCCGCCTCGTGGCTGATGCCTTCCTGCAGGTCGCCGTCGGACACGATCACCCAGGTGCGGTGGTCCACCAGCGACTTGCCGAAGCGCGCCGCCAGCATGCGTTCGGCCAGCGCCATGCCGACCGCGGTGGCGATGCCCTGGCCGAGCGGGCCGGTGGTGGTCTCGATGCCCGGGTGCTCGCCGAATTCCGGATGGCCGGCGGCCGGCGAATGCAGCTGGCGAAACCGCTTCAATTCGTCGATGCCCATGCCCTGCTGGCCCGTGAGGTGCAGCAGCGCGTAGAGCAGCATGGAGCCATGGCCGGCCGAGAGCACGAAGCGGTCGCGGTCGGGCCAGCGGGGATCGGCGGCGTCGTATTTCAGGAAGCGGGTGAACAGCACCGTCGCCGCATCGGCCATGCCCATCGGCATGCCGGGATGGCCGGATTTCGCCGCCTCGACCGCATCCATCGCCAGCGCGCGGATGGCGTCTGCCATGCGCCGCGCCTCGGTGGCGGGGCGGGCGAGCAGTTCGGTTTGGCGCGTCTGGGCCGCGCTGGGCTCGATGCGCGGCAGGGTATCGGGTTCCGTGGTGGCCAAGACAGGGATCCTAACAGGCGCCTCCGGGCGCCGCCGTCATAGAGGCGCCCCGCCGCCCGGACAACCCGGCGCAACGAAGTGCGGATCAGCGCTGCGCGCCGGCCAGCGCTTCCGGGCGAAGGCGGTAGAGCGTCCAGTCCGGCCAGCCTGCCACCCTCTCGGCCAGCGGCGAGGCCTCCAGCGCCGGCCGCCCCGCCGCCGCGCGGATGTCCGCCCCGCGTATCTCGTGCTGCGCGTGGGCGCCATGGCCGCCGCCCGCGCGCAGCTCGAACCTGTCCGCGAGGTAGCGGGCGACGAGTTCCTCCTCGCCCGCCTCGTGCAGATGCTCCGCCATCGGCACGTGCAGCGCGACGTCCGACGCCGGCGCGTCGGCGCTGGTGACGAACAGCTCCGGCGCGCCGGAGCCGACCATCACGTCCAGGAAATCCAGGTTGTCGAGGCTGTCCACCACCACGCGGCCGCCGCCGAGCCGCGCGAGCTCGGCCACCGCGGCGCGGCCGGCCGGCGTGTCGTGCCGCCAGCTCATCGTCTCCCAGTTGAACATCGCCGAGCGGGCGACGCGGATGTCGCGCAGCGCCGGTAGGGCAAGCGCCGGCAGCAGCACCAGTGCCAGCGCCGCGCGGCCCGGCGCTCGCAACCGGGCGGCCACGATATCCGCCAGCCGCACCAGGACCAGTGCACCGAAGGGCAGGGCCAGCAGGATCCAGATGCCGACCAGCCGCCAGCTCGCCGCCAGCGGGGCGCTGCCGCTTGCCAGCATCGCCAGTGCCAGAACCGGCAGCGGCAGGAAGAAGGCGAGGCCGAAGGCGCGCAGCGCCGGGTCGCGACGCGCGAGCGCCAGGAGCGCCAGCCCGCCGAGCGCCGCCGCGGGGTTCCAGGCGAGCTCGCGCCATAGAAGCGGACCGAGCGGGTTGAGCAGCACCGCCTGGGTTGCCGCCTGCTCCCCGGTGATCGCGCGGAACTGCTGCGCGGTGATGGCGAGGTTGTCGAGCGAGCCGTACCAGGCCAGCGAATTGCCGATCCAGAACAGCGGAAAGGCCGACAACAGCACGCCGGCGGCGACAAGCCTTCCGAAGCCCAGCCCGCCGCGCCACCAGCGCCAGGCGAGCATCGCGCCGAGGCAGAGGGCGACGAACCAGGCCTCGTAGCGCACGGCGGTGGCCAGCCCGGCCAGCGTGCAGCCGGCCAGCAGCATCGGCGCGTGGCCCTCGCGCAGCCAGCCCAGCACACGCTCGGCGGCCACCACCAGCAGGAGCAGCATCAGGATATCGGCGAGCGGGACGCTGCCGAGCAGCAGCCGATGCGGCGCGACCAGCGCCAGCAACCCTGTCGCCAGCAGCACGCGCGGATCGTCGGAGAGGCGCCGCGCCAGCAGCAGCAGCGCCAGCAGCAGCCCCAGCCCGAGCGCGACCGAGAACAGCCGCGGCACCCAGACCACATCCCCGTGCAGGTCCAGCGCCAGGCCGAGCAGCAGCCGGTGCAGCGGCGGCCAGATCAAGGGTTCCAGCGCGTTCGCGGGCGTGAGCTCCAGCGCCATCAGCACCCGTGCCGCGTCGTCGTTCGACAACCGCTCGAAGCCGGCGGCCAGCAGTACAGCATGCAGGAAAAACGCCGCGAGCAGCAAGGCCGCGACAAGGCCTGGCGCCCGGCGGCCGGTGGCAAACCCCATCTTTCGGTCTTTTCCCCGTCCCGGCCGCGGACCTCGATCGTATACGTTTTGCTCCGAAGCGCGGTTGCCAAGGCGTGCGCAACGGCCGGTCACGCGATCCGGCGCGGCGCGGGCGGTGGCGCCGCGGGGGCGCTGCCGTTACTCTCGGCGCCATGCAGGACACCGCCACTCCGGAGCCGACGCGCGACGGGCTGCCCCCCATGCCGCCCGGCCCGCCACATGAGGAGAAGCACTTCCCCCAGAACGCGACGGTGCGCGACCTGGTCATCGGCACCGCCGACGGCCTCACCGTGCCCTTCGCGCTGGCCGCGGCGCTCTCCGGCGTGGTGGCGGCCAATCCGCTGATCGTGACCGCCGGCATGGCGGCGATTGCGGCAGGCTGCGTCGCCATGGGGCTCGGCGGCTATCTCGCCGCGCGTACCGAGGCGGACCACTACGCCGCCGAACGTGCGCGGGAGGAGGAGGAGAGCCGCGTCTACCCGGACCGCGAGAAGTGGGAGGTGGCAGCCATCCTCCACCGCTACGGCGTGCGCGGCGAGGTGCTGCGCCAGGCGGTGGAAGCGATCGCCTCCGATCGCAGGAAGTGGGTGGATTTCATGATGCGTTTCGAGCTGGACCTCAGCGAGCCCGATCCGAACCGCGCCGCGAAATCCGCCGCGACGATCGGCGGCGCCTATGTGATCGGCGGGTTGATCCCGCTGTTCCCCTACATGGTGTTCAGCACCACCGCGCCGGCGCTGGTGCTCTCCTCGAGCGTCACGGCCATCGCGTTGTTGGGCTTCGGCTGGCTGAAGGCGCGCGCCACCGGCCTGCCGCCGCTGCGCGGTGCGCTGCAGACGCTCGCCATCGGCGGTGCCGCCGCGATCGTCGCCTTCCTTGTCGCCTCCCTGTTCGGCCACTGAATGGCGGACCAGGAGGGAGAGCGGCCGGCACCGGCCTGGCACGCGCTGCCCGCGTCCGAGGCCCTGGCGCGGCTCGGCAGCACCGCCGAGGGACTGACCGGCGAGGAAGCGGCGGCGCGGCTCGCGCGGCACGGGCCGAACCGGCTGCCGGAGCCGCCCCGGCGCGGGCCGCTCGCACGTTTCCTAGACCAGTTCCGCAACCTGCTGATCTATGTGCTGCTGGGCGCGGCGGCGATCAGCGCGCTGCTCGGCCATTGGCTCGACGCGGCGGTGATCCTGGCCGTCGTGCTGGTCAACGCCATCGTCGGCTTCGTGCAGGAGGGGCGGGCTGAAGCCGCGCTGGCGGCGATCCGAGACCTGCTCGCGCCGCACGCCGCGGTGCTGCGCGATGGCCGCCGGCGGGATGTGGAGGCGGCGGAGCTCGTTCCCGGGGACATCGTGCTGGTCGAGGCCGGCGATCGTGTGCCCGCCGACCTTCGCCTGCTCGACGCGCGCGGCCTGCGCGCGGAGGAGGCGATGCTGACCGGCGAATCGGTGCCCGCCGACAAGGCGCCGGCGCCGGTTGCGGAGACGGCACCGCTCGGTGACCGTGCGCCGCTGCTGTTCTCCGGCACGCTGGTGGTGGGCGGGCAGGGGCGGGGCGTGGTGGTCGCGACGGCGGCCGCCACCGAGATCGGGAAGGTTAGCGCCCTGCTGGCCGGGGTGGAGACGCTCAGGACCCCGCTGCTGCGCCAGATCGACCGGTTCGCGCGGGTCGCCACCGTCGCGATCCTCGCCGTCTCGGCGCTGGCCTTCGGCTTCGCGGTGGCGGCCACCGGGCGCGACATGACGGAAGCCTTCATGGCGGTGGTTGGCCTGGCCGTGGCGGCGATCCCCGAGGGCCTGCCGGCGGTGCTGACGGTGACGCTCGCGATCGGCGTCCGGCGCATGGCCGCGCGCAACGCCATCATCCGGCGCCTTCCGGCGGTGGAGACGCTGGGCGCCGTCGGCATCATCTGTTCCGACAAGACAGGCACCTTCACCCGCAACGAGATGGTGGTCGGCGCCGTCGTGACGCCGGCCGGCACGCTTCACCTGGCCGGCGAGGGCTACGGCCCGGACGCGGAGATCCGCGGCGAGGACGGCGCGCACCCGGCGCCGGCTCCGATGGCGGCGCTGCGCAGCCTCGCCTGCGCGGCTGCGCTGTGCACCGATGCAACGCTTTCCCGCCGCGAGGATGGCGGCTGGGAGGTGCTGGGCGACCCGATGGAGGGCGCGCTGCAGGCGCTCGCCGTGCGTGCCGGCGTGCAGCCGGACCTGCCACGCCGCGACGCCATCCCCTTCGATGCGCGCCACCGCTACATGGCGACGCTGCACGATGCCGAGGACGGCGCGCTGATCGCGCTGAAGGGTGCGCCGGAAGCGGTGCTGCCGCTGACCACGGCCGATCCCGCGCCGTGGCAGGCGGCGGCCGAAGACCTCGCCGCCGAAGGTTTCCGCGTGCTGGCGATTGCCGAGGCACGCCTGCCGCAGCGCGCGGAGCTCGAGTTCGGCGGCCTGCCGCCACTCGACCTGCTCGGCCTGGTCGGCCTGCTCGACCCGCCCCGGCCGGAGGCGATCGAGGCGGTGGCGGAGTGCAAGACCGCCGGCATCCGCGTGAAGATGATCACCGGCGATCATCCCGGCACCGCGCGCGCCATCGCCGCGCGGCTCGGCTTGGCACGCACCGAGCGCGCGCTGACCGGCCACGACCTCGACGCGCTAGACGAGGATGGGCTGCGCCGCGCCGCCGCCGGGACGGATGTCTTCGCCCGCGTCAGCCCGGAACAGAAGCTGCGCCTGGTCACCGCCCTGCAGGCCGAGGGCGCGGTGATCGCGATGACCGGCGACGGCGTGAACGACGCGCCGGCGCTGAAGCGCGCCGATGTCGGCGTGGCAATGGGCCGCAAGGGCACCGAGGCGGCGAAGGAGGCCGCCGACATGGTGCTCGCCGACGACAATTTCGCCTCGATCGCCGCGGCGGTGCGCGAGGGGCGGACGGTCTATGACAACATCCAGAAGGTGATCGCCTGGACGCTGCCGACCAATGGCGGCGAGTCGCTGGTGGTGATCGCCGCGCTGCTGCTCGGCATCGCCTTGCCGATCTCGCCGGTGCAGATCCTCTGGATCAACATGGTCACCGCCGTCGCGCTCGGCCTGACCCTGGCCTTCGAGCCGCCGGAGCGCGACGTGATGTCGCGTCCGCCGCGCGCGCCTTCGGCACCGCTGCTGCCGCGCGTCCTGCTGTGGCGCGTGCTGCTGGTCTCGCTGGTGATGGCGGCGATCGCCTTCGGCCTGGATGCCTGGGCGACGGAGGCGGGGCTGACGGTGGAGGCCGCGCGCACGCTGGTGGTCAATGCGATCGTGGCCATGGAGATCGGCTATCTCTTCGCCGCGCGGCAGGCGCGGCTGTCCGGCCTCTCGGCCGAAGGGTTCCGCGGCACGCCCGCGGTGTGGATCGGCATCGCGATCGTGGCAGTGGCGCAGCTGCTGCTGACCTATGCACCCCCGCTGCAGGCGGCGTTCGGGACGGCGCCGCTCGATGCGAGCGGCATTGGCCTCTGCATCGCCGCCGGCGCGGTGCTGCTGCTGATCGTCGAGGCGGAGAAGGCGCTGCGGCGGCGCCGGGAATAGCGATCGAATCCCTCCCCCGCAGCCGCGGGGGAGGGAGAGACCCGCTCAATTCGGGCTGGGTGCCGGGGCGGGCTGCGGGGCCGGCTGCTGCTGAATCTGCTGCTGCGACCGCAGGCGCTGCTCCGCCTCGGCGATCGCCTGGTTCAACTGCGCCAACCGCGCCTGGTTCTGCGACAGTGCCGCCTCCGCCTGCTGGCGCTGCTGCTGCGCCCGCTGCTCGATCTCGGCGATGGACTGGCGAAGCTGGCCGAGCCGCGCCTCGCCCTCGCGCGCCGCCGCTTCGGTCTGCTGCGCCTGCTGCGACAGCGCTGCCAGGCGCCGCTCCGCCTCGCTCACCGCCTGCTGGCGCTCCTCCAACGCGGCGGCGGCGCGTTCCAGCTCCTCGCGCGCGGCGGCCAGCCGGCGGTCCTGCTCCGTGCCACGCTGCTGCGAGTCGGTGAGCTGGCGCGCCGCTTCCTGCAGCTGCGTCTGTGCCTGCAGCAGGGCGCGCTCGGCCTCGCTGCGTTCAGCGGTGAGACGCGTCGCCTCCTGCTGTGCGCGCTCCGCAAGCTGGCGCCGCTCGGATAGTGCGTTCTCCAGCTCGCCGAGTGCGGTTCTGAGCTGGGCGGCGCGCGTCTCGGCCTCCTGCGCCCCGCTCGTTGCCTGATTGAGCCGCGTTTCGGCCTCGGCGAGTGCGGTGCGGCGGGCGGCGAGGTCGGACTCCGCCAGGGCGAGCTGGTCGTTGAGGCTGCGCAGCCGCTGCGCCGCTGCCGCGGCCGCGGCTTCGCGGCTGGTCATCATCTCCTGCGCGCGGCCGGTCTCGGCGACGATGGTGGCAAGGCGCACCTCGGCCGCCTGCACGGCCGCAGCGGTCTCGGCGGCGCGACCTTCCAGCGTGCGCAGCGCCTCGGCGGTGGCGTCGCGGGCGGCGGCAGCGCGCTGCTGCTCGGCCTCGGCCTGGCCCACCGCTTCCTGCCGCGCGGCCAGAACTTGTTCAGTCTCCTGCACGGACTGACGAAGCTGCGCGAGCTGCGCCTGGGTCTGCTGGGTCTGCTGCATCAGCTGCTCGCTCCGTGCGGTGAGCTGCTGCACCTGCTGCTGCGCCGCTTCCATGGCCTGGCGCGCCTGCCCGCCCTGCGCCTGCGCCTGCTCCAGCGCCTGCTGCACCGCAGCGACCTGCTGGCGGAGCTCCTCCAGCCGCTGCTGCGCAGCGTTCGCCTCGGCGGTGAGCTGCTGGAGGCGCGCCACGGTCTCGGCGAGCTCGCGCTCCGCGACTTCGCGCCGGCGGAGGATGGCAGCCAAGTCACCGGCGGCCTGCCGCTCGGCCGCCAGCGTGCGGTCGAGCCCTGCGATCCGCTCTTCCGCCGCGCGCGCCTGCTGCCGGGCCTCCCGCACATCACCGCCGCGGCTGATGGCGAGCCCCCAGCCGATGATCAGCAGAAGCAGCAATACACCAGCGGCGATCTGGGCTTGGCGAGGCCAGGCGAGTGGATTCATGGGGCGGTCCCGTTCCTGCGTGCTCGAACGCAGGACATGCTACGGGACGCGGCCGCCGCCACTCACGTGACAGTTGCACCGCATCACGGGTTGGGGAGCGTGCGTCAGATTGCGCGGTTGGCGCGCGCCACCACGGCCTCGAACAGCACCTGGCAGCCGGCTTCCGCCTCCTCCGGGCGGATGCTCTCGGCTTCATTGTGGCTGAGGCCGTCCTTGCAGGGGGTGAAGATCATCGCGGCCGGCACGCGGCGCGCGACATACACCGCGTCATGCCCGGCACCGGAGACGATCCGCCGCGAGGGATGGCCGAGCCGGTCGGCCGCCTGCTGCACCAGCGCGACGCAGTCCGCGTCGAAGGGCTGTGCGGCGAAGCGGAACAGTTCCGTCAGCTCCAGCGTGCAGCCGGTGGCCGCGACCAGCGCCTGCGCCTCGGCCGGGAAGCTCTGCGCGAGATGCTCGATCTGGTCGGTGTCGGGATGGCGGAACTCGACGCTGAACGCGACCTCGCCCGGGATCACGTTGCGGCTGTTGGGCAGAACCTTGAGGAAGCCGACGGTGCCGCGGCCGTCATCGCCGCGTTCCCGCATGCGCTTGTCCACCAGCTCGATCACCCGGGCGGCGGCGAGCAGGGCGTCCTTGCGCGCATAGGGCGGCGTGGTGCCGGCATGGCTGTCCTGGCCAGTGATGCGCGCATCCCACCACACCTGCGCCTGTGCGCCGGTGACCACGCCGATCAGCCGGTCCTCCTTCTCCAGGATCGGGCCCTGCTCGATGTGCAGCTCGAAATAGGCGTCCGCCGGAAAGGGTTCGGCCTTGTGCGGCCCCTTGTAGCCGATCGCCTCGAGCGCCTGCTCCACCGTGACGCCGTCCACGTCCCTCAGGCCGTAGACCTTCGGCAGCGGATAGACGCCCGCCCAGGCGCCGCTGCCCATCAGCGAATGGCCGAAGCGGCTGCCTTCCTCGTCGGTCCAGTTCACCAGCTCCAGCGGCGCCTCGGTGGTGATGTTGAGGTCGTTGAGGGTGCGCATCACCTCGAGCCCGGCGATGACGCCGAGCGCGCCGTCGAATTTCCCTCCCGACGGCTGGCTGTCGAGGTGGGAGCCAAACAGCACCGGCTTGCGGGCGGGATCGCGCCCCTCGCGGCGGGCGAACATGTTGCCGATGGCGTCAACCCGCACCGTCAGGCCGAGCGCCTCGCACCATGCGGTGAAGCGTTCGCGGCCCTGCCTGTCCACCTCGGTCAGCGTCAGCCGCTTCACCCCGCCTTTCGGCGTGGCGCCGATCTCGGCCATCGTCATCAGGCTGTCCCACAGCCGCTTGCCGTCGATGCGCTGGTTGGTGCCCGACACCGTGCTCATCCCCTTCCGATCGCCTGGAATTCTGGATTGGGCGTCAGGTCGATGGCATTCGCAAGCCGGTTCGACATGGAGAAGAAGGCCGCGATGGCGCCGACATCCCAAACCTCGTCCTGCGTCAGCCCCGCCGCCGCAAGGGCCGCGCGGTCCTCGGACGAGACCAGGTGCGAGGCCGTGGCGACCTTCGTCGCATAGTCCAGGATGGCGCGGCTTCGCGCCGGCAGCCGCGCCTTGCGCCAGTTGGCCGCGATCTTCTCGCTGATCGCCGGGTCCTTGGCGCGCACGCGCAGGATCGCGCCATGCGCGACCACGCAATACTGGCACTGGTTGCCGATCGAGATGGCGACCACGATCATTTCGCGCTCGGCGGCCGTCAGCCCCTCGCGCTTGCCCATCAGCGCGTCATGGTAGGCCATGAAGGCGCGGAACTCCTCCGGCCGCCAGGCCAGCGCCAGGAAGATGTTGGGAATGAAGCCCGATTTCTCCTGCACCGCCAGGATGCGGGCGCGGACATCCTCCGGCAGGGAGGCGAGGTCGGGAACGGGAAAGGCGCTGATCGGGTCGGACAAGGCTATCACACTCCTTGCCGGCGGCGCGCCGGCCTGCGATTCATCGGGGCGAGGAGAACATCACCATGGCCCATGCCCTCGGCGAGCCCGCCGCCCCCGCCCTGCTTCGCAATTCCGCGCTCGACGCGGAAGCCGTGCGCCAGGCGCGCATCGATCTCGCCGCCTGCTTCCGCATGGCTGCCCGGCTTGGCATGCATGAGGGCATCTGCAACCACTTCTCGCTCGTGGTGCCGGGTAGGGACGACCTGTTCCTGGTGAACCCCTATGGCTGGGCCTTCGCCGAGGTCACCGCCTCGCGCCTGCTGGTCTGCGACTACGAGGGCAACGTCATTGCCGGCCACGGCGTGCCGGAGGCGACCGCCTTTTTCATCCATGCCCGGGTGCACAAGAACGTGCCGCGCGCCAAGGCGTGCTTCCACACCCACATGCCGAACGCGACCTCGCTGGCCATGCTGGAAGGCCCGCCGCTGCTCTGGGCCGGGCAGAGCGCGCTGAAATTCTACGGCCGCACGGTGGTGGACGAGAACTACAACGGCCTCGCACTCGACACCGCCGAGGGCGATCGCATCGCGGCCAGCATCGGCGATGCCGACATCGTCTTCATGAAGAATCACGGCGTGATGGTGGTGGGCAACAACTGCGCCGAGGCGTGGGATGACCTCTATTACCTCGAACGCGCGGCGGAGGCGCAGCGGTTGGCGCTTTCGACCGGGCGCACGCTGAAGCCGGTGCCGCCGGCGATGGCCGCCAAGACCTATGCGCAGATGCGCGAGGGCGACCGCGACAGCGCGCGGCTGCATCTCGAGAGCATCAAGCGCATCCTGGCGCGCGAGGAGCCTGATTTCGCGGATTGAAGCAATGCCCGTGAGGCCGCAGGCTGGCCCGCGGCCCGACGCGACCGGGCTTCTGCTGCTGCTCGTCACCGTCATCGGCTGGGGCCTGAACTGGCCGGCGATGAAGGTGCTGCTGGAGGAGGTGCCGCCCTTCTCCATGCGCGTGGTCTGCGCGACCATCGGCGTCTCGCTGCTGTTCGCGATCGCGGCGCGGCGCGGCGAAGCGCTGTCCGTGCCGGCCGGGCTGTTCCCGCGGCTGGTGATGATCTCGCTGCTCAACGTCACCGCCTGGATGGGGCTGGCGACCTTCTCGCTGCTCTGGCTGGCGGCGGCGGAGGCAACCATCGTCTGCTACTCCATGCCGGTCTGGGCGGCGATCTTCGCCTGGCCGGTGCTGGGGGAGCGGATCACGGCGAAGCGCGTGCTGGCGCTGGCGCTCGGCCTCGCCGGGCTGGCGGTGCTGGTGCTCGGGCGCGGCGTGGACGTCGGCATGGAGAAGCTGCCGGGGGTGGCGGTGGCGCTCTCCGGGGCGGTGCTGTTCTCGCTCGGCACGGTGGTGACCAAGCGCTGGCCGGTGGCGATGCCGCCGGCGAGCGCCGCCGCCTGGCAGACCGCGCTCGGCTGCACGCCGCTGCTGGTGGGCGCGATTCTCACCGAGCGGCCGGCGCCGGAGGAATGGTCGGCGCAGAGCTGGTGGCTGCTGCTCTACGGCGGGCTGGGGCCGCTCGGGCTTTGCTATCTGGCGTGGTTCGCGGCGCTGCGGCGCCTGCCGGCCTCGGCGGCGGCGGCGGGGACGCTGCTGACGCCGGTGGTCGGCGTCACCGCGGCGGCCTTCTTCCTGGGCGAGCCGCTGGGGCTGCGGGAACTGGTGGCGCTGGGGCTGATCATCGGCGGCGTGGTGCTGGCCATCCGGGGGTGATCGCCGCATAAGCCGGCCCATGACCGAGCGAGCGTTGATCCGCCTCAACCCCGGTGCCGACCGCCGCGTGAAGGCGGGGCATCCCTGGGCCTTTTCGAACGAGATCGCGATGACGGGGGCCGCGCGCGCCATCGCGCCCGGCAGCGTGGTGCGGCTGGAAGGCGATGACGGCGTGAAGCACGGCGCCTGGCATTTCAACCCGCACAGCCTGATCGCCGCGCGCTTTCTCGATGCCGATCCGGCGGCGCCCTGCGACGCGGCGTGGTTCCGCCGGAAGCTCGCCCGCTGCCTGGCGCTGCGGCAGCGCCTGTTCGACACGCCCTTCTACCGCCTGGTCCATGCCGAGGCCGATGGCCTGCCCGGCCTGGTGGTGGACCGCTATGGCGATGCGCTGGCGGTGCAGGCGAACACCGCCGGCATGGATGCCGCGCTGCCCGCCATTCTTGCAGCGCTGCAGGACCTGCTGGATCCACGCGTGGTAGTGGCGCGCAACGACGCCGCGGTGCGCAAGCTGGAAGGGCTGGACGAAGGCGTCGCGCTGCTGCACGGCGACGATGGCTCGGCGGTGGTTGAGGAAGGCGGGCTGTCCTTCCCGGTGGACCTGCTCGGCGGACAGAAGACCGGCTGGTTCTTCGACCAGCGCCCGAACCGTGCCCTGGTGGCGCGCTTCGCCGCGGGGCACAGCGTGCTCGACGCCTTCTGTCATCTCGGCGGCTTCGGCCTGGCCGCGGCGCAGGCCGGCGCGCGGGAGGTGACGCTGCTCGAACGCAGCGAGCATGCGCTCGACCTCGCCATGCAGGCCGCGTCGCGCGCCGGCTTCGCGGAGCGAGTCACGGCCTTGAAGGCGGAGGCGCTGGAGCACCTGGAACGCATGGCCGCATCCGGCCGCCGCTTCGACGTGGTGATTGCCGACCCACCCGCCTTCGCCAAGACGCGCAAGGACATCCCGGCGGCGCTGAAGGGCTACGCCAAGCTGGCGCGCCTGGCCGCGACGGTGACGGCGCCGGAGGGCATGCTGTTCATCGCCTCCTGCTCGCACCACATCGGCCCGGCGGAATTCGCCGATGCGGTGGCCTGGGGCGTGCACCGCGCGCGGCGGTCCTCGCGCATCCTGGCGAGCGTCGGCGCCGGACCGGACCATCCCGTGCATCCGGCGCTGCCGGAGAGCGCCTATCTCAAGGGCCAGCTGCTGGCGCTGGAGTGATGCGGGCAACGCTGCGATCCGCCTATGCGCGCACTGGCTACGAGGCGGCCGGCATCGTCGTGCGCGTCGGGAAGCACAGTGCGGCGATGGATGCGCTGCTGCGTGCCAACGGCGTGCGTTCGGCGGGATTCGTCACCGCCTGGAACCCATTCAGCCGCCGCATGCCGGAGGGCTGGAACCGGCGCATGCTGGCTCGGCTCCGCGAAGCCGCGGACGGGCGGGTGATCGCGGAAGGCTGGGGCCGCGCCGACGGCTGGGCGGAGCAGCACCTGCTGGTCGCCGGCGACGCAGCCGGAATCGTGGTGCTGGCGCGACGGTTCCGCCAGAACGCCGTGGTGATGGTGGCGCCCGGACGGCCGGCGCGGCTGTCTGCCGTCCGGATTCAGCCGAGGATGGCGTTGGACTCCTCGAACATCCGCTTCGCCTTCTCCACGTCGTAGGGCTGCTCGCGCAGCGTCTCCGGGTCCCATTCGCTGCGCTCCATGCCGAAGAAGTCGCCGCCATAGACATGGATCGCGCCCGTCAGGCGCGGCAGCGGGTTGGTGACGGAGTGGATGATGTCGCGCCCGAGCACCGTCGCATCCCGCGCGCGCAGCGACTTCGCACCGGCCGCCTCCACCGCTCCGACGGGGCCCTCGGGAAGGCGGCGCCAGAAGATGTTGTCCTCCGCGCCGGTGTAGATGCCGATCACCGCCCACATCCGGTGGTTGTGCGGCATGATCGTCATCTGCGGGCCCCAGACCAGGTTGAGGATAGTCAGGTCTGGCGCGCGGTGCAGCGGCGTGATGCCGGCGCGGCTCGGCTCGCCGATGGCCGCCATCAGGGCGCCGGGATCGGAGACGGCGCGCGCCACCACCTCCATCGCGCCGCGCTGTGCGCTTCCCGTCTCGGCCGCCAGGGCGGTCCGGCAATCCTCGATGAACCGCTCCAGGTCGAACATGGCAGAATCCTCCCCGTCGGGCGCCAGCCGTAGCAGGGGATCCTACCGCGGGCGCGGCCGGGAGGTCACTGCCTCACGTGAACGTCACAGGAAGCGCGCGCGCAGGTCCACGCTGCTCTCGCGGCCGAGCTTGTCGAAGTGCTCGGCCAGCCAGCCATCCGCCGCGTCGCGGCCGTACTGCTTCAGCTTGGACAGGAACTCCCAGTCGCCGTTCAGCTTGGTCGAGAGCTTGAACTGGCGCATGCGTTCCTCGTCCTCGATGACATGCAGGAACAGGCGCCGGTAGCGCGGCTGTTCCAGCCTTCCGGCATCCAGCAGGCGCTGCACGAAATCGATCGCGCGCATCTCCGCCATCAACGAGGCATTGAAGCTGATCTCGTTGAGGCGATTGACGATCTCGGTCGGGTGGGTCGGCAATTCCTCGCGTACCGTGGGGTTGAGCTGCACCAGCACGATGTCGGGCGCGCCGCCCTGCTCGTAGAGCGGCCACAGCGCCGGATTGCCGAGATAGCCGCCATCCCAGAAGGGCTCGCCATCGATCTCCACAGCCTTGAAGAATTGCGGCAGGCAGGCGGAGGCGAGCACCACATCCACCGTCACCTCCTCCCGCGTGAAGACCCGCGGCTTGCCGGTGCGGACGGAGGTGGCGGAGATGAACAGCTTGGGACCCCTGCCGGTGCGCAGCACCTCGTGGTCGATCGCCTCTTCCAGCACGGCGCGCAGCGGATTGAAGTCGTACGGCGTCGGGTTGATCTGGTAGGGCGAGAGCATGCGCGTCAGCGTCTCGAAGGTCTGGTAGGCGACCGACCAGGTAAGGTCGTGGCCCCAGATCGCCTTCTCCCAGGGCGTGTTCTGCAGCGGCGACACGGCGAGCCGCGCCGCGGCGTCGCGCCACATCCGGTCCAGCGCGGTGCGCGCGCCGGCGCGTCCGCCCTCGCAGAGTCCCTGCACGAAGACCGCCGCGTTCACCGCCCCGGCGGAGGTGCCGGACACCGCCTCGAACTCCAGCCGGTCATCTTCCAGCAGCCGCTCCAGCACCCCCCAGGTGAAGGCGCCGTGCGTGCCACCACCCTGCAGAGCAAGGTTCAGGCGCTTGAGCGCGACCGGCTTCGCGACGGCCGGCCGGGAGAGCGGGGCGGCGCCGTTGCCGTTGCCGTTCGCCAGCGTCTCCGCCGCTTCCCGGCGGAACTCGTCCTCGATCACTGCGCGATCCAGCCGCCATCCACCGAGATCGGCGCGCCGTTGATCGAGCCGCTGTTGGCGCCGACCAGGAACATCGCCGCCTCGGCGATCTCCTCCACCTCCACCCATTTCTTCGTGGGCTGGCGGTCCAGCAGGTGGTCGGTGAGCGCCACCTCCTCGCTGACGCCGTGCTTCTCGGCCAGTGGCTTGACCTGCGCCTCGGCCAGCGGGGTGCGGACGAAGCCGGGGCAGATCGCATTGCAGGTCACGCCGCTGCGCGCGACCTCGAGCGCGACCGACTTGGTCAGCCCCAGCACCCCGTGCTTGGCCGCGACATAGGCGGTCTTGAAGGGGCTCGCGACCAGGCCGTGCGCCGAGGCGACGTTGATGATCCGCCCCCAGCCCTTCGCCTTCATCCCCGGCAGCGCCGCCTTGATGGCGTGGAAGTTGGAAACCAGGTTGATCGCGATGATCCGGTCCCACTTGTCGTCGGGGAAGTCCTCGACCGGCGAGACATGCTGGATGCCGGCATTGTTCACCAGGATGTCGCAGCCGCCGAGCGCGGCCTGGCAGGCCTGCACCATGGCGCGGATCTCGTCGGGCCTGGACATGTCGGCGGGCGAATAGGGCGCCTCCGCCACGCCCATCGCGGCGCCGACGGTGGCGCGGGCCTTGGCGATGTCCTCCGGCTGGCCGAAGCCGTTCAGCATCACCTTCGCCCCCTCCTGCGCGAAGCGGAGCGCGATGGCGAGCCCGATGCCGGAGGTGGAGCCGGTGACCAGGGCCGTGCGGCCGTCCAGCGTCTTGGCCATGTGCTTGCGTCCTCGGATTGGGTCTTGTCGCGCCGCAGCAAAAGTCGGCGGAAGCGGAAAGGTTGCTCAGGGCAGGCGCCAGAGCAAGCCGACAAGACGTTTAGAGAAGGATGAAAGCAACCGCGGCGCGTAGAAGTCGCCCGCCGCGCGCTTCGCCCCTTCGGCGAACGTCGGATAGGGCAGCACCAGGCTGGCCAGGGCCGACAGCGGCAGCTTGCGGCCGATCATCAGCCCGAACATCCCCGCCATCTCGCCGGCACGCGGCCCGAGCACCCCGACGCCGAGCAGCCGGCCCTTGGGGCTCACCACCAGCTTGACCAGGCCATCCTCCAGGCCTTCGGCCACCGCGCGGTCGGTCTCGGGCAGGGGAAAGCGATAGGGGCGGGGGGCGAGGCCTGCCTCGCGGGCCTCCTCCTCCGTCATGCCGATCTGGGCCAGCTCCGGATCGGTATAGGTGACGCGCGGCAGGGCGGCGTAGTCCACCTTCGCCGGCAGGCGGAACAGCATCCGCCGCGCCAGCACCCCGGCATGCTGGGAGCCCACATGAGTGAAGGCGCGGGGCCCGATCCCGCGCGGGTCGGCAATGTCGCCGACCGCCCAGACCCGCCGGTTGGAGACCGAGCGCAACCCCGCATCGGTGGCGATGCCGCGCGGGGTGGCCTCGATGCGTCCGGCGGCGAGGTCCAGCCCGCGCAGCCGCGGCGTGCGCCCGACCGCGAGCAGCAGGTGGCTGCCGGCGATGCGCCGCCCATCCTCCAGCAGCGCCACCAGACCGGGGCGGTCCGGCTCCACCCGCGCGAGCTTCGCGCCTTCCAGCAGGGTGATCCCGTCGCGCAGCAGGGCACGGCGTAGCCCCTCGACGAGTTCGGGGTCGTCGCGGCCGGCGATTCGCCCGGCCTCGATCACCGTCACCTGGCAGCCGAGCCGGGCATGGGCCTGCGCCATCTCCAGCCCGATCGGGCCGCCGCCGAGGATCAGCAGATGGTCCGGCGCCTCCTCCAGATCGAAGATCGTCTCGTTGGTCAGCCACGGCACCGGGCCGAGCCCGGGGATGTCCGGCACCACCGGTTGGCTGCCGGCGGCGATGACGCAGCGGCGGAAGGTATAGCGCCGGGCGCCTGCCTCGATCTCGTCCAGCGCGGTGAAATGGGCGGAGGCGCGGATCACCTCGACACCCATGCCGCGGAAGCGGGCCTCCGAGTCGGTCGGGGCGATCCGCGCGATGGCGCCGCGGACATGGGCGCGCACGCCTGCCCAATCGACCTCGGGTGGCGGCAGGCGGATGCCAAGGCGGCCGGCGTGGCGGGCGGCGGCGGCGGCATGGGCGGCGGCGAGCAGCGCCTTGGAGGGCACGCAGCCATAGTTCAGGCAGTCGCCGCCCATCTCACCCCGCTCGACCAGCGCCACCTTCAGGCCGAGCGCGGCCGAGAGGGCCGTTGTCGAAAGGCCGGCGGCGCCGGCGCCGATCACCACCAGGTCGAAATCGGGCATGCTGCCTCCTCGGTTCGGGCCGGTGCATAACGCCGGGGCCGAAGGGCGGCCAGCGGCGCGAGGCGGCCCCGGCGGCCGGCGCGGCCGACGACCTTGGTTGACGGCGGGGCGAGCCGATCCCTATACGTCGCGACCTTCGCCGGGGTACGCCTGAGGTTTCCTCACGCGGGCCGCCGGCGGAACCGTTTGCAGGAAGATGGGCCGGATCGCCGGCCGCCCGGGCCGGCGCGCCCGCGGGCGGGATGGCGAAGGGGCCGCGGGAGTTGTCGTCGTGAAGCGTACTTATCAGCCTTCGAAGCTCGTCCGGAAGCGCCGGCACGGTTTCCGCACCCGCAGCGAGACGGTCGGCGGCCGCAAGGTCCTCGCCAACCGCCGCGCAAAGGGGCGGAAGCGCCTCTCGGCCTGAGCGCCGGGCAGGCGAGGCACGTGCCATGCCGGCGCGACCGCCGCGCCTGACGCAGCGCCGCGAGTTCCAGCGCGTGGCCGGCAAGGGCGCGCGGGCGGCGCGGCCGGGGCTGGTGCTGCAGGCGCTGCCGGCGCCGGGGCAACCGCTCCGGGTCGGGTTCACCGCCACCAAGAAGATCGGCAACGCCGTGGTGCGCAACCGCACCAAACGGCGCCTGCGCGAGGCCGCCCGCCTGCTGCTCGGCGACGGCCGGGTGCAGGGGTTCGAGCTGGTGCTGATCGGCCGCGAGGCTACCGCCGACCGTGACTTCCGCACCCTGCTCGGCGATCTGCGCGGGGCGCTGAAGCAGGCCGGCGTGCCGCTCGCCGAGCGCGTGCCGCCTGCGGAGCGCGTGGCCGAGCCGACGACGCAGGCCGCGCCATGACGCCCCAGCAGCATGCGCTGCGCGGGGCGATCCGCGCCTACCAGCTGACCCTGCGGCCGATCATCGGCTGCAACTGCCGCTTCTACCCGCATTGCAGCGAATACGGGCTGGAGGCAGTCGCCACCCACGGGGCGCTGAAGGGTGCGTGGCTGACCGGCCGCCGCATCCTGCGCTGCAACCCCTGGCATCCGGGCGGCTACGACCCGGTGCCGCTTCCACCTGCGCCCGCCTTCGGCGAGACGACGAAAGGCTCACCCTTTCCGTGATGGACCAGAAGCGCCTCTTCGCGGCGATCGCCCTTTCGATCGGCATCCTGCTGCTGTTCGACCTGTGGAACCGCCCGCAGCGCGAGGCGGAGCAGCGCCGGCTGGAGCAGCAGCGCATCGAGCAGCAGGCCGCGACGCCGAGCGCCGCCGCGCCCGCCGTGCCGGTGCCGGCCGCACCCGGTGGCGTGGTTGCCGCGCCGGGCACCTCCATTCCCGGCACGGCCGCCGCGCCACAGGCGACCCGCGCGCCGGAGCAGCGCCTGCAGATCGAGAACCCGCGCGTCGCCGGCAGCCTCAGCCTGCGCGGCGTGCGCCTCGATGACCTGGTGCTGAAGGATCATCGCGAGACGGTGCAGGCCGGCTCGCCGCCCGTGCGGCTGCTGGCGCCGCGCAGCGACGCCCACCCCTATTTCGCGCAGTGGGGCTGGACCGCGGCCGATGGCCGCACCCGGGTGCCCGATGCCGAAACCGACTGGACCGCCGAGGGCGGGCCGCTCGCGCCGGGGCAGCCCGTCACGCTGCGCTGGGACAATGGCCAGGGCCAGGAATTCCGCATCCGCTTCGAACTCGACAGCGACTACATGCTCACCGCCCGGCAATCCGTGCTGAACCGCGGCGAAGAGCCGGTGCAGCTGCTGCCCTGGGCACGGGTGCGCCGCGAGCGCACGCCGCAGACGGCCGGCTTCTTCATCCTGCACGAGGGCTTCACCGGCGTGCTGGATGGCCGCCTGCATGAATGGACCTATTCCGACGCGCGCGACGAGGCGCAGCGCCGCAACGGCGCCGCCTTCCAGCAGGACAGCACCGGCGGCTGGGCCGGCTTCACCGACAAATACTGGCTCACCGCGCTGATGCCGGAGGACCAGTCCACCGCCGTCCGCACCGCCTACCGCCACGTCTCCGATGCCGGGCAGGATCGCTGGCAGGTGGATATCGCCCCGCAGGGCGCGATCACCGTGCCGCCGGGCGCCGAGGCCGGGCTGGGGACGCGGCTGTTCGCCGGCGCGAAGGAAGTGAACCTGCTCGACGCCTATGCCGAGCGCTACGACATCACCGATTTCGACAAGGCGGTGGATTTCGGCTGGTTCTACTTCCTGACAAAGCCGTTCTTCCACGTGCTGCACTTCCTGGGCGTGACCTTCGGCAATTTCGGCGTGGCGATCATCGTCTTCACGCTGCTGCTGAAGATCCTGTTCTTCCCGCTGGCCAACAAGGCCTACAAGTCGATGGCGCGCATGAAGGTGCTCGCGCCCAAGATGACCGAGATCCGGGAGCGGTACAAGGACGATCCCACCAAGGCGCAGGCCGAGATGATGGCGCTGTATCGCAGCGAGAAGGTCAACCCGGCCTCCGGCTGCCTGCCGATCCTGATCCAGATCCCGGTCTTCTTCGCGCTCTACAAGGTACTGTTCGTCACCATCGAGATGCGGCACGCGCCGTTCTTCGGCTGGATCCACGACCTCTCGGCGCCCGATCCGACCAACCTGTTCAACCTGTTCGGCCTGCTGCCCTTCGACCCGATGCAGTGGTCCTCGCTGTTCCACATGCCTGTCTGGGCGATCCTGATGGGCATCACGATGTTCCTGCAGTTCAAGCTGAACCCGACGCCGCCCGACCCGATCCAGGCCAAGATCTTCGCCTGGATGCCGCTGATCTTCACCTTCATGCTGGCCAGCTTCCCGGCCGGCCTGGTGATCTACTGGACCTGGAACAACCTGCTCTCCATCGCCCAGCAATGGTACATCATGCGCATGGACCGGCAGCGCCAGGGGACGCCCGGCACCGCCGTGGCGCCGCCGAAACCGGCCAAGGCCAAGAAGGGGTGACCGCCGGCGGCCTGCTGGAGGCGAAGGACGACCAGGAACGCGCCGCGCTGATCGAGGCCGGGCGCCTGCTGTTCGCCCAGCCTTGCCGCTTCTTCTTCGCCGCCCAGCGGATCGACCAGCTGCCGCCGGTGACCGAGGTGCCGGAAGTGGCGCTCTGCGGCCGCTCCAATGTCGGCAAGTCATCGCTGATGAACGCGCTGACCGGCCAGAAGGCGCTGGCGCGCGTCAGCCACACGCCGGGCCGCACGCGCCAGCTCAACTTCTTCGACCTGGGCGAGGGCGCGCTGACGCTGGTGGACATGCCGGGCTACGGCTACGCGCAGGCCTCGAAGCAGGTGAAGGCCGATTGGCAGGGGCTGATGTTCGACTTCCTGCGCGGCCGTCCCTCGCTTCGCCGCGTGCTGCTGCTGATGGATGCCCGCGTCGAGACCAAGCCCGCCGACCGCGCCGCGATGGACCTGCTGGGCGAGGCGGCCGTCGCCTACCAGCTGGTGCTGACCAAGTCGGACAGCGTGAAGCCGGCGCAGCTGGAGAAGCGGCTGGAGGAGGTGCAGGCGATCGCGCGCAAGCGCACCGCCGCCCACCCGCTCGTCATCGTCACCAGCAGCGAGACCGGCGAGGGCATCCCCGAGCTGCGCGCCGAGATTGCCGCCCTCGCGGCCTCTTGACCCCGGGCGCGACCGGTCGCAACACGCCTCCGCCCCTGTCCCGGGAAACGGCCGACCCATGACCGACGACGCGCTCGACCAGATGGCGATCCTCGCCGGCGCGCTGCCCTTCCTGAAGCGCTACGACGACCAGATCGTGGTGGTGAAGTACGGCGGCCACGCGATGGGCGAGGAGGAGACGGCGCTGCGCTTCGGCCGCGACATCGCGCTGCTGGAGCAGGTCGGCGTCAACCCCGTGGTGGTGCATGGCGGCGGGCCGCAGATCAACGCCATGCTCAAGCGGCTGAACGTGAAGTCCACCTTCGTGCAGGGCCTTCGCGTCACCGACGCCGAGATGCTGGACGTGGTCGAGATGGTCCTCGCCGGCCCGGTCAACAAGCAGGTGGCCGAGGCGATCACGCGGGCCGGCGCCATGGCGGTCGGCATCTCCGGCAAGGATGGCGGGCTGGTGCGCGCGCGCAAGTTGACGCGCACTTACCGCGACCCCGACAGCAACATCGAGAAGCTGCTCGACCTCGGCTTCGTCGGCGAGCCGGAGAGCGTGGACCCGCGCGTGCTGCGGCTGCTGATCGGCGCCGATATCGTGCCGGTGGTGGCACCCGTGGGCGTGGGCCAGGACGGGCAGACCTACAACATCAACGCCGACACCGTGGCGGGCGCGATCGCCGGCGCGCTGGCGGCCGAGCGGCTGCTGATGCTGACCGATGTGCGCGGCGTGCTCGGCCCCGATGGCAAGCTGATCCCGGAAATGACGGTCGGCGAGGTGAAGCAGGGCATCGCCGATGGCTGGATCTCGGGCGGCATGATCCCGAAGGTCGAGACCTGCATGTACGCGGTGGAGCGCGGCGTGAAGGGTGCGGTGATCCTCGACGGCCGAGTACCGCATGCGGTGCTGGTGGAGCTGTTCACCGATGGCGGCGCGGGCACGCTGATCAAGCCCTGACGCGGGACGCGCTGTTCGCCGGGCCGGAGACGGCGCCGGTGGCGGAGAGGGAGGCGGCGGGATGACTGCTTTGCTTGGTTTCGGGCCCGGCGGCCGCCGCGCGCTGCTCTGGCTGGCGGCGCTGCTGCCGGCGCCCGCGGTGCGCGCGCAGCGAAGCGGGATCGGCCGCGTCGAGGAACTGCGCGGCAGCGCGCTGGCGGAAGCCGCCGGCAGGCGGCGGGATCTCGTCCCCGCGGCGCCGGTCTTCGACGGTGACGTGGTCACGACCGCGGAGGAATCGCGACTCACCTTGCGTCTCGCCGAGGCGATGGAGATCCGGCTCGGCGCTGCGGTGCGCCTGCGCATCGACCGCTTCCTCGCGCGCGTCGGCGGCACGCTGGTGCTGGAGCGTGGGGCGATGCTGGTGGACCGCGAGGCGCGCGACGGCACGCCACCGGGGCTTGCTGTGCGCGGCCCCTTCGGCCTGATCGCGGTGCGCGGCACGCGCTTCTTCGCCGGGCCGAGCAACGGCGTGTTCGGCGTCTTCGTGGAGCGCGGCGCGGTGCTGCTGGCGAACGCCGACCAGGCGGTGGAGATCCTGCCCGGCTTCGGCGCCGACATCCGCGAACCGGGAGCCGCACCGACGCCGCCGGTCCGCTGGGGCACGCCGCGCATCGCAGCGGCGCTGGCCTCGGTCAGGTGACCGTCACCGTGTAGAGGTCCAGCGCCACGCCGCGCCCACGCACGGCATGCGCGCCGAGCGGCACCAGCCGGTCCACCCCGATGCGTGCGGCGGCGACCGGCCCGACGCAGATGCTGGTGCCGAGCTGCTTGTTCGCCGCCTCCAGCCGCGCGGCGGTGTTCATCACGTCGCCATGCGCCGTGTAGTCCAGCCGGCCGCTGCCGCCGACATCGCCCACCACCGCCGGCCCGGTCTCGATGCCGATCCGCGTGCGGCCGAGCCCGAGGCGTTGGCCGAGCGGCGTCGCGCGCTGCGCCTCGGCCGCGGCCAGCAGCGCCCGTGCGCAGTCCAACGCGCGCCGCGGGTGGTCGGAGAGGTCGAGCGGCGCGTTGAACACGGCGTGCACCGCATCGCCCACGATCTTCTCGACCATGCCGCCATGCGAGACGACAATGCGCGTCATCGCGTCGAGGTAGGCGTCGAGCAGCGCGACCAGTTCCGTCGGCGCGGCCCGCTCGGTCATCGCGGTGAAGCCCTCGATATCGGTGAACAGCGCGGTGATCTCGCGCGTCTCGCCGCCGAGGCGCACCGCCTCCGGCGCTGCCGCGATGCGGCGGACGATGTCGGGCGCGAGCCGCTGCTCGAAGCGGGTGCGCATCGCCCGCGCGCGGCGCTCGGCTTCGGCGAAGGCGAGCAGCGCGGCCACGGCATAGGCCAGCCCTGCCACCGCCGGCGGGCCAGCGGGGTCGAGCAGCAGGCCGGCCCGCAGCGCCAGCCAGGCCGCGGCGACCCAGACCAGCACGACCGCGCACGCCAGCAGCGCGGCGTTGCGCGGGCGCAGCCGCAGCGCGGCGGCTGCCGCGACGAACGCCAGCAGCACCGCACCTGCCACCTCGGCCGAAGCCAGCCAGTCCGGGCGGATCGGCGCGCCGCCATGCAGCAGCGCCGCCACGGCATCGGCCTGCAGTTGCACTGATGGAACGGGTGTCCCGCCCGCCGCCGGGCGCAGCCCGCCGAGCTCCGGCGCGCTGCCGCCGAGCAGGACGATCCGGCCGGCGAGCCGGGATGCCTGCGCGGCAGGATCGGTGAGCAGCGCGGCGGCGGAGACGGTGCGCGCCGGCCAGGTCTCCGGCGGGCTGGGCGGCAGGCGCAGGGTGGCGGTGGCGTCGAGCGGCACCCCATGCCCCCCCACCACCAGCCGCGGCGGATCGGCGAGGAGCAGCAGTGCGCCGGCGCGCTCGCGCAGCCGCAGCGCCTCCAGCGCCAGGCCCGGGCGCGCGGCGTCGCCCACCAGGGCGAGCAGCGGCACGCGGCGCACCCGGCCATCCGCATCGGCGTCGAGCGCGAGCAGGCCGAGCCCGGCCGCCGCCTCGGCCAGCGCGGGCAGGGGGCCTTGCAGGCCGGGCGCCTGCCAGATCCCCGGCAATCGCACGACACCCTGAACCAGCAGCGGCACGCTCGGCGGCGCATCCTCCGTGGCGCGCGTCTCCAGCACGAATCCGAGCGCGACGGGCGTGGCGCCGATCGCGGCGGCCAGCGCCGCATCACCATCCTCCAGCGCCGCCGCCAGATCCGCGATCTCCGCGCGCCCCGTCGCCTCCGCCAGGCGCCGCGCCAGCGCGGCTGGGGAAAGCCGGTCGGGCTCCGCCAGCAGGATGTCGAGCGCGATTGCAGCCGGCCGGGCCTCCGCCACCGCGCGCAGCAGCGCGGCGAGGCTGGCGCGGCTCCAGGGCCAGGGGCCGACCCGCAGCAATGCCGCGCGGTCGATATCCACCACCGCGACGGCACCGGCATCGGCCGGCCCGCGGTGCAGCAGGTCCGCCGCGCGCTCGCGCAGCACCTCGCGCAGGCCGCCGGGCGAGGCGACCCAGATTGCCGCCAGCAGCAGCGTGGCGAGCAACGCGATGCAGGCGGCGGGGCGGCCGGTCCTGCGCATCAGGGGGCTGCGCTCTCCCCGGCCTGCAGCGTGGCGAGCCAGGCCAGCACCTCGGCCGCTGGCAACACATCGGCAAATTGCCGGTCCATGTCGAACAGCGCGATGGCGTGGCTGACGGGGATGCGGTCGAACACCGCCTCCTGGGGGACGATGGCGCGCAGGTTGTAAGATGCCGCGTCGAACACCGTGGCCTGCACGCAGTTGCTGGTCGCGCCACCGGCGACGATCACCGTGTCAACGCCGCGCGCGATCAGCTGGCCGAGCAGGTTCGTGCCGTGGAAGGCAGAGGGCTTGTGCTTCACCAGCACCAGGTCGCGCGACCCGGGGCGCAGCTCCGGCGCCAGCTCCGCGCCCGGCGTGCCGGCCAGGCACCAGTTCGGGCTTCGCAGCAGGTCGCGCTTCAGCGCATAGACGCCGGCATCGCTGCCATCGGCCGCGAGCTCGAAGCGGGTGAAGATGCAGGGCACGCCGGCCCCGTGCGCCGCGCGGACCAGCCGCAGGATCTCGGCCAGCGCGGCACGCCCGGCCATGCCGCAGGAGGAAGGCCAGGCCTCGTGCTCGCCCTCGCCCTCGGGGCCAAGCATGTAGCGCTGCGCATCGATCACCAGCAGCGCCGGCCACTTTCCGAAGCCCATGCGCCGACCGAAGCGGCCGCGCGCCAACACGGCACGGTCGGCTTCGGTCAGGAATCGGTCCCAGGGCGCGGTGCGCATGCGCGCTACTCGTTCAACCCCCTGCCGGGATAGGGGTGGTGCGTCATCCAGTGGCGCGCGATCTCGCTGCGCCGCGCGAACCAGACGCCGCCGCGCTTGGACATGTGGTCGAGCAGCCGGATCAGCGCCACCGCGCGCGCCGGATGGCCGATGATGCGGGCATGCAGGCCGATCGACATCATGCGCGGCCCGGCAGAGACGGCCTCCTCCCACAGCAGGTCGAAATGGTCGCGGCAGAAGCCGAACCACTGGTCGGAGTTGCCGAGGTTGCCGTGGAACTTGGTGTCGTTCGTCGTCAGCGTGTAGGGCACGATCAGCCGCGGCTTGCCTTCCACCGTCATCCAGAAGGGCAGCTCGTCGCCGTAATGGTCGCTGTCGTAGAGGAAGCAATCGTGCTCCATCAGCAGGCGGCGCGTGTTCACGCTCGGTCCGTAGCGGCAGTACCAGCCTTCCGGCGCACGGCCCGTGGTGCGGATGAGGGAGGCGATGGCGCGCGCGATGTGTTCGCGCTCCTCCGCCTCCTCCAGCTCGAAGTGCTTCACCCAGCGCCAGCCATGGCCGCAGATATCGTGGCCGGACTGGCCGATCGCCTCGGCCATCGGCTGGTTGCGCTCCAGCGCCTGGGCGCAGGCGAAGATGGTCATCGGCAGGTCGCGTTCCTCGAAGATGCGCAGCACCCGCCAGGCGCCAACCCGGCTGCCGTATTCGAACAGGCTCTCCGCCGCCAGGTCGCGGCCGCGCGCGATCTGGTTGCGGCCATGCGCCTCGCTCAGGTTGGTCTCGCTGAACCCCTCGCCATCCTGCACCGAGGGCTCCGAGCCTTCCTCGTAGTTCAGCACGAAATTGACCGCGACCCGCGCGCCGTCCGGCCAGCGCGGATCCGGCCACTGCCCGCCATAGCCGACGAAGTCGCGCCGCATTTCCCAGGCCATGCTCGTTCTCCCCCTGGCGTTGACCCGTTCGGGCTACGGCCCATAGCTTGTCCACGTAAGGTGGCGGCCGGCAAGACGCGCCGCAGGAGGGTGGCGGCGCATGGCTGATCGCGCGCGGTTGCGGCAACGGGAGTTCGAGCCGGAGGCGCGCGGCGCGCTGGACGGGTTGCGCGTCGTGGACCTGTCGCGCCTCGTCGCCGGGAACATGCTGACGAAGGTGCTGGCCGACCACGGCGCCGAGGTGATGAAGGTCGAACCCCCCGCCGGCGACAGCCTGCGCGCCTGGAAGGTGAAGGGCGTCGAGACCAGCTGGAAGACCTGGTGCCGCAACAAGCGCAGCATCTGCCTCGACCTGCGCGCAGCCGAGGGCGTGGGGATCGTCCGCAGCCTGGCGCGTGACGCCGCGCTGTTCGTCGAGAGCTTCCGCCCCGGCGTGCTGGAGGAGATGGGCCTCGCCCCCGATGACCTGCTCGCCGCCAATCCGCGGCTGGTCATCGTGCGGGTCTCCGGCTGGGGGCAGACCGGGCCGTATCGCCACAAGCCGGGCTTCGGCACGCTGGTGGAGGGCTATGCCGGCTTCGCCGCGATGAACGGCTTTGCCGACCGCGAGCCGGTGCTGCCGCCGATGTTCATGGCGGACGCCTATGCCGGCCTCTACGGTGCCTCCGCCGCCATGATCGCGCTGCACCACGCGCAGCGGACGGGGCAGGGGCAGGTGGTGGACCTGTCGCTGTTCGAGCCGATGTTCGCCGTGCTAGAGCCGCAGATGGCGAATTTCCGCCTGACCGGGAAGCCCAAGCCGCGCACCGGCAGCCGCAGCACCAACACTGCGCCGCGCAACGCATACCGGACGAAGGACGGCGGCTGGGTGGCGCTGTCCACCTCGACGCAGGCAGTCTTCGTGCGGCTGATGCGCAGCATCGGGCGGCCCGAACTGGCCGAGGACCCGCGCTTCCGCAGCAACCCCGATCGCCTGCAGCACATCGAGGAGCTGGACGCGGTGGTGGGCGAAGCGGTGGGCCGGATGAGGATGGCGGAGGCGCTCGCGCAGTTCGACCGCGACGGCGTGACGATCGGCCCCATCATGGATGTGCGCGACCTCGACGCCGATGCCTATGTCGCGGGGCGCGAGGCGCTGATCGAGGTGCCAGATCCCGACATGCCGGGCGGCGTGCTGCCGATGCATGGCGAGGTGCCGCGCCTCTCGGCAACGCCCGGCATCCTGCGCAACCCGGCGCCGCGTCTCGGCGAGCACAGCGCGGCGATCCTCCGCCCGCTGCTCGGCGCGGCGGAGTACGGGCGGCTGCGCGAAGCCGGTGTGATCCTGGAAGGTGCCGCGCAATGAGGCGCATCTGGCGCTCCATGCTCTACGTGCCGGCCAATGTGCCGCGCTTCGTGTCCAAGGCGCCTTCCGCCGGTGCGGATGCGGTCGTGCTGGATGTCGAGGATTCCGTCCCCGCCGACCGCAAGGCGGAGGCCCGCGCCGCGCTGGCCGGGGCGGTGCCGGCCGCGCGCGCCGGCGGGTCCGACGTGCTGGTGCGGGTGAACCGGCCGTTGCGCGTTGCGGTGCCCGATATCGAGGCCGCCATCGCAGCCGGCGCCGATGGCATCCTGCTGACCAAGGTGCTCGGGCCCGAGCATGTCGCGTTGGCCGCCGAGATGCTGGCGGAGGCGCCGCGCCCGATGTGCGTCGTCGCCATGGCGGAAACCGCCGCCGCCATCCCGAAGCTGCCGGAGATTGCCCGCGCCTCGCCGTTGCTCGCCGGGCTGCTGATCGGCGCCGAGGACCTCGCCGCCGAATGCAACGCCGCGGCGGACGACGAGACCATCATACTGGCCAAGCGGCAGATGATCGTGGCGGCGCATGCGGCCGGCATCGCGCCCTTCGGCACGCTCGGCACCGTCGCCGATTACCGCGAGGCGGCGAAGGTGCGGGAGGTGGTGGCGCGGTCGAAGCGCGCCGGCCTGCTCGGCGCCACCTGCATCCACCCGGCGCTGGTGCCGATCCTGAACGAGGGTTTCGCGCCTTCCGAAGCGGAACTCGATCTTGCCCGACGCCAGCTGGCCGCGGCCGAGGCAGCGGCGCGAGAGGGGCGCGGCAGCTTCACCGTGGATGGGCGGATGGTGGACGAGCCGATCCTGATCCGCGCCCGCCGCATCCTGGCGCAGGCGGGCGAGCCGCCAGGCTGACGCCGCGAAGCAGGCAAGACGCGCCGTAATCGCCGTGCGCGTTGACGCGGGCGCCGCCGGCAACCCAGGATGGCGCCACGGCGGCCAAACCAGGGAACCCAGCCAGTGAGCACGCAGCAGCTCTTCTACCGGAGTGTCGTTCCGGTGAACTTCCAGCGCCACAAGGACTGGTCGGTGAAGACCGGCGAGAGCTACGCCTTCGCCGCCGAGGTCAACTCAGTCCCGGTCACGGCGGTCGAGTTCGCCCAGGCGACGGCGGAATACCCGGTGGTCTTCGCCGGCAGCGAGGACACGGTGTTCCCGGCCGTGATCCTCGGGGCGCGCAGCAACGAGAACCTTCATGTGGACGCCGAGGGCAGGTGGCGCGGCCGCTACATCCCCGCCTTCGTCCGCCGTTATCCCTTCGTCTTCTCGCAGGATGCCGAGGGGAAGACCTTCACGCTGAACATCGACGAGACCTTCGCCGGCTGCAACCAGGCCGGCCGCGGCGAGAGGCTGTTCGATGCCGATGGCGCGCAGACGCAGTACCTCAAGACCGTGCTCGGCTTCCTGCAGGACTACCAGACGCGCTTCCGACGCACCCAGGCCTACTGCAAGCGCCTGCAGGAGTTGAAGCTGCTGCAGCCGATGCAGGCGCAGTTCACCCTGCCGGGCGGCGAGCAGCGCTCGCTGTCGGGCTTCATGGCGGTGGACCGGGCGAAGCTGAAGACGCTGCCGGCCGACGTGCTGGCCGACATGGTCGCCAAGGACGAGCTGGAATGCACCTATCTCCACCTCGCCTCGCTGCGCCACTTCCAGGACATGCTCGAACGCATGCCGAAGGAGGGCGCGTCACCCGCACCGGCCGCGGCCTGAGATGAGCCGCTGCTGACGCTCAGCCCGCGATCGCCCTGGGTGTGCACGCCGCAGACGGGCACGCCAGGGCGTGAATCGCCGGCTCGAAAGGGCTGGACCCGAGCTGCCCGGACACAGTTCGGGCAGCTCGGGTCTAGCCGGCCAGCGCGCGCAGCCCCTCGGGGTCGCGCAGCCTGAGCCCGGCGCGGGCGGGCTCGACCAGACCGCGCTCGCGGAACTCCGCCAGCACGGCATTGACCTTGGGCCGCGTGGCCGCGACCAGCGCGGCGATCTGCCCCTGCGAGAGCCGCACCAGCCCGGAGGGGTCGGCGGCCGCCAGTTGCAGCAGCGCCAGCGCCACGCGCTCCGGCAGGCCGCGCAGGCCGACCGCCTCGGTCTGGTCGGTGGTGCGCCGCAGCCTTGCGGCCAGCGTGCGCAGCAACGCGCCGGCCACCGCCGCATCGCCGGCAATGATCGCGGCGGCATCCGCATGGCGCAGCACCAGCGCGCGCACCGGGGTCAGCGCGGTGGCGTCGGCGCTGCGCGGGCCGCCATCGATCAGCGCGATCTCGCCGACCGGCTCGCCCGGCCCGGCGAGGCCAAGCGTCAGCTCGCGCCCGGACGCGGCGGCCAGGTGCAGCCGCACCAGGCCATCGAGGATGATCAGCATTCCCTCGCCCGGATCACCGCGGCGAAAGATCTGCGCACCGGCGGCGTGGCGCACCGGCCGCGCGGCCTCCGCCAGGCGGTCCAGAGCCGCATCCGGGACGCCGGCGAGGAAGGGGAGGCGGCCGAGCAGCCGCCTGGTTTCGGGATCGGGCACGCCGCGCAGCATGCGCGCGTCACGGCGGCCAGACCAGCAGCAGCATCGGCAGCGCCACCGCCACCACCAGCACCTCCAGCGGCAGGCCGAGCCGCCAGTAGTCGCCGAAGCGGAAGCCGCCGGGACCGAGGATCAGCGTGTTGTTCTGGTGCCCGATCGGCGTGAGGAAGGCGCAGGCGGCGCCGACGGCCACCGCCATCAGGAAGGGATCGGCGCTGACCTGAAGCAGCTGCGCCGCCTGCAGCGCGATCGGGCACATCACTGCGGCGGTGGCCGCGTTGTTGATGGCATCCGAGAGCGTCATCGTCACCATCATCACCAGGGCGAGCGCCAGCAGGACATTGCCGCCGGCCAGGTGCTCCAGCAGCAGCCCGGCCAGCAGCGCGGCGGCGCCGGTGGTCTCCATCGCGCCGGCCACCGGGATCAGCGCGCCGAGCAGCACGATCACCGTCCAGTCCACCGCCTGATAGACGCCGCGCGGTGGCACGATGCGCAGCGCCATCGCCGCCAGCACCCCACCGGCGAAGGCGACGGCGGAGCTGGTCAGGCCGGAGGCGGCCGCGGCGATGGCGGCGGCCATGATCCCCGCGGCCGTCCAGGCCTGCCGCGCCTGCGGGATGCGAAGCGCGCGGCCGGCCAGCGGCACGCAGCCGAACAGCGCGGCGAATTCGCTGATCGCCGCCGGCGGGCCCTGCACCAGCAACACGTCGCCGGCACGAATCGCCGTGGTGCGCAGCCGGGAGACGGAGCGGCGGCCCTGGCGTGAGACCGCCAGCAGGTTGATGGCGTAGCGGTCGCGCAAGCGGATGCCGGTGGCCGAGCGGCCGGCGATGGCGGCGCCGGGCAGCACGGCGAGCTCGACCAGCGCCAGCTCTTCCGATTGCAGTGCCTCGCGGCCGGAGGGGGCGGCCTCCTTCGGCCTCGCCGGCTTCTGGTCGGCGGCTTCCTTCCCGTCCGCCTCGCGCACATCCTCCTCCAGCACCAGTCCGAGTGCCGCGATGGTGGCGGCCAGCGCCTCGGGACCGGCCTCCACCACCAGGATGTCGCCGGCGCGCACCTGCTGGTAGGCCAGCGGCGCGGTGATGCGCACCTCGTCGCGCACCAGGCCGATCACCTGCGCGTCGTGCTCCTCGAGCGCATCCTCGACCTCGCGGACGGACTTGCCGTCGGCCTTGCTGTCGTCCTTCACGCGCAACTCGGTGAGGTAGGCGCCGGTCTCGAAGCCTTCGGTCCCGGCGCCCCTGCGTGCCGGCACCAGCCAGCGCCCGGCGAACACGACGAACAACACGCCACTGCCGGCCACCGCCATGCCGACCGGCGCGAAGTCGAACATCGCGAAGCCGCTGCCCGCGATCTCGGTGCGGAAGGCGGACACGATGAGATTGGGCGGGGTGCCGATCAGCGTGGTCATGCCGCCGAGGATCGAACCGAAGGCGAGCGGCATCAGCACCCGTCCGGGTGGCAGCTTCTCCCGTTCGGCCGCCTGCAGCGCCACCGGCATCAGCAGTGCCAGCGCGCCGACATTGTTCATGAAGGCGGAGAGCAGCGCGGCGAGCGCGGTCAGCGCGCCGACCGTCAGCAGCGGCGCGCCGGCGCGCGGCAGCGACACGCGGCTCAGCGCATCCACCGCGCCGGTGGATTGCAGCCCGCTGCTCAGCACCAGCACGCAGGCCACCGTGATCACCGCCGGATGGGCGAACCCGGCGAAGGCATCCGCTGCCGGCACCAGCCCGACGGCAACGGCGGCGAGCAGCGCACCCATCGCCACCATGTCGTGCCGCCAGCGCCCCCAGACGAACATGACGAGCGCCGCCGCCAGGATGGCAAGGATGGTGGCCTGGTCGCGGTCCATGCCTTATCCGCGCCAGAAGCGCGGCATGAACAGCACCAGCACGGTGAACAGCTCCAGCCGGCCGAGCAGCATGGCGAAGCAGAGCAGCCATTTCGCGAGATCCGGCAGCGGCGCGAAATTGCCGGCGGGGCCGATCACCTCGCCGATCCCGGGGCCGACATTGGACAGCGCGGTCACCGCCGCCGATGCGCTGGTGGCGAAGTCGAGGTCGAGCGCCATCAGCGCGATGGTCAGCATCCCGTAGCAGACGAAGTAGAGCGAGAAGAACACGACGACCGAGCCCACTACGTCATCCGGCAGCACGCGCCCGGCATAGGCGCGCGGGAAGACGCCACGCGGGAACACCAGCCGCAGGAACTGCACGCGCAGCATTGCCGCCATCACCTGGAAGCGGAAGATCTTCATTCCCCCGGTGGTCGAGCCCGTGCACCCGCCGATGAAGGTCAGGCCGAAGAACAGCCCCGCCGCGGCATTGCCCCAAAGCAGGTAGTCGGTGGTCGCATAGCCGGTGGTGGTGACCACGGACACGACGTTGAAGGCGGCATGTCGCAGGGCGTCGCCCAGCCCGTAGCGCCCGCCGGCGACGAGGGTTGCGGTGAGTCCCGCGATCACCACCGCCAGGAAGGCCAGCAATGTGATCACCTGGGCATCGCGCAGGCTGTCGCGCTCGCCCTGCAGCAGCCGGACATAGAGGACGAAGGGCACCGCGCCGGCCAGCATGCCCAGGATCGCGATCCAGTGGATGGCCGCATTGTCCCAGTTGCCGAGCGAGCCGTCGGAGGTGGAGAAGCCGGCCGTGGAGATGGTGGTCAGCGCATGCGCCACCGCGTCGAAGGCGGTCATCCCGGCGGCGAAATAGGCGGCGGCGCAGAGCAGCGTCAGCACGAGATAGACCGCCGAGATCCGGGCCGCGATCTGCCGCACCCGCGGCATCGCCTTCTCCGACCGGTCGGAGGATTCGGTGCGGAACAGCTGCATCCCGCCGACGCCGAGCGCGGGCAGGATGGCGATGGCGGTGGCGATGATGCCGATGCCGCCGATCCATTGCAGCAGCGCCCGCCACAGCAGGATGCCCGGAGGCGCGCCAGCGAGCCCCGTCACCACCGTCGAGCCCGTGGTGGTCAGGCCCGACATCGCCTCGAAGGCGGCATTCGCGGCGTGGCCGCCGAGCCCCGGATGCGCCGAGAGGTAGAACGGCACCGCGGCGACCGCGGCGATCGCGGTCCAGCACAAGGGCGTCAGCACGAAGGCCTGGCGCAAGGTGAGCCCGCCGGCGAGCCGGCAGCGAGTGGCGCGGAACAGCGCGCCGCCAAGCACCAGCGTGAGCAGGCTCGAAGCCGCGAAGACCTGCCAGTCCCGGTGCCCGGCCCAGAGGTCCACCGCCATCGGCAGCAGCATCAGCGCGCCGAGTGCCAGCAGCATGCCGGAGACGAGGTACAGCACCGGCCGCAGCTGCGGCGGCGACCAGGCGGTGCGCCGCGCACCGGCGGCAGCACTCATGCGGGCGAGGCCGCCGGCGCTGAAGGCTCGCCGGCGATCATCTCCTCCGCCGCGTGCAGCGCATTGTAGGAGACGACCGCGATCACCCGGTCGCCGGGCTGCACCAGCGTCTCGCCATTGGGGATGATCACCTCTCCCGCGCGCACCAGCGCACCGACCAGCATCCCCGCCGGCATGCCGACGCTGCGCAGCGGCGCGGCGACCAGCGGCGAGCCCTTCTGCGCCTCCGCCTCGATAACCTCGCCGAAATCCTCGCGCAGCGTATAGACCGCGGCAACCGCGCGATGGCGGACATGGCGCAGGATGGAGGAGATGGTGATGGCGCTCGGGCTCACCACTGTGTCGATGCCCATCCAGGGCAGCATCGGCTGGTAGGAAGCCTTGTTCACCAGCGTGACCACGCGCCCGCAGCCGGCGCGCTTGGCCAGCAGCGAGGCGAAGATGTTGGTCTCGTCGTCATTGGTGACGGCAACCACGGTCTCCGCGGCGGCGACATTCGCCTCCTCCAGCACCTCGGCGTCGAGCGCATCGCCGTGCAGCACGACGGCGCCGGCGCCGAGTTCGCGCGCCACGTAATCGGCGCGCTCGCGGCCATGCTCGATTAGCTTGAGCATGACCTGCGGCGCCTCCGTTGCAAGCATCTGCGCCAGATGCAGCCCGACATTGCCGCCGCCGACCAGCAGCACGCGGCGCGCGATGCGCTCGGCATGGCCGAAGGCAGCCATCACACGGTCCACCGCGGCGGGTTCGGTCACGACATAGACGTCGTCGCCGCAGCGCACCTGGTCCTCGCCGCGCGGGACGAAGGCGCGGCCCTCCCGCAGGATCGCCACCGCGACGAAGCCGCAATCCGGCAGGCGGTCCGGCAGGTCGCGGAAGCGCATCCCCGCCACCGGGCAGGTGGCTTCGGTGCAGTGGATGCCGAGCAGCTGCACGCGCCCGCCGGCCAGCGGCACCATGTCGAAGGCGCCGGGCGTGCGCAGCCTTCGCGCGATGCCGCGCGCCACCTCGACCTCGGGCGAGATGATGACGTCGATCGGCAGCTGGTTGTCGGCGTAGAGGCCGCGCCAGATCGGCTCCAGGTAGCCGGCGTGGCGCACCCGCGCGATCCGGCGCTTCACGCCGAACAGCGAGTAGGCGACCTGGCAGGCCACCATGTTCACCTCGTCCGAGCGCGTCACCGCGATCAGCATGTCGGCATCCCGCGCGCCGGCGCGTTCCAGCACTTCAGGGTGGGAGGCGTGGCCGACCATGCCGCGCACGTCATAGCTTTCGTCGGCGCGGCGCGCCTGTTCGGGCGAGTTGTCGATCACCGTCACGTCGATTCGCTCGCCGGCGAGGTGGCGCGCGATGGTCGAGCCGACCTGGCCGGCGCCGCAGACGATAACCCTCATGCCGCCATGCTCTCCCGGGGGGGGGCGGGATGCTGCACAGCCAGGCGCTGCGCCGCAAGCGGGATGCCTTGACGATGACTGGGCAGGCGCGGCACGTCGCGGCCTTGCCGCGCGGGATCGTCGCGGCCTTGCCGCGCGGGATCGTCGCGGCCTTGCCGCGCGGGATGGTCGCGGCGCGACGGCGGGAGGCGACATGTCCGGGGGGACGCAGGGGGCCGAGTTGCTGCACGCGCATCCGGCCTGGCCGGCGGCACTGACGCCGGGGCAGGGCTGGAGCGCGCCTGCACTCGCGGCCCCGCGCGAGATACCGATCGAGGCGGCCAACGCAGCTACGTTGGAGACGCTGGGCATCCGGCTGCGCACTGCGCCCGGGCCGGGCTGCCGGGTTCTGCTGGACGCAGCGACGCCGGTGCAGCGGCTGACCCTGGATCTTGCCCGGGCGCGTGACTTCACGTTGCTGCTCGGCCCTGCAGCGCGGCTGGCTGGGGAGGTCGCTGCCACCGGGGCCGGCAGCCTGCTGGCGGCGGCCGGGGAGGGCGGGGCGGTTCCGTTCCATCTTCGCAGCACCTTCCGCGGTGATCGTTGCCTGGTGCTGATCGGCCATGGCGCGACCTCCAACCTCACGAGCTTCCTCGCCGAGGGGCCGGAAAGCGCCATCCTGGTCGGCGATGACGCGATGTTCGCGGTCGGCACCGCGCTTCGCACATCGGATTCGCATGCAGTCATCGACATTGCCAGCCGCAGGCAGGTGAACGCACCGCGGCCGGTGCTGATCGGGCCGCATGTCTGGCTCGGTCAGGATGCGCTGGTGATGAAGGGCGTGCGGATCGGCGCCGGCGCGATCGTCGCTGGCCGCGCGGTGGTAACGCGCGAGGTCCCCGCGCGCACCATGGTTGCCGGCGTGCCGGCGCGGGTGATCCGCGAGGGCGTCACCTGGACCCGCCAGTCCAGACCGACCGCGGCGCAGATCGAGGCGATGCTGCGCGACCTGCCGGGGGGATGAGGCGTCACGCCGGCACGAGCACCGTCGCCGCAGCCTGCGCGGCGATGCCCTCGCCGCGGCCGGCGAAGCCGAGTCGCTCGGTGGTCGTGGCCTTGACCGAGACGCGGTCGAATGGGGCGCCCAGCAGTTCCGCAAGTCTTTCGCGCATCGCGGTGGCGTGCGGCGTGATCTTCGGCCGCTCGCAGATCAGCGTCACATCGGCATTCGCCAGCACGCCGCCCCGCGCGGCGATGCGGGAGGCCGCGTGGCGCAGGAAGCGGGCGCTGTCGGCATCCTTCCACTGCGCCTCGGAGGGCGGAAACCAGCGGCCGATATCACCCTCGGCCAGCGCGCCGTAGATCGCATCGCACAGCGCATGGATGCCGACATCGGCGTCCGAATGTCCATCGAGGCCGAAGGGGAAGGGGACCACCACGCCGCACAGCACCATCGGCCGGCCCTCGGCAATGCGGTGCACGTCGAAGCCGGTGCCGGTGCGCGGGATCATGGTTGCGAGCATGGCGGCCTCCACCCGGGCGAGGTCCTCGGGCCAGGTGATCTTCACGTTGCTGTCGTGCCCGGCCACCAGCGCCACGGGAAGCCCCGCCGCCTCCAGCAACTGCGCGTCGTCGGTGGCCTCGGCCGGACCCGCCCGATGGGTGGCGAGCAGCGGGGCGAAGCGGAAGGCCTGCGGTGTCTGGGCGCGGAACAGGCCGGCGCGGGGGACGGTCCCGACAATCCGCCCGCCCTCGCTGCGCTTCAGCGTGTCGGAGACCGGCATGGCGGGGATGGCGCCCGGCGCCTCCGCCAGCGCGGCGAGCAGGGCAGGGACGGTGCCGGGGGGGATCACCGGGCGGGCGGCGTCGTGCACCAGCACGCAATCGGGCGGATCGGCTTCCAGCGCCGCCAGCCCGGCCAGCACGCTGGCCTGGCGGGTGGCGCCGCCGGCGACCGGGGGGAGGATCGGCAGGCCCTCCAGCAGCGCGGCGAGCGCCGCTTCCTCGCCCGGCGGGGCGATCGGCTGGATCGCCGCCACGCCACCCTCGCGCAGCAGCGCCTCGGCCGCGTGACGCAGCACGGGGCGGCCGAGCAGGGGGAGGTACTGCTTGGCGAGTTCGCCCCCGAAGCGCGCGCCGCGCCCGGCCGCCACAAGCAATGCCACGGTTCTCATCGCGCCCCATGCTAGGCGGGGCCGTCGCGCCGCGGGAGGGGGCCCTGCGTGGCCAGGGCGCCTGCCGGAAAAAATGGCAAATGCTCCCACGGGAGGATACTCACGATTGCCGAGACGCCCGTTCATCGTTAGATCGCCTAAATCATGAGCATGTCTCCGTCCAAGCCGGCGATCCCGCCGCTGCGTCCGCTCGACCTCGGCGGCGCGCGCATCGAGACGCCGGTGATCCTGGCGCCGATGTCGGGCGTCACCGACCTTCCCTTCCGCCGGCTCGCCCGCGGCCTCGGCACCGGGCTCGTGGTGTCCGAGATGATCGCCTCCAACGCGATGGTGCGGGAGAACCGCAACACGCTGAAGATGGCGGAGGTCGACGGGTTCGGCGCGCCCTCCTCGGTGCAGCTTGCCGGCTGCGATCCGGCGGTGATGGCGGAGGCGGCGCGGCTGGTGGTGGATCGGGGCGCCGCCATCGTGGACATCAATTTCGGCTGCCCGGTGAAGAAGGTGGCACTCGGCCAATCCGCCGGGTCGGCGCTGATGCGCGACGAGATCGCCGCAGCGCGCATCCTGGAAGCGACGGTGAAGGCGGTTTCCGTGCCCGTCACGCTCAAGATGCGCATGGGCTGGGACCACAAGAGCCTGAATGCTCCTCGGCTGGCGAAGATCGCCGAGGAATGCGGTATCCGCCTGGTCACCGTGCATGGCCGCACGCGGCAGATGTTCTACACCGGCACCGCGGACTGGGCCTTCGTGCGCCAGGTAAAGCAGGCGGTGCGCATTCCCGTCATCGTCAACGGCGATATCCTCGGGCCGGAGGACGCGGCGGAGGCGCTGCGGCAATCCGGCGCCGATGGGGTGATGATCGGCCGCGGCGCCTATGGCCGGCCCTGGCTGCCGCGGCTGGTGGCCGAATCCCTCGCCAGCGGCGCGCCGGTGGCCGAACCGGAGCTGGCCGAGCAGCTCGCCACGCTGCTCGCGCACTACGAGGCGATGCTGGCGCATCACGGCCGCGATCCGGGCATGCGGCTCGCGCGAAAGCATGTCGCCTGGTACTCGAAGGGCCTGCCGGGTTCGGCGGAGTTCCGCGCAGAGGTGAACCGGCTGGACGATGCCGACGCGGTGACCCGCCTCATCCGCGGTTTCTACGAACCGCTGGTCGAGCGCGGGGTGACGCGTGAGCGGCCCGTCAAGGAGGCCGCGGGCGCCGATGGGCTGATGGCCGCATGAAGGCCGGCCTGCTCGCCCGCCGGCGCATCGCGCCGCCGCAGCCGGCCGCCTCGCCGCTGCCGCCGGAGGCCACCGCCGTGCTGGGCGCGCTGCCGGTCGCGGCGGTGGTGCTCGACGGCGAGGACCGGTTCCACTTCGCCAACCCCGCCGCCGAGCTGTTCTTCCAGATCTCCGCCGCCTCCCTCGCCATGCTCTCGCTGCGCGACCTGCTGCTTCCCGACAACCGGCTGTTCAGCCTGCTCGACCAGGTGCGCCGCTACGAGGCGCCGGTTTCCGACCACGATCTCTCGCTTGAAAGCCCGAGGCTCCGTCGCTTCGGCGTCGGCGCCCAGGGCGCGCCGCTGCCGGAGCTCGAAGGCGGCGTGGTGCTGACGCTGCAGGACGCCTCCACTGCGCAGATGCTGGACCGGCAGCTCAACTTCCGCGGCGCGGCGCGTGGCGCATCCGCCATGGCGGCGATGCTGGCCCATGAGGTGAAGAACCCACTCTCCGGCATCCGCGGCGCCGCGCAGCTGCTGGAGCAGGGTGCGAGCGAAGGGGATCGCGAGCTCTGCCTGCTGATCCAGGACGAGGCCGACCGGATCAAGAACCTGGTCGAGCGGATGGACATGTTCTCCGAACGCCCGGTGGAGCGGCAGGAGGTCAACATCCACGAAGTGCTGGATCATGTGCGACGCATCGCGCTCACGGGCTTCGCGGCGCAGCTGCGCATCGTGCAGGAATACGACCCCTCGCTGCCGCCGGTCTGGGGCAATCGCGACCTGCTGGTGCAGGTTCTGCTCAACCTGGTGAAGAACGCCGCCGAGGCGGTGGACCCGCGCGAAGGCGAGATCCAGCTCATCACCGCCTATCATCACGGCGTGCGGATCGCGGTGCCCGGCAGCTCGGAGCGCGTCCACCTGCCCCTGCAGGTGCAGGTGCGCGACAACGGGCCGGGCATCCCCGAAGAGGTGCGCGCGACGCTGTTCGAGCCCTTCGTCACCACCAAGCGCGGCGGGCAGGGGCTGGGCCTGGCGCTGGTCGCCAAGCTCGTCACCGACCAGGGCGGGCTGATCGAATGCGACAGCCGGCCCGGCCGCACCGTCTTCCGCCTGTCGCTTCCCATGCCTCCCCGACGCGCCGACCCCGGAGCCACGCCATGAGTGACGTTGCCGCCCCACCGGCCTCGGCCACCACGCGCACCGTCCTGGTGGCGGATGACGACCGCGCCATCCGCACCGTGCTGAGCCAGGCGCTCGGCCGCGCCGGCTACCACGTCCGTGCCACCTCCTCGGCCGCCACGCTGTGGCGCTGGGTGGAGGACGGGGAGGGGGATCTGGTGATCACCGACGTGATCATGCCGGACGAGAACGGGCTCGACTTGGTGCCGCGCATCCGCCGCATCCGGCCGGAATTGCGCGTTGTGGTGATGAGCGCGCAGTCCACCTTCTCCACCGCGCTGAAGGCAACACAGCGCGGCGCCTTCGACTACCTGCCCAAGCCCTTCGACCTGAAGGAGCTGCTGGCCGTGGTCGGCCGTGCTCTGGCCGCGCCCAGCTCCAGCGCCGCGCCCGAAGCCGAGGAGCCGGAGGAGCGCCTGCCGCTGGTCGGCCGCAGCCCGGCGATGCAGGAGATCTACCGCACCGTCGCCCGCCTCACGACCACCGACCTCACCGTGATGATCACCGGCGAGAGCGGGACGGGGAAGGAGCTGGTGGCGCGCGCGCTGCATGACTATGGCCGTCGCCGCAGCGGGCCCTTCGTCGCCATCAACATGGCCGCCATCCCGCGCGAACTGATCGAGAGCGAGCTGTTCGGCCATGAGCGCGGCGCCTTCACCGGCGCGCTCAACCGCGGGGTCGGGCGCTTCGAGCAGGCCGCCGGCGGCACCCTGTTCCTCGACGAGATCGGCGACATGCCGCCCGAGGCGCAGACCCGCCTTCTGCGCGTGCTGCAGGAGGGTGAGTTCACCACCGTGGGCGGCCGCCAGCCGATCAAGGCCAATGTCCGCATCGTCGCCGCCACCCACCGGGACCTCCGTCAGGCGATCCGCGGCGGCATGTTCCGGGAGGACCTGTTCTACCGCCTGAACGTGGTGCCGATCCGCCTGCCGCCGCTGCGCGAGCGGGTGGAGGACATCCCGCTGCTCGCGCGGCACTTCCTGGAACGCGCCCGCGCCGCCGGGCTGCCGGCCAAGCAGCTCGACCAGGGCGGGATGGAGCGGCTGAAGGGCCACCCCTGGCCCGGCAATGCGCGCGAGCTGGAAAACCTGATGCGCCGGCTGGCGGCACTCTACCCGCAGGAGATCATCGGCGCCGATGCGGTGGCCGCCGAGCTTGCGGAGGCCGCCCCGGCCTCCGACGAGGCGCCGCGCGCGCCGGAGACGCTGGAACAGTCGGTGGAGCGCCACCTCGCGGGCTTCATGGCGGCGCACCGGGACGGCATGCCGATCCGCGACCTCTATGACCGCGTGCTGGCGGAGGTGGAGCGGCCGCTGCTGCGCCTGGCGCTGAGCGCGACGCGCGGCAACCAGATCAAGGCCGCGGCCATGCTCGGGCTGAACCGCAACACGCTGCGCAAGAAGCTGCGGGAGCTGGACCTGCCGGTGGTGCGGGGGCTGCCGTGAGGGCGTGAGTACGACGATCGCGCGGCACGGGCGGAGACGGTCTCCGAGCCGGAGCCGGCACCCGCCCTTCGCCCGGCGGCCCCGCTCCCCCATAATGCGGACCAGATGACCGCCACAACGATACCGCGCCGCCGCATCGGCGACATCCTGCTCGGCCGCGCCACTACGCTCGGCCTTGCGGTGACGGCGCTGCTGCTCGGCCTCGGCACCTTCGTGCTGCTGGCCGGCGGGTCGCCGCTCGGCCCCACAAGGCCGGGGCAGATCGTCGGCATGGTGCTGGCGAATGCCGGCGTGCTGACGCTGCTCGCCGCCTCGCTCGCCGCGCGGCTGGTCCGCGTCTGGGCGGAGCGGCGCAAGGGCATTGCCGGCGCGCGGCTGCATGTCCGGCTGGTGCTGCTGTTCGGCGTGGTCGCGGTGGTCCCGGCCCTGGTGGTCGCCGCCTTCGCCGCGGTGTTCTTCAACCTCGGCATCCAGGCCTGGTTCAGCGACCGCGTGCGCAACACGCTGGAAGCCTCGCTCGTCGCCTCCCGCGCCTGGCTCGACCAGCACCGCGACGAGATCCGGGTGGACGGGCTGGCGATGGCGGCCGACCTCAACCGCGCCGCCCAGGTCTTCCTGCCGCACAACATGCCGGCCTTCGAGCGGCTGCTGGCCACCCAGGCCTCGATCCGCGGCCTGACCGAGGCGATCGTGGTGGAGCCGCGGCTGGGGCAGGTGGTGGCGCAGGCCGGCTTCGTCGGCAGCGGCGTGGTGGACCTGCCCTCCGTCTGGGCGCTGGAACAGCTGCGCCAGGGCGAGGTCGCGGTGGTGCCGGGCGAGAGCGATGCGCGGGTGCGGGCGCTGGCGCTGCTCGATGTCGAGCCGGGGCTGGTGCTGATGATCGGCCGGCCGCTCGATGCCGGCATCCTGGAACATCTGCGCCGCACCGAGCTGGCCTTCCAGGAATACGACCGGCTGGACCGCAACCGCGACAGCCTGCAGGTCACTTTTGCGCTGGTCTTCGTCTGCGCCGCGCTGCTGGTGATGCTGGCGGCGGTGCTGGTCGGGCTGGTCTTCGCCAACCAGCTCGCCCGCCCGATCAGCCGGCTGATCTCGGCCGCCGAGCGGGTGCGCGCCGGCGACCTGGCGACGCGGGTGGAGGAGGGGACGGCGGAGGACGAGCTCTCCACCCTCACGCGCGCCTTCAACCGCATGACGAGCCAGCTCTCCGCCCAGCGCAGCGAGCTGATGGAGGCCTACCGGCAGCTCGACGAACGCCGTCGCTTCACCGAGACGGTGCTCTCCGGCGTCTCGGCCGGCGTGGTGGGGCTGGATGCCGAGGGCCGGATCAATTTGCCGAACCGCAGCGCCAGCGAGTTGCTCGGCGTGGACCTCGATGCCGGGATCGGGCTGCCGCTGGCCAGCGTCGCGCCGGAATTCGCCCCCCTGGTGGCGGAAGCCGCCGCCGCGCCCGAGCGGCCCCGCACGGCCGAGATCCCGATCGGCCCCCCCAGCCACCGCCGCACCCTGATCGCGCGGATCGGCGCCGAGATGCAGCGGGGAAGGGTGGCCGGCTTCGTGCTGACCTTCGACGACATCACGGAATTGCAGTCGGCCCAGCGCAAGGCTGCCTGGGCCGATGTGGCGCGGCGCATCGCGCATGAGATCAAGAACCCGCTGACCCCCATCCAGCTCTCGGCCGAGCGGCTGAAACGCAAGTACCTCAAGGAAATCGGCTCCGACCCCGACACCTTCCGCTCGCTCACCGACACCATCGTGCGGCAGGTCGGCGACATCGGCCGGATGGTGGACGAGTTCTCCGCCTTCGCCCGCATGCCGCAGCCGGTGATCCGACCGGAGAATCTCGGCCAGATCGCGCGCGAGGCGCTGGTGCTGCAGAAGGCCGCCCACCCCGAGATCGCCTACGACGTCCGTATCCCCGACCCCGCCCCGGTGGCGCCTGCCGACCGGCGGTTGATCGGCCAGGCGCTGACCAACCTGCTGCAGAACGCCGCCGACGCCGTTGCCATGCGCCCGCGCGAATCGCCGGCCGAAGGCACCGGCCGGATCGGGCTAAGGCTCGAACCCGTGCCCGAGGGGTGGGCACTCGTGGTCGAGGATGACGGGATCGGCCTGCCGGAAGGGGAGGAGCGGAGCCGTCTGGCCGAGCCCTATGTCACCCACAAGGCAAAAGGGACCGGCCTTGGCCTTGCCATCGTCAAGAAGATCATGGAGGACCATGGGGGACGGCTGGCGCTCGAGGACCGAAGCGAGGGTCCGGGGGCGCGGGCCGTCCTGATCCTGCCGGCGGAGCCGCCGGCCCAGGGCCGGCGCGAGGAGATAGGGGTGGGCGTGGGGCGGGTCGGCCATGGCGCATGAGATTCTGATCGTCGATGACGAGCCCGACATCCGCGCCCTGATCGAGGGCATCCTGTCGGATGAGGGCTACCAGACGCGCCAGGCCGCCAATTCCGACCAGGCGCTGGCGGCCTTCCGTGCGCGCCGCCCTTCGCTGGTGATCCTCGACATCTGGCTGCAGAATTCGCGCCTGGACGGCCTCGGCATCCTCGCCGCCATGCACCAGGAGGAGCCGCGCGTCCCCTGCGTGATGATCTCGGGCCACGGCACCATCGAGACCGCGGTGCAGGCGATCCAGCAGGGCGCCTACGACTTCATCGAGAAGCCCTTCAAGGCTGACCGGCTGCTGCTGATCGCCTCCCGCGCGCTCGAGGCGGCGCGGCTGAAGCGGGAGGTCAGCGAGCTCAAGCTGCGCGCCGGCGCGGAAACCGAGCTCGTCGGGGTCTCCTCCGCCATCTCGCAGCTGCGCCAGGCGATCGAGCGGGTGGCGCCCACCGGCTCGCGCGTGCTGATCAGTGGCCCGGCGGGGGCGGGGAAGGAGGTGGCGGCGCGCATGCTGCATGCCCGCTCCCGCCGCAGCGACGGGCCCTTCGTCGCGCTGAATTGCGCGACCCTCGCGCCCGCCCGCTTCGAGGAGGAGCTGTTCGGCGTGGAGGCGGCCACCGATCCGCTCGGGCAGCCCCGACGCGCCGGCGTGCTGGAACGCGCCCATGGCGGCACGCTGCTGCTCGACGAGGTCGGCGACATGCCGCTCGAGACCCAGGGCAAGATCGTCCGCGCCCTGCAGGAGCAGGGCTTCACCCGCCTGGGCGGGGCGCAGCGCGTGCAGGTGGATGTCCGCGTCATCGCCACCACCAGCAAGGACCTGCAGGCCGAGATCGCTGGCGGGCGCTTCCGCGAGGACCTGTTCTACCGCCTGGCCGTGGTGCCGCTGAAGATCCCGCCGCTCCGCGAGCGGCGCGAGGACATCCCGCCGCTCGCGCGGCATTTCATGGCCAAGTCGGTCGAGACCTCCGGCATGCCGCCGCGCGAGCTGACGGAGGACGCGCTGGCGGCGATGCAGGCCTATGAGTGGCCGGGCAATGTGCGGGAGCTGCGCAACCTGATCGACTGGCTGCTGATCATGGCGCCGGGCGAGGCGCGGGAGCCGATCCGGCCGGACATGCTGCCGCCGCATGTGGGCTCGGCGGCGCCGGCGGTGTTGAAGCTCGATCGTTCCAGCGAGATCATGACGCTGCCCCTGCGCGACGCGCGGGAGCTGTTCGAGCGGCAGTATCTGGAGGCGCAGCTGCTGCGCTTCGGCGGCAACATCAGCCGCACGGCCGCCTTCGTCGGCATGGAGCGGAGCGCGCTGCATCGCAAGCTGAAGTTCCTCGGCGTCAATGCCGAGGACCGCCAGCCGGCACAGAACGGGTGAGGTTTTCTCCCTTCCCAAGGTGCGGGGAGGGTCGAGGTGGGGGCACGACCGGACCATGTCCAAGATCGCCTATGTCAACGGACAGTACCTGCCGCAGTCACAGGCCGCGGTGAACATCGAGGATCGCGGCTACCAGTTCGGCGACGGCATCTACGAGGTCGTCCACCTCTACGATGGCCGCTACGTGGACGAGGACCTTCACCTTTCCCGCCTGGAGCGCAGCCTGCGCGAGATCCAGCTGCCGATGCCGATGTCGCGCGCCGCGCTCAGCCTGGTGCTGCGCGAGGTGGCGCGGCGCAACCGCGTCACCGAGGGCCTGCTCTACATGCAGGTGACGCGCGGCGTGGCGCGGCGCGACCATCCGTTCCCGGCCAAGCCGGTGCCGCCGGCGCTGGTGGTGACGGTGAAGCGCATCCCGCCCTACCCGACGGATGTGGACAAGTGGCAGGCCGCCGCCATCACGCTGCCCGACCTCCGCTGGGCACGGCGCGACATCAAGAGCGTGAACCTGCTGCCCAACTGCCTGGCCCGCCAGGCGGCGCGCGAGAAGGGCGCGATCGAGGCGATCCTGTACGAGGAAGCCACCGGCATCGTGACCGAGGGCGCGGCGACCACCTTCTGGATCGTGGACGAGAAGGGCGCGATCCGCACCCGTCATCTCGACCATGTGATCCTGCCCGGCTGCACCCGCGCCGCGCTGATGGCGGAGTTGAAGGCGCTCGGCATGGCGTGGGACGAGACGCCCTACACCGTGGACGACATGCGCAAGGCGCGCGAGGCCTTCATCACCTCCGCCACTTCCTTCGTGCGCCCGATCACGAAGATCGACGGCGCGCCGGTGGGCGATGGCAAGGTCGGGCCGGTGGTTCGCCGCCTGTTCGAGATCTTCGCCCGCCACGTGAAGGGCGACCTGAAGAACGCCGCGTGAAGGATCCCGCGCCGCCCGTCTGCATCCTCTGGGACTGGGACAACACGCTGGTGGATGGCTGGGCGGCCATCCAGCACGGCCTGAACGTCACCTTCCGCGAGTTCGGCATGCCCGAATGGGACCGCGAGACGGTGCTGGCACGCGTGCGCGGCAGCCTGCGCGACACCTTCCCCGGCATGTTCGGCGCCGAATGGGAACGCGCGCGGGATGTGTTCTACGCCGCCGTGCGCTCCTGCCATCTCGATGTGCTCTCGCCGATGCCGGGTGCGGCGGAGGCGATCGCGGCGGCGGCGGCGCTCGGGCCGCAGGGGGTGATCAGCAACAAGCAGGGCCCGCTGCTGCGGGCGGAGGCGGTGCATCTCCGCTGGGATGCGCGCTTCGCCGCGCTGGTCGGCGCCGGCGACGCCGAGGCCGACAAGCCCGATCCGGCACCCTTCCGCCTCGCGCTGGGCTGCTGCGCGACCGCCGACGGTCGGCAGGTCTGGTATGTCGGCGACACGGCACTGGACATGCGCGCGGCACGTGCCGCGGGGTGCACCGCCGTGCTAGTCGGGGGCGCCCCGCATGATGGGGGTGTGGCGAACGCGATGCCGGACCTTGCCTTCGATGACGCGAAGGCGCTGGCCGATGCCTTGCAGCGTATGGCGAGCTGACCTGGCCGGGGCGGCACGCCGGCGCGCTGCGCGGGGGACCCTCCCTTGCCAGATCGCCCGCACCTCTGGAAAGCTGAGGGAAGTCGGCCCTGCACGTGGCGAGAAGCCGCGCGGCAGGCCAACAACAAGAAGGACCAACCCTCCGTGGCCGCCGAGAAGTCGCAAAACGTGCAGGACGTGTTTCTCAACCACGTCCGCAAATCCAAGACGCCCGTCACCATCTTCCTGGTGAACGGCGTGAAGCTGCAGGGCATCATCACCTGGTTCGATAATTTCTCCGTCCTGCTGCGGCGGGATGGCCACACCCAGCTCGTCTACAAGCACGCCATCAGCACGGTGATGCCGGGTGCGCCGATCTCGCTGTTCGATGCGGGCACGACCGGCACCGCCGGCGCCGTCCCGAGCGAGGGCGCCGCTGCGGCGCGCGAGAACCGCCTCACTCTCGGCCGCGAGGTGACCCCTGTCGGGCGCGGCGAATAGCAACCAGCCCCAGGCGGAGGAGCGGGGCCCCACCAGGGCCGCCGTGATCCTGCCGTACGAGCGTCGCGCCGACGGCGCGCGGGAGCGTCGCGCCGATGTCGGGCGGGGCGCCGAAGGCCGCAGCGATGGCGCGACCCGCGCCGCCGAGGCGCGCCTGGCGGAGGCGGTGGGTCTCACCGCCTCGATCGGGCTGACCATCGTCCACACCGGCATCCACCCGCTCCGCGCCATGCGCCCTTCCACGCTGCTCGGCGAGGGCCAGGTGCAGATGGTGAAGGAAGCGGTGGAGCGGCACGGCGTCGCCGTGGTGGTGGTGGATTCCGCGCTCAGCCCGGTGCAGCAGCGCAACCTGGAACGCGCCTGGGGCTGCAAGGTCATCGACCGGACCGGCCTGATCCTGGAGATCTTCGGCGAGCGCGCGCGCACCAAGGAAGGTGCGCTGCAAGTGGAGCTCGCGCATCTCGACTACCAGCGCACGCGGCTGGTGCGCTCCTGGACCCACCTGGAGCGGCAGCGCGGCGGCTTCGGCTTCCTCGGCGGCCCCGGCGAATCGCAGATCGAGATCGACCGGCGGCTGATCGGCGACCGCATCGTCAAGCTGAAGAAGGAACTGGAACAGGTCCGCCGCACCCGCGGCCTGCACCGCAAGGCGCGCGAGCGCGTGCCGTATCCCGTCGTAGCGCTGGTCGGCTACACCAATGCGGGCAAGTCAACGCTGTTCAACGCGCTGACCGGCGCCGGCGTCTATGCGCAGGACCAGCTCTTCGCCACCCTCGATCCCACCATGCGCGCGATCCGGCTGCCCTCCGGGCGCACGGTGATCCTCTCCGACACGGTCGGCTTCATCAGCGAGCTGCCGACGCAGCTGGTGGAAGCCTTCCGCGCGACGCTGGAGGAGGTGGCCGTCGCCGACATCATCCTGCACGTCCGCGACGCCGCGCATCCCGACAGCGCTTCGCAGCGCGCCGATGTCCTCGGCGTGCTGACCGAGATGGCCGATGGGCCGGATGCGCCGCTCGATGCCGACTGGCCGTCCCGCGTGGTGGAGGTGCTGAACAAGGCCGACCTGATGGGCGGGGTGGACGCGGTCCCGCATCTGGAAGGCACCATCGCCGTCTCGGCGCTCACCGGGGACGGGCTGGAGAAGCTGCGCGCGGCGCTGGATGAGCGGCTGGCGGCGGGGATGGAGACGGCCGAGTACCGCCTCGCCCCCTCGGACGGAGCCGGCATCGCCTGGCTCTACGAGCATGGCGAGGTGCTCTCCCGGGATGATGCCGAGGAGGCGATCCGGCTGAAGGTGCGGCTCTCGCCCGCCGACCGCGCGCGCTTCGAGCAGCGCAGCGCGTGACCCGCCTCACCCGCGGGCTGGCGAGCGAGGTCGCAACCCTGCTGCGCGAGGCCGCGCGCGCCGAGATCATGCCGCGCTTCCGCCGCCTGGCGCCGGACGCGGTGCGTGCCAAGACCGGTCCGCTCGACTTGGTGACGGAGGCGGACGAGGCGGCCGAGCGCGTCATCGAGGCCGGGCTCGCGAAGCTGTTTCCCGGCGCCCTGGTGGTCGGCGAGGAAGCCGCCTCGGCCGACCCGGCGCTGCTCGACCGCCTGGCCGAGGCCGATTGCGCGCTGGTGGTGGACCCGGTGGACGGCACCGCGAATTTCGCCGCCGGCGTGCCGCTGTTCGGCTGCATGGCGGCGCTGTTCCTGAAAGGAGAGGTGGTGGCCGGCTGGATCCACGATCCGCTCGGCGACGACACCGCCATCGCGCTGCGCGGGGAGGGCGCCTGGATCGAGGATTCCGACGGGCGCAACCACGGCGCGCTCGCCGTCGCGGCGCCGGTGCCGCTCGGGAAGATGGTCGGCGCCGTCTCCTGGGGCTGGATGCCGGAGCCGCTGCGCAGCCGCGTGCCCGCCCGCCTGCCGCGGCTTGCCGCCGCGATCAACTATCGCTGCGCGGCGCATGAGTATCGCCTGGCCGCCGGCGGGCATGCGCACCTGCTGATCTACAACCGGCTGATGCCGTGGGACCACGCGCCGGGCTGGCTGCTGCACCGCGAGGCCGGCGGCTTCTCGGCGCAGTTCGACGGCACGCCGTATCAGGCGGCGCGGCACCGCAGCGGCGGCCTGATCTGCGCCCCCGATCGCGCCGGCTGGGAAGAAGCGCGCGCCGGCCTGCTCGGCGAGGGCTGACCGATGGCCGACGACGAGGACGAGGAGGAAGGCCCGCCCGGCCTCCCCCCCGGCACGCCCTTCTACATGACGCCTCCCGGCGTCGAGGCGCTGCGCGCCGAACTCCGCCGGCTCTGGGACGAGGAGCGGCCGAAGGTGGTGGAGGTGGTTGCCTGGGCCGCCGGCCTCGGCGACCGGTCGGAGAATGCCGACTACCAGTACGGCAAGCGCCGCCTGCGGCAGATCGACGCGCGCGTGCGCTTCCTGCGCAAGCGGCTGGACCGCGTGCAGGTGGTGGATCCCGCGCAGCAGGCGAAGCGCGACCAGGTCTTCTTCGGTGCCACCGTCACCTATGCGCGGGCCTCGGACGATGCCGAGGTCACCATCACCATCGTCGGCGTGGACGAGGCCGACGCCGAGGCGGGCCGCATCTCCTGGGTGGCGCCGGTGGCGCGCGCACTGCTCGGCGCGAAGGTCGGCGATAGCCGTCGGCTGCGCACCCCGGCCGGCCTCGAGGAGATCGAGGTGGTGGCCATCGCCTACCCCGCGGCCTGATCCGCCGCGGCCGCATGCTTGCGGCAGGCCGTGCCGGCTGCGCAACATGGCTGCCGCAGGGAGCACGACGGAGACGGGCGATGGGCAGGCTTTGGCAGTTGGCGGCGGCTATGGCGCTTCTTCTGCATACCCTCCCGGCGCAGGCGCAGCAGCCGCAGGCGGTGGCCGCCGCAGCCGCGGAGGCCATGTCCGATTGCCGCTCCGCCGGCGGCAATCCGTCGCTGCAGGCGGGTTTCGAGACCGTGGCCGACCTCAACGCCGATGGCGTGCCCGACCATCTGCTCGACTACACGTTTCTGGACTGCGAGGGCGCGGCCTCCTTTTTCTGCGGCTCGGCGGGCTGCCCGCTGGTCGCCTTCCTCTCCGGGCCGCGCGGCCATGCAGCCACGGGGCTCGGCCATATGCGGGCCTGGTCGCTCGACCTCGCCGGCGCAGTGCCGGTGCTGGTGCTGCAACTGCATGGCGGCAGCTGTGGCCGCGCCGGCTTCGCGGGCTGCGAGGTGCGGACGGCCTGGAACGGCCGGGAGCTGGCGCGCGTCGGCGCCGCGCCGCCGCGCGCCCCCTTGGCGGCGACACCTCCGCGCGTCGCCCTCGCGCCCACCGCCCGCCCGGCACCGCCGCCGGCCGACAGCAAGAGCCCGGTCCTGGCGGCCGACGCCATGCCGGCCGGGGTCTGGCAGGTTCGTCGCGGCGCCGATGGCCGCCCGATCGCCGTGGCCGCCGGGCCCGGCGTGGTGCAGGCGGTGACGGTGTTCTGCCATGAAGGCGTGCCGGTGATGGCGCTGGCGCTGCGCGCGCCGCCGCCGGCCGGGCCGGTGACGCTCGGCCTCGCCGGGCGGACGCTGCGCGCCGCGGCGCCGCTCGGGCCCGGCGGGGGCAATGCCTGGTTCGCCGACCTGCGCGGCAATGCGCTGCCGCGGCTGCTCTCGGGCAGCGACGCGAGCGTGCTTCTGACCATCAATGGCGGCATCCAGGGCCGACTCTCGCTGCAGGGCTCGACGCGGGCGGTGGAGGAGGCGCTGGCGGGCTGCCCGGCCAAGTGAGCCGGGCGGCGGCATGGGCCGGGTGAATGGGGACCATCTGCGGCGCCTATTCGTCCTGGCCGCTGCGTTCATCCATCTTCCCGCCATCGCCGACGGAGCAACCGAGATGTCCGCCACCGACCCGACCGACCCGATGCCGCATCCCGCGGCGCCCGGCCTGGAGGCCGTCCTGCTGCCGCGCACCCACGACATCGGCGGCTTCGAGGTCCGCCGCGCCCTGCCGGCGAAGCAGCGCCAGATGGTCGGGCCCTTCATCTTCTTCGACCAGATGGGCCCGGGCGAGTTCCTCACCGGCAAGGGCGTGGACGTGCGCCCGCACCCCCATATCGGCCTCTCGACCATCACCTACCTGTTCGAGGGCGAGATCCTGCACCGCGACAGCCTGGGCACGGAGCAGCCGATCGCGCCCGGCGACGTGAACTGGATGACCGCCGGGCGCGGCATCGCCCATTCCGAGCGCACCGCCACCGCCCGCCGCGCCGCACCGCACCGCCTGGCCGGCATCCAGTCCTGGGTGGCGCTGCCGAAGGACCGCGAGGAGGTGGCGCCCGACTTCGCCCACCACCCCGGCGCCAGCCTGCCGGTGCTGCAGGATGGCGGCGCAAGGTTGCGGCTGATCGCGGGGCAGGGGTGGGGCGAGCGGGCACCGGTCTCGGTCGCTTCCGAGCTGTTCTACGCCGATGCCGTCCTCGCCCCCGGCGCCGCCCTGCCGCTGCCCGAGCACGAGGAACGCGGCGCCTGGGTCATGGAGGGCGATGTGGATGTCGCCGGCGTGCGCTTCGAGGCCGGCCGGATGCTGGTCTTCCGCGCCGGCGATGCGGTCTCGCTGAAGGCCGGCCTGCGCGGTGCGCGGTTGCTGCTGCTCGGCGGCGCGGCGATGGACGGGCCGCGCTACCTGTTCTGGAACTTCGTCTCCTCCTCGCGCGAGCGGATCGAGGAGGCGAAGCACGCCTGGGCACGCGACCGCATGGGCCTTGTGGTGCCCGGTGACGAGCAGGAGTGGATCCCGCTGCCGGAGCGCCAGGCAGTGCGCGCCGGCAGTTCGACGGCCGTCTCCGAAGGCTCGCCGACGAGCTGAGTCTGCGTCGCGACGGAGCCGGAATCACGCGATGGTGCGAAGTGGCAGGCGGAGGTCCGCTGCTAGCCTCAGGTTGCACTTGGATATCAGGCGCTACCGGTGGGGGACCAGGACCTTTCTTCTCGGGCCGCGATCGAAGAGCGGGCGACGGTAGCCCCGGAGCACCCCTCGCATGATCGCAGGGAGACGTCGTTCTCGCTCGAGAGACTGCGCAATGGCTGGCGCCTGCTGGCCAATTGCCGGCTCGGCGACGCGCTCATCCCGATCGTGTTGATCAAGCCCGGCGCGGGCGTGGCGCTGATCGAGATCAGCCCCGCCTGGACGCCGACGGCGATCACCCGGCTGCGCCAGAGCCTGGCGGCGAGGCGGTTCGGCGAGACCTTCACCGGCTACCTGCCGATCGTCCACCGCCGGCTCAAGGTCGAGGACCTGCCGAGATTCGACGCCATCGTGTCGGACGCCTTCCTCTGGCAGGACGCGATCTCGATCGAGGGCCGCGGGTCGTGGGAGGACGCGGTGCAGGCGGCGCTGACTCCGCCGCCGCCGCCCGCCGTGGCGCCGCCGCCCAAGGCTCGCCCCCGGCCCGGCCGCAAACGCGTGGTGGCACTCGCAGCCGCAGGCGCCGCCGGCAGCGGGCTGCTGCTGTCGCTGCTGCTGCTTCCACAGCACGATGCGGTGGAGGAGCCGGTCGCCGTCGCCCAGCGGGTCGAGCAGCGGGATCGGGGCGCGAGCGCGCCCGAGCCGGTTGCCTCCGGGCCCGCTGCGCTGGACATGGCGGCGCGCGCAGCGCCGCCTGCGGCATACGCGGCGTCCGGCGTGGATGCCGCGCCGGCGGCCAGCCAATCGGCGCCGTCCTTCCGCCCGGAGCCTGAGGAGAGCCTGCATCAGGGGTGGGAAGCGCCGGTTTTCACCGCGGCCCCCGTCTTCGGCGACATCCCTGGCCAGCTTCCGCCCGCCACGGCCTCCGCGGATGGTGGCGAAACGCTGGAAGCAGGCGCGGGGGAGGGCGCCTCGCCTGATGCGCCGGCCATCGGAGGGCCGGTCCTTCTCTCCGACCTCGCTGGCCCCACCGCCCCCGCCACAGCGGGGCCGGAGAGCGAGCCACCGGTTGCCGAAACGCCTGTCACGGCGGAGACGCCGCCGGGCGCTGATGCGGCCGCCGCTGCGCCGGCCGGTCCGGCCGAGGCCCCGACCGCCGAGGCGGCGCCAGCGCCCGAGGTCCCGGTCGCGTGGCCCGAGGGGACGCTCGCGCCGCCGCCCGCCTATGGCGAAGTGCCGGCGCCTGCGAGGGCGGACCAGGCCCACAGGCCGCTCTCCGCAGAACTTGCCGATCCGGCGCCGTCGACCGTCGCGGCGGCAGAGCCTCCGGCCGTCGTAGCACCAGCGGCCGAGCAGCCGCCTCCCGCCGCCGCCGGGCAGGAGGCATCCGTCGCCCCCGGGCTGGTGCCGTCGCCCGATCCGCTGCCGGCAATCATGTCGCCGGAACCCCCGACCGAGCTTGCGGCGCCGCCATCGCCGGAGAGCATCGCGCTTGCGCCACCGCTCGCCGCCGTCGGGGAGGCGCTTGGCGGCTTCGGGCAGGCGCCGTCGCTGGACCCGCCGCCGACAGCCGTCGCCGATCCGCCATCCGTCTTCGATATCGCGGCCACCAGAGCGCATTCCACCACGCTCGGCGAAGCGCCGCCGCCACCCGTCGTCGCCGCTGAGCAGGAGGCGGCCGCGGTTCCGAGCCCGGCTCCGCCGCCGGATCCGATGGTGGCAACGGTCCCGGACCCACCGCCTCCCACCGACCTTGCGGCACCGCCGGCGCCGGAAACCCCGTTGGCCCTCGCCGCCGCGCCGCCAGCCGACGAGCCTGCGGTGTTGGCGGCCGAGCCACCGTTGCCGGCCATGGTCGCGGACCCGCCTGCGCCCGTTGGCGCCGAGGTGCCGCCTGCCGCGGAACTGGCTGCGTCCCCCGCGCCGCAGGCGCCGGCCGTTCCAGACCCACCGCCTCGCGCCGATCTTGCGGCACCGCCGGCGTCGGAAACCCCCTCGGCCCTCGCCGCCGCGCCGCCAGCCGACGAGCCTGCGGTGTCGGCGGCCGAGCCACCGTTGCCGGCCGTGGTCGCGGACCCGCCTGCGCCCGTTGGCGCCGAGGCGCCGCCTGGCGCGGAACTGGCTGCGTCCCCCGAGCCGGAGGTGGCGGCCGCTCCAGACCCGCCGCCTCGCACCGAGCTTGCGGCACCGCCAGCGTCGGGAACTCCCTCGGCCCTCGCCGCCGCGCCGCCAGCCGACGAGGTCGCGGACCCGCCTGCGCCCGTTGGCGCCGAGGCGCCGCCTGCCGCGGAACTGGCTGCGTCCCCCGAGCCGCTGGTGGCGGCCGCTTCAGACCCGATGCCCCCGGCCGACACCGCGTCCACCGCTGCGTCGGAGCGCCCGGCAGCGCTCCCTACGGCAACCACGCCCGACCTGCCCCTGGCGCCCGTGCGGGAGCCAGCATCCCCGGCCGGCATTGCTGCGGTCCGGCAGGTGCCCATCGCGCCCGAGCAGCAGGAGGCTAACGGCGCTCCGGCTGCGGCTGCGCCGCCCGACCATTCGGCGGCAGCCGCCCTCGCGCCGCCGCCGCCCGCCGATACCAAGTCTACGGTGGTGGCGGAGAGCCCGCCCGCGCTCACCGCGGCGCCTGCACCCGCCAATGGCGCGGAGCCGGCGGCGCGCGAGGCCGCGGCGGATCCGCCCGCACAGCCCGGCCAGCTGCCGCCTTCCGCTCTCACACCGGTCTCTGCGCCGGCGACGCAGACCGCCCAGGCCGGCTCCGGCGCGCCCGACCGGGCGCCGCGGGCAGACCCGTCGGTTGCGCCGACTCCCGATGCGCCGGCTCGCCTCGCTGCACCGCAGACACCCGCCGTCGCGCCACCGCAGCTCAACCCGGCACCCGCCGCACCCCTGCCAGCGACGGCGCCAGCAAGGCCGCGTCCGGAGCTGATTGACGCCATGCTGCGGCGCGGCCAGGCGCTGATGGAAGTCGGCGACGTCTCGGGCGCACGCCGCTTCTTCCAGCGCGCCGCCGATGCCGGCAATGCCGCGGCGGCGCTGGCCATGGCCGAGACCTACGACCCCCGGATGCTTGCCCGGCGCGGCGTGATCGGACTGCCGCCGGATCGCGGCGCCGCCCTGCTCTGGTATCGTCAGGCCCTGGCCCTCGGCGCGACTGAGGCCGCTTCCCGCATCTCCAGCCTCGAGGCCGAAAGATGACCCCCGGACAGTCAGGCGCGATGCCGCGCCGCTCCCTGCTGCTCACCGCCCTTGCCGGCCTGGCCGCGGGCCCGGCACAGGCACAGCAGGACGTCGTGCAGCGCCTCAACCGGCGGGTGGCGGAGGCGAACGCCGGCACGGTCGGGATCATCGCCGGCGGCGTGGACGGCACCTACATCCGCATCGCGGCCGATCTGTCGGCCGTACTCGACGACGGCAATGCCCGCCGCGTCATCGCCATCCTCGGCAAGGGGTCGCTGCAGAACATCCAGGACATCATCCTGCTGCGCGGGGTGGACATCGGCATCGTGCAGTCAGACGCGCTGGCCTATGCCCGCCGCCAGCAGCTGGTGCCGGGGGCCGACAACCTCATCCAGTACATCGCCAAGCTCTACGACGAGGAGATCCACATCCTGGCGGCCCCCGGAATCGGCAGGCTGGAGGATCTCGCCGGGCAGGTGGTGAACGTGGATGTGCCGGGCAGCGGCACGGCGATGACCGCCTCGCTGATCTTCGACACGCTCGGCCTCAACGTGCGGACGGCGAACGACGTGCAGGACCTCGCGCTGACCAAGCTCCGGCGGGGCGAGATCGCGGCCCTGGTCTATGTGGCGGGCAAGCCGGCGCGGCTGTTCAGCGGCCTGCCAGCCGATAGCGGGCTGCACTTCCTGCCGATCCCGGCGACGCCGGCCCTGATGGAGACCTACCTGCCGGCGACGCTTGCCGCCGCGGACTACTCGACGCTGATCGCGCCGGGCGCCGAGGTGGAGACGATCGCGGTCGGCGCGGTGATGGCCGTCTATGCCTGGCAGCCCGGCAGCGAGCGGCACCGCAAGGTGTCGCGCTTCGTCGAGGCGCTGCATGAGCGGTTCGAGGAATTCCTGCGGCCGCCGCGGCACCCGAAATGGCGGGAGGTGAACCTGGCCGCCAGGGTGCCGGGCTGGGTGCGCTTCGACCATGAGGCGGGTTTGCGCCGCTAGAGCGGTTTCCGAGCTGAATGAATCGAAGGGGATTCCCCGGCGCGGGGCGGATCTGATTCAAGCTGTCTGTCGGCGAGGAGGCCGACAGGCATG
>NZ_JAWLHG010000033.1:0-59935 GCF_041690465.1 Falsiroseomonas sp. | reverse complement strand
CATCTCCGCCTCCAGCCAAAGCTGGACGCCTACGAATCACACCCTGCCGCGCCGCATCCAATCACAAGCCGATTCCAGCCTGGGCTACTCGGGTCTAGATGACGCCCCGGGGACACCGCCGGCGCGCAGGACGAGACTGCGTTGCTGGCCCGCACCTGGCGCTCGCCGAGCGGCTTCATCGGCTGGTTCAGGCCGGTGAACCAGCGCATAATAGGCCGGCGCTTCATCGCGACGGCCTTCGTGTTCTTCCCCCTGTCGGGCGTGCTGGCGCTGCTGATGCGCCTGCAACTCGCGGCCCCCGAGAACACGCTGCTCGGCCCCGAGCGCTACAACCAGATCATGACCGTGCACGGGACGGCGATGATGTTCCTCTTCGCCATCCCGGTGATGGAGGGATTCGCCATCTTCGTCGTGCCGCTGATGATCGGCGCGCGCGACATGGCGTTCCCGCGCCTTTCCGCGTTCGGCTACTACATCTACCTCATCGGCGGGACGGTCTTCTTCGCCTCGCTCTTCCTCGGCATCGCGCCGGCGACCGGCTGGTTCAACTACGTGCCGCTGGCGAACAAGATCTACTCGCCCGGCCTCGGCGTCGGGATCTGGACCACGATGATTACCTTCATCGAGGTCTCCGCGCTGACCGCGGCGGTCGAGATCATCGTCACCATACTGAAGCTGCGCGCGCCCGGCATGTCGCTCGACCGCATGCCGCTCTTTGTCTGGGCGATGCTGGTGATGGCCGTCATGATGATGTTCGCCATGCAGGCGATCATCGTCGCGAGCAGCCTGCTGATCATGGACCGGCTGATCGACACGCAATTCTTCCTGGCGGAGGCGGGCGGGCAGCCACTGCTCTGGCAGCACCTGTTCTGGTTCTTCGGCCATCCGGAGGTCTACATCATCCTCGTGCCCGCGCTGGGGATGATCTCGACGATCATCGTCACATTTACCGGCCGGCCGATCTTCGGCTACACGGCGCTCGTCCTGTCGCTCGTCGCCACCGGCTTCGTCAGCTTCGGGCTCTGGGTCCACCACATGTTCGCGACGGGCCTGCCGCACCTCGGCCTGAGCTTCTTCATGGCGGCGAGTGCGATGATCGCGATCCCGAACGGCATCCAGGTGTTCTGCTGGAGCGCTTCCCTCTGGGGTGCCCGGATCCGCTTCGCCACGCCGATGCTGTTCGTGCTGGGCTTCTTCGCGATCTTCGTGCTCGGTGGCCTCACCGGTGTCATGGTGGCCTCGGTGCCGTTCGACCTGCAGGTGCACGACACCTACTTCCTGGTCGCGCATTTCTATTACGTGCTGATCGGTGGCGCCGGCTTCCCGCTGATCGGCGGGCTCTACTATTGGTACCCCAAGATGACCGGGCGGATGATGAGCGAGCGGGCGGGGCGCTGGAGCTTCGCACTCGCCTTCATCGGCTTCAACCTCACCTTCTTCTTGATGCGCCAGCTCGGCCTGCAGGGCATGCCGCGGCGCGTCTACACCTATGTCGAGGAGATGGGCTGGGGTGACCTGAACCTGCTCGTGACGGCGGGCGCCTTCGTGCTCGCCGCGGGGTTCGCCGTGACACTCCTCAATGCGCTCTGGAGCCTGCGGCGCGGCGCGCGGGCCGGGGACGATCCCTGGGGCGCCGACACGCTGGAGTGGTCCACCAGCTCGCCGCCGCCGCCCTACAACCACCGCCACATCCCGGTGGTGCGCAGCCGCTGGCCGCTGTGGGAATGGCGCGGTGCGCGCGAGCGGCCGGTGGTCACCGGGCTGCGCGCCGACCGGCGCGAGACGCTCGTCACCACCACGCTCGATGCGGAGCCGCAGCAGGTGCAGGTGCTGCCGGGGCCGACGATCTGGCCCTTCCTCTCTGCCGTCGCCGCCTCGGTCGGCTTCATCGGGTTGCTGGTGCACCCGATCTTCTTCGTGATCGCTTTCTTCCTGGTCTTCTTCACCTTCGTCGGCTGGTTCTGGCCGCGTCGCCCCTGGCGGGAGGACTGAGCGATGCGCACCGTCCCTGCCGTGGATGCCGCCGAGCTCAGCCGCTTCGCGGACAAGACGCATCCGCTGTGGTGGGGCATCGGCGGCCTTGTCGCGGTCGAGCTGACGGTCGCCGGGGCGCTGATGGCAAGCTACTTCTACCTCATGTTCAACGCGCCCGAGTGGCCGCCCGCCGGGCTGCGGCCGCCGGAACTGCTCTGGGCCTCGGTCAACCTCGTGCTGCTGCTGACGAGCAGCCTGACGATGCGCTGGGCGGGACGCGGCCTGGACCGGGGCAGCCAGCGCATCTGCACCATTGGCACCGGGGTGAGCGTGCTGATCGCCTGCATCGTGCTGGTGCTGCGCTGGCTGCAGATGGCGGCATTCGAGTTCTGCTGGGATAGCCACCCGTATGGCTCGATCGTCTGGGCGATCACCGGCTTCCACTTCGTGCATGTGTGCTCCGCCGCGGTCGGCACGGCGGTGGTCACGCTGCTGTCCTGGCGCGGTCACTTCACCCCGGAGCGGCAGCTCGGCGTCGGCGTGGATACGCTCTACTGGTATTTCGTGGCGGGGATCTGGGTGCCGTTCTACCTGACGCTCTACCGGGCGCCGCGGCTGCAGTAACGAGCGCAACGGGCATGATGGACGCACAGCCGCAATGCAGCGAGGCAAACAGGGGCAGCCTCGCGATCCTCTGGGCCGGATGGCTGCTCGGCCCGCTCGCCTGGGCGCTGCACGAGAATGTCAGCTGTGTTCTCGTCTGGCACGTCTGCGGAGAGGGGGATCCGGCGCTGCAACTCGGCGTCACGCTCGCGACGCTGGCGGTTGCGGCCTGCGGATGCGCCATGGGCCTGCTGGCGCTGCGCCGCCTGCCGGCCGGGGATGCGACGCACCATCACGTGCGGCGGGCCCGCTTCCTCGGCATCGGCGGGGCGGCGCTGAGCGCCATCTCCCTGCTCGGCATCGCCATCGGCAGCATCCCGATGCTGCTGCTCGATCCCTGCGCGGGGATCCCGTGAGGGCCGCCGCCGTGCTGCTCGCGGGGCTGGCGACGCTGCCGCTTGCCGGCTGCGACGATACCGGCGGGCAGGCGGGGCCGCCGATGGTCGTCGCCGGCGGCAATCCCGAACGGGGGCGGGAGGCAATCCGCCAACTCGGCTGCGGCTCGTGCCACGTCATCCCCGGCATCAGCGGTGCGAATTCCACCGTCGGCCCGCCGCTCCGGGCGGTGGCCCGCCAGGCCTACATCGGGGGCGTCGTGCCGAACCTGCCGGAGAACCTGGTCCGCTGGATCCGGGACCCGCAAGCGGTGCAGCCGCAAACGGCCATGCCCGATGTCGGCGCGACGGAGCGCGAGGCCCGTGACATCGCCGCCTATCTCTACACGCTGCGCGGCGGCAGGGGCCTGCTGTGAGGAAGGTCGCCATCACCGTGGTGGCGGTGCTCGCCGTGGAGGCCGCGGTGGCGGCGGCCTGGATCTATTCGGGCTTCTACCCCATCGCGGCCACGCAGCAGCACCTGCCGATCACCTATGCCGTCATCGAGACGGCCTACAACCGATCCATCGCACGCTACGCCGCGAGCGTCGGCGAGCCGCCGGACCTGGCGCAGCCGGGGCTCCTGCCGGAAGGGCTGCGCCACTACCAGGACCACTGCGCGCAGTGCCACGGCGCGCCGGGCGTCGCCCCGGCGCCCTTTTCGCTCGGCATGACGCCGGTGCCACCGCCCATCGTGGGCATCGCCCGGCACAGGACGCCCGCGCAGATCTTCTGGGTGATCAAGCACGGCGTGAAGATGTCCGGCATGCTTGGCTGGGAGCTGAAGCTCGAGGATGCGGAGATCTGGGCGATCGTGGCGCTGGTCACGCGCATGCCCACCATGACGCCGATTGCGTATCAGGAGATGGTGCGGTCGTTCGGCGTTCCGCCGCCGGAGGCAGCCTGCCCGACCGTGGCGGCCGCGGCCAGATCTGCGGACGCCGTGCCCGCAGCGGGAGAGTGCCTGTGACGCCGCGCGCCAGGAGGGCCGGGGGCTTGGCGAGCCTGCTGCCGCTCGCCCTCCTGGGGCTGCTCGGCTGCGAGGAGGGAGCAGGTTCCGGCCTGCCGGTCGGCGGCGGAATCGGCGACCCGGCGCGGGGGCGGTTGGCACTCGGTCAGTATGGCTGCATTGCCTGCCACCAGGTGCCGGGCATGACCGGGCCCGAGGCGCATGTCGGGCCATCGCTGCACGACGTCGCGCGGCGGCGCTACGTTGCGGGCGTGCTGCCGAACACGCCGGAAAACATGCTGTCGTGGATCCTGAGGCCGCAGGAGATCGCTCCGCGAACCGCCATGCCGGATATGGGCGTCAAGGAGCAGCACGCCCGCGACATCGTCGCCTATCTCTACACGCGGAGCTGAGCTCCGCCCGCCGGCGTCAGTCGCCGCAGCCCGGCCGCATCGCAAGCGACCCGCCCGGACGCACCATCTCCGACCCGTCTCCGAGCCGCACCTTCACGGGCGCGGGGTTGGAGGGATCGGAGTGCAGGGTGAGGACCGATCCCGACCAGTCCAGCGCAAATGCGCCGAAGCGGCACCGCAGGCCCAGCCGCACATGGCCGAGTTCCGGCGGCGGTGCGGGGTCCAGCATGATCGCATCCGCCTGCACCCGGAAGCCGAGGTAGTGGCGCTGCAGCACGTCCATCACCCCCGCCATCGCGCCGAGATGGAGGCCATCCGCCGCGGCCGAGGCGCTCGTTGCGTCGTGGTCGGGAACCGCCTCGTGGCGGAACAGGCGCCAGGAAGCCGCCGGATCCAGGCGTGCCAGCGCGCCGGCCCAGACCACGCGCGAGAGGCTGGAATCATGCGTGGTGCGCGCCAGGTCGTGGTCGGCGGTGCGCCGCAGCGCGTCGGGCGGGAGACGATAGCCCATGCCGTGCACCACCTCGTCCAGCTCCGCACCGGGCAGGAGGTAGGGCAGCATGAAGGTGTCGGCCTGCTTCACGACCTGATAGGCATCGGCCGTCTCGCCGCGCCCCTCCAACACCCAGTCCACGCGCTCGCCCGGGTGCTGCTCCGCGATGGCCTGCTGATCGAGCGGCCGCAAAGTGCCGAAGCCGTCGAACTGCTCGAGCCTGCCATGCGCATGGAAGGCGAGCCGGAGCCCCCGGGCGACCGCGTCCCAGAGCGCGGGCTCCTCGGCGCCGATCCGCAGGCGGTCGCACAGCGCGTGGCGCGCCGCGGACGGCAGCCGGTCGAGCAGTTGCATCGCCAGGCGCAGCGTCCAGGCCGCCATGACGTTGGTATAGGCGTTGTCGTCGATCCCGGGGGTCTCCGCGCCCGGATAGGCGCCGTGGTACTCGTCCGGCCCGACCACGCCGCGGATCCGCCAGCGGCCGAGGGCCGGATCGAAGCTCGCCGCACTCACGAAGAACCGGGCGATCTCGAGAATCACCTCGGTGCCATGGCTGACCAGGAACTCCTCGTCGCCGGTCACGAGAGCATATTGCCAGATGTTGTACGCAATGGCGGCGCCGATGTGGCGCTGCAGCCGCGTATGGTCGGGCATCCAGCGGCCCGACAGCGGATTGGGCTGGCGCCGCGGCGTCTCCTCGCGGCCTGACCTGGCGCTGCGCCAGGGGAACATGGCCCCCGCGAAGCCATGCCGGCGCGCCGCCTCGCGTGCCGCATCAAGCCGGGCGCAGCGATACAGGAGCAGTGAGCGCGCAAGCTCCGGGAACCGCGTCGCGAGGAAGGGCTGGACGAAGATCTCGTCCCAGAAGACCTGGCCGTGATAGGCCTCCTGCCAACCACGCGCGGGCATGCCCGCCTGTAGCGCGACGGGCGAGAACCAGGCCGCTTCACCCGGCAGCCGGAAGGTGAGCGACAGCCCGTCCGGCAGGTTGACGAGCGCGTCGAAGCGCAGGTGCTCGCCGGCGACCATCTGGTCCACCGGATCGTAGAGGCCGGCTTGATAGGTGCCGGGATAGTTCACCCCGTCGGCATCCGCCCAAGGCGGGCAGCTGCGAACCAGCAGCACGCCGTTGCCGAGCGCGAACAGCGATTCCCGCCGTCCCTCGGCAGCAGGTTCGTAGCTCTTGCAGGCGAACAGCGCATGCGGGACCGGCGCCATGTCAGGCCCGTGCGAGAGGGCGCAGCCGCGCCGCGAAGCTGGGCAGCGCCGCCTCCACGCGGCCACGCTCCGCATAGGCCGGTTGCGGGCCATAGGCGGTCACGGCGAGGCTTGAGGCGGCCACTGCGAACATGGCTGCCTCCGCTTGTGGCCGGTGCTCCATCAGCGCGACGGCAAGGGCAGCGGCGAAGGCGTCCCCGGCGCCGGTGCTGTCCACCGGCTGTACCGGCAGGGGCGGCACGTGGCAGGCCCCGCCGGCCCAGGCGGCGACGCAGCCCCCATCAGCCAGCTTGACGCAGGCGAGGCCGGCTCCGAGCTCAAGCAGGCGCTCCGCTGCCTTCGCCGCGGCATCGGGCCCGTCCACCGCGATGCCGGTCAGGGCCTCCGTCTCCTCGGGGTTCGGCGTGATGGCGGCCATCTTGGCGACCGCCTCCGGCGGCGCGCGGCCAGGAGGAGAGGGGTCCACTACCACGTCCAGGCCGGCTCCGCGTGCCGCCGCGACGGCGCGCGCCAGGACGCCGGCGGGAACCTCGCAGTCCAGCGCCAGCACGGAGCCTGCCGGCGCCGCGGCGATAGCCGAAGCCGCCGCTTCCTCAGCCGCCGCATCCCAGTCGCCATTTGCATGGGCGGCCAGAACGATGCACTTCCTGCCATCCGGCAGCACGGCGATCATCGCCACCCCGGTGGCCTGTCCGGGCGCAACCGAGACCGCGTCCAGGTTCAGGCCCGCGCGGCGCAGAGGTGCGAGCGCCTGCTCGCGCAGCTCGTCGTCGCCCACCCGGCCCAGCAGCGCGGAGGACACCCCGAGCCGCTGGGCGCAGACGGCCCGGTTGGCCGCCTTGCCGCCGCCGAGCCGCACGAAGCCGCTGCCGGTCAGCGTGCTGCCGGTACCCGGGGCGCGGTCCACCCGAACCTGGAAATCCGCGTTGACGCTGCCGAGGGAGAGGAGAACAGGGTCGGGCATTCTCGTACAGCTTTCCGGGTTAGGTCGCCGCGATTCACCCGACGGAACGCCGCACCGGTCGCCGGGGTGCGCCGGCGTGACGGAACCACCCTCCGCAACGGCCTGATTGGACCGGCTCCGTGGTCATCCGGGTAGCCCTCCGACGGCATGTCCTGGCGAGCCAGGGCAACGCACCACGCTGGACGCCACGGCACCATCTTTGGGCTTTGCGGCACGCCCCTGTGAGAAACCGAGATCATGGCGCGTGGTTGTGGCTTGCGACGCATCGCGGCGGACGAGGCGAGGACACGGAAGGACGCCCGGGAGAAAGCACGACGATGAGACACCAGAGGCGCGCCCTTCGAGAATGCTCAACGCGCCGCCTGTTTCTGCGTCGCAGCCTGACGGGCCCTGCCCTCGGGCTGGCCGCCGTCGCCTTCGGGAGGCCGAACGCTGCGGCGGCGCAGACGGAGGTGTCGAAGGAAACGGCGAACTACCAGGACAATCCGAAGGACGGCCAGCGCTGCGCAGGCTGTCGCTACTTCTCCGCCCCGGACCAGTGCTCGGTCGTGATCGGGGACGTCAGCGCGGATGGCTGGTGCCGCTTCTGGCGCGCGGGATAGCGGAGGCGCGCCGTCTGCTCCGTAACCTTTGATCAGGGAGGACAGCATGGCCGGCAAGCGGAGAATCGTGGTTTCCACCATCACCGCCGTGCTGCAGGGCGCGCAAGGCGCGGGCCTGTCGCGGCTGAGCCTGCCCTTCCTGGCTGGGACCTTCCTGACCGGCAACAGGCGGTGGGCCAGGGTGCTCGGCTTCCTGCTCTACGTCGCCGGAGGCTGGATCTTCGCCTTTGGCTACTTCCTGGTCTTCGTCAGCCCGGGCAGGAGCACCTGGTGGCTCGGCACGGTGCTGGGCGTGTTGCACGGACTCGTGCTTCTGGCTGGGGTGTTGCCGCTGCTGCCATTCCTGCATTCGCGCATGGCGTCGGAGCATGACGGGCCGACGAGGCTGCGCCAGATCGAGCCTCCCCGCTTCATGGGGCTCAACTGCGGCCGCCGTACGCCGCTCACCACCCTGGTCGGACAGATCATCTACGGCGCCATCCTCGGCGGCTCCGCCGAGCTCCAGGCTGCATTCGGATGATCCGCTGATCTTGCGCCTCTCCGGGATCGGTCCATCGGGGCGCGCAGGTGCAAGCGATGTTGCCCGATGCCGGCCCCGGTCAGGCCACCGTGTCCGCTGGCTCCGCTCCGCTGGTATGTCGGCCGTGGAAGTTGAAGGGGACGATGTGGGGCAGTTCGGCGCGTGCCAGCTCCACAAGGTCCTTTGCGTCCAGCACAAGCAGGGCGGAGCGCTGTGCGACCGAGTCCAGGATCAGCGAGACCACCGCGCCGTCAGCTTCGCTGCTGCCGCCCGGCCGCGGGATGAACAGCGGCTCGCCAGCATAGCAGCCGTCCTGCTCCCATTTCGCCGCCCGCGAGCCGTTCTCGACATCGATGCGGTTGATCCGGTCGAAGAACCCGCTCTCGGCGCTGCGTGTGCTTGCGGCCCAAAGGCTTGCATAGCGGCGGCCGGCGGAAGCGCCTTCGTGGATCCGCGGCAACTCGGCGGGCTCCGGCGAGATCTCCTCGACCCTTGCGGTGCCTCCGGTTCTCGGCAGGCGATAGCGAAGAAGGCGGCTGCGCGCGACCCCCGAAGTGCCAGGGCCGCGCAGGCGATCGAGGCTGAGATTGTCCACGATGGCGGCGTCGGGATAGGCGCAGAGATCGATGGTGACATCGTCCCCGTCGTCGAAGGCGTTCACCTGGTGGAAGGCAAAGCAGGACTCGCCCTCGACCGTCGTCACGCTGCCGTCGGACCGGTCCACCAGCCGGAACCGCGTGCCCTCGCCACGCTGCCAACGGTATCTGGCGATGAATGGCCTGGTGCTGAAGCGCATGCGCAGCGGGTGGACGCGAAGGGGCGGCTCCACCAGCACCACGTAGCGGTCGGTCAGCCCGAAGCTGTGCATGTAGGCGGGTCGGTCGACCGGCACGCTGGCCAGCAGCCGCCTTTCCCTGCCGTCCAGCGGCTGCTCGAGGACGTGGATGCAGGAGCGGCGGCCGAACTCCAGGAGATAGTTCACCTGCACGCCGCGCCGCGCATCGATATGCGGGTGCGCGGTGGTCACCTGGCCGTTCAGGCCGTCCGTGAACGGCGTGGGCCCCAGCGTTTCGAGGGTGGCAGGATCGAAGGCCACCGGGCGTGGCGTCTCGGTCAGCGCGAATGCGCCATCCCGGCGGATCAGGACGTTGACATTGGCGTTGTCGGACGGCTCGGAGGCGCGGAACAGCGCACCGATGCGGCCGAGCACGCCGCGATCCGGTGCCGTCGCGAATTCGCCATGCGCGATTCGTTGCTCGGTGCGGGCTGCTTCGTAGCCGCGGCTTCGCACGAAGCGGCTGGCGTAGCGCACGCCGCCGCCTCCGAACCCGAATCGGTACAGCATCGCCAGCCCGTCGAACCAGTGCCGATAGCTGGAAGAACCCACCTCGAACAATGCCGGGCCGGTGCGCACCAGGGCACCGCGAAGCCATGGCGGAATGCGGCCGGTGACGGCGAGGTCCACCGGCCCGACCTCTTCGTGTAGTGACCTGAAGCCCAGTTCCTGCGTGCCCATGCGGGTCCTTCGCTTTCCGGCGGCAGCGCCGGGTCGGTGGTTACGATCCGTGCCGGCGGTCGGACGCGCAGGCGGTGGGTCTACCGCGTGACACGGAACGCCATGTCGTCGTCGATCACCGGCGCCGGCCAGACCGGCAGCTTTTCCGGGCTGTCGAGGCTGAGCGTTCGAATGCGAGCCCGTCGCGCCAGACCTTCCGCAGGACATCCTTGAAGAGATCGACTGTCAGCCACTCCCCGGCGCAGCGGCGGTAGCCGAAGCCGAAGGGCGCGTAGCCGGCGTGATCGACGATGGGACAGGCTTTCCCGCCGACACTGGGTGGACGGTGCCGAACCCACTATTCGCCATTGCCGCATCACGGCCGTCCTTAACGGGTGCGGAGGTGGCGCTGAACGGGCAGCGCGCCAGCCCGATCTGCTGGCACCGTGCCTCGTCGACCTCGGCGCTGGTCGGCGCCGACAGGTAGCGATCGGGATTGAATGCCTCGGGATCGGGCCAATGCCGCGGGTCGCGGCTGTTCGCCGGGTGCGGGTGAAGATATAGCCCTGCCGGGGCGGTTTCGCCTGCGGAGAGCCCCTCCTCCCCAGAGGTGGGGCGTCAGGGCTGCCTCCTTGCTGAAGGCCAGGTCGAGCATCGACAGCGACAGGCGCGGCCCTGAGAAGACCGCCCTTTTGACGTGGCGCTCGACCGCGTTATCGACGTAGTCCCGCTCGAACGCATCCGCGGCGTTGCGGTCCGGGGTGGATCCGGCTTGCGCGCGCGCGCGGGCAAGATAAGCCGGGGTCCGTGCCGACCGGCAAGGCAGAGCCCAGCAGGGCGGTGCCAACCCCGGTGACGACCCGGCGCCGCGAGGGGCCCGCGGGACAAGTCTTCCGTTCCATGCTGGATCTCCTCGGATTGGGCCGGTCGTCATCAGCGCGTCGTCGTCGGATAGCCGCTCGGGCACAGCACCTCGCCGGTGTAGTACCGGCTGTCGGTGGAGGCGAGGAACACGTAGCTCGGCGCCAGCTCCGCCGGCTGCGCAGGGCGGTGCCAAAGGCTCTTCGCGCCGAACTCGGCGACGAACTCCTCGTCGCGTGTCGCGGCGATCAGCGGTGTCCAGACCGGACCCGGTGCGACGCAGTTCACCCGCACGCCCTCCGGCGCAAGGGCGACGGCCATGTTCCTGGTCAGGTTCAGGACTGCCGCCTTGGTCGCGGAGTAGTCTGTCAGCTGCGGATAGGGCATCAGCGCCACCACCGAGCCGGTGTTGATCACGACGTCGCCCCCCTTCAGGCGCCTCGCCGCTTCCTGCGCCATCCAGACATACGAGAAGACATTGGTGCGGAAGGTGTTCTCCAACTGCTCCGCGGGTATGTCGCGGAAGTCCTTCGCCTCGATGTGGAAGGCGGCGTTGTTGACCAGGATGTTCAGGCCGCCGAGTTCGCGCACCGTCCGCTCCACGGCTGCGCGGCAATTCTCCTGCCGCCGCAGGTCGGTGCCGATGGCCAGCGCCTTACGCCCGGCCTTCTCGATCCAGCGGGTCGTCTCCTTCGCGTCCTCCTCCTCCTTGCCCTCCACATAGGTGAAGGCGACGTCGGCGCCCTCGCGCGCGAAGGCGATGGCGACGGCGCGCCCGATCCCGGAATCGCCGCCGGTGATCAGCGCCTTCAGTCCTGGGAGCTTGTCGCCACCACGATAGCTTTCCTCGCCATGGTCCGCCTGCGGGCGCAGCGCGGCGTCGCTGCCGGGCCACGGCTGTGCCTGCCCGGGAGGAGTGCCCGGCAGCGTCTTGTCTTCGAGCGGGTTGCGAGGGAGGTTCAGCCCATGCGAGCGGTTCGTGTCATCTGCTGCCATCAAGGCTCTCCTGATTTGCGGTTGGTCGGTCGTCGTCTTCATCCGCCGCGTTCCCGCCGGCTACGCCGTTCCCCTGGTCCTCGCCACCGATGATCTGCACGCCCGCGAGGTCGGCGAAGTAGATGACCGCGAAGGCGGTGAAGAAGAGACCCGCGGCCGCGGCGACGCATGTCATGGTCCAGCCGGCGCGCAGGCTGGCTGGCAGATGCCGGCGGTTCAGCCACAGCGTCAGGAAGACGACGACGGGCGTATGCGCCGCGGCGACGATGCCGCCCACCGACAGGATCTCGACCGGCTTGCGCACGACGAAGAAGATCGCGAGGGGCACCGCCGCCGTCGCGACGACGGCGTAGGCGTTCTTGAGATGCTCGCGGTCGCCGAGCAGCCAGCCGGCCCAGCCGCCGCGCTCGCGCCAGCGCTGCCGGTCCGTCAGCAGCAGCGTCGAATCGGCAAAGGTGCGCCCCCAGCCATCCTGGTCGGCGAGGATGGTGCCCGCCAGTGCGACGATGATGCCGACCAGCAGGATCCAGCGGCCGGCAGCACCCCAGACCTCCGAGAGCAGGCTGGTCAGGTCCTCGGCGACCTTGATCCCCTCCGGCACGACACCCTGCGGCCGCAGCACCTCGGCCCCAAGGATCAGGAAGGCGAGCACGACCAGCCCGCCGCCGCACACGCCAAGCAGTGCCGTCCGGTCCATCAGGCCGGTCCAGCCGTGCAGCCTTGCGTGCCGCTCTGCCTCGTCCAACGGCTTGGATTCGGCCGCGTCCGCACCGGCGGCATGGTGCTCCTGCTGTCCGGGTTCGATGACAGGGCCGCCATAGCCGCGCGCGGCCACCCAGTAGGAGAACCAGAGCACGCCCGCCGCCCCGGCAAGGATGAAGCCCACCCAGGGCAGGACGAAATAGGGATCGAAACCGTCGGGGAAGCTCGGCACGGCGCCACGCGACAAGGCGCCCAGACCGGGAAGGACGGCGATTGCGCTCGCCACCGCGGCCAGCACCAGCACCGCGGCGAGGATTGCGCTGGTGCGCTCGACCGCCTTGTAGCGTCCGCTGACCACCAGCAGGATCGAGAGCAGGATCAGGTCGGTCGCGTAGAGGGCCTGCGAGCCCGGCAGCGCGATCATCATCGCGCTGCCGGCCAATGCGGCGATGCCGGCGATGGTCACCACTGCGGCGAGCAGTTGCGGCAGGAAGATGAACCAGACTGCCCAGCCGCGTGGCCCTGGCAGGTCGCGAAAGCCGTCCAGCAAGGTGCGCCCCGTGCAGACGGTGAAGCGCCCGACCTCGCGGATCATGGCCCATTGGAAGAGCACGACGACCAGTGCGATCCAGAGCAGGTGGTAGCCGTATTGCGAACCGACGCGCGGCGTGAAAAGCACCGAACCCGACCCGACGGAGGAGAGCATCCAGAGCAGTCCGGGGCCGTACCAGCGCAGCCGCACCCGCCCGTGCGGACGTGCGGGGGGGTGACTGCGCCGGGAGGCGCAGCCACCACCCGATCGGGACACGCTCCGCTTGGGCGCCATAGCTCCGGCAAGTCCTAGTAGTAACCCGGCCAGGCGACCGCGATGATGCCGAACCAGACGAGGAGCAGGAACAGCACGAGCAGCGCCGTCGCGCCGCCCACCGGGCCATAGCCCCAGCGCCGGCTGTAGGGCCATGTCGGCAGGGCGGCGATGATCAGGGCGAGCAGGACAAGGAAGATGATGAAGCCCCACATGGGATCACCTCTCCTTCTTCAGGTTTGAGCGGCGAGGGCGGCCCGCGTCGCACGGGCCGCCCGGTTGGTCAGCCGCCCGCGGCGTAGCCGGGGTACGCGGGGCCATAGGGGCCATAGGGATAGGTGCCCCCATAGGCCGGGTAGCCGCCCCGCCAGTAGCCATAGCCGCCCCAGCCCGCGCGGCCAGCCATCCGGTCGAAGTATTCCTCGGTCGCGTCGGAGACCATGCCCTCCCATTCGAGCTCGTCGGAGGCAGCTTCCATCGCCTGGTAGTAGGCCGGGGTCCCGCGATTGCGGCGCAGCACCTCCAGGACGTGGTCGTGGTAGCGCGGGTTGATCGCGGCGCGCCGCTCGTCCCAGTTCCAGTCGGCACGGCTTTCGCGACGATCGTAGAAGCGCTCGACGTTGCGCGAGATGAGCCCGTAGCGATAGAGCGTGTCCGTCGCCTCCTCCATCGCGTCCCAATAGGCTTCCGTGCCCTGGTTGCGGTCCAGCGCCCGGAACACCTCGTCGGCCGCCCGGCTCAGCTGGGCGTCGGCCTCTGTGCGCTGCTGCTGCGGCTGCGTCCGATCCTGGGCCTGCTGGGCAAACGCAGGCGGCGATGCCGCCAGCATGGCCGCGGCCGAAGCGGCCACCATGGATGTCCTCAACAGGAGCCGGATTCGCCTGTTCGCCATGCGTATCTCCTTTCCAAAGCTGCAGATGCCGGCGGCGCTCGCGGGCTTCGCGCGACGCCGCGCCTGCCGATGCAAACGCCGCCGCGCCCTGTCGTTCGCGCCCGTGACGGTGACGACGGTCCGAAGCCGGTACGCTGCCAGACCTTGAAATTGCCGTGCCTCACACGCCGAAGGGGAAGGTCTCCGGCTCCCCCTTGGCGCCTGCCCCGGCCAGCGGAGTGACGGCCGTCGTCTCCTCGAACCACACAAAGGCGTCGAACTGCTCGGGCAGCACGGCTTCGAAGTAGTGGCTCTGCAGCTCCGTCTCCGGCCGATAGATGACGCCGATCGCCCGCTCCAACCGCGGCGTGGAGAGCGCATCGCGCAACTCGCCCGCGTGCGGCCCCGCCAGCGGCGTCAGGGACCGTGCCGGCGCGCCGGCGCGGAACAGCGCCTCATGGCTGTCGCGCCGCACCGGGCGCACGCGCATCACCTCCATTGCCCCGCCCCAGTCATGCGCGGCCGCGACCGTGCCGCGATCCGTGCCGAAGCCGATCAGCGCCGCCTCCTCGCCGAAGGCGGTCCGGCAAAGCTCGCCGATGTTGAACTGGCCCTGCCAGCCCATCTCGGTGGCGGCGGCATTGCCGATATGGCTGTTGTGCGCCCAGACCACCGCCCTGGCGTCCGGGCCACCATGGTCCAGCAGCGCACGGAGCGTGTCGAACATGTGCCGGTCCCGCAGGTTCCAGCTCTCGGTGCCGCTGCGGTACATCAACCGGTAGTACTGCTCGGCGGAGCGCACCACGCGGGCGTTCTGGCGGGCGTCGAACAGCTCCTCGCCATCCTCTGCCATCCGCCGCAGGCGTTCGTCCAAAAGGGCACCGAGTTGCGCGACCGCAGCCGCCTCGCACGTGTCCTGCGCGCCCATCAGCACCGCGCGCCCGTAATCCTGCGGGCTCTGCTGCCAGGGCGTCAGGCAGCCATAGCGACGCCGCGCGGCCTGCGCCGCCTCCGGGTCATTGGCGTCGAGATAGCCCAGCACCGATCCGATGGAACCGCCGAGCGAGTAGATGTCGAGGCCCCGGATCGCCGCGCGGCGCGCCGGCGGCTGGCCGAGGTTCCACTCCCGCAGCCAGCCGGTGAACGCGCGCGTCTCCGCGTTGCGCCACATCCAGGAGGGGAACCGCGCGAAGGGCGCGTCGGCGCCGTCGTCCGGCGCAGCCGGGCGGTCGCGGACCCAGCGATCGAGCTGCGTTGCGTCCGGCCAGTCCGCCTCCATCGCCACGATGGTGAAGCCGTGCCGCTCGACCAGGCGGCGCGTGATGGCGGCGCGGGCGCGGTAGAACTCGCTCGTGCCATGGGTGGCCTCGCCCAGCAGCACGACACGCGCGCCGGCGAAGCGGTCGAAGCAGGCGCCGAACGCCTCGGCCTCGCCGGGATCGGGCAGCGGCTCGGCCGCGGCGCCGATCAGGCGGGCGAGTTCCGCCTCCTCCCGCCCGCCCGTGTCAGGGCCGGTCTGCTGGCGCGGTGCCATGGTGCGGATCCTCCTGTGCCGCGCGCGGGGCTTGCGCCGCGCGTCCTTGCGGTGGCCGGAGCGGCGTGGCGCCGGGATCCGGGCAGCGGCGGCGGCGGTCCGGGCCTGCCCGGCGGCGAGAGTGGCGGGATGTCCGGATGTCCGCTCCGCTGCCTGTTCTTGCCCTCATGCGCGAGGCTGCTCGTGGCTGCCGAAGCTCATGGCTGGCCACGCTCCCGGCCGATGCGCGGCACGAACCAGTCGCGTGCGTGGACCACCACCGCCTCCAGCGTCCCGGCCTCCTCGAACAGATGGCTTGCGCCCTGCACCACCCGAACCTCCGCCTCCGCGCCGAGTTGCGCGGCCGCTTCGCGGTTCAGTGCCAGCACCTCGGGATCGAGGCTGCCCACGATCAGCAGCGTCGGCGCACGGACCCGGCCCAGCGCCTCTACCCCGGCAAGGTCGGGACGTCCGCCGCGCGACACCACCGCGCGCACCGCGGCCGGGTGTTCCGCTGCCGCAAGCAGGGCGGCGCCTGCGCCGGTGCTGGCGCCGAAATAGCCGACGGGGACGGCGCCGCCCGCGCCATGCGCGCTGTGCAGCCACTCCGTCGCCTGCGCGAGCCGGTGCGCGAGCAGGGGGATGTCGAAGACCTTGCGGCGGTCCTCCGCCTCCTCCGGCAGGAGCAGGTCGAACAGCAGCGTGCCGAGCCCGGCCCGGCGCAGCGCCTCGAGACGAAGCGGTTGCGGGGGCTGAACCGCCCGCTGCCGCTGCCCATGGGCAAAGACGACGACGTTGGCGCCCGGGTCGGGGCGCGCGAAGACGCCGCCGAGGCCAAGCGGCGGGATCGTCACGTCGCTGGCCTGCCGGTCCATGCTCCGTACCCGGCGGCGCCAATCCGGCCCGTGGTATCGGCCAGCTCAGGTCCAGTAGGGCGTCAGCCCATAATGTGCGTTCAGCCGTTCCTCGTCCCGGCGCTCCAGCGCCGCGGCGGGGTCGTATTCCGGGCTGCTCTTCACCTGATCGCGCGTGAGATCGACGCTGATCTTCTGCGCGCTCCAGTCGATGTCGCCCACCGATCCGGCCGCCACCAGCACCTTGCGCCCGGGCCACCAGTTCCGCGTGTCCACCATGACGTAGCGGATGGCCCACCGCTCCTGCTCGACCAGCACCTCCTCGACATGGCCGATATCGCCGTCGGTCGCATGCACGTAGTAGCCCGTGACCTCCGTCACGCTGCGCAGGTGCGGGTCGCCGGTCGGTTCGTCGCGCCGCTCCGGGCGTTGCTGCACCTCGTCCGCAAGCGGCAGCGGCGCGACGCCCGCCACGCCGACAGGCATCAGCGGCGGGTACTCCCAATAGGGACCCCAGCCATAATGCGAGTAGACCCGCGTCTCGAGCTGGCGGGAAACCGGTGCGTCGAAGTCCACCTCCGGGCTTTCCTCGACCTGCCTGCGGGAGAGTTCGACGGCGAATTCCTGCGGTTCGAGCTCCAGCCTTCCGAGAGACGAGGGCGGCAGCAGCACCTTGCGGCCGGACAGCCATGTGCCGGTGTCCACCACGACCCAGCGGACAGCCCAGCTGGTATCCTCGAAGAGCAGGTCCGAGACGCTGCCGATCGAGCCGTCCATCGCTCGGATGCCGCTGCCGAGAAGTGTCGAGGAGCGCCAGAGCATCGCGGTCACGTCCCTTCAGATCTTTGCGCTGCGGTCCGCCGGCCTGCAGCCGAAAGGTCCGCGGACGGAACGCCGCCTGACGCCAAGCTTTGCGCAGCTGCGGCCCGGCCGCTGCGAAATCATGTACGCCGCCCGACAATCCGACTGCGGGGAGGTCAACGACATGCCGGCCGCTGCCATGCGCGATCTGGCTCGCCCCGGGATCCCGTTCTCGGCAACCTCGGCCGGCGCCGCCTTCTCGCCCCTTGCGCCGAGCCCTGCACAGCTCGGCGGTTCACCCTCGCGGCAGCTCTACGCCGGCCGCGACCCCGCCCGCGCAATCACCGTCGATGACCTGCGGGCGATGGCGCATCGTTTCCTGCCGGACTTTGCGCTGTCCTACCTCGAAGGCGGCGCCGAGGAGGAGCAGACACTCGCCCGCAACCTGGCAGCACTGGCGGCCTGGCGCTTCGTGCCGCATGCACTGGTGGACGTCACGCAGCGCAGCATTGCAGGCACGCTGTTCGGCCGTCCGCTCCCGCTGCCTCTCGTCATCGCGCCGACCGGGCTGAACGGGCTGTTCCGTGCGGGCGCCGACCGAATGCTGGCCGAAGCCGCCGCCGAGGCAGGCATCCCCTTCACGCAGAGCACCATGTCCAACATGGCAATGGAGGAAGTCAGTGCCGGGCTCAACCTGCGGCATCGGTGACTGCTCTACGTCTTCGGCCCGCCGGAGGTCCGCGAAGCACTGATCGCACGGGCGGAGCGGGCAGGCTGCGAGGCGCTGGTGGTCACGACCGATGCGCAGATCTATGGCAACCGCGCTTGGGCCCGGCACCACTTCACGAGGCCAGGGCACCTGACCTGGCGCGCGATGCTGGACGCTGCGCGGCACCCGCGCTGGCTGGCGGCGACGATGGTGCGGCGCCGGGGCATGCCTGTGTTCGAGAACATCATCGATTTCGTCCCGCAGGAGAAGCGCGGCTTCTACGACAGCGCCTTCTGGGTCCGCTCGCAGATGGACAAGGGTCTTGACTGGACACGGTCGCGCGGATCCGCGATCTTTGGCCGCGCAAGCTGCTCATCAAGGGCCTGCTGCGCGCCGACGACGTCGCGCGCGCGGCGCAGATCGGCGCCGATTGGGGTGGTGCTGTCGAACCATGGCGGGCGCCAGCTCGATAGTGCCGTCGCAGGCCTCGACAGCCTGCCCGAGGCGCGGCGCATCGTCGGGGACCGGCTTACGATCCTGGTGGATGGCGGCATTCGGCGCGGCGCGGATGTGCTGAAGGCGTTGGCGCTCGGGGCGGACGCGGTGCAGATCGGCCGCGCTGCGCTCTACGGCGTCGCCGCCGCGGGGCAGGAGGGTGTGACGCGATCCATCGAGATCCTGCGGGACGACATGCACCGCGCCCTCGGTCTTCTCGGCGTCGCATCGCTCGCCGAGCTCGGCCCCGAATTGCTGGCACGCTGAATGCGCGGCGCCGCGGTCGTCCAGATCATAGTGGCTGTCGTCGATGCCGACCAGCATCAGCGGGCCGTCCGGCAGCAGCTGCGTGTCGCACCAGTCCGCGATGAGCCTGCGGTAGGCCTCACCCACCGGCCGGATCGTCCGGTCCAGGTCGAAAAGCCCCAGCGGGTTCACGCGGTCATTCTTCTCGCGCGGTGCCATGTCCCAGTCGATCTGGTCGGTCACGCTGTACCAAGTCATGCCGCAGAGCGGCACGCCATCACGCCGGAACTGCTGGATGTTGGCCCAGTTCCGCCACAGCCCGTCCCCCGCGCTGGGCCCCATCCGGTCAGCGCCGGCCGAAAGGCCGTTGGTGTCGTCGCCTGTCGAGCCACCACGCTGCGGCCAGACCGATCAGTGCCGCCCCAAGGGCTACGGCGCCAACGGGGCGCAAGGCGCTCGGGCTGAAGCCGAGCCACTCTCGCGCCGGTCGAAGGGGTGGGCGGAGCGGGTCCGTCAGGACTTGGTGCGGCCAGTTGGGTGCCCCGTCGGGCCTCGGCGGCGGAAACTCCATCAGGCGACGCGACGAACTGCCGTTCAGGCGCTCGATGGCCAGGATCATGGATTTCTGCTCGGCGATGACCCGCGACAGGCGCTCCGCCGAGGCGCCGACCTGCTCGGCGATGAGTGCGTCGCGGACGCGCCGGATCGCTTGCCGGACCACCGCCTCCTCGGCCGTGCCTGGCACAGCTTCGATCGCCAGGTCGCACTCGGTGTCCACGCCCATCGAGCGATTATTCAGGTTGGCCGAGCCGATGCGCAGCAGCCGGTCGTCCACGACCATCACCTTCGAATGGACGATCACCTCCGCATCACCCCTCGTGAGCGCAGCGTAAAGGCGGAAGCGGTTGAAGCGGTCGGCCGCACGTAGCCTGCCAGCATTATCGCTACGCGCGCTGTCCATGGCCACGCGTTCGGCGGCGCTCGGGGCCATCTTCGGGTTGACGATCACGATCTCGGGCCCGTGCGGCTCGGCCAGGCGCCGCGCGAGCATCTCCGCAATCACCGGAGAGGCGAAGTACTGGTTCTCGATGTAGATGGTCTCACGCGCGGCGGCGATCGCGTCGGCGTAGAGCCGCTCGACCTCCCGCACCTCCGTCTGGTCCCGCCACGCTGGCACGGTTCGCGCGATCCCGACTGGGACGTCCTTGAAGTCTGGCCGGAGGGCCTCAGGCCACGGATCACCTCCAGGAGGCGCCGGCTCCAGCCGCTCGCCAGTCGCGCGCTGCAGGCGGTCCCGGGCCAGTTCCCCAAGTGCCCGCGCAGCGGGGCCATCCACGGCCATCATCAGGTCGTGGTGGGGTTCATAGGGGCTGCCGGAAGGCCTGTGCCGCCGCGGGTCGTCCGACAGATGCGCCCGGGTGTCCCAACGGTTCGCCGCGAAGTCAAACCCGCCGCAGAACGCGACCGCGTCGTCCACCACCAGAACCTTCTGGTGATGGCAGGCGAGGGCCGGGTGACGATCATCGAGCACGTAGCGAAGACGGCCGCCGTCCAGATGCCTGGCCTGCGCGCCGGGCAAGCGCCAGCGCCGAAGCCCCAGCAGCGCGGCCTTGCTCCAGACGAGCACGCGGATCTCGGGGCCGTCCGGGCGATCGGCAAGGGCCCGGAGCAGATCTCCGATGCGGTCCGGCTCGGCGGGATCGGCCTCGCCAGGCTCGAGACGCGCGCGCTCGGCGAAGTCCCAGGCGAGGAGCAGGACGGAGTGGCGCGCCCGTAGCAGCGCCTGCTTGGCCAGGGAGAAGTATGCCTCCCCATCGACGATGCAGGCGGCCCGGTGCGCCGTCTCCACACGCCAGCAGTTCCGTCCGGGATCGAGGAGCGGCGCTTCAGGCCGCAAGAGCGATTCGCTGGTCATCCGCGGACAGGCGCATGGGCTTTGCGAGCGGCGCAATTGGCACCATGACCAGACGTTGCAGCGCCGCCGGGCCGCAGGCGTGGGCACTGCGCGAGGACTTTGCTGCGCATCCGCCGGCGAGCACTGGCGTGCAGGTCTCCTGCCTCACTCATCCTGACTTCTTGATCGAGATGGCGGCGATCGCGGTGATCGAGGCCTGATGCAACCTGCATGAATGCTCGCGTGTCGAACTATCGGATTGAGCTGACGGATGTCGGATCTGGTGTAGAAGTCTGCACTCGATCTGACGGTTGTCCACCAGCGGCACGTCGTGCGAGAGCCGAAAAATAGCGCTGGCTGCCGCATCTGTCTGTGCGTGCTCCTCGACCGCATCGCCGCCCACCCGATCAACCGCATCGGCGAACTCGCCCCGTGGAGCCTGCAGCCCGACGCCACCTGAGCCCCCCTCAAGCCGCCGTGGCCGCAGCCGTCAGTCGCCGCTTACTGATCAGGTGCGGCCCGACCATGGGGCGGGTCGGCAGCGCCAGGGGATGGCGGGGATCGACGAGGTTCACCAGGGCCGACCGGAAGAGTTCGGGCTCCTGCGGCGGCAACTTTCTCCCAACTACACCATGGGATAAGGGGTGCCCGGCCGCTCTCTGCCCGATCCGGATCTCCTTCTCGACCAGCCAACGTAGTGGGCACCAGCAGGTTCGGATCATGGCGGGTGGAATCCAGCGCGCGGCGATCCGCTTCATTCGCTGCCAGGCGCATGACGGCTTCGCGGCGAACACATCCGCCGTCTCGCCGAGCGGGGTGAGGTCAAGGTCGAGCACCCAGGCGCGCGCCTTCCAGGCTTGCGGCGCGATCCCGGCGTCCGGCTCCGCCATCAGGTGATCCGCCGTCGCCTCGATCGTGCCGGAGACCCAATGGACCGTTTCGGAATCCACCTTGCGGGCGGCGGTCCGCAAATGGGCCGTCGACGACGCCTCGTCGTCCCGCCTGCGTGCATCGTAGATCGCATCGTGAAACGCAATGGCACAGGCGATGCGCGTGTCCCACGGCTCCGACGTCAACCACAGGCTCGCTGCGAACCGTCTGTGGTGCTGCCAAAGAAGCGCGGCATGGGCTGCGCCGCGGTAGTGCCGACCCGCGGCGCAAAGGCGCGCGCGCAGATCGTCCTGAGCCGTCAGGGACAAGGGAAGCCGAGCGAGCAGGCCCTCAAGGTCCTCCAATCGCCGCTTCACTCCTCGAGCCGGCCGATGGTGGCGTTGGCGGCCGAGACATTGCTGGCGAGCTGCCGTGCGACGGCTGTCATCAGCGACCAGGCGGCATCGGGATCGGACGTCCTCAGGACCTGCACATCGTCCGTCGTCAGGCGCAGGCAGCGCACGGCCTGCCGTGCGGTCGCGTCGGCGGAGCGATGCGCGGCCCCGAGCAGCGCCGATTCGCCGAAGACGATCCCGGCCGCGAGCACGGCCAGGCGCGTGGCGGGGCGGTCGGCCGCGGCCGGCAGGCTGATGGCGACCTGGCCCTCAAGCAGCACATAAGCCGCATCCGCCGGATCGCCCCGGCGCAAGATCACCGCGCCTGCCTCGAAGGCGACCTCCCGCATGCTCGGCAGCAGCGCGGCGACCGCGCGCGGTGGCAACCCGAGCGCATGTAGAACCTCCGTCGCGCCGCGGCCGGAAGGGCAACCCGGCTGCAGTGCCTGGAGCAGCGTCTCCTCCGCCGCCTCGACCGCAGCCGCGATGCTCTCGAACCCCACGCCGGGCGACAAGGCCGTTCGCAGGCCATGCGCCTCGAACTCCGACCCGGCACGGCTGGCCGCATGCATCGGGGCCAGCAGGACACGGCCGGGCCAGGCGCGACACGCCTCCAGCAGGCGCTGTGCGCCGGAAAGGTCGATCCAGGTCACGCGGCCCAGATCGAGGATGACAACCTCAGCGCCGGCCGCACGCAGCTTCTCGATCCGCAGCAGGATTCCCTCGGCGCTGCCGAAGAAGATCGCCCCCTGCAGTTCCAGCACCACCATGCGGTCGCCCGCCTCGCGCAGCAGCCGTTCCTCCAGCGCGGGCCGCCGCACGCGTGAGCGACCGGCCGGATTGTGCATGGTGCGCCGCACCGCGGACTGCGCCATGGCGAAGGTGAAGATGCCGATGGAGATCACCACGCCGATGGCGATGGCCGGGATCAGGCCCAGCAGCAGCGCCGAAGCGACGACCACGGCGATGACCGCGGCGTCGGCGGCCCTCCGTGCGCGGCCCGGGCCGGGTTTGGGGAAGAGCGGCTGCAACTGGAGCAGCCGCAGCACCGCTCCCATCAGCATGCCTGCCAGTGCGGCGAAGGGCAGCAACGCGACAAGCGGGCCCGCGAAGACCAGGGCAAGCAGCGCGACCAGGGCGCGGACGAGCATCGCCAGCCGCCCACGCCCGCCCCAGGCATGGCACGCCACCGAGGCGCTTGTCAGGGCGTTCCCAGGCACTCCGCCGAGTGCCCCGCCTGCCAGCATGGCGGCTCCGGCACCCGCCACGTCCCGCCTCGGCTCGGCGCGCCGTCCGGTGCGCTCGCGCAAGGCAGCGGCGGCCATCAGCGTCTCGGCCGTCGCGAGCAATGCCAGCGATGCTGCTGCGGCGGGCAGCAGCGTCAGGACCGCATCCCGCCCCGCGAGGGCGGGCCAGGCGCCGAACGCGCCCAGCACCGCGTCGGCGACATGGGCTGGCGAGGGCGCGGCCATCACCGCCGGGCCGACCGCCAGACCGGCTTCGGCCAGCGCATGGTGCAGGACCGTCGCCGCGGCCAAGGCGACGACGGGTGCGGGAACCAGCGGCAGCGGCCGGACCATCAAGGCGAAAGCCAGCGCGGCCACGCCGAGGGAGGCCGGGCGCAACGCCTCGCCCACCAGCCCCTGTCCGGGCGCCATGCCGAGCGCCACCGGCGCCTGGCCGACGAAGATCAACACGACCACGGCGTTCGCCATGCCGATCGTCACCGGCGTCGGGATGTGCGAGGCGAGACGTGCGAGACCGCTCCGCACCATGACCAGCATCAGGAGCCCCGCGAGGAGCGCGAGCAGCATCGCCAGCAGGATGCCGGCGCCGGGCGTATCCGGCTCGGCCGCCGCGAGCAGCGATCCGGTGACCAGCGCCGTGGCCGCCGTCGTCGTCCCGATCAGGGGGCGGGTCGCGGCGAGCGCGGCGACGCAGAGGCCGGCCGCCGCCGAGACCGCAAGCGCCACCGCCATGCCCGTCGCGGTCGCGCCGGTCCCGAGCGGCGCGAAGGCGAGCATCCCATGCGTCAGGCTCTGCGCGGCCACGACCAAGCCGGTGCTGGCCCCCGCACCCGCCTCGCGCATCCACTCCTGCGACCGGCGCCGGGGCGCTTCCTGGCGCGAGGCTGCGGGTGGCGCGTCCATCAGCCGATCTCGACCTGCGCGCCACTGCCTCCGTTGAGCAGGCGGCGAAGGTGGAAGCTGGCCAGGGGATCGGCTTCGGCCGCTCCGACGAGGACTGCGAAGGCCGGCAGCGCCACCGGATCACGCGCCGCGAGCTTCGCGAAGGCAACGCCGTAGGCCGTGGTGGATGGCAGGGCGAAGCGGTCGGGCGAGAGCGGCTCGAAGGCTCGCAGCGCCTCGGTCCGCCCCCGCAGCAGCAGGTCGCCCGCCGGCCGGCCCTGGAAACGCGGCACGCGCTCGGCCACCGCCGCGCTGGCGCAGATGCGGGTGCCGAGCGCCTTGTTGGCTGCCTGCAGCCGCGCGACCATGTTGATGGTGTCGCCGTAGGCCGTGTAGTCGAAGTAGCGCCCGCCGCCGAAATCACCGACCAGGGCTTCGCCGGAGTGGATGCCGATGCGCGTTGGCCCGAAGCCTATGCCCTCGGCGGCGCGCGCCGCACGGAACGCTTCCGCGTAGCCATCCAGGGCGAGGGCGCAGGCGACGCCGCGCGCCGCGTGATCCGGCTGTTCCTCCGGCGCGCCGAACAGCACCAGCAGCGCGTCGCCCATGATCTTCGTCACTGTCCCGCCATGCGCGAAGATGATCTCGGTCATGCCGGCGAAGTAGCCATTGACCAGGCTTGCGAGCGCCTGCGGCGTCATCGTCTCCACCAGCGCCGTGAAGCCGGTGACGTCGGTGAAGAGCGCCGTGATCTCGCGCCGCTGGCTGGCAAGGTCCAGCGACCGCGCATCGGATGCGAGCTGCGCCGCGAGATTGGGGGAGAAGTAGCGCGACAGCGCAGCCTGCGCGCGCTCTGCCGCTGCCCGGCGCGCGCGCGCATCGCGCATCGCCGCGACGTGGCGAAGCGTCCGCATGAGCGTCGCGTCCAGGTCGGCCAGGTCGATCGGCTTGGTCAGGAAGTCGAAGGCGCCGCGGTTCATGGCGGTGCGGATGTTCGCCATGTCGCCATAGGCGGAGACGATCACGGTGGCCGGTGGGTCGTCGGTGCGCTGCAGGTGGCCGAGCAGCGTGAGACCATCCATGCGCGGCATGTTGATGTCTGCCAGCACCAGCGCGATGCCCGGATCCCGCGCGATCGCCTCCAGCGCCTCGACGCCGTCGCGCGCGAAGGCGAAGGACAGCGCCCCGTCCCGCACCTCGCGCCGGAACTTCTGCAGGATGAGCGCCTCGAGGTCCGGCTCGTCGTCCACCACGAGGATCCGGCTCATGGTGCAGGCTTCCCGCCCGTCCACGATGCCAGGCGACGATCCACCTCGGCCCGCACGCTGGCGAAGTCCACGGGCTTCGGCAGGAGGTCGTCCGCACCTTGCTCCAGGGCACGGCGCCTGGTCTGCGGATCGGCATAGGCGGTGATCATGATCACGGGCAGGTCGGGGCGCTGCTCCTTCACGCGACGGAGCAGGTCGAAGCCGCCCATGCCCGGCATGTTCACATCCGACAGCAGCAGGATGATGTCGCGCTCGCGCGCCTCGACGACGATGGTAAGCGCCTGCTCGCCAGAGGTGGCGAACTCCAGGTCGAATCGGCCTGCCTTCACGTCGCGGCGGAACTGCTGGCGGAACAGCGCCTCGATGTCCGGCTCGTCGTCCACGACAAGGACCAGCACGCTCACGCAGCCTTCCCCACGGCAGCTCTGGAACGCGGCAGCGTCACGACGAACTCCGCGAAGCGGCCGGGCTCGGTCGCCACCTCGATCGTGCCGCCGTGTTGCTTGACCACGATGTCGTGGCTCAGCGACAGGCCGAGCCCCGTTCCCTGGCCGGGCGGCTTGGTCGTGAAGAACGGCTCGAAGATGCGCGACCGCACCGCGGCCGGGATGCCGGAGCCGTTGTCGCGGACACGGATCTCCACCTGGTCGTCGAGTGCACGCGTCGTGACGGAGAGGGTCGGCTGGAATCCGCCCCCCTCCGTCAGCTGCTTCGCATAGGCCGCGTGGAAGCCGTTGCCGATCAGGTTGAGCAGCACGCGCGTGAACTCCTGCGGGTAGAGCTCGACCATACCCAGCGCGGGGTCGAGGGACTTGTCGAGGGCGATGTTGAAGCCCGGCTTCTCGGCCCGCGCGCCGTGGTAGGCGAGGTTGAGCGACTCCTCGATCAGTCCATTGAGGTCCACGAGACGCCGCTCCCCGCCGCCTTCGCGCGAATGGGCGAGCATGTTGCGCACGATGCTGTCGGCGCGCCGCCCGTGCTGGATCACCTTCGCGAGATTGCCGCGGAGCGTCCGGGCGAGGTCCGCCACCTCCTCGCGCAGCCCAGGCGCGAGGGAAGGCCCCGCCGCGGCCAGCGCCTGTTCCAGCTCGTCCAGCAGTTCGACCGAGAGATCGGCGAAGTTGTTCACGAAGTTCAGCGGGTTCTTGATCTCGTGCGCGATCCCTGCCGTGAGCTGGCCGAGCGAGGCGAGCTTCTCGGTCTGGATCAGCCGGTCCTGCGCCGTGCGCAGCTCGTCGAGCGACTTTTGCAGCTCGGTGGTCCGCGCCTGCACCTCCTGGAAGAGGCGTGCATTCTCGATCGCGATCACCGCCTGGTCCGCGAAGGTCTGCAGCAGCGTGAGCTGCGCCGGGTCGAGCCGGCAACCAGGCTCGCTTCGGGTCATGATGATGCAACCGATGCCCGCACCATCGGCGAGCAGCGGCACGAAGGTCGTCGAGCGGAAGCCCGTTGCCGTCTGCACCCGGCGCGACACCGTCGGCGGCTCCTCTGCCGCGGCGTCGGTGAGCTCGACGACGCGTCGCTCGTGGACAGCGCGGGAGGCCTGCGAGGTCGCGGGATCGAAGGGGAAGGGATACACGGCACGCATCTGGCTCAGGATCAGGGCCGCGTCCTCGCGCGAGGCGGAGGCCGCCGCCTCGAAGTGGAACATCCCGTACCGCAGGATGACGATGCTCGCCGACCACGACGGGAAAAGCTTGGCTGCGCTGCTCACGATAGCCTCGAAGACCGGCTTCGTGTCCGATGTCGAGCGGGAGATGATGCTGAGCACGTCCGAGGTCGCGGTCTGATGGTCAAGGCTTTCCCGCAGCTCCCGCGTCCGCTCGTCCACCCGCCGTTCCAGCGTTTCCTGCGCGTCCTGGATGCGCTCGGCCATCTCGTTGAAGCGCAGCGCGAGCGTACCGATCTCGTCGCTGCCGCGGACCGTGATTCGCTCGGCAAGAGCGCCGCCGCCGAGGCGCTCGGCGCCGGCCTGGAGCTGGCGGATCGGGCCGATCAGCCGGCGCGCCAGCAACGCGCCTGCGCCGAGCGCGAGCAGCACGCCGAGGGCGAGCAGTGCCAGGGTCTGGTAGAACGTGGCATAGACCGGCGCCAGCGCCTCGGCTCTCGGCTGCTCGACGAAGACGATCCAGTCGAGGCGCGCGATGACCGCGTGGGCCGAAAGTACGGGGCGGCCATCGAGGGCGCGTGCCGCGACCACGCGCCCGGAATCACCCACCGCTCTGCTCGCGGCCATGGCGGCCGCGATCTGCGGGAGGCCGGAAAGGTTGGTGTCGCGCAGCACCAGGCTCATGTCGGGATGCGCAATCAGCCGGCCCGCCGTGTCGGTGACGAAGGCGTAGCCGGTGCCGCCGACGCGGATCGCGGTGATGACCTCCCAGATCAGCTTGAGGTTCACCTCCGCGATGGTCGCGCCGGCACCGCGCCCGGCATGCGCCATGGCGACGGCCATGTAGGGCTCCGAGCCGCGGCGGAAGTTCACCGGACCGTACCAGACGCGCGCCTCTCGCGCGCCCAGTACGCGTGGGTCGGCGGACAGGTCGGCGCCGCTGTCGAGCGCGTCCGGCTCCAGCCGGGACAGACGCAGCCGCTCCCGCCCGGCGCCATCGACGTAGAGCAGCTCGGTGATCGCCGGCGCCTGCCGCAGCAGTCGGATGAAGTCGTAGCGTCGCTGCTCCATTGTCACGCGCGCCCAGTCGGCACGCGCGGTCCAGCCCATCTGCTGCTCGAGCTCGGTGACGAACTGCGCCACGCGGTCGGCGGCGGCATCCGCCTTCTCCTGCGCGAACCGCACCGCCGCCTCGGTCGCCTCCCGATAGGCGAACCACATGCTGATGCTGCCGTTCACGACCAGCACGGCCGTGACCAGGCCGAGGAAGGACAGGATCAGGCGCTGCGTCAGGGAGAGGGTGCGCCGCAGCCTCATTCCGGCACCTGCCCGGCCAGGACCGGCAGCGTAGCCGGCGATGCGACGCCCGGCGACCGTGCAAGGCGGCTCGGCCCGGTCATTCGATCACCGCCTCGGCCCGCGCCAGCAAATGCGTCGGCACTTCGAGCCCGATGGCGGCGGCGGTGCGCTGGTTCACCACCAGCTCGAAGCTGCGCGGCTGCTCGATCGGCATCGCCTCCGGCCGCGTGCCGCGCAGGATGCGATCCACGAAATGCGCCAGCCGGCGATAGGAGTCGGGCAGCACCGGGCCGTAGGAGAGCAGCGCCCCCGCCTCCGCGAAGGCGCGCCAGCCGGACACCAGGGGAATGCGCAGCGCCATCGCGAAGCGCGCTATGGCCGCGCGGTTCTGCAGGGCGAAGCCGTCGGCGAAGGCGAGCAGCGCGCCGGGTGGCGCGGCGGCGAGCCTGGCGAAGGCCAGTTCCAGCTCGGCGGCGTTGCGCGTGTGGTGCATGGCCGTGGCGATGCCGAACCGCGCAGCGACGCCTTCCGCAACGGCGCGTTCCATGGCTTCGCCGGGATGGGCGGGGTTGGCCAGGATCGCGAGCTGCGTGAGCCCCGGCAGGAGGTCGCGCAGCAGCTCCACGCGCTTGCCGTTCATCTCGGCGGAGAGGAAGGTGACGCCGGTGGTGCCCGGTGCGGGACGCGCCAGGCTCTCCGCGAGCCCGGCCGCGACCGGATCGCTGCTCATCACGAAGACGACCGGCACGGGCGGCCGGGCGCGGATGACCGGCGCGACCGCGACGCCCTGCGCGAGCAGCACATGCACCGGCAGCCGGACGAGCTCGGCCAGCAGTGCGGGCAGGCGCGCGGCGTCGTCATCGCCGAAGCGGTAGGCGATCTCGAGGTTGCGGCCCTCCACCAGCCGGGCCTCCGCCAGCCCGGCGCGCAGCGCGGGCAGAAAGGGCGTGAGGCTCGCTTCGCGCTGCGCCGTCAGCCACCCGATCCGCGCGAGGGGACGCGAAGGCTGCGCCCTGGCGGGCGCGGCAGCCAGGAAAGGCGCGGCGAGGAGCGTGCGGCGATGCATCGGCCTCAGTCCAGCACGAGATCGGCACGCGCGAGAACAGGGATCGGCACGGCAAGGCCGATGGCCTCGGCGATGCGCAGGTTGATCACGGTCTCCACCCGTGTCGGCGCCTCGATCGGGATGTCGGCGGGCGCCACGCCGCGCAGGACCAGGGCGAGGTGATGGCCGATGCGCTGGTAGATGGCGGCGATGCTCGGCCCGTGGCTCAGCATGCATCCCTCCTCGACCATGATGCCGAACAGGCAGACGGTCGCGATCCCGGCCTCCCTCGCCTGCGCGGCGAGCAGACGTATGTCGCCCAGCGTCTCGGGCGTGCCCCCGAGCACGACGGCGCCGACGCCATCCCGGCGCATCGCCGCGAGCGCGGCGCGGAACTCACCGGCCTCGCCGATCCCATAGACGCGAAGCGCGCGCCCGATCCCTTCGGCAGACCTGCGCATCGCCGCCTCGCGCTGCTCCTGGCCGATGGTGTCGCGATAGAACAGCACGCCGACGACGCTGGCATCTGGCGTCAGCTCGGCGGCCAGCTCCACCCGCTTGACCTCGGACTCGACGGTGTTGAGCGCAACGCCGGTGGTGTTGCTGCCCGGGCGTGCCATGCTGGTTCCAGCGAGAACCCGGAAATCCGCGCCGAACATGACGATGGGAATGGTCGTGGTGGCTTGGCGCGCGGCCTCGATGGCCGGCCCGCTGATCGCGACGATCGCGTCCGGCGCGCGGCGCACGGCCTCCGCCGCTGCCTGCGGCTGCAGCCGCGCGCCTGCGACGAAGGGTTCAAGGGTGAAGCTCGCCCCCTCCCGCAGGTTGCGCCGGGCAAGCTCCGGCAGGAGGTACTCGCGAAGCAGTTCGATCGCCCGCGCCGTGAGCGCCAGCACCGCGATGCGTCGCGGGGCCGCCTGCGCGCGGGCGGTCATCACCAGCAGCGGCATCGAGAGCAGGGGAGTCGAGAACAGCACCCGGCGCGGGATCATTCGACGATCTCGTCGGCGCGATCCAGGATCGAGGGCGGAATCTCGATGCCGAGCGCCCTGGCGGCGCGCAGGTCGATGACGAATTCGAAGCGGGTGGGGTTCTCGACCGGCAGGTGGCTGATCGGCGTGCCGTTGGCCGCCCGCACGACCTGCCGAGCGGCCCGGCGGAAGCCTTCGCTGATGTCGGGCCCATAGCTCATGAGGCCACCGCCCGTTAGATAGCGCTTGTTCGACAGCATCAGCGGCATGCCGTGCCTGATCGCGACCTCGCCGAGCCTCACGCGACTGGTGATGGTGGAGACATCCGAGACCACGAAGGTCGCCGCCACGCCGTCGCGCTTCAGCGCCGCGAATGCGTCGTCCAGCCCCTCGGGGACGGCGATTCCCCGGAAGACCAGGTCGATGCCGAGCGCCGCCTGGGCCCGCCACGCCTCATCGATCTGGATCTGCGAGGGGTAATAGGTGTTGAAGATCACCGCGAACCTGCCGGCTTGCGGAAACGCATCGCGCATCAGCTGCACGCGTTTGGCCGACAATTCGCCAGCATGGAACGACTGGCCGGTCACGTTGGCTTCCGGCCGGGCGAGGCTCTGGACGAGCCCGTCCTGGATGGCGTCGCGCGTCGCGCCGAAGATGATCGGGATCGTCGTCGTTGCTGCCCTGGCTGCCAGGACACCGCCCCGCGTGGACGCGACGATCGCGTCCACCCTGGCAGCGACGAAGGACTTCATGACGTCGCGGAGGTCGTGGTCGGGACGCAGCTGGTGGCGGTAGTCGATCGTCAGGTTTCTTCCGACCATATACCCGTTCTCCCGCATCCCGAGCTCGAACTTCTCCTCGAATATCGTCCTCTCAGGTCCGTTGACGACGTATCCGACCCGCAGCGGCCTGCCGGAAGCCGCGGCCGACAATCCGTGCAGCAGCGGCGAGGCCAGGAAGGCAGCGGTCAAGGACCGCCTGAGAAGCCGGGGCGGATCCTCTGCCGCCCGCGGAGACGGAGGTTCGGAGAGGCAGCGGCGCGCGATCATTCGATGACCTCGTCGGCAGCGGCGACGAGCATGCCGGGAAACTCCCGGCGAAGGGTGCGCGCCGCCTGAAGGTTGATCAGGAACTCGAAGCGCGTCGGCAGCTGGACCGCCAGGTCGGCGGCCCGTTCGCCGCGCAGGATCCGGTCGACATAGGCCGCCGCGCGGCGGAACAGGTCGAGCGGCTCGAAGCCATAGGACATCAGCCCGCCGGATTCGACGAAGGGGCGGAAGGGGTAGATCGCCGGCATGCGCGCGTGCGCCGCTGCGCCAATCAGGCGCGTGCGTGCGAGCAGGTTGAGCGCGGTGGGCAGCACGATCATCCCGGCCCCACCCTCGCGCGCGAACGCCGCCAGCCGGTCTTCGACGACTTCCCCCGGAGACCGGAAGGGCAGGTCCGTCGCGGCGAGACCGAGGGCGGGCGCCCGCGCCAGGATACGGGCCGAGAGACCTGCAAAGCCGCGGAACTCCTGGTCCCCGACGATGGCGACACGCCGCAATCGCGGGTCGAATTCGCGCAGCAGGGCGAGCCACTTGCCGCCCAGTTCCGGCTCGTAGGTCGCGAAGCCGGTCACGTGGCCGCCCGGGCGGGCCATGCTCTGCACGAAGCCGGCTCCGACCGGGTCCACCACGACGACGAAGACCACCGGGATATGGCGGTTGTGCCGCATCAGGGCCGCCAGCTGCGGCGTGCCGTTGGATACGATGACCTCCGGCGCCATCGCGACGAGGTCACGCGCATGCGCCTCGGCGCGCGCCACGTCGCCCGCGCCCCAGCGATAGGTGACCTGCAGGTTGCGCCCTTCCATCCAGCCTAGCGCACGAAGCCCCTCGCGCAGTGCTGCGGCGCGGCCGATGGCGTCCGGGTCCCCTTCGGCGCTGGAGATGATCACGGCGATGCGGCGCCGCCGCTCGGCAGGCTGCGCGGCGGCCAGGCGTGGGGCAGCCAGGCCGGTCGGCAGCATCACGAGCCATGGGCGCCGCCTCATTCGATCACCTCCTCCGCCCGCGCCAGCACGGCCTGCGGAACGGTGAGGCCGAGGGCGCGCGCCGTGCGCAGGTTGACGACAAACTCCACCGCGGTCGGTAGCTGGACCGGGAGGTCGCCGGGCCGCTCGCCCCGCAGGATGCGCACGACATAGCCTGCAGCGCGACGGAACAGGTCAGGCAGGCTGGCGCCATAGCTGAACAGCGCGCCGGCCTCGGCGAAACGCGCCTGGTCGCCGATCACCGCGATCCCCTCGGCCATCGCCGCCGCAATGATCTCCGAGATCATAGAACTGGTGAGGAAGTCGCGCACCACGACCAGCGCCTGCGCGCCATCGGCCCGCAGCGCCTGCATGCCGGCCGCCAGCGCCGCACCGTCGCGCGATGCGAGCGGCAGGCGCAGCGCGCGCAGCCCCTGGGCGCGGGCCGAGGCCTCGGTCAGCCTTCCCCACGCGTCGAATGTCGGGTCGGTCCCATTGTGCACCACGCCGATGGCGGCCAGGTCCGGGATGGTCTCGCGCAGGAACTCGATGCGCTTGGCCGACATCTCCTCGCCGAAGCTTGCGAATCCCGTGACCGAGCCGCCCGGCCTGGCGAGTGAGGCGAAGAGCTCCGGGTCGCTCTGCACCGGCGGCAGTCCGATGGCAACGAGCGGGATGGCGGTGGCGCGCCGCACCGCGCGCGCCGCCGCGGGGCCGGGCACGATGAACACATCCACTGGCAGCGCGGTGAGGTCGCGGATGATTGCGGCGCCCCGCGCCGGATCCCCATCGGCGTGGCGATGGTCGAACAGCCAGGTCTGGCCCTCCACCTGGCCCTGCGCGCGCATTCCCTCGCGGAAGGCCTCGACGGTGAGGCGGTCGCCCTCGGGCGAGGCGAAGCCGACGAAGCCCACCACGGGCAGGCGGCGCTGCGCGCGGGCGAGAGCGGGCGGGAGACACAGCAGCGACAGCGTGCGGCGCGCGATCATTCGATCACCTCATCGGCCTGCGCGAGCAGCGGCGGCGGAAGATGCAGGCCGAGTGCGGCGGCGACGCGAAGGTCCACGGCGAAGCGATAGCGGGTCGGCCGCTCGAGCGGCAGGCTGCCGGGATCCTCCCCGGCAAGGATGCGTTCCACGATCGGCATCACCCGCGAATAGTAGTGTGCCTGGTCGGGGCCATAGCCGAGCAGCAGCCCGTGGCCGACGAAATTGGCCAGGAAGGCGATGGCCGGCAGCCCGGCATCACGCAGCGCGGCGCTGAGCCGCGGCAGCATGTCCGTGTAGCCGGGCGCGGTCAGCATCACGACGCCGGTGCGGGCGTGATCCAGCCGTCCGACGGCGGCGGCATGGTCGCTCACTTCGAACGGGTTGAGCACCTCGAAGGAGAGCCGCCGTGCGGCGGCCTGCGTCTGCGCTGCCTGGCGCTGATGCATCCCGGTCGAGGGTTCCCACAGGAAGACCACGTGGCGGATGCGCGGCGCGGCCTCCATCAGCAGGTCGAGCCATTTGGCGGCGATGGAGGGCTGATGGAGGAACAGCCCGGTGACATGCCCGCCGGGTCGCGCTTCGCTTGCCGCAAGCCCCGCCTCGATCGGATCGGTTTCGAGGTCGGCGGCGACCACGGGAACGCCCCGGCCATGCCGCGCCGCGGCGAGGACGGCCGGCGCGCCGACCGCAATCAGAACACCGGGGTCGTGCGCCAGCAACTCGGCAACCAGGCCGGGCAGACGCTCCGGCATGCCGCCGCCGGCCCGCAGGAAGGCGTTCTGGCCCGCCACGAATCCCGCGTGCTGCCAGTCCGTCGAGATGATGCGCAGGGCGTTGTTGGTGGGCGCGATACTGACGGAATGGAGATAGCCGATGCGGCGGGGCCGGCGGGTCTGGGCCAGGGCGGGCACCGCCGATGCGAGCGGGATGGCGAGGACTTCGCGCCGCTTCATGGCAGTACCTCATCGGCACGGGCGAGCAGCAGGGGCGGGATGTCGAAGCCGAGGCGCGTCGCGACCGCCATGTTCACCACCAGCTCGAAGCGCTCCGGCCGCTCCATGGGAACCGCGCCGGGCGGCTCGCCGCGCAGGATGCGCGCCACCTGCGCGGCGTTGCGCCGGCGCAGCTCCGCATTGCTCGCGCCATAGCTCACCGCGCAGCCGGCTTCCGCCATGTGCCGCCAGTCGCAGAGCAGCGGCAGCCCGACCTCGGCCGCGTGGGCCGCGAGCAGCGCAGGATTGCCGGCGAAGCCAGGGAAGGAGCCGACCACGACCACGCGCGCGCCGCCGTCGCGCAGCTTGGCAAGCGCGGCTGCGTAGGTCTCCGGGCCGCCGGCCCGCGCCAGCGCGATCGGGATGCCGAGCGCGGCGGCCTCGGCCTCGATGCGGTCGGGCGCCAGCGTGGCGCCGGCAAGGAATCCGATCGGCGCCGCGCCGGGGGCAAGGGCGCGCGCGAATTCCAGCCGCTTGGTGTCCAGCTCCTCGCCCAGCATGACGATGCCCGTCACCAGGCCGCCCGGCCGCGCCAGGCTCTCCGCGAGGCCATTGGCCACCGGGTCGTTGCCGGCGAAGCCCATGACGATGGGCAGGCGCGGATCGGCGGCGCGCAGCAGCCGCGCCACCGGGTTGCTTACCGCGATCGCGACATCGAGCCGCGCTGCGCCGAGCTCCGCCGCCAGCGCGGGCAGCGGCGTCGCCTCGCCATCCGTGCTGCGCAGCATGACCTCGAGGTTGCGACCCTCGACAAAGCCGAGGCGGGCGAGCTCGGGCAGCGTCCAGCGCCGCACGCCCTCAATCGAGAAGCGTCCGGGCGCGAGCACGCCGAGGCGATGGATGCGTCTCTGCGCGCGCGCGGGCGCGGCGAGCGCCAGCCCGAGCGCGCCGAGCATCGCCGCCCGCCGCCCCGTCCGGTCCTCCCGCTGCCGTCCCGTCATGCGCCCTTCCGAACCCCCAGCCATGCGTGGCGGCCGGCATGACGGCTCGCCGGGCGTCATCGCGGCGGGCCACCGACGCCGACGAAGTCCTGGAAGGCATACTGCGGACAGCCCTGCCCGGCGGCGGTCACTACCTCCGGCGCGGCCGCGGCCACCGCGCGGCGGGAAAGGTGGGCGGGCATTGCGGGGACCTCCGGCAGGGAGAGGACGCTCGACGCCTTCCAGCCTGCCGTCGCGCCGGCGCCCCGGATGTGCGAAACCGCACATGACGTCGTGCCGCGGGCGGTGCGGCCGCCGGCTCGGGAGGCGAGGATGCGGCAGGACGGAGGGTGCAGCGCGGCGTCCGGGCAGCGTGCCGGGCCTGGCCTGCCGGTCGTGCCGCCATCGCGCGCGGTGGTGCGGGAGCGCAAGCCGCCGAATGCCCTCGGCCTCGATCCACGGCCTGCCCGGCCGAGCCGCACGCGGGACGTCACCGCATGAGCGGCACGCTGGCGGACATCCCGTTCTTCCGCGGCCTGCCCGCCGAGACGCTGCGCCCCCATGGCGATCGCGCGCTGTGGCTTGTCGCCGCGCCGGGACGGCTGATCCTTGATTTCGACGATCCGTCGGACGACGTGTTCTTCGTGTTGTCGGGTGGCGTGCGCGTCACGGTGCGCACGCCCGGTGGACGCGAGCTGATCCTGGATGACGTGCCCGCGGGCGGCTTCTTTGGGGACATGGCGGCGATCGACGGCGCGCCGCGCTCGGCGTCCGTCACGGCTCTCCATCGAACTCGGATATGCCGCCTGCCGGGGGCGGCCTTCATGGCGATCCTCGCCGAGGCGCCGGTGTTGTCCCGACGGATGATGCAGGTTCTGACCGCGCGCATCCGCGAGGCGAACGCCCGGATGCTGGAATTGACAAGCCTCGATATCCGTCACCGTCTCTATAGCGAGTTGCTGCGCGCCGCGGCGCCGCCCGCCGCGGATGGCAGCCGCAGCATGTCGCCTCCGCCGGTTCAGCAAATCCTCGCGCTGCGCATCGGCGCCCGGCGCGAGGCAGTGTCGCGCGAGGTGGCGCGGCTGCTGCGCGAGGGTGTCTTGGCACGCAGCCGCGGCGCCCTGGTGATCCTTGCGCCGGAGGTGCTGGAACACGCCGTCGCGGCGAGGCTCGCGACGTGAGGCGGATGGTTCGGGCGAGACGCCTCGCGGGCGCCAGCAGGCCGAGAGGCCAGAGAGAGTTGTGTTCCCAGTTCTCACCGCTACGCCACCCCCGCAGACCGGAACGCCTATCTCGGCCTTTCGGCCTCGCCGCGAGCAGCGGGTTTCCCGCGGTGTTCGCGCGCGGGCTTTTGGCCGCCGGCGCCGGAGGTGGTGCTGCCGGAACGCATCGGGCGAGTCACGGCCGGCCAGACCCGTCTCGAGGCGGAACTGCTGCTGCCCTCCGCCTTGCTCGATCGGTCGGTGCTCGACCCCCACACGCCGGAATGCCGGGTGTCGATTTGTTCTCGTCGGCGTGCGGCGTCTCGGAAGCAACCTGGACCCGTACGGCGGCGATCACGGCCGGGCTGTCGGACACCGATTTTGTCGCGGCCGCCTTCACCCGGCAGGCGGGCTGGGCGGACTACGGCCGGGTCACCATCAACAGCGGCGCCAATGCCGGCGCTCGGCGCGAGGTGCGCAGCCATGGCGCGGACGGGCTGATCGAGCTGTGGGAGCCCTTTGCGGCGCCGCTCGTCGTCGGCGACACCGTCTCGATCACTGCCGGCTGCGACAAGCGCCTGGCCACCTGCCGCGATCGCCTCGCCAATGGCGCCAGTTTCCGCAGCCTCCCGCACCTCCCCGGCACCGACGCCACCTGCCGCTATCCCGACGCACGATGACCCGGACGACAGGAGAGCACGCTGATGCGCGCCTCAGATATAGGCGAACTCCTCCTCCGGCGGCCGGACCTGCAGTGCGCGTTCGACGATGTCGGCGAGCGTGGTGCCAACGGGCTTCAGCCCGGCCCGTGCGCAAGCAGCACACATCTCGTCCAGCATTTCGCGAAAGCGCTGCGTGAAAGGATCGGCGGCGTCCCGGAACTCGAACATGTTGTGGCTGATCGCGTTCAGCACCGGCACTGCCGGCGCGCGCGCCTTTACCTGGTCGACGATGTTCTCGGCGATGCTGCGATAGGTGATGCCAAACTGACCCTTCCAATCCGTGTCGGGGCGGAAGTCCGCTGGCATGCGGCGGCCGTTCGGCGCCGTCAGGACCTGCGAAAAATCCGCTGAGAGCGGCATGTTGCCGAACTCGAGCTCGCCCGCGAGCTGGCGAAACGTGGCGTTGGCGCGGTGCGGGTCCGGCTCGCAGCCGGTCCAGACCGAGCGCGTCGCACGATACACTCGCTCTGGCGCCGAGATCGAGCCGCCGCGGAAGCCGAGCGCGGCGAGCACGCGAAAGGTGCTGTCATTGGCCGAGAAGGTGCCCGGGCGGAACCAGCTTGGATGGCGGCCCATCGCCTCGTGGAACAGCACAGAGGCCTCGGCGAGGAGCGCCGTGCCTTCCTGCTCGGTGAGGTCGCCGAAATGGCAGCGGTATTTCGCACCCTGGTAGCGCGAGAAGGCGTATTTCCAGGGATGCATGTGCAGCCCGACGCAATGGCCGTCGGCCTCCAGCGATCTGAACATCGCCGCCTGGGCGGTGATCGTCTCGGGATGGACGAAGAAGGTGCAGGGGAAGCCGTATTCGCGCGCGATGCCGACATAGCCGGTGACCGCGCGCTCGCCCATCGCCCAGTCGCGCGGGCCGGTGGCCTTCGGATGGCTGGTCGCCGTGCTCGGCTCACAGTCCATGGTGATGACGACGCTGATCTCCTGCACTGTGCGCGTTCCTATGGCTGTCGCTTGATGTCGAAAGCGAAGGTGGATTCGTCGGCGCGCCCGACCATGGTGAGCCGGCCGCGCAGCGCCCAGGTGTTCATCTGGAAATGCAGCGGGATCAGCGCGGCATCTTGCATCGCGATGCGCTGCGCCTCGGCCAGTATGCGGCCGCGCTCGGCGCTGTCCGTGGTGCGCGCGGCAAGCGCGATCCGCGCATCGAGACGTACGTTCGAATAGCGCCCTCGGTTGTTGGTGCCGAGCCCGGCGGCCATGTTCTGCGTCGCCAGTGTTGCTGTCAGCGCCGACAGCGCCTCGCCGTTTGCGGGGAAGGCAGTGAGGTAGACGCTGAATTCCGGCGTGCCGAGTTCCCCGCCCGATGTTGCTCGGGTGAAGAAGACGTTGCGCGTATAGGTCTCGAGCGTCGTGCGGATGCCGGCGCGGGTGAACATTTGCGCCACCGCCTCGGCGATGCGCGCATCGTTTACGTAGCGGTCGTTCGGCGAATGCAGCGTGATATGGAAGCCCTCGGGATAGCCGGCCTGGGTCAGCAGGGCGCGCGCCTGCGCCGGATCGAAGCGATCAGGGCGCAGCGCCGGATCATGACCGAGGAAGCCTTCCTGCACGAGTTGCCCGGCCGGGACGGCGGCGCCGTCCATGATGCGCTCGACAATCGCATCGCGATTGACCGCGAGCGACATTGCCCGGCGCACGCGCGCGTCGCGCAGCGGGTTGGGGTGCAGCAGCCGGCCCTGGTTGTCCCGGACATGCGGGGTGACGTCGCGGTTGCTGTCGAGCGAGAGGAAGACGACGTAGCTCGAGGGCACCTGCACCACGGAGACGCCGGCGGTGCCGCGCAGCCGCGTGATGTCGGTGGTCGGGACATGGTCGATCACGTCCACCTGGCCGCCGAGCAGCGCCGCAACGCGGGCCGGATTGGAGCGGATCAGGCGGATCATCACCTGCCGCCACCCCGGCCGCTCGCCCCAGTAGCCGTCATTCACCGCAAGTTCAACGCGCTCGCCCGGCCGGAACTCGCCGAGGCGGAAGGGGCCCGTTCCGATCGCCGCGCGACCGCTGTTGAACTGCTCGGTCGTCGCGCCCTCCGCCGCGCGGCGGGACACGATTGCCACCATGCCAAGGTCGTTCAGCATGAGCGGATAGGGCGCGGCGGTCGTGATGCGGATGGTGTGCGGATCGATCACCGTCACCATCTTGCCGCGCGTGAACAGCGCGAAGCTGCCGGGGCTGTTCTGCACCTGCGGCACACGCTGGAATGTGAAGGCGACGTCCTCTGCCGTAAAGGGCGAGCCGTCGTGGAAGGATACGCCCCGCCTCAGGCGGAACTCCCAGGTGCGGTCATCCACCACGCGCCAGGATTCCGCCAGCCCCGGCATGGGCTGCAGCCGCGCATCGGTGTGGATCAGATTGTCGAAGACGTGCCGCGCAACCTGATTGTTCGGCGCCGCATAATGGAAATGCGGGTCGATCGAGGTCGGCTCCTGCTGTACTGCGATCGCCAGATTCTGCGCTGGCGCGGAGGCTGGACCCACGGCGGCGAAGGCCAGGGCGGCGAGCAAGGAGGTGACGATCAGGCGCATGGGGCGTGCCTTCCAGACTTGCTCCGAAGAAGCCTATGGCGCGCCTGTGGATCGCGCAAGGCAATGGGCCGCTGACCCGCAGGTAATCCATGCAATCAGCCGTCGCCGATCACGAGCGCCATGATCATGCTGTCCGCGAACAGTAAGGGATGAGGCAGATGACGGGGCACGACGTTGTCGCTGAGGCGAGGCGCTGGCTCGGCACGCCACTGCGGCAACAGGCCCGGCTCCGCGGCGTCGGCGTGGACTGCGGCGGCCTGGTGGTTTGCGTCGCCCAGGCGCTCGGCCTGCCCGTGCAGGATCAGCCGCCCGGCTACACTCGCCTGCCGGACGGCATCAGCCTGCGCACCTGCGTCGAGCGCCAGTGCAGCCGGACTGCGGACCTGGAATCCGGTGCCGTGCTGCTCATGCGCTGGGCGGCAGCCGCAGCATCTCGCGAGCGTCACCACTCTTTCAGAGGGCTTGGGCATGATTCACGCCTGGGCCGGCATCCGCCGCGTCGTCGAGCACGGCCTCACGCCCGAATGGCAGGATAGAATCGTGCAGGACAACGCAAGAGCGCTGATGTACCGCCTGCCCGGTGTGGTCTCCCGGGAAGATCCGCACTGATGGATGCGACTTCTGGGTTCCAGAGCGGTCCTCGCAGCTCGTCGGGAACGCGGACACGCGGGACGCCTTGACTGCCCTGGTGTGCCCGCCTGCGGCCTGCACGTCAGGGTGATCGCGGACTAGGGTGGCGCAATGACCGAACCGCCCGCCGCCATTCCCGCACTCTCGGAGCGCGACCGCACCCGCCTGGCATGGTGGGTGCTCGGGGGCTGCTTCCTCGCCTTCACCCTCAGCGCCAGTCTGATGCACGCCTACACGGTGTTCCTGCTGGCCTTCGTGGTGGAGTTCGGCTGGACCCGCGCCGAGGCCAGCATCGCCTACTCGGTGGGGCAGGTGGTCGCCGGCGTCAGCTCGCCGCTCGCGGGCGGACTGGCAGACCGTCTGGGCTCGCGCCGCATGGTCATGCTCGGCGGCTGCCTTCTGGCGCTGGGCCTTCTGCTCAGCGCCTTCGCGCAGACGTTGTGGCAGGTGGTGGTGCTCTACGGCGTAGTGATGACGCTGGGCGCGAACTTCGTCGGCATGGTGGTCTTCGTGCCGCTGATCTCGCGGCTGTTCGCCACCCGGCGGGGCATGGCGGTCTCGGTGCTGCAGTCTGCCAACGGCGTGGGCCGCGCCATCTCCGCGCCGGTGGCGCAACTGCTGGTCAGCGGTATGGGCTGGCGTAACGCCTACCTGCTGCTGGCAGCCGTGCTGACAGTGCTGGTGCCGCTGGCGAGATTGCTGCCACGCCGCGAGCGGGAGCCGCCGGCGGCCGGCGCGACGGCGGGCGTGCGGGACTGGACGCTCGCCGAGGCGGCGGCGACCTGGCAGTTCTGGGTGCTGGGCCTCGTCTACATGCTGACCAGCATCGGCAGCTTCCTCGTTTCTCTGCACCAGATGGCCTTCGCCGTGGGGATGGGGTTCGAACCGCTCTACGCCGCCGGCGTGCTCGGGCTTGGCGCCTTCCTGGCGCTGCCCGGCGTGATCGTCACCGGCACGCTGTCCGACCGCATCGGGCGGGAGACCGCCGCCCTGGTGACCTACGGCATCTCGATCTTCGGCGTGGCCTGCGCCCTGTTCATCGAGGATTCCTCGCAGCACGTCATGTTCTGGCTGCACGCCTGCTTCTTCGGCATCACCTGGGGCGCCCGCGGGCCGGCGATCACCGCCAAGACGGCGGACCTGTTCCCCGGCCCGCGGCTGGGCACCATTCTCGGCGTGATCACCATCGGCTCGGGGCTCGGCGCCGGGATCGGCTCCTGGGCGGCGGGGCTGCTGTTCGACCTGACAGGATCTTATCGCCTCGGCTTCTGGCTCTCCATGGCGGCCTATGCGCTGGGCGCGCTCGCATTCTGGACCCTTCGCCGGCCGGTCAAATGCTAAGGCCGCCCGTGGGGTTTGCTTCCCGCCCAACCACCACAAACTCGCGGTCCTCCCGAGACAGGCTCTGACCCATGGCCGCGCTCGCCCTCTCCGTCGCCGACAGCATCGTCGGCGGCACCATCGGCGGGCCGCCCGGGGCGATCCGCGCGCGCATCCAGCAGATCAGCGACACCGTCGGCCGCGGCGCGGCCTGGGAGGCCATCCTATGACCACCGCCCCGCGTCTCGCGCTGCCCTACATCCTCACCCAGCGGGCGCAGAAGGAGGTCACGCACGCGGCCGGGCTGAACCGGCTCGATGCGCCGGTGCAGCCGATCGTGCAGCAGATCAGGCTGAACAAGCCGCCAGCTTCGCCGGCAGATGGTGCATGCTGGATCATCGGCACCAGCCCGACCGGCGTCTGGGCCGGGCAGGCGAACCGGCTGGCGCAGTGGAGTTGGAACGGCATCGCCTGGACGCTTGCCGCGCCACAGCTGCTGCAGGCGAGCGTCACCGACGATCCGCCGACCCTCGCCGCCAGCACTGGCGTCACCACCAGCCTGACCGGCACCGGCGCAGTACTCGGCGGCTATGCGCGCGCGAGTTTCTCGCTCGATCTGCAGGGGATCACGCTCACCGCATGAGTGTCGGCAGCGGACACGGTCAGCGTGCGGTTTCAGAACGGGACGGGGGGCGCCATCGATCTGTCGAACGGGACGCTGCGAGTGCGCGTGGGGAAGGCATAGCGTATCGGATCGGCGGACGACGCCAGTTCGATTTCGAGGCTCTGCGGCTCTGCGGCCTGCCGGATGACGCGCCGGCGAGGTGCCTCGGACTGCCGGCAGGGACGTGCACCCTGGCGCTGGCGACGTGCTGGGACCTGCCGAACCTCGCCGCCGGTGCGACGGCGAATGTCGATGTCACGGTGCCCAGGCCGTGGCGGGGCGCCGTCGCGGATGCCTCGCTCGACACCAGCAACATTGCCCTCGTGCTCAACTACCACGTCTAGCGGACCGACAAGGTGCGCATGACGACACGACGTCAGCTTCGACGATTGATCTCGCCGCGGCGCCCCTGGCTACGCAAAAAGAATCGGGTGATGTCGGCCACGCTGTGCGTGCCCTGCTCCGACGCCTGCGGAGGCGTGGAAGGGAGAGGCTGTATACCAGCGGTTGCGAGCTCCTGGAGGAGGGTCGTCTGAGCCCCAGCCGGTTGGCAACAAGGGTGCTTCCGGCGACAAGACTCTCGCGTGCAGGTGATGGAGCGTGGCCGCCTTGGCGTGCCGTAGTCCTGGATCCGAACCCTCCGGCGCTGGTTACTTTAGCGACTGCCTTCGCAGGATGAGGGAATGAGCCGTGCCATGCGCAGCCACGGACAAACCGACCATCCGCACCGTGACGAGACTGGGCACCACCCACGTCACGACCACCCAAGGCCTCGCGAGGAGCATGGGCCGAACTACGGACGGAAGCACAGCGAGGCGCCGGACCCTCCCGAGCCGCCGGAGCCGCCTCAGCCCCCCGCCGAGCCACTGATCCTCTTCACTGCCGCCGGACCCGACGAGGCAGGCGGATTCTCGCATGCCCTGTGGGCAAGCGGCGGGACGGCGGAAGGCACGGTCCGCCTGGCGCCCATTTCGATCATTCCCGCTCAGGTGACCGCGCTCGGTGAAGGCGTCGCGGTGTTCGCCGGCGGGCCGCGCGGCGATATCGAACCCTGGGTGACGGACGGCACGCCAGAGGGAACGCAGCTGTTGCGCGACATTCGGCCGGGGACCCTGTCGCCGGAAGCGCCGCCGCCAAGCTTCTCCTTCCGCCCGTTCCGCGATGGTCTTGCGCTGTTCCGCGCCGATGACGGCGTGACGGGGCCAGAGCCCTGGGTCACCGACGGCACGGCGCAGGGCACGCGTCTGCTGGGCGACCTCACACCGGGCCCGGATGGCAGTGACTTCACGCACGTCCTCGCCCTCGGCGACGAGCTGGCGCTGTTCCGCAGCGGCGAGCAACTCTGGGTGACTGACGGCACTCCCGCCGGAACGCGGCCGCTCGGCGGTGTGGATGCGACTGCCGCGCTGGAACTCGGCTCGGGGCTGGTCCTGCTGAATGGGCGTGATGCGGCGCACGGCGCGGAGCCGTGGGTAACGGACGGCACGCCGGAAGGCACGCGCTTGCTCCGCGACATCGCGGCAGGCAGCAGCGATCCGTCGCAGTTCACGCGGCTCGGGACCGGGCAGGCGATCTTCCTCGCAACGGATGAGGAACATGGCCGGTTACCCTGGATCACCGACGGGACGCCGCAGGGCACCAGGCTGCTCCCCGACCTGGCGCCGGGCACCTTCGTGGCACTCGATGACGGGCGCGTCGCCGCAATCGTGTCTCAAGGAGGCCCGGCAGGCGGCTTCTCGCTCTGGATCACGGATGGCACCGCCGAGGGCACCGAACGCTACCTCGACGTGGAGGATGCCAGCCTGAGCATCCCGCGGTGGTATGGGCTGCTGTCCGGCGGACGTTTCCTGTTCGGCGCAAGCGATGCGGAACATGGTGCGGAGTTCTGGGTCAGTGACGGCACGGCGGAAGGTACCCGGGTGCTCGATGCCACGCCGGGGCCCGGGGGTTCCCTGAGTTCAATCGGCGCCGCCGCCCGGCTCGGCGACGGCAGGGTCGTGTTCAGCGGCGGCGGCCCGCTCCGGGTCACGGACGGCACCGAGGAGGGCACGCTGCTGCTGGTGAGCGATATTGGCACGCCTACTCAGGTGGGACAAAAGATCCCCTCGCCCTATCGCTTCGTCGCACTCGCCGACGGGCGCGTGGCCTTCACAGCACGTCATCCGGAGTATGGGATCGAGCCCTGGGTGACCGACGGAACGCCGGAGGGCACCCGACTGCTGGTGGACCTCACCCCAGGCAACTGGGGGAGCAACCCTACCCCGCCAGCGCCACTCGGCGACGGTCGGGCCCTGTTCGGCGCGGGAAATCCGGGTGGATACGCTCCGGGCAGCAGCCCCGAGGTCTACGTTACCGACGGCACGCCGGAGGGAACGCAGATCTTTCCGACGCCGTTCCTTGGCGGCGCCCAGCCGCACGGCTTCGCCGCACTCGGGGATGGGCGTGCGCTCTATGCCGCCACCTACAGCCCGGGGGGCGGCTCTTTTCCATCGAACCAAGCCTATGACGAGCTGTGGGTGAGCGACGGCACGCGCGAAGGGACGCGGCTGGTCGCGGACATCTACCCCGGTCAGCCGGGCAGCCGGCCGGGGGAGATCACGCCGCTCAGCGGCGGACACGCGGTCCTCAGCGCGAGCACGCCAGAAGCGGGGCGCGAACTGTGGGTCAGCGATGGCACGGAAGCCGGCACGCGCCTACTCGCCGATATCGCGTCCGGGGAGGCAAGCAGCGATCCTTTGGGCATCATCGCCTTCGGCGAAGGGCTCGCCGCCTTCGCCGCGCACGCGCCGGGGATTGGTACCGAAGCCTGGGTTACGGACGGCACGGAGGCGGGCACGCGCCGGCTTGCCGACATCGCGCCGGGTGTTGCGAGCAGCGATCCGGCGGGCTTCGCGGCGCTTGGCGAGGGGGTTCTGCTCTTCACCGCAGATGACGGCGTGGCAGGACGCGAGGCCTGGATCAGTGACGGCACGGAAGCCGGCACGCGCCTGCTCGCCGATATCGCGCCCGGGGAGGCGGGCAGCGATCCCTCGGGCTTCGTCGCGCTCGGCGACGGCCGCGCGGTGTTCCGTGCCGATGACGGCAAGCATGGGACGGAGTTGTGGGTCACGGACGGCACGCTGTCCGGCACCTTCCTGCTACGCGATCTTGCCCGCGGCTCGGTCTCTGGCGCTACGGGCGACATCGGCGCAGCGGGCGACGGGCGCGCGCTGTTCGGCGCGGATGACGGCAAGCGCGGAATGGAACTTTGGGTCACGGATGGGACGCGTCCCGGCACGCATCTCCTGGCGGATATCGAGCCGGGGCAGGAGGGCAGCAATCCGGCCGGCTTCCTGGCGTTCGGCGACGGCTCCGTGTTGTTCGCAGCAACGGATGCGGCGCATGGGCGTGAGCTCTGGCAGACGAATGGTACGGCGCAGGGTACGTGCTTGGCGCGCGACATCGAGCCCGGGGAGCAGGGCAGCGATCCAACGGGTCTGGCGTTGCTGCGCGAAGGTGTCGCTGTCTTTGTCGCCACGGACGTGGCGCATGGTGCAGAGCCCTGGACCAGCGATGGTACGACGGGGGGCACGCGACTTATCGAGGACCTCGTGGTCTTCCCGAACAGCAGCGGCGGGGGTGACTACATCTCGCTCGCGCCGGCTGCCGGGCCGCCGGCCGCGTCGGATGCACTGCTCGGATAGGCAGGGCCACGGCCCGGAAGATAAGGCCCACCACCATCGGCCGAGCGACTTTCCAGCGTTGTCGTCCACGCGACCAGCGGGTCGGGGCTGGCCCGGGGGAGGGCAATCGCTGTTCGGTGGCAACCTCGACACGCCGGCGCAGGCCGGCGTCCTCGTCCGCTGCCACGTGCGCCTTGCAGCCGTGCACGGACTTGCGCCGCCGATGACCCGCCCAGCGTGCCTTTCCCGTCGCCGCGGATGCTGGCGGCTGGGACTGGCGTGGTGTCAGAAACCTTGTCGGTTCGAACCATTACTCCCTTCAGCTCGAACGGGCGCCTGATCACTCGAACAACGCTCGGTTCAGCCTCCGGCGAACCAACTCGCGCCGGAAGCGGAGGAAGGCGTTCCGGTGAACCGGCTCGAGGCGAACCGGCTGGCGCAGCGCATCGGCGGCACATGAGCCTTCTTCGCGCCCTTCGTCGGGCTGGTGGTGTTCGATGTCATCGCGCTCGCGCAGGTGCGCTGGGACGGCAGCGCCTGGGTGATTGTCGCGCCGCGGCTGCCGCAGGCAAGCGTGACCTACGATCCGCCGAGCCTCGCTGACGGTGAAGGCGTCACCACCGACCTGACCGTCACCGGCGCCGCGCTTGGCGACTTCGCGCGCGAGCTTCTCGATCGTTCTGCAGGGGATCAAGCTGACGGCGTGGGTGTCGGCGGCGAACATCGTCAGCGTCAGGTTTCAAGACGGGACGGGCGGCGCGATCGATCTCGGCAGCAGCATGCTGCGGGTGCGGGTGGAGCAAGGTTGAGGAAGACACGAGGGAGAGGCACGCGGGAACCCCACCACCCCCTTTGGAGGATCTCGTCTCGTCAAGATGGATCGCGTGGCGGATGGCGGCCTGAAAGCCAGCCGCCATCTACGGCGACCACCTCGCCGGTGACGAAGGATGCGTCCGAAGAGGCCAAGAACGCGATGACGGCAGCCACCTCTTCCGGTCGTCCGGCACGACGCATCGGTGTCGGCTCGAGCATGGCGCGCTGATAATAGCGGTCGTTATGCAGACGGTCGGCCGTCATCGCCGTCTCGATCAGGCCGGGCGCAACGCCGTTCACAGCTATCCCTTCAGGCGCCAGGTCGGCCGCGAGTTGGCGCGTGAGTTGCGCCACCCCGGCTTTGGCCACGGCATAGGGCGTAGAGCCGGGATAACCCGCCAGACCAAATACCGACGCTACATTGATGATCCGTCCGCCAGGCCGCGGCAGATGCGGCAATGCTGCCCGCGTCACGCGCAACACGGCCGTCAGATTGGTGCCGATGATGAGGTCAAGCAGCTCGTCGTCGCAGTCCCGCAGCGGACGCGAGCCGCTGATGCCGGCGTTGTTGACGAGGATGTCGAGGCGGCCAAAGTTGCGAAGCGCTTCCTCGACGATGCGCTCACCTGCGCCTGTTTCCGCAACATCGATGCGGAGCGGATGACAGTCGAGCGCGCGGGCGCGGTCCGAAACCGCCTCGTCGCGATCCACCAGCAGGACAGAGGCGCCCTCGCGCGCAAGCCGCTCGGCGGTCGCGGCCCCGATGCCACGGGCGCCACCCGTGACGATGGCGGCGCGGCCGCTGAACCGCCCGTCGCTCATGCTTCCTCCAGCGTCAGATGCCGCCGCACCGCATCATCCGCCGCGGCAAGCGCCTGCGTGTCGCCGGTCCAGACGATCCGCCCCTCGTCGATCATGGCGTGACGATCGGCGACGGCACGGCAGACCTCGAGGCTCTGCTCGACGAGGAGCATCGGCAGCCCCTCGTCCTTCAGCGTGCGGAGCAGCGCGACCAGGCGCTCCACGATCACCGGTGCAAGGCCTTCGGTCGGCTCGTCGAGCAGCAGCAGGCGCGGGCCGGGCATCAGCGCCCGCGCGATCGCGAGCATCTGCTGTTCGCCACCCGAGAGCTTGCCGCCCGGCGTGCGGCGGCGCGCGGCGAGTTGCGGGAACATCGCCATCGCCGCCTCGAAGGTCCAGCGCGAGCCGCGGCGAGCCGCGATGCGCAGATTCTCCTCGACGGTCAGCGCGGCGAAGATGCCGCGATGCTCGGGCACCAAGGACAGGCCCAGGCGCGCCACCGCATGCGGGGGCATGCCGCGCAGGTCGCGCCCGCCGAAGACCACGCGGCCTGCCTGCAGGCGCAGCAGCCCCGTGATGCAGCGCATCGTGGTGGACTTCCCCGCCCCGTTGCGGCCCAGCAATGCGACCGTCTCGCCGGCGCCGATGCTGAGCGTCACGCCATGCAGGACCCGGCTCTTGCCGTAACCGGCCTCCATTGCATCGAGTTCCAGCAGCGCTGTCACATCCCGGACCCCAGATAGGCCTCACGCACGGCGGCGTCGCCGCGGATCAGGGCAGGGGGGCCCTCCGCAATCGTCCGACCCTGCGCAAGCACCGTGACCTGCTCCGAGATGTCGAGCACGACGCGCATGTTGTGCTCGATCAGGACGACGGTGCGTGCCGGTGCGAGGCCGCGGATCAGCTCCTTCGTGCGATGCACGTCGTCGATGCCCATCCCGGCGAGCGGCTCGTCGAGGAAGATGATCCGCGGATCCGCCGCAAGCGCCATCCCGATCTCGAGCGCGCGCTGGCCGCCATGCGAGAGGTCGCCGGCCCGCCACGAGATCCGCGCCGTCAGCCCCACCTCCTCGGCCACCGCCTGCATGCGCCCGAGGTCGGGGTCCACGCCGCGCCAGAAGATCCAGGGCTGCGCGCCGGAGACGGCCTGCAGGGCGAGGCGGAGATTCTCTCCCACCGTCAGCTCGGGGAAGATGTTCGTCACCTGGAAGGAGCGCGCCATGCCGAGATGGACGCGCCGATGCGCCGGCAGCCGCGTGACGTCGCGCCCGGCCAGCACCACCCGGCCCTCGCTTGGCGAGAGCCTGCCGGTGAGCACGTTGAAGAGCGTGGTCTTGCCGGCGCCGTTCGGGCCGATGACGGAATGCACGGTGCCGGACATCACGCTCAGCGTCACCTCGGACAGCGCGCGGAAATCGCCGAATCGGACGCCGATGTCCTGGGTCGCCAGGAGAGGCTCGGTCACGAGCGCGTCCTCCCTGGCCGGAGGCGGCGGAACAGGCTCGCCGCCCCGCCCCAGAGCCCGCCGCGCATGAAAAGGACGATGGCGATCAGCATGAAGCCGACCAGCATGAGCCAGCGCGGCCACAGGGAGGAGAGCAGGTCCGCCATCAGCACGTAGAAGCCCGCGCCCAGGAAGGGGGCCGCCGGCGCCCCGGTGCCGCCGATGATCGCCATGATGATCAGCCGCTCGCTGATCTCGAGCTCGATGACATTGGGGGGCACGAAGCCGAGGAAGATGGTGTGCATCGCACCGGCGAGCCCGCCCAGCATCCCCGCCAGCGCGAAGGCGGCGATCTTGAAGGCGCGGACGTCGTAGCCCAGCGCCTCGGCCCGCGCCTCGTTCTCCCGGATCGCGCGGAGCACCGAACCGAAGGGCGATGCGCTGACCCGCTGCACGAGCAGGAAGGCGGCGAAGGCCAGGAGGGCGAGCAGACCATAGGCCGTCTCGGCGGTCGCCAGCGTCCCAAGCCCGCCGAGCAGCGGCGGTCGCGGGACGCCCGTCAGGCCATTCTCGCCTCCCGTGTAGTCCTTCAGCGCGAGCATCGCGAAATAGCCCATCTGCGCAAAGGCGAGCGTCAGCATCACGAAGTACACGCCCCTCCGGCCGACGGCGAGCACGGCGAGCATCCCCGCCGCCAGGCCGGACGCCGCGGCGCCGACCGCAACCGCCGGCAGCGTCGCCCAGCCATGCTCCCGCAGCAGGATGGCGGAGACATAGGCGCCGATGCCGAAGAAGAGGCCCTGGCCGAAGGACAGCAGCCCGACCATGCCCAGCAGGAAGGCGCAGGACATTGCCGCCACGGCGAAGACCACGAGCTCCGAGGCAAGCGTCACGGTCGGCAGGACGAAGGGCAGCGCGACCAGCGCGACGGCCACGCCAGCCGTGCTCAAGTCGGGGAAGCGTCCCCCTTCGCGGAAGGCGCTCATGCGCGCCCCATCAGGCCGGCGGGCCGCGCCAGCAGCACGAGCGCCATGGCGCCGTAGATCATCAGCCGCGCGCCTTCCGGCCAGAGGCTGCTCATCACGCTCTGCACGATCCCGATCAGCAGCCCGCCGAGCAGCGCGCCGGTGAAGGAGCCGATGCCGCCGACCACCACGACGACGAAGGCGATGCCCAGCGCCTCCAGCCCCATGAAGGGTTCCACGCCCCGCAGCGGGGCGGCGAGGGCGCCCGCAAGGCCCGCGAGCGCGCCGCCGAGCGCAAAGGCGCCGAGGAACACACGATGGATGTTGATGCCGAGCAGGCTCACCATTTCCGTGCTCTCCGACCCGGCGCGCAGGATGGCGCCGAAGCGCGTGCGCTCCAGCACCAGCCAGAGCAGGAGCGCCACGACGGCCGCAACCGCCACGACCGCGAGGCGGTACGCCGGGTAGACGAAGGGCCCGATGAACACGATGCCGGAGAGGAAGTCCGGCACCGGCACGTTCTTCGCGAGCGGGTCGAAGATCAGGATCACCGTCTCCTGCACGATCAGGGCGACGGCGAAGGTGATCAGGATCTGCGCCTCGTGCGGCATGGCATAGGTGTGCCGCAGCAGCAGCCGCTCCGCCGTCACCGCCACCAGGGCGGCAACCAGCGGGCCTGCCAGCAGCGCCCACAGCATCGAGCCGGTCAGCTGGCTGATGACATAGGCCGTATAGGCGGCGACCAGGTACAGCGCCCCGTGCGCGAAGTTCACGAAGCGCATCAGGCCGAAGATCATCGTCAGCCCGACCGACAGCAGGAAATAGATCATCCCGATGCCGATGCCGTTCAGCACCTGGAAGACGAGGACCTGGCCCGACACGCCCGCGTTCCCGGCTCAGCTCATCCGGCAGCCGGTCTGCTCCGGCGGCTGGAAGGCCTTGGTGCCGGCCACGATCTCTGCGAAGTCGTTCGGGTCGCGCATGGCTGAGCGCGCCTTGCCGAGCATTAGGTAGTAGTCCTTGATCACTTGGTGGTCGTCGGCCCGGATGATCTCTCTGCCCGTGGGGCCGTCGTAGCTCAGCCCCTCGAGCGCGCGGATCAGCGCCGGCACTTCGGCTGTGCCGGCCTTGTTGACGCCTTCCACCAGCATCTGCGCCACGGCCCAGCCGCAGGCCTGGAGGTAATTCGTCGGCCCGTTCGTCTTCTGCCGCACCACCTGCTGCAGCACGCGGTTCCCCGGCGCGTCCACCCCGTGCCAGTAGTTCACGCCGAAATGGACGCCCTCGCAGATGCTGGGGCCCCAGGCCTGGTACTGGTCGAGGCCGGTGGACCACGGCACGACGATCTTCGTGTTGCGCTTCATGCCGAAGGAGACGGCCTGGCGCACGACGTCGAGCGTCTGGTTGCCGAAGTTGCAGATCGCGAGCACGTCGGGCTGCGCGGCGATCGCCGCAGTGATGTAGCCGGAATACTCCCGCTCGCTGAGCGCGTGGTAGGAGTTGCCGACATGCTGGTGCCCGGCGCCCTGCAGGACGGCTTTCAGGTTCGTCAGCAGGCTGTCGCCGAAGACGTATTGGCCGGTGATGGTGTACCAGCGCTTCGCATTCGGGTTGCGTTCGATGAAGGGCCGCAGCGTTGCGTTGATCGCCGTGTAGCTCGCGCCCGGCCAGCGGAAGGAGGAGCGATTGCACTCCGACCCCGTCGCCTCGTCGGCGCCGGCCATGTGGATGTAGACGCCGCCGCGGGCGTGCACTTCCTTGGCCACCGGCAACGCGATGGAGGAGAGCGTGCAGCCCACCACGTGGCGCACGCCCTGGCCCATCGCCTCCTGGACATGGCGGACGGCACGGCCGGGATCGCCCTGGTCGTCGAGCAGCGTGTAGCTGATCGGGCGTCCGGCCGCCGTGCGGTAGTGCTCGAAGGCCCATTGGGTGCCCTTGTGGAGCAGGTCGCCGATGTTGGCGAAGGTGCCGGAGAGCGAGTAGACGCCCACCACCCTCAGCGGATCGCCCTGCGCCCGCGCGACGGTAGGCGCGGCGAGAAGCCCGGCTCCCGCGCCCAGCAAGGTCCTGCGTTGCATGTTCATGTCCTCCTCCCTCGTTCCGCCCTACTGAGCCGGTGCGCGGGCGGCGCGCGCCCGCTTCTCCAGCCACCATCCCCAGGAGGGATGCCAGTCCGAGAAGCCCGGATCCGCGCCGAGCGCCTGCGCAGCGTGCAGGGCCCAATGCGGATTGAAAAGCGCCTCGCGTCCGATCGCCACGATGTCGGCGCGGCCTTCGCGGATCACCGCATCGGCGAAGGCCGGCGTGGTGATGAGCCCGACCGCGATGGTCGGCACCCCGGCCGCTTCCCGGATGCGCTCGGCGAAGGGGACCTGGTAGCCCTCCGGCCGGCGGATCATGCGCGTCGTTGTCCGCTCGCCAAGGCCGCCGGAGGAGCAGTCCACGAGGTCCACGCCGAGGGCCTTCAGCGCGCACGCCGCCGCCACGCTGTCCTCGAGCGTCCAGCCTTCCGGCTGGTCGTCGATGCAGGACAGGCGGACGGAGAGCGGCAGATCGCCCGGCCATGCGGCGCGCACCGCCTCGGTCACGGCGAGGAGGAAGCGCATGCGTCCCGCACGGTCGCCGCCCCACCGGTCCTCGCGCCGGTTCGAGAGCGGCGAGAGGAAGGAGTGGATGAGATAGCCATGCGCGGCATGGATCTCGAGGAAGCGGAACCCCGCGCGCGCGGCGCGGCGCGTCGCCGCATGGTAGGCGTCGATGGTGCGGGCGATGTCGTCCTCGTCCATCGCGCGCGGCTCGTGCCAGCCGGGGTTGGCCGGGGCTGCGCTGGCGGCCAGGGTCGGCCAGGGCGGGAAGCCCCGTGCGGCATCTGCCTCGCTCAGCGGGTTGTAGCCCTCCCATGGCCGGCCGACGCTTCCCTTGCGCCCGGCATGGATGAGCTGCGTCGCCGGCACCGCGCCCGCAGCGCCGAGCGTCTCCGCGATCGGCTTCAGCGTCTCGGCCTGCTCGTCGGTCCAGATGCCGAGATCATGCCAGGTGACGCGGCCTTCCGGCGTCACGCCCAGCGCTTCCGTCATCACCGTGCCCGCGCCACCGATCGCCTGCCGGCCGTAATGCTGCGCGTGGAAGGCATTGGGCAGTCCGTCGCGCTCTGCCATGTACTGTTGCATCGGCGAGACCATCACGCGATTGCGGAAGGTGACGCCGCGGATCGTGAGCGGGGTGAAGAGGGCGGCGTCGGTCATCCGGCGAATCCCATCCTGTCGCGGGCCCAGGCCCATGCGATGCCGAGCGCGATGGCCGGCTTGCGTGCCGCATGCCAGGCGATCGGCGCAATGTCGGTGCGCGGCAGGGGCGCCTCCCTGCCGGCATGGATGCGCGCGGCGAGCCATTCCCCCATCAACGTCGCCATCGCGACGCCGCGGCCGTTGTAGCCCAGGCCGACGAAGAGCCCCGGCGCAGGCTCGTGCACGCGCGGCATGCCGTCCAGCGTCAATGCCACCTGGCCGGACCAGCGGTACTCGATCGGCAGCCGCGCCGCCTCCGGGTAGAGGCGCGCCAGCGCGCCCCGGAGCGCGCGGAACAGCGCAGCGCGCTCCTCCTCGCCGGCCGCCCCGCGGCCACCGAGAATGAGGCGGCCGTCCGGCGAGCGGCGGAAGTAGAAGGCCAGCCGCCGCGTCTCGGAGACGCATTCGCCGCCGGGCAGGATGCGCGCCGCCAGGGGCTCCCGCAGCGGCGCGGTCGCGATCTGGATGCTCTGCAGCGTCAGCAGCGTCTTCGCCAGGCCGGGCACAAGGCCATCGGTGTAGGCATTGGTCGCGACGACGACACTGCGCGCACGCAACGCGCCCCGCGGCGTCTCGATGCGCCAGCCGCCCTGTTCCCGTACGAGGCGCTGCGCCGGGCTGTCGGCATGCAAGGTCGCGCCGGCCGCCCGCGCGGCGCGGGCGAGGCCACGGGCATAGGACAGCGGATGCACCGTGCCCGCGCGCCCGTCGCGCCAGCCGCCGACATACTCCTCGGTGCCGGTCCGCGCCGCGATGGCGCGGGCGTCCAGCATCTCCACCGGCGCGCCGGCCTGCTGCCACTCCGCGCCGCGGCGCTGCACGCGCGCCAGTGCCGGCGCGGCGTGCGCGGCCTGGATCCAGCCATGGCGCACCGGGGCGCAGCGGATCGCATGGCGCGCGATGCGGGCGAAGACGGCATCGGCCGAGGCGCCGACAGACGATGCCAATGCGGCGCCGCGCTCCTCGCCGAAGCGGGCGCGCAGTTCCGAAGGGTCGAGCTTCACGCCGGGGATCACCTGCCCGCCATTGCGGCCCGATCCGCCCCAGCCGATCTCCCGCCCCTCGACAAGGGTGACGCGCGCCCCGGCCTCCGCCAGGTTCAGCGCCGCCGAGAGGCCCGTATAGCCGCCGCCGATGACGGCCACCTCCGCCGTTGCCTCACCGACCAGGGAACGCGCCTCCGCCGCCGGCTCCTCGGCCGTGGCGGACCAGAGCGAGTCGCGATGGCTGTCCGCCGAGCGTCCCATGCCGTCAGCCGGCCCCGGTTGCCGCGCCGACCAGGCCATCGGCACGGTCGCGCTCCAGCGCGGCCGGATCGCGCTCCGCCGGATCGCCGTAGCCGCCGCCGCCGCCGAGCGCGAGCGTCACCACATCGCCCTTGTGCAGCTCGATCTGGTCCTTGGAACGCAGCGCCATGCGCTGGCCGCCGCGCAGCACCTCGCACCAGCCGGTCGTGCCGTGGCCGCCGCCGAACAGGCCCTCCGGCGCGCGGCGGAAGCGATCGGAGTACAGCGCGAGCCGCGTGCCATCCTCCAGGATCTCGAAGCGGCGGATGAACCCCGCGCCGCCGCGATGCCGGCCCGGGCCGGCGCTGTCCGGGCGCAGCGCGTAATCGGTGACGCGGAAGAAGGAGAAATCCTGGTCCATCGCTTCGACCGGCGTGTTCGAACAGTTGGACAGCGGATTGTCCACGCCGTCGCAGCCATCGCTCGTCGCCGTCGCGCCGAACCCACCTCCATAGACCTCGAGATAGACGGACCAGCCATGCGAGCGCAGGTGCGACAGGCAGAAGGAGGTCGTGGTGTCGAATCCGCAGGCGATCACGCGATCCGGCACCGCCTGGGCGAGCGCCTTCATCACGGCGTTCCAGGCGCGGGAGCAGGCTTCCATGCGCGCGCGCACCGGCGCCGGGTGGCGCGGATTGAGCAGCGAGCCGTGCGGCGCCTCCACCGCGACGGGCCGCATCGCGCCGTCGTTGAACGGGATGTCCGGGCTGGTCAGCGCCGCCTTGATGGCGGAGACGGTGGCGGAGACGGTGGAAGCGAAGGGTGCGTTCAGGTTGGTGCGGACCTGCGGCGACGTGCCGGTGAAATCCACCGCGATGCTCTCGCCCTTCACGGTCACGGTGGCGCGCACCGGCAGCGGCGTGTCGGAGATGCCGTCGTCGTCCACCGCATCCTCGCCGACATAGACGCCGTCGGGCACGGCGGCGATGGCGGCGCGCATGCGTGTCTCGGAATAGTCCTGCAGCGCCGCCATGGTCGCGCGCAACTTCTCCGTGCCGTAGCGCCTCGCAAGTTCCTGAACGCGCAGCACGCCGACGGCATTGGCCGCCATCTGCGCGTCGAAGTCGCCCATGGTCTGGTGCGGCACGCGCACATTGGCGCGCAGCAGCCGCTCGAAGCCGCCGCCATGCCAGTCCCGCGCCAGGTCGATCTTCATCGGCGGGATGATGAGGCCTTCGGAATAGACATCCACCGCCGCCGGGTTCAGCCCCGGGCTGCCGCCGCCGAGATCGAGGTGATGCGCCACGGAGGCGGCGAAGCCGATCACCTCGCCGTCCACATGGATAGGGTGGAAGATGAACACGTCCTGCAGGTGCTGCCCGCCGGAATAGGGATCGTTGATGAACAGCGCCTCGCCCGGCTTCAGCGTCTGCGGCGGGAACATCTCGGCGCAAGGGCCGAAGATGCGCCCGATGGTGCCGAGCTGCATCGGGATGAGCTCGGCCTGCGCCACGGTCTGGCCACGCGCATCGAGCAGTGCGGCGGAGCCGTCGCGCGCCTCGCGCAGGATGGTGGAATAGGCGGAGCGGATCAGCTTCGCGCCCATCTCCCGCGCCGCGGCAATGAGCGACTGGCTGAGGATGGCGTATTCGACCGGATCGAGGCGCATCAGGCGGCCCTCCGCAGGATCAGGTTCCCAGCCGTGTCGCGGCTGGCGCTCCAGCCTTCCGGCACCCAGGTCGTGGAGGAATAGCCCTCGATCAGGGCGGGGCCCGCGACCTGCCCGGCGAAGGACGCGGCGGCGATCTGCTGCACCTCGATGGTGCGACCATCGGCGGTGCGCACCGGCGTGCTCGCGGCGCGCGGCGGGGAGCCTTCGCGCTCGCGCACCTCGGGAAGCGAGTCGAGGCGCCGGCGCACGCCGTAGCGCAGCGAGACGATCTCGGCCTTCCGCCCGGGCTCGCCGCCATGCAGGTAGACGCGGCGATGCGCTGCGGTGAAACGCTCCGCCAGGTCGGCGGCGGTGAGGCCGGCCAGCGCGCCCTGCTCGATCGCGACCGGGATCTCGAACGCCTGGCCGACGAAGCGCATGTCGGCCTCGAGGCCGAACTCCAACGCGCCGTCGAGGTCCAGGGAGCGGAACTCCTCCTCCGCCATCCGGCGCAGCCTGGCCTCGGCCTCGCGCAGCGCCGCAGGCGCGGCGCCGTCCAGCGCCATGCGCCGGGTGACGCCATAGACCTTCACGTAGTCGGCCGAGAGCAGGCCGAGTGCCGAGATCACGCCGGGATTCGGGGGAACGAGGATCTCGGAGATGCCGAGTTCTTCCGCGATCTCGGCCGCCAGCAGCGGGCCGGCGCCACCGAAGGGAAGCAGGGCGTAGTCGCGCGGATCCCGCCCGCGCTCCGTCGAGACCAGCTGGATGGCGCGCACGATGTTGGCCACGGCCAGCCGGATCGCTGCCGCTGCAGCCCCACGCACATCGGTACCGAGCCGCGCGGCCACATCGGTGAAGGCGCGGTGCGCCGCCTCCTCGTCCAGCCGCATCGTGCCGCCGAGGAAGCTCTCCGGCCGGATCGTGCCGCGCACCACATGCGCATCCGTGACCGTCGGCAGCGTGCCGCCACGGCCGTAGCAGGCCGGCCCGGGATCCGCGCCGGCGCTGCGCGGACCGACGCGCAGCATGCCGCCCTCGTCGATCCAGACGAGGCTGCCGCCACCCGCCCCGACGGAGACGATGTCGAGGACCGGCGTACGGATCGGCAGCCCATCCACCTCGGTCTCCGGCGCCAGCGCGGCCTCGCCGCGCTGCACGAGCGAGACGTCGGTGGAGGTTCCGCCCATGTCGAAGGTGATGAGGTCCCCGCACCCGGACCGCGCGGCCTGGCGGATCGCGCCGACCACGCCGGCAGCGGGGCCACTGAACAGCGCCGTGATGGCGTTGCGGCGCATCGCCGCCGCCGGCAGCCGCCCGCCATTGGACTGCATGACGCTGAAGCGGCCGCGGAAGCCGGCCTCCGCCAGCGTCTTGCCGAAGCGGTCCAGGTAGCCATCGATCACCGGCTGCACATAGGCCGACAGCAGCGTGGTGGAGGCGCGCTCGAACTCGCGGAACTCGGGCGCGACCGCATGGCTCGGCGCGACGCGCAGGCCAGGCAGCGCGGCGCCGATCATCTCGGCAAGCCGCATCTCGTGCTGCGGTGCCGCATAGGAGGAGAGCAGGCAGATGGCGACGGCGGCGTAGTCGCCGGCGGCGAGGGCGGGGATCAGATCGCGCGCGACCTCCGCCTCGTCCAGCGGCAGCACGACCTCGCCGCGGGCGTCCACGCGTTCGGTCACCTCGAAGCAGTCGCGCCGGCGCACTGGCGGCGCGGGCTTCGCATAGCGCAGGTCATAGATGCTGCGCCGGTCATGGCGCTGCAGGAAAAGGATGTCGCGGAAGCCGCGCGTGGTGACGAACGCCACCGGCGCACCGCGGCGCTCCAGGATGGCATTGGTGGCCACGGTCGAGCCGTGCACGAGGTCGGTCACGGCGCTGGCGGGTATGTCGCCGGCGAGCAGGGCGTTGAAGGCGCCGATGTCGGGGCTGCGAGGCGTGCTCGCCACCTTGGCGACAACGGCTCGCCCGCCGTCGAGCGCGACGAGATCGGTGAAGGTGCCGCCAACCTCGATGCCGACCCTCATAGTTCTCCTTCCAAGGACCCACCCTTCAACGCTATGGTAGGCATACCCGCTGGACTTACAGCAAGGGTGAAAATGGAGGCGGCAGAATTTCAATGGATGAAGGCGGCGCGGCATCCGTCGGTCAGGACGGCCAGGCCCTGGCCGGCATCGGCCGACGCCTGCGCGACCTGCGTCGCCGGCGTTCCTTGACGCTGCAGGCGCTGTCGGAAGAAAGCGGCGTCTCGACCGGCATGCTGAGCCAGATGGAACGCGGCGTCTCCGCGCCGTCCATCCGTACGCTGCAGCGCGTGGCGGAGGCGCTGGAAGTTCCGATCGGCTGGTTCTTCTCCGATGCGCCATCCTCCAGCGGCGCACCGCCCTGGGTGCTGCGCCGCGCCGACCGCCGCAGGCTCTCGCTCGGTGCCAGTGGCGTGACGAAGGAGCTCCTTGCGCCGGCCGGCGATGGCGCCATCGAGTTGCTGTACGTCACGTTGGAGCCAGGCGGTTCGTCGGGCCCTACGCCATATGCACATGCCGGTGAAGATGCGGGACTGGTGATCGAGGGCAGCTTGCGTCTTGAAGTTGATGGGCAGGGTTGCGTCCTGTTGGCCGGCGACGCCTTCCGTTTCCGGAGCAGCCTACTCCACCGGTTCGAAAACGCGGCCTCGAGCCGAACCGTCGTGCTCTGGGCGGTTACGCCGCCATTCTACTAGGCGGAGTGCGCCAGGGACGGTTCGATCCCATTTGCACCACTCCGGCAGGCATCGAAGGAGGTCACGCACGCTGCCGGGCTGAACCGGCTCGACGCGCGCGTCCAGCCCGTCGTGCAGCAGATCGGGCTGAATGCGCCGCCCCGCTCGCCGGCACAGGGAGCATGCTGGATCGTCGGCACCAGCCCGACCGGTGCCTGGGCCGGCCAGCCGAACCAGCTGGCGCAGCGTATTGGTGGCGCATGGTTGTTTTATGCGCCGTTTGTTGGGCTGGTGGTGTTCGATGCAGCCACGCTGCCGCAGTGGGGCTGGATCGGCAACGCGTGGGTGCTGGTCGCACCGGGGCTGCGGCAGGCGCGGGTCAGCTTCGATCCTCCCAGCCTGGCCGCCGGCGAAGGCGTCACCACCACAGTGCCTGTGCCCGGTGCGGCGCTCGGCGACTTCGCGTGCGCGCGTTTCTCGATCGAACTGCAGGGCGTCACGCTGACGGCGTGGGTGTCCGCGGCGGACGCTGTCAGCGCGCGGTTTCAGAACGGGACAGCAGGCGCAGTCGATCTGGGCCGCGGGACGCTGCGGGTGCGCGTGGAGAAGGCATAGCCGCAAGCCAATCCGGACCGTATGAACCGACTACTCTCTCTCTTCAGCTACACTGCTTGCGCGGCCCGTCCGGCGCTCCGCTCCTGCCCGCCGCTCTGCGCAACGCGGTGTTCCGCAGTCTGATGAAGAACAACCTGCTCACCGAGATCAACGCCCCGCGGGAGCATGTCGGGCTCGGCTGGCGGCAGGATGACGAGGGCACCTGGAATGTGGCGCGCATAACGGACGAGGGGCTGCGCGCGATCGGCTTCGACCCGAACGCGGGCGACGCGGTTGGCACCACGGAGTCCACGACGGCGCCCGACGTCGCGCCGGGGGAAAGCCCTGCGGCCGCCGCCGAAGCCACCCAGGCCGCGCCTGGCGGAGAAGGTGGCCCTCCTCGACGAGGCCCTCGCAGCCGCCACTGCCACGCCCCGCGCCAGCCTCCGCGACGCCGCTGCGGCGGTGCTGGCCGCCTGGGCTGACGAAGACAACCGCGCGGGGCGCCCTGGACGGCCCCAGGCAGGCGCTCCGAGGTGCACTGGCGGGCAAGCCCGCCCGCGCCCTGCGGAAGCCGCGCGCCGCGCGCAACCCGCGCGAGGGCACGAAGCATGAGCGGGGGCTGGCCATGCTCCGGGGGCGACAGTGGCGCAGATCGCCGAGGCGCCCGGCTGGGCGCCGCACACGGTGCGCGGGTTTTTCGCTAGACCCGAGTAGCCCAGGCTGGAATCGGCTTGTGATTGGATGCGGCGCGGCAGGGTGTGATTCGTAGGCGTCCAGCTTTGGCTGGAGGCGGAGAT
>NZ_JAWLHG010000032.1:0-60766 GCF_041690465.1 Falsiroseomonas sp. | reverse complement strand
GGCACATCTCATCGGCCAACTTCGTTGGCCGATGAGATGTGCCGCTTCGATCAGCGGCGCGGCCCGGCCGGCGGCGCCTTGCGCTTCGCCGGGTGCTTCGCTGGGCTCCCCGGCGCGGACTTCGCCGCGTGCGCCGCCGCGGGCTGCGGGCCGGCGCGAACGGGCTCGATGCGGATGCCCTCGTCTTCCGCATCCTGCCGCTGTGCCGCCGCGGCGAAGCGCGCGGCGGCCCACGGTGCGATCTCCACCCGCGTCTCGCGCTCCATGATCTGGATGCGGCCTACCTCCTGCCGCGTCACGTGCCCGCGCCGGCAGAGGAATGGCAGCAGCCAGCGCGGATCGGCGTTCTGCCCGCGCCCGACATTCAGCCGGAACCACGCGCCCTCGCCACCACCGCCCTCGCGCCGTTCGCGCGGCGCGGTGCGTGGCGCGGGCTCGGGCGGTTCGAGCTCCTCCGGCGCAGGCAGCGCCGCACTCAGCGTGCGCGCAAGCGCCGCCGCCACCGCTTCCGCGCCCGACTCTCCCCCAAGGGTCGCCAGGATTGCGCGGCCGAGCGCCATCGCCTCCGGCTCCGCCGCCGCGGCCTCGGCGGCGGCAATCGCCTCCTGCACCGCACGCTCGCCGTCGCGCTTGCGGATTTCCTCCGCCGAGGGCGGCGCGCCCCATTCGGCGGTGATCCGCGCGCTGGCCAGCAGCCGCTCGGCGATCCGCCGGCGCGGCGCCGGCACCAGCAGCACCGCCATGCCCTTCCGCCCGGCCCGCCCGGTCCGCCCGCTGCGGTGCTGCAGGATCTCCCGGTCGCGCGGCAGGTCGGCATGCACCACCAGGCCGAGCTCCGGCAGGTCGATCCCGCGCGCCGCCACATCGGTCGCCACGCAGATCCGCGCCCGCCGGTCGCGCAGCGCCTGCAGCGCGCGGTTCCGCTCCGCCTGGGTCAGCTCGCCCGAGAGCGCCACAGCGTTGAAGCCGCGTTCGGTCAGGTTGCCATGCAGCCTGGTGACCGCCGCGCGGGTCGAGCAGAACACGATCGCGCGCTCGTCATGCCAGCGCAGCACGTTGACCAGCGCGCGTTCCGCCTCCCGCGGCGGCACCACCACGGCGCGATACTCGATATCGCCATGCGCGCCGCCCTCGCTGGTGGCGGCGATGCGCAGCGCATCGCGCTGGTAACGCTTGGCGAGGCTCGCGATCTCCTTCGGGATCGTCGCCGAGAACAGCAACGTGCGACGGGTTTCCGGCGTGACGTCGAGGATCGCTTCCAGCTCGTCGCGGAAGCCCATGTCGAGCATCTCGTCCGCCTCGTCGAGCACCGCCGCACGCAGGCCGGAGAGCTCGAGGTTGCCGCGCTCCAGATGGTCCCGCAGCCGCCCCGGCGTGCCGACGACGATATGCGCGCCCATCTCCAGCGCACGCCGCTCCGCCCGCGGATCGGTGCCGCCGACGCAGGACACCACCCGCGCGCCGGCCTCCGCATAGAGCCAGGCGAGCTCGCCCTGCACCTGCAAGGCCAATTCGCGGGTCGGCGCGATCACCAGTGCCAGCGGCACCCGCGGCGGCCCGACGCGCTCCTTCCCGTCCAGGATCTCGGGCGCCAGCGCCAGCCCGAACGCCACCGTCTTGCCGGAGCCGGTCTGCGCCGAGACCAGCAGGTCGCGCCCGGCCGCCGCTTCCGCCAGCACGGCGTCCTGCACCGGTGTCGGCTCGGCATAGCCGCGCGCGGCGAGCGCATTGGCGAGCGGGGCGGGAAGGTCGGGGAAGGGCATGCCAATGATCCAGAGCGCCTGATCTCCCTCCCCCGCCGGTGCGGGGGAGGGTCGGGGTGGGGGAAACCCGCTCGCGGTTCTGGCGCGGCAAAGCGCCAAAGTCGTAAAGCGATAAAGCCTCAGTTCAGCCGGCCGAGCATCCCGCGCGCGATGATGTGTGCCTGGATCTCCGCCGCGCCCTCGAAGATCGAGAGCACGCGCGCATCGCACAGCACGCGGCTGATCGGGTATTCCAGCGCGAATCCGTTGCCGCCATGGATCTGCAGCGCCGCATCGGCATTGGCCCAGGCGACGCGCGCGCCGAGCAGCTTCGCCATCCCCGCCTCCACGTCGCAGCGCCTGCCGGCATCCTTCTCGCGCGCCGCGAAATAGGTGAGCTGGCGGGCGAGCATGGTCTCGGCGGCCATCATGGCGAGCTTCCCGAAGACGCGCGGGAAATGCAGGATCGGCTTGCCGAACTGCACCCGCGACTTCGCGTAGGAAAGCCCCAGCGTCAGCGCGTTCTGCGCCACGCCCAGCGCGCGCGCCGCGGTCTGGATGCGCGCGCTCTCGAACGTCTCCATCAGCTGGCGGAAGCCCTGGCCCTCGACGCCGCCGAGCAGGTTCACCACCGGCACCTCGAAGCCCTCGAAGCCGATCTCGTATTCGCGCATGCCGCGATAGCCGAGGACATGGATCTCCGAGCCCGACATGCCGGGCGCGGGGAAGGGGTCTTCCTCGGTTCCGCGCGGCTTCTCTGCGATCAGCATCGAAAGGCCACGGTGCCCGGGCGCATCGGGATCTGTCCGAACCAGCAGCGTCATGATGTCGCTGCGCGAGCCGTGGGTGATCCACGTCTTGGCGCCGTACACCTTGAAGACATCGCCCTCGCGCACCGCGCGGGTGCGCAGGTTCGCCAGGTCGCTGCCCGTGTTCGGCTCGGTGAACACCGCCGTCGGCAGGATCGCGCCGGAGGCGATGCCGGGCAGCCAGCGTGCCTTCTGTTCGGCCGTGCCGTTCAGCCCGATCAGCTCGCCCGCGATCTCGTTGCGCGTGCCGAGCGAGCCCACGCCGACATAGCCCTCGCTCAGCATCTCGGAGACGAGGCACATCGCGACCTTGCCGAGGCCGAGCCCGCCATGTTCCTCCGGGATGGTCACGCCGAAGGCGCCGAGCTCGCCGAGCTTCCCGATCAGCTCCAGCGGGATCAGCTCGTTCCGGTCGTGCCAGCCCTGGGCATGGGGCGTCACCTCGGCCGCGGCGAAGCGCGCGAACTGGTCGCGCAGCATCTCCATCTCCGGATCGTCGAGGCCGATGGCGCCGAATTCCTCCTGCTCCAGCGCCGCCAGCATCGCCGCGCGCGCCGCAGCCACGCGCCGCGGCTCGGCGAGCGGGGCGAGCGCGCCGCGCAGCACGGCCGCCACCTCCTCCGGCACGCCCATATCGGCCGGGCGGGCGACTTCCACCTGGCTCATCGCGATGCCACCGACCAGCTGCCCGCCGTACTCGGAAAAGCCGAGCGTCAGGATCGCGCGCTCCGTCGCGCCGAGCCGACCGGCCGCCTCCAGCCGCTCCGCCCAGCGCAGCGCCTGGCGCAGCGCCTCGACATAGGTCGCCGCCCAGGCCAGGCCATGCGTGCCGAACTGCTGCGCCTCGAGCGCCGTCGCATCCAGCCTGCCGCCGGGCGCGACCTCGCGGGCCAGCGCGGCGCGCGCCGCCTCGGCCAGCGCTTCCGCCGCACCCAGCGCGGCGCGGCACTCCTTCAGCAACTCCGTCATGCCTCAGCCCCGTGCGAGAATACCCGCCTCGCGATAGGCCGCGATGCGGTCGGCCGACAAGCCCAGCAGTTCCGTCAGCACCGCATCGGTGTCGCCCCCCAGGCGCGGGGCAGGGCGCGGCGGGATCGCCGGCTGCAGCGGCGAGGCCGCCGCCAGCACGCGCCCGACCCCCGGCTGCTCGATCTCGGCGAAGAGCGGGTTGGCCGGTGAACAGCGCGGATCCTCCCGCACCATTTGTCCGAAATCCTGGTAGGGCCCCCACAGCACCCCGGCGGCGTCGAGCGCTGTGCGCACCTCGGCAAGGGTCCGCGCGGCGAACCAGGGCGCCAGCACCGCGCCGATCGCTTCCCGCGCCGCGTAGCGGCCGCCCTCGTCTTCGAGGTTCACCTCCATCGCCTGGCCGACCAGCGCCAGTTTGTCCGAAAGCCCCGTCGCCTTGCCGATCCCGCGCCATTGCCGGTTGGAGATCGCCGCCAGCATCACGCGCCGCCCGTCCCGGGTCGCGAAGTCGCGCCCGAAGGCGCCGTAGAGCCAGTTGCCGAGCGGCGGGCGGACATGGCCGTTCACCTGCACATCCGCGACATAGCCGAGATTGGCGGCGGTGGCATAGGCGACGTCGGAGAGTGCCAGCGTCACCTCGCCGCCTTCGCCGCTGCGCGCGCGCCGCCGTTCCGCCGCCAGCAGGCCGGTGGCGAGGTAGAGCCCCGCCGCCACGTCCCAGGCCGGCAGCACATGGTTGACGGGTCGCTCATCCTCCCCGGTCGCGGTCGGGAAGCCGACGGCGGCGTTTACCGTGTAGTCAATCGCGTTGCCGCCATCATGCGTGCCGGTCAGCCGCATCATGATCAGGTCCGGCCGGCGCGCCGAAAGCACCGCAAAGGACATCCAGCCCGTCGCCGCCGGAAGGTTGGTCAGCAGGATGCCGGCCGAGGCGATCAGGCCCGCCGCCAGCTCCTGCCCCTCCGGCGTGTTCAGCGCCAACGTAACGCTGCGCTTGCCCTTATTAAGCCCGGTCCAATAGAGGCTGGTGCCGGACGGCGCGAGCGGCCAGCGGCCGATGTCGATATTGCCGCCAAGCGGATCGATCCGGATCACCTCCGCACCGAGCTGCGCCAGCGTCATGCCGCCAATCGGCGCCGCCACGAAGGCCGAGACCTCCACCACGCGCATGCCGTCGAGTGAAGCCGTCATGTCATCCGCCTTTCATGCAAGCGTAGCAATGCACTGATGCTTCTCACTTTCCCCGGCTTGTGGCGATGCACAACCCGCGCGTAAAGAGGGGCCAGGGGATGCTCGCGCGCCGGCGTTGATTGGGCCGCGCGCCATGCGGGGGAGTATTGTCTGGATGATCCGTGGCGCCATCGAGAATGTCACCCGGAACCGGGTCTATGGCTGGCTCTGGTCGCCTGATGTGAAACTCGTCGGCCGCACCGTGCTCGCCTTCCTCGATGATGCCTGTGTCGGTGCCGGCAAGATCGAGGGTTTCCGGCAGGACCTGAAGGATGCAGGCCTGGGCGACGGCCAGGCCGGATTCAACTTCGACCTCAGCTATCCCAACCCGGCCGATGCGCCGCGCGTGACGGTGAAGCTCGAGGGCAGTGACGTGATGCTGGTGCAGCGCCGCTCGCGCATCGGGGCGCCGGGTGCCGGCGCCGCGCCGGCGCGCGCCACGCGTCAGGGGCCGAGCCTGACGTCGCTGCAATGGATGCGCGCGCGTGGCTGGCTCAGCCAGTCCGACTACGACTTCCTCCGCTTCTTCCGCCAGCTCGGCGTCTATGAGCGGTCGCTGGTCGTTCCGCAGGAGCGCGCGGATCGGGTGCCGCAGGAGCGGCCGGAGCGCACCGAGCAGCAGCTGCTCGACGTGGCCGAGACCGCACGCGGCATGCTGATGATGCAGCGGATGGAGGAGGCCGAGCTGCGCCGCGAGGCGCTGGCCGCGCCGCGTGACTGGCGCCGCCTGGCGGAGCAGCACGAAGCCGCTGCCGGACCCGGGGCGATGTTCGCGTTGTGGTCGCGCAACCGTGCGCGCATTCCGGTGGTCGAAGGGTCGCATCTGCAGGCCTCGCTGGTCGCGCCGGATGCCGAGCCGCCGGCCGGCGTGGACTATGCGATCGGGCCGGACCGGCTGTTGTTCCTCGACGGCCGCTGCGCGCTTGGCCCCGCGGCGGCCTTCCCGCCCGGCGGACTGGAGGTATTCTACCTCGGCAGCTGAGGCCGCGGCCGGCCCGCCCGCCGCAGGCGGAACTCCGCCGATGCGCGCAACGCCATGCTGGGCGACGCTCTCGCCGAGGCGCGCGAGACCTGTGCGCGCCGCCGCCCGAACAGCTTGGCGCGCCAAATCGAGCTCCGGCCGTTCTCTTCATGCCGCTGCGCGGCGAGGGTTGCCGCATCGAGGACGCCGACGGGCTGAGCTATGTGAACCTCGCCGGCGAATACACCGCGGCCTGTTTGGGCACTCGCATCCGGCGATCCGCGCGGCGGTGCTGCGGGCGCTGGATGGCGTGAACCTCACCGCCCACTACGCCTCCGAGGCGCAGTTCGCCCACCTGGTCTGCAGCCGCTTCCCGTCCGTCGAGCGCGTGCGCTTCACGAATTCCGGCACCGCGGCGAATCGGATGGCGCTGGCTTGCGCCACCATCGCCACCGGCAGGCGGACGATCCTCGCCTCGCGCCCGGCGGATTGCAGGGCGCCACCGGCGTGACGCCGCACCTGACGACGCTCGGGAAGTACGTCGGCGGCGGCATGTCCTTCGACGCCTTCGGCGGGCGGGCGGCGCTGATGGCGACGTTCGATCCCCGGCGTGCCGATGCCATGCCCCATGCCGGCACCTTCAACAACAACACGCTGACCATGTCGGCCGGCATCGGCGCGCTCGGCGAGGTCTGCACGCCGGCGGCGGCGATCGCGCACGATGCCCGCGGCGACGCGCCACGCGCCGAACTGAACGCAATTGCCGCTCGGCACGGCGTGCCGCTGCACGTCACCGGCCAAGGCAGCATTATGGGGTTCCATGTCGCGCTCGCGCCGCTGCGCAACGCGGCGGAGGGGCTGCCGCCGACCAGGCGCTGAAGGAGCTGCTCTTCCTCGCCCTGCTGGAGCGCGGCTTCCATGTCGCGCGGCGCAGCGTGATCGCGCTGTCGCTGCTGGCCGGCGAGGCGGAACTTGCTGCCTTCCGCGAGGCGCTGGAGGAGGAGCTCGCGCTGCGCGCGCCGCTGTTCCGCGCCTGGGCAGGGTAGGGGGCGGAGCTGCCGCCCCCGAGGGCGCTATTGCTGCGTCTGGAGGTAGGCGATCACGTCCTTGCGCTGCTGCTCGTTGCGCAACCCGGCGAAGGCCATCGAGCCGCGCGGCACCAGGTCCTTCGGGTTCGTCAGGTAGCGGTCGAGGTTCTCCGGCGTCCAGGTCAGGCCGCCCTGGGCCACCTCGCGCATGCTGGCTGAGTAGCGGAAGTTCTCGATCGAGCCGGCCGGTCGCCCGACCACGCCATGCAGGTTGGGGCCCACGCCATTGCGGCCGCCTTCATTGACGGTGTGGCAGGCGCGGCACTGGTTGAACACGCGCTGGCCGGCGGCGGCGTCCTGGGCCTGGGCCTGGGCGAAGGGCACGGCACCCAGGGCGAGCGTGGCGATGGCGGCGAGCAGCGAACGGGTCTGCATGATTGGGGAGTTTCCTCTCGGCTGGCGTCCGGCCGTTGCAATAAGAGGGCTCGCGCCGGCTGCGCAAGGGGGGCAGCCCTTCCGCAGCCCCGGTGCCGCGTGTAGCGTTCCTGCCATGACCGCCCCGATCCTCGAGGTGCGCGGCCTCGTCCGGCGCTTCGGCGGGGTGGTGGCGCTGGACGGGCTGGACCTCGCGGTCCGGCGCGGCACGGTCACGGCACTGATCGGCCCGAACGGCGCCGGCAAGTCCACCGCCTTCCAATGCATCTCGGGTGTCATCCGGCCCGATGCGGGCTCCGTCACCTTCGACGGCGCCGACATCACCGGCGCGCGCCCGGACCGCGTGACGCGGTCCGGGCTGGTGCGCAGCTTCCAGATCGCCCGCGGCATTCCGCGCCTGACCGTGCTGGAAAACCTGCTGCTCTACGGCCAGGCGCAGCCCGGCGAGCGGTTGGCGGGCGCGCTGCTGGCCGGCGCCGCGATGCGCCGGCGCGAGGAGGCGCTGCGCGCCCGCGCCGAGGCCGTTGCCGGGCGGCTCAACCTGGCGCGCGTGCTGGACAACCAGGCCGCGGCGCTCTCCGGCGGGCAGAAGAAGCTGCTGGAGATTGGGCGCGCGCTGATGGCCGAGCCGAAGCTGCTGATGCTCGACGAGCCGGTGGCCGGCGTGAACCCGACGCTCGCCGCCGAGATCGCGCAGCACATCGCGCATCTGCGCGACGAGGGCATGACCGTGCTGGTGGTGGAACACCACATGGATTTCGTCGCCTCGCTGTGCGATCCGGTGATCGTGATGGCGGAAGGCAGGCTGCTCGCCGAGGGTGCCTTCGAGGCCATCGCCAACGATGCCCGCGTCCAGGAAGCCTATATGGGCCGCCGCGTGAAGGCGCACGCATGACCGCGCTGCTGGAAGTGGAAGGCCTGGTCGGCGGCTATGGCGCGGCGGACGAGATCCTGAAGGGCATCACCGTCGGGCTTGCGACCTCGCGCATGGCGGCGATCGTCGGCCCGAACGGGGCGGGCAAGTCCACGCTGCTGAAGGCGATCGCCGGCCTCTTGAAGCCGAAATCCGGCACCGTGCGGCTCGACGGCGCGGCGCTGACCGGCCTGCCGCCGCGCGCCATCGCCGGCCGCGGCGTCGCCTTCGTGCCGCAGGAGGCGAACATCTTCGCCTCGCTCACCGTGCGCGAGAATCTGGAGATGGGCGGCTACCTCGAACCGCGTGCGAAGGTGAGCGCCCGCGTCGAGGCGCTGTTCGCGCGCTTCCCCATCCTCGCCGAGAAGCGCCGCCGCGCCGCGCGCACGCTCTCCGGCGGACAGCGGCAGATCCTGGCGATGGCGATGGCGCTGATGGTGGAGCCGAAGCTGCTGCTGCTGGACGAGCCCTCGGCGGGCCTCAGCCCGAAGGCCGCGGAATTCCTGTTCGACAGCATCGCCGCCATCCATGCCGAGGGCACCGCGATCCTGATGGTGGAGCAGAACGCGCTGGAGGCGCTGTCCATCGCCGAGGAGGGGATCGTGCTGGTGGATGGCCGCGTCGCGCGCACCGGCCCGGCGGCCACGCTGGCCGCGGACCCGGAGGTGCGCCGCCTGTTCCTCGGCGGCTAGGCAGGACTAGAATGAAACCAGGGAGACGGGAGAAACCCATCATGACCAGCTTCACCATCGGCCGCCGCGCCGCCCTTCTCGGCGCTGCCGGCGCCGTCACGACCTTCGCCATCGGCGGTCGCGCCTTTGCGCAGGGCGAGCCGGTGACCTTCGGCGCGCTGCCGCCGCTCTCCGGTGCCGGCGGTCCCTATGGCCCTGCCATGCTGCGCGCCATCCAGGGCGTGGTCGAGGAGGCGAACGCAGCGGGCGGCATCCGCGGCCGGCAGATCCGCGTGGTCGCCGAGGACGACCAGACCAACCCCGATGCCGGCGTGCGCGGCGCGCGCAAGCTGATCGACGTGGACCGCGTCTCGGCGATCATGGGCACCTGGGCGAGTTCGGTCACCACCGCCGTCGCGCCGCTCTGCTGGGAGAACCGCCGGCCGCTCTTCACCGTCTCGGGCGCCGATTCCATCACGCAGCTGCCGCACCAGGGCTACATCTTCCGCACCCAGCCCAACAGCCGCCTGCAGATCCAGACCGGCAGCGACTGGCTGCTGGCCAAGGGCGCGCGGCGCATCTTCCACCTCGCCGCGCAGTCGCCCTTCGCGCAGTCGAGCCAGGACGTGCTGGCGGAGAAGTTCCGCGCCGCCGGCGGCCAGGTGACGGGCTTCATCGTCTATGAGCGCGACAAGACCAACTTCCGCTCGGAGATCGACCAGCTGATGCGCTCGCGCTCCGACACGGTGATGCTGAACGGCTACCTGCCGGACGTGACGATCCTGCTGCGCGAGCTCTACCGCGCCGGCTTCGACGGGCGGAAGTTCACCTTTGCCTATGCCGCGCCGCCCTCCATCTTCCAATCGCTGCCGAATGACGTGACCAACGGCCTGATCACCTTCCAGCCGAGCCCCGACGTGGACAGCGCAGCGTTCCGCCGCCTGAAGGACCGCTTCGGCAACACCGATGTGGATCCCTACTCCGCACAGACCAACGACCACGCGACGCTCGCGATCCTCGCCGCCGCGCTGGCCGGGGACGCATCCGGCACGGCGATCCGCGACAACGTGCGGAAGATCAGCCAGGGCGAAGGCGAGAAGGTGAGCAGCGTCACCGAGGGGCTGCGCGCGATCGCCGCCGGGAGGCAGGTCAACTACGAGGGCTCCTCCGGTCCCGTCGAGTTCGACGACAAGGGCGACATCCGCGGCACCAAGTTCCGCTTCGAGCAGGCCGAGGGCGGAAGCTTCAAGCTGCTGGAGATCGTGTGAGCGCACGCTGCCTGGCTTGTGCTGGCGGCCGGCTCAGCCGGCCAAGCCGCCGAATGGCGACCGCCGCAAGTGCGTCATGCGGAACACATGCCCGCGGCATGACGAGCCAAGTCGCCGGAGGCGGCGCCTGGCGCCCGGGGGCAAGACCTTGATCCAGGACTGGCGCGACCTCGCGCAGATCCTCGTCAACGGCTTGATGACGGGCAGCATGCTGATGCTGCCCGCCATCGGCTTCACCACCATCTTCGCCGTGCTGCGCTATCCCAATTTCGCGATCGCGGGCTATGCGACGGTGGGCGCCTTCGCCGGCTGGATCGCCAACACCCAATGGGGCCTGCCGGCGGGGCTGGCGCTGCTCGTCGCCTTCCTCGCCGCCGGCGCGCTCGGCCTGCTGGCGGAGGAGACGGCGCTGAAGCCGCTGCGGCCTTCCGGCGCGCTGACGGTGGCCATCGCCTCGGTCGCGCTGACGCTGCTGATCGAGAATGTGGTGCGCTTCTTCTTCGGCAACGATCTGCGCGGCTACGACCTGCCGATCATGCGCGACTGGCGCTTCGACGGTATCCGCGTCGGCCCGCAGCAATTGCAGAACACGCTCTACGCCATCGCCGCCGCCGGCGCGCTCTTCGCGGTGCTCGCCTTCACCCGGCTCGGCCGCGCGATGCGCGCGGTGGCGGACAATCCGCAGCTGGCCGACATCAAGGGCGTGGACCCCGACCGCATCGCGCGCGTGGCGGTGTTCATCGGCGCCGGGCTCGCGGGCTTCGGCGGCATGCTGCTCGGCCTCGACACCTCGATAGACCCGCTGACCGGCTTCCGCGTGGTGCTCTCGGTCTTCGCCGCCGCCGTGGTGGGTGGGCTCGGCTCGATCCCCGGCGCCGCGCTCGGCGCGCTGGTGGTCGGCATCGGCGAGGAGATGGCCGGCGTGCTGCTGGAGCCTGCCTACCGCACCGTCACGGCGTTCCTGGCGATCCTGGTCGTGCTCTCGATCCGCCCGCAGGGCCTGCTCGGCAGGGCCGCCTGATGGACGCCTACATCGTCGCCATGCTGGTCTTTGCCGGCTTCTACGCGCTGATGGCGCTCGGGCTGAACGTGATCTGGGGCCTGGCCGGGATGGTCAATCTCGGCCTGGTCGGGTTCTTCGCGCTCGGCGCCTATGGCTCGGCGCTGCTGACGACGAAGCTGTTCTGGCCGATGCCGCTCGGCTGGGCCGCGGGCGCGGTGGTGGCGGCGGCGGCGGGGGCGATGATGGCGCTGATCGTCGCGCGGCTGCGCGGCGACTACCTGGCGATCGTGACGCTCGGCTTCGCCGAGGTGATCCGGCTGGTCGCCTCCAACGAGATCTGGCTGACCAACGGCACCGACGGCATCAGCGGAATCCCCGGCCCCTGGCGCGGCGATGTCTCGCCGCAGACCTTCAACCTGATCTTCCTGGCGCTGGTCTGGGTGGCGGTGGGCGTCGCCTTCCTGCTCTGCGCGCGGCTCTCCCACTCGCCCTTCGGCCGCGTGCTGCGCGCGATCCGCGAGGATGAGGACGTCGCCGCGGTCGCCGGCAAGCCGGTGCTGTGGTTCAAGGTGCGCGCCTTCGCGCTCGGCGCCGCGGTGGTCGGCTTCTCCGGCGCGCTCTATGCCCACTACAACGCCTATATCGCGCCGGATGGCTTCGCGCCGCTGCTGACAATCTATGTCGTGCTGGCGCTGACGGCGGGCGGCGTCGGCGCGATGCGCGGCGCGGTGGTCGGCGCGCTTCTGGTCTTGCTGCTGCTTGAAGGTACGCGCTTCCTTGCTGCCGAGGTGCCGGGCGTCACGCCGGTGCAGAAGGCGGCGCTGCGCGAATCCATCATCGCACTCTCGCTGATCCTGCTGCTGCGCTTCCGGCCGCAGGGCCTCATTCCCGAACGCACGCGCACACGATCATCCCCTGGGGCCTCACGATGACCGACCTCACCCCGCAGCTCGCCGCCGTGGCCGCCGCCGGCGCACAGACCGGCCAGCCGGAGACGCTGTTCCGCGCGCTGGAGGCAGCGCTGGCCGCAACCATCGGCCACAGGCTGTTCACCATCCTGGTGATCCATCCGGGTGCCGGGGAAAGCCAGCGCTACTACAGCAACCAGCCGCAGGCCTATCCGATCGGCGGCCGCAAGCCGATCACCGAGAGCTGGTGGTTCAAGCAGGTGGTGTTCGGCGGCGAGCCGTGGATCGGCAAGGACTACGCCGATGTGCAGGCCGCCTTCTACGACCACGAGCTGATCCGCAGCCTGGGCTGCGAGAGCGCGCTGAACATCCCGGTGCGCTGGAACGGCGCCACGCTCGGCACGCTGAACCTGCTCGATGCGCAGGCCCACTACACCGAGGCGCATCTGCCGGCGGCGAAGCTGTTCGCCGCGCTGGCCGCGCCGGGGCTGATGCAGGTGATCGCGAAGGGGTAGCGGCGGCTACGCCGGCTCCTTCGCGCGCTCCTCCATCATGCGCTGGAAGGCCGGGCGCGCATGGCAGGCGGCGAGCCAGGCCTTCACATGCGGCGCAGCGTCGAACAGCTCTGGCGCGGGCTGCGCGTAGCGGATCACCTCGGCGACGTTGAGGTCGGCCACGGTGAAGCGCCCGCCGACCAGGAAACCGCTCTCCGCCAGCGCCGCATCGAGCGCCGCGAAGGGGCCGCGCAGCGCCGCCACGGCCGCATCCGCCTTCGCCGCATCGCGCTGCTCGGGCGGGTAGCCGACGCGGTGATAGAGCACCTGGATGGTGTGCGGCTCCGCCTCCGTCGCGGCCCAGAGCGACCACATCGTCATCAGCGCGTCCTCGGCGAGGTTCGCCGGCGCCAGCGCCCCGCCATGCTTCTTCGCGAGGTAGAGGTTGATGGCGAGCGATTCGTGCAGAACCAGCCCGTCATCCTCCATCGAGGGGATGTGGCCGTTCGGGTTGATGCGCAGGAAGGCGGCGGAGCGGGTATGCAGCGGCGCATCCGGCGCGTCCGGGTCGGCCAGCCGATAGGCCTGCATCACCGGCACATGCCGGAACGGGATGCCGAGTTCATGCGCGAGCCAGACGTTGCGCGAGGCGCGCGAGCGCAGCACGCCATAGATGGTCAGCATATCGGTGACGCCTCCGTTCAGATCGCCGGTTCCGCTTCGCGGCGCGCGGTGATGAGCTTCCAGGCCGGGCGCGCATGGCAGGCGGCGAGCCACGCCTTCACATGCGGTGCGGCCTCGAACAGCTCGGGCGCCGGCAGCGCATAGCGCAGCGTCTCGGCCAGCGCGATGTCGGCCACGGTGAAACGGCCGCCCACAGGATGGCCGTCGCCCGCCAGCGCCGCATCCAGCACGGCGAGCGGCCGGCGCAGCGCGGCAATGGCCGCCGCCACCTTTGCCTCGTCGCGCTGGTCCGGCGGCAACTGCACGCGGTGCATCAGGATGGCGTGGCTGTGCGGCTCGATCTCGGTCGCGGCGTAGAGTGTCCACTGCGCGAAGCGCGCCGATTCCGCCAGGTCGTTGGTGCCGATCGGCGCGCCGCAGCGCCGGCTGAGCCACAGGTTGATGGCGAGCGATTCCGACAGCACCACCCCGTCATCGTCCAGCACCGGGATGCTGCCGGCGGGGTTCAGCTTCAGGAATTCGGGTGAGCGCGTGTTGAGCGGCGCGCCCGGCGCAGCCGGATCCGGCACGCGAAAGGCCGGGATCACCGGCACCAGCCGGTAGGCGAGCCCCATTTCCTCCAGCGCCCATATGTTGCGCAGCGCGCGCGAGCGGTGGACGCCGTAGAGGGTGATCATGCCGCTCGCTCCAGCCCGAAGGGATCGTCAACGGATTGCGCAGGTTGCGTGAGCCATGCGGCGCCGCTTTCGGTGACCACGATATGGTCTTCCAGCCGGATGCCGAACTCGCCGTAGATCGCGATGGTGGGCTCGATGCTGCCGGTATTGCCGGGCGCGAGGGGCTGGGCGTTGCCCTTCACGAAATAGGGCGCCTCGTGCACGTCCATGCCGATGCCGTGCCCGGTGCGATGCGGCAGGCCCGGCACCTTGTAGCCGGGGCCGAAGCCGGCGCCGACCACCACGCCGCGGCAGGCGTCGTCGATGCCGCCGCAGGCCGCGCCGGGCCGCGCCGCCGCGAAGCCCGCCGCCTGGGCGCGCTTCGTCAGCTCCCAGATCTCCCGTTGGCGCGGCGTCGGCGTGCCGAAGACGTAGCTGCGCGTGATGTCGGAGACATAGCCGTGCAGCGGCGCGCCGACATCGATCAGCACCATGTCGCCCTCGGCCAGCGTCTGCGGATAGGGCACGCCATGCGGATAGGCGGTGGGCTCGCCGAACAGCACGATGGAGAAGGCGGGCCCCGCGTCGAAGCCGGCGCGGCGATGCGCGGCGGCGAGGAAATCTGCCACGTCGCTGGTCGTCACGCCGGGTTGCAGCGCGCGCGCGGCGGCGGCGTGGATCTCCAGCGTCATGCCCATGGCCTGGCGGAGGATCGCCACCTCCTGCTCGGTCTTGCGCTCCCGCAGGAAGGAGGTGACGGGGCCGGAGGCGACGTAGCGGTGGTTCGGCAGCTTGCCGCGCATCCCCTCGGCGAGGAAGACCCGCGCCATGTCGTCCAGCGCGACGGTGCCGCCGGAGACATCCGCTTCGCGCAGCATCTCGGCAAACAGCGCGTAGGGATCCTCGTCCTCCTCCCAGCCGTGCACCTCGCCGGGAAGCGTCAGCATGGTGCGGATGCGCTCCACCTCGAAGGCAGGGGCGAGATAGGCGAGGGGGCCGTTCGCCGGCAGCAGCGCGCCCACCGCCCGCTCGCTCTGCCCGTGCTTCAGGCCGGTGAGCCAGGCGAGGTTGGTGGTGCCGTCGAGCCACAGCGCGGAGAGACCGAGCTCCCGCATGCGCGCCTGGGCGCGCTCCACCCGCTCCGCATGCTCCGCCACGCCGATCGGCGGCACCGCATCGCGCCGGTTGCGGATCGCCGCGAGTTCCGTCCCGAAATCCGAACCGCCGACGCCGATCGTCATCTGGTTCTCCACGTGAAACTATTCTTCCTACATGCCACGACATCACGCCGCCGTCATCGCCTGCCTTCGTGGATGGCGAGGAAGACGCCAGCCGCGACAACGATGGCCGCGCCCACCCAGGTAGCAGGCTCTGGCCAGACGCCGCTGAATACGACACCGATCGCCACGGCGGTGACAATCTGCCAATATTGGAACGGCGCGATCACCGCCGCCGGCCCGAGGCCGAAAGCGCGTGCGACGCAGTAATGCCCGCCCGCGCCGAAGGCCCCCAGCGCCAGGAAGGCCAGCGCATCCGCCACGCTGCTGGGCGTCACCCAGAACAGCGGCACCAGCAGCGTCAGCACCACGCCGCCGAGCAGCGCGCTCCACAGCACGGAGGTTTCGGCCCGGTCGTGCGTCGAGACCATCCTGGTCAGCACATGGTAGAGCGCCATCAGCGAGGCGCTGCCGAGGATCATCAGCGAGGCCGGCTGGAAGGCGGCGCCGCCCGGGCGGATCACCACCAGCACGCCGACGAAGGCGGCCGCCACCGCCAGCATGCGCGCCAGCCGAAGCCGCTCGCCCAGCATCGGCCAGGCGAGCAGCGCCACGATGAACGGGCCGATGAAGCCGATCACTGCCGCCTTGGCCAGCGGCAGCGTCACCAGCGCAACGAAATAGAGGCTGGTCGAGACCACCTGGCAGACCGAGCGGGCGAATTGCAGCCCGGGCCGCCTGGTCGCCAGCACGCGCAAGCCGGCGCGCGGCAGCATCAGCGCCACCATGACCAGCAACTGCCCGGTGATGCGCGCCCAGACCACCTGCTCCGGCGGGTAGCGTGGTGTCAGCCACTGCACGATGCCGTTCATCGCCGGCAGGATCGTCGCCCCCAGGATCATGAAGCCGATGCCGAGCAGGATGCGCTGCTCGCGGGGGGCGCCGGGCGGGGTCATGTCTTTGCCGCCGAGCATGGGCCGCGTGCCGCCTCGGGACAAGCCAAGGCCGGATCAGCCGGCCTCCAGCTCCTCGCGCAGCAATTCGAGCCGCAGCCATTCCTCCTCCGCCGCCTCGCGCTCCGCCTGCTTGCGGGCGAGCAGGTTGGAGCGGGCGGTGAAGCCGGCGGCGTCGCGGACGTACAGCGCGGGATCGGCAAGCTGCGCCTGCAGGGCGGCGATCTCGCGCTCGAGCTGGGCGATGCGCGCGGGCAGCGTCTCCAGCGCGTGCTTGTCCTTGAAGGACATCCTTGCCCGCGCCTCGGCGCGCGGCTTTTCCGGCGTGGTGCGCTCGGGCGCCGGCGTGACGGCAGCGGGCGCGGCCTTGGCCTGCACGCCGCGGCCGCGCTGCGCCACCATGTCGGAATAGCCGCCCGCGTAATCCTGCCAGCGCCCGTCGCCCTCCGAGACGATCACGTTGGTCGCGACGCGGTCGAGGAAGTCGCGGTCGTGGCTGACCACGATCACCGTTCCGGGGTACTCGCCCAGCAATTCCTGCAGAAGGTCGAGGGTTTCCAGGTCGAGGTCGTTGGTCGGCTCGTCCAGCACCAGCAGGTTCGAGGGCGAGGCCAGCGCGCGCGCCAGCATCAGCCGCCCGCGCTCGCCGCCCGAGAGATGGCCGACCGACGTGCGCGCCTGTTCCGCCGTGAACAGGAAGTCCTTCATGTAGCCGACGACATGCTTCGTCTCGCCGCCGACGCGCACGGTGTCGCCGCGCCCGCCGGTGAGCGCCTCGGCGAGCGTCGTCTCCGGGTCGAGGCCGGCGCGCATCTGGTCGAGCGTGACCATCTCCAGATTGGTGCCGAGCTTCACCTCGCCCGCATCGGGCGGCAGTGCGCCGGTCAGCAGCTTCAGCAGCGTCGTCTTGCCCGCGCCGTTCGGGCCGACGATGCCGACACGGTCGCCGCGCAGGATGCGGGTGGAGAAGTCGCGCACCACCGGCGGCGCCTCGCCGTAGGCCTTGGAGATTTGATCGGCCGCGGCCACCAGCGTGCCGGACCCGTCGGCCTCGCTGGCCGCCATCCGCACCGTGCCCGGCGCCGAGACGCGTTCCTTGCGGCGCTTGCGCAGCTCCTGCAGGCCGGCGAGGCGCTTGACGTTGCGCTTGCGCCGGGCGGTGACGCCGTAGCGCAGCCAATGCTCCTCCCGCACGATCTTCCGGGCGAGCTTGTGCGCCTCGGTCTCCTCCTCCTCCAGCACCTGGTCGCGCCAGGCCTCGAAGCCGGCGAAGCCCTGTTCCAGCCGGCGCGTGGTGCCGCGGTCGAGCCAGACCATGGCGCGGGAGAGACGTTCCAGGAAGCGGCGGTCGTGGCTGACGAGAACCAGCGCGCCGCGCATCGCGGCAAGCTCGCTCTCCAGCCATTCGATCGCCGGCAGGTCGAGGTGGTTGGTCGGCTCGTCGAGCAGCAGGATGTCCGGCCGTGGCGCCAGCACGCGGGCCAGCGCCGCCCGCCGCGTCTCGCCGCCCGACAGCCGTGCGGGTTCCTCCTCGCCGGTCAGGCCGAGGCCCTCCAGCAGCAGGCGCGCGCGGTGCGGGTCGTCGCCCGGCGCGAGCCCGGCCTCGACGAAGGCGCCGGTGGTGGCGAAGCCGGCGAGGTCGGGTTCCTGCGGCAGGTAGCGCAGCGTTGCGCCGGGCTGCAGGAAGCGGGTGCCGCCGTCGGGCTCGATCATGCCGGCGGCGATCTTCAGCAGGGTGGACTTTCCGGAGCCGTTGCGGCCGACCAACGCCAGCCTCTCGCCGGCACCGACCATCAGCTCCGCCCCGTCCAGCAGCCAGCCGGAGCCGAGGCGGAGGCGGATGTCGCGCAGATGCAGGAGAGGGGGCGGAGCCATGGCGGGGGAATGGGCAGGCGCGCCGGGCGCGTCAACAGTGCTCCGGCGCGCCGCCCGCCTCCGCCGGGCTCAGCGCATGAAGGCTTCCGGCGCCTTGTGCGGCGAGCCGAGGCTGCGGCGCAGCTCCTCCAGCTTCTTCTCCGGGTCGCGCCCGGCCTTCAGGCAATCCGCCGCCGAGCCGCCCTGCGGCGCCGCCTGGTTGCGGCGCAGCGCCTCGATGCTCTGCCGCTCCTGCGCCCGGCGGCGGCCGCCGCCGACGCGGCGTTGCATGTCGCGTCCGTCCATGGTCGTTCTTCCTCCATAGGTTGTGCGGGTGATGTCGGCGGCGCGGCGGGCGGGTTCAACCGGCCTCAACCGCGCTTGATCCGGCAGCCCCTGCCGTGCGCAACTCGTCTTCCCGCCGCAAGGAGACCGGCCATGCACCGCCGCCAACTGCTCGCCGCAGCCGCCCTGCTGCCGCTGCCGGCCCTGGCCCAGCCAGCCTGGCCGAGCCGGCCGGTACGCATGGTTTCCTCGGCACCGCCGGCCGGGGCCTCGGACATCCTGACGCGCACCGTCGCCGCGCAACTGCAGGAACAGACCGGCCAGCCCTTCGTGGTGGAGAACCGCCCGGGCGCGGGCGGCGTGGTCGGCTCCGACTTCGTCGCCAAATCGGCGCCGGACGGGCACACCTGGATCACCACCAATGTCGGCCCGCAGGCGATCTTCCGGCAGTTGCGGCGCGACCTGCCCTACGACACCCGCACCGACTTCAAGCACGTGACGCTGCTGGCGACGCTGCCGCTGGTGCTGATCGTCGGAAAGGACCAGCCCTTCCGGAACCTGGCGGAGTACCTCGCGGCCGCGAAGGCGAAGCCGGGCGAGATGAATTTCGGCTCCGGCGGCAACGGCACGCTGCACCACCTGACGGGCGAGCTGGTGAACCGCACCGCCGGCGTGCAGATCACCCATGTGCCCTATCGCGGCGCGCAGGCGGCGGCGAACGACGTGATCGGCGGCCGCATCGAGGGTATGTGGGACAGCCTGCCCTCCGCCGCGCCGCATATCCGCAACGGCGTGGTGCGCGCGATCGCGGTCTCGACGGACCGCCGCAGCGCCGCCTTCCCGGATGTGCCGACGCTGAAGGAACAGGGCGTGGACGTCGCCACCATCAACTGGTTCGGGCTGGCCGGCCCCGGCCGCGTGCCAGACGAGATCGTGCAGGCGATGTATGTGCAGCTGCGCCGTGCGCTGCAGTCGGAACCGGTGAAGGCGCGCTTCGCCACGATCGGCGTGGATCCCGGCGGCGAGCCGCCGGATGTGACGCAGCGCTTCGTCCTCTCCGAGATCGACCGCTGGTCCGAGGTGGTGCGGCAGGTCGGCGTGACGCTGGACTGACCGCGATGCTGACCGAAACGGAAGCCGCGCTGCTGGAAGGCGCGCGCATCGAGGATGCCTGGTCGCTGGTGAAGCGCTTCGCCGCCATGCGCCGGCAGGACCCGCACGAGGCCGCGGCCGCCGGCGAGGAGATCGGGGGGCGGCTGGCGGCCCTCGGCCTGCCCGTCACGCTGCACCGGCCGCGATTGTACCTGGCGGTGCCGAAGACGGCGCATGTGGCGCTGGAGGGGCGGCGCTTCGCGGCGCGGCCGGCGCAGCTCGCTGCGACGGCGCCGGGCGGGCTGACGGCGCCGTTGGTCTTCGTGCAGAGCCCGGTGGTGCCGCCGCCGGGCTGGACGCCGAACACTGCGGCGCTGTTCGGCGCCGGCTACGACCCGGCGCCCGGAGTGCCGGATGTGCGCGGCAAGATCGTGCTGTTCCGCGGCATGATCCTCGCCGAGCGGATCCTCGGTTTCGCGGCGCTCGGCGCGGCCGGCGTGATCGCGGTGAACCCGGGGCCCGACATGCATTGGGGCAGCGGCAGCGCCATCTGGGGCACGCCCGATCTGGATGACCTGCCCTGGCGCACGCCGATCCCCGGCTGTGCCGTCAGCCGGCCGGATGGCGATGCGCTGATCGAAGCCGCCGCGCGCGGCGCCTCCGCCACGCTCACCACGGTGGTCGAGGAAGGCTGGTTCGACCAGGTGCTGCCGGAGGTGCGCATCCCCGCCACCGAGGAGCCGGACCGCTTCGTGCTGCTGCACGGCCACTACGATTCCTGGGATGTCGGCGTCGGCGACAACGCCACCGGCGACGCCTGCATGCTGGAGGTCGCCCGCATGCTGCACGCGCATCGCGGGGCGCTGCGGCGCGGCGTGCGCATCTGCTGGTGGCCGGGGCATTCGACAGGCAAGTTCGCCGGCAGCACCTGGTATGCCGATGCCTTCGCGCGCGACCTGGCGCGCGGCTGCGTCACCCATCTCAACTGCGACAGCCCCGGCTGCCGCGACGCCACCGACTATCCCACCATTCCCTGGATGGCCGAGAACCGCGCCTTCGTGACGGAGGCTGTGAAGGACGTCACGGGCAAGCAGGCGGGCGGCAAGCGGCCTTCGCAATCCTCCGACTATTCCTTCAACAACCTTGGCATCAGCGGCTGCTTCTCCGCCTCCTCCCGCATCCCGAAGGAGGAGGTGGAGCGGCGCGGCTGGTATTTCGTGATGGGCAACGGCGGCAACACCGCCTGGCACACCGACCGCGACCAGCTCGACGTCGCCGACCCGCAGGTGCTGCTGACCGATATCAGGCTCTACGCGCTGGCGGCCTTCCGGCTGGCGACGCGCCCGGCGATCCCGCTCGATCCCGGTGCGCTGGTGGCGGAGCTGCGCGGTCATCTCGACCGCTACGCCAAGGCCGCCGGCGACCGCTTCGACCTCACGCCGGCGCGCGATGCGATGCAGGCGCTGGCCGCGAAGCTCGCCGCCTTCGAGGCGTCCTCGCCGGCCGCGGATGTCGCCACCGCGACACGGCTCGCGGTGCTGCGGCATCTGGTGCCGCTCGATTACACCCGTGGCACGCGCTACCGGCGGGACATCGGCCTGCCGGCCTCGCCGCTGACGCATCTGGCCGTGGCCGCGGAGCTGGACCGCTACCCGGCGGCCGCGCTCGGCTTTGCACTGGCGACGCTGACGCGCGGGCAGAACCATGTGGTCGCCGCGCTGGAAGCGGCGGCAGAGGCGATCCCCGACTGACCGAGCCAGACCCCGCCACCACCTACGGCGCCGCCGCTAACCCGGACCTACTGTCGCGCGTGCCGGCGGCGGCGCGCAGCCTGCTCGACATCGGCTGCGGCGCCGGTGGGCTGGGGCGTGCGCTGCGCCAGGCGGGCAGCGCGGCGCGGCTGATCGGCGTCGAGCCGGACCCGGCGCTCGCCGCCCATGCCGAGCGGCATTACGACGCGGTGCATCGCCTAGACATCGAGCGGGATGTGGTGCCGGTCGAGCCCGGCACGCTCGACGTCCTGGTCTATGGCGACGTGCTGGAGCATCTGCGCGACCCCTGGGGCGTGCTGAAGCGCGATGCGGCGCTGCTGGCGCCGGGCGGCACGCTGCTGGTCTGCGTGCCGAACCTCGAACACTGGTCCTTCGCTGCGCGGCTGCTGGCGGGCAAGTGGCGTTATGAGGAGATGGGCCTGTTCGACCGCACCCACCTCCGCTGGTTCACGCGCGGGGCGATGCAGCAGGCGATCGAGGCGGCGGGGCTCCGCCCGGTGGAGGTCGCCCCGCGCATCTTCGACCGCGACCGGGCGCTGGCCTTCGCACGGGCCATCACGCCGGGGTTGCAGGCGATGGGGGTGGATCCGAACGACTGGCTGCGCCGCAGCGCACCGCTGCAATTTGTCTGGCGGGCGCTGAAGTGACTACCGCCCCCATTCCCACTCATAGCTGAGCCCCACCCGGTTGCCGGCCTCGCGGTCGCCGGTCTCCGCTTCCAGCTTGAGGCGCCGCGTGAGGTCCACCCGCACGCCGACGCGGCTCGATCCCGGCTCGGTGCCCTGGCGCACGCCGACATAGACGCCGTCAGCCACATAGCGCCCGGCCTCCACCGTCGTATTGGAGCGCTGCTCGGCGTTGGTCTCGCTACCGGCGCGCTCCATCCCGCCGCCCACGGCGAGGCGGTCGAGCCCGAGGCCCTGGCGCAGGCGGCCCAGAAACCCCTCGCCGCCGCCCAGCGCGCCGGTCGCGCCCGCTGCCGCGGCGCCGATCTGGGCGATCTCCAGCGGCGAAAGATCGCGCAGCGGCCGGTCGAACAGCAGCCGCGCCAGCACCTCGTCCTGTGGCAGCTCGGGGGTGGAGGTGAAGACCAGCTCTGGCTGGGTCGGCGGGCCGGTGACCTCGACCGCGACGGTGGTGCCGCCGGCCTGGCTGCTCGCGCGCAGCGCCAGGTCGGGCAGCAGCGCGCCGGTCCAGGTCAGCCGCCCGCGGTCGAAGGCCAGCCGCCGCCCGACCACCTGCAGATCGCCGCGGATCAGGTCGAGCGCGCCAGTGATCTCCGGGTCGGCGAGCCGCCCGCCGATGGCGAGCTGCCCGCCGAGCTCGGCGTCGAGGCCGCGACCACGCACGAAGACGTTGCGCGGCGCCTCCACGGTGATGGCGAGCGCGATGGGCGGGCCCGGCACTTCCTCGCCATTGCCCGCCGCGCGCGGGGGCGGCCGGCGCCGCGGCGCGCGGCCGGGCGGCGTGCCGATCTCGGTGACGTTGCCGAGGCTGCGCACCCCGCCGCCCAGCCGCTCCGGCACGCGGATCTCGGCGCGGCGCACACGTATGGGGCCGGAGAGCGTGGCGCCCTGGCCGAGCAGCCCGGCGAGGCGCAGTTCCGCATCCAGCGTCGCGCGCAGCAGGTCCGAGGCGACCGGCGTCGCCCCGTTCGCGGTCAGCACCAGGTCCAGCGGCAGATATTGCTCGAAGGGCGCGATGGTGCCGGCCAGCGCGAGGCGGCCTTCGCCCGGGGTGCGGCCGGTGAGGTCGGCGCGCAGCAGCGGCCCGTCGGGGCGCAGCAGACCGGCGATGTCGGTGATGGCGATGCCGAGCGGGGCATTGCGGTAGGAGCCGCGCGCGACCCGCGCCTCGCCGCCCAGCACCGGCGCCTCCGGCGTGCCGGTGGCGCGCAGCGCGAGTGTCATCCGCCCGGTGACCCGGTCGGCGCCGGCGGCGAGGACGGGCGCGCTCAGCGCGCCGATATCGAGCGTGCCGTCCAGCCGCCCCTCGAAGGGCGCGGCGGCGCCCGGCCCCTGCGGGAAGCGCGCGGCGGCGGTCAGGCGGTTCTGCGGGCCGAGGCTCGCCTGGGCCTCGGCTGTCACCAGCCCCTCGGCCGCGCGGCGCAGATCCAGCCGCAGCTCGCCCGGCGGCAGGCCCGGCGCGGCGCCGCTGGCAAGCCGGCTGCCGCGCAGCGTCGCGACCAGTTCGGGCGCGGCGACCGGCCCGGTGACGCGCGCCTCGCCGGAGACGGTGCCGGCCGGCTCCACCCCGGGCGCGAAGGCGGCGAAGGCGGCGAGGTCCAGCGCCGCGAGGGTGGCGCGAATGTCGGCGCGCTCCGGCCCCCAGCGCCCCTCGGCGCGCAGCGTGCCGCTGCGGGGCAGGGCGATGGTTGCGGCCGCCAGCTCCACGCCGCCATCGGGGCCCAGCGTGATGCGGGTGGGGGCGGCAAGGCGGATCGTCTCGTCGAAGGCCTGGGCGCGAAGGGCCGCGAGGTCCAGCACGCGGGCGCCGGCCTCGCCCTCGCCGAGCCGGCCGCGCGCCTCGGCCTCGACCTGGTTCACCTGGCCGGCGAGGGCGATGTCGAGCGCGGCGAGGCTGCCCTCGGCGCTGGCGGTCACCGCGCGCGCGGTCACGCCGGCGGCTTCGAGGCGCGGTACCTCGATCCGGGCGACGACGGTCTGGCGTCCCTCCACCGGCGCGCCCCGCGCCGCTATCCGGATCGCGCCGGCGATGGGCTGGCCGAGCAGGGCGGCGAAGGGGGCGAGGTCCGGCGCCTCCAGCCGCGCTTCGCCATCGGCCAGCATCTCCGTCGGATGCAGCCGGCCGGCGGCGGAAAGCCGCGCCGGGCCGAAGCCGGCCTCGGCCTGCTCCAGAACCAGCCAGCCGCCCTCGCCGGGCGCGCCGCGCAGCGCGAGCGACAGCGGCAGCTGCTCCAGCCGGCCGGTGGCGTCGGCGGTCACCTGCGGGCTGCTCACCGGGGTGGCGATGCGGGCGGAAAGGTCCAGCGCCTCCAGCACGCGGCCGGCGGCTTCCAGCCGGTCGGAGCTCGCCTGGAGCGTCAGGGTCGGGTCGGCGGCGGGGCCGGTGGCGGTGCCCTGCAGGCTCAACGCGCCGGCCAGGCCGGGCACCGCCTCCTGCGAGGCCGCGATGTCGGTGCGGAAGGCGAGGTCGAGCGTCTCGCCGGCCTGCCCGCTGGCCTCGGCCCGGATCGCCTGGCCGGTGAGGGTCAGCGCCTCGATCCGGTCCGGCGCGGCGGCGCGCAGCACGAGGCGCGGGGTCGGCCCGAGCAGCGCTGCGACCGGCGCGACCTCCGAGCTGAAGCCGGCAGGTGCCACCGTGGCGGCGATCCGCGGGGCGTTCAGCGCCCCGGTGACGGTTGCCTCGGCCTCCACCGTTTCCCAGCCGACGGTGCCATCCGGCAGCAGCGGCGCCAGCACATCGGAGCCGGCGAGGCTCGCCTGCAGGGCCAGCTCGTTGCCGGCGCCCTCGGGGTCGAGCAGGCCGCTGGCCTGGATGGTGCCGGCGGCGCCGGCGAGCCGCAGGCGCCGCAGATCGAACCGCCCGTCGGGCTGGCGCGCGGTGTCGAGCGCGATCTCGATCGGGCCGGCGAGGGGGGCGAGCCGGTCCTCGACCAGCCCCGCGCCCGTCACCTGGCCCTGCATGGTCAGCGCCAGCCTTGCGGTGTCGGGTGCGGCGATGGTGCCGGCGAGGTCGGCGCCGATCCCGTCGCCGGCGCTCGCCGCCAGGGTGAAGCGCGCGCCCTCCGGCGGCCCGTCCAGCGACAGGTCGAGCGCGAGCGGCCGCTCGCCGAGGCCCGCCAGGCGGGAGAGCGGGCCGCCGGCCTCGCCGCGCAGCGTCGCGGCGGCCGAAAGCTGGCCGCTGCCCGGGCGCAGCGCCGCCTGCAGCGACACCACCGTGCCGCCCTCGATCAGCGCCGCGTCCAGGGCGAGGTTCAGCCCCTCCGGGTCCAGCCGCGCGCTGCCGCTGGCAGTGAGCGCCACCGGCTCGCCGAGGACCGGCTGCTGCAGCTCAATGCGGTCCAGTTGCAGCCGGTCGATGCGCAGCGCGACGGGCAGGGTGGGGAGTTCGGGAATGAGCCGCCCGGGCTCGGCCGGCGCCGTCTGTCCGGGCGGCGGCGGCGCGGCGGCCGGCAGGCGGCGCACCGTGACGCGCGTCGCCGTCAGCTCCTCGATATGCAGCCGGCGGCGGACCAGGGCGGTCGCGGCCCAGTCGATGCTGGCGCCCTCGATCTCCAGCCAGATGCCCTGGTCGTCGGCGATGGTCAGGCGGTCGAAGCCGGGGCGGCTGGCCAGCGGGCCGCGCAGGCCATCCACCGTCAGGCCCGGCACCAGCGATTCGACCAGCCGGGTCAGCGCCGAGCGGCTGCGCGTCTCCTGCGCACCGGCCGGCAGCGCGGCGAGCAGCAGCGCGAAGCCGAGCAGGGCCAGCCGCATCATGCGGCCCGGCCGGTCAGAACGCCTGGCCGAGGCCGACATAGATCCCGTATCCCGTATCGCCGGCCTGCCGGTTCAGCGGCAGGCCCACATCCAGCCGGAGCGGCCCGATCGCCGTGGCGTAGCGCACGCCGAGCCCGGCGCCGAGGCGCAGGTCCGAGAAATCCGGCGTCTCCGAGGCGCCGACCGAGCCGGCGTCGAGGAAGGCCACCATCCCGAAATTGCCGCTGACCCGCTGGCGCAGCTCCACCGACCCTTCCACCAGGCTCGACCCGCCGAGCGGGCGGCCGAGCGCGTCACGCGGCCCGATGCCCTGGAAGTCGTAGCCGCGCACCGAGCCGCCGCCGCCGGCATAGAAGCGCTTGTCGAGCGGCACCTCGCGGGAGGCGCCGACCAGGCTGCCGAGCGTCGCGCGCAGCGCCAGCACCGTGCCGCCATCGCCGGTGAAATCGAAATAGGTCCGCGCGGTACCGAGCGCACGGACGAAGCCGCCCCCCTCGGCCAGGTCCGCATAGGGGGTGACGGAGAGGTCCACCCGCACGCCGCTGCGCGGGTCGAGCAGCGATGCGGTGGAATCGTAGCGCACGCCGGTCACCAGCCCGAGCAGCGTGAAGGGCTCCAGATTGCCGTCGCGGCCGATGCGGCCGGTCTCGAAGATCGGCCCGCCGCGCAGCAGCCAGCGCTCGCCGATCGGGCGTTCCAGGATCGCGGAGGTCACGATCGCATCGCGGTCATAGGCCTCCAGTCGCTCCCGCAGCGCCGCCGCCTCCAGCACGAGGCTGGTGCGGCCACCGAGCAGGCCCGGCCGGCGGAGGCTGGCGCCGAGGCGGTAGTTCACATCCGCCGTCCCGCCGCTGGTGCCGATCCGCGACACCCCCGCCTCGATCCGCAGCAGCTCGGCATTCCCGAACAGGTTGCGCCGCTCGTAATAGACCCGGCCGGAGGGGCCGTAGTTGGTCTCGTAGGCGAGCGTCACGCCGGCGGCGTTGCGTGGACGGTCGGCGACCGAGAAGGTCACCGGCAGCCGTCCGGCGGCGTCCAGCCGCTCGGCCGCGCGGACGCGCACCGTATCGAAGGCGCCGAGCGCGAGCAGGTCGCGCCGGGTGCGCTCCAGACGCTGCGGCGAATAGGGCTCGCCGGTCAGGCGGCCGGCGACGCGCGAGATCAGGCGGCGGCTAACCTCGGTCTCGCCGGCGATCCCGGGCATGGCGAAGGCGGCCCGCGGGCCGGGGGCGAGGGTCCAGGCGACATCCATCGCCTGCGCGTCGTGGTCCACGACCACCTCGCGGTCGGCGATCGCGGCCAGCGGGTGGCCGGCGCGCCGCAGCGCATCGAGCAGCGCGGCCTCGGCGTCGAGCACCGGGTCGGTGCGGGCCGGCTCGCCCGGCGCCAGCTCCGCCGGCAGTTCCAGCGCGGCGACCGGGGCGCGGCCCTCCGGCGTGGCGGCGCGCAGCGCAAGGCGCCGATAGGTGTAGCGCGGACCCGGCTCCACCCGCACCTCGACCGGCACCTGCTCCGGCGAGGCGGCTTCCAGCCGGGCGGCGAGGCCGGGGGTGGCGGCGGGCTCGCCGGCGATGCGGATCTCGATTCGCGGCGCCCAATAGCCTTCGGCGTGCAGCACCTCCTCCAGCCGGGCAGGCTCGGCCTCGGCGCGGGCGACCAGACCATAGGCATCGACCGGCGCGTCCTCGGCGAGCGCGCGCAACTGCGACGCCTCGGCCAGCGCCGAATCGAGCGCCTGCTCGCCGGTCGGCACGAAGCTGGCCTGGTAGCGCAGCGTCGGCTGCTGCGTGGCCGCCGGAGCGGCGATCAGCAGCGACAGCAGCAGCAGCAGGGGAAGGCGGCTAGGGAATCTCACGGCCTCTCGGACATCGGCGGACGCGCCGTGATGGCGGCCGGGGGGTGGAGCGCCCGGCGTGGACGGGCTACCACACTGCCATGGATCCCACCCTCGCTGCGACCCTGACCGGCTGGCGCCGACATCTCCACGCGCATCCCGGTCTCACCCTTCATGAAGGGGAGACTGCCGCCTTTGTCGCCGCACGGTTGCGTGAGATGGGCGTTTCGGAGATCGCGGAAGGCGTGGGCGGCCATGGCGTCGTTGCGACCTTGCGGCGCGGTGGCAACCGCAGCGTCGGCCTGCGCGGCGACATGGACGCGCTGCCGATCGCCGAGCAGAACGACGACGTGCCCTGGCGCTCCACCGTGCCCGGCGTGATGCATGCCTGCGGCCATGATGGGCACACCGCGGCGCTGCTCGGCGCGGCGAAGCTGCTGCTGGACGACGCCAGCTGGTCCGGCACCGTCCACCTGGTCTTCCAGCCTGCCGAAGAAGGCGGCGGCGGCGCGAAGCGCATGGTGGCGGAGGGGCTGTTCGCCCGCTTCCCGATGGAGCGCATCTTCGGCTGGCACAACTGGCCCGGCCTGCCCGCCGGCACCATCGCGGTGCACGAGCGCGCGGTGATGGCCGCCGGCTGCCGCTTCGAGGTGGCGTTCGAGGGCCATGCCTCGCACGCCGCCCTGCCGCATCTCTCGCGCGACCCGATGGTCGCTGCCGGGCACTGCATCGTGGCGCTGCAATCGGTGGTGGCGCGCAACCTCGATCCGCTGGCCGGCGGGGTGGTGAGCATCACGGTGGTGCAGGGCGGCGAGGCGCAGAACCAGATCCCGCACCTCGTCACGCTGAAGGGAACCGCGCGCTGGCTCGATGCCGCGGCCGGCAGGGCGATCGAGGAGGGCGTGCGCCGCGTCGCCGCCGGCATCGCCGCCACCTTCGGGGTGGCGGCAGCGGTGAACTGGGGCCCCGGCGTCGAGGTGACCGCCAACCATCCGGCCGAGCGCGAGCTGGCGGCGGAGGCGGCGGCGGCGATCGGGCCGTTGCGGCGCGACGTGCCGCCGGCGATGACCGGCGAGGATTTCTCCTGCTTCGTGGCGGAGATCCCCGGCGCCTTCGTCTGGATCGGCAATGGCCCGGCCGAGGGGGGGCGCGAGCTGCACAACGCGCGCTACGACTTCAACGACGCCATCCTGCCGGTGGCCAGCGGCTTCCTGGCCGAGGTGGCGAAGCGGGCGCTGCGGGCGGGTTAGGCATTAATCGCGCCCTACGGGTTCCGAGCTGCGGCGGGCGTCAAGCCGGAGGCGTGAAGCGCCGGCGGATCAGGGTGAAACGCTTCAGCGTTTCACGAGGCAGATATCAGCCTGCCACCGCGAAACGGCCGAGGGCGGGATCGAAGCGGTAGCCGTGGCCGCGAAAGCGGCGGAAGGCCAGCATGGCGTTGGGCACTATGCGGCGATCCGCTTCGGCACAAGCAGCGCCTGGGCGCCGGCGAGGTCCATCGGGCGGCCGATCAGGTAGCCCTGGCCCTTGTTCACGCCAAGTGCCATGAGCGCGCTCAGCTCCGGCTGCGTCTCGACCCCCTCGGCGACGATCTGGCACCCGGTGTCCCGCGCGAAATGGCGGAGCGCCGACACCATCGCGCGGCGGGCCAGATCCTGGTCCAGCGCGCGGGTGATGGCCCGGTCGAACTTGATGATGTCGGGCTGCAGCTGGAGGATGTGCTGCAGGCCCGCATAGCCGGTGCCGGCGTCATCCACCGCGATCCGCGCGCCGAGCCGCCGGATCGCGGCCAACTCGGCGCCCAGGCGGCCATAATCCTGCACCGCCGCATGCTCCGTGACCTCGATCACCAGCCGGTCCATCGGGACGCCGCGCAGCGCCTGGCCGAGCTCGCCGCTGGCGATCGTCCCGGGCGCGGCGTTCACCGAGAGGAAGACGCCGTCAGGCAGGGCGCCGAACGCCCCGACGGCCTTGCGGATCGCCGCCAGCTCGAGGTCCACCCCGCAACCGGCCCGCGCCGCCTGGTCGAACCAGAGGTCCGGCGACCGGTAGGGCTGCGGCGAGAAGCGGGACAGTGCCTCGAAGCCCATCACCCGGAAGGGCGCGAAGCTGAAGATCGGCTGGTAGGCGATGGTGAAGAGGTCCTGCTCGATCACCCGCGCGATCTCCGCGCGCGCCTGGCTGGCTGCCTCTTCCGCTTCCACTTCCCGGCCGATCTGGTGCGCCGCCATCTCGGCGAAGGCGCGCATCACCTGCAGGTCGCGCTGGTTCAGGGACCGGTTCGCGTGCGGGCTCAGGCAGCAGAACATGCCGTAGGCGCGGCCGTCGGGCAGGCGTAGCGGCACGCTGACATGCGCGCCGATCGGCACCGCGCGGGTGATCGGCATGGACGCGGCCAGCGGGTAATCGGCGGTGTCGGCGATTAGCTCCGGAAGGTGGCCGGCCAGGATATGGCGGCAATACACCTCGTCGAGCGAGCGTGAATCGCCCGCCTTGATCAGCGCTTCCAGGCCGGGCGCGTCCACCTCGCGGAAGACGGAGCGGCCATCCACGAACTCGGAGACATAGGCGACCTCCATGCCCAGGTGCTTGCGCACCGCCGCCAGCGCCATGCGGATTGCGCCATGCGGCTGGCTGCCGTCCGGCGTGGGAAGGGCGGCGAAAGGAAGAACCATCGGATGCTCTCCAGCGGTCGTGGCGGACGGGCGCGCGGAGTGCGGCACCCGTCCGGCTCGCCGACCCGGGGCATCAGGTCGGCACCGGTGGAAGCCTACGTCCAAAAAAAGAACAGGGCGTAAGCGAAACGCTCAGGCGAGCAGGCGCTTGAGCCAGGCGCCACCCGCCGCGGCAGCCTCGCGCGCCACACCGACATGGCTCAGTGCCCGCAGGAAGCCATGGGCGGTGCCGGGGAACAGGCGGCTTTCCACCTCGACGCCCGCCTCCTTCAGCCGCGCAGCCATGGCGCGGTTCTCGCTGGCCAGCACATCCAGCTCGGCGAAGTGCAGAAGAACGGGAGGCAAGCCCTTGAGATCGGCGCGCAATGGTGCGGCCAGCGGGTTCAGCCGATCGGCCGGGCGGGGGCAGTAGCATTCCCAGTAGAAGCGCATCTTGGCCAGCGTCAGGCCGTAGCCATCGGCGAATTCTCGATAGGATGGCGTGGAAAGATCGCCATCGAACACCCCGTAATTCAACAATATCCCATGCAGCGAGATGTCCGGATCGGTGACGCGCAGCAGCAGCGCCACGCCCACTGCCAGGTTGGCCCCGGCGCTGTCGCCGCCGACCACGATCCGCGACGGGTCGAGGCCCCATTCGGCGCCGTTCCGGGCAATCCAGCGCACCACGGCGGCGCATTCCTCCAGCGCCTGCGGAAAGGGCGCTTCCGGGCTCAGCGCATAGTCCGGCCCGACCACCGCGCAGCGGCCAGCGGCGGCGTATTCGCGCATCAGCCGGTCATGCGTGTCGATGCTGCCCCAGACCCAGCCGCCGCCATGGATATAGACCAGCACCGGCTGATCCGGCGCCGAGGTCGGCCGATGGAGGCGGCAGAGCAGGCGCCGGCCCCGGATCGGCAGCCAGCGGTCGCCGCTCTCGGCCATGGCCGGCCCGCCCTCGGCGAGCGGGAGCTGCGGGCCATCGTTCAGCTTCCGCGCCTCGTCGAGCGGCGGGGCGAGCACGATGGGCGGCAGCGCGGCCGAGCGCGCCTCCATCATCTCGGTGAAGGCGAGCATCTCGGGGTCCCAGCGGTCGTCGCGGGCGGGCATGGTGAGCTCCTTATCCTGTCACGCCATCGAAGGGCGACGCCGGGCACACCGCAAGCCCTCGCGGCACATCGGCGCGATCGCGGTTGCGCCGACCGCGCAGCCATGCACATGCTGCGCCGCACCATGAGCAAGCCCCTGCCCACCCTCGGCCCCCGCGGCGCCCTGCGGGAGGAGGCGCTCTACCGGCCGAAGCATGTCGTGCTGGTCGCCGATCCCGTTGCGTCCACCGCCGGGCTGCTGGCGCGCAACCTGGCGGCGGGCGGCTTCAAGGGCCGGCTTTCGATCATCGGCATGGCGCATGAGGGCTTCGAGGCGGCGCCCGACATCGCCGCACTGGACTCCGCGCCCGACCTCGCCGTGCTCGCCTTGCCGGCGGAGGCGCTGGAGCCGGCCATGGCCGGGCTCGCCGCGCGCGGCTGCCACGCCGCGGTGGTGCCCGGGGCGGCGCCCGACCTCGCCGGTATCGCGCAGCGCACCGGGGTGCGGGCGCTCGGACAGGGCAGCTTCGGCATCTGCGTGCCGGCAATCGGGCTGAACGCCTCGCTGGCGCATATCGTACCGCGGAAGGGCAAGCTGGCGCTGGTCTGCCAGTCCTCGGCCCTGGCCCGCGCCGTGCTCGACTGGGCCGAGGCCGAGAGCGTCGGCTTCAGCCATGTGATCGGCATCGGCGGCAATGCCGATCTCGGCTTCGCCCATGCGCTGGACTGGCTTTCCCGGGATCCCGGGACGGGCGCGATCCTGCTCGATCTGCGACAGATCAAGAACCGCCGCATGTTCGTCTCCGCCGCCCGCGCCGCGGCGCGAACCCGCCCGGTGGTGGCGATCCGCGCCGGCGGCAGGCTGGCGGACGCGACCGGCACGGCCGATGCGGTGATGGGAGCGGTGCTGCGCCGCGCCGGCGTGCTGCGCGTCTCCGGCCTCGACGACCTGCTCTCGGCGGCGGAGACGCTGGCGCGGGTGAAGCTCTCGCCGCGCGGCGGGCCGGGCGACCGCATCGCCATCGTCGCGAACGCCACCGGGCTCGCGCATCTCGCGGCCGATGCGGTGCTGGAAGGCGGCGCAAGGCTGGCGGAGCTGCCGCCGGAGGCGCTGGCGAGCCTAGCCATCGGCCTGCCGCCGGGCTGGAGCGGGCGCAACCCGATCGCCCTCGGCCCGCTCACCGGCACCACCCTCGGCGAAGCTGCCTCCATGCTGGCGGCGCTGCCGGAGGTGGACACGGTGGTGGCGCTGCATGCGCCGGTCGCCGGCGAGAAGGCGGGGACCATCGCCGCCGCGCTCACCGCCGCCGCGAAGGCCACGCGCGCCGCGCCGATCCTGGTCTGCTGGCCCGGCCAGGCGACGGCCGGGCCGCAGCGCGCGGCGCTCGCCGGCAGCGGGCTTGCGGTGTTCGACACGCCGGAGGCGGCGGTGCGCGGCGCGCTGCATCTCTGGCAGGACCGGCGCAACCGCCTGGCGGCGGCCGAGCTGCCGGGGCGGGACGTGCTCGCCCTCTCGCCCGACCGCGACGGAGTCGGCCGGCTGATCGCCGCTGCACGCGCCGAGGGACGGCTGGCGCTGACCGAGGACGAGGCGCTGACCATCCTCGCCGCCTACGGCATGCCGGTGGCCGCCTGCCGCGTGGCGCAGGATGCCGAGGACGCGGTGGCGGCGGCCGAGGCGCTGGGCTGGCCGGTGGTGCTGAAGCTCCGCAGCCCCGACATCATGCGTAAGACCGAGATCGGCGGCGTCGCCCTCGGCCTGCGCGATGCGGCCGCGCTGCGCCGGGCGGCGGCGGCGATGCAGGAGGCGGCGCGCCGCCTGCGGCCCGAGGCCCGGCTGCTGGGCTTCCTGGTGCAGCGCGAGGCGCGCGGCGGGCTGGAACTGCGGCTGCGCCTGGCCGAGGATGCGATGTTCGGCCCGTTCATCGGCTTCGGCCTCGGCGGCACCGCGGCCGACCTGCTGGGCGACGAGGCGATGGACCTGCCGCCGCTCAGCCGCTCGCTCGCCGCCGGGCTGGTCGGACGCAGCCGGGCGGCGCCGCTGCTGGCCGGCTATCGCGACCATCCGCCGGCCGAACGCGCGGCGGTGGAGGCGGCGCTGCTGCGCCTCTCGCAGATCGCGGTGGATTGGCCGGAGATTGCGACCCTCGGCATCAACCCGTTGCTGGCGCAGCCCGAGGGCGTGGTGGCGCTGGATGCCAGTTGCACGTTGCGCGCCCACGGGGAGCGCGGGATGCTGGCGATCCCGCCCTATCCGGAGGAATGGGTGACGCGCTGGCGCGCCAAGGGGGGGGAGGCGCTGACCATCCGCCCGATCCGCCCCGAGGATGCCGAGGCGCATGCCGCCTTCTTCCGTCGGCTGACGCCGGAAGACATACGCTGGCGCTTCTTCAGCCAGATCCGCGAGTTGCCGGCGCAGCAGATCGCGCGGATGACCCAGCTCGATTACGACCGGGAGATGGCCTTCGTCGCGGTCCGCACGCGCCCCGACGGCAGCGAGGATCTGCTCGGCGTCTCCCGCCTGATCCGGGAGGCAGATGGCGTGACGGGCGAGTTCGCCGTGATCGTGGACGGGGCGATGAAGGGGCAGGGACTCGGGCGGCACCTGATGGAGCGGCTGTTCGCCTGGGCGCGGGCGAGTGGGATCACGACCATCGCCGGCCAGGTCCTGGCCGACAACGCGCCGATGCTGGCCTTCGTGCGCGGCCTGGGCTTCGCGGCGAAACGCAGCGCGGAGGACGATGAGGTCTTCGAGGTCAGCCGCTCCGTCTGATGCCGGCGGGCGGAGCGGCGTTCCGCCATGCCGCATCGCTCAAGGCGGGTTGAAGTGCATCCGGGCCGGCGTCGCTGTAAGGTCTGCTTGACAAGGAGGGAGCAGGGCGCGCCGGGTGGTATCCGGCGCACGAGCACTTGCGCGACCCTTCCACTGGGCGTCCGAACCCGTTCGCGCCGACTCCGTTGGCGCGGACATGAGGCATGCCGACAGGCCACCGACACCGCACCTCTCCCCATCACAGGGCTCCGGGCACCGGCGCCGCTCCGCCCTGGCCCGGACGCGGGCGATGGGCGCAACAGCGCGGCATGGCTGCGCGACCGGGATGGTCGCCGGCATGGCTGCGCTGCCGCTGCTCGGCCTGCCGGTGGTGCCGGAAGGCCAGCCCTTCCTCCTGGTGCTGGCGATCCTGGCCGCGGCGCTGCTGTTCGGGCGCGGCAGCGCGGTTTCGGCCGCGCTGGCCGCCAGTGCGCTCGGTGCCGCTCTGCTGCTGCCCTCGGCGGGCGCGGCCAGCGCCGATGCGGTGCGCGGCGGCCTCTCGCTGGTGGCGTTCCTGGTGGTGGCGCTCGGCCTGGCCGCGGCGATCGAGGCGATGCGGCGGATCTTCGCGCTGATGGATGTCGCCGATGAGCGCCGCGCCGCCGGTGAGGCGGTGCCGGCCGAGGTGTTCAACACCGGCCCCGGCCCGATGCGCCTGTTGATGATGCCGCCGGAGCAGCGCCGGCGCCGCTTCAACCCGCCGGAGCGCTGAGCGCCGCGCGGCGGGGAAGCGGCCTCAGCCCGCCGCCTTGATCATCTCCCGCACACGGGCGGCGGCGGCGGCGCCCTTCAGCGCATCACGCCAGGCAGTCTCCGCGACGCGCTGATGGGCAGCGACCGCCTCATCCGCCGCGGTGATCGAAGCGACGCCGATGCCGCCCTGCGGCGGCGTGTCGGGCGCGAAGGGCGAGGCGACGACATGCGCGCGGTCGCGGCCGCGCAGCACGATGAAGTTGCCGGCCGGCTCCACCGTCGCGGCGAGGCCGAGCTGCACCCCGATCGGCACGCTCTCCATCATGGCGGCGATCGACTCGGCTTCGGACCTTGCGGCTGCCAGGCAGCGCTGCCGGGTGCGTTCCGGTACGGCTACGCCGGGGGCCACACCCTCCCGCAGCAGGCGGGCGAGGGCGCCTTCGCCGAGGATGCCGATGATGGTGGGCCGACGCGAGGCGTGCAGCTTCTTGCGCGCCGCCAGCAGCCCCAGCATCTGGTCCGTCGCGGCGCGTGCCGTGGCGCGGTCGGCGGCGGAATCGGCGGCCTCGGTCCAGGCCTCGGCCAGGGCGCCGTCGAAGGCGTCGGTGGTGGTCGGGTAGCAGACTGCGCCGCCCACCAGCAGGATCTGGTCGGCGCCTTCCTCAACCTGGCGCAGCCGTTCCTGGAAGGCGGGCGGGCGGCTGAAATACTCGACGCCGATGCCCAGCAGCGAGAGCGGCGAGATCTTCAGCAGCTCGGCGAGACGCCGGATCGTGTCCAGCTTGATCACCTCGCCCTTTTCGTAGCGATAGAGCGCTGCGCGCGAGACGCCGAGCCGCGCGGCGATCTCCTCCGCTCGAAGTCCACTCTCGAGCCGGTAGGCTCGCAACTGCTGGCCTATATCGGCGAAGCGCATGCAATCCCCCGTTGATCGCTTGATTCGGATACAACCCTACCCGGAGAGACGTATCTCACGGGCCGTCTGGTTTGTCCATTTTGCGGAACGGTGACGCAGAAGGCAACCTCGAACGATTGCAATAAACGGTGAGGAAATGTGAGGGATAACACGTTCAAGTTGTAATTCGCGCAACGCTTCGCGCAGCGCGCCCGCACATGAACGGCAGGTTGTGTGATCCCTGCTCTCTGACATGTGATGAAGGCGGCGTCGGCACGCCGGCCGGGTGTCCAGCAGCGGGCGGCCCGACCGGGCCGCCGCGCCGTATCAGGCGTCGGGCGCGACCTTGTGGGCTGCCATCACCTCCAGCGCCTTCACCATACCGGAATGATCCCAGCCCTTGCCGCCCAGCGCGGCGCAGGCCGCGAAGATCTGCTGGGTGGAAGCGGTGTTGGGCAGCGGCACGCCGAGCTCCTTGCCCGACTGCAGCGCCAGGTTGAGATCCTTCTGGTGCAGCTCGATCCGGAAGCCCGGCGCGAAGGTGCGCTTGATCATCCGCTCGCCATGCAGTTCCAGGATGCGGGAGGTGGCCAGCCCGCCCATCAGCGCCTGGCGCACCTTGGCCGGATCCGCGCCGGCCTTCGAGGCGAAGACCAGCGCCTCGGCCACCGCCTCGATGGTCAGCGCGACGATGATCTGGTTGGCGACCTTGCAGGTCTGGCCGGCGCCGTTCTCGGTGCCGACCAGGGTGATGTTCTTGCCCATCTTCTCGAACACCGGCAGCGCACGGTCGAAGGCGGCCTGCGGGCCGCCGACCATGATCGTCAGCGCGGCGTTCTTCGCACCGACCTCGCCGCCCGAGACCGGCGCGTCGAGGTAGTCGCAGCCGAGCGCATTGATCTTCTTCGCGAACTCCTTGGTGGCGGTCGGGCTGATCGAGGACATGTCGATCACCAGCTTGCCCTTGGCGAGCCCCGCCGCGACTCCGTCCGCGCCGAACAGCACGGCCTCGACGTCCGGCGTGTCGGGGACCATCAGGATGGTGATCTCGGCGGCCTGGGCGACGGCCTTCGCGTTCGGCACCACGGCGAAGTTTGCGCGGTCCTCGGCGGTGAGCGACTTGCGCTCCACCACCGTCACCTCGTGGCCGGCTGCCTTGAGGTGCCCGGCCATGGGGCGGCCCATGATGCCGAGGCCGATGAAGCCGATCTTCATGTGCACTTCCTCCTCCGGACACGCGGCGACGACACTCCGCGCAGGCGGAGTGCGTCAGCACGCCCGGGGCGGTTTGCCAAGAGGGCGGGGGCGGGGCCGCCCCATGGTGGCGGAGCGTTCAAGCTCCTCCGCGATCCGGTCTAGAAGGTCGCGACGAGCTTGGAGGGGCCGTCCTTGAAGCCCTCCGTCGGCGTGCCGTTGAACAGCAGCAGGCCGCAGCTGAACACTTTCCACTTGCCGGCATGGCGCACGGCGAACATCTGGTAGCAATAGGCCCGCGTCTTGGTGACGTCCTTGGCGGCGTCGGCGTGCTTCTGGGTGATCTTCATCAGCGTGTCGCCCAGATTGAGCGGGCTGTAGCCCGCCGGGCCGACGGTGCAGCGCTGCGTGCCGGCGACCGGCTGCACGGTCTTGCGCAGGTATTTGCTGTCCCCATCGTGGTAGAACCACATGTTGGCGCCGGCCTCGATCGCCTCGAAGGTGCAGCCGTTGAGCTGGCCCGTTGCCACGATGGTGCCGTCCGGCGCCGCGGCCGGCACCGAGACGTCGCCGACGCCTCTCGGCACCCAGGGGAAGAAATAGTCCGAGCCGCCATTGGCGACAGTGACGCTGCAGACATTCGTGCTGGTCGGCAGCGCTGAAGTGAAGGTGCAGAGGCCGCCGGTCTCGTGCGAGGCAGCCTTCTGGATGACATTCTTGACGCCGCGGAAATCGAAATAGAAATCGTACTTGGCGACGGTGTTTTCCGGATCCTGGCTGAGCTGTTGGATCAGGTTGACCATGGCACGGCGCTCCTTGACTGCGCCGCGCGTCGCGTGGCACGGAACCGGGACCGTGCCTGCCGGCGTCGCGCCGTGTCAACCGGAGATTGCCGGCGTGATCGGCTACCCCTTCCAGGGCGCGAACCACCCGAGCCCGGCCGTCGTCTCCCCCGCTGGCCGGTATTCGCAGCCGATCCAGCCGCGGAAGCCGAGCGCATCGATCCGCGCGAACACGAAGGGCCAATTGACCTCGCCGGTGCCGGGCTCGCTGCGGCCGGGATTGTCGGCGACCTGCATGTGGGCGATCAGCGGCAGGTGCTTCTCCACGCGCTTCACCAGGTCGCCCTCGGTGATCTGGCAGTGGTAGAGGTCGAACTGCATGCCGACCTTCTCCGGCCCGACGGCATTGATGATCGCCGCGGCCTGGTCGGTGGTGTTGACGAAGAAGCCGGGGATGTCGCGGTGGTTGATCGGCTCGATCACCGGCTTCACGCCGGCCGGCGCGGCCTGCTCGGCGGCCCAGGCGAGGTTCTCCGCCAGCGTCGCCGTCAGCGTGTCGTGCGGCATGCCGGAAGGTGCGAGGCCGGACATCACATGGATCCGCGGGCAGGCGAGCGCGGCGGCGTAGTCCAGCGCCTTGCTGAACCCCTCGCGGAACTCGGCCTTGCGGCCGGGCAGGGCGGCGGTGCCGCGCTCGCCGCCGGCCCAGTCGCCGGGGGGCGCGTTGAACAGGACCTGCTGCAGGCCGGCCGCCTTCAGCCGGGCGGCGATCTCGGCGGCCGGGTGCTCGTAGGGGAAGAGGAACTCCACTGCCGTGAAGCCGGCCTTCGCAGCGGCATCGAAGCGCTCGAGGAAGGGCAGCTCGTTGAACATCATCGAGAGGTTGGCGGCGAAGCGCGGCATGGCGGACTCCCTTCCCTTGGCCTTCCCTGGGCGTCCCGGTCATGCCCCGCAGCGCACCGTCCCGCAAGACGGCAGGATGCGCCGCGGCCGCGGTTCGGCTAAGCGGATGGCATGGACCAGGACCAGATCCGACCCGCGCGCATCATCGGGCTGCTCGCCCTCGCGGGGCTCGGCTTCGCCTGCTTCCTGGTGCTGCGGCCGTTCATCTCGGCGCTGCTCTGGGCGCTGATCCTGGCCTACACGACCTGGCCCGCCTTCCGCATCCTGCGCGAGCAGGCAGGACTTTCGCCCGGCTGGGCGGCGCTGCTGATGGTGCTGGCCGAGTTCCTGCTGATCGGCCTGCCGCTGGTCTTCGCCGCCCCCACCAGCCGCGAGGATGTGGAGGCGCTGCGCGCCAATGTCGAACGGCTGATCACCGAGGGCGTGCCCGGGGCGCTGGGCTTTCTCGGCAGCCTGCCTTTCATCGGCGGCTACCTGGCGGAGTGGTTCATCGGCTGGGACACCACCTTTGCCGGGCTGTTCGAAGCGATCAGCCCCTACGCCGGCACCCTGGCGCAGGGCGCACTCTCGGTGCTGCTGGCGGTGCTGTCGGGCATTGCGGAACTGCTGCTGGCGATCTTCCTCGCCTTCTTCTTCTACCGCGACGGGCCGGCGCTGGCGCGAAGCGTGGAGCTGATGGCCGAGAAGCTGGCCGGCCAGCGGGCCCGCCACCTGGTCGAGCTCACCGCCAGTGTCACCCGCGGCGTGGTCTATGGGCTGCTCGGCACCGCGGTGGTGCAGGGGGCGATGACCACCTTCGGCCTGTGGATCGCCGGCGTGCCGCAGCCGGTGCTGCTCGGCGTGGTGGCTGGCGTCATCTCGATCCTGCCGGTGGGGGCGCCGCTGGTCTGGGTGCCGGCCACCATCTGGCTGCTGGCGCAGGGCGAGTGGGGCTGGGGCATCTTCATGGGGCTCTATGGCGCGCTCGGGATCTCCTCGGTGGACAACTTCATCCGGCCGTGGCTGATCAGCCGCGGCGCCGACCTGCCGCTGCTGCTGACGCTGCTCGGCGCGATCGGCGGCGTGCTTGCCTTCGGCTTCCTCGGCCTGTTCCTAGGGCCGGTTCTGCTCGCCGTGGGCTACACCCTGATCAAGGACTGGGCGGGCGGCGGGCTGCCGGGCAGCATGCCGGGCCACCCGACGTGAGTTGAGGCTTTCCCGACTGCATCGGGCGGGATATTGCACGCTCTTGGTGCCACGCGGGCGGACGTTCCGCGATCAACCGGGGAGTTCCGACGGGATGCGACGATTGGGAATGGCGGCCGCGGCCGCCCAGCTGGCCCGGGGCCTCGGGCGCGGCGCCGAGGCGCGGACGGTGCGCTGGGCGGCCTCGGGCGATCCGAACACGATGGATCCGCACAGCCAGAACCTCGGCACCGTGACCATGGTGCTGCAGCAGATCTACGATCCGCTGATCCACCGCAACGCGGACCTGACGCTGCGCCCCGGTCTGGCGCTCAGCTGGGAGCAGGTGGAGCCCACCCGCTGGCGCTTCACGCTGCGGCAGGGCGTCCGTTTCCACGAGGGCGAGGTCTTCACCGCCGACGACGTGGTGTTCTCCATCACCCGCGCGCAGCAGCCGACCTCGAATTACGGCATCTTCGTCGATTCCGTGGACCGCGCGGTGAAGGTGGACGAGTTCACGGTGGACGTGATCACCAAGCGGCCGGACCCGATCCTGCCGAACAAGTTCGCCTCGCTCTACATGATGTCCAAGTCCTGGTCGGAGCGGCACAACGCCACGCGTCCGCAGAACACCCGCCAGCGCGAGGAGATGCACACCGTCCGCGCCACCAACGGCACCGGCGCCTTCCGCCTGGCCTCGCGCGAGCCGGATGTGCGCACCGTGCTGCGCCGCAACGAGGCCTGGTTCGGCTGGAACGAGCCAGGCCAGACACCGGGCAACGTGACGGAAATCGTGTTCCGCCCGATCGGCTCCGACGCCACGCGCATCGCGGCGCTGCTCTCCGGCGAGGTGGATTTCGTGCTCGATCCGCCGCTGCAGGATCTCAACCGGCTGCGCCAGGCGGGCAACATCCGCGTGCTGGAGGGGCCGGAGGTGCGGACCATCTTCATCGCGATGGACGTGCACCGCGACCAGCTCCTCTACAGCGACGTGCGCGACCGCAACCCGCTGAAGGACGTACGGGTGCGGCGCGCGCTGTACCACGCCATCGACATCCAGGCGATCAACCGCACCACCATGCGCGGGCAGAGCATCGTCACCGGCACCTTCTTCCCGCCGCAGGTGAATGGCTACAGCGCCGATGAGGATGTGCGCCTGCCCTACGACCCGGCGCGCGCGCGGGCGCTGCTGGCGGAGGCGGGCTATCCGGACGGCTTCGGCATCACACTGGACTGCCCGAACAACCGCTACATCAACGACGAGCAGATCTGCACCGGCATCGCCGCGATGTGGACGCGCATCGGCGTGCGCACGCAGGTGAAGGCGCAGCCGCTCGGGCCGTTCTTCGCGCAGATCCAGCGCGAGGACACCAGCATCTACCTGCTGGGGTGGGGCGTGCCGACGCTGGATGCGCTGTATTCCTTCCAGTCGCTGCTCGCCACCCGCAACGGCCAGCAGGGCGACGGCATCTGGAACTACGGGCGCTACTCCAACCCGCGCATGGACGAGCTGGTCACGCGGATGAAGACGGAATCGGGCGAGGGCCGGATGGCGGCGATCCGCGAGGCGCTGCGCATCTATCGCGAGGACGTCCCGCATATCCCGCTGCACCACCAGATGATCCCCTGGGCGATGCGCAACAACATCTCCATCCCGCATGCGGCGAACAACCAGCCGTATTTCCGCTGGATGGTCGTGAACTGAGCCTGCGAGCGAACGCCCCCGCCCGGCTGCCGGGTGGGGGCGCACCTTAGGAAGCTGCTGTGTTCGCTTTCATCATTTCGCGCATCCTCCAGGCCCTCCCGGTGATGCTGGTGGTCGCGCTGATCTCCTTCGCGATGTTCGCCTATGTTGGCGATCCGGTCGCCATCATGCTCGGCCAGGACTACACGCAGGCGCAGCGGGACGCGCTGATCCGCGACCTCGGCCTGGACCAGCCCTTCATCGTGCAGTTCGGCACCTTCGTGCTGAACGCCGTGCAGGGCGAGTTCGGCCTCTCCTACCGCCTGTCGCGCCCGGTGATCGAGCTCATCATCGAACGCGCGCCGGCGACGCTGGAACTGGCGCTGACCGCCGCCGCGCTGGCGCTGCTGGTGGGCGTGCCGATGGGCGTCTACACCGGCCTCTACCGCAATTCCTGGCTGAGCCGCTTCTTCCTGACCTTCAGCCTGATCGGCGTCTCGCTGCCGACCTTCCTGATCGGCATCCTGCTGATCCTCGTCTTCTCCGTCTGGCTGGGCTGGCTGCCTTCCTTCGGGCGCGGCGAGACTGTCAGGATCGGCGGCTGGAGCACCGGCTTCCTCACCTGGGACGGGCTGCGCGCGCTGATCCTGCCTTCGATCACGCTCGGCCTGTTCCAGCTGACGCTGATCATGCGCCTTGTGCGCGCCGAGATGCTGGAGGTGCTGCGCACCGACTACATCAAGTTCGCCCGCGCCCGCGGCCTCACCAACCGGGCCGTGCATTTCGGCCATGCACTGAAGAACACGCTGGTGCCGGTGATCACCATCACGGGGCTGCAGCTCGGCGCCATCATCGCCTTCGCCATCGTGACCGAGACGGTGTTCCAGTGGCCGGGGATGGGCCTGCTGTTCATCCAGAGCGTGGGTGCCGCCGACATCCCGGTGATGGCGGCCTATCTGCTGCTGATCGCGGCACTGTTCGTGGCCATCAACCTGATCGTGGACCTGCTCTACTACGCCGTGGATCCGCGCCTGCGCATCGGCGGCGGGAAGGGGGGCCACTGAGATGCAGGCCGTCCGCAACTTCTTCGACAGCGACATCTGGTGGTCGTTCACGCGCAACCCGGTGACGGTGATCTCCGCGATCGTCGCCGCGATCTGCATCGGCGGCGCGGTGCTCGCCCCCTGGATCGCGCCGCACAACCCGTTCGACCTGGCCAGCCTGCAATTGATGGACGCGTTCAAGCCGCCGGCCTGGTCGCCGGAGGGGGACGCCAACTACCTGCTCGGCACCGACGACCAGGGGCGCGACGTGCTCTCCGCGATCATGTACGGCGCGCGCGTGTCGCTGCTGGTCGGCTTCTGCGCGGTGCTGCTCTCGGTGACGCTCGGCGTCACGGCGGGGCTGGCGGCGGGCTATCTCGGCGGCATGGTGGATGCGGTGCTGATGCGCATCGCCGACATCAAGCTGACCTTCCCCACCATCCTTATCGCGCTGCTGATCGACGGCGTCACCCGCGCCGCGCTGCCGCGCGACGTGCACGACCAGGTGGCGCTGTATGTCGTGATCTTCGCGATCGGCATTTCCAACTGGCCCTCCTTTGCGCGGACGGTGCGCGGCTCCACCATGGTGGAGCGCAACAAGGAATACGTGCAGGCGGCGCGCGTCATCGGGCTCTCGCAGGCGCGGATCATGGTCAGCCATGTGCTGCCCAACGTGCTCGGGCCGGTGCTGGTGATCGCGACCTTGCAACTGGGCTTCGCGATCCTAGCGGAGGCGACACTCTCCTTTCTCGGCGTCGGCGTGCCGCCGACCCAGCCCTCGCTCGGCACGCTGATCAGGATCGGCAACGACTTCCTGTTCTCCGGCGAGTGGTGGATCACCATCTTCCCCGGCATCGCGCTGATCGTGCTGGTGCTGTCCGTCAACCTCCTGGGCGATTGGCTGCGCGACGCCCTCAACCCGAAGCTTCGTTGATGTCAAACCAAGTGCCCATCCTGGAGGTGCGCAACCTCCGCGTGGAGTTCCCGACGCGTCGCGGCGTGCTGGTGGCGCTCGACGATGTCTCCTTCGACATCGCGCCGGGCGAGGTGCTCGGCGTGGTCGGCGAATCCGGTGCGGGCAAGTCCATGACGGGGGCGGCGATCATCGGCCTGCTCGAACCGCCGGGTCGCATCGCCGGGGGCGAGATCCGCCTCGCCGGACGGCGGATCGACAACCTGCCCTACAAGGAGATGCGCACGGTGCGCGGGCGGGAGATCGGCGCGATCTTCCAGGACCCGCTGACCACGCTGAACCCGCTCTACACCGTCGGCCGCCAGCTGGTGGAGACGATGACCACCCACCTGCCGCTCAACCCCGCCCAGGCGCGCGCCAAGGCAATCGAGTGGCTGGAGCTGGTCGGCATCCCCGCCGCGTCCCAGCGCATCGACAGCTACCCGCACGAGTTCTCCGGCGGCATGCGGCAGCGCGTGGTGATCGCGCTGGCCCTCTGCGCCGAGCCGAAGCTGATCGTGGCCGACGAGCCGACCACCGCGCTCGACGTCTCCATCCAGGCGCAGGTGATCGCGCTGCTGAAGACGCTGGCGCGGGAGAAGGGCACCTCGATGATGCTCGTCACGCACGACATGGGCGTGATCGCCGAGACGGCGGATCGCGTGGCGGTGATGTATGCCGGCCGCATCGCCGAGATCGGGGCGGTGCGGAACGTCGTGAAATATCCCTCCCACCCCTACACGATCGGCCTGATGGGCTCGATCCCGCCGGTCAGCCGCCGGCTGGAGCGGATGCAGCAGATCGACGGAGCGATGCCGCGGCTGTCCGCCATCCCGCAGGGCTGCGCCTACAACCCGCGCTGCCCGCGCGTCTTCGATCGCTGCCGCGTCGAGCGGCCGGACCTGCTGCCGGCCGGTGAGACACGCGCCTCCTGCTGGCTCTACGACGAGGCATCGCAGCCCGTGGCGCGCGCCCATGCGTGATCTTCCCGCCTCGCAACCGCCGATGCTCGAGACGCAGGACGTCGCGCGCTTCTTCGACGTCTCCCGCCCGCTGATCCAGCGCGTGCTCGCAGGCGAGGGCCGGCGCATGCTGCGCGCGGTGGACGGCATCAGCTTCGCCATCCCGAGGGGCACCACGCTCTCGCTGGTCGGCGAGAGCGGCTGCGGCAAGTCCACCGTCGCGCGGCTGGTGGTCGGGCTCTACGGCCCGACGCGCGGCAAGGTGATCTTCGACGGCCGCGACCTGGCCGAGGCACGCGCGGATTCCGACCAGCGCCGGCGCATGCAGATGATCTTCCAGGATCCCTACGCCTCGCTGAACCCGCGCTGGCGCGTCAGCGACATCATCGCCGAGCCGATCCGTGCCTTCGGCCTGGCGAAGGACAAGGCGGCAATCACCGCGCGCGTCGCCGAGCTGCTGACCCATGTCGGCCTCTCGCCGCTGGACGGGCAGAAATTCCCGCACGAATTCTCCGGCGGCCAGCGCCAGCGCATCTCCATCGCGCGCGCGCTCTCCTCCAACCCGGAATTCCTCGTCTGCGACGAGCCCACCAGCGCGCTCGATGTCTCCGTGCAGGCGCAGATCCTGAACCTGATGAAGGACCTGCAGAAGGAACTCGGCCTCACCTACCTGTTCATCAGCCACAACCTGGCGGTGGTGCGGCAGGTCAGCGACCGCGTCGGCGTGATGTATCTCGGCCGGCTGGTGGAGCTGGCGCCGGCGGAGACGCTGTTCACCACGCCGCGCCACCCCTACACGCTCGCGCTGATGGAGGCGATTCCGGACCTGGAGATGACCGGGCGCCAGCGCATCCCCGTCGGCGGCGAGGTGCCGAGCCCGATCAGCCCGCCCTCCGGCTGCCCCTTCCACCCGCGCTGCCCATTGGCGAACGACCGCTGCAAGGCGGAACGACCGGAGCTGACGCCGGCGCGCGGGACACCGGAAACCGCGGTGGCGTGCCATGCGGTGGAGGAGGGCCGCGACCGCGGGCCGCAGCACCTCGCGGAAACCGGAGCGGCCCTGCAGGCGTCCTGAAGCGGACTCGTTCCGCCGGAGGTTACGCCCATGCCCTCGTCCCTGTCCTGCGAGCCCGTGCTGGCGCGCCGCAAGGTGCTGATCCTGAGCGGCCTCTTCGCCGCGCCGCTGTGCGGCTGCGGCGCACAGCATGCGCTGCCCGAACCGGGGTCCGCCGCGGTCGCCGAGGCGCGGCAGGCGATCGAGGCGGCGCCGCGCCTGCAGCAGCGCAACCTCAGCCAGGCGCAGCAGGTCGAGCTGCTGCGCCGCGTGTCGCAGCGCGTGGCCGATGCCAACGACCCGCTCTGCCGCCGCTACCTCGACAGCGGCTGCAACTTCCGCGTGGCGCTGGCGACCACCGATCAGGTCAACGCCTTCGCCACCGACGGCAACGTCGTCGGCGTCACCTCGGGGATGGTGAACACCGTGCAGAACGAAGCGGAGCTGGCCGCCGTCGTCGCGCACGAATACGCCCATCACCTGGCGCAGCACATCCGGCGCGCCGGCACGCGCACCCAGCTCGGCTCGATCGCGGGCGCGCTGGTCGGCGCCTATCTCGGCGGCGACCAGCTGGCGCAGACCGGGGCGCAGCTCGGTGGCGGCGCCGCACGGCTGGTCTATTCCAAGGAGGAGGAGCGGGAGGCGGACTACCTCGGCGCCTACATGGTCCACCGCGCCGGCTACGACCTGGAGGAGGCGGGCGATATCTGGGTGCGGCTGGCCCAGGCGGCCGGCGGTGCGCAGCAGCCGAGCTTCCTCAGCACCCATCCCACCGGGCCCGAGCGTCTCGCCGCCTGGGAGCGCACGGTGGCCGAGATCCGCAGCGCCGGCCGCGACGCGATGCCGCAGCGGGGCTAAACGGCGCTCACCGGATCGGCACCACCGCCACCGCATTATAGGGGCTGCCATCCACCAGCCGCGTGGACCAGGCGAGATAGACCACCGCCTGGCGTTCCTCGTCCAGGAAGCGGTGCACGCGGGTCTCCTTGAAGAACAGGCTGGTGCTGGTCTCGAACACCTGGTCTCCGCGATCGCCGCGGCGGGCACCGGGCAGCACCTCCACCGGGCCGGTCGCGGCGCAGGTGATGGCAAAGCGCGCCGGGTCCTCGGCCACGCCCAGCATGCCCGAGAACCCGCCCGCGCGCGCCTGGCTGATCCAGCAGGAGACGTTGCGCACATCCGGATCGTCGAACCGCTCCACCACCACCCGGTGGCTGCGCGTCAGGCCGAGATTGGTGAAGGCGGTGTTGACGTGGCCGATCTCCCGCGTCTCGTCGGCGGCGGCGGGCATGGCCAGGGCGAGCAGGCAGAGAAGGCCGGGCGCGAGGCGAGCGGGGGCGGGCATGCGGCGCATCCTCCATCGGATTCGTTGAGCCGAGAGAACGCCACGGCCGGTTGGTCGGCCGCAACGGCGGCTGTTCAGTTCCAGCGCGGGTTGCTCAGCAGCAACAGCAGGAAGGCGGCGGCGGCGACATGGCCAGGATCGCGGGCGCGGCCAGCAGCAGCGACGCCATGCCGGTACGGCCGGACCGGCGCAGCGCCCGCCCGCCCGGCACCACGCCCCCGAGCACGACGAGGATCGCTCCCCATTGGGCGATGTTGAAGGCGGAGACGGCCCCGTCCGACACGCCGAGCAGGAAGAACCAGCCGAAAACGCCGAGCACGAGCAGGTCGATGCCGAGCAGCAGCCGGAAGCCGATCATCCCGTCAGCCTAGCGTCGCTGGTGCCCCGGCGGCCAGCCCCGCGCGTCTCGGCTTGACGCGATGCGGCCCTGACCGGAGGCTCCCTGCCCGAGCCGATGGGAGAGGCGCCATGGAAATCCGCTGGGAACGACTGACCGCGCCGGAGTTGCGGAGGCTGGCCGAGCGCGACGCGGTGGTGGTGCTGCCGGTCGCGAGCCTGGAGCAGCACGGCCCGCACCTACCGGTGTGGACCGACAGCTTCATCGGCCATGCGGTCTCCCTGCGCGCGGCGGAGCTGGCGGGGGATCTTCCCGCGGTGGTGCTGCCGCCGATGTGGATGGGGCTTTCCGAGCATCACTTCCCCTTCGGCGGCACCATCAGCCTGGACTACGCGACCTTCGCCGCCGTGCTGCGCTGCGTCGTGCGCTCGATCATGGCGGACGGGTTCCGCAAGCTGTTCCTGCTGAACAGCCACGGCGGCAATATCGAGCCGCTGGCGATCTCGGCGCGCGAGCTGGCGCACGAATTCGGCATCCCGGTGGTGACCACCACCATCACGAAGCTGGCGCCGGAGGCAATCCGCGCGGCGCTGACGACCCAGCCCGGCATCCAGCATGCCTGCGAGGGCGAGACGAGCCTCTGGCTGCATCTCGATCCGTCGCAAGTGCGACAGGACCAGCTGGCGCACAGCGTCTCGCCCGGCGGTTTCCCGGCGGGCGATGCGGCGGCGACGCGCTTCTGGTCCTTCGCCGAGCGCGCGCCCGTCACCGGGGTGCGCGGCGACCCGCGCGCGGCGACGGTGGGGAAGGGCAGGGCGATCTTCGAGGCGATGGCCGGGGGCCTGGCCGCGATGCTGCGCGATGGCGCGCTGTGGCAGGCGCCCGACAAGGTCTGGGCCCCGGGACGGGCGCAGGGAACGCCCTGACCGGGCGAAGCCACGCCGGCCGTCAGCCTGCACGGGCGCGATCCCGCATCGGCGCCGCCGCTGGCCCGCAGATGCCTTCAGGCGCGATGAGCGCGTAACGAACTCAACGTCGCGGCGTAGAGTGACGCTCAGGCCATCTCCCTCACGGCCATCTCAGCGCACACACTCTCATGTTGGTCGCGGCGTCCAAACATCCCCGGCACGATCTCGGCCGGCAATGCTCCGCATCGGGGATGAGATCGTGGCCGTTGATGATCACGCGGATTTGGCAGTGGCAGGGCCGCGTTTCGCGGACTACGTCCGAATCGCGCGGCCGGACCACTGGATCAAGAACATCTTCATGCTTCCGGGCGCGGCACTGGCCGTCGCGCTCAACGGCACGCCGACCCTCCTCACCGGCCTGCACGTGCTCGCGGCACTGGCCTCGCTCTGCCTCATCGCCAGCGCGAACTACACGATCAACGAATACCTCGACGCGCGATACGATCGCTTCCACCCGCTGAAGCGTTCGCGGCCGGGCGCCGCCGGCCGGCTCGAATTCCGCCTCGTCGCGCTGCAGTACCTGGTACTCGCCGCCGCAGGGCTGCTGGTCGCGCAGGCGCTCGGGACAGCCTTTCTGCTGACCGCGCAGGCGCTGCTGCTGATGGGGCTCGCCTACAACGTCCCGCCGGTGCGCACCAAGGACCGCGTCTACTTCGACGTGCTGTCCGAGAGCATCAACAACCCTCTCAGGTTCCTCATGGGCTGGTTCGTCGTCCTGCCCGATGCCCTGCCGCCGGCCTCCATCATCCTGGCCTACTGGATGGGCGGCGCCTTCCTGATGGCGATGAAGCGCTACAGCGAATACCGCCGCATCGGCGATCCCACGACCGCCGCCCAGTACCGGCGCTCATTCCGCTTCTACACGGAGGAGAAGCTGCTGCTGTCCTCCTTCTTCTACGCGCTGTTCGCCGCCTTCCTGCTCGGCGTGTTCCTGCTGAAGTACCGCATCGAATACCTGCTCAGCCTGCCGGCCTTCGCGCTGCTCTTCACCTGGTATCTCGCAATCGCGCTGCGCGCCGATTCGGCCGCGCAGGCACCGGAGAAGCTGCATCAGGAGCGCCGCTTCATGCTCTTCGTCGGCGCGCTGGCCGGCCTCGTCGCCGTGCTGACGGTGGTTGACCTGCCGGCGCTGCACTTCCTGATGCAGCCCTACCTGATTTCGCTGGCCCGCTGAATGACACCGCCCGACGAGACGGCCGGGCCGGGCGTCGCGGTCTTCGATCTGGACGGCACGCTCACGCGTCGCGACCTCTACCTCGCCTTCCTCGCCCAGGCCCTGCGCCGCCTCGGGCCGGCGCGGCCGCTGCGGGCGGCGGCGCTACCGGTGCTGAGTGCGCGCTTCATGCTACGCGGCATCGGCAACGACCGCCTGAAGGTCGCCTTCCTCGACGCCATCCTCGGCGGCCGCCCCCGCACGACGCTGGAAGACCTCGCCGCGGCGTTCGCCCGGCGCGCGGTGGAACGCGAGATCAAGCCGGCCGCACTCGCCCGCCTGGAGCGCCATCGCCGCGCGGGCGACACGCTCCTGCTCGCCTCCGCGAGCCTCGACCTCTACGTGCAGCCCATCGCGCGCCTGCTCGGCTTCCATGCCGCCGTCGCCACCCGCATCGCCTGGACCGCGGATGGCCGCGTCGCCGGCACTCTGGCTGGCCCGAACCTGCGCGGCGAGGCCAAGCTGGATGCGGTGCGCGCCGAGCTTGCTGCGCGCCTCCCGGACGCGGCGTGCCGCCTGACCGCCTATTCCGACCATGCGAGCGATCTGCCCCTGCTGGCGGCGGCAACCATCCCCGTGGCCGTGGATCCGACACCCGAACTCGCACGGATTGCCGTGAACCGTGGATGGCGTGTGGAGCACTGGTCGGGCGCCCAAGGCGGCGGCCAGGCGCAGGCCTCCCTTGCGGCGGAGAGCCGCGCGTGACCGTGCAGCTGCCATCTTCGCGGCTCGCAGGCGCCGGGCTCAGCAGCAGGAGGCGCGGCGCAGCGCTGGGCCGGGGAGGGCGGTGGCTGCTCGCAGCCCATGTCGCCGGCTTCGTCGCGCTGCCCTTCCTCTCCGCCTCCGTCTTCCCGAGCCAGGACGGCCCGGCCCACCTGCACACGGCAAGCCTGCTGGCCGGATTGAGGGAAGGCACCTCGCCGACCGCCGCGCGCTTCCTCGAGGAAGCGGATCCCGGGCTGACGAACACTGCCGCCTACTGGCTGCTGTCGCGGCTGATGGAGATGATGCCGCCGGTCCGCGCCGAGTGGACGATGGCCCTCCTGCTCACGCTGCTGCTGGTCGGCGTGATCCTCGCGGCGCCGCGCCTGCTCGGCGGCCGGGTGGCGGATGCGGCGGTCGGCTTGCTGCTCTGCGCGCCGCTGATGCTGCAGATGGGATCCTTCGCGCTGGTGCTGGCGATGGCGCCCGCCTTCCTGGCGCTGGTCTTCGCCGCGCGCCTGGTGCGCGGCGGCGGGATGGGGGACGCGGCGGCTTTCGCCGCGCTCGGCCTGCTCGGCTGCGCGCTGCAGATCCAGGTCGCGCCGGCGCTGCTTGCGGCGGTGTCGGGCGGCGCGGTCGGCGCGGTGGGCTGGCGCTGGCTCCGGGGCGGCGGCTTCGTCGTGCCGCGACAGTTCCTGGTCCTCGCCCTGGCATCGCTTCCGGTCGCGGCGGCGGCGGTCGCCTATGCTGCGGGGAAGTCGCCGGAGCATTCGGCATGGGCGATCCGATGGGATCCGCTGATCCAGGCAGCGACCCTTGCGCTGCGCGGCGACGTCGTCTGGTTCTCGATTGCCGACCCCGTCGCGCTCGCTCTCGCCACCGCCACGCTCGGCCTCGCAGCGCTGGCCTGGCTGCTGCGCGACCGGCCAACCGCCGAGCCCGCGGAGGAAGCGGCGCAGCATCAGCGCCATTGGCTGCTGTTCGGCGCCGTGGCCGTTGCCGGCGCGGTGATGGTGCTGCCGCGCGACACCGCGGCGGTGCCGCAGATCCCCCAGCGCCTGGCACCCTTCGCCCACCTCCTGCTTTTCCTGTGGTTCGTCGCGACCCCGCTGCCGCCGCGCTGGCGCCGCGCCGCGCTGGCCACCGCCGTCGCGGCCGGGTTGCTGCTGACCGCCTCGCGCAGCATCGGGCATGCGGTGCTGGAACGGCGCCTGCTTGCCGAGCTCTCCTGGGCCGAGGCGCAGATCCCCTCCGGCCGCGTCGTGGCGTTGGTGCACCTCGCGGCGATCCTAGACGTGAAGGGGCCGGCGCTGATGCTCGGTGGCATGCCGCTGCGCTTCGACCCGGCGACGCATCTCGGACGCGGCATCGCCGGGCGGGATGTGGTGGACCTCTCCAACTACCAGGTGATGCCGATCTGGGGCCTGTTCCGGGTGCAGCTCCGCCGGGACGTGCGTGCGCGGATCTCCGACCTCACCGAGTTCTCGGTGATGATCGAGGATGGCGACCTGCCGGAGGGCTTGGAAGCGTTCCAGTCGAGCCTCCGGCAGGCGGCCGGCCGCGAGATCGAGACCATCGTGGTCTGGACCGGCGGCCTCGACCCGGCCGAGGCACGCGCCGGTCACCCGCATCTCGCCGCCTTCCTGCGCGATCTGGGGGACGCGTTCCAGCGGACCGGCCGCTCGTCGCCGGCAGGGCTGGCGGAGGTCTGGCAACGCATGACCCCACCGTGAGGCAAGGTGTCCCGGGCGGCTTCGCCGCTGCGGGACCAGAGCGCCCCGGCCACGCCATGCATGGTGCGGCCTAGACCGGGACACCTTGCGCATGCGTCTGCTACCCCTGGACTCCCTTCGCGGCATCGCCGCGCTCTGCGTCGTCATTCATCACTGCCTGCTCGTCTTCCCCTCGCTCGAGCCGCTGCTGTTCGACCGGGGCCTGCCGATCACCGAGACGCGCAGCTGGTCCGCGGCGCTGCTGACGCTGACACCCTTGGGCCTGCTGTGGTCGGGCCGCGAGCCCGTCATGCTGTTCTTCGTCCTGAGTGGTCTCGTCCTGGCGCTGCCCTTCGTGTCGGGCCGCAAGCCCCGCTACCTGCCCTTCGCCACGAAGCGGATCATCCGGCTGCTGGCCCCCTCCGGCGTCGTAGTGCTGCTCGTCGCCCTGGCGCTGCCGCATGTTCCCACGGAGAGCCGGCCGGACCTCAGCAGGTGGTTCGCGCTCTCCTGGACCGAGCCGGTGACGGTGCCGCTGGTGCTGCAGCATCTGGTCCTGGTCCACGACTACTATCCGCTCAACAACGTGCTCTGGACCCTCGACTACGAGCTGCGCGCATCGCTCGTCTTCCCGCTTCTGGTGGTGGTTGCGGGCCTCCGGCTGCCGATCGTGGCTGCCATCGGCTTGGCGGCATTCGCGGCCGGCGTGGTGACGACGCGGCTGGTCGGGACTGGCGCCCTCGCCGCCCTCGTCTTCCTGCCGCACTTCCTGCTCGGCATCCTCCTCGCCCGGCACCGGGCTGCCATCGTGCAGCGGCTCGCAGCGCTCGGAGGCGGCCGGCGCATCGGCCTCTGGCTGCTGTGCTTCCTGCTCCTGCGCGTCCGCTGGCTGGTGCCGTTGCCCGGCGCGCTCTGCGACCTCGCCAATGGCTTCGGCGCCGCGCTGCTGATCGCGCTGGTCATGAGTTCCGCCGCCGCGCAGGCGGCGCTTTCACGCCGTGCCCTCGTCTGGCTCGGCGAGATCTCGTTCAGCCTCTATCTCGTGCATGTGCCGCTGATCCTGGGGGCCTTGCACCTCGCGCCGCCCGCGGTGCCGCCCGCACTCGTGCTGGCGGGCGTGATCCCGCTTTCCCTGCTGATCGCAACCTGGATGCACCGGCTGGTGGAGCGTCCGACGATCGCGCTCGGCCGACGCCTGGCCGCGCGGCTCGAGCCGGATCCGCAGCGAAGGGCGGCAACGGCCGACTGGCCGCCGGCCCACAGGTGAGAACGCCGGCGGGATCGCCTGCGGTCAGGAGAGGCGCTTGACCACCCAGAGCACGCCCTGTTTCAGCGGCGCGCGGTGTGGCGAGGCCGAGGTGCCGAGACGCTTGGTCCGTTCCTCGTTTTCGCAGAACCAGTCGTAGCTCTCCTCCAGCATGTCCATGTTGGAGTAGCGCGGCTTCCAGCCCATCGCGAGCAGGGGTTGCACGTCGAAGTAGCAGGCCTTGTGGTAGGTCAGGTAATGCCAGGGCACGAGGGGCGAGACGCGCATCCAGTACAGCATCCGGAGTGCGTTGATCGCCAGGCCTTCCGGCAGGCTCTTCACCTTGGAGGTGCTGCGGGCGTACCGCACCAGCGCCTCGAGGTCGCCGCGCAGGGTCCCGAACTCGTCGGTGCCGACGTTGTAGGTGCCGGCGCGCCCGGAATCGAGCGCGAGCATGTAGAAATCCATCAGGTCGATCGCATGGATGAACTGGAAGCGGATGTTGCCGCTGCCGATGACATAGACGTTCCGGTTCTCGTGGATCCACTCGAAGAGCACCTGGAAGATGCCGAGCCGGCCGCCACCGAGCGTGGCGCGCGGGCGGATCGTGATCAGCGGGATGTCGTGCCGTGCGCAGATCTCGTCCACCACATGCTCGCCGGCCAGCTTCGACCTGCCATAGGGCTCCACCGGGCGCGTCGGCGTCGCGTTGGTGATGGGGCCGTCGGGCGGAATACCGAAGACGGCCGTGGTACTGGTATGGATGAAGGCGCGCACGCCCACCTTCGCCGCTTCCTCGGCCACGATCCGCGAACCTTCGACGTTCACGTCCCAGTAGCCCTTGCCGGCATTCGTCTGCGCCACCAGCGCCGCATGGTGATGCACGACGTCCACGCCGCGCATCGCGCTCGCCACGGCTTCGCGGTTGGTGACGCTGCAATTGACGTACTCGATGTCGCGCGGCCGCGATGGGTCTTCCCAGATGTCGAGGATGCGCACCTCCTCGCCACGTTCGCGTAGCCGGCGTGCCACCAGGTTCCCGACGAAGCCGGAGCCGCCCGTGATCAGATGTCGCATTGTCGCTGGCGTCCTGTCAGGCCGTGATGGCTGCGGCGTGTTCGGGGATGGCGCGTGCCGCACCGGGCCGCGCCGCTCGTTCGAGGAAGTGCATGACATTGCGATGCGCAATCGCCATGACCGAGCCCTGCGGGTTCACGACCGTCGGCGTCGGTAGCAGCGAGCAGTCGGCGATGTGCAGCCCGTCCACGCCATGCACGCGCCCGAAGCTGTCAGCCGCGCAGCGGGACGTGTCCTCCCCCATCGGACAGGAGGAGAACAGGTGCAGCGCCGTCGTACTGGCGCGGTCCGGCGGGAGAGTGTCCGGCATCCGCGCCACGTCGGCCATGGAACGCACCGGCGCGAAGCCAGGCAGGCTCGGATAGACCGCCTCGGCCCCGGCGGCGAGCAGGCACTCGCAGAGCCGCCTCAGCCCCTCCGCAAGCTCGGCCAGGTCCTGCGGTGTCTGCCGCACGCGCACGAGCGGGTCGCGGAAGCCGGGGATCGGTCGTACCGTACCGATGCCGCCGGTGTTCTGGGCGTAGTAGATCGCCATCCGCCGCCAGTCCGCATCCACCTCGCCGAGGCGGTCCGGATGCGGTGCCATGGCGAGGGCGAGGGCCGGCCGCTTGCTCATCGAGCAGCCCATGCTGAAGCGCGGGTCGAACTGCTTCACCTGGTGCACCGGCTCCAGCTCGCCGGGGAGATTGACTTCATCCGGGAACCTGGCGACGGCTTTCACCATCGGGTGAAAGCGCAGCTGGTCGCCGACATTGCGCTTGATCCCGGAGCGGCGGAGCAGTGCCGGCGTTCCCGTCGCGCCGGCGGCGACGAATACCGTGGCGGCCGAGATCTCGATGACGCGGCGCGGCCCATCCGAAGGCCGATGTTCCACGCTTGCGCGCCACCGCCCGCCGTGGCGGGCGAGCTTCATCGCGCGCGCATCGGCCAGCAGCCGCCCGCCGGCTGCGAGGAAGCGCGGCACGAAGGTCTCGGTCATCGATTGCTTGCGACCCGGGCTGCCGGCGTTCCAGTCACGGCCATAGACGAAGAGGCGCGGCACCTCCATCGATGCCCAGCCCAGACTGGTTGCTCCCTGCTGCAGGCGGCTTGAGATGGCGGGCGCGGGGCCTGGAAGATACTGCACGCGCGCGATCGCCTCGCAGGCTTCGAAATGGCTGCGGAGACGGTCCTCCTCGAGCGCGTCCACCCGGTATTCCCGCCGCCACCGCTCCAGCACGCCTTCCGGCGTGCGGTGATAGAGGCCGCGATTGATCTCGCTGCCGCCGCCGACGCAATTGCCCTCGACGAAGGCGATCTTCGCGCGTCCGAAGGCGATGTTGATACCGGCGTTGCGGTATTTCTGAACGATCTCCTCACGGGAGAAGTGCGGCGCAGATTCCAGCGGCAGGTACGGCCCCTCCTCGATGAGGAGCACGTCGCAGCCCGCCTCGGCGAGCATCGTCGCCGTCGTGGAGCCGCCTGGGCCGGAGCCGATGACGAGGATCTCAGGCGCGAGCGGTGCCGCCAGCGCCGCCGCCTGCGTCAAGGTCCCGCTGCTCTGAAGCATAGCCATAATCCTGTCCGTAGAGGTCCGAGTAGAGGCTGAAGACTGCAAGCGTCTCGTAGAACTCGATCAGCCGTCTTCGTGGCTCGAGGCGCGATGTCTTCCAGGCCTGCACATGCTTGATCCGAAGCTCGTGCGGCAGGCGATGGAACGGCTTGCCGTGGCGAGGCAGCGACCATGCGTCGAAGGCGAGCGTCAGCAACCGGAACGGCAGGCGGAGGTAGTCTGGCATCCGCGCATGCACATCGAGCAGGAACCGGCCGACGCTCGTGGACGGATCACGCTCGTCGGATCGCGGCGCGGATCGCTCGCGGACCGTGGCCTGTGCGAACGCCTCCACGGCTCTCTCGAAGTCAGGCAGCATGCATCACCTTCTGCACGTCGTGCTGCGCCGCGAGACTCTCCTCGCGCAGCTGACGATCATAAGCGTTCATCTCGCTTACGGGACCACGTAACCGCAACAATCCGGCATCACGTCGTGGTGCGTCCGGCCTGCACCAACCAGCAGCGCACACGATGCTGTGCTTCAGGGGACCGTTCTGCCGCGATCTCGCCGCGCCCTCCGCCGTCTCGACCCGGACCCACAGCGCCAATTCACCGGATCGACGGCGCCCGCCGCGCCATTCTGGAAGTGGACGCTGACGGGATCCGCCGCCGGCACCCGCGCTGCCAGCTTGATCCTCTGCAGGTCCGGCGAGAAGCTCGCGCGGGCGAAGTCTCCAAGCGCGGCGCCGGGAACGGGCAGGGTGGTCGTGACGCCTTCGCCCACGGCGTGACGACCGCCCGGGCGCTGCCGTTCCAGCCCCGCTGCGTCAGCCTTGCCGCGTCGAACACCACCAGCCCGACGGAGGGCGCGTAGACCACCCACGTACCGCCGAGGCGCTGCGCCAGCCGGTTCTGCTGCGCCATGAAGACGGCCATGGCGGAGCCGCAGCGCGGCGCCGGAAGCGATCTTGCCCTCCGCCCGCGCATTTTGCATCGGCGCGCCGGCGCCGATGGCCGAGGCTGTCTATGCTCGCTTGCGCTTCCGCACCGGCTCCGGCGCCGCCACCGCGCCGTCGCGGGCGAGGATCGGCGCGAGGAAGCGGCCGGTGTGGCTCTCGGCCACCGTCGCCACGTCCTCCGGCGTGCCGGCGGCGACGATGCGCCCGCCGCCCTCGCCGCCCTCGGGGCCCAGGTCGAGGATCCAGTCGGCGGTCTTGATGACCTCGAGGTTGTGCTCGATCACCACCACCGTGTTGCCGGCCTTCACCAGCTGGTGCAGCACCTCCAGCAGCTTGCGCACATCCTCGAAATGCAGGCCGGTGGTGGGCTCGTCCAGGATGTAGAGCGTGCGGCCGGTGGCGCGGCGCGACAACTCCTTGGACAGCTTGATGCGCTGCGCCTCGCCGCCCGAAAGCGTGGTCGCCTGCTGGCCGAGATGGATGTAGCCGAGGCCGACATCGCGCAGGACCACCAGCTTCTCGCGAATGGCGGGCACCGCGGAGAAGAACTCCACGCCTTCATCCACCGTCATGTCGAGGACGTCGGCGATGGACTTGCCGCGGAACTTCACCTCCAGCGTCTCGCGGTTGTAGCGCTTGCCCTTGCAGGTGTCGCAGGTGACGTAGACGTCGGGCAGGAAGTGCATCTCGATCTTCAGCACGCCGTCGCCCTGGCAGGCCTCGCAGCGGCCGCCCTTGACGTTGAAGCTGAAGCGGCCCGGCGCGTAGCCGCGCGCGCGCGCCTCGGGCAGTTCCGAGAACCAGTCGCGGATCGGGGCGAACAGGCCGGTATAGGTCGCGGGGTTCGATCGCGGCGTGCGGCCGATCGGCGACTGGTCGATGTCGATGATCTTGTCGAGGTGTTCGAGGCCCTCGATGCGGTCATGCGGCGCCGGCACCTCGCCGCTGCCCATCAGGCGGCGGGAGGCGGCCTTGAACAGCGTCTCGATCACCAGCGTGGACTTGCCGCCGCCGGAGACGCCGGCGATGCAGGTGAAGGTCCCGAGCGGGATCTCGGCGCTCACGTCCTTCAGGTTGTTGCCGCGCGCGCCGACGATGCGCACCAGGCGCTTCGGGTCGAGCTTCCGGCGCGTCTCCGGCATCGGGATGCGCCGCGCGCCGGAGAGGTACTGGCCGGTGATGCTGGCGGGGTTGGCCTCGACCTCGGCCGGCGTGCCCTGGGCGATGATGCGGCCGCCAGCCTTGCCGGCCGCGGGGCCGATATCCACCAGGTGGTCGGCGCTGCGGATCGCGTCCTCGTCATGCTCGACCACCAGCACCGTGTTGCCGAGGTCGCGCAGCCGCCGCAGCGTCGCCAGCAGCCGTTCGTTGTCGCGCTGGTGCAGGCCGATGGAGGGCTCGTCCAGCACGTAGAGCACGCCGGTCAGCCCGCTGCCGATCTGCGAGGCCAACCGGATCCGCTGCGATTCGCCACCCGATAGTGTCGCGGAGGCGCGGCCGAGCGAGAGATAGTCCAGCCCCACATCATTGAGGAACTGCAGCCGCTCCTCGATCTCGCGCAGGATGCGCCGCGCGATCTCGGCGCGTTGCGGCGTCAGCGTGGGCATCACGGCGCCGAACCAGTCGCGCGCCTTGCGGATGGAGAGCGCATTGACCTCGCCGATATGGCAGCCGGCGACCTTCACGCTGAGTGATTCCGGCTTCAGGCGATGGCCGTTGCAGGCGGGGCAGGGGCGCTCGGCCTGGTAGCGGGTGAGCTCCTCGCGGGTCCACGGGTTGTCGGTCTCGCGGAAGCGACGTTCGAGGTTGGGGATCACGCCCTCGAACGGCTTCTTCACGTCATAGGCGCGCAAGCCATCCTTGTAGCGCAGCGTCACCACCTCGGACCCGGTGCCGTTCAGCACCACCTGCCGGAAGGGCCTGGGCAGGTCCTGCCAGGGCAGCGTCATGGACAGCTTGTAGTGCCGTGCCAGGCTCTCCAGCGTCTGGGTGTAGTAGGGCGAGGAGGCGCCGGCCCAGGGCTGCACGGCGCCGTCCTTCAGGCTCTTCGTCTCGTCGGGGACCACCAGCATCGGGTCGAAGAAGGCCTGGATGCCGAGGCCGTCGCAGACGGGGCAGGCGCCCTGCGGACTGTTGAAGCTGAACAGCCGCGGCTCGATCTCCTCGATGCTGAAGCCGGAGACCGGGCAGGCGAATTTCTGGCTGAACACCGTGCGTTCCTGCGTGTCCGCATTCTCGGCATAGGCGACGCCTTCCGCCAGGCCGAGCGCGGTCTCCAGGCTGTCGGCGATGCGGGACTGCGCGCCATCGCGCACGACGATGCGGTCCACCACCACTTCGATGTCGTGCTTGAGCTTCTTGCTGAGGTTCGGCGCCTCGGCGATCTGGTAGAGCGTGCCGTCCACCTTCACGCGCTCGAAGCCGCGCCGCTGGTATTCGGCGAGCTCCTTCTTGAACTCGCCCTTCTTCCCCTTGGCGACCGGGGCGAGCAGCAGCAGCCGCGTGCCCTCCACCATGGCCATGATGCGGTCCACCATCTGGCTGACCGTCTGCGCCTCGATCGGCAGGCCGGTCGCCGGCGAATAGGGCACGCCGACACGCGCCCAGAGCAGGCGCATGTAGTCGTGGATCTCCGTCACCGTGCCGACGGTGGAGCGCGGATTGTGGCTGGTGGTCTTCTGCTCGATGGAGATGGCGGGCGACAGGCCCTCGATCGAATCGACGTCGGGCTTCTGCATCAGCTGCAGGAACTGCCGCGCATAGGCGCTGAGCGATTCCACGTAGCGCCGCTGCCCCTCGGCATAGATCGTGTCGAAGGCGAGCGAGGACTTGCCCGAACCGGAGAGCCCGGTGACGACGGTGAGCGTGTCGCGCGGGATGTCGAGGTCGAGGTTCTTGAGGTTGTGCTCCCGCGCGCCGCGGATGCGGATCATGCCGCTCATGCTGGTCCCATTGGGGTCATCAGATCCGAGGGGGCGGCGCACGGGCCGGCAGGTCCGCACGTTCGCATTGTGTTCCGGGGGTTCTAGGCCCATATAGATGGGCTTGGAAGAGGTTTCGCCAGGGGTGGTGCGGTTGCGCCCGCATGGCTGGCCTGCAACCCCGGGCCGGGCTAGTTTCCCGGCCTGAAGACGAGGGATTCCGACCGATGGCCGGAGTGAACAAGGTGATCCTGCTGGGGCGGCTGGGCCGCGACCCGGAGGTGCGGAACTTCCAGAATGGCGGCCGGGTGGTGAACCTGCGCCTCGCCACCTCGGAACGCTACAAGGACCGCGAAGGCAACATGCAGGAGCGCACCGAGTGGCATTCGGTGGCGATCTTCAACGAAAAGCTGGGCGAGATCGCCGAGAAATACCTGCGCAAGGGTAGCGAGGTCTATGTCGAGGGCCAGTTGGAGACCCGGAAGTGGCAGGACCAGTCGGGGCAGGACCGCTACTCCACCGAGATCGTGCTGCGGCAGTTCCGCGGTGAGCTTGCCCTGGTCGGCGGCCGCGCCAGCGGGGGCGGTGGGGAGATGGGGGAGCCTCCCGAGACTGGGGGCGGCTATGGCGGCGGGCGGTCCTCGGCTTCGAGTGAGCGCGGCGGCGGCGGCTGGGACCGCGGCGCTGGCGGCGGCGGTGCCGGCCGCTCTTCCGGCGGGGGGCGGGCGCCGGCCAAGTCCGACCTCGACGACGACATCCCGTTCTAGGTTGTGGTAAACTAAGTTTGTAAACAACGTGCCTGGGGTTCGTTGCTCCACAAGGGGTTGAGGCGACTTTGTGCTGCCAGCGATACTTTAGAAGTTGGCTTCTGAGTAGCGGTACCCCAGGCGTAAACATTCGCGCGCGTCGCCCTGTTTTCCTGGGTGCGTGCACCCCGGCGACGACATGACCGCACCGGCTGTACGCTTCGGTGGCTTCGCCAAGGCCCTGGTTAGGCGCATTAGGATTGTAGCCCTTCCCAAAACTTAGAGGCTGTCTCGGGATGAGGCCGCATTGTCAGGGAAGGGCGGAAAGCGGTCCTTTCTGACGGTGCGAGCCCCGTCGACGAGGTCCCGCGCAAGCGCCCCAGGCGAGCCTCCTGTGGGCAGACGCCCAAGCGGGATCCCACCGCTATTGTCTCTGCCACTCTGGAAACGATGCCGAATTCCTGCGTGAGAGGGATCCCAATCGGAACTCCGACATGCCAGCCTTCTGCCTTTCATTTGCAAAGGTTTGTCTGACTGTAAGCGCGGCGACGAGGCCCGCCTTCCGGCGCGGGCGGTGAGTATGCTTGGTCGGCTTGGGGTTGGGAGCTTCGAGCCGACGTTATGGTCGACGTTAATGACGACGCGAAGGGCGGCAGCTATCGCCGGGTAGAGGTTCTCACGGGACCCGGCCGACGACGGAAATGGTCGGACGACGACAAGGCGCGGATCGTGGCGGAGACGCTGGAGCCTGGCACGGTCGTGGCGGAGGTCGCGCGGCGTCGGCAGGTCTGCCCGCAGCAGGTATTCACATTGGGCCTACCCCGTTTGAGTGGACACCTCAGATAGGCTGAAGAGCCTGGAGGTGACGATGTCGGAAGGCGTGAAACGGCGCCGGAGCTTTCCGGAGGC
>NZ_JAWLHG010000031.1:0-61645 GCF_041690465.1 Falsiroseomonas sp. | reverse complement strand
TCCGCCTCCAGCCAAAGCTGGACGCCTACGAATCACACCCTGCCGCGCCGCATCCAATCACAAGCCGATTCCAGCCTGGGCTACTCGGGTCTAGCCCGGCGAAGTGGGGCAGGCGAGGGGCTTGCCATCGGTGGCGTTAAGGATTAGTTCTGCTTTTGTTCCGGTGACCGGCGGGTCTGTCAGGTCCCCGCCGGAGTACCCGGGGCGGCGGTCCCGTCCGCCGCCCCGGGATTTTCCAGCCGCCGGCGGAGCTCGGCGAGGCAGTCCGCATGCGGCGCCTCCGCACCGGTCTCGATCCACCAGGCGTGAAGGTCGCCGAGCAGGCGGCCGATGTCCGGCCCGGGCGGCACCCCGAGCGCGACCAGGTCGCGCCCCTTCAGCGGGAAGACCGGCCAGGGCATCGCGTCCATGGCCGCGCGCTGGCGGCTGCGATCCCGACCGTCGCGCGCCTCGGCGAGCCAGACCTCACGGCGCACATCCTCGGGCGGCACGCCGGTCCGCTGCGCCAGGAAGCGCCGGAGCGCCGCCTCATCCGTGATCGGAGCGGCCGGTGGCAGTTCGGACGCCAGGACGGTTTGCACCAGCGTGCCGCGCTCGGCGCCGGAAAGCCGCAGGCGCGCGACCAGGTTGCGGACCGCCGCATCCTCAGCCCCGAGCAGCAGCGCCCCCAGCCGCAGCAGCGGGTCGGCCGGCGCGCCGCGCGCGACGAGCAGCCGCAGCGGCGCGAAGTCGCCCGCCTCCGGCAGCACCGCCGCGAGCAGGCCGGCCTCGCGCATCAACTCCAGCGCCGGCACCGGGTCGGGCGCTTCCAGCAGGCGCTTCAGCTCCATCCAGATCCGCTCGGGCGCGATGCGCGCGGCAAGGCCCGGCACGGCGTCGCGGATCGCGGCCAGCGCCGCGGCGTCGGGCTCGCCGCGCCCGTAGCGCGCCCAGAAGCGGAAGAAGCGCAGCGCGCGGAGGTAATCCTCGCCGAGCCGGGTCGCCGGATCGCCGACGAAGCGCACGCGGCCCGCCGCCAGGTCCTCCCGGCCGCCGAAATAGTCCCACAGCCGGCCGGCGGCGTCGCAGGACATGGCGTTGATGGTGAAGTCGCGCCGCGCCGCGTCCTCGCGCCAGTCGGTGGTCCAGGCCACCTCGGCGTGGCGGCCATCGGTGGCGACGTCGCGGCGCAGCGCCGTCACCTCCACCGGCTGGCGATCCAGCACCGCGGTGACGGTGCCGTGGGCGAGCCCGGTCTCGAACACCTTGAGCCCGGCGGCGAGCAGGCGGAGTGCGATCTCCTCCGGCGGCAGTGGCGCGGCGATGTCCACGTCATGCACCTCGCGCCCGGCCAGCGCATCGCGGACGCAGCCGCCGACGGCACGCGCGCCGGGCAGGGCGGCGAGGATCGCGGCCGGGGCGCCGCTGGCCAGGAAGGCGGGCGGGGCGATCCGCGCATGCGGCGCATCGGCCCCGCCATCCGTCATCGCCTGGGCTCCGCGCCGCCCTGCAGCACGCGCCCATCCGGTCCGAGCTGCGCCGGCACGTAATCCCGGCCCGCCTCGAAGCTGCGCGACAGCCCGTACCAGACCGCCACACCCAGCATCAGCCCGACGCCGAGCAACAGCGCGATGATCATCCCGGAGGACGGCTCCCCGCGGTTCGAACCGTACCGGCGCCAGGCCAGATAGAGTCCGAAGGGGAGCAGGGTGAGGAAGACGGCAATGACAGCGGCCATGATGCTACCGATATAGAGCCGACCGCAGCTGTCGGCACCCTGGCGGGGGCGGCTATACGCTTGAGCCGGCGATTCACGCCCCGGCGCGCCCGCCTTCGGCGTGAACATCCGGGGCGATCGCAGGCTATTCCCGCAGAACCCGTGCCAAGGTGACCAGCATCGCCGCGGTGGCGCCCCAGATCAGGTGCTCGGGATGCGGCCAGACCCAGAATTCGCGCATCCGCCCGTGCAGCTCACGCCGCCGGCGCTCCGGCGCCGCGGGGTCGAGCACGATGGCGAGCGGCAGCTCGAAGATCGCCGCCACCTCGCCGGGATCGGGGGTGAGCGTCAGCGGCGGGTCGAGGAAGGCGACCACCGGCGTCACCCGGAAGCCGGTGCCGGTCAGGTGCTCCGGCAGGTGGCCGGCCACCTGCGGCAGTCGGGGATCGAGGCCCACTTCCTCCGCCGCTTCGCGCAGCGCCGCGGCTTCGGCGGTCTCGCCGGCCTCGATCCGCCCGCCGGGGAAGGCGACCTGCCCGGCATGGGCGGACAGCCCCGCCGCGCGCAAGGTGAGCAGGACGGAGGGCCGCGCATGGTGCCAGACGATCGGCACGAGCACCGCCGCGCCGCGCAGCCCGCCCGGCGTCAGCGCCTGCTCGGCCGCGTCGAAGGCGGTGGGGGCGATGCGCGTCAGGCGCTCCGAATCGGCGAGTCGTTCGGCGATGGCGGTGCGGGAGAGGTCCAGGGTCATCTTGCTGCACAACCTGCGGCCGCCGCAGGCGGCCGAGGCGCCGAATGGCGCCCGCCACAAGTGTAGCGAGCCAAGCGCGCGGAGCGCGCGCCCGGCACCTGAGGGCATGGAAAGCATGCCGACGAGTCGCCGAAGGCGGCCGTCGGCATCACTCCGCCGCGCGGCGCAGCGCCATCCCTTCCGGGGCGTCGTCGATCGGGAAGAACACGCCTTCCGACCAGACGCCGAGCACATCCCGCCCGTCCAGCCGCTCCGGCTGGGCAAGCGCCACCAGCTCGTAGAACACGGCGCGGTTGATGCGGGCTTCCAGCCCCTCGCGCACGGTGATGTAGGGCCGCGGCTCGCGGGTGCGCGGGTCGATGGCGACCCGGATCGGGTGCTCGGCGTCCGCGGTGACCATCTCGTCGAGGTTGGTGCGGAAGGTCAGGCACTGGCGCGGCTTCGGGTTCGGCACGAAGGGATCGGCGCAGTCGCGCCAGAACATCTCCACCGCGACGAAGGGCGCATCCTCCACCTCGATGCGGCAGCGCTCGACCGGGGTTTCCAGCCAGAAGGCGCCGTCGAGCTCGCGCTTGAGGACCGAGGCGAAGAGGCAGACCAGCTCCTTCCGGCCGATCGGGCTGCCGCGATAGAACCAGGTGCCGTCGCGCGCGATTCGCATGCCGATGTCGCCGCAATCGTGGCGGAGCCGCGGAAGCCCGCTTCCCGCGCCGCGTGGCGGGCCGCGCCTGCCCGTCTCGCCGCCCGGCCTGCCCGCCGCAGCCTTCTCCGGATGACCGCTCATGGTGAAAATTCCCGCATCCGTGAAGCAGCTCTTCCCCAACCGAGCATCGCGGCCGCCTCCCGCTCTGGCATCCGGACGGCCGCCGGGCCGTTGCTGGATGTTGCCCGCCTGTAACCGTGGTGGCGGGTGGGATGGGCAGCGTGGATACTCGCGCCATATGAACCGGCGACTGTCATATAGGGAGCCCGACCCGCATGGTTGAAGTGGCCGATCCCACGCGAGAGGACCTGCCGGGCGCGAAAGCCCTGGTGGCGGAGGCGGAGGCGCTGGCCGAGCGGCTGGCGCGCGTCCGGCAATCGGTCGGCCGCGTCATCTTCGGCCAGGAGACGGTGGTCGAGCGGACGCTGATCACGCTGCTCTCCGGCGGCCATCTGCTGCTGGTCGGCGTGCCGGGCCTGGGCAAGACCAAGCTGGTGGAGACGCTGGGCACCGTGCTCGGCCTCGACGCGAAGCGGGTGCAGTTCACGCCGGACCTGATGCCGTCGGACATTCTCGGCTCCGAGGTGCTGGAGGAGGACCAGGAGGGAAGGCGGCACTTCCGCTTCATCAGGGGGCCGGTCTTCTGCCAGCTGCTGATGGCCGACGAGATCAACCGCGCCAGCCCGCGCACGCAATCCGCCCTGTTGCAGGCGATGCAGGAGCACAAGGTCGCGATCGCCGGCGAGGTGCATGACCTGCCGGCGCCCTTCCACGTGCTGGCGACGCAGAACCCGATCGAGCAGGAGGGCACCTACCCGCTGCCCGAGGCGCAGCTCGACCGCTTCCTGCTGGAGATCGACGTCTCCTACCCCGACCTGGCCGCCGAGCGCGCCATGCTGCTGGCCACCACCGGCGCGGTGCAGTCCAGGCCGGTGCAGGCGATGACCGGGGTGGAACTGCTGGCCGCGCAGACCCTGATCCGCCGCCTGCCGGTGGGGGAGGGGGTCATGGAGGCGATCCTGCGCCTGGTCCGCGGCGCCAGGCCGGAGACGACGGAGCTCGAGGAGGTGCGCCGCCACCTCGCCTATGGCCCGGGGCCCCGCGCGGCGCAGGCGCTGATGCTGGCGACCCGGGCGCGGGCGGTGCTGGATGGCCGCCTCTCGCCCTCGGTCGAGGATGTGCTGGCGCTGGCCGAGCCGGTGCTGCGCCACCGCATGGCGCTGAACTTCGCCGCCCGCGCCGACGGGGTGCATCTGTCCGAGGTGCTCGACCGGCTGAAGGCACAGCTTGGCTAGGGTCCCGGCCTCCCTCACCGTCCCCTGGGCGGAGCAGCTCGGCGCCGGGCTGCCGCCGCTGCTGGTGGAGGCCGAGCGGGTGGCCGCCACGGTCATGCCGGGCATCCATGGGCGGCGCCGCGCCGGGCCGGGCGAGGCCTTCTGGCAGTTCCGCGCCTATGTGCCGGGCGACCAGGTGAGCCGGATCGACTGGCGGCAATCCGGCAAGTCGGACCGCCTCTTCGTGCGCGAGACGGAGTGGGAGGCGGCGCAGACCGTGGCGCTGTGGATCGCCGCCACGCCGGGGATGGAATGGCGCAGCAGCAAGGAGGTGCCGAGCAAGTCGCTGCGCGCGCAGCTGCTGCTGCTGGCACTTTCCTCGCTGCTGCTGCGCGGCGGCGAGCGGGTGCGGCTGTTCGGCCTGCCGCGGCCCTTCGCCGGGCGCGGCGCGCTGCCGGCGATCGCCGAGTCGATGCCGCGGCTGGCCGCGCGCCCCGAGGACCAGCGCATCGCCCGCCATGCCCGTGCCGTGCTGTTCGGCGATTTCTGGGACCCGCTGGAGGAAACCCGCAAGGCGATCGCCGCCCTGGCGGCACAGGGGGTGCGGGGCCATCTGCTGCAGGTGCTCGACCCGGCTGAGGAGACCCTGCCCTATAGCGGCCGCATCCGCTTCGAGGATGTGGCCGGCGCCAGTTCGCCGGCCGCGCTGGTTCCCCGCGTCGAGGCGGTGCGGGAGGTGTATGCGGAGCGGCTGGCGCGGCACCGCGCGGGGCTCGGCGCGTTGGCGCAATCGGCCGGCTGGAGCTTCGCGACCCACCGCACCGACCAGCCCCCGGAGGCTGCCCTGCTCGCCCTGCATCAAGTGCTGGCGCCGGCGTGATGCGCACCGTGCAAACAGGAAGTGCCCCGACGGGCCGCGAATGCGGCCCCGCGCACAGGGGGGCTTTTTGGCCAGGCGAAACAGCGCGTAGGCGCGCAAGCCAAGCGCGCGGAGCGGGCGCCCGGCGTTTGAGGGCGCACTAAGATGCTCACGCTCGGCCCGATCGCCTTCGCCGCGCCCTGGCTGCTGCTGGCGCTGCCGGCGCTGCCCGTCCTGTGGTGGCTGCTGCGCATCACGCCCCCCGCGCCGAAGCGGCAGGACTTCCCTGCGCTCGCCCTGCTGCGCGACCTGCCGGCGCCGGAGGAGACGCCCTCCCGCACGCCGTGGTGGCTGCTGCTGCTGCGCCTGCTGGCCGCCGCGCTGATCATCCTCGGCCTTGCGCGGCCGATCTGGGACCCGGCGATCGCCGGGGGCGGGGAGGGGCCGCTGCTGATCGTGGTGGATGATGGCTGGGCGGCCGGCGCCGACTGGCCTGACCGCATCGCCGCCGCCGAATCGGCGCTGACCGGCGCCGCCCGCGAAGGCCGCCGCACCGCCCTTTTGCTCACCGCCCCGACCGACGATCCCGAAGGCATCCGCGCCACCGCGCTGATGCCGGCCGAGGAACTCGCCGGCCGGCTGGCGGCGCTGCGGCCGAAGCCCTGGGCGCCCGACCGCGCCGCCGCGCTCGCCGCGCTGCAGGCCTGGCGCGCGCAGTACCCCGGCGGCTTCGCCGCGCTCTACGTCGCCGACGGCGTCGAGCATGCGGCGGAGGGAGACGCCTTCACCCCCTTCGCCGCCGCGCTGGCCGAGGGCGGCGCGCTGACCATCGCCCGCGCGGAGGGCCGCCCCACCCGGCTGCTGCCGCCGCCGCGCGCCGAGGCGGACCAGCTCGTCGTCAGCGTCCGCACCACGCCGCTGCCGGTGCCGACCGAGGCGGTGGTGCTGGCGCGCACCGGCGACGGCCGCACGCTGGACCGCGCCGTGGTGCCGATCCCGGCCGGCGCCGCCGAGGCGGAGGCGGCGCTGCCGCTGCCGCTCGAGATCCGCAACCAGGTGATCCGCCTCGACCTCGACGGCGTGAACGGCGCAAATGCCACGGTGCTGCTCGACGAGCGCTTCCGCCGCCGGCCGGTGGGGCTGATCTCCGGCGGGCCCGAAACCGCCGCCGACGTGCCGCTGATCGGCGAGCTGTTCTACCTCGACCGCGCCCTCTCGCCCTTCGCCGAGCTGCGCCGCGGCACGGTGGATGAGCTGCTGCAGCGCCGGCTTTCCGTGCTGGTGCTCGCCGACCGCCCGATCACCGACGAGCGCGAGCGGGAGACGCTGGCGCGCTGGGTGGAGGAAGGCGGCACGCTGGTCCGCTTCGCCGGCGCCCGGGTGGCGGAGAACCAGGACAGCCTGCTGCCGGTGCCGCTGCGCGGCGGCGAACGGCAGATCGGCGGCGCGCTTTCCTGGGAGCGGCCGCAGAACCTGGCACCCTTCCCGGACGATTCCCCCTTCGCCGGCCTGGCGCCGACGCCCGAGGTGACGGTGGAGCGCCAGGTGCTGGCCGAGCCCTCGGCGCGGCTGACCGGCAAGAGCTGGGCGCGACTGGCGGACGGCACGCCGCTGGTCACGCAGGAGCCGCGCGGGGCCGGGCGCATCGTGCTGTTCCACGTCACCGCCAATGCCGATTGGTCCAACCTGCCGCTATCCGGGCTGTTCGTGGACATGCTGCGGCGCATCGTCGCGCTCTCGGCCGGCGTGGCGGGCGCGGATGGGGAGGCGCCGCTGGCGCCGATCGAGACGCTGGACGGCTTCGGCCGGCTCGGGCCGCCGCAGCCCGGCGCGCAGCCGATCACCGCGGTGCGCATCGGCGAGCAGGTGGCCTCGCCGCGGCATCCGCCGGGCTGGTACGGCATCGGCACCGCGGCGGGCGAGGCCGGGCAGCGCCGTGCGCTGAACCTCGGCGCCGGCGTCCCGGCACCCCGGCCCGCCGCCGCGCCGCCGCAAGCGGCCGCCGTGCAGGCGATCGGCGGCGTGCCGGCGGAGCGCGACCTCGGACCCTGGCTGCTGGCGCTGGCCATGCTGCTGCTGGCGGCGGACCTGCTGGCCTCGCTCTGGCTGCGCGGCGTGCTGGCGCGCGGGCCGGCGCTGGCGCGGGCGATCATCCTCCCCCTGGCGCTGGCGCCGCTGCTCGCCGGCTCGCCCGCCGCGGCGCAGACGCCGGAGGGCCACGCGGCGCTGGCGACGCGGCTGGCCTATGTCGTCACCGGCGATGCGGAGGTGGATGCGATCTCCCGCATGGGGCTGGTGGGGCTGTCGGATTTCGTGAACCGCCGCACCGCCGCGGCGCTGGCCGAGCCGGTGGGCGTGGTGCCGGGGCAGGACGACCTCTCCTTCTTCCCGCTGCTCTACTGGCCGGTGCTGGGCGAGGCGCCGCAGCCGGACGCGGATGTGGTGGCCGCGCTCAACGCCTTCATGCGCCAGGGCGGCATCATCCTGTTCGACACCCGCAACGAGGGCTCGGGCGAGGGGTTCTCGCCGGGTTCGCGCGCCGCGTTGCGGCGGGTCACGCGGGATCTCACGGTGCCGCCGCTGGCGCCGGTGGCGGAGGATCATGTGCTCCGCCGCGCCTTCTATCTGCTGGCCGACCTGCCGGGCCGCTTCACCGGCGGCGCGGTCTGGGTGGCGCGCGACCAGGACCGGGCGAATGACAGCGTCAGCCCGGTGATCATCGGCGGCCATGACTGGGCGGCGGCCTGGGCGGTGGATGCCCGTGGGAACAATCCCTACGCGGTGATCCCCGGCGGCACGCGGCAGCGCATACTGGCCTATCGGTTTGGGGTGAACCTCGTGATGTATGCGCTGACCGGCAACTACAAGGGCGACCAGGTGCACGTGCCGGCCATCCTGGAAAGGCTGGGGAATTGATCAAGCGCCAGGCAAGAATCGGCACTGGCGCCCCGCGCAGCGGGGCGAGGCCGCGAACGCGGCCCGCGCACAACCTGGCCTTGGCGCCAGGTGCGACACAGGCCTGCGCGCAAGCCAAGCGGCCGGAGGCCGCGCCGGCGCCTGAGGCCACGGAACGATGAACCAGGTCCTCGCCGGCATCGACTTCGCGCCCGTCGTGCCCGTCTGGCTGATCGCCACGCTCGCGGTCGTCGCACTCGCTGCGCTCGCCCCCGCGCTGCTGCGCATCGCCGTCACCGCCGATGGCAAGCGCCGCCTTGCCCCGGCCGCCGGCGCGCTGCTGCGCCTCGCCGCCTTCGCCGCACTCCTCCTCGCGCTCGCGAATCCTCGCCTCGTCGAGGAGACGCGGGAAACCCGCCCCGACATCGCGCTGCTTCTGGTGGACCGCAGCGACAGCACCGGCGTGGGCGGGCGGGCCGCGCAGATCGAGGCCGCGCGCCAGCAGGTCGAATCGCGCGCCGGCCGCCTCGCCGAGACCGAACTCCGCGTCGTCGAGGTGGCGGAAGGCGGCAACCAGGGCACCCGCCTCTGGACCGCGATGGAGCGTGCGCTGGCCGAGATCCCGCGCGCGCGCCTCTCCGGCGTGATCGCGCTGACCGATGGGCAGGTGCACGACCTGCCGGCCGCACCGGGGCTCGAAGCCCCCTTCCACCTGCTGCTGCCCGGCCGCGCGGGCGAGGTGGACCGGCGCATCCGCGTGGTGGAGGCGCCGGGCTTCGGCATCGTCGGCCGGCAGGTGGAACTGCGCGTGGTGGTCGAGGATCTCGGCGCGCCGGCGGGCGAGGGCAGCGGCGCCGCGCGCCTCTCGATCCGCCGCGACGGCGGCGCCGCGCGGGTGGAATCGGTGCCGGTCGGGCGCGAGCACCGCATCGCCGTCAACATCGAGCGCGGCGGCCCGACCGTGGTGGAACTCACCGCCGAGGCCAGGCCGGGCGAGGTCAGCGAGCTGAACAACCGCGCCGTCGTCTCCATCAACGGCGTGCGCGACCGGCTGCGCGTGCTGCTGGTGAGCGGGGAGCCGCATGCCGGCCAGCGCACCTGGCGCCGGCTGCTCAAGGCCGACCCTAATGTGGACCTGGTGCACTTCACCATCCTCCGCCCGCCGGAGAAGGACGACCTGACGCCACTGCACGAGCTGGCGTTGATCGCGTTCCCGGTGCGCGAGCTGTTCCAGGTGAAGCTGCGCGAATTCGACCTGATCGTGTTCGACCGCTTCGCCAATCGCGGCCTGCTGCCGCCGGTCTATCTGCGCAACATCGCCGATTACGTCCGCGGCGGCGGCGCGCTGCTGCTCTCGGTCGGGCCGGAATTCGCGGGGCCGACCAGCCTCGCCGCCACGCCGCTCGGCCAGGTCCTGCCGGCGCGGCCGCCGACCGGGCCGGGGGCGGCGCAGGCGGCGCTGCTGGAGCAGGCCTTCCGCCCGCGCGTCACCGCGCTCGGTGCGCGGCACCCCGTGACCGAGGACCTGCCCGGCGCCAACCCGGTGGACGGGCCGGGCGAGGCCAGCTGGGGCCGCTGGTACCGCGCGCTGCGCGCCGATGCGCGCGCCGGCTCCACCGTGATGGAGGGGCCGGATGGCGCGCCGCTGATGCTGCTGGACAGGGTGGGGGAGGGACGCGTCGCGCTGGTGCTCTCCGACCATATCTGGCTGTGGTCGCGCGGGCATGACGGCGGCGGCCCCCAGGCCGAGCTGCTGCGCCGCATCGCGCATTGGACCATGAAGGAGCCGGAGCTGGAGGAGGAGGACCTCATCGCCCGGATCGAGCATGGCCGCATGACCGTGGTGCGCCGCAGCCTGGAGGCCAGCCCGCCGCCGGAGATCACCGTCACCGCGCCGGACGGGATGGCCAGCCGCCACCAGGCCGAGGCGCGGGGCGGGCGGGCGGTGGCGGAACTGCCGGCGACCCAGCCCGGCGTCTGGCAGGCCACGGATGGGCGCCGCACCGCCTATGCCGCCGCCGAGGCCGGCAACCCGCTGGAGATCGCCGACCTGCGCGCCGACGCCGCCGCGCTGCGCCCGCTGGCCGGGGCGACCGGCGGGGCGGTGCGCTGGCTCGGCACGGGGGAGGCGCCGGAGGTGCCGGAGCTGCGCCGCGTCGCCGCCGGGCGCGACACCTATGGGCCGGGCTGGATCGGCCTTCGGCGCAACGAGGACCACACCGTGACCGGCATCACCGCCCTGCCGCTGCTGCCGCCCTGGCTGGCGCTGCCGCTGGTGCTCGGCCTGGCGCTGCTGGCCTGGCGGCGCGAGGGAGCGTGAGATGACGCGCCGGCCGGGGCTTCCCATCTCTCCGTCATGATCCGACGCGCCCTCCTCCTGCTGCCGCTCCTGCTGGTCGCCTGCGCCCAGGGGCCGGGGCTGCGGGAGCGGCTTTCCGTCTGGATCGGCCGCAGCGAGGGCGACCTGGTCGCCGAGTTCGGCGTGCCGGTCCGCACCTACGAGGCCGATGGCCGGCGCTTCCTGCAATACGAGCAGCGGCGCACCGTCGCCTACTCGCAGCCCGGCTTCGACCGGCCCTATTTCACGCCCTGGGGGCCGCGCTTCGGCTATTTCCCCGCCCCGCCGGCCTATGCCACCGTCGGCTGCGACATCACCTTCACGATCCGCGACGGGCGGGTGCAGGACTTCTCATTCCGTGGCCAAGGGTGCGGATGAGGGGTGCGGATGATCCGCGACTTCCGCGCCGGCGCGGTCTGGCCTAGCTTGCGCCCCATGCGCGCGACCTTCCGACTGGCCTCCCATCTGGCTCCCGTCCTGCTCTCGGCGCTGGCGCTGGCGACGCAGGACGCCGCTGCGCAAATCAGCGGCAGCCCCTCCAACTCCGTCCGGGCGCCGCAGCAGGCCGCGCCGCAGCTCGGCGCGGCGCCGGCGCTGCCCGGCCTTGCCGCCCGCCGCGCCCCGGCGCCGATCGCCGGCGACCCGGCCACGACGCTCTCGCCCAACGATGCGCTGTTCGATGCGATCAACCGCGGCGACCTGCCGGCGGCGCGCGATGCGGTGGCGCGTGGCGCCAATCTCGGGGCGCGCAACGCGCTCGGCCTGACGCCGCTGGACGCGGCGGTGGACCAGGGCCGGCACGAGATCGCCTTCTACCTGCTCTCCACCCGGGATCTCACCCGCGCGCCGCCGCCGCCGCCCGGCGCGAGCGCCCTGTCCGGACCGCCGCCCGCTGCCTCCGCCCCCGCCCGGCGGGAACCGAGCGCCGCAGCCCGCACCGCCGCCGCCGCGATCGCCGGTGCGGCGGGCCAGCCGGCGACGCCCGCCACCGCCCGGCTCTGGGCCAATGATGGCGGCACGCCGCGGCCGGGGATCGGTTTCCTCGGCTTCGATGCCGGCCGGCCCGAAGGGGCCGCGCCGCCCGCAGGCTCCGCCCGGCGCGCCGGGCGGAGCTGAAGGCGGCCCGATGACCGTAGGGCCGCCAGGCCCGCAGGTCTGAATCGGCCCGCCCGGGCTGCTCCGCTACTCGACGCGCGCGCCGCTCACGCGCACCGCTTCCTGCCACAGCGGGCGGTCGCGGTTGGCGCGCTCGCTCATGCCCTCCGGCGAGGACCAGACCGCCAAGGCGCCGGCCCGCAGCACGCGAGCCTTGAAGCTCTCGTCGTTGGCCACCTGACGCAGCGCGCCGCCCAGCCGCTCGATGATGCGCTGCGGCGTGCCAACCGGCACGACGAAGCCCTGCCAGGAGGTGAGCACCATGTTCGGCACGCCGGCCTCGGCCATGGTCGGCACGTTCGGCAGCGTCGGCCAGCGCTCGGCGCTGGTCACCGCCAGCGCCCGCATGCGGCCTTCCTCGATTACCCCGGTGTAGCTCGCCAGGTTGTCGAGCGCGAAGTTCACGTCGCCCGAGAGCATCGCCGGGATGGTCTGCGCCGCGCCGCGGAACGGCACATGCGTCGCCTCGATGCCGGTGCGGGCGGCGAACAGGGCGCCGGAGAGGTGCGGTGTGGTGCCCACGCCCGGCGAGCCGTAGGAGATGCCGTTCTGCTTCGCCTTCGCCCAGGCGATGAACTCGGCCAGCGTCTTCGACGGGTTGTGCTGCGCGGCCACCACGGCGACGTTCGGCAGGTCCCAGGCGATCGCCACCGGCACCAGGTCCTTCGCCGGATCATAGGGCAGGCGAGCGTAGAGGAACGGGTTGATGCAGAGATGCCCGACCGAGGCGATGCTGAACACCGACCCGTCCGGCGGCGACTTGGCCAGCGCGTCGAGGCCGATGTTGCCGCCGGCGCCGGTGCGGTTCTCGATCACGAAATTGGCGTTGAGGATGCCGTTCAGGCGCTCCGCATAGAGCCGCACCAGCACGTCGGTGGAGCCGCCCGGCGGCCAGGGGACGATGATGCGCACATTGCCGCTCGGCCATTGCGGCTGGCCGAGCGCGGGTGCGGCGAGCGGGGCGGCGAGCGCGGCGCCGAGCAGCAGGCGGCGCGGGACGCGCGGGGTGTGGCTGGATGTCATGCGTGATTCCTCCCATCGATGAGACGGGGAGGAACATAGTCGCGCCGCCTCAGATCGCGAAGAGCATGCCCAGCCCGGCCAGCAGCAGGAAGGCCAGCGCCTTCAGCGCCGCCTCCCACGACCAGCCGCGGCCGCTGGCGGGGCTGAGGTCGATCGCGCGCCGCAGCAGCCAGCCCTGCGCATCGCCCGCCGGCCCGGGCTGGAAAAGGCGCACGCCGGCCGGCCGGGCGAAGAGGGTCAGCGCCAGCCCGGCGGCGAAGCCGCCGAGATGGGCGAACCAGGCGGTGGGCATCACGCCGGGCTCCTCCGGCCCGAGCATCGCCGCGGCATGGACGATGTTCGCCGCCAGCCAGATCCCGACGAACCAGGAGGCGGGCACCGCGACGGGCAGCCCCTTCAGCACCAGCACCACCACCCGCGCCCGCGGATAGAGCAGCAGGTAGCTCGCCATCACCCCCGCAATGCCGCCAGAGGCGCCGACCAGCGCGTGGTTGGGCGGCGCGGTGAGTGCATAGGCCGCCGCGCCGGCAGCGACGCAGGCGGCGAAGAACAGTGCGAATCGGCCATGGCCGAAGGCGTCCTCGACATTGTCGCCGAACACCCAGAGAGCGAGCATGTTGCCGAACAGGTGCAGCAGCCCGCCATGCAGCAGCGCATGGCCGAGCACGCCGGCCCAGGCGCGCGGATCGTGGGCGAAGCGTGCCGTGATCTCTGGGTTGAAGGCGATCCAGCCCGGCACCTGCAGGCCGGCGGCTTCGGCCAGGAAGACCGCCGAGCAGACGACGATCAGCCCGATCGTCACATGCGGCGCGCGGATCCGCGCCAGGTGGTTGTGGTCGGCGAGCAGCACGGCGGTCGCGGCGAGGCTACGGCCAGCCGGTCTCCGGCGGCAGCGACATCAGGATCGCCTCCACGTTGCCGCCGGTCTTCAGGCCGAAGATGGTGCCGCGGTCGTAGAGCAGGTTGAACTCCACGTAGCGGCCGCGGCGGACCAGCTGGTGGGCGCGCTCGGCCTCGGTCCAGGGCTCGTGCATGCGCTTGCGGACGATGGCGGGGTAGGAGGCCAGGAAGGCCTCCCCGACATCGCGGGTGAAGGCGAAGTCGGCCTCGATCCCCTTGCCCGGCGTGCGGTCGCCGAGCCAGTCGTAGAAGATGCCGCCCAGGCCGCGCGGCTCGTTGCGGTGGGGCAGGAAGAAGTACTCGTCGCACCACTGCTTGAAGCGGGGATAGTAGCTGTCGTCGTGCCGGTCGCAGGCGGCCTTGAAGGCGGCGTGGAAATCCGCCGCGTCCTCCTTCGAATGCGGCGCGGCGTGGTCCATCGGCGTGATGTCGCCGCCGCCGCCGAACCACGCCTTGCTGGTGACGATGAAGCGCGTGTTCATGTGCGCCGCCGGCACGCGCGGGCTGCGCATGTGCGCGACCAGCGAGACGCCGGTGGCGAGGAAGCGCGGATCGGCCTCGGCGCCGGGGATCTGCTTGCGGAACTCGGGCGAGAACTCGCCGAAGACGGTGGAGACGTTGACGCCCACCTTCTCGAAGACGCGGCCCTTCATCACCGACATCACGCCGCCGCCGCCATCGGGCCGATCCCACGCGGTGCGCGCGAATCGGCCGGGCGGCAGCTGGGCGTGCGGGCCGGAGGAGAGCTCGTCCTCGCAGGCCTCGAAGGCGGCGCAGAGGCGGTCGCGCAATGCCTCGAACCAGGCCCGCGCACGCGGCACCAGGGGATGATCGAGTGGGGCCGGGCTGTCAGGCATGCGCGGATTGGTCCTCCCTTGGGCAGCGGCGTATCCGCCCGCGCGACCGAGATTGACAGGCCGTTGCGCGGAAGGCGACCCCGGCGCGCCGGCGTGCCCCGGGGCATGTCCCGGGCGCGAAGTTGCCGCGATTTCAGGTCCGGGGCCGGATGGACAGTCTTTACCGCGGACCTTTATATGCCGCGCAGCGCCGCCATCGGCAGGACCGGCTCACGCAGGCTCGCGCCTCGGCTGCGGGCGCGGAGAAGCCAGGGTCCGGTGGCGGCGGGACTTGGACGTGACGCGCGCGATCGGATCCGGCACCGGACCCGTGAGCGTGCCGCGGAAAGGGATGAGAGATGGCTGACGCAATGGCACCCCATGGGGATGCCGGGCAGGGGGAGACCCGCCGGGACTTCCTTAAGCTGACCACCGGTGCCTTCGCCGCGGTCGGCGTGGTGGTGATCGCCTGGCCCTTCATCCACTCGATGAATCCCGCGCGCGACGTGCTGGCGCTGGCCAGCACCGAGGTGGACCTCTCGCCGATTGCGGTGGGTCAGGCGGTGACGGTGGTGTGGCGCGGCAAGCCGGTCTTCGTGCGGCACCGCACGCCGGAAGAGATCGCGGCCGCCCTCGCCGTACCGCTTGCGACGCTGCCCGATCCTCAGCCCGACCCGGCGCGCGTGAAGGAGCCGGAGTGGCTGGTGGTGCTCGGCGTCTGCACGCATCTCGGCTGCGTCCCGCTCGGCCAGAAGCCGACCGATGCGCGCGGCGATTTCGGCGGCTGGTTCTGCCCCTGCCATGGCAGCCATTACGACACGTCGGGCCGCATCCGCCGCGGCCCGGCGCCGGCGAACCTTGCGGTTCCCGAGTACGTCTTCACCTCTCCGACCACGATCCGCATCGGCTGACGCGTGGCCAGGGCGCGGTATGGTCCGCGCCCGCCCGCCAGCCGGACCAACCCGAGGAGCCAGGGTCCACATGGCCATCGGCCTTCATCAGAGCGACTTCAAGAACCCGGTCGTGCGCTGGATCGACAGCCGCCTGCCGGTGTTCACCATGCTGCAGAAGGAGTACGGGACGTTTCCAACGCCCCGGAACTTCAACTACTTCTGGAATTTCGGCGCGCTCGCCATGATCAGCCTGCTGATCATGATCGCGACCGGCATCTTCCTCTCGATGCACTACACCGCGCACACCTCCTACGCCTTCGACAGCGTGGAGCGGATCATGCGCGACGTGAACTACGGCTGGCTGTTGCGCTACGTGCACATGAACGGCGCCAGCATGTTCTTCATCGTCGTCTACATCCACATCTGGCGCGGCCTCTGGTACGGCTCGTACAAGGCGCCGCGCGAGATCCTGTGGATCCTCGGCGTGGTGATCTTCCTGCTGATGATGGCGACCGCCTTCATGGGCTACGTGCTGCCCTGGGGTCAGATGTCCTTCTGGGGTGCGACCGTCATCACCAACCTGTTCAGCGCCATTCCGCTGGTCGGCGAGGACATCGTGGTCTGGCTGTGGGGCGGGTTCAGCGTGGACAACCCGACGCTCAACCGCTTCTTCAGCCTGCACTACCTGCTGCCCTTCGTGACCGTCGGCGTGGTGTTCCTGCATGTCGCGGCGCTGCACATCACGGGCTCCAACAACCCGCTGGGCATCGACCCGAAGGGCCCGCAGGACACGCTGCCCTTCCACCCGTACTACACGGTGAAGGACAGCGTCGGCCTGATGGCCTATTTCGTGGTGTTCGCCTTCCTGGTGTTCTTCACGCCGAACTATCTGGGCCACCCGGACAACTACATCCCGGCAAACCCGCTGGTGACGCCGGCGCACATCGTGCCCGAATGGTACTTCCTGCCGTTCTACGCGATCCTGCGCGCGGTGCCGGACAAGCTCGGCGGCGTGGTGCTGATGTTCGGCTCCATCGCCATCCTGTTCATCCTGCCCTGGCTCGACACCTCGCCGGTGCGCTCCATGCGGTTCCGCCCGATCGCGAAGTGGTTCCTGCTGATCTGGGGCATCAACTTCGCCATCCTGACCTGGGTGGGCGGGAAGCCGGCCGAGGGCATCTACGTGACCATCGCCCGCTTCGCCACCGCCTACTACTTCGCGTATTTCCTGGTGGTCCTGCCGCTGCTCGGCCGGCTCGAGCGCCCGCTGGCGCTGCCGGAGAGCATCGCCAAGCCGGTGCTGCGGGGCGGCGGGCCTGTCCTCGCCGGCGCTGCCGCGAAGCCGATGGAGAAGGCCTGATGTCGCGCTTCTTTGGAAAAACAGGGCGCAGCCTGGTTGGCGCCCTGGTCCTGGGCGCCGCCGCGTTCCTCAACGCGGCGCCCGCCCGCGCAGCCGGCGAGGCGATCGTCCTGCCGGAGACGCGCTTCTCCTTCGAGGGGCTGTTCGGCACCTATGACCGCGGCAGCCTCCAGCGCGGCTTCCAGGTCTACAAGGAGGTCTGCGCCGCCTGCCACGCCATGCGGCAGCTCTCCTACCGCAACCTGCTCGAGATCGGCCTGAGCGAGGAGCAGGTGCGCAACATCGCCGCGCAGTTCCAGGTGGTGGACGGACCGAACGATGTTGGCGAGATGTTCGAGCGCCCGGCGCGGCTCTCCGACCGCTTCCGCCGCCCATTCCCCAACGAGAATGCGGCGCGCGCGGCGAACAACGGCGCCTATCCGCCCGACCTGTCGGTGATGACCAAGGCCCGCGCGAACGGGGCCGACTACGTGCATGCGCTGCTGACCGGCTATTCGGACCCGCCCGAGGGTTTCACCCTGATGGAAGGGATGAACTACAACCGGTACTTCCCCGGCAACCAGATCGCCATGCCGAACGTGCTGAACCCCGACCAGGTGGAGTACGCCGACGGCACCGCGGCGACGGTGGAGCAGATGGCGCGGGACGTGACGACCTTCCTCGCCTGGGCCGCGGAACCGGAGGCCGAGCAGCGCAGGCGGATGGGCGTGCGCATCATCCTGTTCCTGATCGTCCTCGGCGGCCTGACCTACGCGGTGAAGCGCAAGGTCTGGGCGGACGTGAAGGGCCACTGATCCAGCGCCACCACGCCGCCGACGCAAAGGGCCGTCCCCAAGGGGGCGGCCCTTTCGCTTTGCGGCACGCGCCGGCTACAAGGCGCGCCGTCGCCACAGGAGCCGCGCCGCATGTCAGACCAGATCACCCCCGTCATCGGCCTGATCGGCGGCTCCGGCCTCTATGACATACCCGGCCTCGAGGAGCGGGAGTGGCGCCGCATCGGGACGCCCTGGGGCGCGCCATCCGACGAGATCCTGTTCGGGCGGCTCGCGGGCGTGCCGGTGCGCTTCCTCCCGCGCCATGGCCGCGGCCACCCGACGCCGCCCTCCGACCTGAACTACCGCGCCAACATCGACGCGATGAAGCGTGCGGGCTGCACCGAGATCCTGTCGCTCTCCGCCGTCGGCTCGCTCAAGGAGCACCTGCCGCCCGGCCATTTCGTCATCGTGGACCAGTTCATCGACCGCACCTTCGCGCGGAAGAAGAGCTTCTTCGAGACCGGCTGCGTCGCGCATGTCTCGATGGCGCATCCGGTCTGTTCGCGGCTCGGCGATGCGCTGGAGACGAGCGCAAGGAAGCTCGGCCTGCCCGTCACGCGCGGCGGCACCTACCTGGTGATGGAGGGGCCGCAATTCTCCACCAAGGCGGAGAGCGAGCTGTATCGCAGCTGGGGCTGCAGCGTGATCGGCATGACCAACATGCCCGAGGCCAAGTTGGCCCGCGAGGCGGAGCTCTGCTACGCGACCGTCGCCATGGTGACCGATTTCGACTGCTGGCACCCCGACCACGACCATGTGACGGTGGAGCAGGTGGTGAAGGTCCTGTTCTCCAACGCCGACAGGGCGCGGGCGCTGGTGGCGGATGTGGTGCCGGCGCTGGGCGCGCGACGCGGCCTCTGCCCCGCGGGCTGCGACCGTGCGCTCGACAACGCGATCATCACCGCGCCCGAGAAGCGGGACCCGGCGATGCTGGCGAAGCTCGACGCGGTGGCCGCGCGCGTGCTGTGACGCCGCGCGCGGCGCCCGGCCGTCAGCCCAGGTGCTTGCCGAAGAAGACCAGCGTCCGCTCCCAGGCCAGCTCGGCATCCGGCTTGCTGTAGCTGCCGCGGTCGTCGCAGCCGAAGCCGTGCTGCGCGCCCTCATAGACGAAGATCCCCACGCCCGGCTGCGCGGCGCGGATCGCCTCCACGTCGCTCATCGGGATGGAGGCGTCCTTGCTGCCGAAATGCAGCTCCACCGGGCAGTTCGGCGTCTCGCTGCGGGTGCCGGCGATGCCGCCGCCATACCAGCCATTGGCGGCCGCGAAGGCCTTGGTGCGGGTCGCGCCGAGCCAGGCGACGGTGCCGCCCCAGCAATAGCCGACGATGCCGTGCTTCGCCGAAGCGGGCAGGGCGGCGGCGGCGGCCTCGATGTCGGCGATGGTGCCGGCCTCCGGCACCTTGCTGCGCAGCTCCCGCCCGCGGGCCACGTCCTCCGGCGTGTAGCCGAGCTCGACGCCGCGCTCGGTGCGGTCGAACAGCGCCGGCGCCACCACCGCATAGCCGTTCTTCACGAAGCGGTCGCAGACATGCCGCATATGGCTGTTCACGCCGAAGATCTCCTGGATCACCACCAGTGCGCGCTTCGCGTCATCCGGCCCGTCCTTCCAGGCGGCGAGCTTGTGTCCGTCGGCGGCGGTGAGTTCGATCCACATGGCGGCGTTTCCCTCGGCTGGTGTCACCGCTAGTCTCCGCTCATGGCGGAGATCGTCAACCTCAACCGGCTGAAGAAGGCGCGTGCGAAGGCGGAGGCCGCGGCGCAGGCGGCGGCCAACCGCGCGAAGCACGGCCGGGACAAGGCACAGAAGGCCAATGACCGCGCCGCGGAGGCCCGCCGCGCGCAGCTGCTGGACGGCGCGAAACGCGAGACGCCGCAGGAATAGCCGACCGCCTGTCGAAATCCTCCGGCCTGCCACGTCATCATCCCGGCGGCGCATCGGCGCCGGCCGGGAACAGGAGAGACGACGATGCAGGCGATGCTGCTGATCTACAGCGACGAGAAGACCTGGGCCGCCATCCCGCAAGAGGAGAAAGGCCGGATCTACGGCGCCTACATGGCCTATACCGCCGCGCTGCGGGAGGCCGGCGCCTTCGTCGCCGGCGACCCCCTGCAGCCCTCGATGGCCGCGCATACCGTCCGCGTCGCCAACGGCGCGCCGCAGGTGCTGGACGGCCCCTATGCCGAGACCAAGGAGCAGCTGGCCGGCTACTACCTGATCGAGGTGGAGGACATGCAGGCGGCGCTGCGCTGGGCCGCGCGTTGCCCCGGCGCCACGCATGGCGTGATGGAGGTCCGCCCGGTCATGGTGATGGGCCAGCCCGGCTGAGCGCAGTGACGTCGGCCTCGCAGGCGGCGGAGCGCGCGGCGCGCGAGGGCTATGGCCGCCTGCTCGCCTTGCTCCTGGCCCGCGGCGCGGGGCTGGCGGCGGCGGAGGATGCGCTGGCGGATGCCTTCGCCGCCGCGCTCGCCGCCTGGCCTGAAACCGGTATCCCCGAGAAGCCGGAAGCCTGGCTGCTCACCGCGGCCAGGCGCCGGCTGCTCGACGGCCGCCGCCGCGCCGCCACCGCGAGCGCGGCGATGCCGGACCTCCTGCGCGCGACCGGCGAGGTGGCGGGGCCGGAAGACCCCGAGCAGCTGCCCGACCACCGCCTGGCCCTGTTGCTGGCCTGCGCGGCGGATGCGGTGGAGCCGGCCTCCCGCGCGGCCCTGATGCTGCAATGCGTGCTGGGGCTGGATGCGGCGCGGATCGCCTCGGCCTTCCTGGTTTCGCCTGCCGCGATGGGGCAGCGGCTGGTGCGTGCGAAGCGCCGCCTCGCCGCCGCCGGGGTGCGCTTCGCCGTGCCCGGGCGGGCGGAGGTGGCAGCCAGGCTGCCGGCGGCGCTCGAAGCGATCTACGCCGCCTATGCCGCAGGTGCCGCCGACCCGGCTGATGGCGGCGCGCTGGCCGGGGAGGCCGCCTGGCTGGCCCGGCTCTGCGCCGCGCTGGCGCCGGAGGAGCCGGAGGCCGCCGGCCTCGCCGCCCTGCTGCTGCACCTGGAGGCGCGGCGGCCGGCGGCGCGCGATGCCTCGGGGGGCTACGTGCCGCTCTCGGCGCAGGACCCGTCCCGGTGGAACGCGCCGATGCAGGCGGAGGCGGAGCGGCTGCTGCGGGCGGCCGCCGCGCTCGGCCGGCCGGGGCGCTTCCAGTGGGAGGCGGCGGTGCAGTCCGTCCATGCCGTGCGGCGCTTCACCGGCCGCACCGACTGGGCGGCGATCCGGCTGCTCTACGATGCGCTGCTGGCAGCGACCGACTCCCCCGTGGTGGCGGTCAACCGCGCGGTTGCCGTGGCGGAGACCGACGGCGCGGCGGCCGGCCTGGCGGCCCTGCGCGCGGCGGGGGCGGACAGGCGGCTTGCCGAGTACCAGCCCTATTGGGCGGCGCTCGCCGCCCTGGCCGCGCGCGCCGGGGAGATGGCGGCGGCGGAGGCGGCGCGGCAGCGCGCGGCGGGGCTGGCGACCGACCCCGCCATCCGCGCCTTCCTGCTGCGCCCGGCGCCGGGAAGCGGGTAGGCTGCGTCCGCACCCAGGGAGGACAGCAGGATGCGCACCACCACCAGCCACGCCGAGGACGCGCATTTCGAGCGCGGGTTGCGGGCCTTCTTCGAATACCGCGACCTCGGCATCAAGGGTGCGACGGAGGGCAGCTTCGGCGCGCATGTGATCCGCGCCATCCCGGGTGCGCACGCCACCGGCCAGTGGCACACGCATGACCTGGCCTTCCAGATGTTCTTCGTGCTGAAGGGCTGGGTGCGCTTCGAATACGAGGATATCGGCGAGAAGACCTTCCGCGCCGGCGACAGCTGCTACCAGCCGCCGCGGGTCCGCCACCGCGAGATCGCCCATTCCGAGGACCTGGAACTGCTGGAGATCACCGGCCCGGCGGAGTTCGCGACGGAGGAGGTGCAGGGGCCGCCCAGGGCCGCCTGACAGGCTCGAAGCGGGCGGCGCCAGCCTTGGCGCTGGCTGCCGCCGCGGCAGCCCATCAAGCGGCAAGGCGGCGCTTGCCCCGCAGCACAGTCGCTCCGCCGCCGGGCGGCGGCTCCGCCTTCAGCCGCGGAACCGCACCGGCGCGCCGGCGGGGCTGCCCTGCACCTCGTCCTCCCGCATCGCGACACGGCCGCGCAGGATGGTCATCACCGGCCAGCCGGTGCACCGATGCCCGGCGAAGGGGGTCCAGCCGCAGGGCGAGACGATCCAGCTCTCCTCGATCGTCCGCTGGCGCTTCATGTCCACCACGGTGAAGTCGCCGTCATAGCCGGCCGCGAGCCGCCCCTTGCCGACCACGCCATAGACCCGCGCCGGCCCGGCGCACATCAGGTCCGCCAGCCTGCTCAGCGAGAGACGCCCGGCGCTGACGTGATCCAGCATCACCGGCACCAGCGTCTGCACGCCGGTCAGGCCGGAGCCGCATTCCGGCCAGGGCTTCTCCTTGGAGGCGCGGGAATGCGGCGCATGGTCGCTGCCCACCGTGTCCACCGTGCCGTCGCTGAGCGCCGCCCAGGCGGCGTCCAGGTGCCGCTGGTCGCGGATCGGCGGGTTCATCACCGCGTAGCCGCCGAGCCGTTCGTACGCCTCGTCGGTCTGCGTCAGGTGGTTGAGCAGCACCTCCACCGTGCAGATGTCGCGGTAGTCCTTGAGGTAGTCCAGCTCCTCGGCGGTGGAGACGTGCAGGATATGCGCCGGCCGCCCCGTCTTGCGGGCGAGCGCCATCAGCCGCCGCGTGCCGAGGAAGGCGCATTCCACGTCCCGCCATTCGGCATGCATGCGATAGGGCATGCCGGTGGTGTAGTTCGGCTTGCGCGCCTGCAGGCGGTACTCGTCCTCCGAGTGGTAGCAGATTCGGCGGCGGCCGGCGCGCATCACGCGTTCCAGGTTTTCGTCGTCCTCCACCATCAGGTCGCCGGTGGAGGAGCCGGCGAAGACCTTGATGCCGCAGACATTCGGCTGCACCTCGAGCTCCGCGAGGCCGGCGATGTTGGTCTTGGTCGCGCCGACATAGAAGCCGATGTCGCACCAGGCGCGGCCCTTCACATGCTTCCGCTTCCAGTCCAGCCGCTCGGTATCCGTGATGGAGGGCGAGGTGTTGGGCATGTCGAACACCGCGGCGAGGCCGCCGAGCAGCGCGGCCCTGGTGCCTGTCTCTATGGTCTCGACCTTCGGATCGCCGGGCTCGCGCAGGTGGACGTGGCTGTCGATCAGGCCGGGCAGCACGTGCAGGCCGCGGCAATCGAGTTCCTCGGCGGCATGGGCGGTGCGCAGGTCGCCGATCGCGGCGATCTTCCCGCCGCGCACGCCGACATCGGCCTGCTCCAGGCCCCAGGGCAGCACGAGGGTGCCGCCGCGCAGCACGAGGTCAAAGGAGGACGGCATCGGTTTTCCCCTCTCGTCCGGCCGGGACTGCGGCCTTGTGTCGCACCTGCGGCCGCGCCCGGCCAGCTACTCGTTCATGAAGGACCAGGTGGCGAGGCCCAGCCCGACCACGCCGAACAGCATCGAGAGCCCCGGCCAGGCCGGCCGCGGCCCGCGCCAGCCGAAATACCAGTTGAGCGCGAAGGAGCCGAACAGCGCCGCAACCCCGTCCGCCCAGTGGCTGGTGTAGAAGGTGCGCGCGATCAGCGCGCCCCAGACCACCAGCGCCGTGAAGGCAAGGCCGCGCCAGAACAGGTCCGCATACGCGTTCTCCGGCCGCATCCGCGGATCGGCGGAGCGCGTGTGGATGAAGGCCGAGACAGAGAGCAGGAGCGTGGCGAGCAGGGCGGCGGACATGGCCGCCCCGCTTAAGCGCGGGGCGGCCCTCCGCGCAAGCCGCTCACCCGGGCCGGCCGCCCACCAGCAGCCGCAGCCCGAGCGCCAGGAAGATCAGCCCCGCCAGCCCGTCCAGCCAGCGCGAGAAGGTGGAGAGGCGGGCCGCCGCACGATTGGCGCCGGCGATCAGCAGCCCATAGGCGGGCACCCCCATCAGCGGCACCAGCGGGCCGAGCAGCAGCATCTGCAGCCAGGCCGGCGCGCGGGCGGGGTCCACGAATTGCGGCAGGAAGGCGAGGAAGAACAGGATCACCTTCGGGTTGGTCAGGTTGGTGATGAAGCCGTCCCGGAACGCCGCCCGCGCCGGCGCCGCCGGCCGCAGCGTCGCCCCGCCGCGCCAGGCCGCGCGCAGCGCGCCGAAGGCAAGCCAGAGCAGGTAGCAGGCGCCGGCCAGGCGCAGCGCCTCGAACAGCGCCGGCGAGGCGGCGACCAGCGCCGCGACGCCCGAGGCCGCGAGCGCGATATGCACCAGCGCGCCCGTCCCGATGCCGAGCAGCGCCGCCCAGCCGCGCGACGCGCCGCCGGCGAGTGTCTGGCCGATCACGAACAGCATGTCCGGCCCCGGGGTGAGGATCAGCACCCAGGCGGCGACCAGGAAGGCCAGGAAGAGCTGCGGGTCGAGCGGCATGGCAGGAGCATGATCGCACCTGGCGGCGGGAGGAAACGCAAAGCCCTGATGCGGCCGATCAGCCGGCCTTATCCGAGCCCGGCCATCTCCTGCCATTCCGTCTCGGTCAGCGTCTTCACGCCGAGCTCCGCCGCCTTGGCCGCCTTGCTGCCGGCATCGGCGCCGACCACGACGAAGTCGGTCTTCTTCGACACGCTCTTGGTGACCTTGGCGCCGAGCCGTTCCGCCTGCGCCTCCGCCTCGTCGCGCGACATCTTCTCCAGCGTGCCGGTGAAGACCAATGTCTTGCCGGCGAAGGGGCTGTCGGTGGCGGCGGCGAAGGCGGCGTCCTCGGGCGTCACTTCCCGCGCCAGGTCATCGAGCGCGGCCAGGTTGTGCGGCTCGGCGAAGAAATCGGCGAGCTCGGTCGCGATGGCCGGGCCGATGCCCTGGATCGAGCCCAGCTCCTCCCGCGCTTCCGAGCCGATGGTGGTCGCGGCCAGCATCTTCGCGCGCCACTCGGCGAGGGAGTGATAGTGCCGCGCCAGCAGCTTGGCATTCGCCTCGCCGATGCGGCGGATGCCGAGGGCGAAGATGAAGCGCTCCAGCGGCACGCGCCGGCGCGCCTCGATGGCGTCCAGCAGCTTCGTGATCTTGCGCTCTCCCCAGCCTTCCCAGCCGAGCATCGCCTGCTCGTGCCGCTTCAGCCGGAAGATGTCGGCGGGGCTTCCCACCAGGCCTTCATCGTAGAGCTTCTGGATGTTCTCCTCGCCGAGGCCCTCGATATCCATGGCGTTGCGGCGGGTGAAGTGGATCAGCCGCTCCACGGTCTGCGCCGGGCAGACCAGGCCGCCGGTGCAGCGGCGCACCACCTCGCCGGGCGGCCGTACCGCATGGCTGCCGCAGGCCGGGCAGGTTTCGGGAAACACGAAGGGCTGCGCACCCGGTGGGCGCTTCTCCGGCACCACGCCGACGATCTGCGGGATCACGTCGCCGGCGCGCTGGACGATGACGGTGTCGCCGATGCGCACATCCTTGCGCGCGATCTCGTCCTCGTTGTGCAGCGTCGCATGCGTCACCATCACGCCGCCGACGCCGACCGGCTGCATCACCGCGCGCGGGGTCAGCGCGCCGGTGCGGCCGACCTGGATCTCGATGTCGAGCAGCACCGTCGTCGCCTGCTCGGCCGGGAACTTCCAGGCGATCGCCCAGCGCGGCGCACGGCCGACGAAGCCGAGGCGGCGCTGCCAGTCCAGACGGTTCAGCTTGTACACCACGCCGTCGATGTCGTAGCTGAGCGCTGCGCGGCCTTCCGTCATCCGCTTCTGGAAGCCGAGCGCGGCGGTCTCGTCCGCCAGCAGCTCGGAGAGCGGGTTCACCGCGAAGCCCCAGCCGCGCAGCCGGTCGAGCCAGGCTGCGTGGGTCTCCGCCGGCTGCTCGCTCGCTTCGCCCATCGCATAGGCGAAGAGCTTGAGCGGGCGCTGCGCGGTGATGGCGGGATCGAGCTGGCGCAGCGCGCCGGCGGCGAAGTTGCGCGGGTTGACGGGGATGGTGATGGCCGGACCCACCTTCTCGCCGCGCGCGCGCCGCGCCTCGCGCTCCTCCGCGGCCTGCGCCTGCGCGGCGCGGAAGGCGAGGAAATCCGCCTTCTCGGAGAACACCTCGCCGCGGACCTCGATGCGGGCAGGGAAGGGGGGCTTCAGCCTGCGCGGCAGGTCCTTCAGCGTCAGCAGGTTTTCCGAGATGTCCTCGCCCTCGGTCCCGTCGCCGCGCGTGGCGCCGCGCAGGAAGGCGCCCTGCTCGTAGATGAGGTTGACCGAGAGTCCGTCGATCTTCGGCTCGGCCACGAATTCGAGGGGCTGCCCGGGCTCGAGCTTCAGGAAGCGGCGGATCGAGGCGGTGAAATCGAGGAAGTCCGGCTCGCCGAATGCATTCCTCAGGCTCAGCATCGGCACGCCGTGGCGGAGCGTCGCGAAGCCTTCCGCCGGCTTCGCGCCGACGCGACGGCTCGGGCTGTCCTCGCGGATCAGTTCCGGGAAGCGCGCCTCGATGGCGTTGTTCCTGGCAACCAGCGCGTCGTATGCGGCGTCGCTGATCTCGGGCGCATCCTTGGCGTGGTAGAGCGCGTCGTGATGCGCGATCTCGGCAGCCAGCGCGGCGAGTTCCTGCTGCGCCTCCTCCTCGGTCAGCGCCTCCGGCTTGCGGGTGCGGAGCGTGGCGTCCGTCATCATCCGTGCTCCGCGCTCGGCGCCGCCACCATCGCCGCCGTCGCGGCGAGGTCCGCCTCGGCCACCGGTCGCACGCGCGGCGCGGTCACCCCTGCGCCTCCGCAGCAAGCCGACGCAGCGCGGCGCCCTCGATGATCTCGCCGCTGAACAGGCCTTCGCTGCGCGCGCCGATCGCGCGGTAGAACAGCGTCGCCTCGTCGTCGCCTTCGTCAACGCCCCACCACAGGCAGCGCGCACCGCGGCGCCCGGCCTCGGCGGCGAGCCGCGCCATCAGCCCGCGCGCCAGCCCACGACGCCGCGCCTCGGGTGCCACGTAGAGGTCGAGCAGCATCATCGCGAAGGCGGCCCGGACGGCATCGTAGATCAGGCCGGCGGTCGCGAAGCCGACGACCCGGCCTTCCCGCTCGGCGACGAAGAGCAGCGCCTTCGGCTGCGCGCCGAGCAGGTCGCGGCGCACGATGGCGGCCGTCATCGGCGGGTCCGGCACGTCGTCGCCGAGGGTGTTGATGGCGTTGATCAGCGCGGCGACGGCTTCGGCGTCGGCCTCATCCGCCGTGCGGATCACAGCAGGCTTCCCGCCAGCAGGCTGTCGGCGGCAGCGCGCGCGGCTTCCGTTACCCGCTCGCCGGCCAGCATGCGCGCGATCTCCTCGCGCCGCGCGGGCGCGTCCAACGGCGTCACCCGCGTCTCCGCGCGGCCCGACCTCACCTGCTTGGCGACGGAGAGATGCCGCGCGCCGCGCGCCGCGACCTGGGGCGAATGCGTCACCACCAGCACCTGCAGGCGCTCGGCCACACGCGCGAGCCTGTCGCCCACCGCCGCCGCGGTCGCGCCGCCGATGCCGCTGTCCACCTCGTCGAACACCAGCGTCGGCACCGGCGAGCCGCGCGCCAGCACCACCTTCAGCGCCAGCATCAGCCGCGAGAGCTCGCCGCCCGAGGCCACCTTGTCGAGCGCCCCCGGCGGCTGGCCGGGATTGGTCGAGACCAGGAAGGTCACGCGGTCCACGCCCTCCGGCCCCCAGGCGGCTTCCGGCTTCGCCGCCACCTCCACCACCAGCCGGGCGCGATCGAGCTTCAGCGGCGGCAATTCCCGCCCGATGGCCTTCTCCAGCTTGCCGGCCGCGTCGCGCCGGGCCTCGGTCAGCGTCCCGGCGGCCGCGAGATAGGCCTCGCGTGTCTCCCGCGCGCGACGCTCCGCCGCACTGACGCTTTCGGTGCCGGCATCCAGCGCCGCGAGGCGTTCCTTCAGCGAGGCGAGCAGCGCCGGCAGCTCCACCACGGCCACCAGGTGCTTCCGGGCCGCGGCGCGCAGGGCGAAGAGGCGTTCCTCCACCTGCTCGAGCCGGCGCGGATCCGGGCCCGATTCGTGGACCAGGCGCTCCAGCGCGGTCTCCGCCTCGGCCAGCGCATCCAGCGCGCGGCCGAGCGCATCGAGCGCCGGCTCGGCCTCGGTGTTCGGCGCCGGCAGGCGTTCCAGCGCGCGCACCGCGCTGCGCAGCGCGACGGCGGGATTGGCGGCGCGGCGATCGCGCGGGGTGAGCGCGGCCAGCGCCTCGGCGATCGCTTCGCCGCGCCGCTCGCCCTGTTGCAGGCGGTGGCGTTCGGTCGCGAGCGCATCCTCCTCGCCTTCCCCGGGTGCCAGCGTCTCCAACTCGGCAACGGCGTGCCGAAGAAAATCCTCGTCGCGCTGGGCGGCGGCGATCGCCTCCCGCGCGGTGGCGAGCGCACGCTCGGCGTCACGCCAGGCACGGTGGGCCTCGGCGACGCGCGCGCGCAGCTTCTCGAGCCCGCCAGAGGCATCCAGCAGCCCGGCATGCGCCGCCGGATCCGCCAGCCCCACCTGCTCGTGCTGTCCCTGCACCTCCACCAGCAGCGCGCCGAGCCGGCGCAGCAGCGCGAGGCCCACCGGCTGGTCATTGGCGAAGGCGCGGGAGCGGCCATCGGCGGTGACGACGCGGCGCAGCACCAGCTCGTCCTCGGCCTCGATCCCCTGCTCGATCAGCACGGCGCGGCCGGGGTGGTCCTCCGCCACGCTGAAGGCGGCGGCGACGGAGGCCTGCGGCTGGCCGGCGCGGACCAGCCCGCTATCCGCCCGCGCGCCGAGCGCCAGGCCGAGGCTGTCGAGCAGGATGGACTTGCCGGCGCCAGTCTCGCCGGTCAGCACGGTGAGCCCCGGCCCGAAGGCCAGGTCCAGGCGCTCGATCAGCACCACGTCGCGGATGGCCAGCGATGTCAGCAAGGCCTGTTCCGCCGTCCGTGCGGGCGCTGCCCTAGAAGATGCTGTTCCAGGCGCGGCGCAGCATGCCCGGCCGTTCCTGGTCGGCGGGCTCCGCGCCGTCCACGAGCAGCGCGTAGCTGTCCTGGTACCAGGGGCTTCCCGGGTAGTTGTGGCCCAGCACCGAGGCGGTGCGCCGCGCCTCCTCCGTCAGGCCGAGGGTGAGGTAGAGCTCGGTCAGCCGGTGCAGCGCCTCGGCGACGTGGTTGGTGGTCTGGTACTCGTCCACCACCCGGCGGAAGCGGCCGATCGCGGCGAGGTAGAGGCGGCGGTTCTGGTAGAACCGGCCGACCGACATCTCGCGCCCGGCCAGATGGTCGCGCGCGAGGTCGATCTTCAGCCGCGCATCGCGGGCATAGGGCGTGTTGGGGAAGCGGTTCGCCACCTCCTGCAGCGCGGCCATGGCCTGTTCGGTGGTGCGCTGGTCGCGCTGGGTGTCGTTGATCTGCTCGTAATAGGACAGCGCGCGCAGGTAGTAGGCATAGGCGATGTCGCGATGCGCAGGATGCAGCTGGATGAAGCGGTCCAGCGCGCCCAATGCCTCCGTGTAGCGGTTGCGCATGTACTCGCCATAGGCGGCCATCAGCTTCGCGTTGGTGGCGAAGGCGGAATAGGGATGCTCGCGCTCCACCGTGTCGAACAGCTCGACCGCGCGCTGATACTGCTGGGCGCTCAGGGCTTCCATGCCGGCGGCGTACAGCCCCTCGGCGGAGGTGTCGGCGGCGATCTGGCGGGCGCCGAGGGATTGCTGACTCCCATCCCAGCCTGTGCCGCAGCCGGCCAATGGCAGCAGCAACAGCAGCGTGAGGGGCAGGCGGCGGAGCATCGGGGTCGCTATGCGCATGGCGGGCCTCCTATACCACGCCGTGACGCGGTTCGGGCAAGGCGGCCCCATCGGAGAAACGCGCCTGGCGGCCTGGCCCCGCGGCTCACGCCATCGCGGGGGCGGCGGCGGCCGGCAGCCGGCTGGTGACGCCATCCGCAGGCACCTCGGTGCCTGCCGGCGCCCAGGCGCTGCGGTCGGCGAACAGGGCGCGCAGCAGCCGGTTGTTCAGCGCATGGCCGGAGCGATGGCCGACGAAGCGCCCCGACAGCGACGCCCCGGCGAGCGCCAGATCGCCCACGGCGTCTAGCAGCTTGTGGCGCACGAATTCGTCCGGCCGGCGGAGCCCGCCGGGGTTCAGCACCAGCGGCCCATCCACCACCACGGCATTGGTCAGGCTGCCGCCCTGGGCGAGCCCGGCGGCGCGCAGCCGGGCGATTTCCTCGGCCAGGGTGAAGGTGCGGGCATCGGCCAGCGCGGCGCGGAAATTCGCCGGCGTGATCCGCAGCGACAGGTGCTGGCGGCCGATCGCGGTGGCGGGGAAATCGATGGTCAGCGCGGCGTCGAAGCCCGATTCGCGGGCCGGCAGCAGCTCCGCGAAGGCCTCGCCATCGGTCACGCGGACCGGGCGCAGCACCTGGATCGCCGGGGCTGCGAGCGGCAGCGCGACGGTGCCGGCGCAGTCGATCAGGAAGACGAAGGGCGCGGCCGAGCCGTCCAGGATCGGCACCTCGGGTCCATCCACCTCGACCAGCGCGTCGGTGATGCCGGTGCCGGCCAGCGCGGCCATCACATGCTCCACCGTGCCGATGCGTGCGTGCGGCGCGTCCTCGGCGACCAGCGCCGTGCAGAGGCGGGTGTCGGCCACGCGGTCGAAGCGGGCGGGGATGTCGATGCCGAGGTCGGTGCGGCGGAACACGATGCCGCTGCCACCCGCCGCCGGCCGGAGGGTCAGCGAGACCCGCCGCCCGCTGTGCAGGCCGACGCCCACGCAGCCGATCGCCGTCTTCAGCGTCCGCCTGCTGGTCCTGTCGATCGGGAGGAAACCGTCCATGCTGCTCCGCACCTGGTTGCGCCGGCCGCCGCCTCATCCCGTTCTGGGATGGATTTGCGGCCGGAGCGGGGCAGCGGAAGAAGCTGTCCCCGATGTCGAAATGCCATTCCGAGCACCGGGGCGCCATTCAAGCGTTGTTTCATCATATTACGCCGCAAGTCCTTGAAAATACGGGGTTGGTGCGGCGCAATACGGCCCTATTTCAGCCTTAATTGCTCTGCCGGCGGAGGAAGGTCGGGATGTCGAGCCCCATCTCCTCCTGCGGTGCCACGCGCGGCGCCTGGCGAGGCATCGGCGCTGCCACCGGCTCCACCCGCACTGCCTGCGGCTGGGGCTGCGGTGCGGCGGGCTCGGCCACATCACGGCGCATCAGGCCGGAGAGGCCGGTCGCGGTGCGGAACAGGCTGCGCAGCCCGCCGCCGGAGGGCGCGGCTGCCGTCACCGGCGCAGGGCGGGCGGCGACCGGGGCGCGCGGGCCGGGTTCGGCCTGCTGGCTGATCACCACCGGCATGTCGGCCGGCTGCGCCGCCTCCACCGGTGCGGCGGGGGCGAACTGGGCCGGGGCAGCGAAGGACTGCGCCGGGCGGGCCGTGGCCGGGGCGGGGGCCGCCGCGACGCGCGGCATGAAGCCGCCGGTTGCGCGCGCGGGCTGCGCCGGCGCCACCGCGGCGGCCGCGACCGCCTGCACCGGCGCACCGCCGCCCACCGCGACCAGCTTCGGACGCTCCGCCTCACGCGATTCCTGCGCGTCGATGCCGGTGGCGACGACCGAGACGCGGATGCGCCCGTTCATCGTCTCGTCGATGGAGGAGCCGAAGATGATGTTGGCGTCCTCGTCCACTTCCTTGCGGATGCGGTTCGCCGCCTCGTCCACCTCGAACAGCGTCATGTCGTAGCCGCCGGTGATGTTGATCAGCACGCCGCGCGCGCCGCGCATGGAGGTGTCCTCCAGCAGCGGGTTGCTGATCGCCGCCTCGGCGGCCTTCACCGCGCGCTCCTCGCCCTCGGCCTCGCCGGTGCCCATCATCGCCTTGCCCATCTCCGCCATCACCGTGCGGATGTCGGCGAAGTCGAGGTTCACCAGGCCCGGGTTCACCATCAGGTCGGTCACGCCGCGCACGCCCATGTAGAGGACGTTGTCGGCCATCTTGAACGCCTCGGCGAAGGTGGTGCGCTCGTTCGCCAGCCTGAACAGGTTCTGGTTCGGGATCACGATCAGCGTGTCCACGAACTGCTGCAGCTCCTCGATGCCGGTATCGGCGGCCTTGCGGCGCTTCGGGCCCTCGAAGTCGAAGGGCTTGGTCACCACGCCGACGGTCAGGATGCCACGTTCGCGCGCCATGCGGGCGATCACCGGCGCCGCCCCCGTGCCGGTGCCGCCGCCCATGCCGGCGGTGACGAAGACCATGTGCGCGCCTTCGAGGTGGCGTGCCAGGTCCTCCGTCGCTTCCTCCGCCGCGGCGCGGCCGATCTCGGGCTTGGCGCCGGCACCGAGCCCCTGCGTCAGGTGCGGGCCGAGCTGCACGCGGCGATCGGCCTTGCTGTTCACCAGGCTCTGCGCGTCGGTGTTGGCGACGAGGAACTCCACCCCGTCGAGCCCCATGGCGACCATGTTGTTGACGGCGTTGGTCCCCCCGCCGCCGACGCCGACGACGCTGATGCGCGGCGTGAAATCCGTGTGCTGGTGCGACGGGATGGTGAGGTTGAGCGTCATGTCGAGAGCCCCCTGGAAAACTCAGCCTGCGGTGATGAACGCGGTGTTGGTTGCAGTGACGGGTGCGCGCATCAGACGCGCACCCGGAGCCAGTCGATCAGTCGCCGGATGGCGCCGCGCGATCGGTCGGGACCGGGCGCGACATCCACGATCGGGCGGCCCTCCCCGGCCGCCCAGCAGAGCAGCCCGGTGGCGACCGCGAAGGGCGCCCCCCCGGCGGTTTCCGGCAGGCCGCGTACCCCTCGCGGCTTGCCCGTCCTCACCTGGCGGTCCAGCACGCGGGCGGCGAGCTCGCGCACGCCGATCAGCTGGGATCCGCCGCCGGTCAGCACCACGCGGGTGCCGGCTTCCTTCGCGACACCGGCCTGCTCCAGCCGGTCGCGCACGAATTCGAAGGTCTCCTCCAGCCGCGGGCGGATGATGTTCACCACCATGGCGCGGGGGATGCGGGCGATGTGGTCCTCATCCTCGCCGACCAGCGGGATCGGCAGCATCTCGCGCTCGTCGTCCTGCGAGGCCAGCGCGCCGCCATGCAGCGTCTTCAGCCGCTCTGCGTGGTTGATCGGCGTCGAGAGCACGCGGGCGAGGTCGTTGGTCACCTGCCAGCCGCCCACCGGGATCTGGCTGGTGTGGATCAGCTGGCCCTCGGCGAAGACGGCGATGGAGGTGGTGCCACCGCCCATGTCGATGACCGTCGCGCCGATCCGCTTCTCGTCCTCCACCAGCGTGGCGAGGCCGGCGGCGAAGGGGGCGGAGACCAGCTCCTCCACCTCCAGGTCGCAGCGCGCGAGGCACATGCCGAGCGTGCGCAGCGCCGCCTGAGAGGCGTCCACCAGATGCACGCGCGCACCCAGCGTCTCGCACACCATGCCGCGCGGATCCTCGACGCCGGGCGTGGCGTCCACGGTGAAGGAGACCGGCGCGCCGTGCACCGTCTCGCGCCCTTCCTCATGGCCGCGGCGGCGACCTTCGGAGAGGATCGCGCGCAGGTCGGCATCGGTGACGGCGCGGTCGCCGATCGGCCACTGGATGTGCAGCAGCCGTGATTCCGGTTGCCCGCAGGAGAGGTTGACGATCGCGCCCGAAAGCTGCGTGTCCGACATCTCCTCCGCCTGTCCGACCGCGGCGCGGATGGCGCGCTCCGCCTCTTCCAGGTCCACGATGGAGCCGCCCTTCACGCCGCGGCCGCGCTGCCAGCCGAAGCCGAGCACGCGCGGGCTGCCATCGCCCTCGATGCGCGCGACGAGGCAGACGGTCTTGGTGGTGCCGATGTCCAGCACGCCGAAGGTGCCGGAACGTGCGCCGCGCCGCCGCGGCTGCGGCGCGCCCTCGACCGGGACGGGCAGGCGGGAGAGGGCGTTCATCCGCGGTTCCCCCGGCGGCGCTGCGGTTGAGGTTCCGGCTCGGGCGCCGGCGGCGGGCGCAGCACCAGCCGGTCCGGCAGGCGCATGTCGATCGCCAGCAGCGGGCGGTCGAGCAGCGCGTGCCGCGCATGCAACTCGGACAGGCGGTTCAGCGCCGGCGCCTCATGGCCCTCCGGCAGCAGCACATCGGTGCCGCTGTGCAGCCGCAGGTTCCACCGGCGCTCGGCGATGCGCACCAGCGCCTGGGTCCGCTCCAGGATCGCGCGATGCGCCACCAGCAGGTCGTAGAGCGCCGCGCCATGGCGCTCCGCCCCGGCGCCGACGACGATCGGCAGCGGGCCGAAGGCGTCCAGCGTCTCGGTCGTCACCACCCGGCCGGCACGGTCCACCACGGCGAAGCGGCCCTGGTGCTGCCAGATGGCGAAGGGCTCGCGCTCGGTCAGGCGCACCAGGATGGTGCCGGGCAGGCGGCGCTCGACATGCGCGCTGGCGACCCAGGCGATGCTCTCCAGCCGCGCCCGCGCATCGGCCGGCGAGAAGCCGAGCATCGGATCGCCGCGCGCCACGCCGATCGCCGCGCGCACCAGCTCGCGCGGCGTGTTCTGCCGGCCCTCGAGGATCACTTCCTGCACGTCCAGCCCGGCCGCGCTGCCAAAGGCGGCGGCGTTCTCGACGAATTCGCGCATCCGTCCCGCAGGATCGGCGAGGTAGAGACCGATCGCCACGGCGGCCAGCGCGCCGGTGCCGAGCAGCGCGAGCGCGGCCGGCCGCGCGAGCCCGCGGCGGCGGCGCAGCCAGAGGCGCAGCCGGCTCGGACGATCGGGCTCGCGCCGCGATGGCGCGCGGCCGCCCGCGGTGAGGCTACGGGCCATTCCGCGCCTCCCGCACCATCCAGGAGCAGAGCTCGGGGAAGCCGATGCCGACATGCGCGGCCTGTTCCGGCACCAGCGAGGTGCGGGTCATGCCGGGCTGCGTGTTGACTTCGAGGATGTAGAGCCGGCCGGGCTCGCCCGCGGTGTCGTCGTAGCGGAAATCCGCGCGCGAGACGCCGCGGCAGCCGAGCGCCTGGTGCGCGCGCAGCGCCACCTCCATCGCCTGCTCGCGGATCGCCGGGGGCACCGGCGCGGGCAGGGTGTGGCGGCTGCCGCCATCGGCGTATTTCGCCTCGTAGTCGTAGAAGACGTTGCCGGTGGCGATCTCCGTGACTTCGAGCGGGCGATCGCCCATTACCGCGACGGTCAGCTCGCGGCCGGGAATGTAGGCTTCCGCCATGATGCGGCGGTCGTATTTCCAGGCGCGCGCCACCTCGGCGCGGCGGTTGTCGCCGTCGCGGAAGATCTCGACGCCGACCGAGGAGCCCTCGTTCACCGGCTTCACGACATAGGGCCGCGGCAGCGGATCGGCCGCTTCCAGTTCCTCCGGCGAGACGATGCAGGACGGCGCCACCGGCAGCCCTGCCGCGGCGAAGGCGGCCTTGGCGGCGGCCTTGTCCATGGCGATGGCGGAGGCCCGCAGGCCCGAATGCGTGTAGGGCAGGCCGAGCCAGTCGAGCACGCCCTGGATGCAGCCGTCCTCGCCGAAGCGGCCATGCAGCGCGTTGAACACCGCGTCCGGCTTCGCCGCCTGCAGCGCGGTGATGACGGCGGCGAGGTCCTGCCCGACTTCGATCGGCGTCACCTCGAAGCCGGCCTGGCGAAGCGCCGCGACGACCTGCGTGCCGGTGGCGAGGCTGACCTCGCGCTCCGCCGAGACGCCGCCATGGAGGACCGCGACATGGGTCATCGCGCCACCTCACCCACGCGCTTGATCTCCCATTCGAGGTCCACGCCGGACTGCGCCTTCACCCGCGCGCGCACCTCCTCGCCGAGCCCTTCGATATCGGATGCGCTGGCGCCGCCGGTGTTGAGCAGGAAGTTGGTGTGCAACTCCGACACCTGCGCCCCGCCGCGCGTGAGGCCGCGGCAGCCCGCCGCATCCACCAGCGCCCAGGCCTTGTGCCCCGGCGGGTTCTTGAAGGTGGAGCCGCCGGTGCGCGCGCGGACCGGCTGCGTGGATTCGCGCGCCGCGCGGATCTCCGCCATGCGCGCGGCGATGGCCGCTGCGTCGCCGGGAACGGCGCGGAAGCGCGCCCGCACCACCACGCCGCGCGGCGGCAGCGCTGCCGCGCGGTAGGCGAAGCCGAACTCGGCGGCGGACAGGCGCAGCAGGCCCGAAGGTGTGGCGACCTCCGCCCAGTCCAGCACGTCCTTCACCTCGACCCCGTAGGCGCCGGCATTCATCGCCACCGCCCCGCCGATGGTGCCCGGAATGCCGCAGAGGAATTCCAGCCCGCCGAGCGCGGCCGCCGCGGCGTGCTCCGCGACCGTCGCATCCAGCGCGGCGGCGCCGGCGACGATGCCCTCGCCATCCCGCTCGATCCCGCCGAAGGCGCGGCCCGCCAGGCGCAGCACCGCGCCCCGCACGCCACCATCGCGCACGATGAGGTTGGAGGCCGCGCCGATCACCGTCAGCGGAACGCTTTCCGGCAGGTCACGCAGCAGCAGCAGCAGGTCGTCGAGGTCGGCGGGCCGCACCAGCCACTCGGCGGGACCGCCGACGCGGAACCAGGTGACCGGCGCCAGCGGCGCGCCCGCCTGCACGCGGCCGCGCAGCGGCGGGAGCGCGGCGTGGCGTTCCATCCCCGCCCTCACTTGCTGCCGCCCACCAGCCGCGGCCGCGTGCGGGTCTGCAGCGCGGCGAGCTGCTCGGGCAGGGCATGCGCCCAGGCGGTGATGTTGCCGGCACCGAGGCAGACCACGTAGTCGCCGGACTTGGCGATGGCGTTCACCATCTCCGCCAGGCTGTCCGGCCCCGGCAGCGGCACCACGGAGCGATGTCCGCGCGCGCGCAGCCCCTCCACCAGGGCGTCGCGATCCACGCCCGGCATCGGCTGCTCGCCGGCGGCGTACACGTCAGCGACGATGACGGTGCCCGCATCGTTCATGCAGGCGCAGAAATCCTCGAACAGCGTGGCGAGGCGGGAGTAGCGGTGCGGCTGCACCACCGCCACCACGTCGCGCGCACCGGCCTGCCGCGCCGCCTTCAGCACCGCGGCGATCTCCACCGGGTGATGGCCGTAATCGTCGATCACGGTGATGCCGCCGGCCTCGCCGGTGCGGGTGAAGCGGCGCTTCACGCCCTTGAAGCCGGCCAGCGCCGTGCGGATGGTGTGCTCGTCCACATCCATCTCGGCGGCGATGGCGATGGCGGCCAGCGCGTTCTGCACGTTGTGGTGGCCGAGCATCGGCAGGCGCATCGGCTTCAGCGTGCGGCTGCGCCCCGTGGCGCGGTCGCGCACCACCACCTCGAAGGTCGCGCCCATGCGGTCGGTGATCACGCGCTCGGCGCGCACATCGGCCTGCGGCGAGAAGCCATAGGTGATGATGCGCCGGTCCGACAGGCGCGGGATCATCGCCTGCACCTCCGGATGGTCGGCGCAGAGCACGGCGAAGCCGTAGAAGGGGATGTTGCCGACGAACTGCGCATAGCCCTCGCGCATCGCCTCGCCGGTGCCCCAGTGGTCGAGGTGCTCGGGGTCCATGTTGGTGACCACCGCGACCACCGCCGGCAGCTTCAGGAAGGAGCCGTCGCTCTCATCCGCCTCCACCACCATCCAGTCGCCGGCACCGAGCCGGGTGTTGGTGCCGTAGGCGTTGATGATGCCGCCATTGATGACGGTGGGGTCGAGCTTCGCTGCTTCCAGCACCGCGGCGACCAGGCTGGTCGTCGTGGTCTTGCCATGCGTGCCGCCGATCGCGACCGACCATTTCAGCCGCATCAGCTCGGCCAGCATCTCGGCCCGCCGCACCACCGGGATCAGCCGCGCGCGCGCCGCCTGCACTTCCGGGTTGTCGCGCTTCACGGCGGTGGAGACCACCACCACCTGCGCCGCGCCCAGGTTCGCCGCATCGTGCCCGACCATCACGGGGATGCCGGTCTCGCGCAGCCGGGCGACGTTGTAGCCCTCCGAGATATCGCTGCCCTGCACCTGGTAGCCGAGGTTGTGCAGCACCTCTGCGATGCCGGACATGCCGATGCCGCCGATGCCGACGAAGTGGATGGGGCCGATGGAGAGCGGCAGGGCGCGCATCTACTGGGACTCCGCCGGCGCATCGGCGCCGATCAGCGACTGGACGAGATCGGCAAGGCGCCGGGCGGCCTCGGGATGCGCCTGCTTCGCCGCCGCGGCGGCGGCACGCGCCAGCACCGCGGGCGAGCCGAGCGCCGTGGCCAGCTGCCGCGCCAGCGCATCCGCGGTGAAGGCGTGTTGCGGTATCAGCCAGGCTGCCCCGGCGGAAGCCAGCGCATGGGCGTTGGCGGTCTGGTGGTTGTCGATCGCATGCGGCAGCGGCACCAGCACGGAAGGCCGCCCGGCGCAGGCGAGTTCCGCCACGGTCGAGGCGCCGGCGCGTGCCACCACCATGTGCGCCATTGCCAGCCGCGTTGCGATGTTGCCGAAGAAGGGCGAAAGGTCGGCCGGCACGCCGGCGGCGCGATAGGCCGCCTCGACACGCGGCAGGTCCTCCGCGCGGGTCTGCTGCGTCACCACCAGCCGCGCGCGCAGCGCCTCCGGCAGCGCCGCCACGGCGGCGGGCACCACATCGGCGAACACGCGGGCGCCAAGCGAGCCGCCCAGCACCAGCAGGCGGATCGCGCCCTCCTCGGCCGGCGGCGCATAGCCCTGGCCGGCGAGCGCGGCGAGCGCCGGGCGCACCGGGTTGCCCACCACCTCCACCCGCGCCCCTTCCGGCACGCGCGTGGTCTCCGGCGCGGAGAGCGCCAGCAGGTCGGCGCGCGGCGCCATCAGCCGGTTGGCGCGGCCGAGCACCGCGTTCTGCTCGTGCAACGCCGTCACCGGCCGCTTCGCGCGCGGCAGCGTGCGCGCCGCCACCAGCGGCGGGATGGAGGGGTAGCCGCCGAAGCCCACGACCGCCGCTGCATCCAGCCGCGCAAGGATGCGCCTTGCCTCCAGCGTGCCGGCTGCGAGCGCGAGCGTGCCGCGCAGCGCGGCCCGCGCACCGCGCCCGGCGACGCCTGAACCGTGCAGCACGAAGCGCTCGGCATTGCCGAAGGCGGGGCTTTCGAAGGCGGCGCTGCGCGCATCGGTCATCAGCGCGATGCGCTCGCCGCGTGCGACAAGCTCGGCCGCCAGCGCCTCCGCCGGGAACAGATGCCCGCCGGTGCCGCCGGCCGCGATGACGATGGGGCGCGCCGTGGGTCCCCGCATCATCGCTCCTCCTCGAGGCGGGAGAGGCGGCGGCGCGTGAGCGCCAGCAGCATCCCCATCCCCAGGGCGATGGCGAGCACGGAGGAGCCGCCATAGCTCACGAAGGGCAGCGTCATCCCCTTGGTCGGGATCAGGTGCAGCGAGGAGGCCATGTTGACGAAGGCCTGCAGCCCGAACTGCGTCAGCAGCCCCGCCGAGGCCAGCACCACGAACAGGTCGGTCTCGCCCAGCAGCCGCACCAGCCCGCGGACCACGACGAAGGCGAAGAGGGCGAGGATGACCAGGCAGATCACCAGCCCGAACTCCTCGCCGGCGACGGCGAAGACGAAGTCGGCGTGCGCGTCGGGCAGCACGTTCTTCACGCGGCCCTCGCCGGGGCCACGGCCGAGCAGCCCGCCATGCCCGAAGGCCTCCAGCGCCACCGTCACCTGGTAGTTGTCGCCCGCCGACGGGTCGAGGAAGCGCTCCACCCGCGACTGCACATGCGGGAACAGCGTGTAGGCGAAGGCCGCCGCCGCCACGCCGAGCGCGCCGACGAAGCCGACGACGAACAGGTTCAACCCGGCGACGAAGAACTGCGCGAAGAACACCGCCGTCACCACCAGCAGCATGCCGATATCCGGCTGGCCCTTCAGCAACGCGGCGATGCCGAGGAACAGCAGGATCGCCAGCAGCGTGGCGCCATGGCGGCGGTTCGCCTTGCCCTCGGCGATCAGCCAGGCGGCGACCACGGCGAAGCAGGGCTTGAGGAATTCCGAAGGCTGGATCGAGCCGAGCCCGGGCACGGACAGCCAGCGCCGCGCGCCCTTGATCTCGACGCCCATGACCAGCGTCGCGGCCACCATCGCCAGCGAGACGCCAAGTCCCAGCCAGCCGAGCAGCCGCACCTGGCGGATGCTCAGCATCGAGACGGCGAGCATCGCGGCGGTCGCCCCGGCCAGGTAGACGATCTGGCGGATGAAGAACATGTTGCGGGAGGAGGCGCCGATGCGCTCCGCCACCGCCGGCGAGGCGGCCAGCATCATGACGTAGCCGAAGCCGACCAGCGCCAGCAGCGCCGCCAGCGTCCAGCGGTCGATCGTCCACCACCAGCGGCCGAGGGTGGAGGTGTCGGCGCGCGAGAAGGACATCAGGCGGCCCTCCCGAGATCATCCGTCATCAGCGACTGCACCAGCACGCGGAAGCGGTCGCCGCGCGCATCGAAGCCGCTGAACTGGTCGAAGCTGGCGCAGGCCGGCGAGAGCAGCACGACATCCGCCGCACCACCGCGGGCCGCGGCGGCGGCGGCGGGCACCGCCTGGTCGAGCGTGCCGGCCACCTCATGCGGCACGCCATGCGCGGCCAGCGTCGCGGCCAGCATCGGCGCGTCGCGGCCGATCAGCACGGCGCGGGCGATGCGCGGGAAGAAGGGCGCAAGGCTCTCGATGCCGCCCGCCTTCGCCTCGCCGCCGGCGATCCACACCACGCGGTCGTAGCTGGCCAGCGCACGCGCGGCGCTGTCGGCATTGGTCGCCTTGCTGTCGTTGACGAAGACCACGCCGCCGAGCGTGCCCACGCGCTCCTGCCGGTGCGGAAGGCCGGGGAAGCTGGCGAGGCCGGCGGCGATCTCGGCGCGCGTCAGCCCGGCCTGCAGCGCCACCGCGGCGGCGGCGGCAGCATTCTGCGCGTTGTGGCTGCCGGGCAGGGCAGGGGCCGCGCGAAGATCAGCGATCTCCCCGGCCTCGTCGCGCAGCACAGTCCCCTCCGCCCAGATGCCGCCCGCCACGCGCCTGCGACCGGAGATCGGGACCAGGCTGGAGTTGATCGCGGGGGCCATGGCGATGGACAGATCGTCATCCTGGCCGAGCACGCCGAGATCCTCCGGCAGCTGCCGCGCGAAGATGTTTGCCTTCGCAGCAGCATAGCCGGCCATGCTTCCATGGCGGTCGAGGTGATCGGGGCTGATGTTCAACATCACCGCCGAGTTGAAGCGGATCGTCGCGATTCGCTCCAACATGTAGCTCGACATTTCGAGGGTGTAGGTGCCTTCCGACCCCAAGATGTTGAGGCCGAGCGCCGCCGGCCCGAGATTGCCCCCGACCTCCGAGACGCGTCCCGCCCCATGCAGCAGATGGTGAATCAGCGCGGTCGTCGTCGACTTGCCGTTCGTGCCGGTGATGCCAATGAAGCGGGCCGCGCTGCCCGCCGCCCGCACCGCGCGGAACAGGAACTCGACATCGGCGAGGATCGGCACGCCTGCTGCCCGCGCACGCGCCGCGACCGGATGCGGCCGCGGCAGCAGATGCGGGATGCCGGGCGAGAGCAGCAGCGCATCGAAGCGGAAGGCGCCCTGCGAAAGGTCGCGCACGGCAAGCCCCACGCGTTCCGCCGCCGCGCGCTGCGCGGCGCCGTCGTCCCAGGCCGTGAGCTCCGCGCCCCATCCGGCCAGGCGCTCCGCCGCCGGCAGCCCGGCGCGGCCGAGCCCGACCACGGCGATGCGCTGGCCGGCGAAGGGACGGAAGGCGCCTTCGCCCGGCCGGTTCACGTTCCGCGCCTGCGGCGCTGCACGATCGGACGGGATCATCGGATCTTCAGCGTCGAAAGGCCGACCAGCGCCAGCACCATCGCGATGATCCAGAACCGGATCACGATGGTCGGCTCCGCCCAGCCCTTCTTCTCGAAATGGTGGTGCAGCGGCGCCATCAGGAAGACGCGGCGGCCGGTGCGCTTGAACCAGAAGACCTGGATGACGACCGAGAGCGTCTCCACGACGAACAGCCCGCCGACGATCGCCAGCACGATCTCGTGCTTCGTCGCCACCGCCACCGCGCCCAGCGCGCCCCCGATGGAGAGGCTGCCGGTGTCGCCCATGAAGACCTTGGCCGGCGGCGCGTTGAACCACAGGAAGCCGAGCCCGGCACCGATCAGCGCCGAGAGGAACACCGCCAGCTCGCCGGTGCCGGGCACGAAATGCAGCTGGAGGTAGTCCGCGAAGACGCGGTTGCCGACGAGGTAGGAGATCAGCGCGAAGACGCCGCCGGCGATCATCACCGGCACGATGGCCAGCCCGTCCAGCCCGTCCGTCAGGTTCACCGCATTGGAGGCGCCCACCATCACCAGCGCCGCCAGCAGCGGGAAGGCGAAGCCGAGCGGCACCAGCAGTTCCTTGAAGAAGGGCAGCGCCAGCGTGCCGTCGAGCGGGGCGGGCAGCAGCAGCATCATCCAGATCGCCGCCGCCAGCCCGACCAGGCCCTGCGCGATCAGCTTGTGCCGGCCGGAAACGCCCTTGGTGTTGCGCTTGGTCACCTTCAGCCAGTCATCGGCGAAGCCGAGCGCGCCGAAGCCCAGCGTCACCAGCAGCACCGCCCAGACATAGCCGTTGCGCAGGTCCGCCCAGAGCAGCGTCGAGACCACCAGCCCAAGCAGGATCAGCACGCCGCCCATGGTGGGCGTGCCCTTCTTGGTCAGCAGATGGCTCTGCGGCCCGTCCTCGCGGATCGGCTGGCCGCCATTCTGCGTCGCGCGCAGATAGCGGATCAGCGCCGGACCGAGGAACAGCGAGAGGAACAGCGCCGTCATGCAGGCCGCCCCCGCCCGGAAGGTCAGGTAGCGGAACAGGTTGAACAGCTGGAAATCGTCGGCCAGCGGCGCAAGCAGGTTGAAGATCACGGCACCACCCCGGCGCCACCGGCGCTGGACTTGTCGTTGAGCGATGTCAGCGCCGCCACGACCAGCGCCATCCGGCTGCCGAGCGAGCCCTTGACGAGCACCGCATCGCCCGGCCGGACGGCACCCGCCAGCAGCGGCGCCAAGGCCGAGCTGTCGGGCAGATGCGCACCACGTTTCTTCTCCGGCAGCGCCGCGAACAGGTGGCGCATCAGCGGCCCGCAGCAATAGACCAGGTCGGCCGCCGACGCGACGTCGGATGCAAGCTCCGCATGCATGGCAGGACCGCCTTCGCCGAGCTCCAGCATGTCGCCGAGCGCAACGATCCGCCGCGTCGCCGGCTGCGCCGCCAGCACCGAGAGCCCGGCGCGGATCGAGGCGGGCGAGGCGTTGTAGCTGTCGTCGAGCAGCAGTGCCGTCCCGCCAGGCAGCGCGAGCGTCACCCGCGCACCGCGGCCGGCGCCGGCGCCGAAGCCGCGCAGCGCCTCGGCCGCGGCGACCACGTCACCCTCCAGCGCATGCACCGTGGCGATGGCGGCGCAGGCGTTCAGCGCCAGGTGGTGCCCGGGGGCGGCCAGATGCACCGAGAGGGGCAGTCCATCCATCAGCACGCGCGCCGTGCCGCGCGCCGCCTCGCCCACATAGTCGGTGAGCTGAATGTCGGCGCGCGCGCTCTCGCCGAAGGTGAGAACCCGTGCGCCGGCCTGCTTCGCGCGCGCCAGCAACTGGCTCAGGAAGGGTGACTCCGCCGGCAGGATGGCGGCACCCCCCTTCTCCAGCCCGAGCAGGATGTCCGCCTTCTCCTCGGCGATCGCCTCCTGGCTGCCGAGGTTGCCGATATGGGCCGTGCCGATGGTGGTGATCACCGCGACATGCGGGCGCGCCATGCGCGCCAGCGGCGCGATCTCGCCGCGATTGTTCATGCCCATCTCGACGATCGCGAAGGCGGCGTCGCGCGGCTGCCGGGCGAGGGTCAGCGGCACGCCCCAATGGTTGTTGTAGCTCGCCGTCGCGGCGTGTGTCGGGCCGAGTGCGCCGAGGGCGAGGCGCAGCATCTCCTTGGTCGTGGTCTTGCCGACGCTGCCGGTGATGCCGACGAAGCGTGCCCTGCTGCGGCCGCGCGCCGCGGCGCCGAGCGCCTGCAGGCCGGCCAGGGTGTCGGCCACGCGCAGCAGCGGCGCATCGGTCGGCACGCCGGGCGGATCGCGATCCACCATCGCCGCCACGGCGCCGCGCGCGAGCGCCTCCGCGACGAAATCGTGCCCGTCCCGCGCATCGCGCAGCGCGACGAACAGATCGCCCGGCTGCAGGCTGCGCGTGTCGATCGAAACCCCGGTGGCGGCGATCTCCGCGGCGAGCGTGCCGCCCGTCGCGCCGCGCAGCTCGGCCGAAGTCCAGAGCGCGCTCATGCCGCCCGGCCGTTCAGCAGGCCGCGCACCACCGCGACATCGTCGAAGGGATGCGTCACGGCGCCGATGGTCTGGCCGCTCTCATGCCCCTTGCCCGCCACCGCCAGCACGTCGCCGGGGCCGAGCGCCGCCAGCGCGCGGGCGATCGCGGCGGCGCGGTCGCCGGCATCCATCCCACCGGGGCAGCCCGCCAGCACGGCGGCGCGGATCGCGGCGGGCTCCTCGCCGCGCGGATTGTCGTCGGTCACCCAGCAGGTGTCGGCGAGCTTGGCGCAGGCCGCGCCCATCAGCGGCCGCTTGCCGGGATCGCGGTCGCCGCCGGCGCCGAACAGCACATGCAGCTTCGCGCCCGGCGCGACATGCGGGCGCAGCGCGGCGAGCAGCCGCTCCAGCGCGTCCGGCGTGTGGGCATAGTCCACATAGACGGCGGCGCCGTTCGGCAGCCGCGCCGCCAGTTCCATCCGGCCGCGCACGCCGGCCAGAAGCGGCAGCAGCGCCAAGACGCGCGCCGCCTGCATCCCGGTCGCCACAGCCAGCGCCGCGGCGAGCAGCGCATTGTCCGCCTGGAAGCGGCCGGGAAGGGCGAGGCGAAGCGCGTGGCGCGTGCCGAAGAACTCGATGTCCACCTCCTGCCCATCGGGGCGCGGCAGCTGGCGCAGCAGCCGCACCGCCTCGCCGGCCACGCCCACCGTCAGCAGGCGCAGCCCGCGTGCCTCGGCGATGCGGCGCAGCGCCGCGAGGCTCTCCGCCTCCATCTCCGCCTGCGCCACCGCGGTCGCGCCGGCGGGCAGCAGCGTGTCGAACAGCCGCAGCTTGGCAGCGCGATAGGCCTCCATGCTGCCGTGGTAGTCGAGATGGTCGCGCGTCAGGTTGCTGAACCCCGCCGCCGCGAAGCGCGCGCCGTCCAGCCGCCGCTGGTCGAGTCCGTGCGACGACGCCTCCATCGCCGCATGCGTCACGCCCGCCTTCGCCAGCGTCGCCAGCGTGGCGTGCAGGGCGACCGGATCGGGCGTGGTCAGCGAGGGGCCACGGGGGAAGCCCGGCGCGACCAGCCCCAGCGTGCCGAGCGAGGCGGCGCGCGCGCCGTCCATCGCCCAGATCTGGCGCAGGAAATCCACCGTGCTGGTCTTGCCGTTGGTGCCGGTCACCGCCGCCAGCGTGGGCGGCTGCTGCGTGCCATGGAAGGCGGCCGCCAGCAGTGCCAGCGCGCGGCGCGGATCGGTCGCGAGCAGCAGTGGGCGCTGCGGCACGCCCGCCGGCCAGGTGGTGCCCTCCGGCGCCAGCACAGCGGCGGCGCCGCGCGCCACCGCCTCGCCGATGAAGTCGCGGCCATCGGCCTTCGCGCCCGGCAGCGCCGCGAACAGCGTGCCCTGCCGCACCGCGCGGCTGTCGGCGGTCAGGCCGGCGATGCGCGGCGCCTCGCCTCCGCTCCAGCACGGCAGGTCGGGATGCGCGCGCAGCAAAGCATCCAGCGCGCGGGGGGCCTCATCGGCTTGCAAGGCTCGCCTCCCGCTGCGGGGCGGGCGGGGCAGGCTGGCGGGGCGCGGCGGCGGGCGGCGTGCCCTGGGCGGCGGGAGCGGCACGGACGGGCGCGCGCGGCGCCTGCGCCGGGCGGCCGGGCTGCATCGGGATGGCGATGCCGGCCTGGATCTCCGCCGCGCGCTCGGTTTCGGGCACCATGCCGAGGATCGGCGCGACGGTGCGGATCACCATTCCCGCCGCAGGCGCGGCGACCCAGCCGGCGGTGGCGTAGCCATGGCTGCGCGCATTCGGCGTCGGCTCGTCCACCATCACATACAGCGCGTAGCGCGGGGCGTTCATCGGGAAGGCGCCGACGAAGGCGGCAATCCGCTTGTTCCGGAGGTAGCCGCCGTTCGGTGCGGTCTTCTGCGCCGTCCCGGTCTTGCCGCCGACGAAGTAGCCGGGCACCTCTGCGCTGCGGCCGGAGCCATCGGTCACCACCAGGCGCATCAGCCGGCGCATCGTCTCGGAGGTGCGCTCGCTGACCACGCGGCGGCCTTCCGCCACGGTGCCGGGTTCGCGCGCCACCAATGTCGGCGGTCGCAGGATGCCGCCATTGACCAGCGCCGAGACGCCGGTGATGACATGCAGCGGCGTCACCGAGATGCCGTGGCCGAAGCCCACCGTCATCGTGTTGATCTCGCGCCAGGCCTGCGCGCGCAGGATCAGCGGCAGCGCGACCTCGGGCAGTTCCACGCCGACGCGGGAGGCCATGCCCAGGCGCACCATGAATTCGCGGTGCCGCTGCGGCCCGATCGCCACCGCCATGTGCGCGGAGGCGATGTTGGAGGAATGCGCCAGGATCTCCGGCAGCGCCAGCCAGCGGTTCTTGCCGCGGAAGTCGTTGATGGTGAAGCGCCCGTAGCGGATCGGGCGGGAGGCGTCGAAGCCGTTCCAGATGTTGACGACCCCGAAGTCGAGCGCGGCGGCGGCGGTGAACAGCTTGAAGGTGGAGCCGGGCTCGTACACGCCGACGGTGGCGCGGTTGAAGCGCGGGTTGTTGCCCTGCTCCTCGCGCGTCAGCGGACGGTCCTCGCGCGCGGCGGGGTCGGAGAGGTCGAAGTCCGGCAGGCTGACCATGCCCAGCACCTCGCCGGTCTGCACATCCATCAGGATGCCGGCGCCGCCGATGCCGTTGAACTCGCTGATCGCGCGCGTCACCGCATCGCGCAGCGCGAGCTGCACCCGCACGTCGATGGACAGCCGCAGCTCCTCGCCGCGGCGGTTGCGCAGGCGGCCGTCGAAATGCCGCTCGATGCCGGCGATGCCGTTGCCGTCCACGTCCACGCCGCCCAGGATGTGCGCCGCCGCGCGGCCCTGCGGGTAGGCCCGCCGCTCCGCCGGCTCGAAGTAAAGCCCCGGGATGCCGAGCGAGTTCACCGCCTGCTGCTCGCGGGGCGTCAGCGCGCGGGCGATGTAGGCGAATTGCCGCTCGCCGGTGAGCCGCGCCGCGACCCGTTCGGCATCGAGCTGCGGCAGCACGGTGACCAGGCGGCGCGCGACGCCGGCGGGATCCTGGATCTCGCTCGGGTTGGCATAGAGCGCGGTGACGGGGAGGGAGACCGCCAGGATCTCGCCGTTGCGGTCGGCGATCACGGCGCGGCCGGGCTGGTGCTCCACCGGGCGCGAAGCCGCGGCCATCGCCTGCAGGCGGCGCGGCTCGGCGGGGTCGAGCAGCGTGGCATCGGCCAGCCGCACCGCCACCGCGCCGAACAGCAGCGCGAAGCCGGAGGCGGCGATCAGCAGGCGCGAGCGGGTGCGCTCCAGCATGGCGCGATGCGCCAGTTCCGGCCGCGTGACCTTGACGATCTCGTTGCGCGGGCGTTCGGAGCCGAGGCTGCGGCCGGCGGGGGGCGCGTCCGGGGGCGGGGGGATTGGGTTCATCGCAGCGTCGCGGCCGCGGCCGGACGGACCGGCACCGGCGGTGCGAGCAGCGGCCGGCCGAGCGCCGAGGCGCCGCCGAGCAGGGAGGTGCTGCCGACCGCCGAGGCGATGGCGGTGGGCGGCGCGGGGGTGGGCGCGATCCGAGTGACCGGCGGCGCCGGGGTTGGCGCGGGCGCGACATGCACCGCCGGCTGGATCGGACGGGGCGGCGGGGCGGCGCGCGCCGTCACCGGTGCGGGGGGCGGTGCCGGGCGCGCGGCGACGCGGATCACCTGCTCGGCACGCTGGGCAGCGACGGCGGCGGCCAGCGCGCGCGGCGCCGGTGTCTCAGCCGGGGCTGCCGCGGCCGCGGGCGGAGGCGTCGGTGACGTGGCCGCCGGGGTGGCGCCGGCCGTGGTGGAGGCGAGCATCACGCCGGCCGCTTGCGGCTCCGGCGTCACGGGATCGGCGAAGATGTCGGGCGCGCCGGCGAAGGCGATCGCGGCCGGCAGGTGCTGGCCGAGCTGGTTCGGGCGCATGAACTGCTGCGGCTGCATCGGCTGCAGCGCCAGCATGCGCGTGGCGGTCTGGCGCAGGCGGTCGGGCTCGTTCAGCAGCGCCCATTCGGCGCGCAGGATATCGAGCCGCTGGCGCGCCTGCTCCGTCTCGCGCTGGATCGCGACCAGCTCGCGGTCCTTCACCGCGACCGAGTGCTTGACCTGGTAGAGCCAGGCGCCCGCCCCGGCGAAGGCGCAGAAGCAGAGCAGCGTAAAGGGGCGGATCATGCATGCACCTGCGGGGAGGAAGGGGCGAGGCGTTCGAGGGCGCGCAGCCGCGCCGAGCGCGACCGCGGATTGGCGTCGGTCTCCGCGCCGCCGGGGCGCAGCGCGCGGGGCGTGAGCAGCGCGAAGTCCGAGGCGGTTCGGGACAGCAGCGCCGCGGGATCGTGACGGGAGGCGCCGCCGGCGCGGCCGGTGGCTTCGGCCATGGCGCGCTTGACGATGCGGTCCTCGAGTGAGTGGAAGGCCACCACGACCAGCCGGCCGCCGGGTGCGAGCAGGTGCATCGCCGCGGCGAGGCCGCGCTCCACCTCGCCCAGTTCGTCGTTCACCGCGATGCGCAGCGCCTGGAACGAGCGCGTTGCGCCGTCGATGCCGGAGGGGTCGCGGGGGACGGCGCGGCGGACGATCTCGGCGAGGCGGGCGGTGGTCTCGATCGGCGCTTCGGCGCGGGCGCGCAGGATGGCGCGGGCGACGCGGCGGGCGTGCCGCTCCTCGCCGAACTCGGCGATGATGCGGGCGAGCTCGGCTTCCGGGAGGGTGTTCACCAGCTGGGCGGCACTCGGCCCATCCCGCCCCATCCGCATGTCGAGCGGGCCGTCGGCGCGGAAGGAGAAGCCACGCTCCGCCTCGTCGAGCTGGAAGGAGGAGACGCCGAGATCCATCACCACGCCGTCGAGCTGCGTGACGCCGCGTGCGGCCAGGCTGTCCAGCATGTCGCCGAAGCGGGCATGCACCAGGTGCAGGCGCCCGGGATACCGCGCGGCCAGGGTGGCGCCGCGGGCGATCGCGTCCGGGTCGCGGTCGATCGCCCACAGCGTGCAGTCGGCCGCCGCCAGGATGGCCGCGGCATAGCCGCCGCCGCCGAAGGTGGCGTCGAGATAGGTGGCGCCGGAGCGTGGCCGCAATGTCGCCATCACTTCCTGAAGCATGACGGGAATGTGGTTGTTCATGCCATGCCCCTCGGAGTCGTGTTGAGGGGGAGGGCAGGGAGTCGCAGGCGTTTTTCGCGCACCTGCGCCAGCGCTTCGGCGACATGCGCCCGGGCGGCCTCGGCTTCCCAGATCTCGAAGCGGTCGCTCTTGCCGAGGAAGGCGATGGCCTCCGGCAGGCCCGCGGCGATGATCATCGCCTCCGGCAGCACCAGCCGCCCTTCGCCGTCGTAGCGGAGCATTTCGGTCACGGAGATGAAGCCGGCCTCCCATGCCTCGCGTTCCTCGGAATAGGTGTCGAGCGTGCGGATGGCGGCGACCATCCGCTCGAACTCCGCCCGCGAGCGGGCCTCGATGCAGGGGTATTGGTGCGAGATGCGGAAGGCGATCTGGTTGACCCCGGCCGCTTCAAGTTCCGAGCGGAACGCGGCGGGCACGGAGATGCGGCCCTTGCGGTCCAGCTTCCCGAAATGCGTGCCCACGAACTGGGTCATCGCGTCGCCGTCGTCCCCCACGACAGCCAGCCCGTGGCCGCCGTCCCCCTGCTCAGCGGCCGGCGGGGCCCCCCCCCCCCACCGGCTCGCCCGCCCAACCCCCTTCGGTGCCTCTGAATGCCCCCCCGAGCAAGGCATCGTCACGGGATGACATGGGATAGCACGGCTGATTCTGGGTCCACAAGCAGAAAACCAGGATGCTCCGGCATTTCGCGGTAGCCAAAGACTTTGTTAATCAGTCGTTTACGGCCAACTTCTGTAACTTGGCAGCAAGCGTATACAAACAGATTCTCTGCAACGAGACGGGCTTCGTTGTTTGTTCCGTCATGGGGCCGTAACGGCAATGAAGGGCGGGCGGAGTGGGGGCGCCGGGGCGGGTGGCCTGCCGCCGCGCGGCGGCGGCGGCCGTTGTCATGGAATGCGGTGCCGGGCGGCCTGTAAGCCGGGTTCTGTCCGCACCTTGCGATGCTCGACGACCATTCCTCTGGACCCTGCGTCGCCGCAGGGTTCACGCGGCCAACCCGGGCGGCGGGGCGGAAATGCCCCTGCGTCGGCGGCTTTCGCCGCTACGCCGGCCGCCCCTATTCGGCCTTGCTCCCGGTGGGGTTTGCCATGCCGCCCCCGTTGCCGGGGGCGCGGTGGGCTCTTGCCCCACCCTTTCACCCTTGCCGCGGGAGGGGTCTCCCCCTGCCGTGGCGGTCTGCTCTCTGTGGCACTTTCCCTGGGCCTTGGGCTTTCGCCCTCTGCCCGCCGGCCGTTGGCCGGCACCGTATTCCCGTGGAGCCCGGACTTTCCTCCAGCGCGATGTCGCCACCCCGCCAGCGGTCGCCCAGCCACCCGGCACCGAGGGTGATGTCGCGCCGCAAGGCGCGCGGGTCAATGGTCGCCGCGAGGCGTGCGGGTCAATGGTCGCCGCGAGGCGCGCGGGTCAATGGTCGCCGCGAGGCGCGCGGGTCGATGGCCGCCGCGAGGGGCGCGGGTCGATGGTCGCCGCGAGGGGCGCGGGTCGATGGTCGCCGCAAGGGGCGCGGGTCAATGGAGACCGCTGCGCCTCGCCGTCCGCGGATCCCCGGCTGCACCAGCGGTCGCCTCGGCGACGGCGGCGAGCCGCGCCAGCGTGCCGGCATCCGCGATGCCGTCCACGCGCTCCGGCCACCAGTGCCTTTGAAACGCGCGCAGCAGCACCGGCAGTGCAAGGTCGGTGCGGTAGCCGATGGCATCGAGCAGCACCAGCGGATCGCCCGCGGCCGCCGTGTCCGCCGCAGGCCACAACCCGACGCCATTCGCCGCCAGGCCCTGCCAGTCGAACAGCTCGCCCGGATCTTCCTTGCGGTCGGGCGACACGTCCGAATGGCCGACCACGTTGCGCGCGGGGATCGGGTGCCGCGCCAGGATCTCGATGCAGAGATCGGCGACCGCCGCCATCTGCAGCGCGGGGAAGGGGCGGTAGCCGTGCTCATGGCCGGGGTTGACGATCTCGATGCCGATGCTGCGCCCGTTCAGCAGCGTGTGGCCGCGCCAGGACGAGACACCGGCATGCCAGGCGCGGCGTTCTTCCGGCACCAGGCGGAACACCGCGCCGTCCTCCTCGACCACGTAATGCGCCGAGACTCGCGCGGCGGGGTCGCGCAGCCGCGCGATCGCCTCGGCGCCAGTCTTCATGCCGGTGTAGTGCAGGATCAGCATGTCCACGGGCACGCCGGCGGGCCGGTCGTCCTGATTCGGGCTGGGCAGGTCGCGCAGGCGCACCCTACGACCCGCGCTGCCGCTTGATGCGGTCCCCACCTGCCGCGCGATGCGCGACAGGGCCAGGAGGCCGGGCCTGGGACCGCGGGGGCAAACTCACGACCCGCGCTGCCGCTTGATGCGGTCCCTACCTGCCGCGCGATGCGCGGCAGGGCCGAGAGGCCGGGCCTGGGATCGCGGGGGCAGACTCACAACCCGCGCTGCCGCTTGATGCGGTCCCAGGCGGCGTTGATTTCGGCCACCTTGTTGGTCGCGCGCTGGATGAAATCCGCCGGAACGCCGCGCGCGGCCAGGCTGTCCGGGTGGTTCTCCCGCATCAGCTTGCGCCAGGCCAGCCGCACCTCCTCGTCGCCCGCATTGGGCGAGATGCCGAGCACCGCATAGGCGTCGTCGGTCTTCTGCTGCTGCTCGACGCGGGAGCCGGACTGGCCGCCGCCCTTCGCCCGCTCCCAGGCGCCGGAATCGAGCCCGAAGCGGAGATGGATGCCCTGCAGCACCGGCAGCTCGCCGCGCGTGACCGGGCCATCCGACCGCGCGATGTAGAACAGCGCGGCCAGCACGTCCTCGAGCATGGCGCGGTTGTCGGCGAAGGCCTCGCCGAGCCGTTCGGCGAAGGGCTCCCAGCCTTCGGAATCCTCGCGCGCCTTGTCGAACATCTGCCCGACTTCGCGCAGGTTCTCGGGCGGGATGCGGAACATCTGCTTGAAGGCGTCGATCTCCTGCCGCTTCACCGGCCCGTCCGCCTTGGCGAGCTTGGCCGAGAGCACGATCACGGAGATGGCGAACAGCGTCTCCCTGTTGCCGAGCAGCGCGGCGAGGTCGGCCGCGCCCGGTCCGATGCGGCCCGGGATGGCGCCCTGGTCGGCCGCATGGCCGAGCGCCGCGCCGACCACCGCGCCCAGTGGCCCGCCCGTCAGGAACCCGCCGACGCCGCCGAGAATCTTGCCCCATATACTCAAGGGTGAGGCCGCCTCCTTCGCTGCGAGTGGTCCTAGCACGCCGCGCAGGCCGCCTACAGGGGCGCCGCACCCCTTGCGCCAAGCCGTTCCGCAGGCCATGGACGCGGCGGCGCAAGGGATTGTTTCCATGTCGGGCTGGCAGTTCTGGATCGATCGCGGCGGCACCTTCACCGATATCGTGGCGCGCGATCCGGCCGGCCGGCTTTCCACCCGCAAGCTGCTCTCCGAGAACCCCGGACGCTACCGGGATGCCGCCGTGGCCGGCATCCGCGCCTGCCTCGGGCTGGCGCCGGATGCGGCGATCCCGCCGGGTGTCATCGAGGCGGTGAAGATGGGCACCACCGTCGCCACCAACGCGCTGCTGGAGCGCAAGGGCGAGCGCGTCCTGCTGCTGGTCAATCGCGGCTTCGCCGACATGCTGCGGATCGGCAACCAGGCCCGCCCGCGCCTGTTCGACCTGCAGGTGAAGCTGCCCGAGCTGCTGCATGAGCGCGTCGCCGAGATCGGCGGCCGTGTCGCGGTGGATGGCAGCGAGCTGGAAGCCCTCGACGAGGACGCGGCACGCGCGGCGCTCGCCGCCGGCCACGCGGATGGCATCCGCGCCGTTGCGATCGTGATGATGCATGCCTGGGCGCATCCGGCGCATGAGCTCCGCCTCGGCGAGCTGGCCCGCGAAGCCGGCTTCGCGCAGATCTCCCTCAGCCACCAGGCCAGCCCGCTGCCGCGCATCGTGCCGCGCGGCGATACCACGGTGGTGGACGCCTATCTCTCGCCCATCCTGCGCCGCTACGTGGAGCAGGTGGCGTCGGAACTGCCGGAGGTGAAGCTCTACTTCATGCAGTCCTCCGGCGGCCTGGCGGAGGCCGCGAGCTTCCAGGGCAAGGATGCGATCCTGAGCGGGCCGGCGGGCGGCATCGTCGGCGCGGCGCGGACCGCGGGCATGGCGGGGCTCGACCGCATCATCGGCTTCGACATGGGCGGCACCAGCACCGACGTCGCGCTCTACGCCGGCGAGTTCGAGCGCGCCTTCGAGACGCAGGTGGCCGGCGTGCGGATGCGCGCGCCGATGATGGCGATCAACACGGTGGCGGCCGGCGGCGGCTCGATCCTGGTGTTCGACGGCGCGCGCTTCCGTGTCGGGCCGGAGAGCGCGGGCGCGGTGCCGGGACCCGCCTGCTACCGCCGCGGCGGGCCGCTGACGGTGACGGATGCGAATGTCATGGTCGGCAAGGTGCAGCCGCGCCACTTCCCGGCGATCTTCGGCCCCAACGCCGACGAGGCGCTGGATGAGGACGTCGTGCGGCAGAAATTCGCGGCGCTCGCCGCGGAGATCGCCGCCGCCACCGGCGCGCCCCGGACGCCCGAAGCGGTCGCGGAGGGCTTCCTGCGCGTCGCCGTCGCCAACATGGCCAACGCGATCAAGCAGGTCTCGATCCAGAAGGGCCACGACGCCACGCGCTACGCGCTGCAATGCTTCGGCGGCGCCGGCGGGCAGCATGCCTGCCTGGTGGCCGACGAGCTCGGCATGGAGACGGTGTTCATCCACCCCTTCGCCGGGGTCCTCTCAGCCTATGGCATGGGCCTCGCCGACCAGACGGTGATCCGCGAGCAGGCGGTGGAGGCGCCGCTTGCCGCCGCAGGCATGGCGGAGCTCGCATCGCGGCTCGACGCGCTGGAACAGGCGGGCCGCGCGGAGCTGGCGCGGCAGGGCGCCGATCCGGCGGTGCTGTCCGCCGCGCGGCGGCTGCACCTGCGCTACCACGGCACCGACAGCTTCCTTCCCGTGCCCTTCGGCGGCCATGATGCGGTGCTGGCGGCCTTCACCGAGGCGCATCGCCGCCGCTTCGGCTTCGCCACGCCCGAGCGCCCGGTGGTGGTCGAGGCCTGCGTGGTCGAGGTCACCGCCGCCGGCGAGAAGGTGGAGGAAGCCGCGCTGCCGCCGCGCGGCGCGGGCGAGCCGATCCCGGTGATCGACACGGTTTCCCTGTTCAGCGGCGGTGCGGCGCATGACGCGCCGGTGTTCGACCGCGAGGCGCTGCATGCCGGCGACCGCATCGCCGGCCCCGCGCTGATCCGCGAGGCCAATGCCACCACCGTCGTCGAGCCCGGCTGGACCGCCGAGGTCACGACGCTGAACCACCTGCTGCTGCGCCGCACCGAAACGCGGGCGGCGGCGCGGGTGGCGGATCTCGCGCGACCCGATCCGGTGATGCTGGAGCTGTTCAACAACCTCTTCATGAACATCGCCGAGCAGACCGGCGCGGTGCTGCAGAACACGTCGCTCAGCGTGAACATCAAGGAAAGGCTGGACTTCTCCTGCGCCGTCTTCGACGCGACCGGCCGGCTGGTGGCGAACGCGCCGCATGTGCCCGTGCATCTCGGCGCGATGGGCGAGAGCGTGCGCACGGTGATCCGCTCGCGCGGCGCGACGCTGAAGCCGGGCGACGTGGTGGCGCTGAACAACCCCTACAACGGCGGCACCCACCTGCCGGACATCACCGTCATCACGCCGGTCTTCGACCAGGCCGGCAGCGAGATCCTCTTCTTCGTCGGCAGCCGCGGCCACCACGCCGATATCGGCGGCCTGACGCCGGGCTCCACGCCGCCGGGATCCAAGACGCTGGAGGAGGAAGGCGTCGTCATCGACGATTTCCTGCTCGTCGATGGCGGGACGATCCGGGAGCGCCAGTTCCTGGACCTGCTGGCCTCGGCGAAGTACCCGGCGCGCAGCCCGCAGGTGAACCTTGCCGACATCAAGGCGCAGGTGGCCGCCAACGAGAAGGGCGTGCAGGAACTGCAACGGGCGGTAACGGAGTTCGGCCTGGAGACCGTGCGCGCCTACATGAGGCACGTGATGGACAACGCCGAGGAGAGCGTCCGCCGTGTGCTCGAGCGCCTGCAGGATGGCAGCTTCGAAACCTCGATCGACGACGGCACGCCGCTCAAGGTCACCGTCCGCGTGGACCGGGCCAACCGCCGCGCGGTGATCGACTTCACCGGCACCGGCCCGCAGCGCCCCGACAACTTCAACGCCCCCGCCGCGGTCTGCCGCGCCGTGGTGCTCTACTGCTTCCGCTGCCTGGTGGGGGAGGACATCCCGCTCAACGATGGCTGCCTGGTGCCGCTCGAGATCATCGTGCCGCAAGGCACGTTTCTTTCGCCCCGCCGCGGCGGTCCGGGCGGCGGCGCGGCGGTGGTCGCCGGCAACACCGAGGTCAGCCAGATGACCTGCAACGCGTTGCTCGCCGCGCTCGGTGCCTGCGCCTCCGCCCAGGCGACGATGAACAATCTCCTGTTCGGAGACGATGTTTACCAATACTACGAGACCGTCTGCGGCGGCACCGGCGGCGGCCCGGGCTTCCCCGGCACCTCGGCGGTGCAGACGCACATGACCAACACCCGCATGACGGACCCCGAGGTGCTCGAGCTGCGCTACCCCGTTCGCCTCGAGGAGTTCGCCATCCGCCGTGGCTCCGGCGGCGCCGGCCGCTTCCCGGGTGGCGATGGCAGCCGCCGGCGCATCCGCTTCCTGCGCCCGATGGAGGCGGTGATCGTCGCCTCGCGCCGCACCGTGCCGCCGCATGGCATGGAAGGCGGCAGCCCCGGCGCCCCCGGCCGGCAATGGGTGGAGCGGCTGGACGGCACGATCCACGCGATGAAGGGCCAGGACCGCGCCATGCTCGCCGCCGGCGAGGTGCTCGGCCTCGAGACGCCCGGCGGCGGCGGGTGGGGCGCGCCGCTGCCGGGATGAAGCGCCTTGTCGTCGCCTTCGGCACCCTTGCCCTGCTGGTGCTGGCCGGCCTCTGGATCGGCCCGCGCTTCATGGATTGGGAACCCTGGCGGGAACGCCTGGCCGAGATCGCGACCGACCGCCTCGGCCGGCCTGTCACGCTGGAAGGGCCGGTCGAGCTGACGCTGCTGCCGAGCCCGGTGGTGCGCGCCGGCGGCGTCACCATCGGCGAGCTCAGCGAGGCGGAGGAGGCAGCCGGCTTCAGCGTCACGGCGCGCCTGCTGCGGCTGCGGCTCGACCTCGGCGCGCTGCTCGCCGGCCGGCTTGCCCCGCGCGAGATCGCGCTGGTCGGCGCCGAGCTCACCCTGCCCTGGCCGCCCGGCCCCATGCTCGCCTTCCGCCCGCCGGCCTGGCTCGGCGCGCTGGAGGCGGAGTTGGAGGATGCCCGCGTCCACCTCGGCGACACCGTGCTGGAGGGCGTGGCCGCGCATCTCTCCGCCGGCGGGTTGGCGCAGGCGCTGGAGATCTCCGGCAGTTTCGCCTGGAACGGCCGCCCGGCCCGCTTCGCTGCCACGCTCGGCCGGCCCGGCTGGGACGGCGTCGCCCCCCTCGAACTCTCGCTCGCCATGCCGGAAGCCACCGCCCGGGCGCGTGGCGTGCTGGTGCCCGACCGCGGCTTCGAAGGCACGATGGAGGCCTCGGGCCCCGACCTCGCGGCGCTGCTGCCAAGCCCGCCCGGTCCGTTCAGCGCCAGCGGCAGGCTGACCGCCAGCGCGGACCTCATCGCGGGCGACGATCTGGCGCTCGACCTCGCCGGCGCGCCGGCGCGCGGCGCGGTGGCGCTGAGGCTGCTGCCGGCGCCGCGGCTGGACGTCGCGCTGCTGGCGAGCCGCCTCGACCTCGATGGCTGGGTGGCGGCGCTGCGGGCGGCCGGGCCGCGCAACTGGCCGCTCTCCGTTGACCTCTCGGCGGAGGCGGCGGGCTTCGCCGGCCTCACCCTGCGTCGCCTGCGCGGCGCCGCCTTCCTGGAGGACGGGCGCCTCACCCTCACCGATGTCTCGCTGCTGCTGCCGGGCGAGACCGAGCTCGAGTTCGCCGGCGCCACGGCCGGCGGGCGGCTCGAGATCGGGGCGCGCTTCGCCGGGCCGGACATCCGCACCAGCCTCGCCGCGCTCGGCCTGCCGGTGGAGGAGCTGGACCCCGCCCTGCTGCGCCGGGGCGAGGGCCGCTTCCGCCTGGTGCTGGAGGAGCAGCAGGCGGCGGTGCCGGAATTCACCGCCACCTTCGAGGACCTGCGACTCTCCGGCGCCGGCACCTTGCGCTACGGCGCGCGGCCGGCGCTCGGCCTCGGCATCACGGTGGACCGGCTGGACCTGCAGCGCTGGCTGCCGAACGGGCTCGACCTCGGCCAGGCCTCGCGTGCGCTCGGCGCGGTGGACCTCAACCTGCGGCTGGCGGCGGAGCAGGCGCGCTGGGGCCAGGCGGTGATGGAGAATGCCGCGCTGGATGCGGCGCTGGAGAATGGCAAGGTCACGCTGCGCCGGCTGTCCGGCCGGCTGGCGGAAACCGACATCGTCGCCTCCGGCACCGCGACGCTGGCGCCGGCGCTCAGGCTCGCCGATGTGACGCTCGAGGCGAACGGCTCCACCGCGCGGGGCCTGCTGGAGCTGCTGCCCGGCGCCTCGCCGCGGCTGAACGCGCTGGCGGCGATGGCGACCTCGCTGCGCATCTCGGGTGGCGGCCCGGTGGATGCGCTGGCGCTGCGCGGCGAGGCCGCGCTCGGCGAGTTGCGGGCCGAGGCGAACGGCACGCTCGACCTGCCGGGCCGCCGCGGCAATGCGGCGCTGACGCTGCGCCACCCCGGTGCGCCGCGCCTGCTGGCCGAGGCCTTCGGGGTGGATGCCGCCGGCTGGCTGGGGGAAGGCTCCTTCTCCCTGGTCGCCAGCGTCGCCGCCGGTCCGCAGGGCATCGTCGCGGAGAGTTTCGAGCTGGTGGCGGGCACGCTGCGCGCCGGCGGTGCCCTGGCCTTCACCGATGGCGGGCGGCCGCGCCTGAGCGGGCGCATCGCCGCCGAGCACCTGCCCCTGCAGTTGCCCGGCCTGCGCAGCACCGAGCCGCTGGGCCTGGACGCGCTCGCCGGCTTCGATGCCGAGCTGGCGCTGGAGGCCGGGCGCATCTCCGCCGACGGCGTGGTGGCCGAGGAGGCCGCGGCGGCGTTGCAGCTGGCCGACGGCCGGCTCCGGATCGAAGATTTCCGGGCGAAGCTGGCCGGCGGCACGCTGAAGGGAGCGCTGGGGCTCGACCTTGCCGCCGCCGGCCCGCCGCGCCTGGCGCTGGAGGTGCAGCTGGCGGAGGCGACGCTGGCAGCGCCGCTGCTCGACCTGCCCTTCGACGTGACGGCCGGCCGCGGCGAGGCTTCGGCCAGCCTGACCGCGGTGGGCCATTCGCCGGCGGCGCTGCTCGGCACGCTGTCCGGCAGCTGGCGCGCGGTGCTGCGCGACGGGGTGCTCACCGGGCTCGACCTCGGCGCGGCGACGGCGGCCTCCGGGCTGGCGGAGCGGCCGGCGGCCGAGGCGGGGGTTCGCGATGCGCTCTCCGGCGGCGCCACCGCCTTCGAGCGGCTGGAGATGGAGGGCGTGGTGGAGGGCGGGCAGATCCGCCTGGACGCCGGGCTGGTCGCCACCGATGCCGGCGCGACGGCGACGCTCTCGGGCGGCGCGGACCTGCCGCGCAACATGCTCGACCTCCGGCTCGGCATCCGCAGTGCGACGCCGGAGGCGCCGGAGATCGGCCTTCGCATCACCGGCCCCGCCCCCACGCCGCGCGCCTTGCCCGAGACCTCGGACTGGGCGCGCTGGCGGGCCGAGCGGGGGTAACCTTCAGCGCGCTGCCGATGCCTCCCGCAGCGCGAACAGGCGCAGTGCGCTGGCCAGCGGCAGGGCGGGATCCGCGCGCGCGGCATCCACCTCCGCCACCACCCCGGCGAGGCTCGACCCGCGACGCGTCGCGGCCGCTTCCAGCGCAGCCCAGAATTCCGGCTCGAGCGCAACCGAGGTGCGGTGGCCGGCCAGCCGGAAGGAGCGCTTGCGGAGGTGCCTGGTCAACCGCCCTCCAATGTCGCGCCGCCAGGCGCGCGGGTGGAGCTGGTGCCCGGGTGCACCATCTCCTCCGGCCGGACCCAGCGGTCGAACTCCTCCGGCGTCACATGGCCGAGCCGCCCGGCGGCTTCCTTCAGCGTGATATCGTCCTTCAGCGCCAGCTTGGCGATCGCCACCGCCTTGTCGTAGCCGATCCGCGGGTTCAGCGCGGTCACCAGCATCAGCGACTTCGCCAGGTTGTCGGCGATGCGCGGCAGGTTCGGCTCCAGCTTCTCCACCATGTTCGCGGCGAAGCTGCGGGCGGCGTCGCCGAGCAGCCGGGCCGATTGCAGCACCGCCTGGATGATCACCGGCTTGAAGACGTTCAGCTCCAGATGGCCCTGCGCGCCGCCGATGGTGACGGTGACGTGGTTCCCCATCACCTGCGCGCAGACCATGGTCAGCGCCTCCGACTGGGTCGGGTTGGTCTTGCCTGGCATGATGCTGCTGGAGAGGCCATCGGCGGGGATCACCAGCTCCGCGAGGCCGGCGCGCGGCCCGCTGCCGAGCAGGCGCACATCGTTGCCGATCTTGTTCAGCGACACCGCGATGGTGTTGAGCGCGCCGGAGAGCTCCACCAGCGCGTCATGCGCCCCCATTCCCTCGAACGGGTTGTCGCTGGCGGTGAAGGGCAGGCCGGTGAGCGCCGCCATGCGTCCGGCGAAGGCGGTGGCGAAGCCGGGGTGGCGGTTGAGCCCGGTGCCCGCCGCCGTGCCGCCCTGCGGCAGCGGCATCAGCCGCGGCAGCGCATCCTTCAGCCGCGCGATGCCAAGCTCCACCTGCCGCGCCCAGGCCGACGCCTCCTGCCCGAGAGTGACGGGCACCGCATCCATCATGTGGGTGCGGCCGATCTTCACGATTGCGTTCCACTCGGCGGCGCGGCGCACGAGGGCGGCGTGCAGTGCCTCCAGACCCGGGATCGTGCCCTGCGTCACCGCTTCCGCCGCGGCGACGTGCATCACGGTGGGGAACATGTCGTTGGAGGACTGGCCGCGGTTCACATGGTCGTTCGGATGCACGGGCCTGCGGCTGCCGAGCGGCTGGCCGAGTGCGTGGCTGACGAGGTTCGCGATCACCTCGTTGGCGTTCATGTTGGTCTGCGTTCCGGAGCCGGTCTGCCAGACCGGCAGCGGGAACTCGGCGTCGTGCCGGCCCTCGGCGATCTCCTGCGCCGCGGCGGCGATCGGGTCCGCGATCTCCGGCGGCAACTCGCCGAGCGCCTTGTTGGCCTCCGCCGCGGCGCGCTTCTGCAGCCCGACGGCGCGGATCAGCGCGGGCGGGAAACGCTCCGTGCCGATCTGGAACAGGCGCCGCGCGCGCTCGGTCTGCGGGCCCCAGAGCCGGTCGGCGGGGATCTCGATGGAGCCGAGCGAGTCGGTTTCTGTGCGGGTCATGCCGCGGCATGTGGGCACGCCGGCGGCGGGCTGCCAGCGTCACGCCGGCGGCGGGCTGCAAGCGTCGCCATGCCGGCGTAGGATGTGCCCGCCCGATGGCGATGGATGACAGGATGGACACGAGGAACCCGCGCAACTGGGCGCCCCGCACGCTGGCGGCGCAGGCGCTCGGCCGGATCGACGAGGCAAGCCGCGCCATCGTGCCGCCCATCCATGTCACCACCACCTTCCTGCGCGACCCGGACAACCAGTACCGCAGCGGCAACATCTATGGCCGGGCCGACAACGAGACGGTGCGCGAGGCCGAGGCCGTGATCGCCGCGCTCGAAGGTGCCGCGGCGGCGATGGTGCTGGGCTCCGGCATGTCGGCTGCCACCTCGGTGTTCCTGGCGCTGCGGCCGGGCGACCATGTGGTGGCGCCGAAGGTGATGTACTGGTCGCTGCGCAACTGGCTGATGACCGACGCCGCCGCCTGGGGGCTCTCGGTGGAGCTGGTGGACATGAGCGACCTCGGCGCGGTGCGCGCGGCGGTGCGGCCGGGCGCGACGAAGCTGGTCTGGGCGGAAACGCCGGCCAACCCGCTCTGGTCGATCACCGATATCGCGGGGGTGGCGGAGATCGCGCATGCAGCGGGCGCCGTGCTGGCGGTGGATTCCACCTGCGCCACGCCGCTGCTGACGCGGCCCCTGGAGCATGGCGCCGACCTCGTCATGCATGCGGCGACGAAATACCTCAACGGCCATTCCGACGTGGTGGCCGGCGCGCTGGCGACGGCGCGCACCGATGCGCTGTGGGAGCGCATCCGCCGCAACCGCGCCGTGCTTGGCCAGATCCTCGGGCCGCTGGAGGCCTTCCTGCTGATCCGCGGCATGCGTACCGTGCCGCTGCGGGTGCAGGCCGCCTGCGCCTCCGCGCTCGACCTCGCCGAGAGGTTTTCGCGCCATCCGGCGGTGGCCGAGGTGCTGTATCCCGGCCTGCCCACCCATCCCGGCCATGCGGTGGCGCGGCGGCAGATGGTGGGTGGCTTCGGCGGCATGCTGAGCATCCGCCTGCGGGGCGGCGAGGCGGCGGCGGTGGCGACGGCGGCGCGGGTGGAGTTGTGGAAGCGCGCCACCTCGCTCGGCGGCGTGGAGAGCCTGATCGAGCACCGCGCCTCGATCGAGGGCGCCGGCTCGCCCTGCCCGCCGGACCTGCTGCGGCTCTCGACGGGCATCGAGGACGCCGGCGACCTGTTCGCCGACCTCGACCGGGCGCTGCGGGCGGCGAACGCGTAGCGGGGAGGGCGCTGCCCTCCCCGGACCCCACCCGCCAGGAGGCTTAGGCTCCTGGACCTCGATCAGTTCAACGCCGGGGGCGGAGGG
>NZ_JAWLHG010000030.1:50074-65139 GCF_041690465.1 Falsiroseomonas sp. | reverse complement strand
GCGCGGCACAGCGCGAATGCTCCGTCACGCGCTGCGCAAGCGCACCATCTGCCCCGACCGGTCCTGCCGGCGGGGCTCGGGGCGGTAGCACCCGACTGGTCGGGTGCGGAAACCGGAGACCCCGAAGATGAAGCTCACCGACACGCAGCAGCAGATCCTTACTGCCGCCGCGCAGCACCCCGAGCACCTGGCCTACCCGCCCGCGCGTCTGCCCGCCGGCGCGCGCCAGAAGGTGGCGCAGGCCCTCCTGAAGAACGACCTGGTGATCGCGGTGCATCGCCCGCCTTACGACGCCATCGCGAAATGGACGGTGGACGGCGAAGAGATGCTGCTGAAGATCACCGACGAGGGGCTCCGCGCCATGGGCCTTGAGCCGGCGGCGCCCGCGGCGGATGCCGGAACGGGCGCGGACACGGCGCCCACCGGCGGGGAGGACCCCGCGGAGGGGGATGCCCCCGCGGACAAGGCCGAGGCGGCCCAGGACGCGCCCACGCCCGCCCCGCGCGCGAGCCTGCGTGACGCCGCCGCCGCGGTGCTCGCCGCCTGGGATGACGAGGCCAACCGCGCGGCGGACATCATCGGCGCCCTCGACGGCCCGATGCAGGCCCTCCGCGCCGCCTTCGCCAGCAAGCCCGCCCGTGTTGCGCGCGAGCCCGGCGCGCCGCGCAAGCCGCGCGAGGGCACGAAGCAGGAGCAGGTGCTCGCCCTACTCCACCGCGAGGAGGGCGCCACCATTGCGCAAATCTGCGAGGCGACCGGCTGGCAGCAACACACGGTCCGCGGGTTCTTCGCCGGCCTGAAGAAGCGCCAGGGGATCACGGTCGAGGTGCTGGAGCGGGTGCGGCAGGTGGGGCCGAACAAAGAGGGTGCCCGCGGCAGCTATAGCATCTACCGCATCGCGTAGCCTGCAGGCGCGACGAGTCCCGGCGAGTCCCCCCGAGGTTGCAGGCCGGGGGGATTTGTCGGCCTAGACCCCGACCGCCCCGGGCGCGGGCATCGCTGAGGTGATCGGCTGCACGAGCACGGTGGCAAGCGGCACGAGCGGCAAGGAGACATCGGGGCGGTCGGTCTACCTGGCAGCAAAGACACCGTCGCATGCTGCGGCTCTGGGTCGCGCGCCGATGCGCCGCGGCCTGTCCTGGATCGCGGCGCGCGAGGGCACATGCACCACCTGGACGACGCGGCTCCCGAAGGCTCCGGCGCGTCCGGGGATGGTCCGCGTCTCCCGCCGGTTCACCGAGGCGGGTGTGTCGCTCTTGAAGCGCGCGAAGACGTAATCCTTGTCGTCCATGGGCGTCCGCATGTCGGGGAATCGCTGCCAGATGTCTGTCACCGGTTCCCCGAGTTGCGATTGCTCTGGGTCGCCTTGGAGACGCCGATCTGCTTGCCGTTGCCGGACCGGTCGTTTGCGTGGGCGTCCTTCGGGTTCGTCTTGCTGCCGGTTGTGCTCTTGCTGCCCTGAGGCGAACGACCTGCGGGCGGGAGGGGTGGCATGCGAGCCATGATGATATTTCTTTCTTTGTTGGTCGTGCGTGTTGAGCGCGCTTGGGAACGACAGACTAACTGTCTGGCCGAGTTGCGCCGCACATGAGTGTTCAGGCCGTGCGTCCGCTCGGACGCAGCAGATCTGAGAAGCCGGATGTTTCAGCTGCCCGCGGCAGTGGCCGTCCGGCGCGCCATGGGCGCAGCGCGTGACGCATTCTGCAGGGCCGATTCACTCTGTGAAAGCAAAGCACACCGCAGCAGGCAGTCACGGGTGGACGTGGAGGCGCCCACCCGCTTGTTCTCGCGCCGGCGGCCGTGAGGCCGCTGCAGCGCGAGGACGTCAGGCGAGGCGAAGGTTACAGGCTGACGTCTTACCCCGATCACCGCTCTGCACGTCGTAGGTGAGCTTGTCACCCTCGCGCAGCTCGGCGATGCCGGAGCGCTGCATATCGCTGATGTGGACGAACACGTCACTCGTGCCGTCCTCGGGCTGGATGAAGCCGAAGCCCTTGGTCGCGTTGAACCCCGGCGGCGCGGACATCCGGCTCCGGGTGGAGGGGCTGAGCAGCCTCGTCCACGATCTCACGGCCAACGCCATCTCTGCCTCCACGGCGGCAGCATGAGCGCGACCACGACGCACATCACAGTTCGGGTGCCGCTGGAGATCCGGCGACGACCAGGCCGGAAGACGGTGGTGACGCCGGTGGTGCAGGAGGGCGCCGCCGCCGCCGTTCGCACGCGGGCGGACCCGGCGCTGATGAAGGCACTCGCCCGTGCTTTCCGTTACCAACGGCTGCTGGACGAGGGACGCTATGCCTCGATCACCGAAATAGCGGAGGCAGAGAAGATCGACCGCGGATATCTCGGTCGCATCCTCCGCCTCGCCCTTCTCGCGCCCGACGTGGTCGAGCACGTCCTCGATGGCGCGGACATTCCCGAGCCTTTCGCCGGCCGCCTTTTGGAAGCAGTGCCCGCAGACTGGAAGCAGCAGCGCGTGATCATCGGTATGTCGCGAGATGCACAGTCCGAGTAAGCCGCCGCCCAGTGACGAACGGGGTTATCGCGCTCGTCAGCGCATCTCAGGCTGCTCTTGCTAGGCTCTCGAAAGTTGAGTCGGCAGCGTCCTCCTGCACGATCTTCGCGGCCTGCGCGACAACAGGCAGCAGATCCCCAAAGGCATCCTTCCGCCGTACCACCGCGATGCGGGCCGGTGCATTCTCCAGCAGGGCGATATCGTGGAACTTGGCGGCGGCGAAGGCGACCGAGACCGGCGCGGGAGACACGAAGTCGAACAAGGCCAGGCCACGCTCCGTCTCCACGACCGCATCCACCTGCCAGGCATGGGTGGAGGCACCGCGCACCTCCGCCTCGGGCCGAATCTGCCTGCCTGGGAACAAGCGGCTCAGCCGCGCGATCAGTCGATCGGCGGCGGTCTGGGGGCGGCGGTCAGCCGCACGCAGCATTGCCCGCTCCATGGTGCGCAGAATCGCGCTGGCGAGCGCCATTGTCGCGCCAGGAAGCTCCTCCCGGCCGAGATCGACCAGCGACAAGGCACCTTGATCTGCCGTCAGGCCTTGAAGGCTGGCCATATCCTCGGCCTGACGCCGATAGATGCGGCCGAAGCCGAGCGTTTCCGCCTCATCATGCCCCTGGCCGAGGTCAGTGATGCGGAAGCGGCCGGCGCCCTCCTGCTCGATCACCACCACCACCGACGCGCCAGAGGGCAACAGCATGGGTGTGCGGAGGTAGGCGCGTCCGCCGAAGACCTCGGCACTGGCCAGGCCACGGCTGATCTCTGCCGCGATCTCGTCCAGATCGGGCGCTGCCGGCGGCGTCGCGATTAAGCTTGTGATGGTCACCTGCCACGCCCTCCCCGTCGTGCCGTGTCCGCGAAAGGCAGAAGGTCATACTGCCACGGCGGCGGCGGCAGGTGAACAAGTGCCGGGATCTGCCAGGCCGCCGCTGCCGCGGCTGTGAAGGCGGCCCAGTCCGGCGGGTCCTGGGCGAGGGCCTCGGCCGCGGGAAGGTTCTCCGCCATCGCCGCTGCCAGCCCGCCGGCGACGCGCGCATTCAACGCCAGCGGATGGCGGTGGGTTGTCTCGATGATTCGGTGGCGGTGCGGCTTCGGCACGATCGGCTTGTTGGTATGGCGGTCATGTGGCCGCCACTCGAAGCGCTCAAAGGGCTGCGGCCGCACCGCAGCCCCTTGCCAGGTGAGCGTCAGAGACACGCTGCGATCCGGCATCGAAGCATGTGCGCGACCCATCAGGCGGGCCCGGTCTTCAGTTACCTCCCCGACATCCAGCGTGGCGGTGAAGCGGAGATAGCTGCCGTCCTCCACCCACTGAATCGGTACACTCGGCGCCTTCTCCGCGGCCAGGAAGGCCGAGAGATCGCTCAGCAGCGCCGCATCGGCAGCTTCGTCTCTGTCGGCGCCGCTGGCCATCAACGCATCCTTCGCCCGACTGTGCAGGAGCCGCGCTGCGGCGACAGCGAGGAGGTCACAACAGCACCTCCTCAGCCAAGCCGTGCCGCGACCGCGCGGAAGCGAGCCAGCGCCGTCTCCAGGTCCTCGGCGATGCTGGCCGCGATCTCGGCGGGTGGGGGCAGGCTGGCCGGGTCGGTGGCGCCTTCCTCGCGCAACCAGGTCAGGTTCAGGTCCAGCTTCTCGCGCGCGGCCAGCTCGGCGTAGCTGAAGCGCTTGAAGCGCTCGGTCTCCTGGCGCTTCGCGCGGTCGGAGAGCTTCGCGAGGCTCACGAACTCCGCCATGTCGGCGTCGCGCAGCGGGCGTTCCTTCAACGTGAAGCGCTTGTTGGTGCGGAGGTCGTAGACCCACAGCGCATCCGTCCAGGGCTCCTTGCGGCGCGGCCGGGCCTCGAAGAACAGGACGTTTGCCTTCACCCCTTGGCGGTAGAAGATGCCGGTCGGCAGGCGCAGCAGGGTGTGGCACTCGAACTCGTCGAGCAGGCGGCGGCGGATCTTCTCGCCGGCGCCGCCCTCGAACAGCACGTTGTCCGGCAGCACCACGGCGGCGACACCGTCCGCCGCCAGCACGGTCATGATGTGCTGAACGAAGTTGAGCTGCTTGTTGCCAGTGGTGACGTTGAAGTCGGGGCGCTGGTAGTCCTCGCGCTCCGTCTCCGCCTCGCCGTCGCCGGTGAAGACCTGGATGGATTGGCGGCGGCCGAAGGGCGGGTTGGTGAGGATCACGTCCCACCGCTTGCCGGGGTCGGCGAGCAGCGCGTCGGCGCGGTGGATCGGCGTGACATCGGCGCGGCCGAGGCCGTGCAGGTAGAGGTTCATCGCGGCGAGCCGCGCGACGCCGGCGACGATGTCGTAGCCGGTGAAGCCTTCTTCCCGCATGCGCCGCCCCGTCTCGCGGTCGCGCGCCTCGGGGTTCTGGCGCATGTGCTCGAAGGCGGCGAGGAGGAAGCCGGCGGTGCCGCAGGCGGGGTCGCAGATGGTCTGGTCGGGCCTGGGGTCCACCACCTCGACGCAGGCCTGGATGACGGGGCGCGGGGTGAAATACTGGCCGGCACCGGACTTGGTGTCGGAGGCGGTGCGCTCCAGCAGGCTTTCGTAGATCGCGCCCTTCACGTCCACGCCGAAGCCCGACCAGCTCTCCGCGCCGATCATGCGCACCAGGCGGTGCAGATGGGCCGGTTCCTCGATGGTGTTGCGGGCGCGGGTGTAGATGGTGCCGACCAGGCCGGGCTGACCGGCGAGCGTCTCCAGCGTCCGGGCGTAGTGCTGCGCGAGCTCCCGGCCGGAGAGCGCGGCGAGGCGCGCCCAGCGGCAGTCCTCCGGCAGCAGGGAGGGCAGGCCGTCCTCCTCCCGCTCCGCGTCGAGCTTGAGGAAGAGCAGGTAGGTGACCTGCTCCACATAGTCGCCGGAGCCGACGCCGGCGTTGTTCATCACATGGGCGAGGTTCCAGACCTTCGCGGTCAGGACGTTCTCGGTCTCGCTCATGCGGGCGTCTCGATCAGGTCGGGCTGTGTTGCGTTGCGGCGCGCCCGGGGGCGGCGTGAAGCGGCCGGCGTAGCGCGGAGGCGCGCGAGCAGGGCGGCGGCGGGCTCGTCGGCCGGGTCCTGCGGCGCGAGGCGGCCGGTGAAGGCGGCATGGAGGATGGATTGGCGGAGCGATGCCGCGAAGACGTCCGCCATAAGGGCATCGGACTCGATCCACGCCTCGCGAACCGCGAGCAAGATGGCGGCAATCTCGGCTGATGGGGGCAGCGGCACCGCGACAGACTTCAATTGATCGAAGCTGAGGTGGGGTCGGCCTGCGCCATACATCATTCGCGCGAAGGCAGCTTGGCCGCCGCGCTCAGAGTTCAGGAACAAGTCAAGGTATTCGGCTAGGTCGGCGCGGACAGGCCGCATCAGGGCGACACTCTGGCAGACGTAATGGTCCACAATATCGGCATCAACGCGACAAACATCGCCGGTGTTGGCGCCGACAATCGTCACAAGCAGATCGTCACGCTGGATGCGGGTGCGGATCCGCTCCGGATCGTCCTGCGGTGGATCGACCAGTTGGACGAAGCTGCGGTCAAAGCGCCCCGGGCGCACGTTCTGCGCCATGACGAATACCGAAGCTCCTCGGTCGTAGTAGGGAGCCCAGGCACGAGAACCGCTGGTCATCGTGACGCAGAGCTGGTCAAGGGATGCCCACGCCCACCCTTGCGGCAGAGACTCCAAATCGTCGCCCGTGACGGGTTGTGGCTGGGGGTAGCGCGCCATCCACGCCTCGCCGTCGAGACGACGACCGCGCGCCTCAGCCGCCGCTCTGTAACCTTCTGCCCACTTGATCCGTCGCTTCGCGAGCACATCGGCAAGGAGATCGTGGCCTGTCTCGTTCGTCGGGTTCGCGGCGCGCCAGTCTGCCGTGAGTGCTCCGGCGCAGGCGGCGTGGAGGAGGCTGGCGCGGAACTGCGTCAGGCCTTCGCGCGCCCGCGCCAGCGCGGCTTCGCCGGCCTCCACCTCCTCGAACAGCGCGTTCACCGCGGCGACGATGCGGGTCTGTTCTGCTTCTGGTGCGAGAGGCACGGAAAAATCATGTAGGCGCGGTTGCTCGATGCTCGCGACGGTCGTCCCGTCCTTCGAGCACGAATGGAGGATGTCGTCGTTCCTGTAGCGCAGGTAGTGCCGCAGATACTCGGCAGCGATCCCGCGAGCGGGAGTCAGCGCCCGCATGTCTTGGTTCAGGGTGACGTCCTGGTCGGCGATGGCGACAGGGAAGGTGTGCTGGAGGATTCCCGACCGAACCACACAGAGGACCGAGCCAGCAGGCACGAGCTTGGCGGCAGATTGCGCAACGGCGGCTTCGGTGATGCGCTCGGCACCTTCGCCAACCCGCGCCGCCTTCATGTCCTTGGGCGAGACCCACGGGACGGTGCCGCCTGTCCAGAAGTCGTCACGCGACTTCGAGGGGGTGCCCCCACCGGTCCAGACACCGAGGTCGCCTAGCTTCGCAATGGTCCAGCCAGGCGGCAGCCCCTCACTCGGCAGCGCATCCATTCTCACGCCACCAGCGCGTCGGTCAGGTCATCCACCAGCGCCGGCAGCCGCTCCGCGCCGAACAGCGCGCGAGCCCGCGCGGTGCCGCCGCGCGACGAAAAATCGGAGGCCTCGCGCAGATCGGCCAGCGTTAGTTCCACGTTGCTCGCCACCCAGTCCTTCATCAGCCGCAACCACTCCATCTGCGCCTCGGTGTAGTCGCGCCCAGCCTTCTTCTCGCGGCCGAGCCACAGTTCGAAATTGCGGTTCACGTCCGGCGCGAAGGGTGCCAGCACCGCGCGCGTCCCTATCGCGTAGCGCACCAACCCCAACAGGTCGGTGAGCAGCCCGGCCGGCGCGCGGGTCTGCCCCGCATGCAGGCGCCGGTAGCACGCCCACACCGCTTTGTCGTCAAGCAGCCAGGGTGGCCGCGCCATGGCCGCGCGCAGTTCCTGCAGCATGGCGTAGGTCAGGCGGCGCTGGGCGTGCGGGCGGGCGTAGAGGATGGCGAGCGCGGCGAGCTTGTCGGCTTCCTCCGCCAGGAAGCGGCCGAAGCGCTCGGTAATCTCGGTGGCGCGGTTCAGGTCGAAATCGGCGGAGAGCACGGCGTCGGCCGTAAGCTCGTCCACGATGATTTCCGTCGAGCGCTGCGCGTCCAGGATGGCGCGGCGCAGAGCGGGGTTGGCGGCGATCGGCCGGCAGGCCTCTGCGCGCAGAGCCTCGGCGGCGGCGTCCCAGGCGGCTTCGTCGTCGGGCGTCGCGGCGCCGGCCTCCCGCGCACGGGCCTCGATGCGGACGGGGTCGGCGGCGTCCACCAGGGCGCGGGCGAGGTCGGTCAGCGTCGCACCGGCCGCAACCTGGGTCAGTTCGGCGCGGGCCGGGTCGGGCAGGCGGCGTTCGAGCCGGGCCAGGCGGCCGGCCAGGGTGGCGCAGGTGTCCTCGTCGGTGTGACCGAAGGCGACGCGCTCCAGCAGGGCTTCCAGGCTGAGGGTGCGGTCGCGCTCCAGCGGCTCGGTCGGCGTCTTCACGCTCTCCGTCACGCCCACCGCGTCCACGATGATGAAGCGGTCCTTCCGCTCGGCGGAGGGCGTGGCGCGCTGCAGGTCGGTGGGCAGGATGGTGCGGGCGCCGCGGCCGCGCATCTGCTCGAAATACTGGGCGCTGCGGACGTCGCGCAGGAAGATCACGACCTCCAGCGGTTTGATGTCCGTGCCGGTGGCGACCATGTCTACGGTGGTGGCGATGCGGAACAGGTGGTCCGTCCGGAAGTCCTGGATCAGCTCCTGCCCGCTGCGGCCGGTGGCGCGGTAGGTGATCTTCTGGGCGAAGCGGGCGTCGCCCCCGAAGACCTCGCGGGCGATCTCGGTCACCGTCTCGGCGTGGCTGTCGGACTGGCAGAAGATGAGGGTCTTCGGCACCTCCTGCCGGCCTGGGAAGAGTTGGGTCGGCAGGGCGTCGCGATAGGCCTGCAACACGGTGCGAATCTGGTTCGGCACCTCCACGGAGCGGTTCAGCTGGCCGGGGGTGTAGGGCATGTCCTCGTCAAGCGCGGCGAGGCGGCGGCGGCGCGTCTCCTTGTCGCGGTGGGGGACGGTGAAGCCGGCGGGGATGGTGCCGCCGCGCTCGCCGACCTCAGTGCGGACGCGCCAGACCTCGAAGTCCACATTTACGCCGTCGGCGACGGAGCGCTCGAAGGGATACTGGCTGACCAGGTTCTGCTGGAAGAAGCCCAGAGTGTGGCGGCCGGGCGTGGCGGTTAGGCCGACCAGGAAGGCGTCGAAGTATTCCAGCACCTGACGCCAGTTGCCGTAGATGGAGCGATGGCACTCGTCGACGATGATGAGGTCGAAGGTCTCGGGCGGGATGGCGGCGTTGTAGGTGACGGGGCGCTCGGCGTCGTCGGCGGCGCGCTCGAAGCCGCCGCGCTCGTCGTCGGCGTCGTCGAAGGGCTGGCCGCGCAGGACCGAATAGAGGCGCTGCACGGTGGAGATGACGACGCTGGCCGAGGGGTCGATGGTGCCGCCCTGGAGGTGCTGGACCGTGAACTCCTCACGGAACAGCAGGCCGGCGCCGCCGGGGGCGAAGGCGTCGAACTCGCGCTTCGCCTGGGTGCCGAGGTTGGCGCGGTCCACCAGGAACAGCACCCGGCTCATGCGGACGGGCGGGGAGAGGAGGCGGTGGGTGAGGGCGCAGGCCGTGTAGGTCTTGCCGGCACCGGTGGCCATCGAGACGAGCGCACGGGGCCTGCCCTGGGCCAGCGAGGCTTCGACGCCCGCGATGGCTTCGGCCTGGCAGGGGCGTAGGCGGGTTGGGTCGAGCGGCGGCAGGGTGGCGAGGCGGGCGCGAAGGCTGCTGCTGGCCGCGAGCATGGTGCGCAGCGTCTCGGGCCGATGGGGAGCGAAGACGCGACGCGGGCGGGCCTGCGGGTCGCGCGCGTCCTGGAACAGGGTCTCGGCGCCGGAGGAGACGTAGACGAAGGGCAGAGGATCGGCCCAGGCGGGATACCTGGCCGGTGCAGCCCGTGTGTAATCGTCGCCCTGGCGCACGACGCCTGACAGGGTCGTGCCTTCGGGCTTCGCCTCCAGCACGCCGCAGGCACGGCCATCGAGAAAAAGCAGGTAGTCGGCGGGGCCGGTGGCGGTGGGGGTCTCGCGCACGGCGATGCCGGGGCCGGCGTGCAGGTTCACCTCGGCGCGGTCCTGGACGATCCAGCCCGCGGCCGCGAGGGCAGCATCAATGATTTGCCGCGCCCGTGCCTCTGGCGTTCCGTCGCGGCGACCGTGCTCCTGGCCGTCCATATCGGAAGAGTAACACAGAACCGGCAGATTCGAGGGGCTTGGGCCTCAGGCGCGCCGGATTCAGACGTCCTGGGCGTTCGCCCGGGCGAAGCAGTTGCTGAATATCAAAGCCGTGCGCTGCCGCAAAGATCAGGCGAAACAAAGGGTTGGGCCTTGTAGACTGGATCGGGCAAGTCCCAAGGTCCGGAGAGAAAAGCCCGGAGAGAGACGCGCGCCGGGGCTCGGTACCGCACCCGAAGTCCCAAGGTGCGGGCGGAAAACGTGGCGGGAGGCCGCGCTTCTGCGAGGCGACGCCGCTACGGAGAATGTGTTCTGGAAGACCGACTGGAGCAGCGGTGGCAACCGGATTCCAACCTTCTCTGGGGCTGACGGTATCTCGCCTGTCTCGATCTCAGCGGGTGCCGCGGCCGCGAGGGCTCCGCTTATTCCAGGGATCCGGGTTCTGGAGGGGCGGCGTCAGCACCCTTGATAGCTCCGTCGCAACCGCGGCAGGGTGCCGGCTCAACCTGGCGCTCGACAGCACGGGGCTGCACCTCGCGCGGCCACTTGTTACCGGATCAGAGGGCTGGCGCAAGCTGCGCCTCGCCGTCGATCCGTGGAGCGGTATCGTGCTGGCCGTGGAGCTGACCAGCTCCGACGTCCACGACAGCGTGCCGCTTCCCTGCCGCTTAGAGTTGCTGAGATGCAACGGCAACAGCCGGCCAGCGCCCGTGTGGGTACCGAGACGCGTGCCGTTGAAATCTCCGGCAGACCGGTGTGGTGCATCCAGGCCGCGGAGCCCCGGCTTAAAGATCCTACGCTCCGCCTCCTTCGCTGAATGCGGTGTGGTTTGCTTGCATGCGGTCACTCCCGTCCCGCAGCTTCGACACGACTTGACCGACGGTCGCTGCAATCTCCTCGGCTGTTCCGATGAAGCTGATCGGGCCGTCGTAGTCGATCGCATTCTGCTGCATGCCGCGCGGCTTCAGGCCGGGATCAAGCACCATTGTAAGCCCCCGCGCCTCATGAATGGCGGCAAGGCCGCGCGAGCCATCATCCAGGGAGCCGGACAACACAACGCCGATTGTCCGAGGACCCGCGTGCTGCGCGAGGGAGATGAACAGCGTGTCGATCGTCCTGTTGCGTAGCCGGTTGTCGCCACCCGGAACAAGGCCGGCGGTGTTCCGCGACACGAGCGTCAGGTGCTGATCCGGTTCGCCGATATAGCACGTGCCCGCTTCGAACCTCTCCGCCTCCTCGGCCACGACAACGGGCATTGAACAACTGCGTGCAAGTACGTCGCGCAGGGCGCTGAGCCTGTCGCTTGGCCGATGCAGAACCACCATGACGACTACCCCCGCCGCCGGCCCGAGGGCTCGAAGCAGGTCCTTGATGTCGTTCAGGCCCTCGTCGCCCGATGCTCCGAGCGCGACGAACCAGGGGGAGCCGGCGCTGTCCATGGCGGGCCTCGTTTGACTTTCGGATCAGGCTCGCACGTCATTGTCCGAGTTCGAGCCGGGACCAGGATACCCACCCTTTGGGGCATTCGCTCAGATACAACGGCGCCGATGCGTATTCGGGACGCAGCACTCGGAACCCACACGAGCGTGTGATGGTCAAGGCGCGAGTAACCGAGGGTGCCATCGTCATTTCCGGTTGTCTGTCGTTTCGTGGTAAGGGCGAAAGAAACCACAGGTGGGAGTGGCAAATCATACCGACACCACATCAAACCGCTTCGTGCGTGCCCATGCTGGAACCGCTGGCAGTCCGTCCCCAGGGCTGTTCCGGACGGTCAGCATGACCGAACGGCCCTCGCCCTTCGCTGTTGTCGGCATTGGCGCCTCCGCTGGCGGCGTCGAGGCGCTGCAGGCGCTGTTCCGCGCCATGCCCGATCCGCCGACGTCCATGGCGTTCGTCGTCGTCACCCATATCGCTTCGAACCACGAGAGCTCGTTGCCGGCGATCCTGGCTGACGCCACCGCGATGCCCGTGCTGCCCGCGCGCGACGGCGAGGCCGTTCAGCCGGGCCACGTCTATGTGCTGCAGAGCGACGCGTTGATCACCCTCGCGGCCGGTAGGCTCGTCCTCCGCAGCCAACCTCCCGGCGCCCATCGCGAGCGCCAGCCGATCGACCTGTTCTTCGCGTCGCTCGCCGCGGACCAGGGCGCCCTTGCAGTCGGCATCGTCCTGTCCGGCAGCGGCACCGATGGCACCCTCGGCCTCAAGGCCGTCAAGGAAGCCGGCGGCCTGACCCTGGCGCAGGGCGCGGACGGAACGGCGCCGCGCTATCCGGAGATGCCCGCCAGCGCCATCGCGGCAAGCGTCGTCGATCTTGTCCTGCCTGTCGAGACGATCCCGACCAGGCTTCTCGAGTTCGCCCGAGGTCTTGTCGGGCCGGACAGCGCGGTCAGCGACGCTCCGGCCGCCGAGCAGGCCGAGGGCGCGATCCACGCCCGGGAAGCGATCTGCGAGATCCTTCGTGCACGCGTGGGCCACGACTTCTCCGGCTACAAGGACAAGACCTTCTTCCGCCGGGTGCAGCGACGCATGCAGGTCCTGCGGCTGGGCAGCATCGACACCTATGTCGCGCATCTGAGGGAGGATGCGGACGAGGCAGGCCACCTGTTCCGTGACCTCCTCATCAGCGTCACCGGCTTCTTTCGCGATCAGGACGCCTTTGCCGTACTGGCTGAACGGGTCGTCCCCGTCCTCTTCAAGGATCGCGGTGCGGACGACACGGTGCGGATCTGGGTGCCCGGCTGCGCCACCGGCGAGGAAGCCTATTCGCTCGCGATCCTGCTGCTCGAGCATCTGGAGCATCGGACGGCTGCGCCGCGCGTGCAGATCTTCGCCACCGACATCGACGAAACGGCGCTCGGCGTGGCGCGCAGCGGCCGCTATCCCGCTGCCATGATGGACGGCATCTCGCCGGAGCGCCTCGGGCGCTTCTTCAGCTTCGACGGCGTTGCCTATTCTGTGGCCAAGGAGGTGCGCGAACTCTGCGTCTTCTCGTCGCACAGCGTCATCCGCGACGCGCCGTTCTCCCGCATCGACATGGTGTCCTGCCGAAACCTCCTGATCTACATGGGTGGTCAGCTGCAGGACCAGGTGATCCCGCTGTTCCACTACGCGCTGCGGCCGGGCGGCTTCCTGTTCCTCGGCGTGTCCGAGACCGTCACGCGCTACGTCGACCTGTTCACCCCTGAGGACAGGGGCCAGCGCATCTTCCGCCGTCGGCGCGGTTCCTCTTCGGTCGTTCCGCCGCAGGTCCGGACCGTGGCGCAGACGGGCGCGCGCGGCTGGTCGTCGACGCTGCCGCCCCACCAGGGACGCCTCACTGGTGCGGCGGAACTGCGCCACGAAGTGGACGCCTTCGCCGCCGCGCACTTCGCGCCACCCCATGTCGTGGTCAATGGCGATGGCGAGGTCGTCCACCAATCGGCAAACCTTGGAAAATACCTCGATCCGGCGCCAGGCCCGCCGAGCCGCCAACTGCTATCGATGCTCCATCGCGGCCTTCGGCTGGATGTCCGGTCGGCGCTGCGGGAGGCGGCCGAGACACGACGCCAGGCGCTTCGGCCGCGTGTCGAGATCGAGTTCGATGACCGCCGCTTGCTGATCGCGCTGACCGTCGCCGCGCTGCCGTCACGCCATGGGGCGGAACCGCTTTTCATGGTGGTGTTCGCCGACCATGGGCCTTCGATGCCCAGATTGGAAACGCCTGGACCGTCCAGCGCAGGGGCGCCGCGCGACGATGCCATCGAACACCTCGAGCACGAGTTGCGCGATGTCCGCGAACGCCTGCAGTCCATGTCCGAGGAGTACGAGAGCACGACCGAGGAGCTGAAGAGCGCCAACGAGGAGATGGTCTCGGTCAACGAGGAGCTGCAATCCACCAACGAGGAGCTGGAGACCTCGAAGGAGGAGCTCCAGTCGGTGAACGAGGAACTGCGGACCGCCAATCTCGAGCTCTCGGGCAAGATCGAGGAGCTTGACCTCGCCAATGCCGATCTGCGCAATCTCTTCGACAGCACGCAGATCGCGACCGTTTTCCTCGACCGGCATCTCGTGATCCGCAACTTCACGCCTGCGGTGACCGGGATCTTCGACCTCGTGCCTACCGATCGGGGTCGCCCGCTCGCGAGCTTTGCCAGCCGCCTCGACCGAGTGGATGTTCGGCAGGAGGCGCGCCGCGTGCTGGACGAGCGGCTGGTCGTCGAGCGGCGCGTCACGGCCAGCGACGGCGCCGCCCACTACCTCATGCGGATGCTGCCCTACACCACGGCGGAAGGGGCTGTGGATGGCGTCGTGGTGACCTTCTTCGACATTACCAAGGTGGTCGAGAGCGAGGCCCTCAAGACGCTTGTGGACGAGCTGAACCACCGGGTCCGCAACATGCTCCAGGTGGTATCGGCGGTGGCGACCCACACCCTGCGCCGGACAACCACCCTCAAAGAGTTCGAGACCGCCTTCCTGGGCAGGGTTCGGGCGTTGGGCCAGGCCCACGAACTGGTCTCCCTGGGTGGCTGGAGCGATGTGTCATTGTTCGACCTGATCCAGAAAGAGCTGCAGCCCTACACGTCGGGGACAGACCGGCTTGTCACGCGCGGCATGCCAGTGCGGCTGAGGCCCAGGGCGGCGCTGTCGCTGGGCATGGTCCTGCACGAGATGGCGACGAACGCGACCAAGCACGGCGCGCTCTCGGCGGAGCACGGCCGCGTCAGCATCGAGTGGTCGGAAGAGGGCTCCGGTGCAGCAGCGCACTTCGCCCTGCGCTGGACGGAGGAAGGCGGACCGGAAGTGCGCGCGCCCCCTGGCGAGCGCGGCTTCGGCTCCGAACTCATCGAGCGGATGCTGCGGCATGATCTCGCAGGCAGCATCGATGTCGACTACGCCGCGGCGGGACTGCGCGCGACAATCACACTGCCACTCGGCGTCCTGGCGGACCGCACGCTAGCGCTGGCTGAAGATGAGGCCGGCGGCGGTTGAACCAGCGCCAGCCACGGCCGGGCGGCAAGGCGCATCGCGTCAGCCACTGGATACGAACCGAGAGGTAAAACTGGCGGAGGGAGTGCGACTGGGTTCGAACCGTCGCTGCGCACTTGCCGGCCGCCCATTCGACACTCCGGCCTCAGCTCCAAACATTGTCGGCCAGTGCGACCCACACACCGGCGTTGCCGAAGCCCACGATGTCGGCTCGCCCGTCCGCGTTCACGTCCGCCAGCTGGCGCGGGTAGCTGTCGTCGCTCGACCAGCCGCCGGCCTCCGGGGCATAGCCGAAGCCCGGATGGCGCAGCTGCATCGG
>NZ_JAWLHG010000030.1:0-49974 GCF_041690465.1 Falsiroseomonas sp. | reverse complement strand
CGCGTTCACGTCCGCCAGCTGGCGCGGGTAGCTGTCGTCGCTCGACCAGCCGCCGGCCTCCGGGGCATAGCCGAAGCCCGGATGGCGCAGCTGCATCGGGCCGAAGTTGCCCGACGCGTCGGCCAATGCGACCCACACACCGGCGTTGCCGAAGCCCACGATGTCGGCTCGCCCGTCCGCGTTCACGTCCGCCAGCTGGCGCGGGTAGCGGTCGTCGCTCGACCAGCCGCCGGCCTCCGGGGCATAGCCGAAGCCCGCATGGCGCAGCTGCATCGGCCCGAAGTTGCCCGACGCGTCGGCCAGTGCGACCCACACCCCGGCGTTGCCGAAGCCCACGATGTCGGCTCGCCCGTCCGCGTTCACGTCCGCCAGCTGGCGCGGGTAGCGGTCGTCGCTCGACCAGCCGCCGGCCTCCGGGGCATAGCCGAAGCCCGCATGGCGCAGCTGCATCGGGCCGAAACTGGACAGCGTCGGCGGCGCGGTGTCCGGTGCGGCGGCGGTGTTGAAGTTGAAGGCGGAGTTGGAGGTGATGCCGGCGAAGGCGTTGCCGGCGGTGTCGCGGACCACGCCGGAAGCCATGCGGACGTAGTAGCCGGTGCCGGCGGCGAGGTCGGCGGCGGGGTTGATGGTCATGGTCGAGCCGGAGAAGCTGACCTGCGTGGTGTCGGTCACCGCGACGGAGCGCCAGAGCGCGCCGGACGAGTTGTAGATCTCGACGGTGCCGGAGCCGGCTTTGACCGCCTCGTTGAATGTCAGGGCGAGGTTGGTGCCGACCGCCACGCCGGTGGCGTTGTCAGCTGGGCTCGTGCTCGACAGAAACGGTTCGGTGATGTCGCCAAGGACCACACCGAGGCGCTCAAGCTCCACAGGAACAAGATTAGAAACGTTGTTCAGCTCATTAGATTCATCGACATATCCGCTGTAATCAACCTCGGCTGCAAAATAGTATGTTCCCGGCACAAAATTGATATAGTTTCGAACCCAATCAAGATCAATATTAGAAATGCTCAAGCTGATGGAATCCACAGAATTCATCGGGCCAGTAAAGACATCCCCGGATCCTAGAGCATAGCTGCTTTCCCACGAGATATCCTGCGTGGCTGATAATCTCAGGATGACGGCTGCGCCAAATGGAAGACTTCCGCCATTATTCTTAACCGTAAACGTGGCATCAAACAAACCACTTCCATCTGAACGCAACGCAACATCCAGATCCACGACAGTTAGATCAGGATCAGGAAGAGCCGGTGGCGCAGAGGCAATAGTGAATTTAAATCCATAAACTAAGGCGTTGTTCGTTTCATTCGACTCGGAAATCGAATTGTTAACGTCCGCAATAGCTGCAATCCAGTATTCTCCAGGCAAAAAAGACGAGTCAAAAACAAAATCTTTGCTAAACATTTGTTCTTGGCCGGCTGCAAGCCCCTCGCTTGCCGTGGCATTTAGTAGCAATCTATCGGACGTCGTTACAGTTTGATCTTGTGATATATAAATACCCGTTGCGAAAGGCGCATCCGCGGTCCGGCCATTCCGATTGGTTACGCTCCAGCTTATTGTGACGGAGTCGCCGATCCGGGGGGCAGATGTGTTAAAGCCGATGAAATTGGCCGTGAGATCAGGCTGGTCGGACGGAGGAGCCGCCCCCTGCAAATAAAATCGTTCATAAATGATATTGTTTCGCTCGTCGATCTCATCGACATTGTTGTCGGCATCGATAACGGCAGCGAGATAGTAGTATCCCGTGTACCATGTTCCATTTGTGTATGCATAATAATCGTAGCGGTCGATTTCCCCAGGCGATAAGCTAAATAAATCCTCTTCTCGAAAAAGATAAACTGCGTCGTCAATATTTTTTTCTTCGGTAATGTAAAATGCGACGGAATAATCACTTGATGTTAAATCGCCGACGTTCGAAATGTCAAGAATAAAATCAAAGTCTTCGCCCACGTCAAAAACGGAGCCACTAATGTCAAGGTCGGCGCCAACTAGATCAGGGCCGTCAATGCCACTCCCGCCATAACTGCTACCGCTGCCTACCGCCGGTGGTTCTCCGGTGTTGTCATTATTGCTTGTTATGTAGCTGAAAACCGGTATGTCACCCTTCAACTCTGCAAGTGAGACCGCCGGCAATGACCCGACCCCGTCGACATAATAATCTCCGTCAAACCCCAAGAAATTGAGTAGGTTTTCGTTAGCGTTGGGGTAAGGACTATCTTCGTCTAGCGGAAAACCGCTGGCGAGAAGATTATCTGTGGTGGACGTGACTCCGAAGTTGACGTGGAGATGCCCGACGCTCCCATAGCTGTAGCCCGATGTTCCCACTTCTCCGAGCTTTGTTCCGGCCTCAACAAAAAGCTGTTCGCCCTCTTCCAAGCTGGCGAAATCGTCGGCGATTGAGGAGACACTGGATGCGTCGAGATGTGCGTAAGTAGCAACAAAATAGTAAGGAAGCCCAGAGTCGACACGATCAATGTAGTGAAAGACTGTGACCACATTGCCGAAGCCTCGCGGACCCATGTCATTTCCTGAAGCCGCTCCGGTATCTGGATCAAAATCGTTTTCGTCTGCAGAGGAGTAAATGCCGATCACAATACCGGCGGCCATGGAGAGTACATCTGTTCCGACCGGTAGGCCGAAATCTATTGAGGCTGAGTCTATGCCGCTCGCGTGAGTGTCGACATTAGCGGAATCCAGCCAAGAAGCTTGCGTGATGGCAACTTTGCCAAGCGAAGACGAGAACGGTGCCTGGATGTAGCCTTGAACGCTCATCTAATTCGGCCTTATCCGAGGGTTATATGGATCCGACGCGCAATCATTGCGACCCGATGTGGATGTCTTCTTCTTCGAAGCTTGTGGATCATCACGGCGGCGCAGTACGGTGGCCACCGGTCAGACAGCCGCCGAGACTGGTCAGCAGAAGCGGCAGATCTTGGGCCTCGCTAGGCGTGCAGCGCTGGGTGAGCGGGGCACGCACAGCTGCTCGCCCCTAAGCGCCGCAAGCCACGGGCCCGCTCTGACTGCCGACTACGTTTTCCTGAGCACCTTGCGGCAGCATGGCCACTCTCCCGTGCGAGCATGCTGGAGCGCCGCGGTGATATACCGGCCCAGCACTGTAGCGGATGAAGTGACATCGTGCCGTGGACAGAGCCTATCACGCAAGCAACCTCAGATAGCATAAGAGGGCGGCGGCTCACGCAACTCTTTGGCCTGGGCCTACCAGCCCGTTGATGAAGCCCTTATTCGTTTGGGGGCGCTTCGCTCGAAGCTGACAGCGATGGCCGCGGGCTGACCGCCGGCCGCGACGACCAGCAAGAGCATCCGGCGGCCGTTCGGCATGCCCGCCGTGCCAGCCCCGGCCGCCAGCGTCGCGCGGCCCACCAGGATGCCCTGCCGCGCGAGGAGGCCAGCACGTCCTGCGGCTGGTTCTCCCGGACCGTGCCCGCGCCGTCGAAGCACCGCACGCAGAGCCGCCCGCTATCGGCGCCGCCGACCAGCCAATGCGCCAGCGCGAACTCCTTCGCGTGCTTGGTCTGCACCACGAAGGCGACGCCGCGGTTGGCGTTCAGCAACAGCCCCCGTCCGGTCGCGGCGATGCCGTCCAGCCCGTTCCAGGACAGCGCCGCCATGGTGGTCTCGGTCGTGGTGGAGGTCGCAATGATGCAGGCCCCCTCCACGCCGATCTCGGTGTTGCTGTGGCGGAAGGCGGCGCCGCGGAGGTTCGGGATGACCGCCAACAGCCGGGTCAGCCGCGACGCCGGCGCACGGTGGCGGTTGTAGACGGCGTTGCCGGCGCGAGTGGTCGTCGCAGTGTAGTCGATGCCGATGGCGTAGGTCTGCGCCCAGGCCACCTCGTACTCGCAGCCGGTCGTGGCCCCGGTGTGCCAAGCCGCGATCGGTGAGCAGGCCTCCATGCGCATCCCCCCCGCGATGATCGCCGTGCCGCTGGTTTCGTTCAGGAAGGGGATGGCAACGTTCGGGTCGAGCTGGCGGAGCTCGAAGTTCGGCCCGTCGAAGATGTGGCGGTTGTGGTTGTTGTAGGCCCCCGCCTGGCGCGAGAAGCGCACCCCGAAGCGGTCGAGTGTCGGGTTGATCCCAGTCGCGCAGGCGAAGTGGCCGCCGTAGTAGCGGATCGAAGTGCTCCAGGTCGTCGCTGTGGCGCAGTGCGCGTCGAGGCCATAGCGGTTGTTCAGGATGCGCCCGAGGATCAGCGTGGTGTCCTCGAAGCCGCGGCCATCGCCGAGGGTGCGCAGCCCGATCGTGAAGCCCGAGACCAGGCGGAGGTCGAGCAGCGAGGAGTTGAGGTTGCGCGCGAGGATGCCGATGTCGGCCTCGCTCGCAGAGGATCGATCCCGGTCAGTATTATTCGAATGCGAAGAGCGAAATTCGGGATCGTGCTTATTCTTCAGGCCCATCCTCGTCACAAGCGATCCACCCGCACCCGCAGCGTCCCGTTGGCCAAATTGGCCGTCCCCGCCGTGCCGTTCTGGAGCCGCACGCTGACCGTATCCGCTGCCGACACCCACGCAGTCAGCGTGATGCCCTGCAGATCGAGCGAGAAGCTCGCGCGCGCGAAGTCGCCCAGCGCGGCGCCGGGGACGGTCACGCTGGTGGTAGCGCCTTCGCCGGCAGCGAGGCTCGGTGGGTCGTAGGTGACGCTAGCCTGCAGCAGCCGCGGCGCGACGAGCGCCCATGCGCTGCCGTTCCAGCCCCACTGCGCCAGCGTCGCGGCGTCGAACATCACCAGCCCGGCGAACGGCGCGTAGAACACCCAGGCGCCGCCGATGCGCTGCGCTAGCCGGTTCGCCTGCCCGGCCCAGGCGCCGGTCGGCGTGGTGCCGATGATCCAGCACTGCCCCTCCGCCGGCGACACTGGCGGCGTGTTGAGCCCGACCTGCTGCACGACGGGCTGCACCAGCACGTCGAGGCGGTTCAGCCCTGCGGCGTGGGTGACTTCCTTCTGCGCCTGCTGGGTGAGGATGTAGGGCAGCGCGAGGCGGGGCGTGGTGGTCATAGGATGGCCTCCCTGGCCGCGCCGCGGCCGACAGTGTCGCTGATCTGCTGAACGCGCACACGGACCGAGGCCTGCGGCGCGCCGAAGTCGGCGGCCTGCTCGGCAGCGGTGTAGGTGGCGGCGGGGCTGGTGCTGCTGATGGTGCGCAGCGTGGCCGTGTTCGCAGCGTTGCGGATGTCGATTTCGTAGCGCTCGGTGGCTTCGCCCAGCGGCACATCGGTATCGTCCGCCCAGGCGGAGGGAATGCGGGTGCGCCGGATCCAGGTGATGGTCAGGTTGCCCGCTTCGTCGCGCACCCCGGCGAGGTGCACCGGGCTGAGCGGCGCGAGGCCGCGCGTGGTGTTGGCGAAGCTCGCCGCCGCGACCGCGGTCTCCTCCTGCCAGAGGCTCACCGCCTTGTAGCTGCGGCCCATCCCCCGCAGCCCGAGGCCATCGCGGATGCGCTCCAGCCCGAGCGCGCCGGACAGCAGCACGAAGCGCTCGCCGGGCCCGTGCGTCGCGATGCGGTCGTCGGTGCCGAGCCGCCCGCGCAGCAGGCCGGACAGCCGGTAGGTGCCCGGCGCGATCAGCACCGCGTCGCGAAAGCCGATGATCTCCTCGCCGACCAGCGCCGCGTTGGCGCCGGCGAGCACTCCCGCCTCAGAGACCGCTTCGAGCTCGTCGTCGGGGTTCAGCAGCTGCACGTCGAGCATGCTGGCCTCATCGAAGTAGGCCCAGGGCCCTGTCGGCAGCGTAGTTTGGCAGGTGCCGATGACGGCCGGCGCGTCCAGATAGGCGATCTCCTCATAGCTGACGCCGTCGGCCGAGCGCAGGATCGCCGCCGCGCGCCAGCCCGAGGGGCCACCGGCGGCGACGTAGAAGCCGGCATCGTCGTCCTCGGCCCGGAGCATCGGCAGGTCGAGCAGGTGCAGCGTGCTCGGCACCACGCGCGGGATGTCCTGCACCGGCAGCGTGCCCGGATCGGCGGTGGCCGTGCGCGGCAACCAGGTGACGCCCTGCTCGACCGCAGCGGCGATCTCGACCAGGCCGGAGGCGGCGACGGTGGCTCGCGTGATGTTCAGCCGCCTGAGCCGCCCAGCCAGGACCACCTCCAGGCTCTCGCCCGGCTGCAGGGTGGCAAAGGCCGGCGGCAGGGTCAGGTTCTCGACGGTGTTCCGCGCCGCCCACAGATCGCGATGCGCCTGCTCGGCCCTGGCCTTGGCCTCGGCGGCGTCGAGCACCACGGCGATGTCATAGGCGGCCTTGGCGAGGCCCGAGCCGTCCTGGCGGGTGCTGCGCACCGTGCCTGGCTGGTAGTCCCGTGCCGGGTCCATGTGGGTGAGCGTCAGTTCGCGCGGCAGGCCGTTCTCCTCGGCGCGGGCCATGGTCCAACGATCGGCATCGGCGTCGCCTTCCGCACGCGCGCCGAAGGCCTCGGCCTCCATGCCGCCGAGCGCGGCCACGCCTCGGGGCTTCACCGCCACCCCACCCGGCACGGCGCAGCCGACGAGGGAGTAGGCCAGCATCAGTTCCTCGATGGCAGCCCGGGCGCTGGTCGGGCGGGCCACGGCATAGCCGCCCAATGGCCGGGCGGCCGAGGCGGCATCGGTGGTGGCGACGCCCGCACGAGAGGCCAGACTGTGCAGCGTCCTGGTCAGGTCAGCGCTGCCCGCCTCGATCTCGGCGGTGATCTGCGGGATGCGATTGGCGAAGTCGGCGAGCTGCAGGCCCTCGAAGACCAGGTAGCAGATGCCGCGATAGGCCGGGCAGTTCGCCGCACCGATATCGGCTGCGATCAGCGCGTCCGCCGCCTGGCTCTCCGTTCCCGTATAGACCCGGATGTCACCTGTGAGGTTCTGCAGCGGCGAGGCGGTGGCGTCGTAGAACAGCTTGCCATCGGCCCAGATGCGGCGGATGCCGGCCACCGGCCCCTCGCAGAAGGCGACCGCGAAGTTGGCGCTGTAGCTGTAGGTGGTGCTGGTCTGGCGCTTGCCGCCGCCCTTGCCGCCGCGGCTGCGGGTGGTGCTGGCGGTCTCGATCAGCGGCATGGCCCAGATGATGTTGCCGCCCATGCGGATGCGCTGGCCGTAGGCGAGCGGGATGGCAGCGCCGTAGGTGGAGGTGGTGACGGTGAGGTCGGCGAGGCGCGGGCCCTCGACGCGCTGCCCGCCACCGCTGCCGAACAGCGCGCTGTCGATCGCCGAGCCGGCAAGCGCGCCGAGGCCGCGGCCGATGGCAGCGCCGAACGGCCCGCCGATGGCGCCGCCGACGACACTGCCGACGACGGAAAGCGCGAGGGTGGCCATGGGTCAGAGCAACCTTGGGATGAACTCGGACTGCCGTTGGCGAGCAAGTCGGCGGAACCCGTGACGCGGCGCTGAAGCAGGGCTAATCTTCGCTTGGCTATGGAGAGGCCGACATGGCCGAGGACGCCGCAACCATCGCCGCGCAGCAGCGCGAGTTCTGGAACAGCCCGGCGACGCGGGTCTGGGCCGACGAGCACGATCGAATCGACAGTGTCTTGGCAGGCGTGCTCCCGCACCTGCTCGACGCGGCCGCGCCGCAGCCAGGCGAACGGGTGCTCGATGTAGGCTGCGGCAGCGGCACGACCGTGCTGGCATTCGCGGAGCGGGTAGGGCCGGCTGGCCGCGTCCTCGGCGCCGACATCGCCGAGGCCTCCGTCGCCGTCGCCAACCGCCGCATTGCGGATAGCGACCAGGCGCAGGCGGGCGTGATCCTGGCTGACGCCGCGACGCACGCCTTCGAACCCCGCTCCTTCGACGTGCTGACCAGCCGATTCGGCGTGATGTTCTTCGCCGATCCCGTGGCGGCCTTCGCCAATCTGCGAGGCGCGCTTTCGCCCGGCGGCCGCGTCGCTCTCGCCGCGTTCCGCAGCCCCGCCGAGAACCCCTGGGCCAGCGCGCCGCTTGCGGCGATCCGGCACCTTGTCGCGCCGCCACCGACAGAACCGGAAGCGCCTGGTCAGTTCGCTTTCGCCGACCCGGCGCGAGTGCAGCGCATCCTGGCCGGTGCCGGCTTCCGCGATGTTGGCCTGACACAGGCGGATCCCGTCATGCGCCTCGGCGAGAACGCCGAGGCCGCGGCGGAGGCAGCCATGACCCTTGGGCCGGCACGCCGCGCCCTAAATGCGGCCAATGCGCCGCCGGAGTTGTGGGAGCAGGTGCGCGATACGTTGCGAGCCTTCTTCCGCGACCACGAAGGTCCAAACGGCGTCTCGCTGCGTGGCGGCATCTGGCTAATCACCGCCTGCCCCTGAGATCGACCGCCAACGCGAAGGTCGCAGAGCGCACGACATACGGCAGTCGATAGATCAGCGACCCGGCGTCATCCTGCACGATCCGCTCCTGCCATTCGGGCGTGAGGCCATGCTCGACGACGCGGCGGATGCCGGCCCAGGCGTGGATCATGCCCCAGCCCTCCGGCAGGATGCTGACGATGGCGAGGTGCTGTGGCTGCGCGGCCCAGCGCATCAGCAGCACAGCGCCGGGCTCGAGATCAGCGAGGCGGCTGCACTGGCTTTCGACGCAGGCGCGCAGGCTGACGCCGTCCGGCAGGCGGGCGTAACCGGGCGGGTGGTCCTGTACCGGCAGCCCGAGTGCCTGGGCGACGCAGACCACCAGCCCGCCGCAGTCCACGCCGACGCCCCTGAGCCTGGCCTGGTGCCGCCAGGGCGTGCCGAGCCAGCGCCGCGCCTCGGCGACGACGTCGACTCCGGTGACCTGGCTCATCGCGCGTCGGGGTAGCGGAAGGCGGCGTCGGTGCCGGGGACGTGCGGGAAGCCGCGGAAGTTGGCGACGTTGGCGAAGCGATCGCGGCAGGTGGCGAGACGCTTGTCGCAGCCGGCGGTGATCGAGATGGCATCGCCGATGGCGAGCGGCGCCGCGAACGGCTCCCACAGCTCGACCAGCCCGTCCGCGCTGTGGCTGCGCACCTCGCGCCGCGCGCTGGCATTCGCGCCGGAGGTGATCGTCACCCGCCCGTAGTCGGCCCAGCCCGCCGGCTCGGTGAAGCCCGCGGCGACGAAGGCGGTGTCGGACAGCACCGCGGTGATCGCGGCCGTGCGCGTCCAGGCGGCGGCCGCGATGCCGCAAGCCGGCGAGAACAGATCTACCCGGCATTCCGGCGTGTAGAGATCGAGCACCGGCCGATCGAGCAAGGCGGAGGGCAGCAGCAACTCCGCCTCGAACCGCGTCTGCCCCGCCGTGACCCGCCCGATCCGCCCGGCCAGCACCACCTCGGCGCCGCGGCTGGGATCCGCCCAGTCCACCCGGAGCATCGTCACCTCGGCATCGTCGTAGATGCCGTTCAGCAGGTCCTCGGCGGTGATCTCGGGCGCAGCCAGCAGCCCGGCCACCTCCATCTGCCCCGCTGCCAGGCTGCGCGAGGCCTCGGCCGCAGTGGCATCGAACGGGGCGGCAGCGGTCCAGGTCTGGCCACCCCAGATGACGTCGGCATCAAGGCTGGCGAACCGCTGCTCGGTGCCGTCGCGGCGACGGAGGCGCCAGAGGAGGCAGACCTGCGACACCTCGTCGGCCTGCAGGCTGTCCGAGATCAGCACCTCCAGCACCGCCTGGGTGAGATAGACCGGCGCGCCATCCTCGGTCAGCGCCTCCAGCACGAACTGCGTCGTGAGGATCGGATCCGCGCCGGCGTCCAGCGCCTCCAGCAGCAGTTGGGTGACCAGGGCCGCGCCCTCGGCGGCATCGACCAGGCTCTCGACCACCCCCTGGGTGATGCGGGTGGTAGTCACGTCAGAGGATCCGCTCGATGCCGGCGCTGAGCGCATTCACCGCCGAAGGCGTCCAGGCCGCGCCGGTGGCCGGATCGGTCGGGAACAGGGCGGAGAAATAGCGATAGGTCACGTCGGGCGCATCGTCCGGCCCCGGCGCAACCGTGGCGCCCGATTGCAGGAAGCACCTGGTCTCCGCCGGCACCGCATCCTGCTTGCGCACGCGGTAGCTCAGCCGCACGCCGGAGACGGTGGCGACCGAGGCCGGCAGGTCCTCGAGGCCGTAGCGGTCCACCGGGCCAGCGGCGGTGGCCGAGACGTAGCTGGTGTCATCATCGGCCGCGGCATCGGCCACCCGGGCCGCATTCGAGCCGGCCGGGGTCGCGGTCCACTCCGCCTGCAGGTCTGCGTTGGGCAGCAGGGTGCGCACCCGCCGCTGGCCGAGGAAGTCGTTGTTCGCGGTGCCGGAGCCATCACAGATGTAGAGGTCGTCGAGGCGAAAGCGCAGGCCGCTGCCGCCGTTCTCGATCGCCCGCACCGCATCCACCACATCCGCCGAGGCCAGCTTGGTCTGGACGCCGGTCAGCGCGGCGACGATCTGGCCGTTGCGCCGCAGCGTGATGGCGCCATTCGCCGTGTGGTCCAGCACGGCCTTGAGCTCGTAATGCAGCCAGGTGCCGGCCGGCTCCACATCGGTGCCGGTCCACAGGACGGTGGCGGTGTCCCGGCGCAGCTGCAGCTGGCCCGAGCCGTTGGTGCCGAGGGTGAGGTTCACCCTTGCCTGGTTGCTGGCCCAGAGCTGGATCGGCAGCTGGTTGCCGTTCGGCGCGGCGACGAAGAACACGCCGGCGCCGACGATCAGGGTGTTGCCGGTGGGCACGACGTTGAACCGCACGTTCTGGCTGTTCCAGAACTCGAGGCTGGTGCGGCCGGTGCGCGGCGTGGTGGTGACGATGGTGGGGGTGGTGGTCGAGGCATAGTTGGCCTGCTGCAGCATCTGGGTGGCGGTGGCGTATTTGTCGAAGCCCTCGAAGAACAGCAGCGCCATGGGTCAGATCCTGATCTCGATGAGGTCGATGTCGCGCACCGCCACCGCCCGCCAGGTCTCGTAGGTGCCGGCGAGCGCGTCGGTGTCGAAGCGCACCGGCACGTCGAACTCGAAGCCGGCACGGATGGTGTAGAGGACGTGTGGGAGAGTCGGTCCGGTGAAGGTCAGCAGGCCGGTGGCGGTGTCGACGGACCAGGGATAGGTCCAGCCCGGCGCGGTCTGCTCGGTGCCCTCGACCGACACGCGGACGCTGCCGGCGACCGGCTTGCGGATGGTGCGCGTCCAGCCGCCGCCGGCATCGGCATAGACTTTCGTCAGCTGGTGCGGGCCAGGCCCGGTGCCGAGCGTCTGGTCCATTGCGGTGACCGGCACATCCGGGGAGGCAGCAGACGAAAAATCCTGCCAGTCTTCGCGCGATCATCGAGAGCGCGATCGACTGCGCTATCGTCACCACCAACCGCGACGGCCTCGTCCTGGCCTGGAACAGCGGGGCGCGCCGCCTGCTTGGCTGGGACGAGGCGAAGGCTCCGGCGATAGATCTTTGCGCCGCGCTGCTGCCGGAGGACCAGGCGCGGGGCGCGTTCGCGGCCGACATGGCGGTCGCGCTGTCCGGGGGGCGGGCCGCGCGCGAGGGCTGGCTGCTCCGGCTGGACGGCAGCCGCGTGTGGGCCGGCATCGAGGCGATGGCGCTCCGCGCGGACGGCGGGGCGGAGCCGGTCGGCGTCCTCTGGATGCTCCGCGACCGCAGCGAGGCGCAGCGCGCGGAGGAGCGCCTGCGGCGCGTCCTCGATACGGATGCGGTCGGCGTGCTCTTCTTCGACGCCGACGGCACGCTCGTCGACGCCAACGACGCCTTCCTGCGGATGACGGGCTACACGAGGGACGACATTGAATCCGAAACGCTGAGCTGGAGGCGCATGACGGCGCCGGAGTGGATCGCCGAAAGCGAGCGGCAGATGGCGGCCTTCGCCGCCACGGGCAGGATCGGGCCGTACGAGACGGAGTATCTCCTGAAGGACGGCTCGCGGCGCTGGATGCTGTTCGCCGGCCGCGACCTCGCCGACGGGACGATCGCGGAGTTCTGCATCGACGTCACCGAACGGCGGCGTACCGAGGAGGCCCTGCGCGCGAGCGAGGAGCGCTACCGCACGCTATTCGATTCGATCGATTCCGGCTTCTGCGTTGTCGAACTGCGCTTCGACGCGCCCGATGGCCGCACCGACTACCGCATCATGGAGGCGAACCCTGCCTTCTACCGGCACACGGGCTTGTCCGAGGCGATCCTGGGCCGCTGGCTGCGCGAGGCCCTGCCCGCGCTCGAGGAGCACTGGTACGAGATCTACGCGCGCATCGCGCGGACGGGCGAGCCCGAGCGCTTCGAGCAGGTTTCGGCGGCGCTAGACCGCTGGTTCGACGTTCACGCCTTCCGGATCGGCGCGCCCGAACTGCGCCGGGTGGCTGTGCTGTTCAATGACGTCTCGGCACGGCGTGCCGCCGAAGCGCGGCTGCGCGAGCTGAACGAGACACTGGAGCAACAGGTCACCGAACGCACTGCCGAACGCGACCGCATGTGGGAGACCTCGCCCGACCTCATGGTCGTCGTCGACTTCAAGGGCTACCTCCGGCGGGTGAACCCGGCCTGGACCGCATTGCTCGGCTACGCGCCCGGGGAGCTCGTCGGCCACCACGTCAACGAGTTCGTCCTGCCCGAGGACCACCGCGAGACCGTGGCCGCCTACGAGCTCGCGGCGGTGGGCGGGCGGCCCCGGATCGTGAACCGCTATCGGCACAAGGACGGCTCGACCCGCTGGATCTCCTGGTTTGCGGCGCCGGCGGGGAACATGACCTACGCCATGGGGCGCGACGTCACCCGCGAGAAGAAGCAGGACGCCGAGCTCGCGCAGGCGCAGGAGGCGCTTCGCCAGGCGCAGAAGCTGGAGGCGATCGGCCAGCTCACGGGCGGCATCGCACACGACTTCAACAACATGCTGCAGGGCGTGGCCGGTGGCCTCGACATGGCGAGGCGGCGCATGGAAGCCGGAAGGCTGCAGGAGGCCGCGACCTATCTCGACGCGGCGCGCGACGCCACGGGAAGGGCGGCCGGGCTGACCCGTCGACTGCTAGCCTTTGCGCGACGGCAGCGGCTCGAACCACAGCCGCTGGATCCCGACGCCCTCGTGCGGAGCATGACCGACCTGCTCCGCCGCACGCTGGGGCCGGCGATCGCGCTGGAACTCCAGCTCGACGACGGGTGCGGCTTCGTCACCTGCGACCCCAACGAGCTGGAGAGCGCGCTGCTGAACCTGTGCATCAACGCGCGCGACGCCATGCCGAATGGCGGGCAGCTTCTGGTCGCGACCCGCGACCGCGCGCTATCGGCCGCGGACCTGGCCGGCCCCTTCGAGGCAGCGCCTGGCGAGTACGTCGAGATCGCGGTCACGGATACCGGCTGCGGGATGCCGCCGGAGGTGCTGGAACACGCCCTAGAGCCGTTCTTCACCACGAAGCCGCTTGGCCATGGGACCGGCCTCGGGCTGAGCCAGATATACGGATTCGTGCGCCAGTCCGGCGGCGCACTCCGGATCGAGAGCAGTCCCGGCCGGGGAACCACCGTCCGCCTCTGGCTGCCCTTCTCGGCCCGCCGGGAGCATGCCGAGGCGGCGCCGGCCGATGTGGCGGCGCCGGCACAGGACGGCGGCGGCGCCACGATCCTGCTGGTCGACGACGAGACAGGGGTGCGGGAGCCCGCCGCGGCGCGGCTGCGCGACCTCGGCTACACGGTGGTCGAGGCGCCGGACGGGCCGGCCGCGCTGAGGCGGCTGGACGAGGGCCTGCGGCCCGACCTCCTGGTCACGGATGTCGGTTTGCCAGACATGGACGGCGTCCGCGTGGCGGAGGCGGTCCAGAGACGCTTGCCCAGTCTGCCAGTGCTGTACATGACCGGCTACGCCACGGCGACGCTGCCGTTGGACGCGCAGGTCGTCACCAAGCCCTTCACGATGGATGCGCTGACGGCACGCGTGCGGAGCGCCATCGCCCCTGTCCTGGCCGGCCGAGGCTGAGGCCGCGACATCCGGCGGCGGAACGGTCATGCGTACTCCGTCCCTGCCTGCTGGTTCTTCAGCACCGCGCTTATCATCCGCGTGGCCGTCGCGTTGAAAGCCGCGCGGAACTCAAAGCTGGCCTCGACGCCGGCCGGCCCCTCGATCGGTGTCTTGGCGAGCGCCAGATAGACCTCATGCAGCGCAAAGGTGAGGCTACGGTTGGCGTCGATGGTGTAGGCGAAGGCGAACTCCGCCGCGGTGCCGTTCTGCGCCTGGGTGAGCAGCGTGGTGTCGGCGAAGCGCGCGGTGATCTGGCCGGTGGCGCGCGCGATGCCGGGATCGACGCCCTCGATGCGGCGATCGGCGCGGATGGTGCGCACCATCTCCATGCCGTTGGCGTAGGTCATGCGCGCGCCGGTGACCTGGGCGAGCGCCGATCCGCCGCGCGTGATCGAGCCCTGCGCCTTGTTGAAGGCCGTGTAGGCGGCCGAGACTGGCGTGCCGCCGGAGGACGATCCGGAGCGCGTCGAGCCCTGACCCATGAGGCCGAAGCTGGCCGTGGCCGGCCCGCTGGGCGAGAAGTCGATCTCCAGCGTGTCGGCGCGGACGCCGGTGCAGACGTCGTAGGACGGCACATCCGGGAAGCCGATCTCGACGCTGTTGGACGGCAGCGCGGCGGCGCCGGAGCCGAAGGTGTGGATGAAGTTCGGGCTGGTGCCGGTGGTGGTGGGCGCGCCGAGCAGCAGCCGGAGCCAGTGGCCGATGTTGACCAGGTCCACCGGCACGACGGCCTGGCCCTGCACAGTGACGATGTCGAGGAACGGCGCAGCGGGATCGCGGTTGGAGCCGACACCGATGACGTCGGCATCGAGCAGGGGTTGCTCGGCACCGAGGTCGCAGGTCAGGAACGGCATGCGCCGCCAGTTCCCGCCCGGCGCGGTGCCGTAGGTGGTCTCGGGGAACATGAGCAGGCGGCAGTTTGCGCCGATGGCTCGCGGCATCGTTGTCCTCCAGCGGCAGGATTAGGAAGCGTCAGGCCAGCGGCGAGCCGGCGACGGTGAACCAGAGGGTGACGGGGATGAGCGCGGCGCGCGCGGCAGCGGCGCCTTCGAACTCCACGTCCTGGAACTCGGGTGAACCCGGTTGCGCCCACTCCACCGCGCCGCCGAGCGTGCGGTCGGCGGTGATTGCGGCGCCGATGTCCGCCAGCAGCGCGTCGAGCTGTGCGGCGCGCGCGGCCGGCGTGGCACCGCCGACGGTGACCTCCACCTCGGCCCGGTGCTCGATGGCGAAGGCGAGCGGCGAGAGGATCGCCGTCTCCTGCACGGTCTCGCCGTCGCGGATCACCACCAAGCCTCCCGGCGGGAGTCGCTGCGGGATCGTGTCGCCGCGCAGCACCACCGGCGCCGGGCTGCGTGCCGCGAGGGCGGTGGCGAGCACGCGGTGCAGCGCGGCGATCGCTGTCTCGCGGATACTCATGCCCACCCCAGGATGCCAGCGAAGAACCGGCCCGCCACCCAGGTCGCGGCGAGCGCGATGGCTGTTAGCATCCAGGAGGCAGCCGCTAGGAAGCCCAGCAGCGCGAGGCTTGCGCGTCGGCTCATGGTGCGATCCTCCCGCTCTCGCGCTCCCAGGCCGCGACGAACCTCCCAGGCAGCCGGCGCAGCCCGCGCTCAGCGGCGCCCTTCACGTCGAGCCGCTTGGTGAGCTGCACCTGCGGCAGCAGCAGGAACATCGGCACGAAGCCCTGGGCCAGCAGCGACTGCTGCCAGGCCGCCGCCCCCTTGCGCCGTGCCGTCGCCACCGCCGCGATGCCGCCGGCGATCAGCGGCGCACGACGCCGGCCGACGCGCTCGCCCTGCCGCACGGGCAAGCACCAGACGAAGCCGCGGCCGGACGCAAAGGGACGCAGGAAGCCTTGGCCGGAGACGACCATCTGCTGCGGCGAGACACGCGGCTTGGCACCGCGCCGCCCGCCCTGCCGGTTGAAGCCGGTCGGAATGGCGAGGAACTTGCGGCCGCCCTTCGGCCGGATCAGCGCCCCGCGCTCGAAGGCGTCGATGATCGCCGGCACCTTGGTGAACACCAGACCCGCCGGCCGCAGCGACTGCCCTGCGCGCGGGAACACCTGCGAGCGCCAGGCATTGGCCACGCCGCGCGCGTTGCCGGCGAAGCTGCTGCTGACCTGCTTGCGCAGCTCCTGCTTCACCTGCTCGGTCTCGGCGCGGATGGCCGACATGGCAGCGCGCTCACCCGCGCGCACCTCCGCCGCCAGCACCCGGCGCAGGTCGCCGACGATCGCGGCGCCAAGCTTCACGCCAGAGGATCCCCGGGCGGCAGGCCGGTGCGGTGGCGCAGGATGGCCACGGCGAGGTCATGCAGCGCCGCCTGGCCGAGATAGCCAAACACAAAGGCAAACAGGAACCGGCCGTATTCGTTGAACTCGAGCAGGCCGCCGAGCGCATAGCCGGCGCTGCCCACCAGCGCGGCGGACGGGACCTCCCAGACCAGGCACCAGCCGAGGCGCCGCCGCTCCGGGTGGTTCCAGCGCACGAAGCCGCCGGCGAGCCCAGCGGCGCCACCGAGCAGCAGGTCGAGCAGGATGCCCCAGCCGGTCGGGCTGTTGTGCGGCATGGGCATCTCCTAGCGCTGGCAGAGGACGCGCCAGGCCACGCCGGCGGCGTCACGCTCGGCGTGCTGGACGGTGAGGACCTCGGCCCCGAGGCTGAAGACGTCGCCGGCCAGGATCTCCGGCACTGCAGCGGTCGGCACCGTCAGCACGTCAGTGGCCTGGATCAGGCCCGTGCCGAAGCCGTCGCGCAGTTGGTCCGGCGAGGACCGCAGCACCCGCAGCGCGACGACAGGGCCGCCGCCGCGCTGCCAGGTTGCCCCCGTGCCGAGGTTCGGATCCGCCGCCAGCACGTCCATCGCCGCCACAAAGGCGGTCACGCGCCGGCGGCCGGCACGCGGGCGAGCATGACGCGGACGGTGGTGTCGGCCGCGAGCGCCGCCACGGTGACGATGCCGACCTGAAAGTTGCCGGTCGCGGTGGTGGTGAGCCGGCGGTTGGTGTTGTCCCAGAACACCCGAGCGCCGGCGGTCATCGCCTGGGTCGGATCCTTGGCGAGTTCGAACTCGCCGCGCGTCTCGCACTCGACCGTGGCGTTCTGCTCGGCGTCCATCGCGGCGACGCCGAAGAAGGCGCCGACCAGCACCCCCTGGCCGGAGAGAATGCCGCCGGCATAGGGCACGGCCATGGGAATGGAGCGCGCCTCGGGGCGCAGCATGTTGCGCATGGTGGGGTCTCCTGAAACGCCGAAGGCGCCCCGCAGGGCGCCCTCGGCGATATGGCTGTGGTGGATGGAAGGGGATCAGGTGCCCGGGTTGAACCAGGCGCCGCGCCAGTCGATGGCGCCGACGCCGAAGTCGAAGAGCACGCTGACCTCGATGCCATCGACGCCGGACACCGGCCCGGTGGTGACCTGCGGGCCCTCGACGCCGTTCAGGTAGCCGTAGACGTAGACCGGCGTGGTCGGCGGCTCCGCGAACAGATACCAGCGGTTCGCCGGGATCAGCGGCTCCACCACCGGCTGCAGCAGGCCGACATAGGGGTTCACCGCGCCGGAACTGCCGGGCGTGATCGCCGCGGTGAGCTTCAGTGCCGGGAGTTCCAGCGCCGCCCCCACCAGCACGCGCATGCTGCGGCCGAGCGAGATCGGCAGGCCATCGAGCGTGCGCTGCTTCATGATGGCCTCGCGGCCCTTGGCGATGTTCGCCTCGTCGAGCGCCGTGCCGGCCGCCGCCTTGTTCGCCCGCCCCGCCGCCGTCGCGAAGACCGGCGCGGCGCCGGTGGTGAGCGTCGGGCCATCGCCATTGGCCAGGTTCAGCAGGGCATAGGCGGTGGCGTTCTCGAAGTCGGCGACGCGGCGGCCGATCATCGCCGCGAAGTCGGTGAAGGCGCCGAGGTCGTCGTTCACCAGCATCTGCCGCGTCACCCGGATCCGCCGGGCGAAGGTCTGCAGCAGGACGATCTCCTGGCTCTCGGACATGGTGCCGGCCTGGATCTCGCCGTTCTCCAGCAGCGGCTGCAGGACGGGGAAGTCGCCGGTGCGGAGGTGCCGGTGCGGCTTGAAGTCCCGAAAATCGCGGCGGAGGAAGAGCTGGCGGTAGGTCGGCGCCGCCGGCTGATAGGCGGCGAGCAGCATCTTGTTGGCCGCGGCCGAGAGCAGGGCGGGGAAGTCGGAGGTGGTGTGGAAGGCGCGCTCGGCCAGGCGGACCGGATCGCGCGGGACCTGCGTCTCCCCGTGCAGGCTGAGCAGCTCGCGGACCATGTCGGAAGGGCGCCAGCCCATGAACTCGGCGTGGCGGCCATTCCCGTCGGGCTGGTAGCCCGGCATCGCGCGGGCGGCGATCGCCTCCGCCATGGCGTCGAGGATCTCGGTGCGGGGCGGCGCGGCATGCGCGGCGGGGTTGGCCGGCACGGAGGGGCGGGGCGCATGGCGCACCAGGGCGTCGAACAGGGCGCGGCGGGTGTCGTCGGGGGACCAGCCGCGCTCGACCGCCTCGGCGCGCAGGGCGGCCACACGGTCGCCCGGCAGCAGGGCGCGGGCGGCCTCGACGGCGGTGTCGATGCCGGCGATGCGGCTGCGCTCTGCACGGGTGGCCTCGACGGCGGGATCGGGAGGGGGGCTGGCCGGCAGAGTACGCTCGGGCTCGGGCGTGGTGGTCACGGTGGTCTCCTGGGGCGGGGTGGCGGGCGGCGCGGGCGGCGCCGGATTGGCGGCCGGGCTGTCCGGCGTCGTCTCGGGCATGGGCAGGTCCTCGGAAGGCAGGGCGGGTTCGACGGCGATGGCCGGCGCGCCCTGGGGCGCCTCGCCTCGCACGGCCGCGTCGCGATCCACCGGGATCGGCACGACGGAGATCTCGAAGGGCTCCCAATCCACCGCACGGTGGACGGTGGTGCCGGTGGCGGCATCGGGCCGCGGCTCGTAGCGGTGCACGCGATAGCCGACGCTGACCGCGCGCAGCGTGCCGTCGGCGATCCGCTGCCAGACCGGCTCGACGTCTGCCGCGCTGCTGAACTGCAGCGTCGCATAGCCGCGGCCGCGATCGAGGCGGGCGGCGGTGACACGGCCGAGCACGTCGCGGGCGTCCAGGCTGCGATGGGTGTTCAGCACCGGGGCGTTGCCGGAGCGCAGCGCGTCCATGCGCACCGCGTTGGGCGACATCTCCAGCTCCTCGGTGATCAGGCCGAGCGCGGGGACGAAGTTGCGGGCGCGGGCGCCGGTGGACCACACCACCTCCACCGTACGGGCAGCGCGATCCACGGTGGCGGGCGCGGTGATGGCGCGGTGCGCGACAATTGACTGCCCAGCGGTGGGAAGTCGACTGGGTACAGCATCGGCCTCCGGCGCGGGGTCTCCCCCGCCCGGTTCGATCGGTTCGGTCATGCTCAGCCTTCTGCTGGTGTCTCGCGCGGCGGGGCGGCGGCGCCGGTGGCAGCGATCTCGACGGCGGCCATCTGCGCGGCGTCCTGCGCGGCGCCCGACTTCGCGACACGGCGCGGATCGGTGTCGAGCGAGATGCCCGCCTCGTCGAGCAGCGCGTTGGCCTCGCGGATCATCTCCACCGCGGCGCGGAAGTCGTAGCCGAAGGCGCCGGCGGCCTCGGGCTGCGGCACGAAGCCCGCACGGACCTGGGCAATGAGGGCGGTGGTGTCCTTCAGCGGGTCGATCATCTCGTGCGCCGGCGGGACATGGCTGACGCCGTCCGGCATGTCCGTGCCCCAAAGCCCGAGCAGCGCGCCCTGAGCGTGGAAGCGCTCGGCGATCGGCCGCACCAGCATCGGGATCAGCATGCCGTACTGCACCTGCTCGCAGAGCCGGCGGAACTCAATCTTACCGGCGCGCAGGCTGGAGTAGTTCGCCTGCGTCAGATCGCCCGAGACCTGATCGTAGGTCAGGCCCGCACCAACCGCGGCGGCCTCGAGGGCACGGCGGGCGAAGGCGGCGTGCGAGCCACCCCCCGACGGGTTCACGACCTCCACGCTGCCCATGCCGCGGCGGTAGAGGATCATGCCCGGCTCGAAGCTCTCGACCGTCCGGCCCTGCGCGTCACGGAGCAGGCCGGCGGCGGCACCGGTCAGGGCTTCGTCGCCCTCCTCCGTCACCACTGCGGCGAGGCAGGCCTCGATCTTGGCCTTCATCAGCAGGGCGGCCTCATAGTCGCCGAGATCCCGCAGCCGGAGCAGCACCGGCGCGAGCCAGGAGACGTCGCGGAGCTGGCCGGGTCGGCGCTTGCGGAAAATGTGCAGGACGTCCCCGGCTGGGACGCTCTGACTAGTCAGCCAGGTGGCACCAGGCAGGGTCCAGGTCGCCCCTGGGTGCACCCGGTGCAGCCAGTAGCCGATCGGCTCGCCCGCTTCGCCGAGGGCGATGCCCTGGACCGTCGGCGCCCCTTCGACCATCCCGTTCCGTGCTGTGTCGAGGTGGTCCGCCTCCAGCACCTGCAGGCGCAGGCCGATCGGGTTCGTTGGCGATGGCTCCGTCATCAGGAACCGGACGAAGCACTCGCCGCTCTCTACAACGGCGCGCATGACCAGCGCCTGCAGGCCATAGAGGTCGAGCCGGCCCTCGGCGTCGCAGCCGGTGCTCTCGGCCCAGCGGCGCCAGGCACCGGCATGGCGCTGATCTGGCCAGCGCGTCGTGATGCCGGCACCGACGGCGTTCCCGGTCCAGAGGTCGACGATGCGGCTCGCGTAGGGATCGTTGCGCACGGCGTCGCGGGCCCGCCGCGCCACTGTCGCCGCGGCCATGCCGACCTCCGCCGTCGCGCTGCCGCCGGAGGGCGCCCAGGCGGAGGACCGCTGGTCCTGCGCCGCGGCGTAGCCGCGCAGGGCGTTCCAGGCGTCGCGCAGCCGGCCCATCACCTGGTTCCCTCGCGGGAGAAGCTGGCCAGCGTCACCGAGGGACGGCGCGCCGCCGTCGTCTCTGCGCTGCGCAGCACTGCCAGCGCGCGGCCGAGCTCATCCAGGCTGCGGTACTCCACGGTGCGGCCGTCGAAGGTCACGCGCGTGGTGCCGCCCGTGTAGGCCGCAGCGAGCGCGGCGGCGCGACTGCCCGTGGGCTGCGCCAGCGCCCAGGCAAGGACGGTCGGATCCAAGATCGTCCTCCCTCAGCGCAGCCAGCCATTGCGGGACGCGAGCCAGCCCCGCGGGCGCACCGGCTCAGGTGATGCTGTCGGCGCGGGCGTGGCTGCGGACGTCGTCGGCGCGGCCACCGCCGCGACCGGCGCGTTCGCCGCTTCGGCGCGCAGCCGCGCCCAGAACTGCTCGCCATACCGATCCGCGCCGAGTAGCCAGAGCGCGGCGCGGGCCAGCACGGCGCAGTCCAGCGCCTCGTTGCGTTCCCTGAGCTTCGCCCATTCCTGCCGCGCGAAGCCGCGCCGGTCCTTCGCGGTGCGCAGCTGCTCGGCGACCAGCTGCTTCACCCACTCGGCCTCGACGCCCTGCGGCAGATGCACCCAGCCCGGCGGGAAGTCCTCGCCGTCGCCGCGGCCGAGCCAGAGCCGGCGGTAGAGGTCCGCCTTCCAGGTGGAGACCGACACCGTCCAGAGCTTCAGCCCGCGACGGAGCTTCCGCCCGTCCACCATCGCGTCCACCGGCGTCGGCCCCTGCACCGGCTGCGCCCGGTTCCAGCCGTCCACGCCCTTCGTCGGCGCGATCCGCGGATCCCGCAGCCTGCGGAGGTGACCGTAGACCGCCGCTGTGTCGCGCCCACCTGTGTCGACACAGAGCCGGGCGATGCGCATCGCGCCACCGTCCTGGCGTGGCCAGTCGCGCGCCAGTATCTTCGCCAGCTCATCCCAGGGCTCGCGTTCCCGCGGGCTGCCCCGGATCACCACGTGATCGACCAGCCAGGACGAGAAGCCCTCCGCCCAGCCCCAGATGTCGCATTCCAGGCGGTCGTCCTGCACGTCCACGCCGGCCGTCAGCACCAGCGCCCCGATGGGCACCACGCCCATGGCGAAATCCTCGCGGCGCTCGACCAGCCGCTCCCAGTCCGGCGCCTCGCCTTGCTCCTGCCAGGTCTCGCCCAGGACCGTGTTCTTGAAAGTCTTGATGTCCTCGGGCTTGCCCTGGGCCGCCTCCCAATCACGGGCGATCTGCGACCAGGACAGCCAGCCCACCGGCGAGTAGAGCGCCGAGATGTGGAATCCGACCGTGTGCGGATCCTGGCCTTCCGCGGTCGCGCGCCATTCGCCGCCGCCCAGCATCGCGGTCTTGTCGTGCTCCTGCATCGGGTGATCGCAAGCGGTGCAGTGATAGCGCGCCGTCTCCGGCGCGCCCTTCTCCCAGAGCAGTCGCTCGAAGCGTAGCCACTGCATTTCGCCGCATTCCGGGCACGGCACGAAGAACCGCCGTTGGTCGGAGGCCAGATACTCCCGCTCGATCCGGCTCCGGCCGGCGATGGTCGGCGTGCTGACCAGGAAGGCCTTGCGGCGCCAGCCGAAGGTGCGAGCCCGGGCCTCGGCCAGGGCGATCGGGTCGCCCTCGCCGGCGACGTCGCCGGGATAGGCATCCACCTCGTCGAGGAACAGGAACCGCGCCGTCATGGAGCGCAGCCCGACCGCGCTGTTGGCACCCGTCAGCACCAGGATGCCGCCGGGGAATTCCTTCGACAGCATGGTGTTGCCGCTGTCGCGGGCCCGCGCCGGCGCCACCCGCTCCCGCAGCGCCGGGGTCTCCTCCAGCAGCGGATCGATGCGCTGACGCGAGAAGCGCTTGGCCAGCTCCACGGTGGGCTGCACCGCCAGCGCCGGCGCCGGCACGTGGTGCATGATGTAGCCGAGCCAGTTGTTTCCGCTCTCGGTGGCGCCCACCTGCGCGCCCTTCATGAACACGACGCGTCGGGCCGGATGCACCGCCGACAGCGCGTCCATTACGTCCTTCAGATAGGGCGTGCGGCTGGTCCGCCAGGGGCCGGGCTCGGCCGAGGCGCGGCTGCCGAGCATGCGGTGCCGCTCGGCCCATTCCGACACGGTGAGCTGCGGCGGTGGGCGCAGCATCGCGCCGACGCGGCGGCGCACATGCTCACGGCTGCGGAGACCGATCCCCTCCGAGCCCTGCTGGATCGAAGCGATCGGCCGCCTCCGTCAGCAGGTCGTTGATGTGGCTCTGCAGGATGGTCTGCAGCAGATGCGGGTCGACGCCCATCTCGGCGGCGATCAGGCCCGAGACACGGGCGGGCCAGTTCAGCAGCGCGTCGCGCATCGTGCTGCCGATCTCGTCGAGGGCGGCGTTGGCCTCGGTGACATCGAGCAGGCGACGCTTGGTCTCGTCCAGCGAAAGCCGCTGCGCCTCCACCTTCAGGGCGAGCTGCGCCACCTTCAGCCGCGCGAAGGGCGTGCCCTCCGCGCCGGCGCCACCTGCGAGCGGTGACCGCACCGGGTCGGCGGTCTCCACCAGGCGGCGTCGCGTCTTGTCGATGTCCCACTGGCCATCCGGCTCGCGGGCGATGCGGTTGGTCTGCTCGGCCTTGCGCAGCGCAGTCTCGCTGATGCCGATGCGCCGGGCCGCCTCGCGGGTGGATAGGGTCGTCTCGGGCATGGCGGCGACCTCCCGCCACACGGCTACGTCGTGTCAGCGCCCCTCGATGCAGGCGCGCCAGCCAGGATCTCCGAACGGCATGCCCAACGCATGGCAGAGCGCCAAGCGGAGGCTTGCCTCGTCAAGGAAGCGCGACAGGTGCAGGAGCAGCCGAAAGAGTTCAGGGTCAGACAGCGGCCGCGCGGGAACCCCGTCCGCATTGAGCGGGATCGCCTGGCCATCATCGCCCCGGATGCCGGCGAGAAGGCCCGGGGGGACGAGTGCCGCCTCCCTGGCCGTGCCTGCCCCCGCCGGAGCCGCGGCAAGTGCGGCCGCGACCGCGGCAGCCCGAGGGACGCGCCCGATCCGGCCGACAGTGAGAGTCCACGCGCTCACGATGCGAGCGGCTGCCATCCCGGCAGCAGCTCCGGGCGCTGGCCGGGCGAGAGCAGGACCACGCGCTCCGCCGCCAGATCGAGTCTACCGGGACCGAGATGCGTGATGGTACCGATGGTGAACTGTTCGCGGATGATCGCAGTCGGCCCGAAGAGGCGCAGCTCGTAGACTGCACCGACGTCGTCCGGAATGTCGGCGCGCCCGAGGAGGCGCTTCTCGCCGCCAGCATCGAGGAAGACCCGCACGCCGCCGCTCCGTCCCTCCGGTATACTATCTTAGTCGATGAGACCTGTTCTCGTCACGAGTGCAATGCGCCGGGAAGGAGACTTCCCGGCGCGCCCCGTGCGCGTCTCGAAATGCGACGCGTTACCTGGGGACGCTACACACGGTGAACGGGACGCGGGCGCCCTCCTTGTTCGGACCGAGTTGGCGCACGCGCTCCAGCACCCCGACGGTGATCCCCTGCCACTTCTTCAGGTCGGCGAAGAACCCGCGGACCGTGTGCTGCGTGTAATGCTCGGCGAGTTCGACAAGATTACCGAGGTCCTGGTCGCCGAGGACGAGGCCGCGCGGCTGGCGGCGCACGCGGATTGATCAGGCGGCGCGTCGCCGCGCCAGCCCGAATGCCGCCAGCCCGGCCAGCAGCAATCCGAGCGTGCCCGGCTCCGGCACTGCGACCTGCGTCAACGTGACCCGCCAGACATCGCCTTCGCCCTCGATCGCGAAGCCGTAGCTCGCGGCATAGCCGGCTGGCGTGTTCAGGAACAGGACCGTGCCGAAATCGCCGGCGAAGCCTTCGCGCGCGAAGATCAGGTCGAACTCCGCGCTGGAAAAGCCGAGGTCGTCCCACAGCCCCCCGAAGTCGATCTCGACCAGCCCGGCCAGAGTGGCAAAGGTTGCATCGGTCGCGCCGTAGCCGCCGAAGCCGCGCGCGAGACCCTCGATGCCGAAGTGCAACTCCCCGCCGGGGTTCAGTCTCAGACCACCCTCGATCTCCAGCTGGCTGGCAGTTAGCGACAAGCGCGCTTCCCCGAACAGCGTGCCAGCATTCGCGCTTCGGCCGAGCTGCACGTCTCCGCCCACCGTTGCGGTGCTGTTGGTCAGCAGTACCTCGCCGCGATTGCCCGGCCAGAAATCGCCAACCGCCAGGAAGGTGCCGACGGAGAGCGTGCTGTTCGTGAGTTCGACGCGCCCCGTCGCGCCCGCGCCCTGGTTCGCTGACACCATCACGCCCAGGCCGCCCTCCACCGTGATGGTGCTGTCGGTCGCCGTGACGGTGCCGCTGCCGCCGCCCGTGCCGACGAAGGCGTTGCCGCTGAAGCTGATGGCGGGATCGGTACGCACAACGAGGCTCGCCTGGTCGAGCGTCAGCGTGCCGGCGCCGCGATTGGTGCCGACATTGAGCGCCAGCACGTCGATGCTGCTGCCGCCGCTGGCTTCGAGCATTCCGTTGCCGCCGCTGCCGCTGCCGATTGCCAGAAACCCGCCGGTGAGGCTTGACCGGATCAGGGCGAGTTCGCCCTGCGCGCTGTCCGCGATGGTGGAGTCGAAGGCGAAGATTCTGCCGACATCGATCCGTGGCGTGAAACTCGGGTTGCCCGACACCATCGCGATGGCGCCATCCGTCACGGTCAGGCGCCCGGTGGCGTCGGGCGCGGCATCGGGCATCGCGCCGCTGTCCAGGTCGCGGGAGACGGCGCCAATGGCGAGCCTTTCCGTCGTCAGCGTCCTGCCGACGAGATCCACCACGCCGCTCGCCCGGCCGGTCTCGTCCACCTGGCCGATCTGGACGACGCGGTAGCCGCCGATATCCCCGGCGATGCTCGCCATGCCCTCGGCCACGGGCCCGGGCCCGACAACCGTGCCGTTCACAGCCCGGCCCGTCGCGACGCCGATGCGCAGGGTACCCCCGGGGTCGTTGGCGTTGACGACGCCCCCGGTGCCGATCGTCGCGGTGCCGGTGGCGACCGCCCCGTCGCTGACATGAGCGGAGGCCACGCCGATGCTGACAAAGCGGAAGCCTTCCACCGAAGCGGCTTCCAGCATGCCCGTCGCGCTGCCGGTGCCGGGCGCCGTGACGCTGCCGGTGCTGAGTACACCGGCCAGTAGCGATCGTTCCGTGCCCTGCGCCTGCAGCGTACCGTCGAGCGACAGGGCTCCAGTCGCCGTGCCGCCCTGGTCGGCGACGGTCACGCCGATCAGCGCGTCACCATTCACCACCAACGTGCCGCTGCCGAGCTGCAAAGCGCCGCTGCTGCTGCCGCCGCCGCTTGCGGTGCCCACGAGCAGGAAGGAGTTGATCGCCGCGGCGGAATTGTCCACGCCCTGCGCCACAACGCTGCCGGTGGCCGTGCCGCCCGAGGCGGTGCCGATCTGCCAGGGGTTGCTGACCGTCGCCAGGAGCGAGCCGGCTTCCACGGCCACCGTGCCCGTCGCCGTGACGCCGGCGGAGAAAGCCGTGCCGACTAAAAGGCCGGCGAAGCCGATGCCTAGGTCGCCGGCCTGGACCGTGACGGTCCCGGTCGCCGTGGAGGCCGCGCCGCCGGCCTCATTGATCCCCGCCCCCACGCGCGACAGGCCGGGCAGGCTGCCGCCCACCGTCAGGCTGCCGCTGGCCGTGGTGCCATCGCCGTTGAAGACCAAGCCGACCGAGCCGTCGACCGCACGCAGATCGCCCGTGATGCTCGCCGAGCCCGTTGCGGTCGCGCCGGCGCCCGAGGCCTCGCCGATCTGGAAGTTGCCGATGTTGTTGCCCGGAGTCGTCCCGGTCACGCTGCCGCCGACCGTCAGCGTGCCAGTCGCCGTGGTGGAGGCTGCAGTGGCGAGGCCGATCTGGAGTGCAGGCGAGATGTTGCCGAGCGCAAGGTCGAGACCGGTGATGTTCACCGTGCCGGAGACGCTGCCGGTTCCCGCGCCCACCCGCAGCGCGCCCGCGGTCGGCGTGAGAAGGCCGCTGGCATTCGCAGTCCCGCCATTGTTCACGAAGGCCTCGTCGGCGGCGGTCGGGACGTCCTGGCTCCAGTTGCCGGGATTGAACCAGTCGCCGCTGCCGCCATTCGTCCAACTGATCGAGGCAGCCATGGCCGGCGGGCCGAGCAGAGAGGTGCTCGACAACAGAGCCAGTCGGCACACAACTACAGCGCGATGGAGCATTTGCATTTTGGTTTGTTCCAGCGGGCAGGCTCTTTCTTAGCTAAAATCTAACGAAATCGACTTAATTGGGTCAACACGAAAGATGGAGGCGCGTAATAAGTCGCCGGACGTCAGTCCACCACGAGGTCAAGGCGCGCAAAGGCAGGCGGCAGAAGCCAAGCATCCCCTGAGATACGGGCGAGACGGTCGGCGCCTTCCTGTGCCAGGGGGCCAGTTGCTGCGTGCCGCCGCAATCAAGAACCCGCCGCACGAGGCGCGGCTGCTGATCGGGCATACCGTGGGCGCCCGCACCGAGACGCTGCTGCGCGAGCACTGCGCGCCGGTGCCAGCCGAGGTCGCCTCCCGCTTCCGCGCAGCGCTGGCTGCCCGGCGGGTGGCGCATATCCCCCAAGCGCAGGCCGGGGCCATCGGACAAGCACGCGAACCCGCCGCAGCGCGGCGGGCCCTGATCGCGGCGCCGGCGGCGTCAGTCGGCGATGCGGTAGATGCTGAAGGACCCCTTCGCGCCTTCCTTGTTCGGCCCGACCTGCCGAACCCGCTCCAGCACCTCGACCGTGATCCCCTGGCGCTTCTTCAGCCCGGCGAAGAAGCCCCTGACCGTGTGCTGCTGCCAGCCGGTCGCCTCGCAGATCTGCGCGATCGTCGCGCCCTCCTCGCGGCGGAGCAGGGCGAGCACCTGCTCCTGCTTCGTGCCCTCGCGCGGCTTGCGCGGTGTGCCCGGCTCGCGCGCGGCGCGGGCCGGCTTGCCGGCGAGCGCGGCGCGGAGGGCCTGCATCGGCCCGTCGAGGGCGGCGATCATGTCCGTCTCGCGGTTGGCCTCGTCGTCCCAGGCGGCGAGCACCGCCGCGGCAGCGTCGCGCAGGCTGGCGCGCGGGGCCGGCGCGGTCAGGGCGGCGTCCAGGAACGCGAGGTCCTCGGCGCGGCCGCCCGCGTCGGGCGCCGCGGGCGCGCCCTGGGCAGCCTCCGGCGCCGGGGCGTCCTCACCCCCCGGCGCGGCGTCCTCCCCGCCCGTGGGCGCCGTGTCGGCGCCCGGCGCGGCATCCGCCACGGACGCCGCCGGCTCGATGCCGATGGCGCGCAGCCCCTCGTCGGTGATCTTGAGCAGCATCTCGTCGCCATCCACCGTCCACTTCGCGTGCGCGTCGTAGGCGGGGCGATGCACCGCGATCACCAGGTCCTGCTTCAGCAGCGCCTGCGCCACCTTCTGCCGCGCCCCTGCGGGGAGCCGCTCCGGCGGGTAGGCGAGGTGCTCGGGGTGCTGCGCGGCGGCGGCGAGGATGGCGCGCTGGGTGTCGGTGAGCTTCATCGTCGGGGGCTCCGGTTGCGGGAGCCGACCCTCGGCCCCCTACTGCCGGGAGCCCCGCCGGGCGGGACCCGGTCGAGGCCGTCGTGGGGCGCGGCGCGCTACGCGGCGTATTCGCCCCGGCGGAAGTGCTGGTCCGCGATGCCCTTCAGCTTCGCGCTGGCGTCCGCCAGCCAGGCCGTCTCGCCCCAGAGCACCGCCTCGGGATCCGCGCCGAAGTGATCCGCGCTGGCCTGCTGCAGTTCGGCGAGCAGAGCGTCGAACTCCGCGTTCTTCGCCAGGAAGGCTTCGAGGCTCCGCTGCTGGTTGGCTTCGCGCTTCGTCATCGTGGTCTCCGTCATCCGCATCGCGTGGCGGACCATTCGCGCTGTGCCCCGCCCGAGCCAAGCAGAACACAGCGTCATGCCGCTGCTATGTCGCGGCGGTTCGGATCACATCATGATCGCCGGCGCCGCGTGCCGCGGCGATGTCCGCGAAGGTGCGATCCTCGCCGTCCAGCACCGCGGCCTCACCAGTCGCCTCCTGCCAGCGCCGAACGATCACATCCGCATAGACGGGATCGATCTCCAGCAGCACGGCGCGTCGTCCCGTCCGCTCCGCCGCGATCATCGTCGTGCCGGAGCCGCCGAACGGATCCAGCACCGTGTCGCGCTGCTTGCTGCTGTTGCGGATCGCCCGCTCGACCAGCGCCACCGGCTTCATCGTGGGGTGCAGGTCATTCCGCGCCGGCTTGTCGAAGTGCCAGACGTTCCCCTGGTCGCGCGCGCCGCACCAGTAGTGCTGCGCACCTGCCTTCCAGCCGTAGAGCATCGCCTCGAACTGCTGATGGTAGTCGGCCCGGCCGAGCGCGAAGGTGTTCTTCGCCCAGATGATGGTGCTCGACCACTTGCCGCCCGCCTCCTGCCAGGCGCGGTGCAGCGTCGGCCACTCGGACGAGGACATGCAGACGTAGCAGGCGCCCTTCGTCACCGAGAGCAGGTTGGCGAGAGCAGGCCGGAGGAAGTCGAGGAAGCCCTGGCCCAGCGCATCGTTGGCGATGGTCATCTTCGCCGCGGTGCCGCCTTCATAAGCAACATTGTAGGGTGGATCCAGGAAAGCCATGTCGGCCAGCCGATCGGCGCCGAGCGCCCGCTGCACATCGGCCAGCTTGGTGGCGTCGCCGCACAGCAGGCGGTGGTCGCCACAGCGCCAGAGGTCGCCCGTGCGGGTGATCGGCACGGCCGGCGGCGCGGGCGCATCGTCGGCATCGTCGTCGAGGCCGGCATCCGCCGCGGCCAGCAGCCCGTCGAGCTCCATCCCCGAGAAGCCGAGCAAGTCGAGGTCTACCACCGCCTCGTCGCGGATGCGCGCGATCTCCGCCGCGAGCAGCGCCTCGTCCCAGCCGGAGTTCAGCGCGATCTGGTTGTCCGCGAGGCGCAGCGCACGCGCCTGCGCCTCGGTGAGATGCGCCAGCCGGATCGCCGGCACCGCCGCCATGCCGAGGCGCTTCGCCGCCATCACGCGGCCATGCCCCGCGACCAGCACGCCGGCAGCGTCCACCAGCACCGGATTGACGAAGCCGAACTCGGCTATCGAGGCGGCGATCTGCGCGACCTGCGCCTCGGAGTGCGTCCGCGCGTTCTCGGCGTAAGGGATCAGCGCCGCGACGGGGACGGTGGTGACCGCCAGATCACGCAGCATCGACCAGCGCCTCCGTCCGCGCCGCGGCCACCGCATCGAAGTCGCGGCCGTCCTCCGCCAGCGTCACCGGCAGGTCCGGATGCAGCATCCGCCAGCGCGCGATCGCCAGGTCGACATAGGCCGGCGCGAGCTCGATGGCGCAGACGCGCCGCCCTGTCCGCTGGCCCGCCAGGATGGTGGTTCCGGAGCCGGCGAAGGGCTCGAACACGACATCGCCCTCGTCCGTGTACGCGCGCATCAGGAACTCCGGCAGCGCGACGGGGAACACCGCCGGATGTTCGGTCTCGATGCCGCGGCCCTTGTGCCTCGTGATCCGCAGCACGCTGTCGGGGATGCGCATCTCCTGCACCGGCAGGCCGATGTGGGTGTAGGCCTTCACCTCGCCGTCGGCGGCACGGAGCCCGCTGCCCTTGTTCGGCGTGCCCGCCCATTTGCAGGGCACGATCTTGTTCGCCTGCCGCGCCTCGCGGTTGAGGTGGAACACCAGCTCGAATGCGGGCGCGAGGCGGCCGTTCCAGTCCCCGGGAAGGCCGGGCCCCTGATCCCACGCATACAGCCCGAAGCGCCGCCAGCCTTGGCTGCGCATCCAGTCCAGCCAGCCCTGCCAATAGGGCTGCCATTCGCCCTCGCGATGGATCAGCCCGAGGTTCACCAGCACCTGCGCATCGCGCCGCAGCGCACCGTCGAGATGCGCGAAGACGCCCTGCATCAGCGCGTCCCAATCGGACACGCCGCCGGTCGTGTAGTCGCGCTGATTGCCGTAGGGCGGGCTGGTGAAGAGCAGCGCCGCGCGATCGGCCGCCATGATGCGCGCCACCGTGGCGCGGTTCGTGCTGTCGCCGCAGGCCAGCCGGTGCTCGCCGAGCATCCAGATGTCGCCGACGCGCGCGAGGGCCTGGCGCGGCCGCTCCGGCTCGGCGTCAGCCGGATCATCCGCCGGCGCTTCCTCCATCGCCGCCGCGCCGTCCCCGCCCCCCTGGACCGTGGGCGCCGACAGGGCCTCGGGCGCGTCGCCGTCGGACACGGCCTCTCCAGCCGCCGCGAGGATGTCGTCGAGCTCCGCAGCCGAGAAGCCGAGCACGGCGAGGTCGATCGCCGGCGCCGCCTGCGCTACGGTCAGCGCATCACGCAGCAGCGCCTGGTCCCAGGTGGCGTTCTCCGCGATGCGGTTGTCGGCGAGCCGCAGCGCCTCCTTCTGCGCGGCCGACAGATGCCGCAGCACGATCGTCGGCACCTTCGCGATGCCGAGCGCCACCGCCGCCTCGAGCCGGCCATGGCCGGCGATCAGCACGCCGGTCTCGTCCACCAGCAGTGGGTTGGTGAAGCCGAAGGCCAGCATGCTGGCCTTGATCTGCTCGATCTGCGCGGCGCTGTGCACGCGCGCATTGCCGGGATGCGCGCGCAGCTCCTCCACCGGGCGCAGCACGATCTTCGCTGCCATCCAGGGGAGAGGCATCGTCACCATCCAGGATCAGGGTGGGGGCGGCGCGGCGATGGTTTGCACCTACCGCGCTGATTTCACTCGGGACTGCTGCAAACCATGCGGGCGGCGGGTGCGAACCATGCGGCCCATGGTTTGCGGCCAAGCCCTTCAGATCGTTGGGAAAGGGTGCAAACTGCGAACCATATTTTTAGCCTGGCGCTAGCGATGTTGCGCGCTTCCGCCCCCCGCATACGCCGGGCCCAGGAAGGACCCTGCGGCTCGCGAGCCACACTGCCGATGATCACACCGAGTGGCTGGTGAGCCACCCGGCGGCGAGACCCACGCCTCGCCAGTGATCAGAAGAAAGCACGCCGAATTCACGTGCGTCTATGCACTCGTTCAGGCCCGCGCAGATTTTTCTTCGAGCGCCGGCAGCGAGAGGAACGGCGTTGCAGACGCCGCAGCACGTGAGCGTCCGACGAGCCCGAAATGCACGCTCAGCACGCCGAGCGCACCGACCAGCGCGCCCTGCGCATGGGCAGGGTTCATCGGCCTGCCGTTCCAGCCCTGCCGCAGCGACCAGTCGCGGATCGAGTTCTCGAGGCCGACGACGTACCACGCCACGCTGCCGGACGGGCTGCCGAAGCCGCCGAGCGCGTCGATCGCCTGCACGACCCGCTCACGCGCCACTGCCTGGCTCTCGGTGAGCAGATCGGGTGACGCGCCAGGGATGCGGATCAGCGGCATGGTCCGCACGCGGTTGAGTGCCGCTCGCTGGAACAGCGTCCGGAAGATCACGCCGGCCTCGTGCATCTGCGGCGTGATGCTGCCGTTGGCGAGCAGCACGCCGAGGCTGTCGATGGCGCGGCGATGCTGCACAGGGCAGCCGGTGTCGGGATCCGCAGCGCGGACGCCCTCCTCGAAGCCGCCGTGCTGCAGCCGCCACTTCGACGGCTTGGACAGGTCCTCGCGCTCCGTCTTGCGGCGGGCCGCCTTGCGCTTACCGGCCATGGTTCGTCCCTCCGTCACGCCGCCCCCAGCGGCGGTTGGCCTCGTTGATGATCGCCTGGCGGAGCCAGGGATCGGTGATGTCGTCGACCGGGATCGCGGCGACGCCGTGCCGGTGCCATGCGGCGGCGCGCATAGCGTTCATCTCTGTGTCGGTGGTCGGACTACGCAACCGGCCCAGCGGGCTGCGTGCCAGGGAGGGTGCGCCGTGAATGCTCATGCGCGGCCACCCTTCGCGTCCGTCGCCCAGAGCAGCAAAGCGAGCGCGTCTGCCTCGTTGTCATCGGCAGGCGCGAAGCCGCGTGCCCGCATGGCGGCGATCATCGCTGCCTTGTCGGCGTTGCCCTTGCCGGTCGCGAACCGCTTGATGGTGCCGACCGGAACGCCCTCGTACGGGACCTCGTGCTCTTCGCACCACGAGGTCAGCGTGGCCAGGAAGCCGCCGTAGATGTGGCTCGCGTCGGTGCCGGCGTGGCGGCGCACTTCCTCGAACACGACACGGCGGATGCCGTGGGCGTGCATGGCGATTTCCACCAGCCAGTCGACGAAGCGGACGTAGCGCATGCCGCCGCCCTCGAAGCGGCGGGGCTTGAAGGTCTCGACGCCGGAGGTGATCCGGCCGGTGTCGAAGCGCAGGGCCCAGCCGGTGGTGGTGCCCAGATCCAGAGCCAGGATGCCCGGCTTGCGCGGCCGGAAGAGAGCTGGATCCGGCAAGGCAGTGCTTGCGCCGGCGTCAGCGATGGCGAGAGTGGTCGTATCCATGGTGGTCTCCGAGGAGGGACGGCTGTGGTGAGGGCGGCGACGGCGCGGTTCTTGGCGGAGCTCGCCGTCGCTGCCCGGCTTGCGGGTGGGGTGGCCCTGCGGGGGGTGGTCCACGCGCCCAACCCGGTCGCCCCGGGTGTGGTGTGCGCGCGCCGTTGAGGCGCGCACGCACACCCCCCGTAGGGGGGTGGCAAAAAACCGAATCTGCCAAACTGCTCCAAGTCACTGAAATTGCTGGCCGAAAAGCAGATTCGGAGCAGTTTCGGGCAGATTCGTTACGCGAAACTGCTTTCGCCCAGAAGCCATTGATCTGATTGCCGAAAAACAGTTTGGCAGTTTCGGCAGGGGAGCAGATTCGGCCCGAAACTGTGCAGATTCGGGAGCAGTTTCGGTCTGTCCGTAACGACAACGACCAGGACATCACGCAGGCTCCTCGAGGTCGTGCAGCACCCACACTTCCGGGTTCTCCACCTCGAGCAGGGTGTCGCTGCGGGGGCACTGGAAGTGGCTCGGGAGCACACGGACCGTGACGGGGAGGATCTCGCCGGTCTCGGGATCGACCGTCTCCTCGTCGGTGGCCAGGAACATGTCCTGCACGACGAGATAGCCGTTCTTCGACTTCGTGTAGGGCTGACCGAGGTCGCGAGCATCGCGGCGGAACTTGATGTAGCCCTTGGTGGCGAGGACGCCGATCCGATCGCGGATGGTGCCCTTGCCGCCGAGCCCGCGGGTGTTCTCGAACTTCGACGCGAAGGCGTTGGTAACCGGTATGCAGATCCTGGTGCCTGTCTTGTCCGGCTGGGGCGGCCTTGGTGCCCTGGCGTATGGTGCGACCATCCGGGACGAGGGGCACCGGGAGCACGCTGAGTGGGCAGGCCGATTTACACAATGAGCTGCGAGCTCGCGTTAGTAGCTGGCCGCCCCCGCGACCTGCCCGGTTGCGCCGAGAGCGCGGATCCGTAGGTGTCGTGTCGCCCACTGCTCCCGTCGATGATGTCGAGCGAGAGGAGGAGTGGGATGCGGCGTGTGATCGGCCTTGACGTCCACCGCACCTTCGCGGAGGTCGTCTTCTGGGAGGACGGGCGATTGCGGCCGTCGGGCCGAGTGGACATGACCCGCTCGGGGCTCGAGGGCTTCGGGCGGACGCTGGCCAAGACCGACGAGGTCGTGGTCGAGGCGACCGGCAACGCGATGGCGGTCGTGCGCGTGCTCAGCCCGTATGTGGCGCGGGTGATCATGGCCAACCCGCTGCAGGTGCGCGCTATCGCGCATGCCCGGATCAAGACCGACAAGATCGACGCGGCCGCCGCAGCCGTGGACGGCCGAGAAGGATAGCAAGCGGACGCCGCTGAGTTCTCCACGATATCCACGGTGGTCCATAGGACCGGGGTCATCTCGTTCGCATTGTGTTCCGGACCTCGTTTCCCACATAGTAGGGCGAGCAACGACTACCGCGGTCCTCCAGCCCTGGAGTCAGTCCGTTCCCATGCCGCTTCTGCAGGACGCCCATCACCTCAGCCCGGAGCAGCGGGCCATCGAGAGCCAGATCGAGTTCCTGCTCCTGCACGCCATGTCGGCAGGCCTCGGAACCGATGTGCCCGCGAAGCTGCTCCTCGTCCGCTCCTGGACGGAGGCAGAGGCGATCATGAGGAACCCGCCCCCGGCCCTAGCCCGGGAGACGGTGTTCGTGTTCCCCCAGACGCCGATCGGCAACTATAGGGTGGACTTCCTCGTCGGCGTGGCCGCGCCGCACTGGCTGCAGCCCGAGGGAGAGCGTCGCTTCAGCAAGTTCATCGTCGAGGCTGACGGTCGCAAGTTCCACGGCCTGCACCCCGTGGAGTCCGACCCGCGCGACGTCCGGCGCGACGTGGACCGCGACGCGTTGATCCGGAGGGAGACGGGGCTCGACGTCCTTCGCTTCAGCGGCCCGGAGCTCGTCTATCACCTCGACCGGGTCCAGGACGTACTGACCGCCTATGTGCGGTCCCGGATCTCGAAGGCGGCGGACACGCCGGCGGCGGTGCGGATCCGCGGCATCGTGGCCGGCTTGACGGGCCATCCGGCGCTCCGGGAGCAGTTCACCTTCGGCAGCACAGGCGCCACCTTCTCGGCGCTGTACACAGCTGTCGCGGCCCTTGACGCCGAGGAGCTTGAGATCCGCCAGGCCGAGCCGGCGTTCGACGATGATCTGCTCGGCGGCCCGATCCATGTCTCGGTGGCGCTCGAGCGCGCTCTCCGCAACATCGCAGCCAACATTGAGCGGTCTGCCGCCAGGGTGGGCTAGGCCGCACAGCTAAGTCGGCGCTGAACGCCATGGCAAAAGTTTGCGTCGCAACTGCAGTGGAGTAACTTCTCCTAGTGGCTGCTTGGTCCCACTACCAACAAGGGCATTCTCGTGCGGCGACTCATCCGTCAGTGGCTGTTCGGCTCGCGCCCAGCATCGCACACAGAGCCGGTCGACACAGCCTGCCCCCGAGTTCTGCCATCGAGGCCGGGACCTCTTGTCCTTATATGGGAGGATGGGAGGCGTGACGCCGTTGCAGATCCAGACGATGCGCTATCGCTTGCATGTAAGCGGTATCATAATGCTTCATCCTCGGCGATCGAGCTCTTGAACAGCGAACTTGTTGTGCATGGCGCGCAGCGAGCACGACTTGTGGGTGGACCAGACGCCTCTTTGGCTGTTCCTCCGCCGGATTCGGAGTGGCAGCTTCTCATCGCTTGGCGCTCTGGTAGGACGGACCCGGTGACTTCGATGACTGACATTCCTCGGATCGTTGCCGAGAACGTCAGTGGCTACGCTAAGCTCGACAGAAACCTCTTGTACGTCGACGGCGAGTTGCGAGCTCGGCTTCGGCTTGATCGAAAGTCCGACATCTCCTTACCCACAAGAACCCCGCTAACGTCCTTACCCGCAAGAGCGCCGCGAACGCCGCCTACTGCATTGAACCATGGCAGGCTTGGCAGCCGATTAGTTTACGTCCGCAGTCATTATCGACGTGCTCCCCGCCGACCTGGCGAGAAACGGTGAACGGCCGGCGCGGCCGGCATTGACCGCCTCTTCCCCGAAGGCGCAGCTGGCCGGACTCGTCCTAGAACTCACCGCCGCTGCGCTCGATGCGCTGAAGGCGGCGGCATGACAGTGATGACCAGCGTCACGGTCCGCGTCCCGCTCGCCATCAGGCGCCGGCCGGGACGAAAGACGGTGGTCACGCCGGTGCCGCGGGACGGGGACACGACGCTCGAGACCGGCGCTGACCCGGCGCTGGTGAAGGCACTGGCGTGGGCGTTCCGATCAGCGGCTGCTCGACAGTGGGCGCTACGCCTCCATCAGCGAGATGGCGGCGGCAGAGCGAATCGAGCGCGGGTACCTCGGCACGCTGCTGCGGCTCACGCTGCTGGCGCCGGAGGTCGTGCAGCTGCTGCTGGACGGGTGGGCGCCGGCGGAGCTGACGCTCCCGCGGCTGCTGGAGTCGTTCCCGGCGTCCTGGGCTGAGCAGCGGCCGCTGTTTGGCTTGTCCTGACGCGCTGACTCGGTGACCCTTCCGGGCACTCTGATCGTCTGAGGGTGCTACCAAGAGTGCTGCCGTCTTGTTGGAGACTCGAAATCAAGGCACGCTTTGCTCAGCAGGGGGGTGCGGGCCGATGCAACTCAATGGGGACGGCTACCTTGATCCGGGTATTCACGCGGCAACCGTCGCCGATATCAAAACCCACTTCGTTGACGCTTTCCCGACCTCTGCGACGCGCGAAACTATCTTCGAAGGTTACAAGCGGCACACCACCGATCTTCAACAATGCAATGTTGCCTTCGACCAGTATGCGGATGGGAGTTTTGTCTCCTCGAAAGTAGATCCGGGCGATATCGACTTTGTCTGCATTGCCGATGCGGATACTATTGATGCGCTGCCCCCTGAGAAGCAGCGCATCATCGCGACTTTGTTCAGGGGTAAGGCTACAAAGGCCACGCATCAATGCGACGCCTACTTTATTGCATCGGTACCCGACACTGATCCTCGCCATCAATCTTACTGGGCGAACAGAAAATTCTGGCTGGGCTGCTTCGGCTTCGACCGCGCAGACAAGCCCAAGGGCTTCCTTAAGCTCCAGATTACACCGTCCGCATCACCTTCAGTTGCCACAGCAGTCGCTGGCGCAGCAGGCGGCAATTCAGGAACAGGCGCGGCCCCATGATTGGGGACATGCGCCAGGTCTGGCGAGGTATCGAGCCCGACGAGGCTGAGACGCGCATACGGTATCTCACCCAAAAGCTGGTTGAGACAGACGCTGCCCTGCAGGCTCAACGGCGAGCGCTGGCGATGAAGCCCGGCAGCTTCGCCTTCAAACTTTCCTGCGAAAGCTTGGAACATTTACAGGAATGTCTCCTTGAAGAGCGCCTTGAGGTTCTCCGCCATCGCGTCGGCGAGGCAGTGGAGGTGGCGCTCGACGGGCGGCGTTTCGGTAAGGAAGGGGCGAGCATCGACCACCTTGGGATCTTCTTTCGCCGCCTTCAGAAGCTCTACTCGTCGATAGCACAGGCGATCCAGAGCGGTCCCACCCTCGCGGGTCCTATCGCCGGAGACATCCGAGCCGCGACAGAGCTTCAGCTTGCGGGGGTGTTCCCGTCATCCTTTGGTATGCTGATGGTCGTGCCATCGCAACCTGACCTGACGGGCCGCAGCCTGGCTGGCGACTCGCTGGCCGCTCTCTTCAAGGTCTTCATGTCTGAGAATGACGAGAAGGCGCTGATGGAGATTTCGGGGGAGCTTGGCCCCCGTGCATCCAGTCACCTTCGGCACCTTGCCCGGGAGCTGTCACGCAGCGACGCGACATTACGTCTCTCGTGGGCCACGAACAGCGGTCAGCGCCTCAACTCGGTCATCAAGCCGGGCGACGCGTTAGCCATGGTCCAAAGCCTCGAGAAGATCGTCCAGACCCACTCGGAGGAGCTTGGCCTTTCGGGCGTCCTCGCAGGCGCGAGCCTTGTCCGGGGTCGGTTCGAACTGCTGGCCGACAACATGGGGCTGATAGAAGGAACCATAGTCACCGGCTTGGCCGAGAGCGTGAAAGACGCATTCGGTTCACGCTGTGAAGTCACGGTCAATAGGACGGTGGTGCTCGACCGTGGCACTGGGGAGCAGAGGACCTACTATGTCCTCACTTCCATCAACGGGCAGAAACTTAGTGTCTTGCCTGCCCCGGCATAGAAGGATTGATCGACGGCAGGAGGGGCTATGCGCATTGTTCTGGTGGACTGGCACATTACCGCAGGGAAGGAGGACGACTTCCTGGCTTATTGGCGGTCCGCGCTGCCCATCGAGGATCGGTCGCGGATGGTTGGGGAGTTCTTGAGTGAGCCGGACGGCCATGGCGAATTCCCATGGGTGACATGGGACCTTCGCTCGCAGGCGGGGGTAACGCGCTTCATCAACGTCGGTTTGTGGGCGGACGCTGAGGCGTTCCATGACCAGGTAGGCCGGTACTTCAAGCCTGAAGGAAGGAAGCTTCCCTTCGAGGAAGAGCTTCGCAGGCGGGCGCTTCTGAAGCCTCGCGCTTGGCGAATGGGAGACTGGCGCTTGCCGATCCACGACAGCGGCGGCGTGCTCTGACGTAGGAGGCGAGACGTCTCGCACTTGCTTCCCCACATCGATGAGAAGCAGTCGCTTACTCTGCGGCAGCGAGCAAGGTCGTGTCCCATCGCGTGGTGTAGGAGCGATGATCGCTGGCGGGTTGGGCCGCCGTGTCAGGCGGTCACGGCGGACAGGCTGACGTGGGGAGTGTCGCTGACGGCGCCGATGGTTTCCAGGGTCATGTAGCGTGCGCGCTGTGTGGCCCATTCGTCGGACTGCTCGAGCAGGATGGCGCCGACAAGGCGGATGACGGCGGCCTCGTTGGGAAATATGCCGACGACATCGGTGCGGCGCTTGATCTCGCCGTTGAGCCGCTCGATCGGGTTGGTGCTGTGCAGCTTCGTCCGATGCGCGGCGGGGAAGTGCATGTAGGCGAGCACGTCCTCCTCGGCACTGTCCATCAGCGTGGCGAGCTTGGGCACCTTGGGGCGGAGCTGGTCGGCGACGGTGCGCCACTGGGCGTGGGCGGCCGCGGCATCCTCCTGAGCGTAGGCGGTGCCGATCCAGGCCGAGACGATGCGGCGCTGCGCCTTGCCCGCGTGTGCGAGGGCGTTGCGGGCGAAATGGACCCGGCAGCGTTGCCAGGTCGCCCGAAGCACCCTGGTCACCGCCGCCTTCAGGCCCTCATGGGCGTCGGAGACGACAAGCTTCACGCCAGCCAGTCCGCGTCGCTTCAGGGTGCGGAGGAATTCCAACCAAAAGGGCTCGGCTTCCGAACTGCCGACCGCCATGCCGAGGACCTCGCGCCGGCCATCAGCGTTGACGCCGACCGCGATGGTCACCGCGACGGGGACGATGCGCCCGGCCTCGCGGACCTTCACGTAGGTGGCGTCGAGCCAGAGATAGGGCCAGTCGCCCTCGATGGGGCGGGCGAGGAAGTCGCGCACCCGCTCGTCGATCTCGGCGCAGAGGCGGCTGACCTGGCTGCGACTGATCCCCTCCATGCCCATGGCGCGCACCAAGTCGTCCACGGAGCGGGTCGAGATGCCCTGGACGTAGGCTTCCTGGATCACCGCCGTCAGCGCCTTCTCGGCGGTCCTGCGAGGCTCCAGGAAGGCCGGGAAATAAGAGCCGCGGCGCAGCTTGGGGATCCGCAGTTCGACAGTGCCCGCGCGCGTCTGCCAGTCGCGATCCCGGTAGCCGTTGCGCTGCACCAGGCGGTCCGGGCTGCGCTCGCCATGGGCGGCGCCAGTCACCTCGCCCACCTCCAGTTCCATCAGACGCTGCGCGGCGAAGCCGATCATCTCGCGCAGGAACGTCGCGTCGGAGCCCTTCTCCAGCATCTCGCGAAGGGCGATCTTGTCGTCGGTCATCGTGGTCGGTCCAAGGTCAGGGGTTGTTGGTCTCAGCAACCCAACCCTACCGACGATCACCGCGGTGGCCGCCCGGGCCGCTCCGCTTCGCTCAGCCAGGGGCTTCGCTACGCGCCCCGGGCTATGGCCGTCCTACACCACGTCCGGCGACACGACCGCGAGCAAGCTGTTGTGGATCCATCCACCCGCCTCGCGATCGCCGACGTGCACCCAATTGCCACTGCGGCCGAAGACGCGCAGCACCGTCGAAGCGGGCACAGTGCGGAGGACCTCGGCCGAACCGTTTGGCTCGGCGCGAAGGTTTGCGCCCTGGCGGGTTACCACGCGTTCGATCGGCAGTGGAGCAGCGGCAGACGGGTAGGTTGCAGCCGCGGCAACGGGCTGCGACGCTACCGCGGCTGGCGGCGCGGCAGCCGGCGGCAAAGCAAAGGGCAAAGGCGTGCCTCCCGGCACCCTCGGTGCGTCCCGCGAGGGCGCCAGCATGAACCAAGCGGCGCCCGCCAGCGCTGCCGCACCCGCGACGAACGGCCAGACGGGCGTCGGCGGAAACGGGTCGCTCGACAGCTCCGGCAAGGTCAGCGTGCCGCCCGCGCCGGCGCCGGGCACAGAGACCGGCGCGGTATCCTGATCGGCCGCGTCGTCCTGCCCACGCAGCGCGTTCTGCAGGGCGGCGAAGGCTTCGGCAAAGGCGGTCGCGCGCGCAGGGTCGCTGAACATGTAGGCCTCCGCCAGCCCCGTCCTGCTGCGTAACTCGAGCCGCCCATAGACTGCGACCGGGATCTGCCGGTTGTCGCGGAACCGTCGGTCCGGCGAGCCGTCTGCATTGGTCTTCAGCTAGGTGTGGCCGACCACCTGTGCGTCGCGCGGCACCGCCTCGTCTTCGTGGAAGCGGACCGGGCGGCAGGTGAGTTGGACCTCGCGCAGGTCGAGCAGCGCGAAGTCGCCGCCGCCGGAGCGGCGCATTAGGCAGCGACCGGGGAAGATCTCCACCGCCTCGATCCGTTGGCATTGCCGAGCCTCAGCGCCGACCAGCGCGCGGCAAGACCCCCATGCAGACCTTCCTTGACGCAGCACAACTCGCCAGGGAGAAGATCATGCGCCACTGACCACGACAGACACGCCCAAGGGCTCGAACAGCCAGCGCCGTCTGTCATGTGTGGACGGCCCCCGGACCGCAAGGGTGAATTTGGATGTTGCGCATCGGTCGGGTGCGGTCATGTGTCCGGCCTGTCGATGCGGCTCATGTGGCCGCTGGCCTTGATGCGATCCGCAGCTCGGCTCCCAGATCAGATCAGCGCACTCGGTGGTGCGTGACAGACGGCGGGTTCTGCCGAGCTCCGGGTCCGCCCCGGTCGCCATCATCCTATCGCCACCCCGCGATCTCTACATGCCGCCTCCCTCCATGGCCGACCTCCCGGGCTGCCACCAGATCAGATCAGGCGGCCTGGGGCAGCGGCGTCTTGCGGTAGGCCTGGCCGCGGCTCAGCAGCGCCCAGGCGATCCGGGCCGTCTTGTTGGCCAGCGCCACCGTGACGAGGCGGGTGGGACGGCGCTCGAGCAGCGCATGCGCCCATAGGGCCGAAGGAGTTTTCGCCATCCCCCTTCGGGCAAGCCGGATCACCGCGGTCGCGCCGACCACTAGCAGCCGCCGCAGGTAGCGGTCTCCCTGCTTGGAGATGCCGCCCTGCCGCTGCTTGCCGCCACTGCTGTTCTGCTTCGGCACCAACCCCAGCCAGGCGGCGAAGTGCCTTGCGGAGCCGAACTGCCGAGCGTCGCCGACGGTGGCCACGATGGCCGACGCGGTGATCGGCCCGATGCCGGGGATGGCGGCCAGGCGGCGGCTCGCGTCACACTCCTTGTGCCAAGCCAGGATCGCGGCCTCAGCCCGCTCGATACGTCGGTCGAGACCCTCCAGTGCCGCCGCAAGCTCGCGCAGCGCCTGCCGGGCAAGGACGGGCAGCCCCGTCTCACCTTCGTCCATTGCCAGCGCAAGGAGATCGCCTACCCGCCGGCGCCCCTGCGGCACCACAATCCCGAACTCGGCCATATGCCCGCGGGTCGCGTTCAGCAACGCCGTGCGCTGACGCACCAGAAGGTCGCGCACCCGATGCAGCATCAGCAGCGCCTGCTGATCGGCCGACTTCACCGGCACCTGGCGCATGGTGGGACGGGTCACGGCCTCGCAGATGGCCTCGGCGTCGGCCGCGTCAGTCTTGCCCCGCTTTACGTAGGCCTTCACGTATGACGGTGGCAGCAGCCGTACATCGTGCCCCAGCGAGCGGATCAGCCGAGCCCAGTAATGGGCCGTACCGCAGGCCTCCATGCCAACCAGGCACGGCGGCAGCGCCCGAAAGAACGCCTCCACCTCGCCCCGCCGCAGCCGCTTGCGCAGCACGGCGCGTCCCTCTCGGTCCGCCCCGTGCACCTGGAACACATGCTTCGCGAGATCCAGCCCGATCGTGGTAACCTGCATGGCGGACGGCTCCTCTCAGCCCGTGGCACCCAACAGCCACGAGCTTGGCACGCCGATGCCGTCGCAGGGGCCGTCCACCGCATCAGATCAAGTCCTGGCTAATACAGTTGTTTGCGAGAGCATCCGCGCTGCCGCTACGAGCGCTGGCCCTCTCGATAGCGCTCGGGTCAGAGCATCAGTCACAGTCTGCAGACTATTTCGCGTGCCGACAGCGTTGTGGTAGCTCCCCATGCACACGCCAGCCGCAAAATCTCCGACGCGAATTGTGAGGCGCCCCTTGCTTTCGTTCACCTTGGTTCCATCGGGCACAGCAGCGGAGATTTGCTCGAATCGGAGGAAAGCCGAGCGATAGCCCTCAATCAAGCGCGGCACCTCACTGGCCTCCACTTTGAACCAGGAGCCGCTGTAGCGACTGTCTGGCCCCCTCAAGTAGAAGCTTAATCGCCAACCGTCCTTGTCGGCGAGAATTTCCCCGCCTGCCCAACCGATCGCTTCCTTGATCTCGAGCGACACCAGCTTGGCCTCTCCCTACCAGAGCGTGGATGTGCAATCGCCTCGTCGCTTCGAGGCTTCTGTGCTGGGTTCGGCAGCCCACATCGTTGCCGTCAAGCTGCCTTCAGGATGCGCTCGACCACCACAACGCGCGTGTTCCCGGCCGCGTCAAACTCGACCTCGTCATCGATGCTGCTCCCGATCAGAGCCTTGGCTAGTGGCTGGCTGACGTGGACAACCCCGCCATCTGGGTCGTTCGACGTGGCGTCAATGCGGAACCGCCGAAGGGAGTTCGTGTCGGCGAACCGGACAACGACAGTATCCCCGAGGCTCACGACCTCCTTTGCGTCGGGTGTATCCGCCGGCGACGGGTCTGCCGCGGGCGCCTCGGGCGCCGCTCCCCCAGGCTCCGCAGATCCGGTCACGGTATCTGCAAGCCTGTCGTCATTGTCAGGGCCCTGCTCTTGGATGCCGACCGTGTCCTTGCCGCCTGCCTCATCGACGACAATGTGGCGCGTCCACGTAATCGATGAGAAGTCGCCGCTGAGTGGCTCGATCCCCATCCGCGCTAGAGTGGTCAGAAGATCGGCCATGCACCCCTCGGGATCGGCCAGCCAATGCGATCCCCAGCAGCGCCAGAACACCCAGCCCATCCGCTCGAGCGCCCGCTGCCGCCGCAGATCGTCCGCCCAGCGGTCGGGGCCGTGGTACTGATCGCCGTCCAACTCGATCGCCAGGCGTCGATCCCCCTCGCCCTCGACCACGAAGTCGATGCGGAACCCAGCAACCGGCACCTGGGCCTTCAGCCGGTAGCCGCGCTCCAGCAGCCGCCGGCCGACCTCGCCCTCGAAGTCGCTGTCGCAGAGGGCTAGCACATCGCGCTCCGGCTGCGCGGCAACGCCCTCCATCGGCCTGGCGAAGTGTTCGATGACGGCAAGCTTCAAGTCGCCGGCCGACAGGTCGGACGCCCTCACGGATCGCACGAGGTAGAGCCGGTCGCGGGCCCGCGACATGGCCACGTTGAAGCGCTGCTGGATGGTGCGCGCGGTCTGGGAGCGCGCGGTATCCGGGCACGCGACCATCGACAGGAAGACGATGTCCCGCTCCTGTCCCTGGAAGGTGGCGGCGTTGCCGCACATGATCCGGTGCCGCACGAGCGTATCGGTCCCGAGCCGCGCGGTCAGCTTGTCCGCAATCCGCTTGGCCTGCTTGTCGCCGATGAGGGAGATGACGCCGATGGTACGCTTCGCCATGGCAGGGTCGGAGGTGATCCGACCCACCTCCTCGACGATCCACTCGGCTTCGGCCTCGTTGACGTCGCGCTGCTTGACGCCGCCCCGGATGTAGACATCGACGAGTGGCGGATCGAGCCGCTCGGAGACGGTGGGCAGCCGCAGCGGGATCAGCGCCTTCGGGTAGAAGCGGCTGGAGAACCGGATGATGGGCTCCACGCAGCGGAAGTGCTCCCGCAACATCGTCACCGACCCCGGGAAGGTCATCGCCGCGATGTCGTAGAGGGACGTCGCCGGGTCGAGGGAACTGGCGATGTGCAGGCCGCGCAGGTAGGTCTCCCGGAGCTGGATGGCGAACCGCTCCTCGATGCCGACCGCGCTCGGCGAGACCTGCTTGTCGTCGCCGACCACGAGTAGCTTACGGCCGCGCAGGACGACCGGCAGGGCCGTGATGTCGGACTGGCTCGCCTCGTCCACGATGACTAGGTCGAAGACGCCCATCTCGCTCGGGAGCTGCTCCGCGACGCGCCACTCGGGCAGGATCCAGCACGGGACGGCGCTGGCGGCCTCGAGAGCCGCCTCGCGGCTCGCGCGCCGATGGCGCTCGGCGCTGCGCCCCGTCCCGGCGCCGATGCGGCGGATGGCGGCCACGAACTTCGCGAGCGCCGCGCCGACCTGGTCGGTGATGCCGCGCTTCAGCCCGAGGAACGTCCGCAGCCGGACGGTCTCGGCCAGCAGGCGCCGCTGCTCGGCCTCGAGTTCCGAGCGGCGCCGCTGCAGATCGGCCAGCGCCTGCCGGTCCGAGATCCGCGCGACGAAGCCGGCAGCACGGGCCCACTCCCAGGTCGCGTCCCAGGAAGCCGGCGTCCAGCGGTCCTCGACGCCCGTCTCGGCGCGCTCGGTCAGCAGGGCCGTTGCCCAGGCTCGCGCGCCCGATGCCGCGATCACGGAGGCGATCGCTTCCAGCCGTTCGCGCAGGGGGCGGAGGGCCGCGAGCCTGACCGCCTCGTCGGTGACCTCGGTCCAGGCCTCGGCAAGATCCCGTGCGGTCACCTCTGGCTTGCCGAGCATGTCGGCGACGGTGGCCAGGGCACGCTGCAGCGGGAGGTCCGGGGCGATGCCGGCGAGTTCGCCCAGCCGCGCCGCGAGCTCGCGGCCCTCGCGCAGTTCGCCGCGATCGAGATTCGCCGCGAGCGCCTCGCGCACGGTCTCGATCTTCCCTGCGACCACCACCTGCCGGGCGTCGACGCCCTCCGGGAATAGGCCCCCGATGACGGTCAGCCGCTGCGGCGCCTCCTGCTGGAAGGCGTGCATCCGCTCCATCACGGAGCCGAGGCGGAGGATTTCCGCGGCACCCGCCTGCAGGTCCGAGGGCAGCGTCTGGAGCCCGAGCACGGGCGCTGCCGCGTTCCAGCGTCCGAGGAGGGACACGACCTCCCGCTGCCAGCGTCGCCAGGCGTGGACGGCCTTCCAGGCCTCCACCTGCGGCGGCTTCACGGAGGGGGTGGCGCCGGCCACCCGGACGGTGCCGAGCTGGGCCTTCAGGGTTCCGCCGCCGAACAGGCCGAAGGCCTTCTCGCCGCGGCTGAGCTTCTCGACGGCGGCATCGAAGGCGGCGTCGCCCGGCGGCACCGGCACCTCGATGCCCTGCAGGGCGAGGCCGCGCCCCTCGGCCCCAAGCCGCGTCCAGTCACCGAGGAGAGTTCGCAGCGTCTGGCGGGCAATGGCGTCGGCCGGCTTCGCCTCCAGCAGGATCTGGTAGGCGACCAGCACCCAGGCGTGGCCGCCGACGCCGATCTCGTCGAACCAAGCCCCGAGGCCCTCGAGCCAGGCATGGGTGTCGCGGATGGCCTCGGCGGCGCCGGGGATGGAGATCGCGACGTAGGGCAGGTCGCCCCGGACGGAGCGGGCCTGGGATTCCGTCGCCCTGGTGAGCGCCGCGTGCGCCGCCAGCAGCCGGGCCGCGTCGGGCAGGGCGGCTGGGTCGGGGATCGCCGCGGCCGGGTAGACGATGTCGCCACCGAGCCGGGCGCGGATCGCGCGGGCCTCGGCGATTTCGGTCCCCGAGAAGCGCGCCTTGTGAGCGTCCTCCATGTCGAGACGGTCCGTGAACCAGGCATGCGCCGGCCGCTCGGCCTCGACCCGCGCGGCAAGCTCCATCGGGAGCAACTCTTCCCCCCGGAACGGGACCTTCAGCAGGTTCCGCTCGGCATAGGCCCGGATCTCGCGGTCGGCCCGCGCGAGGGCCTCCCGCACGACCGCCAGCCGGCGCTCGCGATCCGCCCTATCGCGACGAAGTTCATCGGCATTCGCGTTGGCGACCTCGCGTGCGAGGATGCCGACCGCCTCCTCGAGCTGCTTCGCGCCCTCGCGGTCGCTGTGGATGACCGCAATCGCGAGCGACCGGATCTCCTCCGGCATCTTCGACTGGATGGCCGTCAGGGCTTCCGGGGTGCGCGCCGTGACGAGCACGCGCCGGCCGCGCGCCATGTAGTGGCAGATGATGTTCGCAATGGTGTGCGTCTTGCCGGTGCCGGGCGGCCCCTGCACGACGACGCCGGCGCTGCCGGGATCCTCAAGGCGGGCGATGATCTCTGCCTGCTCGTCGTTGAACGGCAGCGGCAGGAAGAGGGCCTTCGCATCGTCGCCGCCCCCTGCATCGGAGGAGACGGCCCCGGCGCCGCTCCTGCCACCGCCCGAGCGGGTCAGGGGCGCGTCCGGGAGGGTGACCCCGATGTCGTCCTCGAGGTCGTCGTCGATGTCCTGCCGCCGCTCGTTGCTCGGCCGCGAGGCAAGCCGGACGGCGGGGCCCGGCAGGGACGTCTCGTCAGCCTCGGTGATGCGCTCCTTGAGGCGACGGATGTCGTCGCAACGGAAGTCGACGGAGCGCGGTCGGATGTAGAGGACCCAGCTATTCGACACGCGGAGCACGGTGTCGAAGGCCGGAAGCGGCCGTTCGCTCGGCGGGAGCGGGTTCGCGTCGGCCTCGTAGATCGACGTTCCCGACAGGCGCGCCTGGCACAGGCGGAGCACGTCGTCGAAGGTGGTGCCATCGAACGGATCGAAGCCGCCGTCCGGGTCGCTCATCACCGCGGCGAGGCGCCGCTCGGCGTCGCGCTGCACGCCGCCGGCGCCGTTGATCTCGAGCGCGACGAAGGGCCGGAGGTTGACCCTTGGCGGCTGCTGCCGGGGGCGCACGATGATCGCGCTGTCCGCCTCGTCGAGGTCGAGCTCCACCGTCGCCTCGATGAGCGGGGCGTCGATCCGGCCCGAGGGATGAGCCCAGCGCGCGAGCCCGACGCCGAAGACGCATTCGATCGGCGTGTCGTCGCCGGCGGAAATCGTTCTTTGGTAGGTCTCGAACAGCGACGTGTAGACGGCGATGCTCTGGCGTCGCGGACGCTCGGCCTCCGCCCAGGCCTGCCAGGGGCCGGCGACGTAGTCGCGGTAGAGCTGCACCAACTCCGGCATCCTCTCGGTCCTGAGGATGACGTCGACGGTGTTCGGATCGGCGTCATCGCCCCGCTGCAGCATGATGTCCGCCTCGTCGACGAGGCCTGCGCAGACGAGCTCCGAGGCGGTGTCCAGGTCCGCCTCGACCAGGAGGCGATCGGCGAGGCGCGGCGGCTCGGTGACGCCACCGAGGCCCGACAGCCAGCCATCGAACATCTCGTCGATTTCGGGCGGAGGCGTTTCGCGCAGCCGGGCCACGCGCAGCCACTCATCGGGCGCGACCGCCGTGCGGACACCTTCAAGCCTGGCGACCTGCACCTGGTGGAAGACCTTGAGGGCATCCCGGCTGAGATCGGTAACGGTCTTCTCCGTGATGCGGAGAAGTTCCTCCGCATACGAGAGCAGGCTGCAAAGATCCTTGCGCTTGTCCTCAGGCACGTTCAGACGCTCCTAACCTCTCGGCGGCGCTTTCCGCGTTTAGAGAACACTCAATAATCTACGCCAAATCTGCGTCGACGACGTGCTCGCCAATAAGAAGCTTGTACCAGAAAGCGATACCGCCTTTGCTATTCGCGAGACTGATCATTCTTTCCTTGAGGTCGACGGACGCCGAAATACTCTCGGATGACATTCCGCGAGCTCCGCAAATCTTCATCTCTTCAATTTCGGCCCTGAGAACAACCGCAGATAATTTCTGCTGAAACACGATGCAAAAATCGCCCACATCCACCAAGTCCTCGACGGGTTGATCGCAGTGGAAAACGTCGCCATTTTCCAGCTTGACGACGTTTCCGATTAAATTTTCAATGTGCGACGTCTCGGCGGGATAATACCCGTACAGGTCGTCCCAGGATATATTCTCGCAGTCGACGAGTGCCACCCAAAGGCTCCGAGGCAGTTAACCGGATTTGCGTGCTCAGCCTTTATGTAGATAGATCTCGTGCTGGAATGCAACCGCGAGTCCTCGGCCGCCTTCGAAATGGCTCCGCCTAGGGCAGTTAGGCGTATCGTGCTGACCTCGTGGCTTCCCCAAAGAACGACTCTGCCGGCTATCCGCACTCCGCGCAGGTCATCATCCCACGCCGCTCGCGTCCCGGCTCGACCGCGTAGCCGCAGCGGAGGCAGTTGGCGGCGTCGTCGGCCGGATCGAACGGGTCAGCGACGCGGCGGCTCGGACGTCTGGCCTTCCTGGTGGAAGCGCGGGCGGTCGGCTGGCCAAGCTGGTCTTCGACGAGACCTGGGACGGGCGGCGCGCTCGTCACCTCGTCCGTCGCCGGCTCCCACATTGGCATCACGTGGGCGACCGGCTCGGGCGCTTCATCCGCGACCGGCAGCGGAGCCGGGGACGGCGGTGGCGTAGACTTGGCAGGAAAGCCGTCGTCCCACGTCGCCGCGCGGACTCGGTGATCGGTCTGGCGGGGGCTGCCTACGCTGGGCGTCGCGCCTCTGGCCGGAACTCGCACCACCTCGACGGTCCGGCTACCGGCCGAGGCTCCCTTGCGCGGGATGTTGCGAAGCTCGCGCTGGTCACCGCCAGCCGAGTGCCTGCCGCCAAGTCGCGCGAAGACGCGGTCGATGTCGGACATGGATCTCCATGTATATCAGTGGCTTGAGCTTCGGCAGGCCGATGGCTGCCGAGGCTCGGGGGCCAGGAGAAAGTTGAGCAGCAGAATCGCCTGAGCAGTCAAAAGGCTGAATACCGCAGCCGGGTTCCGCCAGAAACGATTCGCGATCAAGGGCTTAAGCTTGGGGGTAGAATCGGCCTACCCTCAAGGTCCGGAGAGTCTCCGGCGTTCAGAGAGGGTTTTCCGCCCTTCGTTCCGCCATTGCACCATCAAGCTTGGTGCACGAACCTCGGCCAGACAGGCCTTTTCGCGCCGCCAGAACCACAACGGAGAGAGTTACGGGAAGGACCGACTGGAGCAGGGGAGGGGATTCGAACCTTCAGCCCCAACCCTCCAAGGCGGATTGATCGCCGAGGTCAGATGGCCACCGTGATGTACTGGCATCGTCGGTTGCGTGTCCCCGCATCCACTTTGACCGAACTCAAGAACAGGGAGAGCCCATCCGGTACGCCGGGTGGGCTTTTCGCGTTGCTGGCGCCAGACGCCCCCGCTGCCCTCAGCTGCGATAGCTGAGACTTGATCGGACAGTCGGACAGTCTGTGTTGGTTCTCGAAGGATGGAGCCGGTGGGCGGGGCGCGGTCCTTGCCCTCGCGCTCGGACCGCGGCCCGCCC
>NZ_JAWLHG010000029.1:0-65660 GCF_041690465.1 Falsiroseomonas sp. | reverse complement strand
CTCTGAACCATCAACAGCAGCCAGCATGACAGCCATACCCGCATCGCCTGCGCGCCCTCAGCTTCTCAGCCTTCGGCACGCAACGGAAAGGGGTAAGGCGGCATGACCGAGCTGCGTTCAGCGTCCATCGGCAGCTCTGGCCCGTTGGGTCGCTATCCGCGTATCGCCAAGGCCCACGCCGCGCACCGCGCACCGCCGAACCTCGCCGACTACGACGCGGCGCGGCGTGATTTCAGCTGGGCGACGGCGCGCACGCTGCTCGATGGCCTGCCTGGCGGGCATGGCCTCAACATCGCCCATGAGGCGGTGGACCGCCACGCAGCCGGGCCGCGCGCCGACCGTGCGGCGCTGCGCTGGATCGGCCGCGCCGGGGAGCGGGTCTTTACCTGGCGGCAGCTGCGCGACGCGACCAACCGGGTCGCCAATGCCCTGCGCGGGCTCGGGGTGCAGGACGGCGCGCGGGTCTTCGTGCTCGCCGGGCGGATCCCGGAGCTCTACCTGGCGGTGCTCGGTGCACTGAAGGCGCGCTGCGTGGTCTGCCCGCTGTTCTCGGCCTTCGGGCCGGAGCCGATCGCGACGCGGCTGGAGATCGGCGAGGCCGAGCTGCTGGTCACCACGGAAGCGCTCTATCGCCGCAAGGTGGAGGCGCTGCGCCCGCGCCTTCCCGCATTGCGCCACGTGCTGCTGGTCGGCGAGGGCGATACCGCCACCGCGGTGTCCGGCACGCTGGACTGGAAGGTCACGGTGGAGGCCGCGAGCCCGGACTTCGCCATCCCGCCGACCGATCCCGAGGACATGGCGCTGCTGCATTTCACCAGCGGCACCACCGGGCGGCCCAAGGGCGCGGTGCATGTCCACCGGGCCGTGGTGATGCACCACATGACCGGCCGCTATGCCTTGGACCTGCACCCGGACGACATCTTCTGGTGCACCGCCGATCCCGGCTGGGTCACCGGAACGAGCTACGGGATCATCGCCCCGCTGACCAACGGCGTCACCAACCTTGTGGTCGAGGCGGAGTTCGACGCGCAGGCCTGGTACGACGTGCTGGAACGGGAGCGGGTGAACGTCTGGTACACGGCGCCGACCGCCATCCGCATGATGATGAAACTCGGCACCGAGCCCCTGAAGGGCCGCGACCTCTCGGCGCTGCGCTTCATGGCGAGCGTGGGGGAGCCGCTGAACCCCGAGGCCGTGCTGTGGGGCGTCGAGGCTTTCGGGATGCCGTTCCACGACAATTGGTGGCAGACCGAGACGGGTGGCATCATGATCGCCAACTTCGCAGCGATGGACGTGAAGCCCGGCTCCATGGGCAAGCCGCTGCCGGGCGTGGAGGCGGCGATCCTCCGCCGCGAGGACGACGGCGGCGTCTCGGAGGTGACCGCGCCGATGGTGGAGGGCGAGCTCGCGCTCAAGGCCGGCTGGCCCTCCATGATGCGCGGCTACCTCAAGGAGGAGGCGCGCTATCGCAAGTGCTTCGCAGGCGAGTGGTACCTGACGGGCGATCTCGCGACGCGCGACGAGGAGGGCTACTTCTGGTTCGTCGGCCGCGCCGACGACGTGATCAAGTCCTCGGGCCACCTCATCGGCCCGTTCGAGGTCGAGAGCGCGCTGATGGAGCACCCGGCGGTCGCGGAGGCCGGTGTCATCGGCAAGCCCGATCCGGTGGCCGGCGAGATCGTCAAGGCGTTCGTCGCGCTCCGGCCCGGCCACGAACCCGGCGAGCCGCTCCGGCGCGAGCTGCTGGGCCACGCCCGCAAGCGGCTCGGCGCCGCCGTTGCGCCGAAGGAGATCGACTTCCGCGCCAACCTGCCGAAGACTCGCAGCGGCAAGATCATGCGCCGGCTGCTGAAGGCACGCGAGCTGGGCCTGCCGGAAGGCGACCTGTCCACGCTGGAGAGCGACGAGCGATGACGGCGAAGGTCCACCTCGATCGGGCGCACGGCCTGCACCTGCTGCGGGAGATGCTGCGCATCCGCCGCTTCGAGGAGAAATGCGCCGAGCTCTACCAGGCGCAGAAGATCCGCGGCTTCCTGCATCTCTACGACGGGCAGGAGGCGGTCGCCGTCGGCGTCCTGCAGGCGCTCGGGCCCGAGGATGCGATCGTCGGCACCTATCGCGAGCATGGCCAGGCCATCGCCCGCGGCATCCCGATGGGGCCGCTCATGGCCGAGATGTTCGGCAAGGTCGAAGGATGCTGTCGCGGCCGCGGCGGCTCGATGCACATCTTCGACCGCCAGCGGCGCTTCCTGGGCGGCAACGCCATCGTCGGCGCTGGCCTGCCGCTCGCGCTCGGCCTGGCGCTGGCCGACCGGATGCAGGGGAAGCCGGCCTTGACGGCGTGCTTCTTCGGGGAAGGCGCGGCCGACGAGGGCGAGTTCCACGAGTGCATGAACCTCGCGAGCCTCTGGCGCCTGCCGGTGCTCTTCGTCTGCGAGAACAACCTCTACTCGATGGGCACGCCGGTCGGGATCGCCGAGGCGGAGACCGCCATCTGGCGCAAGGCCGCCGGTTACCGCATGACGGGCGAGGCGGTGGACGGCATGGACCCCGTCGCCGTGGAAGTTGCGGCGCGGCGCGCGACGGAGCGCATCCGCAGCACCGGCGAGCCCTACCTTCTGGAGTGCCGCACCTACCGCTTCCGCGCGCATTCCATGTTCGACGCGCAGCTCTACCGCACGAAGGAGGAGGTGGAGAGCTGGCGCAAGCGGGACCCGATCCTCCGCCTGCGCGACTGGCTGGAGCAGGCCGGCCACCTCCATCCGGCCGACCTCCAGCGGATCGAGGCGGAGGTGACGGCGGAAGTCGCGGAGGCCGTCGCCTTCGCCGAGGCCGGCACGCCGGAGCCGGTGGAGGATCTGGAGCGCTTCGTCACCATGGACGCGGTGCCGTCATGAGCGAGGCGCCGGTTCGCATCACCTACCGGGAGGCATGCCGCCAGGCGATCCGTGCGGCCATCCTCGCTGACCCGCGCGTCTTCCTGATGGGCGAGGATGTCGGCCGCTATGGCGGCTGCTACGCGGTGACCAAGGGGCTGCTCGAGGAGCTGGGCGAGGACCGCATCCGCGACACGCCGCTCTCGGAGAGCGCCTTCGTCGGCGCGGGCATCGGCGCCGCCATGGCGGGGATGCGGCCGATTGTCGAGGTGATGACCTGCAACTTCAGCCTGCTCGCGCTCGACCAGATCCTCAACAACGCCGCGACCATCCCGCACATGTCGGGCGGTCAGTTCGCCGTGCCGCTCGTGCTCCGCATGGCGACCGGCGCCGGGCGCCAGCTTGCGGCACAGCACTCGCACAGCCTGGAAGGCTGGTTCGCGCACATCCCGGGGCTGCGCATCCTCGCACCGGCGACCGTCGAGGACGCGCGCCACATGCTGGCGCCGGCGCTGGCCGATCCGAACCCGGTCCTGATCTTCGAGCACATCATGCTCTACAATATGGAGGGCGAGCTGAACCCCGCCGTGGAAGGCGTGGATATCGCGAAGGCGCGCATCCGCCGGCCCGGGCGCGACGTCACCCTGATCACCTATGGCGGGAGCCTGTTCAAGACGCTGGCCGCGGCGGAGACGCTGGCAGGCGAAGGCATCGAGGCGGAGGTGATCGATCTGCGCGTGCTCCGCCCGCTCGATACCGCCACCATCACCGAGAGCGTCACGCGCACCCGCCGCGTGGTGATCGTGGACGAGGGCTGGCGCTCCGGCTCGCTCTCCGCCGAGGTTGCGATGCGCATCATGGAAGAGGCCTTCTTCGAGCTGGATGCGCCCATCTGCCGCGTCTGCTCGCGGGAGGTGCCGATTTCCTATGCCGCGCATCTCGAGCAGGCGGCGCTGCCGCAGCCGGAGACGATCGCCGCCGCGGCGCGGGGGCTGGTGAGGCCCGGCAGGTGAGCGAGTTCCGCATGCCGTCGCTGGGCGCGGACATGGAGGCCGGCACGCTGGTCGAGTGGAAGGTCGCGCCGGGCGATCGCGTGCGGCGCGGCGACATCGTCGCGGTGGTGGAGACGCAGAAGGGCGCGATCGACATCGAGATCTTCGAGGACGGCGTGGTGCAAGACCTCGTCGTCGCGCCCGGCAGCAGCGTGCCGGTGGGCGCGCTGCTCGCGCGGCTGGAGGGGGAGGCGGGGATGCCGGCCGCGGCACCCGCCCCGGCCGCGCCCATCGTGCCGAAGCCCGTCGCAGCGCCCGCGCCTGTCCCGCCAGCGGCGCTGCCGCCTGCGCCACAGCAGGAGGGGCGTGTCCGCGCGACACCCGTGGCGCGCCGTCGCGCGGCCGCGCTCGGCATCGGGCTGGAGGCTCTGCGCGGCACGGGCGTCGCGGGCGCGATCTGCCTGGCCGACCTGCCGGCCGAGGCGCCGCCTCGCCGCGGCGGTTTCGACCCGGTCGGCATGCGCAAGGCGATCGCCGCCGCGATGGGCCGCTCCAAGCGCGAGATCCCGCATTACTACCTGACGCAGGCCGTGGACCTCGCCCCAGCGCTGGAGCGGCTCGAGCGGATGAATGCCGGGCGGGCGCCACCCGAGCGCCTGCTGCCCGCCGCCATGATGCTGCGCGCGGCGGCACTTGCGGTGGCGGAGGCGCCCGACCTGAACGGGTTCTGGGAGGCGGACGGTTTCCGGCCGGGCGACGGCGTCCATGTCGGCTGGGCGGTCGCATTGCGCGGCGGCGGCCTCGTCGCGCCGGCGATCCGCCATGCGGACCGCATGCCGCTCGATGCGCTGATGGCCGCGATGCGTGATCTGGTGGCGCGTGCGCGCGGCGGCGGGCTGCGTGGCTCCGAACTCACGGATGCGACGATCACCGTCACCAGCCTCGGCGACCGTGGGGCCGAGACCGTGCTGCCGATCATTCATCCGCCGCAGGTCGCGATCCTGGGTTTCGGCCGCGTCGTCGAGCGGCCCTGGGTAGTCGGGGGCGCCGTGGTGCCGCGCCGCGTCGCGACCCTGACGCTCGCGGGCGATCACCGCGCCTCGGACGGCCACCGCGGCGGGCTCCTGCTCGCCCGGATCGAGGCGCTTCTGCAGAAGCCGGAGGAGCTATGACGCGGGACGAGACCTTCGCGCTGGTCGCGGACATCCTCGGCGGCATCGCGCCGGAGGCCGACCTTTCCACCGTGCCCGGCGATGCCGACCTGCGCGAGGCGCTCGACCTCGATTCCATGGACGTTCTCAACTTCGTCGCCGCCCTGCACGAGCGGACCGGGCGGCCGATTCCCGAGGCGGACTACCCGAAGCTCCTGACGCTGGACGGGGTTGCTGAGTACTTCCAGGCGGATGCGCGTTGACGCGGAGCGTGCCATGCCGACACGCCCGAAGGGGATGCCCTCGTGAAGACGGCGAAGCGGAACGGCAGAGGGCCGGCGCCGGAAGGCCGCAACCCGCAATTCGCGATCTGGTATTTCATCGGCGCAGTCGTCCTGGCGGTCCTGGTCCAGGCCGTCTGGGCAGGTGGCCAGCAGGGCGGAACCGTGCCCTGGTCGGAGTTCGAGCGCCTGCTGGCCGAAGGACGGGTGGCCGAGGTCACCGTCTCGCAGGAGTTGCTGCACGCCAGGCTCACCGAGCCGCTGCCGGATGGCCGGCGCGAGCTGGCCACGGTGCGGGTGGACCCCGCACTGTCCGAGCAGTTGCGCGCCCGCGGCGTCACCCTCGTCAGAGGCGACCCGCCCGCGGGGGCGCTGGCCTACCTGCTGGCGTGGCTCTGGCCGCTTCTCCTGCTCGTCGCGTTCTGGACCTTCGCCACGCGATCCATCGCGGATCGGCACGGCCTCGGCGGGCTGATGTCCATCGGCCGCTCGCGCGCCAAGGCCTATGTGGAGACCGACACCAAGGTCACCTTCGCCGACGTCGCCGGCGTTGACGAGGCGAAGGCAGAGCTGCAGGAGGTCGTCTCCTTCCTCAAGGACCCGCAGGCCTATGGCCGCCTGGGCGGCCGCGCACCGAAGGGCGTCCTGCTCGTGGGTCCGCCGGGCACCGGCAAGACGTTGTTGGCTCGCGCCGTGGCCGGGGAGGCGAGCGTGCCGTTCTTCTCGATCTCCGGTTCGGAGTTCGTGGAGATGTTCGTCGGCGTCGGCGCCGCGCGCGTGCGCGACCTCTTCGCGGAAGCCCGCAAGGCAGCGCCCTGCATCATCTTCATCGACGAGCTGGACGCGCTCGGGCGCAGCCGCGCCGCCGGTGGACCCATGGGCGGCGGCTACGACGAGAAGGAGCAGACATTGAACCAGCTCCTCGCCGAGCTCGACGGGTTCGACCCGAGTGTGGGCGTGATCCTGCTGGCGGCGACCAACCGCCCGGAGATCCTGGACCCGGCGCTGCTGCGGGCCGGGCGGTTCGACCGCCAGGTCCTGGTGGACCGCCCCGACAGGCGAGGGCGACGGCAGATCCTGGAAGTGCATGCGCGGCGCATCCGCCTGGCGCCGGAGGCTGACCTCGACACCGTCGCGAGCCTCACCCCGGGCGCGACCGGCGCCGATCTCGCCAACACGCTCAACGAGGCCGCCCTGGCCGCCACGCGCCGCGGCGCCGAGGCGGTGGCGCAGCAGGACCTGCTGGCGGCGGTGGAGCGCGTGCTCACCGGCATCGAGCAGCGCAGCCGCGTGCTGAGCCCGGCCGAGCGCCACCGGGTCGCGGTGCACGAGATGGGCCACGCGCTGGTTGCCGCCGCGCTGCCAGGCGTGGATCCGGTGCTGAAGGTCTCCATCATCCCGCGCGGGGTGGGCGCACTCGGCTTCACCATGCAGCGGCCGACCGGCGACCGCTTCCTGCTTGCGCGGAGCGAGCTCGAGAACCGGATCACGGTGCTGATGGGCGGCCGTGCGGCCGAGGCGCTCATTTTCAATGGCGACATCTCCACCGGCGCCGCGGACGACCTGCAGCGCGCGACCGAGGTCGCGCAGGAAATGGTGACCCGGCACGCAATGGCGGGCGGTGCGCTCGGCAGCCGGGCCTACGCGCCGCCGCGCCACGCCTTTCTCGGCGAGGTCGCGCTGCCGCCGCTGCGCGCCGAGGTCAGCGAGGAGACGACGCGCGAGATCGACCTTGCCGTGCGCGACGTGGTGAACGACGCGGCGCGCCGTGCCGAGGCGATCGTGGAAGCACGACGTGCGGAGCTCGATGAGGGCGTCCGGCAGCTCCTGGAGCGGGAGACGCTGACGGCCGACGATTTCGCCGTGCTGCGCGGCACCGGCCAAGGCTCCGCCCCGGCGGGCGGAGCGCGTGAAGCCCCGGTGCGCCAGGGCGTCGGTCCCGTGGTGCCATGAGCCGGTCGTCCCCCGACGCTGGCGCCACAGGCGACGAAGCCGGCTGGGAGTGAGGTGGTACCTGGATCTCGGACAGGCGGCTAAGCTTGTTCTGCGCGAGAGAAGACAGCCCTGGATGACGGGCAAGCGGACGCGGTAGGCGCTGCGGGTGAGCTGACGGCGGCGCAGCTGGCCGCGAAGCACGGCATCCACCAGACGATGGTCGGCGAACGGAAGCGCCAAGCCACGGAGGGGCTGGCGGCGGTGTTCGCGGCGAAGCCGGCAGCGACGGAGACGGCGCCGGTGCGCCGCTGCCACTCTCGCCGCACGGGCGACCTGCATCTCGCGGCCATCACGGTTGCGTGCGCGGTCCCGTTCCGGCCCCGCGAGGGCGGCTCAGTGCGGCACGGGGCGGGGAGCGCCGGGCTATAAGCCCGGTATGGAGACCCGCACCCTCGGCAAGTACGAGCTGCGCTCCGTGTTGGGCCGCGGCGCGATGGGAACGGTCTACGAAGCCTGGGATCCCGTCATCGCCCGCCGCGTGGCGATCAAGACCGTCCCCCTGCCGGAGGCCGCCGGCGAGGACGTGGCGCAGACGCTTCCGCGCTTCCGGCACGAGGCGCAGGCCGCGGGCCGCCTGATCCATCCCAACGTCGTCGCCGTGTTCGACTATGGCGAGACCGGCGACATCGCCTACATCGTCATGGAATTCGTCGAGGGCCGCTCGCTGAAGTCGCTCCTCGACGCGAGGGAACGCCTGCCCTTGCCCAGGGTGCTCGGCATCATGGAGGACGTTCTCGCCGGCCTTGCGCACAGCCATTCGCATGGCGTCATCCATCGCGACATCAAGCCGTCGAACATCATGCTCACGCCGGAGGGTCGGGCGAAGATCGCCGATTTCGGCATCGCCCGGCTTGAGGACAGCGGGTTGACCCGGGCCGGGACGGTGCTCGGTACCCCGGCCTACATGTCGCCCGAGCAGTTCACCGGCGAGGAGGCGGATGCGCGCAGCGATCTCTACTCGGCTGGCGTCGTCCTCTACCAACTCCTGACCCGCGAGCGCCCCTTTCCGGGCGGCACCAGCGCGGTGCACCACCAGGTGCTGCACGGCACGCCGCCCAGGCCCTCCGCGCTGTCGCCGGCAATTCCACCGAGCCTCGATGCCGTCGTTGCCCGTGCGATGGCCCGACGGCCGGAGGATCGCTACCCGGATGCCGCCTCCTTCGCGCGGGCGCTGCGGGCGGCGATGCCGCAGGCGGCAGAGCGGCCACGCGACCCGGCGAGGCCCATATCGGCTCGGCGCCGGCTCGCGGGCCTGCTCCTCGCCGGCGGGCTGGTCGCGGCGCTGGTCGCCGGCGGTGGTCTGTGGTTCGCGTGGCAGGACGGCATCGGAGGCCGGCGCAGCCCGGAGGAGTTGCGGCGCACCGTGGCGGCGGTGGTCGGGGCGACGCCCTGCGCGCTCGTCTCCGGCGACGCGACCGGGAACGGCACCGCGCTGCTGCTCGATGGTCTGGTCGCGGCGCAGCACGCCGCGCCCCTGCGCGCCGCCCTGGCGCAGGCTGCGCCCGGCGTCGCGCTCACCTGGCGCGTGACCGCCTTCGACGGTCCCCACTGCGAGGCCGTGGAACTGCTGCGCTCCCTCGCCGCGCCGTTCGGCACGCCGGCCGCCGGCCTCGCCGTCGCCACCTCCGATGGCCGCACGCATCTGGAGGAGGGCGATCGCCTGGTGCTGCGCGTCACCGCGCCGGATTTCCGTGCGCGCGTACAGCTCGACTACCTGCAGACCGACGGCACGACCTATCACATGCAGCCTTCCGCCGCGTATCCGGGCGCGGTGCAGGAGCCGGGCTCGCGGCTCGACTGGGGCGAGCCGCGCCCTGGCATCGCGGAACCGCCGACGGTCCAGCCACCCTTCGGGGCGGACATGGTCATGGCGATCGCCGCACCTTCCTGGCTTTTCCACGAACCCCGGCCGGAGATCGAGCCGACCGCCGATTATCTCCGCGAGCTGCGCGCCGCCATCGCGGCGGTGCGCCGGCGCGGTGAGCCGGTTGCTGGCACGGCGCTGATCATTGTCGTCGGCCCGCGCCGTTGAGCGTGCCCGCGCCGCCTCACGCAGCTGTTAGGGGCCATAGGGACCGACCATCAATTGAGTAATTGAATACTTCATACGAACCGCACGAGACTTTCTTCGCCGATCGGAAATCGGGAAAGCGGGGCGAATGCGGCGCGCGAGTTGGCTAGCTTGGGCTCTCGGATGCTCAGCGGCTTTGGCGCAACCCCTTCCTGCGCCGCCGCCGCCGCAGCAGGGCGTGATCGAGCGGGTTGCACCGCGGCCGGTCCCGCGGCTCGGCCCGTCCCTGCAGCCGCCCGAGGCGCCGCGCGCCACCGGCCCGGGCGCGGCCGCCACCGTCCATGTGCTGCGCACCGCCATCCTCGGCAACACGGCCCTGTCCGAGGCCGAGTTGCGCGCGCTCGCGGCCGGGCTGGAAGGCGAGACGGTGCCGCTCGCGCGCATCGAGGATGCGCGGCTGGCCATGCTCGGTGCCTATCGCCGCGCCGGCTACCCCTACGTCGCCGTCACCGCCGGCCTGGTGCCCGTGCCGGGCGGCGTGGAGCTCCGCTTCGCCGCCACCGAGGGCTTCGTGGCCGAGGTGCGGCTGGAGGGCGACATCGGCCCGGCCGGCGCGCAGGCGCTGCGCTTCCTCGAGCGCGTGGTCGGCCAGCGCCCGGTGACCACCGCCGCGCTGGAACGCGCTCTGCTGCTGACCTCGGACATCCCCGGCGTCGCCGTCAGTGGCGTGCTGCGGCCGCTGGCCGGCGAGGCGGGCGCGCTTCAGCTCGTCGTGCAGCTCACCCGCGCGGCCTATAGCGGCTACATCAGCCTCGACAATCGCGGCTACGAGCTGACGGGGCCATGGCAGGGGCTGCTCGTGGCGGGCCTCAATTCCTTCACCGAATTCGGCGAGCGGACCGAGATCGCCTGGTTGCAGGCCGAGAGCAACGAGCAGACCTTCGTCCAGATCTCGGAGGCGTTCTTCCTCGGCGGCTCGGGGCTGCGCTTCCGCGCCTATGTCGGCGGTGGCAACGCGCGGCCAGGCTCCGTTCTCGCCGCCATCGGCTATTCGGGCGACACCTGGGTCGGCGGCGCCGGTCTCGCCTACCCCATCATCCGCAGCCGGCCCCTCAACCTCTCGGTCCTTGGGCAGTTCGACGTCTTCGAGGGGACAGTGGATCTGGGTCTGCCGGACGTGCCGCGGACGCGCGATTCGGTGCGCGCGCTGCGCCTCGGCCTGGACGCCTCGGCGCGCGACACCCTGCTCGCCTTCGCACCGGCGGCGGCCGCCACATCAGGGCTGCTCCGGCTCAGCAACGGCATCAGCGATCTCGGCGCCAGCGACGGATCCGTGGACGACGTCTCGCGCCCCGGCAGCGAGTTCGGCTTCACCAAGATCGCCGGCGAGGTCACCCGTGTGCAGCCATTGTTCGAGCCGACATCGGGCTGGCTGTTCGGTGTCGCCGCCACGCTGGCGGGCCAGTGGTCAGACGACGCGCTGCCGCCCTCAGAGCGATTCTATCTCGGCGGCACGCGGCTCGGCCGCGGCTTCTATGCTGGCCAGGTGACCGGCGACAAGGCGTTCGGCGTCTCGGCGGAGCTGCAGCTCAGCACCGGATTCAATCTGGACCTCGGCGCCGGCGAGACGCGCTTCGCGACGCAGTTCTACCTGTTCCGGGATTTCGGGCGGGCCTGGCAGAACGAGGTGCCCGGCGGCCCTGCCGAGCTGCCGGACAGCCGTCTCTCTTCCTGGGGCGGCGGCGCGCGCTTCGTGATCAACGAATGGCTGCAGTTCGACATCGAGGTCGCACACCGCGTCACGCGCCAGCCACAGGGCGCGGGCGTGGAGAAGCTGGATGCCAATGCCGTGTTCGGCCGCGCGCTGGTGCAGTTCTGACCGCGCCGCGGGCGCGGGGAAGGAGGGATGGCGTATGCCCCTGATGTCCCGCCCACACGCAACGGCGCATCGCGCACGCCGCCTGCGGCTGCTCGGCACCACAGCGGCGCTGGTCGCGCTCTCCCCCTCGGCGATTGCCCAATCCGTTCCGGCAAATGCCGCGCCGCAGGGCGGGCAGGTGGTGGCGGGCTCGGCCAGCATCGCGCAATCCGCCGCACGCACGCGGATCGACCAGTCATCCCAGCGCGCGGCGATCGACTGGCGCCGCTTCGATGTCGGCCGCGAGCATAGGGTGCAGTTCAACCAGCCCAACCCAGGCTCCTGGACGCTCAACCGGGTGAACGCGCCCGACCCTTCGGTGATCGCCGGGCGCATCACCGCGAACGGCGGCATCGCCATCATCAACCAGTCCGGCGTGGTCTTCGCACAAGGTTCGCAGGTGGATGTCGGCAGCCTGATCGCCAGTGCGTCCAACATCACCAATCAGAACTTCATGGCCGGCCGCATGGTGTTCGACGGCCCCCCGCGCCCCGGCGCGCGCGTGGAGAACCATGGCGGCGTCACGGTGGCGGAGCGCGGGATGGCCGCGCTGGTCGCGCCGGAGGTGCGCAACAGCGGCACGATCCGCGCGCGTCTCGGACGTGTCACGCTGGCCGGGGCGGAGACCTTCACGCTCGACCTCGCGGGCGACGGGCTGATCTCGCTCGACGTCACGCAGGCCGTGCGACAGGCGCCATCCGGCGGCGCAGCGCTGGTGACCAACAGCGGGCTGGTGGAGGCAGCGGGCGGCAGCGTGCTGCTCAGCGCCCATGCGGCGAGCGGCCTGGTGGAATCGCTCGTCGCCAACACCGGCCGCGTGGAGGCGCCGACTGCGGCGGGGCGCAGCGGGAGCATCGCGCTGCGCGCCGAGGGCGGCGGCGTGCGCGTGACGGGCCGTGTCGCGGCGACCGGCGGCGCTGGGCAGCGCGGCGGCACGGTCGAGGCGACCGCGAGCGGCGGCGTCACCGTGGCCTCCGGCGCGCGTGTGGATGTCTCGGGCGCTGCCGGCGGCGGGCGCGCGACGGTCGGCGCCGCTGCCTCCAGCGCGCGCGGTCGCCCGGAGCGGCTTGCTCTGCGCACGACTGTCGCGCGCGACGCCGAGATCCGCGCGGACGCCACCGAGCGCGGCCCGGGCGGCGAGGTGATCGTCCACGCCGCGGAGCGGACGGAGATGCGCGGCCGCGTCAGCGCGACCGGCGGCCCGCGCGGCGGCGCCGGCGGGCAGATCGAGGTGTCCTCGCGCGGCGGCCTGGTAGTGGACGCCATGCTGGACGCTTCGGCCGTCGCCGGCCAGCCCGGTTCGGTGCTGATCGATCCAGACACGCTGCGCGTGGTGGCCGCCGCTGATCCCGATGCGACCGAGCCCGCCGAGATCTCGGCCTCCACGGTCGGCAACGCCGGTGGCGACGTGGTGCTGGAGGCCACCAGCCGGGTGGAGGTGCTCGCCCGGATCGACAAGCCTGCCGGTGACCTCGTGGTGCAGACCACCGCTCCGGCTGCAGACGGCATCTTCATCCAGGCGCCAGTCAACGTCACCGGCGGCGTACTCGATATGCGCACCGCCGGAGCGATCACGATCGCGGCGGACTGGCAGCCGCCTTCCTTCGTGGTGGGCAGCGCGCTCATACAGCCGGATCGGCAGCCGGTGACGGTGCAAGGCACCGGCACTGCCGCGACGAACGGCGTGCGGCTGGTCGCCGGTGGCGACATCACCAATGGCGGCATCATCACCGGCACCGGCGGCGGTGCCGACCTGGCGGGGGGCACCGCCTTCGCCGCGCTGGTGCAGGCCGGCGGCACGCTGACCAACGAGGCGACCGGCACCATCCAGGGCGTGGCCAACGCTGCCAATGGCGGCCTGGTCGGGCTGGCGGGCAGCGCCGTGCTGAACCAGGGCATCCTGGACGGCCCCGGGGTGGCCGTCGTGGCGAGCGGCACGCTGCAGAACGCCGGCACGATCACCGGCACCGGCTCCATCGCCTATCCCGATGGCGCCAGCCGCGCCGTGCTGCTGCGCGCCAGCGGGGCGCTGGCGAATGCCGAGGCGGGGGTCATTCTCGGCGATGGCGGCGCGGTGCAGGTCGAGAGCCGCGCGGCGCTCACCAATGCCGGCGTGATCGACGCGGCCTCCACCCTGCAGCTTCTCGCGCTGGACTCCGTCACCCATGCGGGGACCCTCTTCGCCGGCGCCGACCTGCTCGTCGCCGCCGGCAACTGGATCGACACGCGCGGCGCGATCACCTCGGACGCCGGAAGCGTCGCGCTGCGTGCCGGCGGTGCCGCGCTGCCGGCCGGGCAGGACTGGGCGCTGCGCCAGACCTCTCCCGGGGAGATCACCGCGCTCGACAACTTCGGCACGGCGCTGGCCGCACCGACGCTGGCGGCCGCGGTCAGTCCTGGTCCCGGCGACGTGCTGCTGCGCACCGAGGCGGGCGCAATCGAACTCGGCGGGAGCATCACGGCCACACGCAATGTGGGGCTCGAGGCTGCCGGCGCGGCACGGCTGGCGGGCGCGCAAATCGGTGCGGAGACTCTTGTCGCACGCTCCGGTCCGCTCGGCGGCGCAGGGGGCGTGCTCACCCTCGACGGTGCCAGCCTGGTCATCGGGCAGGCAGCGCTGTTCGGCGCCGGCGGTGCAATCGAGGGCGGCGGAACCTCTACCCTGGAGCCGCGCAGCAGCGCTGCCATTCCCGTCGCGTTGTTCGATCTGCGGCGCGGCGGGGCGGCGGCGGCGACGATCCCGGCCGGGGTCGCGCCGGACCTTCCGGGCCTGCCGCCGGAGCAACAGGCAACGCAGGTGCGCCTGCCCGGCCAGGACGCCCCGGGCACCTTCGGCCCCGCGAGCAACGCACCGGCGGGAACGCTGCGCGTGACGCTCGATGCCGGCTCCTCTCCGGTCTTCCTGCTGCTCGACGGTGGCGGTGCGGCCGGCAGGCTGCTGGCCGGTCGCTTCGGCGTGCATGGGACCGGCGGCAGCGCGGGCCTGGCAGGCGCGGTGGGCGGCCGTACCGACGGCACGGCCGCGCAACTGGCCGACATCACGCGGCCGATCGCCCCCGAGGCGCAGGCGGCCTATCTCTTCAACGATTGCGTCATCGGCCTCGCCACCTGCCGCTTCGAGCTGCCGCCGGTGCCGCCAGGAGGGGCGCCGGGGGGGCCACCGGTGGAGCCACCGTTGGAGCCACCGGTGCTTGAGGTGCCCGTGGCTCTGTTCCCGCCCGACCCGCGGAACACGGTCGAGATCATCCGCGATGAGGTGCTTCTCGCCCAGGACCTTGGCGCCCTGTTCGTGCCGGCAGCGCCGCTCGTGCGGCTGCGCCTCAGCCGCGGCCCCCTGGCCGACCCTGACGTGACCGTACCGAACACGGCTGAGGAGGACTACTGAGATGAAGCGCTCGGCAGTCCGGCCGCCTGAAATAGGACGATAGCGATGGCGACCATCACCGGCACGGCGCGCGACGACCGCATCGAGCCTTTCCTTGTCACTTCTGGCGTGACGGATGGCGTCCCGAGCCTGGATGCCGACGTCATCAGCGGCCTCGCCGGGGCCGATACGCTGGCCGGAGGCGGCGGCGACGACAGCCTGGAAGGAGGCGACGGAGCCGACATCCTGAATGGAAACGCCGGCGCCGACACGCTGGACGGTGGTGCCGACGACGATGTGCTGTCCGGCGGGAGCGATGAGGGCGCCGCCGCTAACCTGCTGCTCGGCGGCGCCGGCGCCGACATTCTCTTTGCCAATGCAGGAGGACGCCTGGAGGGTGGCTCGGGCGCCGACACCTATTACGCGGGTGTCGAGGCAGCGACCTTCGTCCTCATGCGGGATGGAAGCCCGGCCAGCCCGCGTCTCGATGCGCAGGATGTCGTGATCGGGTTCTACGGTGATGCGGGCGACCGGCTGCAGATCAGCGAGGCTGACGGCACCCTGCGTGGCCCGGACGGCTCGCTCCCGCTCGTCTTCATGGAAGCGGCCCGATCCGCGACCGCGACCACCCTGGGGGATGTCGTCCTGCCCGGCGAGAACGTCGGCAGGGGAGTGTACCAGACCTGGTGGATCTCCGATTCCGCTGCCGATGCACCTGCCGGCTGGGTGGTCGTGGACCTGGATCGCGATTTCCGCGTCAGTGAGGCGGATGCCGTCGCGCGCCTGCAGGCGCCGGAAGTCACATTCGGCCTCGTCGTGGATGGCGACGGCGGCGAGGTCAGCTACCCCATAGACGTCATCGGCCAGCCCGCCCTCACGCGTCCCGTCACCGCCGCGGACTTCGTGCCCGGCACCTTCTCCACGATCACCGCATCGGCCTCGGTCACCGCGACCGACGCCGATCGCGAGGAAGGCGATAGCGGGAGCACAATCTTCGTCTTCACCGTCGCGCTGAGCGAGGCACCGACCGTCTCGGGAAGCTACCAACTCAACTGGCGGGTCGAGGGCGGGGGCGTGAATGCCGAGGATTTCGGCGCCACCAGCCTTCCTTCGGGCAGCATAGCTTTCGCCGAAGGCCAGGACAGCGCCAGGATCGAGATCGCGGTCGCTGGCGATCGCGACGTCGAGCCTGACGAGGAGTTCGCCCTGATCCTCTCCCGGGCCGAAGGCTCTCCGGTCGCCGTCAATCCCGACGCGGACCGCGCGACCGGCACGATCCGGAACGACGACCTCGCCATCGCCTCCATCGCGCCGGCCACGCGGACGCTGCCCGAGGGCAACGCAGCGACGACGGACTTCGTCTACACCGTCACGCTCGACCGGTCCGTGATCACCGAGGGCAGCGCGTCCATCGACTGGCAGGTGAGCGGCACCGGGACCGCGCAGGCCGATGCGGCGGATTTCGCCCTTTCGGACCTGACCGGCACCGCCTTCTTCGCCGGGACGAGCGCCACCATTGTCATCCCCGTGCTGGGCGACGACACCGTGGAGCCGGACGAGGAGTTCGTCGTCACCCTCTCCTCGCCCTCGGGCCCGATCACCATCAGCCCCGCCGCGGCCAGTGCGACCGGGCGGATCCTGAACGACGACGTCTCCGGCGTCACGATCACCCCCGCGACCCAGGCGGTCCCGGAGGGCGGCGCGGGAACGACCACCGCCGTCACCTACACGGTGACGCTCGACCAGGCGCCGGTGGAAACGCAGACACTCGCCTGGGCGGTCACCGGCGCGCCGGGCGATGCGGATGCAGCGGACTTCGCGGACGCCACGCTGCCCGCCGGCACGGTGGACATCGCGCCGGGCGATACCAGCGCCACCATCACGGTGCCCGTGCGCGGCGACGCCGAGGTCGAGCCGGACGAGGACTTCGTCCTCACGCTGTCCGCCGTCACCCCCGACCTGGCGATCGGGACGCCGAGCGTCACCGGGACCATCCTCAACGACGACCGCTCCATCGTCTCCATCGTGCCGGTCGAGGCCGCCGCAGCGGAGGGCGGGCCGGGCCAAGGGGCAACCTTCAGCTTCGCGGTCCAGCTCGACCAGCCGCCGGTGGAGCCGCAGTCGCTGCTGTGGTCGGTCTCGGGCACTGGCACGAACCCGGCCTCGACGGCCGATTTCGCCGCCGCCACCGAGACCTTCCCGGAAGGCCGCTTCCCCTCCGGCTTCGTGAACTTCGCCGCAGGCCAGACGAGCGCGTCCATCAGCTTCCCGGTGCTGGGCGAAGGGCTGACCGAAGCGGACGAGACCTTCGCCATCGGGCTGTCCTCCGCCTCCTCGGACCTCCAGATCTCCCCAGCCACGCCGCTCGCGACCGGAACGATCGTCAACGACGATCCGCCGGCAGGCGCGTCCGGGATCCTCGACCTCGTGCCGCCGGTCGGGTTCGACTGGCTCGCCGGTTTTCCCTGAGGCTCGCCATGCGCCGTCGCCCCGCCAGCACCACGGAGAACGCCAGGGCCATGCGGCGCCCGCCCCTGCATGGCGCCGCGGGCCTGCTCGCACTGCTCGCCGCCAGCTGCACGACGCCGCCGCCGGATGCCTACTTCGCGGGTGGCGCCGCCGCGATCGGGGAGCCGATATCCGCCGGCCGCGACGCGGTGAACGCGGAATGTCTCGTGCAACCTGGCCACACGCCGCCCACCGAACGCCCCGTGCTGCAGACCCGGGTGATCTTCTGCGGCGGCTGGACGCAGCCCGCCGCCCGCGTGGTGGAACTGCGCGAAGGCGCCACGCCGGCGGCGCTTGACGCCATCGCCACCGGCGGCGTGTGGCGAAGCTGGCTGGAGCGGCGCGTGGTGTGCGGACAGCCCGTGCCGACCACGCTGTCCGACGGCGCACCGGCCCGCCTGCTGCCCTGCACACGCCGGAATGGCGGCTGGCCGCATCTCGCCCTCGTCACCCAGGGGGCGCAAGGCATCGTGCTGGCCGACGGCCTGCCCGCCGCCCTGCCGGCGATCGAGCGCGTGGCGCAGGGACGCATCGGCCCGGCCTCAGCGACCGGCGCGCGCTCCGCTGCGCTGACGCTGGTTGCCGCACAACTCTCCGCGCAGGCCTTCGGCAGCGCCGATGTCGGACGCTACGAACAGCTCATGGCGCTGGGGCGCGAGCTGAACCAGGCGGAGAACTTCGCCGCCGCCGAGGACGCCTATCGAGGCGCACTGCGCATCCAGGAACGCGTGCTCGGCCCGGACGACCCGAACGTCGCCACGCCGCTCATGCACCTGGCGCTGAACCTGTCGAACCAGGGCCGCCACGCGCAGGCGGAGCCGCTCTTCGCGCGCGCCGCCACCCTGGCGCCGCGCGCGGCGGACCCCACGGCGCAGCCGCGGCTGTTGCACTATCGCGGGCTGCACGCCCTCAACGCCGGCCAGCACCGCGAGGCGGCCGCGCTGCTGGAGCAGGCCGAGCGCGGCTATGCCGGCGCCGCCCCGGTGGACAGCGCCCTGCGCGCCGGCCGCATCGGCGCGGACGACCTGACGGACGGGCTGATGCTCGATCCCACCACGCTCTCCGCCCTGGTCGGCATCGCGGAGGCGCGGCGGGCCCGCGGGGTGGCGCTGACCCATGCCGGCCGTCCCGCGGAGGGCGCCGCGCTGGCCGAGTCCTCGCGCACGCTGTTGCAGTCCGCCGGGCTGCAGCCTGGCGTTCTGTTCGGCCGCAGCCTGCGCAGCCAGGGCGGCTCCACCGCCGAGCTCGGGCGCGAGGCGGATGCGGCGCAGCTCTTCGGCGCCTCGGCGCAACGCTTCGCGCAGGCGCTGCCGGGCGAGCGGCCGGAAGCGGCGACGCTGTTCCTCGCCGGCGCACGGCTGAACGCCACCGGCCGGCGGGCCGAGGCGCTGGAGCGCTTCCGTGCCGGCGCGCGGATCCTGCGCGAACGGCAGATCGGCCTGCCGGTCGATCAGGTGCTGCCCTATCTCGACGCGCTGGACCAGGAGGCGAGGGGCGACCCGGCCGGGGCCGCGGCGCTGTATGCGGAGATGTTCGAGGCGGCGCAGATCGCGCAGCGGCCGCAGACCACGCGCCTGGTGGCGCAGGCGGCGGCACGCCTCGGCGCCGCCCAAGGCAACCCGCGCGTCGCCGCCGCGGTCCGCCGGCTGCAGGACGCCGACCGTGAGCTGCGCGCCCTGCTCGAACAGCGCGATGCGGCCGATCCGCGCGACACCGCGCCGCTGGACGAGCGGATCCGCGCTGCGCAGGTGGCGCGCGCCGAGGCGGAGAGCGAGGCGGAAGCGGCGGCCCCAGGCTACCGCCAGCTCCTGCAGGCCGTGGCGCCGGCCGCCGCCGCGCGTTCCGCGCTCGCCCCGCGCGAGGCCCTGGTGACGATGCTGATTGGCAGCGAGCACGGCTATGCCTTCGCGCTGCGCGGGGACGGCACCGCGCTGGCGCGCCGCGTCGCGCTGCCGGAGGCGGAGGCGCAGCGCCTGGTGGAACGGATCCGCGCCGGGATCACGCCGCCCGACGGCTCCGGGCCCGGCACCTTCGATGCCGCCGCGGCGCACGCCTTGCACCGCGCGCTGCTCGCGCCGCTCGCCCCGGCGCTGGACGGCGTGGCGACGCTGGTGGTGGTGCCGGACGGACCGTTGCTGTCCATCCCCTTCGGCCTGCTGCTGGCCGCGCCGGCGGAGCCGACCGGTTTGCGCGACGCGGACTGGCTGATCCGCCGCCACGCCATCGTCCACATGCCGTCCACGCAGACGCTGGTGATGCTGCGCACGCGCGCCGGGGCATCGCGTGCGCCACTCGCCTATGTCGGCTTCGGCGACCCGGTGATGCCCACTCTGCCGCAGCTCGCGCGCAGCTTCCCCGAGGGGCGCTGCCGCGACGACGTGCGCATGGCCGCCAACCTGGCGCCGCTGCCGGGCACGCGCGCGGAGCTGCAGGCGGCGCGCGCGATGGTCGGCGCGCCGCCGGGCGCGGTGACGCTCGGCCAGGCCTTCACCGCCGCCAGCCTGCGCAACGCCGGGCTCGACCGCTACCGCATCGTCCATCTGGCGACGCATGCGCTGCTGCCCGGCGAGCTGAGCTGCCTGGAGGAGCCGGCCGTCATCGCCTCCCCGCCGCGCAACGCGGCGGACGCCTCGGCCGCCTTCATCGAGGCGAGCGAGGTGCTCGACCTGAAGCTGGATGCCGACCTCGTCATCCTCTCGGCCTGCAACACCGGCACCATCGTCGGCGGCGCCGGCAGCGGGGGCGAGGCGCTCTCCGGCCTGTCGCGCGCCTTCTTCTTCGCCGGCGCGCGCGGGCTGATGGTGACGCACTGGCCGGTGTCGGACGCCATCGCCGCGCTGACCGTCGCCGACACGCTGCGCCGCCACGCGCGCGAGGGGCAGGACGCCGCGGTGGCATTGCGCGGTGCGCAGCTCGGCATCCTGGACGAGGTCGGGCGCAGGCTGCCCGCGGGTTTCGCCCATCCGTTCTACTGGGCCGGCTTCGCGCTGATCGGCGACGGTCCACGCACGACGGGCGCAGCGGCGCGCAGCGACGCCGCCGGGGCGGATGCGGGCTGAAGCGCGGTGCGGTCGCTGTCTTCGAATGCTGGTGGCGGCAGCGACGCGCCGACGCCGGCTGGCGCATTCTGCGTTCACGTGCGTTCACGGCGATGCTCGCTCCGATTGTCTGCAGAGCAGACTGCTTCACGCCCCGGGCGATGCCGCCCTACGGCGGTTCCATCCTGGCCACTTCAGCGGGAGATCAGGCCATGCTCCGCCTCTTGCCCCTTCTTGCCGCCGGCGCGCTCGCCGCCGCTTGCATCGTTCCTGGTGTCGCCTCGGCGCAGCGTACGCCCACCGCGGAGGACATGATCAACCAGCTCTACCGCGGCGCCGCGCGCGAGGATGACGCCGGCCGCGGCATCCGGCGCCCCCGGCTCACCGACCCCGGCACGACGGCCGCGCCGCAGCCCCGCGCCGGCACCGGTGCTGCGGCCGGAACCGCTGCGGCCGGCGCGCAGCCGCCGCCCGGCACCGCCGGCGCCCAGTCCGCGGAGCGCCCGATGATCAACCTGAATGTCCAGTTCCACACCAACTCGGCCGAGTTGACCCCGCAGGCGATGCGCGTCCTCGACGAGCTCGGCCGCGCGCTGAACGACCCGAGGCTGGCGCCCGACCGCTTTCGCATCGCCGGGCATACGGACACGGTCGGGCCCACCGAGTACAACCAGCGCCTGTCCGAGCGCCGCGCGGCGGCTGTCATGGACTACCTGACGACGCGCTACGGCGTGGAGACCTCGCGTATCGAGGCGGTGGGGATGGGCGAGGAAGACCTGCTGGTGCGGACCCCCGACAACACCGCCAATGCGCGCAACAGGCGCGTGCAGGTCGTGAACATCAGCGGCTGAGGCATCCGGCCTCGCGGTAGCGATGGAGGCGCCGCCCCGCCATGGCGCCACGGCAGGCAAGTCTGCGCTGGGTGCTGCGCCCGTGGATCCTCGCGGTGCTGCTCGTGCTGGCTGTCGCCGGCCTGCTCGGCCGATGGGCGCCGTGGGAGCCGACACCGCCGCCCGAACCACGTGCGCCGCTCGCCACCGAGCAGGAGATCCTGGCCGATGCGGGCAGGGGGCTGCGCGTCTTCCGCCTCGCCGCCAACCCCGAGGTGCTGGTGCTGAGCTTCGGCACGCTCGAGGCGCAGGGCCGCATGCTGAACCGGCTGGCCGCGCTGGTGGAGAAGGCCGGGCTGCCGCGCGACCGCCTGCTGGACGATGCCGAACTCGCTGCGGCGATCGAGGCCGCAGGCGCGACGGCGGCGGACTGGTATTTCGGCCACGACTACCGCGCTGCCGACCTCCGCCGCTTCTTCGCCCTGGCCCGCGAAGGTGGCGTGAGGCTGACGCCCGAAGAGCAGGCGCTGCGCGATCTGATGCGCCGGGAAGGGCTGGACCGGCCGGGCAGCAACGCCGTGGTGGTTTCCGTCCCCGGCGCCGCCGCGCCGGTGGATGCCGCGCTGCGGGCGGCGATCCTGCGGCACGAGCTGTCGCACGCGGCCTATTTCTCCAATCCCGACTACGCCGCGCATGTCCGGCGCTTCTGGGCGGAGGCGCTGACGGAGGAGGAACGCGCGGCCTGGCGACGCTTCCTCGCGCAGGAGGGCTACGAAGCCGCCACTGACGACCTGGCGATGAACGAGATGCAAGCCTATCTGGCGCATACGCCCGACCCGCGCCTGTTCGACGATGCCACGCTCGGCCTGCCGGCGGAGCGTGTGGCGCGAATGCGTGCCGCCTTCCTCGCCGGCATGCCCACAGACTGGCCGCGCGAGGCGACGCCGTCGCAGCCCGCGCCGCAGCCCGCAGCCGCACCGCGGCGCGGCGCCGTCACGCCTCGCCCTGGCGCAGCCGGTCCAGATAGGGCGCGCCGAAGACCATCTCGCCGACATGACCGACCTGGGCATCCACCAGCGCCCAGATCTCGTTCCCCGGCACGCTGCGCCAGCGATGGCAGAAGGAGTAGTCCTCCGAGAGCCGCCCGCCGCCCGGCAGCGTGACCTGGCCGAAGAAGTCATGGAACGGCCCTTCGAGCCCGAGCGACTGCAGCACCGCGTCAGACCGCGCCGGTGCAAGACCGGCGGCAACCAGCCCCTCCAACGCGTCCCGCCGGATGGCCGCGCATCCCAGCGCCATCCGCTCGACACGACACATGCCGTTGGTGACCTGCACGGAAGTGCCGGACTCCAGGCTCAGGTTGTAGCGCAGCGCCAGCGCAGTGATCTCCGCCAACGATCGCTCCGCGCCCCGCGCCGCCCGCGCGAGGGCATCGAGATCAAGCCGCCGCTTCGCATAGGCGGCGCCGACCACCGGCCTGCCGGCGCGCAGCAGCCGCAGGATCACCTCGCCGTCGCACGCCATGTCGCTGTCGATCATCACGAGGTGCGTGAACCCGGGCTGGCGCAGGACCAGGTTCGCGAAGTGGTTGCGGGCGGCGGTGACGTCGCTGCCGTCCAGGCTGGCGAATTGCGGTCGCCAGCCGGCGTCTCGCACCGCCATTGCTGCCTCGAACAGCGTATGCGCGAAGCGCGCCTTCACGATGCCGCCGGCGGTCGGCGTTGCGAACAGCAGTTGCATCCCGCGGCCTCCCCGGGGCTTCGCCAAGGCCGCCTGGGCGAATCCCGTGGCGACGCGGTCCAGCATACAGTATTCTAAGATGACATCTGGTGAGCGTCGGACCAGGCCGCCCTCTTCCGCAAGGCGGCCATTGGGCAGAAGGCACTGCATGGCCCAGAAGATCGCCGGTACTGTCGGCCGCGGCGGCCGCAACCTGGCCGCCGATGTCCGCCTGGTGCAGACGCAGCTGCGGGCCCACGGCTTCCCGCCGGGTCCCGCGGACGGCATCTGCGGCCCGCGGACCATCGCCGCGATCGTCGGGTTCCAGCAATCCTTCCTGCGCCACCCCGACGGCGTCATCGCGCCGGGCGGACCGACATGGCGTCGCCTCTCCGCGCTGCCGAACGGCACTGCGCCGAACGGCCTGCCGCCGCGGCTCGCCGGCGAACCGAGCCTGGTCCTCGTGCCACGACCGCCGGAGGGCACCGTCAACATCGGCCTGCGCGCGGTCTCGAACCGCCTGATGCTCGAGTTGTTCGGCAACCCGCGCGAGTCCTACGGCCAGGACTGCCAGGGCGTCACCAACCAGGGCCTCTCGCGGAACATGGTGACGGGCCAGGCCGGCCCGGTGCGCGTCACCGGCCTCGCCCCGGCGGTGGAAAGCCTGCGCGCCGTGTTCCGCGACGTCCAGACCGCCTTCCCCGACCTCTATCCCTTCATCGGAACCGCCGGGATGCTGTGCTGCCGCTTCCAGCGCGGCTCGACGCGCGCGATCTCCAACCATTCGTGGGGCACCGCGATCGACCTGAAGCTGCACGGCGTGCTGGACGCGCGCGGCGACAACCGCGTGCAGTTCGGCCTCACCCTCATCGCGCCGATCTTCAATCGGCATGGCTGGTACTGGGGCGCGGCTTTCCAGACCGAGGACGCCATGCATTTCGAAGGCAGCCAGAAGCTGGTGACGCGATGGCGCGCCGCACTCTCGTGACGACGCTGCGCGCGGCGCTGCTGCTGCCGGCGCTGCTGGCGCCCGCCTCCGCGACCTGGGCGGCGGAGACGGTGGATCGGCGCACCGGCTGCCGCTTCGAGATGCCCGCGGACTGGCAAGGCCATGCGGGGCAGTGGATCGGCGCCTGCCCCGGCATGCGCGCGGATGGCCGCGGCGTGCTCCGCATCCTCCAGGGCGGGCAGCTCGCCGCGCTCTTCCTCGGCGAGATGTCGCAGGGCCGCCCGGCGCTCGGCGTGATCGAGGTCGCGGGCGGCTACATGGCCGGACGCTTCGCCGAAGGGAGGCTGCTGGACACCGACGACCGCAACCAGATCATCGAGGCCTTCCGCACGGCGAGCGTGGCCGCGCGCGAGGCAAGCGAGCAGTTCCGCCGCAACGGCAACGAGGCCTCCGCGCGCCACTACGCCGCCTTGGCCGAACGCCTCGCCGGGCAGATGGACTGATGCGACGGCAGGAAGGATAGGCCAGGCGTGGCGAAGCAACGCGAGGCGCGGCTCACCCTCGAGACCTCCCAGCCGCTCGTGCTCCGGCGGTTGACCGGCCGCGAGGAGGTGAGCCAACCCTTCCGCTACGACCTCACGCTGCTCGGTCCCTCCCACGACCTGGATCTCGAGGCCCTCCTCGGCACCGGCGCCACCGTGGAACTGGAGGGCACCGGCGGACCGCGGCACATCCACGGCCTGATTGCCGACGTCACCTATGGCGGCGCGATGGAGGAGCAGGCGCGCTACGACCTGGTGCTCGTTCCCTGGCTCTGGTTCCTGGACCGCCGCACGGACTGCCGCATCTTCCAGCGCATGAACGCGGTCGAGATCGTGAAGCGCGTGGTCGCGGGGCATGGCGGGGAACTGCGCGACCGCCTGACGGGAAACTATATCGAGCGCGACTTCTGCGTGCAGTACCGCGAGAGCGACCTGAACTTCGTCTCCCGCCTGCTGGAGGAGGAAGGGGTGTTCTTCTTCTTCGAGCATTCCCGTGGCAGGCACGAGATGGTGTTGGTGGACGACCCGGCGAGCTGCCCCACGCGCACGGGGTACGACACCGTTCCCTTCTACCCGCCCGACGATCCCGCGCAGCGGGAGCGTGACCACCTGGACCGCTGGGACATCATCGCGCGCGCCCGCACCGCGCGCACCGCGCTGCGCAGCTTCGACTTCAAGCAGCCGGCGCGTCCGCTGGAAGCGGCGGGCCAGGCCTCTGCCTGCCACGCGCGCGACGACCTGGAGGCCTATGACTATCCGGGCGGATTCGTCGCCACCGATGCCGGCGATGCGCGCGCGCAGGTGATGCTGGAGGCGCTGCGCGCGGACCGGCGCCGCATCCTCGCCACGGGGAATGCGTCCGGCCTCGCCTGCGGCCACCGCTTCAAGCTGCGCGATTTCCCGCGCAGCGACCAGAATGCGGAGCACCTCATCCTGGCCGTCGAGACCATGCTGGAAGTGGAATCGCAACGCTCCCTGCCCGGCACTGAGGGGGAACCCTATCGCTGCACGCTGGAGGCGATCGACACGCGCCTGCCCTTCCGCCCCGCGCACCGCACGCCGCGCCCCTTCGTGCATGGGCCGCAGACGGCGATCGTCACCGGCCCGTCCGGCGAGGAGATCTACACCGATGCGCATGGCCGCGTGAAAGTCCAGTTCCACTGGGACCGGGAGGGCAAGTCCGACGCGGACAGCTCCTGCTGGGTGCGGGTGAGCCAGGCCTGGGCCGGCGCCGGCTTCGGCGCGATCCACATCCCCCGCATCGGCCAGGAAGTGATCGTGGATTTCCTGGAGGGCGACCCCGACCAGCCCATCATCACCGGCCGCGTCTACAACGCCGCCCGCACCGTGCCCTTCGACCTGCCCGGCAACGCCACGCAGTCCGGCATCAAGAGCAACAGCTCCAAGGGCGGCGGCGGCTCCAACGAGCTGCGCTTCGAGGACAGGAAGGGCAGCGAGCAGGTCTATCTGCACGCCCAGAAGGACGAGGCCATCGTCGTCGAGAACGACAAGACGGAGACGGTCCACCACAACGAGACCATCACCATCGACGTGGACCGCACGGAATCGGTGGGCCACGACGAGACGCTCTCCGTCGGCAACAACCGCACGCGCAGCGTCGGCGTGGACGAGGGCGTGACGGTGGGCGCCAATCAGAGCGTCACGGTCGGATCCAACCAGACGGTCACCGTGGGAGCAAGCCGCGTGGACACGGTGGTGCTGAACGAGGCGCGCAGCATCGGCGTCGCCCAGCAGATGACGATCGGCGCGGCGCGCAACGTGACGGTCGGCGCGACGCAGGCGCACCAGGTCGGGCGGAACGACAGCTGGGCAGTCGGCAGGGACCGGACCGCCTCGATTGGCGGCAATGACAGCCTGGATGTTGCAATGGCCCAGTCCGTCTCGGTCGGCAACGACCAGATCGTCTCGGTCGGCAAGGGGCAGTCGGTCTCGGTCGGCAAGGCCATCGTGATCACGGCCGGCGACGAGATCACGATCAAGACGGGCAACGCGATGATCGTCATGAAGAAGAACGGCGACATCACGATCAAGGGGAAGAACGTTCTGGTCGACGGATCGGGCAAGATCGACCAGAAGGCCGGTGGAAACATCACGCAGAAGGGTCGCAAGATCCTTCAGAACAGCTGAGGAAGACACGTATGCACAGCGAGGTCGGTCGGCTGGAAGGTGTCGTGATCGGTGTCCTCCTCGGCTTCGGCGACGCGGGCGAGCCGCTGGTGGTCTTCCCCGGCAACCGGCGGGAGGAGGCCGTGGAGGCACGCAGCACCGCCGCGCTGTCGGCGGCGGATGTGGGCGGCGAGGTGGCGCTGCTCTTCGAGGGCGGTGATCCGGCTAGGCCGCTCGTCATTGGCCGCCTGCTGCGCCCTGCCGAGGCGCCGCCCGCCCCGCGGGGCCGACCGGCACGGAGGCAGGCAGTGGAGGTGGTGCGTGATCGCGGCGACCGCCTGGAGTTGCGGGCCGAGCAGGAAATCGTGCTCCGCTGCGGCACGGCGAGCATCACCCTGACCCGAGCCGGAAAAGTCCTGATTCGTGGCGCCTATATCTCGAGCTGGTCGAGCGGCACGAACCGGATCAGGGGCGCCTCCGTCCACCTGAATTGATGCCGCCTCTCCCCGAACCTCCGGTCCTGGAGCACATCGTCGAGCAGCACGCGGAAGGGGCGGCCTTCCTCTGGACGCAGCGTGACGCCGCGGTCGAGGCGCCGCACTACAGCGCGCAGTATTTGGTGCGGCTGGACGAGCGGCTCGAGGCGCATCTGGACGGGTTGCGCGTCGCGGGGGAAGCAGGGTGGCGGATTGCCGCGGCGCAACGCGAGGCCCGATCCGAGGCGGGCGAGTCGTTCGCGGCCGCGATCCTCGCGCTGGAATCACGCGACATGGGCCGCATCGAGCCACTGGCTGCGCTGACGGCAGTGCCTGAGGCGCGGCGCGGCCTGGTCGGCGCCATTGCCTGGTGCCCGCCCGGCCTGCTGGCCCCCTCCGTTCAGGCGTGGCATGCCTCGCCTCATGCAGCCGAGCGCTACCTCGCGGTGTGTGCCTGCTCGGTCCACCGCGCCGAGCCCGGCCCTGGATATGCGGCATACACGCGTGACAGGGATGCGCTCCTCCGCGCCCGTGCGCTCCGTCTCGCAGGCGAGTTGGGAAGGCCGGAGTATCGGGAGACCTGCCTTCAGCACCTCGGGGATCCCGATCCGGAGGCGCACTTCTGGGCGGGCTGGTCCGCCGTGCTTCTCGGGGACCGCGGCGACGCGCTGCGTGCCCTCGAGGCGGTGGCGCTCGCCGAGGGTCCGCGCCGCTGGCAGGCGCTGGAAGTCGCGGTCCGCGCGATGGGCATGGAACACGGGGCGCGGTTCGTCCGCGCGATGAGCGGCGACGTCGCCCAGCGCCGCGCAACTGTGGTGGCGCTGGGCCATCTCGGCGCACCGTCCGCAGTGCCCTGGCTCATTGCCCGCATGGCGGATGCCGACCTGGCGCGCGTGGCGGGCGAGGCATTCTCGATGATCACGGGCGCTGATCTTTCCTATGAGGACCTCGAGGGTGAGCCGCTCCCGGGTGTCCTCACGGGGCCGAACGATGATCCCACGGATGAGGAGGTGGCGCCCGATCCGGACGAGGATCTTCCATGGCCGGACCCGGCGCGCATTGGCGCCTGGTGGGCCGACAGGCAGGGAGGGTTCCGCCCCGACCAACGCTACCTCTGCGGCCAACTTATCGATGCCGAGAACCGCGCGAGGACGCGTGCCGAGGGTTACCAGCCGCAGCGCCGGGCCGCGTGCCTGGAGGCGAAGCTCGGCGGCGCGGCCGGCCCGCTGCCGGTCTGGCGGGGGCGATCCAGGGCACGGCCGCGATAGGCCCGCCCTGCCGGGAAGCTACGTGTCGTGCTCCTGTCAGGCATTATCCGGCCAGACGTACTGCGTCCAAGTCGTCCCGTCGAACCGCAAGACGCACTCGTTGCCGCAACTCCAGAGCTCGGTGTCGCTCGCGTCGAGACGATAGAAGCCCAACGGCCCTTCCACCGGGATGTCTACCTCGTCGAGCCTGTCGCCGTTCAGGACGAACAGTCTCTGCTTGGTGCAGACATAGATCCTGCCATGGAACCGCGCCATATCCCAATAGACGACGTTCTCATCGGGTGCCGTCAGGGCCTGCCAGCCAGTGCGGTTGCCGCGGTAGAGCGCATTGCCATAGCCGCAGATATAGACCTCGTCGCGGCTGACGCAGAGCACGCGTTGCAGGCCGACATTGGTCGGCGATTCGAGTTCCGCCCAAGCGCTTCCGTCGTGATGCAGGATCACGCCGTTGAAGCCGACCGCGTAGATGTCGTCCTCCGCCACGCCGTCGATGCTGAGCAGGATCCTGGCCTCTCCGGGCTCGTCGGGAATGTGGACGCCCTGGTCGAAGCGCTGCCAGCCGGTGGCTTCCTCCCGATAAACGTGGTGATGGCCGCCCACCGCGTACCAGCGGGCGCCGATCCGCCGGAGATCCATCAGGAACCCTTCGTCATCCTTGCCGATGTCTTCAAACGATATTCCCTTCTTCGAGATACGGTACAGGCCATGCGCCCGTGCGAGCAGGAGAAGCTGCCGCTCCGGATCCTCTGTGAAGCGAATCGCGTGGAGAATGCCAGAGAGTACACCGTACGATGCCCATTCGCCGTTGTGCACTGTCGGCACCCCGGTCCGGCGGTCATTGCTATCTTCCAGGCTGTAGAGCTGGCCGGTGAAAGCGGCCTCATGAGGTCCCATCACAGCAACGCCTGTGAAGTATTGAGCTTCGGGTTTCCGCTTCCTGCGCTTTGGTCGGGCTCCCATGTATAACCTCCGTTGAGCGGCGTTACATAGATTTGCTTGGGACGGATTTATAGTTGGGCAGAACGAGACCGGCGGCATCCTGCTGTGCATTCAGCTTTGCATCCATATCCACCTTCCCATTCTTGCCCTTGAGGCAGTTCTTGTAGTAATTATCGAGCTGCGCCTTGATGCAATCTAATTGCCTCTTGGTCGGCTGCTTCCCGCCATTGATGCCGGCAGCCGACTTCGCGGCGGCGTTGCGCGCCTGCCGATAGGTTATCTGCCCTTTCGGGGGCTTCTGCGCCAGCTTGTGCTCAATCGGGTCAAACACGGCGTGGCAGTCGCGATGCAGCCCATCGTGCTGGTTCTCGTTATCCACGCAGACGCAGGGCGCGCTGTCGTGCGAGCAGCCCTTGGGATAGGTTGGGTTCTTGAGCTTCCTGCCCCGGCTTCCGCGGGTGCGCGTCCGCATACAGCGGCCGGGTATCAGATGGTGGCCGGTCATCGGCGGAGTCGCCCGGCCACAGGTTAGCGTCTTCTTCTTCGCCTTCGGAGGCCCTGGATCATGGCTCTTGTAGGGTACGAGTTCGAACTTCTTGTCGACACCCTTGCATTTGGGCAGGTCGGTGAAGCCCATTCGCTCTGTGTCGATCATCGGGACCGAGGCGTTCCCCACCTCGCTCCGGTGGTTCGACGTGGTCAGATCGAGATGGCGGACGACGTTCTCCCCCTCGATCTTGATGTTCATGGACCAGGCGCGGAAGTAGGTCTTTGACGTGTTGGAACTGGTGATCAGCCCCTTCTTCGGGGCGCAGCCTGCTTCGTCGCCATTGCATTTCTTGTAGAAGGAGATGTTCCTGAGCATCACCTCCTTCCGGTCGATCCGGACGGACCGGCTGCCCTTTGCTGTGGCGGATGACCTGCTGTTGCTCGGGTAGGGAACGGGCACGCCAGGCGGCGTTGCCGGGGTTTGCGGTGGCGTGAAACAGACGTCGGGAAACGCGGCGATGACCTTGCCGGCACCCGACTTGCAGGCGATCTCCCGCCGGTTGGCGAAGACGCTGTTCCCCATCAGCTCTCCGCCTCCGCCCGCAGCACCACGGCGGCACGGCGGCCATCGTCATTCGCAAGGTGGCAGAGAATGCCCGGACCAGGTGCATAGCCCTTGCGCGCGGCAGCGAGCGTCACGCCCAGCATGCAAGGCATGGCCGCCGCCCCGACTTCGCCGATGCAGTCCGCGGGATGCCAGATGTCGAACTCCTCCTTGCGTCGGCGCAACAGGCGGGAGAGCACCAGAGACGCCTCCTTGAAGGCGTATTGCTCGCCGCTGACGTCGGTGATCCGGTAGTCCAGGTCGTGGATGGCGAGGCCTGCTTCCGCAAGGGCATCGGATACGGCCTTCGTCAGGCCGTCCGCCCGCAGCGGATCGCCTGACAGGATTGTGGCCGTCTCCCGCGCGAATCCGATGCCGAGCACGGCGAGGCCGTTGCCGCGGGCATCCGCCGGACCGAGCAGGAGGGCGCCGCCCGCCTCGCCCGGGATGAAGCCGTCCGTGATGTCGCCGGTGAGGATCCGTTCGTCCTCCTCGTATGCCTGGAGCGTGGCGGCGGAGAGGTAGCTGTCGGCACCGGCGACGATCACGTGCCGCACGCGGCCGTGCTCGATCAGGTGCCTCGCATGGTGCAGCGCGACCACGCCGCCGACGCGCCCCGCAGCGACGGCCCGGGATTCCGGATGGAACGTCACGCCCAGCAGGCCTGCGGCGTGGAGCAAGATTGACATGTCCGGTCCGGCAGGGCGGCCGGGACGCTCCTCCTCGGCGAGGCAGAGGAGAACGGGGATGTCCTCCGGCCTAACCGCGGGCACGAGGCCAAGGCACTCCCGCAGCGGTCCCGCCGCTAGGTGGGCCAGGCGCGCAGTGCCGCGAACGGTCTGCTCGAGCGGCACCTCCGCGCCCACGATCCACTGTCCGCCCGCGGCGATGAAGGCAGTGTCCCTGAAGCCGTCGATCCGCCCGCGGATGGCCGCGCAGCTCGCCGGAGCCGTGAGGCCGACCGCAGTCGCCATGCCGCAGCCGAGGATCCTCAATGCGCTACCCTCACGTGTCGGCCTCCTCGGGATGCGCCCGGGTCCACAGGAGCGCGCCGAGGCCGGGGTAGTAGGGCTTGCCGATGTCCCGCGCGTGCCACCAGGCGGGAGTACCACGGCCGACCAGAACCTCCTCCAGCTCAAATACGCTGCGCTGCAGCGGCCGCACACAGCGCCACACCAGGCAGAGCACGCCCTTTTCCAGCTCGATCAGCACCGTATCCAGCACCGCCCGCCGATGCTCCACCTCCCCGCGCCCCGGGAAGAACGCCACCGGCACCTCCAGCTCCCTCGGCAGGCGGAAGCGCACGCGCCCAGCAGGCGCCAAGTTCAGCAGCACCACCTCTTCCTCCGCCTTCGGCTCGTCGATCTGCTGGTCCTCCGGCGCCGCCTGGAAGTGCCGCACGTCGAAGTCGGTCGGCAGGAAGGGGAACACCTCGTCCAGCCAGCGCTGGTCATACGTGCCGGCCAGTGCGAGGCGTGGCTGCCAGCCGCGTGCCACCGGCCCGAAGCTCATCGGCGCATACTCGCCCCAGGGCAGCAGCACCGGATCTCGCGGATCCTCCGTGTTCGGCACCGGGCGGCCCAGCAGCCGCTCCGCCGAGCGCGGCGCGCCGTAGCCGCGGCCGACGGGGTTGCGCATGTAGGCGCTGGCATTCTCCGGATCCGTGTCGTCCACGCCGCCGAAGGCGCGGTCATAGGTCACCGGCATGGCGAGGAAGGGCATCGGCGCCGAGGGCGCCGGCGTCGCGCCGCGCTGGATCCACTCCCGGTCGCCGACCACGTCGAACACCTTCTGCCAGGCGCCGAGCTTCACGCCGACGCGCACCCGCTCCGCCGGCCTTCCCTCCGGCGCATGGGCCGTGCCGTTCACCAGCACGTCGCAGCGCGGCTTGGCCCAGGCGAACTCGGCCTCGTGCACCGGGGCGGAGAAGCCCGGCTCGCCGGTGAAGGTGTCCGCCATCACCAGCGGCACCTGCCGCTCCTTCGGCGCGAGCACGGCCGGGCCGCCGTCATCGGGGATCAGGAAGGTGCCCTTGGCGACGACGACCACATGCTCGCGCCCCGAAGGATCCACGCCCATCGTCCAGGCCGCCTGCATGGCCGTGGCATTCAGCAGGTTCATGGCATCCCCTCGCGCAGCACGACGGTCGCATCCTCGTCACCGCCCGGCTCGGCACCGGTGCCGTCGCCGGGTCGGATGTGCAGCACCAGCACCGTCACGTTGTCCGTCGCGCCGCGCGCCAACGTCAGTTCCAGCAGGCGTTCGGCCGCCGCCTCCGGCGGCAGTGCCTCGAGCGCGGAGCGGATCTCCGCATCCGCCACATGGCGCGTCAGCCCGTCGCTGCACAGCAGGAAGGCATCGCCGGCCCGCAGCTCGCCCTGTACCCCTTCCAGCACCAGTTCCGGCGCCACGCCGACCGCGCGGGTGATCCGGCTCGACATCGGATGGCCGCGGGCCGCCTCGCGCGTCAGCGCGCCGCGGTCCACCAGCTCCTGCACCAGGCTGTGATCGCGCGTGACCTGCGCAAAGCCATCCGGCCCGGCGCGATAGGCGCGGCTGTCGCCAGCCCAGAGCACGGCGAAGTGCCGCCCGCACATCAACAGCACCACCACCGTGCTGCCCGAGACGCCGCCCGCACCGCCGCCCGTCTGCTGCAGCGCGCGGTTCACCGCTGCGAGCGAGGTCTCGACACGGTCGCGCATGGTCCGCGCATCGGGTGCAGGCGGCAGCGTCGCCAGGGCGTCGATCACCATTCGACTGGCGATGTCGCCGCGCTGGTGGCCGCCCATGCCGTCGGCCACGGCGAAAAGGCCCGCCTCGGGGCGCGCCAGCCAGGCATCCTCGTTCACGCGCCGCACATGGCCGGCATGGCTGACCGCGGCGCACGCGACGGACCACATCCCCGTCATTGCGCCGCCTCCGCCGGATCGGACAGCAGGCGCACGAAGCAGGCGCCCTCCGGAAGCGCCGGCGCCACCAGCGCGCAGGCGCGGACGAAGGGCGAGCCCTCGCACCACAGCAGCACGGCGTGCGCCGCGCCGAAGGCGGCCAGCACCGGCAGGACGGCCGGCTGCAAAGCGCCCTCCGACGACCGCGGCACATGCGCGCAGTTTAACGGTGCGGGCGATGGCGGCGGCGCCAGCGCCGCCACCCCGGCCATCCAGGCATCGGTGTTGGGATCACCGGCCAGGGCGTCGCGGCCGGCCTGCTCCAGCGCCTCGAACCACGGCAGGGCGGCGGCGGTCGCCTCGGCGGGCCCGAACGCCACGCCGATGGCGGCGATGGTCAGCGGGAACAGCCGGCCAGCGGCATCCACGCTGGGCAGCATGACTCCGGCGGCCGGATCCGGGCCACAGGCGGCGGGCGGCAGCGCGAAGCGCCAGACTGGCGCGGCCATGTAGGCCGGCTCGAACCGCGCCGCGAGCGCCTCGCGCGCCGTCGCCAGGCCGCGGACCAGCCAGGCATGCCAGGGATCGGCGAAGCTCGCCGGCAGCCCGCGCAGCAGGAAGTCGCCCTGCGACGGCAGCTTGCCGAAGACTCCGGGCGCGATCACAACCCCTCCGGGCAGGCGAAGCCTGCGAACAGGCTGAGGTTGAAGGGGTTCTCCACGCTGGCCGCGCGCAGCCGCAGGCTGAGCGCGTAGCCGCCGGCGGCCAGCTCCACCACGAAGAGGTCGGGCTGGTCGGTGCGCGCGAAGCGGCCGCTCTCGTGCAGCAGCCGGAAGAGCGCCCAGGGACCTTCGCGCAGCACCGTCAGCGGGGGCCCTCCGCCGCTCGGTGCGAAGCTCAGCCGCACGATGTTCGCTCCCGATGGCGCGGGCCAGACGAAGGCGACGGGGCGCCCCGGCCCATGCGCGTAGCGCAGTTCCTGCCCGTCCACGGCCAGCGTGGCGGAGGCCGCGTTGCCGCTCAGGGCGAGCGGCGTCATGCTGAAGGAGGCCTTCGGCCCCGCTCCGCTGGCGAACAGCGCGGAGGTGATGCGGCGCGCGCGCGCCAGCTGCTGCAATGCGCCGCCGCTCAACCCGATGCCCTGGCTGTCGCGCCATTGCGGCCGCGTGGTGTCCACGAAATTCGCCAGCGGTCCCTTCACGAAGCCGTCGATCAGCCCGTTCGGCCCGAACAGCCGGGCCACGTCCTCGGTATTCGCATCGGCGGGGCTGCCCGGCGAGAAGGGAAAGCGCCCGCCGATCGCCGCGCGGCAGAACTGCAGCACATCCGTGCGCCACACCGCATTGAGCTGCTGCAGCGCGCCCGAGCGTGCAATGCCCGCGGCGCTCCCCGGCGCCGATGCCAGCATCTGCTGCAATGGTTCCGGCATGCGCTGCGCGGTGGCGGCAAGCTGCTGCGCCCAGGTCGTCCCCATGCGCGCGAAGGCCTCGGCCGGGTTGGGCGAGGCCTGCGCCTCCGCGAGCTTCGCATGCGCCGCACCGAAGGCGGCGGCCACCTCGTCGAGCAGCGGCGGCCCGCCGCTCGCGCCCTCGACCAGCGGCCGCAGATGGGCGAAGCGCGCCTCCACCGGTGCGCCGGGCGTCTCCGTGGCCGCCGCTGCGGCGCCGCCCGGCCGGACAAGGCGGGAGAGCCGGTCCACCCGGCTGGTCGCGCTCTGCGCCGCCGCGCGCAGCGCCGCGGTCGCCGTGCCCTCGGCGGGTGGCTGCGCGGCCTGCGGCGGCACGGTCAGCGACGTCTCGCGCAGCACCGCTGCCAGCAGCAGCTTCAGTGGTGAGTTCGGACCGGAGAGCGCCCGCGTCACCTCCACCGCACGCTCGAGCGTGCCCATCGGCGCGACGGTGACGTCCTTCAGCAGGGCATCCCATGCCGCCACGGCGTGCGTATAGTGGAGCTGCAGCATGTCGGATTTCAGCTTGCGGATATCGGCTTCCGACGCGTCCGGCGTGCCGCGCCCGCTCAGCACCCAGTATTCGGCGTAGGCGGCGCGTGCGACCTCGTCGAGCGACGGCAGGACGAGCTGGTGGAAGCCGTCATAGGTGAAGACGGCAGGGATCTCCGCGCCCAGCGGCTGGCCGGAGCGCCTGGTCAGCGCCAGCGGCGCGCTCGGCCCCGCGACATCCGTCACGCGCCATCCCGGCAGCGCCGCGACGGCCGGGCTCGACACCAGCATCCGGTAGGCACGCTGCGCGAGCGGCATGCGCGCCAGCACGGCCTGCGCCTCGGCCACGAGCGGCTGGTCGGGCGCCGGCCGTTCCGACTGCTCCAGCCCCGGCAGGATGGCCGCGAGCGCCGCGACGTGCCGGCGTGCGGAGGCGACGAGGGGAGGCGCGCGCGCCTCCGCCTCGAGCGCGTAGAGCTCCTCCAGCAGTTGCGGCTCCACCGGGGCGCGGCCGACAAGCGAGAGATATGTCTTCAGCTCCTCCACCAGCGCGTCGGGCTCCTGCAGGTGCCTGCGCAGCCCGGCTTCGGTGGTGAGTGCAAGCCGCGGCAGCAGCATCCGCGACAGCGCGTTGCGATAGGCGATGCCGAGCTGTGCCTCCGCCGTGGCGCGCTGGGAGAGGCCCATGCGCAGCGCCAGCGGATCGGCCCGCGCCAGGCGCTGGGAGATGTCGCCCAGCCGGTCGAGCAGCGGCAGCACGGCGGTGAAGTCGGCATCGGCGCTGGTCAGCCGCGTATGCGCGAAGGGCCGCGCCTGTCGCCCCCAGGCCTCCAGCTCGCCCGCCAGGCGCTCGTGACGATCGCGGTTGCCGGCGTAACTCCAGGTCCAGGCGCCAAGCGTCGCCAAGGCGATCACCGCAAGGGAGGCGAGCGCCACGCCGCGCACCAGCCGGTCACGCGTGTCGCGCGCCAGGTCACGGCCGGCCAGGCTCGCTTCGCCGAACACCACGCCTTCCAGCAGGCGGCGCAGGAAGAAGCTGCGGTCGCCGCTGGCGGCGGAGGGTGCCGGCACCGCGCTGCCGATGCTGCGCGCGATGGTCGCCATCAGCCGGTCCACCGGCGTGCCCGTCTGCGTGCCGCTGGTCAGGTAGACGCCGCGCAACCATGCACCGCGCTCGTAGGTGGAGGCGCGGAAGCAACGCTCGGCGAAGCGCACGATCTCGTCCGACAGGCTCGCGACTTGTGCAGGGAAGCCGAAGACCTGCGCGCGCCGTGCGAGGTCCTGCTCCGCTGCCAGGCGCCGCGGCAGCCGCCGGTCCAGCCGGGCCACCAGGCCGGCCAGCGCGTCCCGCAGCGCAGGCGCCGAAGGTGGCTCGGTGTGGCCGGGCTGACGCGCGAAGCTGTGGCCCCAGACCTGCTCGCGCTCCGCCTCGCCGAGATCCGCGAAGAATGGCTCGAAGCCGGCGATCAGGTCGGCCTTGGTGACCAGCAGGTAGACCGGCAGGCGCAGGCCCAGCCGCCCCTCGATCTCGTCCAGCCGCGCGCGGATGCGCGCGGCGTGGTCAACGCCCCCGGCCTGCAGCAGGTCGCGCGTGGAGATCGCGACGAGGACGCCGTTCAGCGGCTGGCGCGGCCGCCGCTCTCGCAGCAGGTCCAGGAAGCCGAGCCAGGCGGCCTTGTCGGCCTCCGGATCGCTCTCCTGCGTGGTGTAGCGGCCGGCGGTGTCGATCAGCACCGCCTCGTCGGTGAACACCCAGTCGCAGTAGCGGGTGCCACCGACGCCGCGCAGTTCCTGGATCTGGCCGGCGCGCAGGCTGAGGCCGGATTGTGCCAGCGCCGTTGTCTTGCCCGAAGCGGGCGGCCCGATCATCACGTACCAGGGCAACTGGTAGAGCCAGCGCCGCCCGCCGCGCCCGCCGAGCCGGCGGTGCCTGAGCTGGTCGAGCGCCGCGAGGAAGCGGCGGTCGAGCTCCGCGACCTCCTCGGAGCCGGGCGCCCTCCTCGCGGCCGGCTCCGCCAGCGCCGCCACCAGCTTCTCGTTGGAGCGCCGCGCGCGGGCCTGCGCCAGCAGGTTCCATGCGCCCCATACGACCGCGATGCACAGGATCACCACGAGCCGGGCCACCGGCGTGCCGAGGGGACGTGTCTCGCCGACCGCCACGAGGTCGCCGAAGAACCACACCAGCAGCGAGAGCACGACCGCGCCGACCAGGCTCCAGAACCACCTGGCGCGCAGCACGGACAGGAGGGAACGGAGCGCGCTCATCGCAGCAGCAGGATCTCCACGCGGCGGTTGCGGGCCCGCCCATCCTCGGTCGCGTTGGAGGCCGCGGGGTCCGCATCCGCACGGCCCGTCACCTGGATGCGCTGGCCGAGGACCGGCCGCGCCACCGCCGCCACCGCCTCGGCGCGCGCGCGGGAGAGTTCCCAGTTGCTCGGGAAGCGCGCGGTGCGGATCGGCACGTTGTCCGTGTGGCCGACGATCGCGATGCGTCCCTCCGCCTCCTTCAGCACCTCCGCAATGCAGGCGACGAGCGGCGCGACCGCGGATTGCAGCTGCGCACTGCCCGAGGCGAAGAGGCCCGCATTCGGCAGGCGCACGCGCACGCCCTGCAGGTTCTCCACCACCGCCTCCGCATCGCGCTGCGCAGCCGCCGGCAGGCATTCCCGGATCCGCGGCGCCAGCGCAGCGGCGCGCGGCACCTGCACTGCCACGGGCTGCGCGGTGACCGGCGCCTGCCGCACGATGCCGACGGGTCCGGCGGGCGGCAGCGCCGCCACTACCGCATCGAGCTGCGCGGTCTCGCTGCCCAGACGCATGGCCAGCCCGGCATAGACGAGCACGAGCACGCCCAGCACGCCGGTCGCATAGACCCAGAGCGGGATGCGGCGGGTGATCGGCACATGCGCGGCCTCAACCCCGCGCCAATGCGGCGAGAGCTCCTGCTCCTCCACCCCGTCCAGGCGCCGCAGCGTGTCCAGTACCTCGGCACGGAGCTGGCGCAGCGTCGCCTGTCCCTGCGGCTCCAGCCGGTAGGCGCCCTCGAAGCCGAGCGCGAGGCAGGCGGCCATCAGCTCCAAGGCCGGCCGGCTGCGCTCCGGCTGCCGCTTCGCCTGGTCGAGATAGGCGAAGAAGTGCTCGCCCGCGGCGGCGTCATGGTGCAGCGCGCCGGCCAGGCTGTTCGCGCGCCAGATCCCATGCGCGCCCCAGGGCGTGTTGAGGATCACGTCATCCAGGAAGGCGCACAGCGCATAGTGCCCCAGTGCAACCAGCCGCGTGTCCACGCCGCGCGCCTGCGCGCGGTCCGCGAAGGACTGCAATTCCGCCTCGAGCTGCGAGCGGAGGTGCTCGGGCGGTGCCGGCGGCGTGCGTGCGCGCAACAGCGGCGCCAGCGAGAGCAGGCCGAAGGCGCACTCCACCAGCGGCCCGCGGCCCGGCGTGCCGGAGACCGCGGCGATGCTGCCTGCGGCGCGCAGCGGCGATGCCGGGCGTGCTTCGGGTGCGGGCCTGCTCGCGCCTGCCGGCCGGCCACCGGGCAGCGGGCGCGCGATCTGCGTGCGCTCGCTGTCCGCCAGGCCGAACGGGTCGTCGTCTGAGCCCATGCCACGCATGCTCCCTTCGGTGTCGCGGCGTCAGCCGCGCACCGCCCAGCACTCCATCTCCATCCCCTCGCGCAGCTCGCCGGTGACGTGGATGGCGAGCCCCGCCGATCTCGGCAGGCGCCGCCACAACTCGTTGTTCCGGTCGAGCTCGAAATAGACCATCTGCCGACGCACCGGGATCTCGCGCGGCACCGTCGGAACGTGGCGCAGCGGAATGCCCGGCACGGCGGAGCGCACCATGGCCTGCAGCTCCTCCGCCGGTCCGATGGTGATCTGGCCCGGCAGGCGCTGCCGGATCGCATCCGGCGGGTGCGGCGCCTGCACGGCGAGGTAGAAGGAGGCATCCTCGAACAAGGCGCGGTCCTGCACCTCCGCCGCGCGCGCCCCGCTGGGGAAAAGGCGCAACGGGATCTGCACCGCGCGCCGGTCCGGCCGCGCCAGCTCCAGCAGCGCGCGCCGGAGCTCGATCACCAGCGGGCGGAAGCCGAGCCACGGCTCGGCGTGCCGATAGGGCTCGATCGCCGGCGCCACCGCGTCGCCGGTGGAGAAGCTGGTCGCCTCGGCCAGCAGCTCCAGCATCCAGAGATACAGCTCCTCCGGATGCGCCGCACGTTGCGCCGCCAGGTGCCGCGCGCCGGCCAGGTAGCGGTTGCAGACCAGCAGCGCCAGGAAGTCCGCCAGATCGCCTGCGCCCTGCGGGCGCCGCCCGGTGACGAAGGCCGCGCGTTCCCGCGCGATGCTCTCGAGCTTGCCCACCAGCTCCTCCACCACGCCGACCAGCCAGGGCGAGGCGCCGAAGCGCAGGCAAGGTACCGGGAATTCCGCATCCAGCAGCAGCGCGCGGTCGGTGCCGACCGCCGCCACGCGCGCGGCGGCGAGGTGCACATAGGCGTCGCGCGGCGCATCGTCCGCCAGCAGCCGGAAGCGGAGCTGCGCGATGTGCACCGGAGCCGAGCCTGCATCCGCCTCCGCAACGCTGTCGCGGATCTCCACCTCGCGCGCGGCGTAGCGCGCACCGGTCGGCTGGTGCCCGACCGGATCTATCTCGGCAGACCCGGCAAGCCGCACCGGCAACGCCAGGTGCACCACGGACTGTGCGGCCGTCGGCGGGATCTCCAGCGGATCGGGGCACGGCCCCTCGTCGGGCAGCGCGAAGGCGGTGCCATCCGGCATCACGCCCACCGCGCGGCGGATCGCGATCTTGCCCTGCGCCAGCAGCCCCTGCTCCAGCTCCAGCTCGCGGAAGCCCCAGCCATGCTGCCGCGCGCCCAGGGTGCAGGCGCGCATCAGCGCCTCAACCCAGCGATCCTGCTGCTGCAGGTGCTGCGTGCGGAGCAGCATCCCCTCGGACCAGACGACGCGGCCGGGATGCGTCATGCCGCGCCCTCCACCAGCGTCAGGCCGGTCGCACCGAGCGTCGCGGCATAGGTGTTGTCCTCGTTCGGCCGCACCGGCGCCCAGGCGCGCCAGCCGGCGCGGTCATAGGCGAAGTAGGACCCGACGATGCCGACGAAGCGCGTGCCGGGCTTCGCCTCGAACTGCACCGGCACGGTCTCTCCGGGGCTCACCACCACCTCCTCGCTGCCGAGCAGGTCGGCGCCGAGCGCCTTCGCCGCATCGGAGTCGATGGCGAAGTAGTCGGCCTGCGAGAACGCGGAGGTGCCCGCCAGCTGCAGGATGCGTACGCGGATCGGCTTGGGCGCGCCCGCGGCATCGGGGTTGACGTCCGCGCCGGCGCGCAGCTGCAGCGCCACCTGCGTCGGCGGCGGCGGGCCGCCGCAGCCGACGGCAAGCGCCGCGGCGAGGCCTGGCGAGAGCAGCAATGCGCGCCGCCTCATCGCCGGCCCTCCTGGCGCGGCTCGTCCGGCCCGGGGTGCGTCGCGACCTGCTCCGCCTTGCGGGCATAGGCCTCGCGGAAGGCATCGTCCATGCGGCCGAGGAAGCGCGTGCGCGCGGCCTTCGCGATCTCCTCGTAGCGGTCCTCGTAGAGCTCCCACAGCCGCGCGCGCCGCCCGCCCTGCATGATCGCCGCGAGCAGCCCTTCCTCCTCCAGCCGCTGCTCCAGCGCCTCGGGGTCGAAGAGCTGCAACAGCTCCGCCACGGCCGACTGCACGCCCTCCAGCAGCGCGAGCTCATGCGCCTTCAGGTCGCGGAAGGCGGCATCCACCGCCGCGGCCGGCGGCAGGTAGCCCTCCTCGCGCGCGCCCAGCAGCGCCGCCGTCGCCTCCCGCCCGGTGACCGAGAGCTTCAGCGGATTGTTCAGCGCGGCGCTGATCTGGGTGCGCGTGACGCCGGTCTGGTCCTTGATCGCCGCCCGCACCGCGAGCAGCTCGCGCACCCCGTTGGCCAGGCGCGCAAAGACGGTGCCGGCTTCCCGCAGGAAGGCCTCCGGGTCGCGCCCCGCCGCGAAGGCCGGCCGCAACCCCGCACCTTCCAGGAAGGCCGCAAGCAGCGCGCTGCCCTCGGCCGCGGGCTGTCGCGGCGCCTCGCCCGCAGGCTTCCGCGCCTCGGCCGGCGGCTCGGAGGCAGCCAGCGGATCCTGGAACTCCGGCGTGGTGCGCTGCGGCTCCGGCACGGGGCCACGCGGGGGCAGTGCCTCCATCTGCGGCGGGGCTTCGGACGGCGGCGCCTGCTCCGGCGGCGCGACGGCGCGGGCGCCGCGCGGCAGAGGCCGCAGCTCGGCACTGAACACGCCGGCGAGCGGATCCTCCTGCATCGTGCCCGGCAGCGGCGTTCCTTCCGGCACGGCGAAGAGATCGGCCGGGCCGCCGCGGCCGAACAGCGTGCCCGCATCGTCAGGCGCGCCCGGGCGCAACAGGGGAGGGGGCGGCAGCTCGAGGCCTGGCGCGCCGGGGCCCCGCGGCAGGCCGAGCGGCGGCACCGCCAGCCCGGGCGCGCCGCGCCGCCACGGCTCCGCCAGCTCCACGTGCAGGCGGCACTGGCCGATCTCCAGCGCCTCGCCGCCGCGCAGCGGCACCGGCACGCGCGGCACCAGTGCGCGGCCATCCACGCGCGTGCCGTTGGTGCTGCCCAGATCCGTGACGCTCGCACCGTCCGGCCCGTTGGCGAAGCGACAGTGGCGGCGCGACACGGTCGGCTTCGGCGCGCTCTCCTTCAGCACCCAGTCACTGTCCGGCCCGCGCCCGACCGAAAGCTCCCCGCGCGCCAGCTCCCGGCTCTCGCCGGTCTCCTCCAGCGTGAGTACGAGCAGCCTGAGGCTGTCCGCGCGTTCGTCAGTCGAAGGCATAGGTCAGTCGCCCATCGGCGGCGCCGACATGCACGCGCGCCAGTGGCCGGCGCTCCCGCAGCCGCATCAGGATCTCGCGGCTGACGGCGGGCAGCAGCGTGCCGGTCAGGATCGCATCCACCATGCGCGCGCCGCTCTCCGTCTCGGTGCAGCGGCCGCGGATCAGCTCCACCACCGCCGGCTCGTAGGTGAAGGGAACGCCACGGCTGCGCGCCACCCGCCCGGCGACGCGGCCGAGCTGGAGGCGGATGATCTGGTCCAGCGTCTCCTGGCTGAGCGGGTAGTACGGCACCACGGTGAGCCGCCCGAGCAGCGCGGCGGGGAAGGTCTTGCGCAGCGTCGGGCGCAGCTCCCTGACCAGCACCTCCGGCTCCGGCCGCAGCTCCGGATCGGCGGTGAGCTGCATGATCTGGTCGGACCCGACATTCGAGGTGAGGATGACCAGCGTGTTGCGGAAGTCGATCCGCCGCCCTTCCGCATCGGCCATCCAGCCCTTGTCGAAGACCTGGAAGAAGATCTCGTGGACGTCGGGGTGCGCCTTCTCCACCTCGTCGAGCAGTACGATGCTGTAGGGCTTGCGCCGCACCGCCTCGGTCAGTCGCCCGCCCTCGCCATAGCCGACATAGCCCGGGGGCGCGCCCTTCAGGGTGGAGACGGTGTGGGCCTCCTGGAATTCCGACATGTTGATGGAGATGACGTGCTCCTCGCTGCCGAAGAGCTGCTCGGCCAGCGCCAGCGCGGTCTCCGTCTTGCCGACGCCGGAGGGGCCGACCAGCAGGAAGACGCCCTTCGGCTTCCCCTCGTGCTCCAGCCCCGCGCGCGCCGTCTCGATGCGCCGCGCGATCTCGTCCAGCGCATGGTCCTGCCCCACCACGCGCCCGCGCAGCGCCGCCGCCATGCCGAGCACCGCCGCGATCTCATCGGCGAGCATCCGGCCCACCGGGATGCCGGTCCAGCTCTCGATGATCGCGGCGACGGCCTGGCCGTCCACGGCCGGCAGCACCAGCGGCGCCTCGCCCTGCAGCTTCGCCAGTTCCTCCTGCAGCGCCTGCGCACGGGCGAGTGCCTCGGGATCGCCCTCGGCACGGTCGCGCAGCTCCGCCCGCAGCGCGAGCAGCTTCTCCACCACCTCCTTCTCGGCGGCGTAGTGCGCTTCCAGCCCGGCCAGTTCCTTTCGCGCCGCCTCGATCTGCGTGCCCACCGCCGCCTCGCGCTCCGCATGCGGCAGGCCGATGCGGCGCTCGCGCCCCAGCCCCGCCTGCTCGCGCTCCAGGTCGGCGATGCGGCGCCGCGCATCCTCCACGCCGGGCGGCGTGGCCTCCCGGCTCATCGCGACGCGCGCGCAGGCCGTGTCGAGCACCGAGACTGCCTTGTCCGGAAGCTGCCGTCCCTGGATGTAGCGCGCCGAGAGCTTGACGGAGGCGCCCAGCGCCTCCTCCAGGATCTGCACCTCGTGGTGCCCCTCCAGCGTGGAGGCCACGCTGCGCACCATCTCGACCGCCGCCTTCTCGTCCGGCTCGTCCACCTGCACCACCTGGAAGCGGCGGATCAGCGCAGCATCCTTCTCGATGTGCTTCTTGTATTCGGCCCAGGTGGTCGCCGCGATGGTGCGCAGCGTGCCGCGCGCCAGCGCCGGCTTCAGCAGGTTGGCCGCATCGCCCGTGCCGGCCGCGCCGCCTGCGCCGATCAGCGTGTGTGCCTCGTCGATGAACAGCACGATCGGCTGGTCGGAGGCTGCGACCTCCTCCACCACCGCCTTCAGCCGGCTCTCGAACTCGCCCCGCGCGGAAGCGCCGGCCTGCATCCCGGCGACGTCGAGAGAAAGCAGGCGCACGTTGCGCATCGGCTTCGGCACGTCGCCGCCTGCGATGCGCTGCGCCAGCCCCTCCACCAGCGCGGTCTTCCCCACGCCGGCCTCGCCCAGCACCATGGGATTGTTCTGGCGCCGCCGCATCAGGATGTCGATGACGGTGCGCACCTCCTTGTCGCGCCCCTGCACCGGATCCATCCGGCCGGCGTGCGCATCGGCCGTCATGTCGCGCGTGAACTTCGCCAGCGCGCTCTCGCGCTGCCCTGGCAGCGACGCGGCGGCCGGTGCGCCGGCCGGCGCCTCCGCCGGCACTGCATCCGCCTCCTCGGTCGAGCCGCGGGTCAGCTCCTGGAAGCGCGCGGCGAGTGCGGTGCCGTCCAGCGTGCGGAAGGCGCCCGAGATGTCGAACAGCAGCCGCGCCAGCTGCGGGTCGTCCAGCATGCCGTGCAGCAGATGCCCGGTGCGGATGCGCGCGCCGCCGAACACCAGGCTCGCGCTGATCCAGCCGCGCTCGATCGCCAGCTCCAGCTCCCGGCTGAAGTCGAGATGCGAGGAGCGCGCGCGGTGCAGACGCTCCAGCGCGCGGCCGACATCGGCCAGCAGCGCCTCCCGCTGCACCCCGAGCCGGTCGAGGATGAGCGGCACGTCGCAGCCATCCGTGCGCAGCCAGATCGAAAGCCAGTGCAGCGGCTCGATGTAGCCGTCGCCGCGCGCGCGCGCGAACTCGAAGGCGCCCTGCAGCGTCTTCATCGCGACGCTGCCGAGCCTGCCGAAGACCACGTCGCGGGTGATGGTCGTCATCTGCGCTCGTCCGCTTCCGTATGGCCGCTGGCGCTGCCGGGCAGCACCACCTCGTCGCTGTCCTGCGCGCGTGGACGCCGCGCGGCGATCCAGCTCGTCCAGTTCAGGCGCGCCGTGCCGTCCAGCCGCAGCACCGGCACCTCCTCATGGCGCAGCACGAGCTGCACGTCCCAGTCGAGCTCCGGCCCCGGCACCCTTGCGACCATCGCATCCAGCTTCGCGCGCGAGTCGCCGTCCGGCAGGAAACGCAGGAAGTCGCACAGCCCGAGCGGCCCCAGCACGATGCGGAACCGGTGGTGGCGCGCCCAGACACGCGTGCCGACCACGCTTCCCTGGCCGAGGCGCGGCGCGCTCTCGCCCCTCACGAGGCGCGTGTGCGCATGTGCCGGGATGCACAGCCAGGCGCCGACGAACTCCTGCACGCGCACCGGCACCGCGAAGTAGAGCGTGATCAGCCGCGCCAGGGCTTCCGGCGGCCTGGTCTGCATCGCCAGCAGCCCGGCCGCGAACAGCATGAACCGCTCCGGCAGCGCCGATCGCCCGCGGAAGCCCGGCCCTGCCATGCCCGCCACCGCGCGCAGCCGCTGCGCGAAGCGGTTCTCGGCGGGGCGGTCCTGCTCCACCGCCGGCCGCGCGCCGGCATGGGCGCGCCAGTACAGCGCCAGCATCCGGTGATGGAACACGTCGCAGAAATCCGCCAGCACCGGGTCCGCGTTCTGCCGCGCACGCGTCAGCGCCTCGCGCGAGACATGCAGCGGCAGCGGCCCCTGCGGGCCGAACAGCCCGAACGCGTAGGTCAGCAGCCGCGGCGCGCGTCCCGCCTGCCCGCCGGCGAAGCCGGCGATCTCGGCAGGGGGGAAATGCATGTGCGGCGGCTGGCCGAGCCGCACGGGCTCGTCCTGCGCGCGCCGGGCACGGCCCATGCGCGGCCGGTCCGGATGCGCTGCCTCGATCAGCCGCAGCGCCGCGAAGAGCCCGAACCGCTCGGGCGCCGCCATCAGCGCGGCGAGATCCGCCGCCTCCGCGCGGGACGCCCCGACCGAGCCGGCGGCGTCCGGGCTCAGGCGAGATGCCGGCTGCCGGTATGGCTCGGCCAACGCATGATCTCCCCGCGCTCACTGGTGCGCAGCACCGTCTCGATGAAGCTGTTCAGCGTGACGTGCCGCCTCAGGAAAGTCTCCAGCACGCCGCCCAGGACGAAGGCGCCGCCCTGCTGGAACGCTGCCTCGGCAAGCTCCAGCGTCACCTCCAGCCCGCGCCCGAAGGCGATCGGACCGCCGCCTGGCAGCCGGCCCGTCACCGTGCGCGCAGCGACATGGCGCACCGCTTCGACATGCCGGGCCAGCTGCGGCTCCGCATCGGCGCCGTAGAGCTCCAGCATGCCGCGCAGCGCCTCCGCGCCGCGCCCATCCACCAGCGAGTGGTGGTTCAATGCCAGGTGCCCGACCAGCCGCCAAGCCACGTCGCCCCAGATCCCGCCGCCCGGCGGGGCCATCGTCGCCGGGGAGGGGCGCGGCGCCGTCAGCCCGCCCAGCACCCGGGCTCCGGCGAGCGGCCCGCCTCCTTCCACCGTGAAATGCATCTCGCCGGCCGGCAGCGGCAGGCGCAGCGGCAGGTCGCGGTTGGAAGCGAGCACTTCCACGTCCAGCCGCTTCAACTCGCGCTGCAGCTTCCCGCCTTGCGTGTCGCAGAGCTGGATCCAGACCTCGCTGCCCAGATGGGCGGAGCGTGCCGAGCGCGCGCGCTCCTCCGCGGCGCCGAGCAGCCGCTGGCGCCGCTCCACCGTGTAGTAGCCGCCGGACCCGGGCGCCTCCCGGGCCGGCGCGGCGTGGAACGGGCCGAATGCTGCGCTCTCCCGTCCATCCGCGCCGAAGCCCGTGACCCGCGTGACCGAGAAGACCTCGTGGTCCAGCGGGTGCGCGCGGTCCACCACGACGTGGTGCTCGTCCTCGTACGGCTCCACCAGGATCGGCTTGGCGCGGCGCGGGAACAGGTTGAGCGCGGGCGTGGCGAAGAGCGTGAACTGGTCCTTCGTCACCGCCCCGTCCAGCGCCGGCTCGAACCGGTCGAGGAGCGCCAGCAGCTCGATCCCGCTGCCCGATACGCGCCGGACCAGCGGCTGAAGCCCCTCCAGCGCCACGAACAGGAAGCGGTCGGGCAGGGCGAAATACTCGCGCAGCAACCGGAAGCCCGAGAAGCCGCGCGGCGAAGGCGGGAACAGCGCCTCCTCCTCCGCGAAGCCGACACGCGAGACGCGCCCGCCGGCGACCGGTGCCGCCGCCTTGTCGCCTTCCGCCCGGCCCGCCATCCCGCAGCCGTGCCCGACCAGCGCCTCGTAGAGCAGTTGCGCCACCCGGTCGCGGCTCGCCAGGTGCAGCACCAGGCGGTCGAGCGCAAGGCCTGCGAAGGCCACGCCGCCGCGCGTGCGCAGCCGCAGCAGCAGCCCCGCCCGGACCCGCCCCGCCGGTGCGATGCCCTGCGCCGCCAGTGTCGCTGCGGAGAGATAGCGCGCCTCTGCGATCTCCACCGGCCAGACCGTCACGGGATGCGCGGTGGTCATGATGCAGCGGCTGGCTTCGCCCGGGACGATCCGGCTCACTAGCCGGCTGCCCTGCGGCACGGCGAAGCCCTTCTCGAGCGGCGGCGCATCCGGCGCCGGCTCCAGCGCAACGATCCCGGCGGCCGGCGTCGGCGCCAGGTAGTCCGGGTAGATCATCTCCAGCAGGTGCTGGGAGAGCAGCGCGCCGTCGCCATCCAGCTTGTGCTGCACGCGCGCGGCCAGGAAGGCGAAGCCGTCCAGCAGCCATTCCACATGCGGGTCCGCGCAGCTGTCCGCATCCAGCCCGAAGCGGTTGGCGATGCGCGCATGATCGCTGGCGAACTCGCCGGCCAGGTCGCGCACGAAGCGCAGCTCCTGCTCGTAGTAGTCCAGGAAGCGCGCATCGCGGATCATGCCGTGCGCTCCGGCCCGGCGAGCGCCACATGGCCCGCATCGAGGTCGAGGATCGTGCGCACCAGCAGGTGCTCCGGCACGGGATAGCCCCAGAGTTCCGCCTCGATCACCAGGTCCACCGGGCTCGCCAGCGCGCCGCCGCCCGCCGGTGGCTGCGCCGGGCGCACCCGGACCTGGCGCAGCCGCGGCTCGTAGCACTCGATGGCGCGCTCGATCTCGCGGGCCAGCGCGACGAGATCGTCCATCGTGCGCACATGCCCGGCGAGGCCAGGGATGCCGTAGTTCAGAACGCTCGCGCGGACCGCCGGGAACGGCGCCAGCACGGCGTCCCCGACCGTTGGATCGGCCTCCGTAGCGGTGGTGTTCAGCAGGCTGAGCAGGTCGCGCAGCACCGCCTCGCGCAGCGCCGCGGCCGAGAGCACCACTGCGCTGCGCATCTCCCGCCGCCGCGCGCGCTCCAGCTGCAGCACGCGTTCGACCAGCGCGCGCGCTTCCTCGCCGAGGTTGGAGAGGGCCGCCATTCCCTCCTCACCGGGCCGGCCTTCCTCCTGCAGCAGCCGCGCCAGCGCCGCGCGTCCGGGCGCGTCCAGCAGCCGGTCCAGCGCCGCGCGATCCTGCGCAAGCTGCGCAATCTCCGGCGCCAGGCTGTCGCCCAGCCGATCGAACAGCGAGGGCTGCAGCCGCTCCTTCGGCCAGGCGCTAGCCATCCGTCGCCGCCTCCTCGGAATCGAAGCGGAGGCGGCGGATATCGAGGAAGGCGTGGTCGCCGAGGTCACTGGCGAGCATACGCTGGCCGAGCCCGCACTGCTCGCCGTCCCGCTCGATCCAGCGCGTCGCACGCGCCAGCCGGACCGCGTCCTCCGCCTCCCGTTCCGTATCTGGGTACCGCGCCGGCACGAAGCCGCCGAGTTCTCGCCCGGCCGCCAGGCGGAAGGTGACGGGCTGCCAGACCAGGTCGCGCATCGCGCCCGGCGCCGTGGCGCGCAGTTCCTCCAGCCGGTCGAGCGGCAGCCAGCGGTACTGCCCTTCCACTACGGCCTCCAGCGCAGGGCCGAGCCGCGGATCCGCATCCATCAGCCAGGCGAAGCGCTCCTCGCCGATGCTCCCCGCGCGGGCTGGCGCAGAAGCCCGCGCGCGGGCACGCAGCTCCCGCGCCTCTGCCGGCGCGCCTTCGCCGTCCAGCCGCAGCGCCTCCGCCAGCATGGCCAACCACGCCGGCGGCTCGCCGAGCGCCACCGGCTTTTCCCTGCCTGCGAAGACGCGCTGCCGCACGACTTCCGCATCCAGAAGCCGGCCGTACACATGCGCGAACAGCGCGTATTCGGGATCCAGCTTCACCAGCATCTCGAGCTGCGATCGCGCGCGCGTCCAGTCGCCGACGACGGCGGAAAGCTGGAACAGCGCCATGCGCGGCGCGGGCGCCCCCGGCGCGGCCCGGATCGCGGCGGCCGCGGCCACGATCTCCTCCTGCAATGCTCGCGGTGCGGGGGCCGGCTCGGTCATGCGCGCGCACTCGCCTGCTGATTGGCCTACTCCGACTTGTTCTCCTTCACGTTCCAGGTGAGCGTGGTCGGCGCATCCGCGGTGCCATCGGCCTTCTGCGGCGTGTATTCCACTTTCACCTTCCCGAAATTTATGGCGACGGTCTCCATCAGCCGATCCTGCTCGCCCGCCCCACCGGCATCCACCGAGGAGATGAAGCAGTCGCTCATCGTGATCTTGAGGTATTCCACCGGCGATTCGCCGGCCTTGCGCACCGTCAGCACCGCCTCCGGGACGTGCTTCCCGTTGCAGCAGAACAGCATGAGGTTGGTGGAGGCCTTGTCCACGTATTTCGCGAAGCTCAGGTCGCGCACCTGCACCTTTCCCGTGCCGCTGCCGGCGCCGGTGCCTGCCAGGAACGAACCCGCCTGCGACATCCCCCAGTTCCACGAGACCACGTCGATTTCGTTCTTGTGGCTCGAATCCTGCGCCTCGCCCTCCGCTCCCTCGATCTTGATGAAGATGTCGACTGCCATGGTCCCCTCCTCTCATGTCCGGGCGGCGGGATGGCCGCGAGGTGCGCTCGTCAGGCCGCTTTCTTCAGCGAAGGCAGCTTCGAGACGAGCCGCAGGCTGATGTTCACGCCTTCGAGCTGGTAGTGCGGGCGCAGGTAGAAGCGCGCGTTGTAGTAGCCGGGATTGCCCTCGACCTCCTCCACGACGACCTCGGCCGCACGCAGCGGCCGGCGCGCCTTCGTTGCTTCGGAAGATGTGTCGGGGCTGCCGTCCACGTAGTTCCTGGTGATCCAGTTCTGCAGGTATTTCTGCATGTCCTCGCGTTCCTTGAAGGAGCCGATCTTGTCGCGCACGATCGCCTTCAGATAATGCGCGAAGCGGCAAACGGCGAAGAGGTAGGGCAGGCGCGCCGAGAGATTGGCGTTCGCCGTGGCGTCGGGATCCTCGTACTCCTGCGGCTTGTTCAGTGACTGCGCGCCGATGAAGGCGGCGATGTCGGTGTTCTTGCGATGCAGGACGGGCATCATGCCGAGCTCGGCCAGTTCCTTCTCCCGCCGGTCGTCGATGGCGATCTCGGTCGGGCATTTCATCGCCACGCCGCCATCGTCCGTCGGGAAGGTGTGCACCGGCAGGTTCGTCACCGCGCCGCCGGATTCCACGCCGCGGATCCGCGTGCACCAGCCATACAGCTTGAAGGCACGCGTGATGTTGGTCGCCATCGCGTAGGCGGCGTTCATCCAGCAGTAGCGATGATGGTCGGTGCCGCGTACCTCCTCCTCGAAATCGAAGGCCTCGACCGGCTTCGTCTTGGCGCCGTAGGGCAGCCGCGCCAGTACGCGCGGCAAGGTCAGCCCGATGTAGCGGCTGTCCTCGCTCTTCCGCAGCGAGTTCCACTTGGCGTAGGCCGGCGTGCTCGCGATCTTCGCGAGGTCGCGCGGGTTCATCAGCTCCTGCCAGCTCTCCATGTTGAACAGGCTCGGCGCCGCGGCGGCTATGAAGGGCGTATGCGCGGCGGCGCAGATGTTCGCCATGTTGCCCAGCAGCGCAACGTCGGCGGGGCTGTTGTCGAAGTAGTAGTCGCCGACGAGGCAGCCGAACGGCTCGCCGCCGAACATCGAGTACTCCTCGGTGTACACCTTCTTGAAGACCGGGCTCATGTCCCAGGCCGCGCCTTCGAACTTCTCGAGCGTGCGGCCAAGCTCCGCCTTGGAGACGCTGACGAAGCGGATCTTCAGCATCCGGTCGGTTTCGGTGTTGTTGACCAAGTGGTGCAATCCGCGCCACGCGCCTTCCATCCTCTGGAAGTCCTCGTGGTGCAGAATCCCGTTCACCTGCTCGGTCAGCTTCCTGTCCAGGGCGGCGATCATCGCCTGGATGGAGCGGATGGCATCAGCGGAGATGAGCCGTGCATTCTGCAGCGCCTGGTCCACCAGCACCTCGACCGCGCCGCGGATCTGCTCCTCCTGCTCGCGGTCGCGCGGGCGGAAGGCGCCGCGCAGCAATGCGTCGAATGCCTCGGCCTTCGGCGCCTCGGCGGGTGCCGGTGCGGGCTGGGCCTGTTCGAGCGGCTGACGGTCGGACATGCGTGCTCCTCGCGTGGTCAGCCGGCGGCGTCGGCGGGTTTCGTCTCACCGCCCGCCTCGGGCGGCTTCGGTGCGGCGGAAAGCGCCTGCTGCAGCGCCTTGTCCTGCAGAAGCTGCGCGATGAGCTGCTCGGCGTTGTCCTTGCCGTCCATGTAGGTCAGCAGGTGCGAGAGCCGCTCGCGCGCCTCCAGCAGCTTGCGCAGCGGCTCGACCCGGCGCGCGATGGCATCGGGGGCGAAGTCGGCCAGGCTCTCGAAGGTCATGTCGATCGCCATGTTCCCCTCGCCCGAGAGTGCGTTCGGCACGGTGAAGGCCACGCGTGGCTTCAGCGCCCTCATCCGGTCGTTGAAGGAATCCACGTCGATCTCGAGGAACTTGCGCTCCGCCACGGGTGGCAGCGGCTCCGCGCGCTTACCGACGAGGTCTGCCATGACCCCCATCACGAAGGGCAGCTCGACCTTCTTCTCCGAGCCGTAGATCTCGACGTCGTACTCGATCTGGACGCGCGGTGGCCGGTTGCGCTGGATGAACTTCTGGCCTTCTTCCTGCGGCATCGCTCTTCCTCGGCTTGTCGGCACCCGCAAGGTCGCGGGTCACCATCTCATTTCTTCTCCTCGCTCGCGCCCGCCACGGCCTGCAGCTCCTTCAGCCCGGTCGGCGCCAGCTCCTTGATCGCATCCAGGAAGGACAGTGGAACCAGCCGCTTCGCGCGCAGCACGAGCAGCGGAACCGGGCTCGATGGTTCGTTCGCCCGGTAGTATTCGAGCACCTCATTCAGCACGCGCACGACGTCGTCGCGCGAGTGGATCGCGCCGTTGGGCAGCGCTGCCGGCCCCTCCGGGATGCTGCCCTCCGCAGCGCCGGCGGCGGGCCTGGGCAGGCCTGCCGCGGCGAACTTCCGCTCCACCGCGTCGAGGGCGTGCAGCAGCGTCTCGAAGCCGAGCTGCGGGTCCTGGCCTGGTCCGAAACGCGTGACGAAGAGGGCGCCGATGCGTCCGATGGCCGCCCGTGCCTGCTCAACGGCCCGGCGCGTCGCGGCATCGGGGACGGCATTGATCACCGCCGCGTCCAGCTCCGTCCTCAGCGCTGCGAGCGATGGCCCGCTCGCCAGCAGCGCATCCAGCGGGCAACTGAAATTCGTGACGCCGAGCTGCGTCAGCGTGAACAGCCGCCGCATGAAACGCTCGCGCGGATCGGGCTCGTCCGCATGTTGCGGCGGCAGCGTGTCCCAGTAGCGCTCCAGCCCCTCGGAAATGAGCTGCAGCCCGGCTGCAAGGCCCGGTATGCCTTCGGCGGACAGCGCCGCCCGCGTCAGCCACACCCAGGCCCGGAGGTCCCGCGACGCACGCGCCAGCTCCACCGCGCGCTCCAGATGGCGTCCCCAGTCCGGTTGCTGGGCGGACGTCGCGATGGCCCGGAAATCCTCGTAGTGCGGCAGCTCGTCCAGCGTTCCGCCACATGGCTGCGCATCGCTCACCGGCGCCAGCAATGCGGCATGATCGAAAGGCATTCGGAGCGGAACCTTCGCGCCTGTTCGTCAAGGGAACCCCAGCGGACGTCCCGCGAGAAGCGAGAAATCGAGACTTCGACAAAGCGTGAACGGATACTGGCGGGGTATTTCAAATCACCCCGGAATATTACAATTCCGAAGTATCGGACGATGGTCGGCCCGCACAACGGCGTGACGGCAGAGCCGCGACGTGCGGCGGCGGGACGGCCGCCGCTATAGTCCGCGGATGGAGCGGACACGCCTCGGCAAGTACGAGATCCGCGGGCGGCTCGGCAGCGGTGCCAGCAACGTCCACGACGGCTGGGACCCGGTGATCGAGCGCAGGGTCGCCATCAAGGTCATGCCGCGGGCTGGTGCCCCCGAAGCCGATCCGACCCGGATTGAGCGCGGGGCCCAGCTGCTCGGATCGCTTGCGCATCCCAATGTCGTCGGCGTCTTCGATTCCGGCGAGACGGAGGGATCCGCCTACATCGTCATGGAATTCGTGCAGGGCGGCTCGCTCGCCGAGCGCCTGGCGCGTGCGCGCCCGACGCCGCAGCAGGCACTCCGCTGGATGGACGACCTGCTTGCCGGCCTGCAGCACTGCCACGAGCGCGGCGTCATCCACGGCGCGCTGGACCCCGCCAAGGTCATGCTGACGGCCGATGAGCGCGCCAAGATCGCCGAGCCGGGCGTCGCACGCGTCGTCGCCGACGACGTCACGGCGACACGGCAGGAGCCCGACGCGCTTGCCTATCTGGCGCCCGAGCGGCTCACCGGTGGCACCGCCGATGTGCGCACGGACATCTACGCGGCGGGCGTCCTTCTCTACGAGATGCTGACGGGCGAGCGTCCCTTCCAGGGCGACAGCATCGCGGGCGTGACGCAGCGCGTGCTGCAGGGGCACCCGCCGAGCCCCTCCGCGCTGTCCGTCACTGCGCCGGCGGCGCTGGACGCGGTCGTGGCACGCGCGATGGCGCGCGATCCCGCGGACCGCTTCGCCAGCGCCGCCGACTTCGCCCGCGCGCTGCAGGCCGCTTCACAGGCGGAGGAGGCGACCACGATCCTCGCGGCACCGCAGCCGCCGCACCGCCGGCGCGGCACCGCCGCCGCGCTTCTCGTCGCGGTCCTGCTCGCCGCGGGCGGCGGCGCGCTCTACCTGCTCTGGCCGCAGCCGTCGCCGCCGCCGACCGAAGTGGCGGAACTCACCCTCCCTCCGGCCGCGCCGACACCGTCTGCTCCACCGCGCACGCCATCGCCCGAGATGCCACTCCGGCCGGAAGCGCCATCGCCGCCTGCCCAGGCGCCGGAGGCAGCCGCACCCGCGGCGCCCGAAGCCACGCCACCCGAGGCCGCGCCGCGCGAGCCCGCGGCGCGCGAGCCCGTGGCGCCTCCTGCCGCACCATCCCCGCCGTCGCCCGAGCAGCGCATCACGCCGCTGCCCCCGCCCGCGCGCGAGCTCGCTGAGCCGGCGCCCCAGCCTCCCGCGCGCGCGCCGCTGCCGCGTGAGGAGACGCGCCGCGCCGTACGCGACGCGATCGCGACGGTGCCCTGCGCCCTCGTCTCCGGCGACATTGCGGAGGACGGCAACACGCTCCTGCTGACCGGCCTGGCCGCCTCGGGCGAAACCGAGGCGGAGCTGCGGACCGTCGTCACCAGCGCCGCGCCCTCCGCCGCGCTGGACTGGCGGGTGCGCAGCTTCGAAGGCCCCTACTGCGCCGCCCTCGAGCTCGTCCGGCCGATCTCCCCGCGCTTCGGCATGCTCGGCACCGGCCTCTCGCTTTCGCTTGCCGGCGGGCGGACGACGCTGACTGACGGCGACCGGCTGATCGTGGACATCACCGCGCCCAACTTCCCCGCATTTCTGCAACTCTCCTACTTCCAGGGCGACGGCACGGTCTTCCACATGCAGCCCTCCGCCGCCGCGCCTGCGCGCCGCTATGAGCCGCTTGCGCGCGACAGATGGGGCGAGCCCGGCCCGACCATGGCGGAGCCGCCGACCGTCGGGCCGCCCTTCGGCACCGACCTCATTCTCGGCGTCGCGTCGGAATCGCCACTCTTCTCGCGCACCCGCCCGGAGACGGAGACGGCGGAGGCCTATCTGCGCGACCTCCAGGCGGCGATCGAGGCGGCGCGACGGCGGCGCGAGGTGCTGGCCGGCACCGCCGTTCCGCTCACCGTGCGCCCGCGCCCATGAACCGCCCGACTTCCATCATCAGCGCAGATGGACGTAACGCCCCGGGGCCGGCTCTAGCGGCGGCAGCCCTTGCTCCGGCGCGCCCATGAATGGCGGCGGCGTGCGCTCGCCCGAGCCGGCCGCCACCAGCCAGTCGCGCCAGGCCGGCCACCAGGAGCCCTCGTGGCGCGGCGCGAACATCGCCCATGTGTCCGGGTCCATGTAGCGCTCGCCGTGCCGGCGCATCATGAGCTGGTAGCCGCGGCCGGTGCGCCCGCCCGGCTCGCTGACGATGCCGGCATTGTGCCCGCCATCCACAAGTGCATAGGTCACGTCGGTATCGGCGAAGAGCGCGACCTTGTAGACCGAGCGCCAGGGCGCGATGTGGTCGCGCACCGTGCCGAGCGCAAAGATCGGCGCAGTGATGTCGCGCAGCGCGATGACGCGCCCCTCCACCGCGAAACGCCCGGCGGTAAGGCGGTTCTCCAGGAACAGCCCGCGCAGGTACTGGCCGTGCATGCGCGCGGGCATGCGCGTCTGGTCGGCGTTCCACGCCATCAGGTCGGTCATGCCGTCCACCTCGCCGAGCACGTAACGTCGCAGCAGCCGCGGCCAGACCAGCTGGTTCGAGCGCAGCATCTGGAAGGCGCCGGACATCTGGTGCGTGTCCAGGTAGCCCTGGTCCCACATCAGGTCCTCGAGCCAGCCCACCTGCTCCTCGTCGGTCAGCAGCATCAGCTCGCCCGCCTCCGCGAAATCGGTCTGTGCGGCCAGCAGCGTCATGGAGGCCAGCCGGTCGTCATGGTCGCGCGCCATGGTCGCGGCCGCGATGGACAGGATGGTGCCGCCCAGGCAGTAGCCGCAGGCATGCACCTTCCGCCCCGGCGCAATGGCGCCGATCGCGTCGAGCGTGGCCATCACGCCGCGCCGGCGGTAGTCGTCGAGGCTGGTCTCCCGGTCCCGCTCGTCCGGGTTCTTCCAGGAAATCATGAACACCGTGTACCCCTGCTCCACCAGCCAGCGCACCAGCGAGTTGTGCGGGCTGAGGTCGAGCACGTAGTACTTCATGATCCATGCCGGCACGATCAGCAGCGGCTCGGCATGGACCGTGCCGGTCGTCGGCGCGTACTGGATGAGCTCCATCACCTCGTTGCGGAACACCACGCGTCCCGGCGTCACGGCAAGGTCGCGGCCGATGACGAACTCCTCAGCACCGACGGGCGGCCTGCCGGCGAGCTGCCGGTCGCAGTCCTCAAGCCAGTTCGCCGCGCCGCGCAGCAGGTTCATGCCGCCCTCGTTCACCGTGCGCGCGATCACCGTCGGGTTGAGCCAGGGAATGTTGTTCGGTGCGCCGAGCGCCGTGAGCTGCCGCATCAGGAAGCTCATCTGCTCCTCGTGCCGGTGCGTCACGCCCGGCACGTGGCGCGCGGCTTCCATCCACCAGGCTTCCGTCAGCAGCGAGCCCTGCGCCAGCGCATTGAACGGCCAGACCGACCAGGCGGGATCGGCGAAGCGCCGGTCGTCCGGTTCAGGCCTGGCGATTGGCTCGGCGGCCGGGTCCGCCGCGGCGCGAGCGAGCCACAGTGCGTAGCGCATCGCCAGCACCTGCAACCTCAGCGCCAACGCCATCTGCTTGCCCGGCGCCTGCGCCAGGTGGAAGGCCCAGTCGGCCAGGGGCGCCGCGACCGCCATGGGTGAGAGCCCCTGCGTCGCGCGTGCCTGGCTGGCGCGCACGGAACGATCCAGCGTGGCGTAGCTCGGCAGAGGTGCCCGCGCGGTGGGGGCGGGCCGCGCAGGCGCCGGCATTCCCGGCGCCGTGGCGGCCGCCGATGCTGCGGGCAAGGTTGGCACGGGCTGTGCGGCCGGCGCAGCCGCGGCGTCCTGCGCGGCCACTTCCGGCGCTCTCCGCCGAGCACGTTTCATGGCTCTCTCCACCCCCTCCGCGTGGGGATCCGGATGACGCCGGGCGAGCTGGCTTCCGCTCTGCGGCGGCTCCTGCATGGGCGCGCAATCCCGTTCGGGACCGAGCCACGCAGCCTGAAGGATCGCGGCCACTTCGGTCAACTTCGCTGTCGCAGCCTCTGGCATGACGGACCCGTGGGTTCCGTCCTGCGTTGGGCCCGTGAAGGCCTCCAGCTCTTCCGCCGCGCTCGCCGCGATGCGTCGGTTGTGATGAGAAGGATCTCGTCCGCCGGACCCAGAGGCCGACGATCGCGTCCCCGCTGGCCGAGTTCGTAGTAGCCGACCATGTGCGTTACTCCGTGTCAGGCCTCGCCGAAGGTCGCGAGACCGGGCGCATCTACCGCGCACGGTAGCGGCCAAAGACCGCATGGGAATTGGTCCGTCACCCGCGCAGCGACGATCATCCGCAACGGAGCGCAGGGGGTCGTCCCTCCACGGCGCGAATGGCCGTCGTGGCCGCCGCGGGCATGCTCGGCGCAGGCTTTCGCCGGGAGAGCCTGAACGCCGTCGCTGCGGCGGGCGTGAAGCTGATCGGTTGCGACGGCCACCGCCGCGCTACGCGGCGGGCGTGGTCATCGGCTCGGTCGGCATGGCGGGAACCGATGCCGGCGTCGACCTGCTCGCCGGTACGTTGCGGGAGATCGCTGCGCAACTCGGCTGGCCGCGCCGTCTCGCGCGGATCCATGCCGAGATCGACCCTGTGTGGCTCGCGACGCTCGCGCGAGCGGGTTTTCCGCCGGATCCGCGGGGGATCACCCTGGCCCATCGGTGTCGGCGGCGGATACGGCCGGCTTGCGGTTTGGCAACGGCGCCCAGGTGCGATCGACCTCGGCAGTAGGTTGCTGCGCGGGCGGGTGGAGCATCCTGCCCAAGCTGCTGCGCGGGTGCGCAGGCGGCTGTGGAAGCGGGCGATCTGTCTGTCGTAGTGTGCGTGTCATGACCGGCGACTGCGGAGCGGCACGCGGCTCGGTGGACTTCTGCCAAGGAGGAGCTGCGGCATGACACTGGAATACGCGCCCAAGGGGCTGATCGGCATCCTGACGCCTCAGGCGAACACCACGGTCGAGCCCGAGATGGCGATCATGACGCCGTCCGGATTGTCCTTCCTCACCGCGCGTCTTTGCAGCGCCAAACCTTCGATGGACGAACGACTCCACGACTATTTCGAGATTTTCGGCGAGGCTTTGCGCGAGTTCGCGAATGCACCGCTGTCCGCTGCCGGCTTCGCCTGCACGGGCGCATCGTATCTCGTGGGAGCCAGGCGGGAGGATGCTGCCGTCGCGTCCTTGTCGGAGCGCGCCGGCTTCCCGGTAGTGACGGCTACGATTGCCATCGCCGATGCGCTGCGGGCGGTAGGCGCCGAGCGGATCGCCTTGCTCTCGCCGTATGACGACGCGCTGCACGCGGCGAGCGAGGCCTACTGGTCGGCGCGCGGCTTCATCGTCGTCGCCTCCTTCTCCGTGTTCCGGCATTCGCAGGAGTTCCACCCGATCTACAGCCTGCCCTCGGACGCGACGCGCCTCGGGATGGCGCACTTGGCCGGGGCACAAGCCGACGCGATCGTTGTGCTCGGCACCGGACTGCCCTCGCTGGCGCCGATCGCAGCCACGCCACGGATGGGCGGGAAGCCGGTCCTGTCCAGCATGCTGTGCATGGGCTGGCGCCTGTTCGCGCTGGCCGGGGCATGGCCCGGAGACGGCGCAGGCTTGCTGCGCTTCGCGGAGGATCCGGGCTGGCGCAGGCGGCTGGCGGCAGCGCGCGGATGAGGCCCCGGCCTTTGCCGCGCAAGGCAAGACGCCGCATCCCGGATGGGCTTGCGCCACTCCCCCGGCCGCGCACAAGATCCGGAACGCGCACCCCAGACAGGATCGGATGGACAGGATACTGAGGGAAGCCGACTTCATCGTGGTGGGCGCAGGCTCCGCCGGCAGCGTGGTAGCCAGCCGGCTCTCGGCCTCGCCGACGCATCGGGTCGTCCTGCTGGAAGCTGGCGGAAGCGACCGCAATCCGCTGTTCCGCGTGCCACTGATGTCGGGCGTGCTGCTTCGCAACCGCTACGCCAACTGGTTCTACCACACCGAGCCGGAGCCGCACCTGGAAGGCCGGCGGATCTTCTGGCCGCGCGGGAAGGTTCTCGGCGGCTCGTCCACCATCAACGGCATGGTCTACACGCGCGGCCTGCCGTCGGATTACGATTGCTGGGCGCAGATGGGCCTGCCCGACTGGTCCTTCGAGCGCGTGCTTCCGGCCTTTCGTCGGATCGAGCGCCACCATGCTGGCGCGAGCGAATGGCATGGCGGCGAGGGACCGGTGCCGGTGTCGCGCCCCGGCACGCCACACCCGCTCTACGATGCCTACATCGCCGCTGGCCGCGCTGCCGGCTTCCCCTTCACCGAAGACTTCAACGGCCCGCAGCCGGAGGGCTTCGGCCGCTACGACTTCACCACCCGGCGCGGTGAACGGTGGAGCGCAGCGCGTGCCTTCCTCGACCCTGCGCGGAAACGCCCCAATCTGCGCATCGTCACCGGCGCCCACCTGCTGCGCGTCATCGTCGAGGGGCACCGTGCGCGCGGCGTGGAGATCGCCACCGGCGGCCGGGTCGAGACCATCCACGCGGCCAGCGAGGTGATCCTGTGCTGCGGGACCGTGAATTCGCCGCAGGCGCTGATGCTGTCGGGCATCGGCGACGGCGACCTGCTGCGGCGCCTCGGCATTCCCGTCCGCGCGGATCTGAAGGATGTGGGGCGCAACCTGCAGGACCACCTGCTCGTGCGGGTGGAGCATGCCTGCACCCAGCCCATCACGCTGCACCGCATCACGCGCGCGGACAGGGCGGCGGCGGCGCTTGCGCACGCGCTGCTGTTCGGCACCGGACCGGCCGCCACCTTTCCGATCGAGGCTGGCGCCTATCTCCGCTCCGATCCCGCGCTCGACCAGCCGGACCTGCAGTCCTTCTTCCTGCCGGGTCTGTCCTCCGCCGCGCTGCGCCTGCCGTTCCTGCCGGTCGCGCGGCCGCGGCACGACGGCCACGGCTTCTTCGCCAATGTCTACCAGCTTCGCCCGGAGAGCCGCGGCGAGATCGTGCTCCGCAGTGCAGACCCGAAGGAGCCGCCGGCCATCCGGCCGAACTACCTGTCGAGCCTCCGGGACCGTCAGGTGCTGCGCGCCGGCGCGAAGATCCTGCGGGACGTCTTCGCGCAGGCGCCCTTCGACGGCTTCCGTGGCGCGGAGCTCTCGCCAGGCCCGGACGTGCGCACCGATGCTGAGCTCGACGCCTGGATTGCACGCACCGCGGATGCCGTGTTCCATCCGGTCGGCACCTGCCGCATGGGTGCCGACGACGGTGCGGTGGTGGACGGCGCGCTGCGCGTGCGCGGCGTGGATGGACTGCGCGTAGCGGACGCCTCGATCATGCCGACCATGCCGAGCGGCAACACCCACGCACCCACAATGATGGTGGCCGAGATGGCGGCCGGCTTCATCCTGCGCGACGCCGGCGCGCGCCCATGATGCCCGGAGGCCGACCATGAGCACCACCATGGCGCAGCCGGACGACCTGGACCGCGCCCTCGGCTACCTGCGGGCGATGGAGGAGCGCGACCTCGAGCGCGCCAAGGGCTTCCTGCACCCGAATTTCGCCATGGTCTTCCCCGGCAACCGCCGAATGGTGGACCTCGCCGTACTCGTCGCCTGGAGCCGGACCCGGTACCGGTTCGTGCGGAAGAGCTTCGACGAAACCGACCTCGGGATTGACCGGCACGGCAGGAAGGTGGTGATGCTTTCCGGGAGGCTGTCGGGCGAATGGCTTGACGGCACTGCCTTCGCCGGCATCCGCTACGTGGACCGGTTCATCCTGCAGGACGGCCTGCTGCTGGAGCAGCATATCTGGAACGACCTTGCGGAAGCAATGCATATCGCGCCACGCTGAACCGGGCATGGCTGAACGCCGCGGCGTTGGCGCCGGCGTCACGGAAAGGGAGATGAACGGATGACGACGACAAGGCGGCGGCTGGGCGCAGGCGCACTGGCGACCTTCGCGGCATTCGCCACCCCGGCCCGGGCGCAGGCCGTGCGGCTTCGCTACGCCAACGCGTCGAACGAACAGGCGCTGACCAACCAGTTCGCCGCGGCATTCGCCAACGAACTGCGCAACCGCAGCAACGGCGCGATCGATATCCAGCTGGTGCTCAACGCCGGGTCTGAGCAGAGCATCGTGGAAAGCGTGGCGCTTGGCTCCATCGACATGGCGCTGAGCGGCTATTCGGGCCTGCCAGAGTTTGACGTGCTCTACGTCCCTGCGCTGTTGAAGGACGTCGCGCATGGCGATCGCGTATTCCGGGGCCCGATCGGCCAGCGCGCCGCGGAAGCGCTGCAACGGCGCTACCGCGCACGCTTCATCGGCGGCGGATCGGCGGGCACCTTCGCGCTGTCGCTCCGCTCTTCGGCCTCGTCCTGGGAGGATCTGCGCAACCGCAAGATCCGCGTGCCGCCCTTCGAGGCCTATCCGGAGGCGGTGCGGCGGCTGGGCGGCGTGCCGACGCCGGTGCCGTTCAACGAGGTCTACCTGGCGCTGCAGCAGGGCGTGGCCGACGGGCTGATCACGGTGCTGAATATCATGCTCGCGAACAAGTTCCACGAGGTCTCGCGCTTCGTGGTGGCGAGCGATTTCGGGGTCGGGATGGACAAGATATTCATCGGCCAGCGCAGCTGGGCCCGGCTGAGTGCCGAGCAGCAGGCGCTGTTCGACCGCACCTTCCGCGAGATGCAGGAGGACTGGCTGATCCAGCGCCCGATGCGCAACAAGGCCAACGACCACGCCGCCTGGCGCGCCGCCAACGGGCCGAACTCGGTGATCGAGCTCGATGTCGCCGAACTCGAACGCCTGATGGAGCCGGTGGCGCGCGCGATGGTCACGCGCGTCTACGGTCACGGCGCGTACGAACAGATCACCAGCGCCTGAACGCCGCGGGGGCGCCGGACAGGCCGGCGCCCCCGCCCATCGAGCCGGAGCGACGGGATGAGCGAGGGCACGGCGTATGAGCGGCAGGGCTTCCTGCGCTCCTTCCTGTATTACTTCAGCGCGCTCGCGCTAATCGGGTCCACCTGCCTCATCTTCTATGCGACGATCGCGCGCTACTTCTTCAACGCGCCTCCCTTTTGGGGGGAGGAAGTGGCCGTCATCCTGTTCATCTGGATGGGCTTTACCGCGGCCGGGCTCGCCATCTCCAATGGCTGGAACGTGCGCGTGCAGGCGATCGACCTGGTGCTGAAGGAGCGTACCGGGCTCGTGCTGCGCGCCGTGCTGCACGTGATGGCAGTCGGATTCCTGGGCACGCTGCTCTGGCACTCGGCGCCGGTGGTGGAGCTCAGCCTGTTCGGCACGCTTGAGGCGACGCGGCTGCCCTCGGTGGTGATCACAGCGGCGCTGCCGGTCGGGTTGGCGCTGATGATGGTGTTCCAGTCGGTGCTGCTCGTGCAGACCATCGTGGCGCTACGCACCGGCAAAGCGGGCTGAGACTTGCTGCTGCTTCTCCTGATCCTGACCATGCTCGTTCTGGCCTTCGCCGGAATGGAGATCGCATGGTCCATCGGCATCGCCTGCCTGGTCTACCTCTTCGCCAGTGGCTTCGTGTCCTTCCCCATCCCGCTCTCGCTGCTGCCGCAGCAGATGCTGGAAGGGGTGCGCAGCTTCACGCTGCTGGCCATCCCGATGTTCCTCTTCGCCGGCTACCTGATGTCGTCCGCGGGGGTCACGGAACGGCTGATCCGCTTCGCCGCAGCGCTGGTCGGGCACATTCATGGCGGGCTTGCGAATGTCGGCGTGACGACAAACTTCATCATGTCCGGCATGTCCGGTTCCGCCATCGCGGATGCGGCGGCCACCGGCGCCGTGCTGATCCCGGAGATGGAGAAGCGCGGCTATCCGCGCGCCTATGCGGCGGGCGTGATTGCGGCCGCGGCGACGATCGCGCCCATCATTCCTCCTTCCATCCTCTTCGTGCTGCTCGGCGCCATCCAGAACCTCTCGATCGGACGGCTGTTCCTTGCCGGCGTGCTGCCGGGGGTGCTGCTGTTCCTGGCGATGTTCGTGGTTACCTACGTCGTCTCCCGCGCACGCGGCTATCCGCGGGAGCCCCGGGTGTCCCGGGGGGAGCTCTGGCGCGCCACCCTCAGCGCGGCGCTGCCGCTCGCTGCACCGCTGATCGTGCTGCGCAGCATGATGGTGGGGTTGGCGACGCCGACCGAGGCGGCGTCCATCCTGGTCGTCTACATCGCTCTGCTCGGCCTTTTCGTCTACCGGACGCTGAACCTCTCCAGCATCATCGACTGTGCGGCGCGGGCGGCAGGTGCCACGGCGATCATCATGCTGATGGCCGGCGTCGCCAGCATGTTCGCGCGCATCGCGCTGCAGGAGCAGTTCGGCAGCATCCTGACCGGCGCCATGCTGGCCATCTCCTCGGACGTCCATGTGCTGCTCTTCCTGTTCAATCTGGTGCTGCTGCTGCTCGGTATGTTCATGGATGCGCTGCCGATCATGCTGGTGCTGGCGCCGGTCACTTTCCCGGTCTTCGTTCAGCTGGGCGTGGACCCGATCACGCTCGGCGTGGTGATGGTGCTGAATCTCACCATGGGCCTCCTCACGCCGCCGGTCGGGCTCATCCTGAGCACTGTCTCAGTGATCACCCGGCTGGACGTGCTGACGATCTTCCGCAGTGCCGCGCCGTATTTCGCGGCGCTGATCGTGGTCCTCGGCCTGGTCACCTATGTGCCGGATGTCACCCTGTTCCTGCCTCGCTGGATGCTGCCCTAGGCCGATGCGCAGGATTGCGAATGACCTCGAGCCCGGCGCGCTGCTCCGCTTCCTGCGGGAGATGCTGCGCATCCGGCGCTTCGAGGAAGCGGCGATCGAGCAGGCGCGCGCGGGCATGCTGCCGGGCGCGCTGCATGTCTGTATCGGGCAGGAGGGGGTGGCGGTCGGCGTCTGCGCCGCGCTCCAGTTAACGGACACCATTGTCTCCACCCATCGCGGCCACGGGCATTGCCTCGCCAAGGGCGGGAGGATGGACCGGATGTTCGCCGAGCTCCTCGGGCGGCGCGACGGCTATTGCGGTGGCAAGGGCGGATCGCAGCATATCGCGGATTTCTCGGTCGGCATGCTTGGCGCCAATGGCATCGTCGGCTCAAGCTTCGCGATCGCCGCCGGCGCAGCACTTACGGCAAAGCGTCGTGGCGACGGCCAGGTTTCGGTCGCCTTCTTCGGCGATGGCGCAGCCTCCCGCGGGACCTTTCATGAGGTGATGAACATCGCGCGGCTCTGGCGCCTGCCGGTGTTGTTCGTCTGCGAGCACAACGAGTACGCGCAGTGGGTCCCGGCCGAGCGGAACCTGGCGGCGCGCGACGTCGCCGCCTTCGCCGCACCCTTCGGGATTGCCTCCACGATCATCGATGGGGCCGATGTCCGCGCGGTTCACACGGCGGCCGCAGCGGCCGTGGCTGCGCTGCGCCGCGGCGAGGGCCCCGTCCTGCTCGAATGCAAGACGCACCGCTTCTTCGGTCATACCACCGCCGACATGCAGGTCTACCGCGCACCCGCGCGCATCGGGGAACTGCGCCGCACCGCCGATCCGATCGGCCGGCTCGAGGCCGAGCTGCGGAGGGCAGGGCTGCTCGACGCCAATGCGCGGCAGGAGATGGAGGATGCCATCGCGCTAGAGGTCGCCTCGGCGGTCGCCTTCGCGCTAGCCAGCCCGCCGCCTGTACCCGAGGACATCAGCACCGACATCCTTGCCTGGGCTTGAACGGAACGCAGATGCGCGAAATCACCTATCGCGACGCTCTGGCGGAGGCACTGATCGAGGAGCTCGAGCGGTTTCCCGAGATGGTCATCATGGGTGAGGACCTGATCGCGCAGGGAGGCGTGTTCGGCGTTCACCGGCGCGTGCATGAGCGCTTCCCCGACCGCATCCTGGAGACGCCGATAGCCGAGCCGGGCTTCGTCGGAATGGCGGTTGGTGCCGCCATGACCGGTGGGCCGGTGGTGGTGGAGATCATGTTCCAGGATTTCATCGCCGTTTGCATGGACGAGATCGTCAACCAGGCCGCCAAGATGCGCTACATGAGCGGTGGCCAGGCGCGCATGCCGCTGGTGATCCGCGCGCCCTACGGCGTGGGCCGCGGCAGCGGCGCGCAACACACGCAGGCGCTCGACAGCTGGTTCGTGCACGTCCCCGGCCTGACGGTGGCGATGCCGTCCAACCCCGCGGATGCGAAGGGTCTGCTGAAGACGGCGATCCGTGGCAGCGATCCCGTGCTGTTCTTCGAGCACAAGGCTCTCTACTGGTCGAAGGGGCCCGTGCCGGACGGCCCCGAGGTGACCGTGCCCTTCGGATCCGCACGCATCGTTCGCGCCGGTCGCGATGCCACCGTCGTCGCCACGGGCCGCATGGTCGAGGTTGCCCTCGAGGCTGCGCACCTGCTCGGTGCGTCGCGCATTTCCGTGGAGGTCGTGGACCCACGCACGCTGTCGCCCATCGACATGCGGACCATCTATGCGTCCGTGGAACGCACCAACCGCGTGCTGGTCGTGGACGAGGCGACGCCGCGTTGCTCGGTCGGAGCCGACATTGCGGCCGCGATCGGCGAGCACCGCTTCGACTCGCTGGACGCACCCGTGCGCCGCCTGAACGCGCCACACGCCCCCAAGCCCTTCGCACCAGGCATCGAGCGGCTGTCGGTTCCGCAGGTTGAGGATGTCGTTCGCATGGTGGAGGAACTCGTCCTGTACCGTGTGTGAAGATCCTCGCCGTCCGTGAGTGGCCCGGGAGCGCCTTCGCCTCTGCTCCGACTCGCCTGCCCACCAGCACGGGGTGAGCCCCTGGTGGCGGGCATGTAGCCGCCGGAGTGAAGCTGACCCGGTCGCCGGTTGAAAGCTGACCCAGGTTTAGGGTGCCTCGTCGCGGTGGCGGGGGCCTGGATGCTTGGGGGAGAGCTGGCGTTGGAGATCCGGGTGTTGACCAAGCACGGGAAGGGCGTGCGCGAGATCGCGCGCGAGGTGGGCGTGTCGCGGAACACGGTGCGGCGCTACCTGCGTGACCCGGAGGCGGCGCGGTATCGGGCGCGGCCGCCGCGGCCGGGG
>NZ_JAWLHG010000028.1:0-75039 GCF_041690465.1 Falsiroseomonas sp. | reverse complement strand
CGCCTCCGGAAAGCTCCGGCGCCGTTTCACGCCTTCCGACATCGTCACCTCCAGGCTCTTCAGCCTATCCGAGGTGTCCACTCAAACGGGGTAGGCCCAAGCCCGTCCAGCAGGCCGCCCTCCTGCAGGGCCGCCGCGGCATCCGTGCCAGCGAGCAGCTGGTCCAGCACATCATCCGGGATGTGCGACGCCTTCCTTCGAGCCATGGGGGATCTCTCTCCTTTCCCTCATGACCGGCAACACACGAAATCCTTGACAGTCCCCCAGCACGACGGCGAACCGCTCGGCGATGACGCGCGTGAGGTCGGCCCGCCGCCAGCGCACCACGGCGTGCGTCGCCAGGTCGGGGCCGCGGCGGACCCACTCGGCCAGTTCCGCTTCCTGCTTCGCTGACAGCCGCCGCTTCGGCCCGGTCTCGCCAACCCTGTCGCGCAGGCCCGCCAGCCCCTCAGCGTTGTAGCGATGCACCCAGTCACGGAGCGTCTGCCGGTCCATCCCGGCCGCGCGCGCCGCCTCCGTGCGCGTGAGCCCCTCCAGCACGAGGGCCAGCGCCAGCATCCGTCGCGACGCCGCCGCATCCCGCTTGCGCCCCGCCGCCCGACGCAGGCCAGCCGCGCCCAGCTCCGTCCGGGTGATCGCCACCGCCGCCACCATCGCCGCCTCCGCTCAACAGGACGCGCAGCGAATCACCCAGTCCGCCAAATCAGAAATCACCTAGTCGCCCGTGAATAACTCCGAAAGCCGCGGAGTCGCTCGACGTTCTGGCGGAGGCAAGTATCGGCGATTGCAGGGTCGCTGTCCGGAGCGGGCGAAAACCTTGCAAAACCGCGGCCCTGTTGGACGCGTCCGGGTGGCGTGATTCGCTCGGCGCGTTGCCGCGCAGGAGCACGCCAGTGCCGCCGAGATCGCCGCCGCCCGAGCAGCCCGAACTCTTCCGCTCCGCGCTGGTGAACCTCGTCGACCGCCGTCATGCCCTGGTGCGACTGGCCGGCCTGATCGACTGGCAGCGCTTCGCCACCGCCTTCGGCCCGCTCTATCGCGAGGGCATCGGCCGGCCCGGGCTGCCGACACGGCTGATGGTCGGGCTGCACCTGATCAAGCACATGGACGGCCTCTCCGACGACGCCGTCTGCGCGCGCTTCCTCGACAGCCCCTATGTCCAGCTCTTCTGCGGCGAGACCCACTTCCAGCACGCCCTGCCGCTCGATCGTTCCTCGAGCCGCTGGCGCAAGCGGATCGGCGCCGAGCGGCTCGAGCTGCTGCTCGCCGAGACGCTGGCCGCCGCAGAGCGCGCCGGCGCCGCCGAGCCGAAGCACTTCGAGCGGGTGACCATCGACACCACCGTCCAGCCCAAGGCGGTGGCGCATCCGAAGACCTGCAGGCAGGCAGCGTATCAGAACTGCGACGGAATCGGCGCCGGCGCGATATGCGTTGCGCTGTTCGACAGCAGAGCCAAGCGCAATATGCGATCCACCAAAGTCAGTCACCACGGTCCCGGCACTCACCGGACGCGCCCGCAAGCTATAGTGCCGGGCAGGGCGCCCGAGGGCTGTCATCAACGATCGAGAGTTCAGCTATCCTGGGACTGACCCTGTTCGACGCATTACCGCGCCCCATTTGTCATGTTCCTCGCGGAGGATCCGGGCCTGATCCGCGGCAGAGCCGCCCACAATGACATAGCCGCGCCTTTCGAGTTCACTCTCGATCGCGGGCTCCCGCACAGCGGCGGCGGCGGCGGCGCTGAGACGCTCAACGATGCGCGGCGGCGTCCCGGCGGGAGCGTACAACCCCCAATGAGCTGACACGACGACGTTGGGCAGTCCCGATTCGCGGAATGTCGGAAGGTCGGGCGCGATCGGGACCCGCTCCGCCCCGCTGGTCGCAATGGCGCGCACCGATCCTGCCTCGACCAGTCCGCTCACCGCGGCGAGCGCTGAAAATGTTATGTCGAGATGGCCACCGACGAGATCGGTCATTGCCTGCCCGGCGCCGGAATAGGGAGCATGCAGCAGGGAGATGCCGGCTTCCTCCTGAAACAGCAATGCCGCCAGATGCGCCGTGCCGCCGATGCTTCCGGTCGCATAGCTGAGACGTCCCGGCTGCGCCTTCGCAAGGGCGATGACGTCCTGCAGCGAGCGCGCAGGTAGGGACGCTCGCACCACCAGCGTAGTCGGCGCCGAGACGAGTGTGCTGATCGGAACAAGGTCGCGGAAGATGTCGAATGGCAGTCGGGGCTGAAGCGTAGGCAGAACGGCGAGCGTGGTGTCCACCGCAAGAAGCGTGTAGCCGTCGGGCTGCGCCTTCGCGACCGCCTCGGTGCCGACCACGGTGCTCGCGCTGGGGCGGTTCTCCACCACGAAGGGCTGGCCCAGCTGCTCCGCGACGCGCGGCATGATGATGCGCGCCATGATGTCGGTGTTTCCGCCGGCGGAGAACGGCACGATCACCCGCACCGGACGGCTCGGATACTCCTGAGCCCGCGCGATGGTGGGCAGGAAAGACGCGCCTGCCACTCCGAGCAGGGCATTTCGGCGTGAAATCCCGTTCGCTCTCATGGAACTCCTCCCTAGTTATGGCCGCCATCTACGGGGATGACGACGCCAGTGACGAAGCTCGAAAGATCTGATGCCAGGAACGCAACGACCTTCGCGATATCCTCTGACGTGCCGAGACGGCGCAGCCCGATCCGCCCGAGCATCGCCTTCTGCCCGGCCTCGCCGTAGCTGGCCCATTGCCGGTCGCGCGCCGGGTTGGTTCGGACCAGTCCCGGCGCGACCCCGTTCACGGTGATGCCGTGCTCGCCGAGGTCGGCCGCGAGCTGGCGAGTCAGACCGTTCACCGCATGCTTTGCCGCGGTATAGGCCTGGATGCCATGCAGCGAAGCGTTCGATCCTGCACGCGAGCTGACCATGATGATCCGCCCGGCTCCGGCCCGCTTCATGCCCGGCACGACGGCGCGGCACAGCGCGAAGACCGCATCGAGGTTGATGGCCATGATGCTGTCCCACTCCGCGTCGCTCACGGTCTCGATGGCGTGCGGCACCTGGCCGAGCGAGCCGCCGGCGTTGTTCACCAGCACGTCGACCGGCCGGCCCGTCGCACGCTCCACATTGGCGATCCAGGCGGCCGCCGCTGCGCGGTCGGTCAGATCCGTGACGTGCGTGTTGACGTTCGGCTGGACGCCGATCGCAGCCAGGCCCTCAACGCTTCGGTCGGTGGCATGCACATCGGCGCCGAGGTCGGCGAAGAGCCGTACGATGGCGCCGCCGATACCACCAGCGGCGCCCGTCACGGCAACCGACTTCCCCTGCAGGTCGAGATCCATTTCGGCACCGCCCTAGTTGATGTTGGCTCCACCATCGATGTCGATGATCTCGCCCGTCATGAACAGCGGCTCGGCGGTGGCAAGGAAGGCCACCACGACCGCGATGTCCTCCGGCGTGCCGACGCGCCCGAGCGGGATCTGCCGCGGCAGGCGCTCCATGTGGGGCGCGAAGCTCGCCGCCGTGCGTTCCGTCAGGATCGGGCCGGGACAGACGGCATTGACCGAGATCTTCGGCGCCAGCTCGCGCGCCAGCCCGCGCGTCAGCCCGAGCACACCCGCCTTCGTCGCGCTGTAGGCGAAGCGGCTCGCCGCGTGTTCCGAGGGGCCGGAATTCGCCGAGACGGAGGAGATGTTGATGATGCGCCCGGCGCCGCCTTCGAGCATCGCGGGCGCCACCGCCTGGCACCAGTTGAAGGTGCCCTTCAGGTTGACCGCGACGCCGAGGTCCCACTCGGCCTCGGTGATCTCGAGGATGCGCTTGGGCTGCAGCACGGCGGCGTTGTTCACCAGCACGTCGATCCGCCCCCAGCGCGCCGCGATGGCCGCCGCATGGCGATGCGCAGCCGCATAGTCGGACACGTCGGCCACGATCGCCCAGCTTTCCATGCCGCGCGACGCGACCTCCTCCGCGGTGCGCCGGAGCGGATCCTCGAGCATGTCGACCAGGGCCAGGGCGAAGCCCTTCTCGGCGAGCGCCAGCGCGATGGCGCGGCCGATGCCCCGCGCCGCCCCGGTGACGATCGCAACCTTGCGTCCCGCGTCGCTCATGCCGGCCTCCCCGCTCAATTCGTGACCTGCAGGTTGAGCGGCTCGATCACGCGCCGCCACGCCGCGATGTCGGTCCGCATCAGCTCCGCCAGCGCCTCCGGCGAGCCGGGCTCGGGCGTCTGGAGCTGGCGCGCTGCCATGGCCTGGAAGCTCGGCTGCCGCACGGCGTACACCACAGCCTCGTTCAGCCGCGCGACGACCGGCGCCGGCGTGCCGGCCGGCGCGAAGACGGCGAGCCAGGACTGCACCACGAGGTCGGGATAGCCGGCTTCGACGAAGGTGGGCACATCGGGCAGCTGCGACAGGCGGCGGTCGCTGGTGACGGCGAGCAGACGCACGCGCTGGTCGGCGAGGAAGGGCAGGAAGTTGGCGGTGGCCTCGAAGGTCATGGCGAGACGGCCGGAGATCACGTCCAGCACCGTCTGCTGGAAACCGCGATAGGCCACCGAGACCATCCGCGTGCCGGTCGCGGCCATCAGCCGCTCGCCGATCAGATGGCCGATGCCGCCGGTGCCGGTGTGGCCGAAGCCGTGCTTGTCGGGCTCGGCGCGCAGCTTGCCGACCATCGCCTCGACGCTGCTGGCGAACGGCGGATGCACGCCGAGGCCATAGGCCTGCTTCAGCACCAGGCTCACCGGCGCGAAGGCCTCCGGCCGGATGCCGATCTGCTGCGTCACCAGTGGCGGCACGACCAGGCTGGAGGCACCGCCGAAGTAGAGCGTGTAGCCGTCCGGCGCCGAGCCCGCGACGTAGTTGGCGCCGATCGCGGTGTTGCCGCCGGTGCGGTTCTCAACGATCACCGTCTGCTTCAGGTTCTCCGCCATGTGGCGGACGATCTCGCGCGCCACCACGTCGGTGCCGCCGCCGGCGCTGTAGGGCACGACGACGCGCACCGTGCGGTCCGGGAAAGACTGGGCGCGCGCCGGCAAGGCCGGAATGGCCAGGGCGGCGCCGAGCGCCGCGCGCCGCGACAGACGGATACTGCTCATCGGTCTCTCCTTCGCTCGTTGTGTGCGGTGTTCTCCTGGCACGTCAGGCCGCCGCGCCGCGGTGATCGGGGCCGAGCGGCCGCAGCCGCACCCCCGGTCTGAGCCGCCGGTAGGGATAGGCGCTGGGATCTGCGAGGTAGATTCCGGGCGCCAGCACGATGATCACCTTCTCGGCGATCGGCTCGAACTCCGCGCGGAAATGGCAGGTGCTCTTCAGGCCGAGGATCCGCTGCCGCGCCGGCTCGATGCCTAGGTGCTGGAAGGGCGCCTGGTCGAAGGCCTGCATGCGCTTGCTGGTCACCACCACGCGCACGCCGCCGAGGCGCAGCAGCGCCATCGGCCCGATATCGGCGTCGCGCCCACCGACCACCTGGCCGGTGGTCCGGAAGCGGCCGCTGCCGAGCCGCTCGACGACGTATTCCGCCTCCAGCGGCGTCACGCCCTCCGGGCCGGCATGGCCGCCGAGGGCGATGCGGACCCTGGCGCCTTCGCCGGCCGCATGCGCCGCGGCCGCGGCCGCCGGGTCGCAGAGCAGCCCGAGCACCGCGTCCTCGACGCCGGCCGCGACAAGCGCCTTGAGCAGTCCCGTTGTGTCCGCCGTACCGCCGCAGCCCGAATTGTCCTGTGTATCCGCGATCACCACCGGCCGCGTCGCATGCGCGGCGATGCGTTGTGCCTCCGCGACGCCGGCTTCCGGCGAGACCATGGGCACGGCGAAGTTGGGCTCCTGCAGCGCCACCTCGCGCGTCATCCGGTCGGCCGCACGATCGACCTCGCCCTGGTCCCAGCCATGCGCGATCACCGCCGGCCCGCACCAGAACAGGTCGGAGGGCGGAAAGCCGGCGAGATAGGCGAGGCTGGCCAGATCGCCCTCGGCGACCATCGAGCCGGCGACGATGCTGCGGGAGGGCTCCACCAGCGTGCACTGGTCATTCAGAGGCAGCAGGAAGGGAAGCTTGCGCAGCGCGCGCTCGGTCGGGCGACCGCGGCGGAGAACCATGCGCAGCGCCGCCGCGGCCCGCCGCCCCGTCTCCGCACGGTCCACATGCGGATAGGTGAGATAGGCGACCATGGCGTCGCTATGCTCGACCATCGCAGGCGTCACATTGGCGTGGTAGTCGAGGCTGATGACGATGGGCACCGCGGGCCCGACCACGGCGCGCACGCGCCGCAGCAGCTCGCCCTCGCCGTCCTCGAAGGGCTCGCTCACCATCGCCCCGTGCAGGTCGAGGAAGACCGCGTCCACGTCTCCCGCCTCGGAGAGCCGCCCGACGAGCTCGCCGGCGATGCGTTCATAGGCATCCGCCGTCACCAGCCCGCCGGCACCGCCGCTGGTCCACAGCAGGGGCAGCAGGCTGTGCTCGTCCTGCGTCTCCGCCATGAAGCCGGCCATGGCGAAGGACGAGCCGCCCAGCCGCCGGAGCACCTCCTCGCCGCGGACCAGCGGCGGGCGGTCGCGCTGGATGTTGAAGTATGCGTAGTCGGTCTTCGGCTCGGCGAAGCAGTTCGTCTCGTGATGGAAGCCGCCGACGGCGATGCGGGCCATGGCTCAATTCACCGGGCAGGCCGGCGCGCGTATGGGCCGTGCGCAAGGCCGCGATCCCCGCTGCCAGCACGATGAGCCGCGTTCTGCGCCATCGATCCCTCCCCGCGCTCAGCCGAGCAGTTGCAGCGTCCGGTCCACCTCGGCCATTGCGTCCGTCAGGCCGTCCATCACACGGTTCCGCTCCCGCACGAGCTGCGTCTCGAGCAGCCAGCGCTCCTCGCCCTCGCCCAGGCCCGCGAGGCGGGGCAGGTCATGCAGGCCCGGAATCATGCTGCCCTGCGGCGTGAATCCGTACGGGTCGTGCCCGTACGCACCCTTCATCGTGCTGGCCAGGGGAACGAGCGCGCGGGACAGCCGCTTCAGGCAGGCGTTGATCGCCTCGGCCGGGGCCTCGTCGGCATGGCCATCGGCATAGCGGCGGCGCCAGGTCTCGGCCGTGGCGTCGAGGCGCTGTGCCGCCGCCTTGAAGGCTTCGGCCTGCTGGCGGACCGCCGCAAGGCCGATCGCCTCCCCGGCAGGCGCGAGGTGCTCGAGCCGCCGGACGAACTCGTCCGCCACGGTGACGAACTCGAACGGCAGGATCTGTGCCGTGCAGAGCTCCCAGAGCCAGGCGGCGTAGACGCGGACATGGACGGCCATGCGTCCCCAGTCGAGCTTGTCCAGCGTGTTCTCGACGGAGTGGTGCCACCAGCCCAGCGTGGCCATGGCCGAGGCCTTCAGCTCAGCCTCGGTGAAGGTTCCCTGTCCCTGCACCATCGGCACGCCCAGGCCGAAGAAGGAGGAGTCGCCCGTTTTGACCGCGCGCCGCCAGGCGGGGTGATAGCCTTCGGCCAGCCGCCGTTCCGCATCCTCATGGAAGCGCCGCAGCTCGGAATTCGAGCGTGAGTCCCACACCGTCGTGCCGGTGATGCCCGGTTGGTCGATCTGCAGATAGGCAACGGCGTGCCGGCGCAATCGGTCCCACTCGCGGTCCACATAGTGCGTCGAGCCGACCATTGTCCCGGTCTCGTGCCCGGTCCAGAAGCCGAAGACGAGGCCGCGGCGCAGCTGATCCCGGTGCCGCTGGAACACGCGCGCAAGTTCCAGGATGACGGCAGAGCCCGCGGCATTGTCCGTGGCCTGCGGTCCGGGCCAGGAATCCTGGTGCCCGCCGACGACGACGAAGTCGTCGCCCGTCGGCGCCGGAATCTCGCCGAGGGTAATCTGCACCGGCCGCCAGCCATTCTCCACGTTCGCGCGCATCCGCAGGCGGACCGGACCCTGGCCTAGCATCTCCCGCAGCGCGAGACCCGCGGCGCGCGAGATCCCGATGCAGGGCAGCGTTGGCATCTCCGTGCGCATGGTCTCGGGCGTCGGATTGCCCCAAGCCGGCTTGACCGAGCCGAAGGGCACGGCAGTGTCACCGGGAAAGCCCCAGTTCATCATCACGCAGCCGGCGGCGCCGAGTGCCGCCGCGATGCGTTGCTTCTCGTGGCGCGCCGGATGGTACGACAGTTCGGAGAGCGTGATCTTGCCGATAGGGTGCTGGCCTTCGTAGGCCGCGGCGGCACCGGAGCCCACGTCGATCAATTCGCCCACCAGGCCTTCTGGCAGCGTTGCAACGCTGTGACCCAACGTGTTCGCCGAGATTGCGATCTCCCGCGGCGCCAGGACCTGCAACTCGGCGGTCCCGGGGAAGCTCACAAGCCCGGGGAACTCCTCCACCCGGGCCGCGACGCCCGCGGCGGCCAGCGCATCACGGCTGTACTCTGCCATGCGACGACCATTGGGCGAACCGGCGAGGCGCGAAGGGATGTCCGTCGTGATCCGCTCGACATCACGGCGAATGCGGTCCGTCGAGATGGCGGCGAGGACGTCCTGCTCCGGCATCTGGGGTCTCCGCTGGCGCGCACGATCCGTGCGTTTCACTCAGTAAAACGTCATATCAGTATCGCATCATGGATCCAATCGCAGTGCAAGGACTCATCACCTCCCCGCGCTGCCGCCAAGTGACGTTGTGACCAGGGCCGCCCCCTCACGCGCCCAGGCGATCAGCTCCGAGGCGCGCAAAGGGCCGATTCGCGCGATGGGAGCGGCGACGATGAAGGCCGCCACGACCTCCCCGGCTGCGTCCCGGACCGGTACGCTGGCCGAGATGGCACCAGGCTCGAGCTCGCCTTGCGTGACGCAGAAGCCCTGCTTGCGGATCACGGCGAGATCGCGGCCCACCCGATCTGGGCTTGATGGCGTTGCGGACGTGAAGGCCTCCAGAGGCGAGGCGAGCACGCTGCGCTGCACGTCCGCCGGCGCGAAAGCAAGCAGCAGCCTTCCGGACCCCGCGTGCAAGGGCACGCGTCGCCCGACTTCCGTATGGTAGCGCACCGGCTTGCTGGTCTCCCAGCGGCAGACGCAGACACTGTGCAGCCCGTCCCGCACCCGGAGTTGCACCGTCTCGTCGCAGCGCTGCCCGATGAGCTCAACAATGGGTCTGGCCACGCGCACCACGTCGAGCTGCTCCCCGGCGCGAGCCCCGACCCTGAGCGCCTGGTAGCCAAGGCGGAAGCCCGGCTCGCCGTCCTGATGCAGGACAAAACCAGATGCCTCGAGCGTATGGAGCAGCCGGAATGCGCGCGCCTTGGTGAGCCCCGACCGACGGGCGAGCTCGGCCAGGCTCAGGCTGGGCGCATCGGCAACCAGGGTTAGAAGTTGCAGCGCACGCTGGACGACTTCGACCTGGTAGGAGGCATCCCGGGCTTGGCGTCCTTGGGCATCTCCAGCCCGCCCGCGATGTCGCCGGCCTTCATCAGCATTTTTGCCTGTGTCTGTCACGATCTGAGTGAGTCCAACCATCCAGATTTCTTTCCAACCAGCGGGGCCGTTCACCTTACAGGGCTCGGGCGCGCCAACCATCTTCGGAGAAAGCCATCGCCTCGTGAACCAGCTGCGCTTCCGTTCAAAGGAGGCTCGCTACGCCATTCCCCATCCGGTGAGGTAGCATCGCCGTCCGAGAAGGATGGACAATGGCGAACGACGGTTCCGCGTCGCGACATCAAGACCCCACAAGCGGAGCTGGCGGCGCCGACTGGCCTGGTCTGCCCTTGCCCCGACGCCATGTCGCCGCAGCGGCCGTGCTGCTGGCTGTGGCGATGTCCGTGCTGCTTGGCTCGATCGTCAACCTCGGTCTGCCAATCATGGCCGTGGAATTGGGCGTCCCGCCGGCGCAAGTGGTCTGGGTCGTCACCGCCTACCAGCTCGCCCTGCTCATCTCGCTGTTGCCCAGCGCGGCGCTTGGCGAGATCCTGGGATACCGTCGGGTTTTCCTGGCGGGGCTGGTGGGCGTGGCGCTCGCTTCCCTGGTCTGTGCGCTGTCTCAATCGCTCGCCGTGCTCGTCATCGCGCGCGCTCTCCAGGGCATCGCGGCCGCGGGCGTAATGAGCGTCAATGGCGCGCTGTTGCGCCACAGCTTCCCGGCCGGCGGCCTGGGCCGCGCGATCGGCCTGAATGCACTGGTCGTCGCCCTGTCAGGCACACTCGGGCCGGGGCTGGGCGCGCTGATCCTTTCGGTCGGGTCCTGGCACTGGCTGTTCGCGGTGACGTTGCCGCTCGCGCTTCTGGCGGGCGGCCTCGGCATGGCGGCGTTGCCGCGCATCGCTGGCGCACCCCGGCCGTTCGACAGGGTCGGCGCGGTGCTGAGCGCCCTGGCCTTCGGGTTCTTTTTCATCGGTGCCGACAGGCTTCCGGCGGTCCCGCTTGTTGCCCTGGGCACTTTTGTGGCGGCAGCCGTCGCGGCCACGGCGCTGGTGCGACACCAGCGGTCCCAGCCCTATCCCCTCTTGCCGCTCGACCTGCTTGCCCTGCCATCGATGGGGGTTGCGATCGCCGGATCGGTTGCGGGCTTCGCGGCACAGATGCTGGCGCTGATCGCGCTGCCTTTCCTGATGCTCACGGTCTGGCAGATCGGGCCGGCAGAGAGCGGGGCGCTGCTGCTATGGTGGCCACTGGCCGTCGGCGCGCTGGCGCCGGTCGCGGGGCGGCTGGCCGACCGGCTTGACACGGCGGTGCTGTGCGCGGCGGGCTCGGGACTGCTCTGCGTCGCGCTCATGCTGCTGTCGCGCATTGCCGACGCGCCTCCGTATGGCGTCGCGATACTCAGCATCGCAGCCTGCGGCGTCGGCTTCGGCCTGTTCCAGACACCAAATGCGCGCGCGATCCTGATCTCCGCACCGCTGCATCGCAGCGGCGGTGCCGGCGGGATGCAGGCGACCGCGCGCCAGTCAGGGCAGAGCCTCGGGACCGTCACCGCAGCGGCGATCTTTCAGCTCCGTCCGCATGATGCCGCCACGGTCTGCATCGAGGCTGCCGCGGGCCTGGCATTGGCCGCCTGCGCCCTAAGCCTGGCGCGATGGTTCCGCGGGCCCGCCGGGCGGGCCGGGCCATAGGTGCTCGGTCCCGCGACGGTCTTCTCTCCGCCCCGCATGAGCGTGCCGCCAGGGAGTGGTTGGCGTCGGTTCCCTTTCCGACAGCGGCAGGAACCAGGGAACGAAATTCTCTGGGCTGAACGACCGAGGTTCCCTGCTTGAAAATGAGCCTGATTGGCGATGCCAATTCGAGCGCCTGGCTGTCGGATAGAGGGCGTGTCGCACGGCGTGCGTCGCCCAGGCGAAAAGCCGCCGGGAAGGAATCGGCGGACAGAACTTCCCGCGCGCCGTCGGCGCAGGGAGCACCTGGTTCAGACAACCACGCGCTCGACGGTCTCCATCATCCACCGTGCGATCGCGGTGATACCGGCATCTGTATGCGGCTGTCCGACGAGCTGGATCCCCATCGGCAGGCCGCGCACGGCGGTCAGCGGCGTCGTGACCGCGGGAGCACCCAGGATCGAACTCGGGCTGTTGAAAACCGAATCGCCGGTCGGACGACCGGCGGGCGGCTGGCCCGGGGTCTCGCCGGTCCAGACCGGCGCCGGCCCTGGCGATGCCGGCGCGATCAGCGCGTCCACCAGCGGCGCCAGTGCCTCATGCCGACGACGCACCTCCTCGCGCTGCATCAGCCGGGCGCGGTAATCCTCCGGCGTCATCCGCTCCGCCGCCTTCAGCACCGCCTTGGTCCGGGCGCTGACACCCTCGGGCTTTTGGGCAACCAGGTTGCGGATCGACCAGTGATTCTCCCAGCCCGTGACGGCATTGGCCAGCGCCTGGGCTCCGTCGATGGCACGCTCGAATGATTCGAGGAGATGGTGGTCGCTGCGGCGCAGCACCGTCATGCCCTGGCTGCGCAGCTGCTCGACCACCTGCTCGAAGGCCGTTCGGCTGTCGCTGTCCAGGGCAGGCCAGCCCTCGGTCTCCATCACCGCCAAGGTGAGCGGGCGTCGCGCCGGCGGCGGCGCCATCGGGCCAAACAGGCCGAGGCGGCCCGGATCGCCGCCCGCGCGCCGCGCGACCTCGATCGCGACCTGCCACATGTCCTCGATGCAGCCGGCATGCACACCATGCGTGCTCATGCTGGTCGCCTGGCGCTCGCCACGGTTGATCGCGCCCTGCGTCGGCTTGAGCGCGACATTGCCGCAATAGCTCGCTGGCCGGATGATGGAGCCGCCGACCTGCGTGCCGATCGCCGCTGGTACCATGCGCGCGGCGACGACGGCGGCCGAGCCGGAGGAGGAGCCGCCAGGGGTGTGCGACGGATTGAAGGGGTTCGTGGTCGGACCGGGATGCGTGCCACCGAGCTCGGTCGTCACGGTCTTGCCGAGCACGACCGCGCCCGCCTCGCGCAGCGCCCAGACGCCGGCATTGTCGCGCACCGGGAAGTTGCCGCGATAGGCGTCGCAGCCCATCTGCGTTGGCATGTCCCGCGTCTCCAGCAGGTCCTTGATGCCGATGGGCAGGCCATCGATGGCGGAGAGCGGCTTGCCTGCCTTCCAGCGCGCCGTGCTCGCATCCGCCGCCTCGCGCGCGCCCGCCTCGTTCATCACGACCCAGGCCCGCACCACGGGCTCGCGTTCCGCGATCGTCTCCAGGCAGCGCTCCAGATAGGCCCTTGGCGTGTCCGTGCCGTCGGCGAAACGCGGCGTTGCGTCGTGGAAGCTCAGCGCCTTGAACGTGTGTGGCGAGTAACCTGGCATGATCCGCTTTCCTCCCTCGGCTCCTGGCATTCAGCGGCGACTGCGCGGACGTGTCCAGGCCTGTCGAGCGCAGGAGCGCACTTGTGCTATCCTCGCGGCCGGTGGAAGCATGCGCTGCACGTCGCGAATGAGAGGGATCCATCGGCGATGCCGGACGACCTGGACCGAGAGCTCGCCGAACTCGCCGATGCCGCCGCGCGGTACGAGGCCCGGCACGAGCCCATCCCCGATCTCGCCTGGCCCGAAGGCGCGCGGATTGCCGTGAATTTCACGGCCGATTTCGATGCGATGCTGCTGCGGCGCCTGATGAACGAGCCGCCGATGCAGCTCGCGAAGGGCGAGTTCGGCGGGCGCGTCGGCATCTGGCGCCTGATCGAGCTGTTCGACGGGCACGGCGTGAAGGCGACGATCTTCACGCCCGGCCGCATCTGCGAGCTCTACCCGCGCGCGGTCGTCGCCGCACAGCGCAGCGGACACGAGATCGCCGATCACATGTGGGAGCACCGCGTCCCGAAGGAAGCCGAGCTGGAGCGCGACCACCTGCAGCGCTCCACTGCCGCGCTGGAGACGCTCACAGGCCGCCGCCCGGCCGGCACGCGCAGCTACCACAGCCACGGCCTGCTGCGCGAGCTCGGCTACCTCTACCGCTCCAACGGCTCGGCCGATCACCGGCCGCACTACCTGCGTGACGCGGATGGCGGCAACTGCATGGTGAACCTGCCCTTCCACTACGCCATCGACGACGCGATGTATTTCAGCTTCGCCTGGATGGGCACGGACACCTCCGCACAGCGCATGGCCGATCCGGAACGCGTGCTGGACCTCTGGTGGGACGCCTTCCGTCAGCAGCACGCGCGGGGCGCCGGCGGCTACCTGAACATCTGCCTGCATCCCTTCGTCTCCGGCCGCGCATTGCGCATCGCCATGCTCGACCGGCTGATCACGCGGATGAAGGAGCTGCCGGGAGTCTGGTTCCCGACCTGCGAGGCGGTGGCGCGGCACTGCCTGGACAAGCACCCGCCCCGCGGCGGCTGGAACTGAGGACGGGGAAGGAGCGCGTCGATGCCCTGGAAGGACGGCTACACGATTTCCGACGAGCAGAGCCTTCCGGATGCGGAGATAAGCTGGCCGGAGGGCGCGCGCTGCTGCGTCGGCGTGACGGTGGACCTCGGCCTCGCGGCGGACCCGCAGGGCATCCAGGCGGCGGACCTCGCCACCCCAGTGGCACATTTCGCCATGCATGAAGGCCTGGACCGGTTGCTGGAGGTACTGGCGCGCCACCGCACCCGCGCGACCTTTGCGATGCCGGCGGCGATGGCGCGAATCCTCGGGCCGCGCCTGCGCACGCTCGCCAGCGAGGGCCACGAGATCGCCGCGCATGGCTTCCGGCAGGAAGACGTGAGCACGCTCGACCGGAGGGAGGAGGAGGCGCGCCTCCGGCGAACCACGGAGATCCTGGCGGAGGTCGCCGGCCGCAGGCCATCCGGCTGGTTCTCGCTGCCGCGGCAGGGGGACCGCTTCGCCGGCGGCGGCATCAGCCCGCATACGATGGATCTGCTCATCGCGCAGGGCTACGCCTATATGGGCAACGGCCTGGCGGACGATGTGCCGCACCGCTGGGTCACGGACTTCGCGGCCCGCCGCAGCATCCTGGTGCTGCCCTACTACTATCACTTCGACGACCAGTTCTTCTGCATGTTCCCGGCGAAAGGGACCGGGCTGGAGAACCCGGACGCGCTCGCCCGCAACTGGCGCTGGGAGTTCGAGGCGCAGTATCGGCGCGGCCGGCACTTCCACATGACGCTGCACCCGCAGCACATCGGCTGGAGCCACCGGCTGCAGTTGCTCGACGACTTCCTCGGTCACATCGCCGGCTTCCAGGGGCTGTGGAATCCGACTGGCGCCGAATGCGCGGCTCATTGGGACGCGACCTACCCCGCCGCGACCCATCTGCGCCTCGAGCCGAGCATCTGGCAGGACCACTCCGGCAGCCTGAGCTGACGCCAACTCTCGGAGCGGGTGTTATCCCGCCTCGGGCTTGCCGCCCTGGCGGTGCTCGAAATTCGTGCGGTTCAGCCGTCGGCGGTGATCGGCGTAGAGCAGGGGCTCGTAGCGCGGCGGATTGCCGGGGCCCGTGCATGTCGGCACGACGCGGATGATCGCATCGTCGTCCGGGCCGTAGAAGAACGGGATCGCATAGCGCGCCTGATCGCTGGCATTCACGACGCGGTGCGGCGTGGGCGCGAAGCGATCATTGGAATAGCGCCCGAGCATCTCCCCTGTGTTGACCACGAAGGTACCGGGAATGGCCGGAGGGCGGATCCAAGTCCCCTCCCGCGTCCGCACCTCGAGGCCCGGCAGCCTCGACTGGGCGAGATAGGTCGTGAAGTTCGTGTCGATGTGCGGTGCGAAGCCGAACTGGTCCTCCGCCTGCCTGGGCTGCGGATCATAGCGGATCAGGCGCAGCGTGCAGGTCGGGTCGCGGAAGTCGGCGTCGAAGTGGTCGCGGGGCAGGCCGAGCGCGGTGGCGAAGACCGGCAGCATGCGGTGCGCCAACCCCTGCATCGCCTGGAAATAGGCGGTCGTCGCCGCGCGGAATTCCGGCAGGGCTTCCGGCCAGCGGTTCAGGCCGACGAAGGGCTTGCCTGCCAGGATGTCCGGGTCATCCGGCGCGCGGTCGCGGACGATGTAGAAGCTCTCGTTCAGGTTCGGCTTGCGGTTCGCGTGCACCGTCGAGGTGCGGATCGTCTGCGCGCCCTTCGGCAGGTAGCCGATGTTCAGCTCGCCGACCTTCAATGCGAGCTTGCGCTCCATCTCCAGGTCGAAGAACCGCGCTGCCTCGGCGAAACACTCTGCGATCAGCTCCTGTGGAATCCCGTGGTTGGCCACCACCAGGAAGCCGGTGTCCTCGCAGGTGCGCGCCACGTGGCGCGCCAGATCCGGCAGGGCGCCAGGCTCGCCGGCGAGGAAGGGGGCCAGGTCCAGGACAGGTATGCGGTCCTCTGGACCGGCTGCATGGTTCATCTGCGCGTCGCCTCCATGTGGACTACAGGAACGCCCCGTCCACCGGCAACGCCACGCCGGAGACGTAGCTCGCCGCCTCGGAGCAGAGGAAGCCGATCACGGCGGCGACCTCCTCCGCCTCGCCGGCGCGGCCGGTCGGGAAATCGCGCAGCATCGCCTGCCTCGCCTCGGCCGGCAGTGCCTCGAAGCGCTCGCGGATGCGGCTGCCCTGCTCGGCGAGGATCAACGCCGGCATCACGGCGTTCACCGTGATGCCGTGCGCCGCCTCGTCCTTCGCAAGCTGGGCGGTGAAGCCGAGCAGCGCGGCCTTCGCGGTGGCGTAGGCGAGCCGGGCGCCCTGCGTGGTGACCGGCCCCTTCCGGCCGCGCGCAGCGGTCGACGAGGTGTTGACCAGCCTGCCGTAGCCCTGTGCACGCATGGCCGGCACGACCGCGCGGCAGAAGCGGAACGCGCTGGTCAGGTTCAGTGCGACGACATGCTCCCAGAGTTCGTCATCGAGTTCCTCGATGCGCTGCACCGGGCGCGGGCCGGAGCCGCCGGCCAGGTTCACGAGCGCATCCAGGCGCCCGAGTTGCGCAACGCGCGCCACCGCTTCCTCGGGCGAAGCGGAACCGGTGGCGTCGGCCACCATCGTCTCCGCGCGCCCTCCGCCTGCGCGCACCCGCTCGGCCGCGGCCGCAAGCGGGGCCTCCTGCATGTCGAGCATCAGCACGCCGAGCCCCTGCGCCGCGAGCTGGCGGCAGACGGCGGATCCGATACCGCCCGCCGCCCCGGTGACGATGGCCCAGCGCTCGGCCATGGCTCAGCGTGCCACTCGCTGGATGTTCCACAGCACGGGGAAGCCGACCTCCAGGACGCCATGCAACTCGGCGCGGTAGGCGGCCGGGCTTGCGAACTGGCCGAGCAGGACGACAGAGACATTCTCATGCGCCCGCGCCTGAAGCTGCGCCGCGATCTCGCGCCGCCTGGCCAGGTCGGTTTCCTCCGAGAACTGCCGGAGCAGCGGCACCTGGCCCTCGTCGCACCACCAGCCCGGGTACACATTGGCGCAGTTGTAGACCATGACCGGGTTGGTCATGGGATTCTCCATGTCGAAGCCGGTCCAGACGATGGGCGTGACACTCCAGCCGCCATCGGCGACAGGCTCGCGCTTCATGCGCTGCTGCGCCACCGTGCTCCAATCCGTCGAGCGGATGTCGAGGTTGAACCCTGCGCGCCGCATCTGGTCGATCGCCACCAGGGCGATCGGGTTGATCACCGCGGAGTCGCTCGCATGCAGCACCACGACGGGCTCGTTGTTGTAGCCGGCCTCGCGCAGCAGGGCGCGGGCCCGCTCCATGTCCGGATTGCGGAACGCCTCGGTGCCGGCTGTGGTCTCGTAGAGTGCGCCGCACATGTAGAAGGTGAGGCACCGCTCCTGAACCATGTCTGCCGGCAGGCCGGTCGCAGCGACGACGTCGCGCTGCAGCACCGCCTGCTGCAGCGCGCGGCGGATGCGCACATCGTCGAAGGGCGGCTGCGTGTGGTTCAGCGTCAGCACGCCCATGATCTGCCCACCGCCGAGCCCTTTCGTCACCACCAGGTTGCGGTCGGCGCGCATGACCTCGATGAAGTCCAGCGGTGCGCGCTCCAGGTAGTCGATCTCGCCTGCCTGCAGCGCGGAATACTTGGTGGAGTGGTCGGGGATGCTCACGAACTCGACGCGATCGAAATGCACGACCTTGCCGCCCGCCAGTCCATCGGCGGGTTCCTGGCGCGGGCGATAGCGCGGGTTGCGATGGAACACCACGCGGTCGCCTGCGCGCCATTCCTCGCGGCGGAAGATGAAGGGCCCCGACCCGATGATCTCCTGGATCTGCGTGCCGGACGGCGTGGAGGCAATGCGTGCCGGCATCATGAAGGGCACCAGCGTCGCAGTCTTGCCCAGTGCTTCCAGCACCTGGGCGAAGGGACGGTTCAGCTCCAGCACGAAGGTGGACTGGTCAACTGCCCTGAGGCCGCGCGTGGCGGCCATGAGCTGCCGGCCAAGCCCGTCCTTGTCGCCCCAGCGGCGGATGGAGGCCACGCAGTCCTCCGCCGTCACGGGCGTGCCGTCGTGCCACTCGAGCCCGGGACGCAGCTTGAAGGTCCAGGTCAGGCGGTCGTCGCTGACCTGCCAGCCCTCCAGCATCTGCGGGCGCATGACGCCCTGGCTGTCCGGCGCGACAAGGGTGTCCCAGACCATGAAGCCGAAGGCGCGCGTCACGACGGACGTGGTGACGATCGGGTCGAGCACCTGCAGCTCGGTGTTCATCACGAGCCTGAGCGGCCGCTGCTGCTGCTGCGCAGCCGCTGAACCCATGGCTGCAACGGCGAAGGTGCCCGCGAATGCGAGCGCGCAGAGTATGGCCCTGATCCTCATGCCAGACGTTCCTCCGTTGTTGTTGCCGCTTTCGGTTTTTTTCCGCGGCTTGCTCAGCATGCTAACCTTGTCCCGCGGTCAGCGTCACCCCGCGATGTTTCGTGCCGCCAGCGCCTCAGACCTGCACGCGGCCGCCATCGGCCTCGAGTATCGCGCCTGTGGTGAAGGAGCTGTCTGCACAGCTCAGGAACAGGATCGCGCGAGCGATCTCCTCTGGACTGCCCAGGCGCCGCATGCCGACCCGCGCGATGAACTCCTGCATCTTCGCGTGGCGATCTGCAGCGCGGGACAGTGTTCGTTCGAGCATCGGCGTGTGTATGGGCCCGGGGGCCACGGCATTCACGCGGATTTGCTCGCCCGCGAGTTCGAGCGCGAGGCTGCGCGTCAGCATGACGAGACCCGCCTTGGCGGAGCAATATGCACCGAGATTCGGCAGCGGCCGCAGCCCGGCGCCAGAGGCGAGATTCACGATCGTGCCACCGCCTGCCGCCCGCAGCAGCGGGATCGCCGCCCGGCTGACAAGGAAAGGCCCGTCGAGATCGACGGCGTGAATGCGCCGCCAGTCCTCGAAGCTTGTCTCCTCGAGGGGGCGCCAGAGACTTATCCCCGCGGAGTTCACCACGCCGTCCAGGCCGCCGAGCGCCTCCGCCGCCTCTGCCGTCGCCCGGCGAACCGCGGCCTCATCGACCACGTCTGCGGTGATGCCGATCGCGCCTGGTCCGAGCCCGGCCGCCGCGGCTTGTGCGCCCTCCAGGTCCAACAGCGCGACGCGTGCGCCCTCCGCGAGAAACATCCTCGCGGTTTCCAGTCCGATGCCGGACGCCCCACCGGTAATGAGTATCCGCCGACCCTCGAGGCGCATCGCAAGCTCTCCCACGGCATGACCCGGCCGCGAGCGTTCCAGGCCCGGCATCGGCCGGCAACCCTGGCTGGTAGCAGCGCGACCGCCTGCGCCTCGCGGCTCGGCACCCCTCGGCGCAGACCCCGCTGCGGAGCGCAACGGCGGAGGGAGTGCGCCGGGATTCGAACCGTCGCGGCCGCCCCGACAGGCGCCATGCGCCGGGCGAAGCCGACCACTGCGGGCCCTGCTGCGGGCGGGCACACCGGCCATCCGTCCGAACGGGCTACGCCCCCCCGATCAGGATTCCGGTGGCCAGCACAAGCCCGCCGCCCAGCAGGATCTGGAACATGGCGCGCCCGATCGGCGTCTCCATGTAGCGGTTCTGGATCCAGACGATCGCCCATAGCTCGACGAAGACGACCACGAGAGCGATGGCGGTCGCCGTCCAGAAGGACGGGATCAGGTAAGGCAGCGCGTGGCCGAGCCCGCCGATCGCCGTCATCACGCCCGAAGCGAGGCCCCGCTTCCACGGTGCGCCCCGGCCTGAGAGCTTGCCATCGTCATGCGCGGCCTCGGTGAAGCCCATGGAAATCCCGGCCCCGAGCGAGGCCGACAGGCCGACCAGGAAGGTCGTCCAGGGGTCCTGCGTCGCGAAGGCCGTCGCGAAGATCGGCGCCAGGGTGGACACCGATCCGTCCATGAGGCCAGCCAGGCCAGGCTGCACCCAGGTCAGCACGAATTGCCGCCGGGCGACGCTGTCCTCCTCGGCGCCGGCGCCGCCGCCCAGACGGTCCGCGATCAGCGCGTCCGCCCCCTTCTCGTGCTGCGCCTCCGCCGCCTCGAGGTCGCCGAGCAGGCGGCGCACCTCGGCATCCGTGCTGCGGGCGGCGGCGGCGGCGTAGAAGGCCTGTGCATCCCGCTCCATGATGCGGGCCTCTTCCCGGATCCGATCGAGGCCCAGGTTCTCGATCAACCAGACCGGCTTGCGCCAGTAGAAGTCGGCGACATGCTCCCGCCGGATCGGCAGGATCAGGTCGCTGTAGCGGGCACGATAGAGGTCGATCAGCCGACGGCGGTGGTCGTTCTCCTCGGCGGCCATGGCGTCGAAGACCTCGGCCGAGGCGGGGTAGCTCTCGCGCAGCCGGCTCGCATAGAGCGCGTAGATGCGGCCATCCTCCTCCTCCGAGGCGATGGCGAGCGCGAGGATCTCCTGCGCGGACAGGCTGTCGAAGCGGCGGCGGGCGCCGCCGAGCGTGGCAAGGAGCGATCGCATCCGGACGAGTCCCTCATCGGCTATCGCACCACGGCGCCCGCGCCGCTGGCGGCGTCGGGCGCAATGGCGCGCGCAGGGCAGGCAGGTGGCAGGCCCCTGCGATCCTATCAGGAGCCGGGCGGCATGATCGACCGGCCGCGCAGCCAGGGCAGCATCCGCGCCAGGGATCCGTCCCTGAGCACGAAGTGGTGCCAGAGCGCTGCCGCCACATGCAGCGCGATCGCCGCCAGCAGCAGGTTGGCCAGCACCTCATGGGCCTCCCCCCACAGCCGGCGGCCGGGGATGGGCATCGGCGCGGGCAGCGGCAGCCCGCCAAGCACCGTCACCGCCCTGCCACGCGCCCAGCGATCGAAAAGCCCGCTCAGCGGCAGCGCAACCGTCAGGCCGAGCAGCGCCAGATGCATCGCGGTAGCTGCCAGGCGCTGCCAGCCAGGTGCCTCGGTGCGTGGCGGCGGCGCAACCGTTCGCCAGGCGACGCGCAGCGCCGCGAAGCCGAGCACGAGGACACCGAGGCTGTAGTGCACCTGCATGGCCAGGTCGCGGCTGCCGCCGCGCGGGAACTCCTCCATGGTGCTGCCGACCACCCAGGCCGACAGCACCAGCAGTGCAGTGCCCCAATGGATGGCGCGTGCCGTCGCGCCACAGGGCCGCACCTCGACATTCGTCGCCATCCTGCGGGTCCTCCGATCAGCGGTCGCGGCGGGTGACGGCGCCGGTGGCGGCATCCACACGCAGTTCGACGCGCCGGCCCTCGGCGGTCGTCGACTTCACCTCCCAGGCGCCACGCTCCCACTCGATGCTGCGCACGGGACCGTAGCCGGCGGCGCGGACCGCCGCCGCCGCGCCGGCGGCGTCCACCGCCGCGCGGGCCAGGGCCTCGCGCTCCGCGCCGCGGCGCTCCTCGGTGCGGCGCCCATCGCGGTTGTCGTCGGCCGACGCCATGGCCGGGGCGAGGGGAAGGGCGGCGGCGATGGCAAGGGCCAGGGCGCCGGCAGGAAGGAAGCGCGTCATCGGGAAATCTCCAACAGGTCTGCATTGCGGGACATCCGCAATGAGGGGCAGTCTCCTGCCCCGCACCTGAACCGCCGCTGAGCCGTCCGTTCAGCCAGCGTTCAGCTTGCCCCTGCGAGCCTTTCTCGATGCGTCGTGCTCTCCTGCTACTGCCGTTGCTCCTGCTCCCCGCGCTGCCGGTTCGGGCCGATGACCGGCGCGACCATGAGCGTGCCCGCGCCGCGCTCGCTGCCGGCGAGATCCGCCCGCTCGCGGAGCTGCTGGCGGAGGTCGAGCGGCGCTACGTCGGCCGCGTCATTGAGACCGAGTTGGAGCGCGACGATGGCCGCTGGATCTACGAAATCACGCTCCTCCCGCCATCCGGCCGCGTCTTCGAGCTGAAGCTCGACGCCGCGACCGGCGCCCTGTTGCGCGCCCGCGGGCCGGTGCAGGAGCGGCGCTGATGCGCGTCCTTGTCGTCGAGGACCATGTCGCGCTGGCACGACAGGTGGCGGACGCGCTTCGCGATGCCGGCTTCGTCGCCGACCAGGCCGCGGATGGCGAGGAGGGCCACTTCCTCGGCGACACCGAGCCCTATGATGCGGTCGTCCTCGATCTCGGCCTGCCCGTGCTGGACGGGCTGACGGTGCTGCGGCGCTGGCGCGCGGCGGGCCGCGACATGCCGGTGCTGATCCTGACCGCGCGCGATGGCTGGACCGAGAAGGTCGCGGGCCTGAACGCCGGGGCGGACGACTACCTCGCCAAGCCCTTCGTGATGGCCGAGCTGGTCGCGCGCGTGCAGGCGCTGGTACGCCGCGCGCATGGGCGGAGCCGGCCCGAGATCGCGCTCGGCCGCCTTGTCGTGGACACCGCCGCGCAGCGCGTGCTGTTGGACGGCGCCGGCGTGAAGCTGACCGGGCTGGAGTACCGGCTGCTCGCCTACCTTGCACTGCATGCAGGGCAGGTGGTGTCCAAGACCGAGCTGACCGAGCACCTCTATGCGCAGGATTTCGACCGTGACAGCAACACGCTCGAGGTCGTCGTGGGACGGCTGCGCAGGAAGCTCGGCGATGGCTTCATCGAGACGATCCGCGGCCAGGGCTACAGGCTCTCGGCCGGATGAGGTGGCCGCGGTCCCTCGCGCTGCGGCTCGCCCTGGCGGCGGGGTTGTGGGTGGCGGCCGGGCTCGGCGCCGCCGCCTGGTTCGTCGCCGACATCGCCGTGCACCAAGTTGAGGCGGCTTTCGACGGGCGCCTCGCCGCGCTTCTCGACGCCGCCGTGGCCGTGGCGGCGACCGATGCCGATGGCGGGATCGTGCTCTCGCGTGCGCCTGCGGGCGCGGATTTCGAGCGCCCTTTCAGCGGTGCCTACTGGCAGGTGACGGCGCCCGATGGATCGGTGAAGACCTCCCGCTCCCTGTGGGACCAAGTGCTTCCCGCTGCGGCGACGGGCCATGACGGCGTGCTGCTGCGCGATGCCTCGGGACCACGTGGCGAGATGCTCCGCGTCGCGGAACGGGACCTTCTGCTGCCCGGTGCATCGGCGCCGGCGCATGTCGCGGTCGGGCTGTCCCGCATGGAGACGGAGGCCGAGATCGCGCGCCTGCGCCGCACGCTGCTGGTCACCTTCGCGGTGCTGGGCCTTGGCCTCGTCGGCGGCGTGGTGGCGACGGTGGTGGCCGGCCTCGCCCCGCTGCGACGGGTGCGCCGGGCCCTGGTCGAGGTCCGCGAGGGCCGGCGCGCGGCGTTCGAGATCGACGCGCCCTCGGAGATCGCGCCACTCGTCGCCGAACTGGATGCGCTGGTCGCCGCGAACCGCGCGACGGTGGAGCGCGCCAGGTCGCATGTCGGCAACCTCGCCCATGCGCTGAAGACGCCACTCGCGGTCCTGCGGAATGCCCTGGACGGCGCGGCGCCGGACCTGCCCGTCGCGCGGGGCGAGGCGGCGGCGCTGGAGCGGCTCGTGCACCACCATCTGGCGCGCGCGAGGACCGCGGCCCTCGCCTCCGCGGCCGCGGGGGCCGTGCCGATGGAGGCGGCCACGCAGGTCGCAAGGGCGCTGCGGCGGCTCTTCGCGGAGCGTCATCTCGCAATCGAGGTGGGCGGCGATGCGGCGCTGCGCGTGCGCCTGGACCCGCAGGACCTGACGGAGATGCTCGGGAACCTGATGGAGAATGCATGCACCTGGGCGCGCTCCCGCATCACGGTATCCGTGGCCGCAGCGGGACGCGAGGTGATCATCGCCGTGTCGGATGACGGGCCGGGCCTGCCCGACGGGGATCGGGACGCTGCGCTGGGCCGCGGCGTGCGTCTTGACGAAGCTGTGCCCGGGAGCGGGTTGGGCCTTGCGATCGTCGCGGACCTTGCGGCGCTGCATGGCGGCCGGCTCGATCTCGGGCGTGCCGCCGATGGCGGGCTCCGTGCCGTGCTGCACCTGCCTGGACAGGCGATGACCGTGGGGGCGTGACTGCGGCACCTCTGCCATCCACCCTGCCGAGATGGCGTCCGGTGGCGCGCCGCTTGACGACCGAGACGGTCGCTCACGGCTGCGCCGCCTGCCCGGTCGAATTTGGGGCCGCTCCAATCGGGGCGAGGGCAACCCACCCCGCTTCGCGCGTCCCTATTGCTGGATCGAGTTCAGGTAGAGGACGAGTTCGTAGATGCGACCCTGGACATAGACCTCGCGCACGGTCGTGCCAAAACGGTCACCCGCCTCGAAGCCGAACATGTCGCCCCAGAACGGCATCTCGCGGCCGCCATGCAGTGCGATGTCCTCACGCCCGTCGATGATCTGGCCGACGCGGAAGAACGGGAACGCGCCGTTGTTGCGCCGCGCGAGCGTCGTCAGGTCGGACGGCTTGGTGGCGAGAAGGTGGGCCACCGGCCCGCCGCCCTTGCCGTCGTTGCCGTGACACTGGGCGCAGGCAGTTCGGTAGAATTCCACCGCTCGTGCGGGCGGCTCCGGCGCCTGGGCGGAGGCAGCGCCGACATTGATGGTCACGGCAAGCCCACAGCCGAGAGCGAAACTGGAGATGCGCACGATCGTCCCTCCTTGTTTGTTTGCAGCGGTGTTTGTTTGCAGCGGTGTTTGTTTGCAGCGGTGTTTGTTTGCAGCGGTCGGAAGTGTGCGACAGAGAGAATATAACATCCTGTGCACGCTCCGCCTGCTGACCTCTGCGTGCTCCGCCTGCTGATCGATGTAAATTGATGCTGCGGGGCAGTTTCCCCTTTCAGTAAGCTTCTCCAGAAATCGGACATCGCTACGGTCCCTCCCGGGCTCACTCCGGCGGAGGCCGCGTGTCGTTCCCGCTCCTCAACCGCTTCCGCAGCGCCCTCGGCCGCAGGAGTACCGACAACAGGCCCGCCTGAATCGCCTCTTACGAGACCTGGGCGCAGCTGTGTTCATGCTGATTCTTTTGTGGGATCGAACACGGGGAGGATGCTGTGGCGCGGCGGCGATCGGCCAGGGGGACCTCATTGCGCGGCAGGAGCCGCGGGCGGCGTCGTTGCTGTCTGAATCGGCGCGCTGCTCGATTGGGTTCAGATCGAGCGTGCCCTTGCCGGTGTCTCGGCTGCGGTGAAGGGCGAGCCCGGCTGGCCGCCGCTGGCGCTGTTCCGGGCGCTGCTGCTGGCGACCCGGCACGACCTCTCCGACGTGAGGCTCGCCGAGGCGCTGGACGACCGTGCCAGCTTCCGCCGCTTCTGCGGCTTCGCCGCGCACGAGGCCACTCCCGAGCGCACCGCCTTCGTCCGCTTCCGGCGCGAACTCGTCAGGCGGGGTCTGGATCGCGCGCTGTTCGAGGAGGTGACCCGCCAGCTCGAGGCCAGGGCGGTGACGGTGAAGACCGGGACGCTGATCGATGCGACGTTCATCGCCTCGGCCAGCCACGCGGATGGCGAGGCGGCCCGGGCCGCTCATCAGCGGCGCAGGGCGATCCACGGCTTCAAGGCGCATGTGAGCGCCGATGCTGACACGGTCCTCGTGGAGGAACTCGCGGTGACGCCCGGCAACGTCCATGACGGCGGTGCTGGGGGTGCTGCCCTGCCCGAGGATCCGGGCGACGTCCATGCCGACAGCGCCTATCGTGGCGAGGTCTTCGCCTCCGCAATACGGGCCAAGGGAGGCACGCCCAGGATCGTCGCGACGGGCATGTGGGGCCGGCCTGGCGACGACACGGCGCGCAAGCTCTGCCGCTGGAACCACGACATCCAACGTGTCCGCTGCCGGATCGAGAAGGTCTTTGGGACCTGGAAGCGCAGCTATGGCCTGCGACGCATGCGATGGCGAGGGCTGGCCAAGGCGGGCCTGCAGGTCCGCCTTGCCGTCATCGCCTACAATCTCCGGCGCACCCTTGCTCTGCTGCAGGCCTCGGCCGCCTGATGCGGGACGAGTCTGCCCGCATGACCACCAGCGCTCCGCTCAGAGCAGATCGGCCAGGCATCGCCGCCTTCGACCGCCGTCAGAACCCAGAAACATGCGACCACGGAGCGCTTGACCTCCCTGACCGACCGCATCGTGCCGGCCGGTCAATCCGCCCAGCGCGGCAACCCTTGCAGGCGGCGCCCGTTGGCCACCGAGTCGGCGCAAGCAGATCCGCCTGCGGCAGAACGAAGGAGGCCTGCGGCCATGTTCCATCATGCCAAGGAACTGCAGTTCAACGCGCGGGTCAGTCGGCCCGATCCGCGTTTCGCAAGACTGCTGCTCGAACAGTTCGGCGGCGGGAACGGAGAGCTGAAGGCGGCCATGCAGTATTTCGTGCAGGCTTTCGCCGCCCGCCGCCCATACCCCGACAAGTACGACATGCTGATGGACATCGCGACCGAGGAGCTCTCCCACCTCGAGATCGTCGGCGCCACCATCACCATGCTGCTCGACGGGGTGAATGGCGAGCTGAAGGACGCAGCCGGAACCGAGTCGATCTCGACGCTGAGGGAAGCGGCCGAGGCCAACCCCATCTCCAAGCTGATGAGCGGCGGCACGGGCGAGAAGGAGCGGCTGATCCACGAGGCGCTGTTCAACCCGCAATTCCTGGTGCTGACCGGCGGCGGGCCGGCGCTGACCAACAGTCAGGGCGTGCCCTGGCAGGGCTCCTATGTGAACGCCAATGGCGACCTGACGGTGGATCTGCGCTCCGACATTGCCGCCGAGAGCCGGGCGAAGATCGTCTACGAGTACCTGATGAAGTTCACCGACGACCCGGCGGTAAAGGACACGCTCGGCTTCTTGATGACGCGCGAGATCGCGCACTTCAAGATGTTCCAGGCGGCGCTCGAGACGATCCAGCCGAACTTCCCGCCCGGCGTGCTGCAGGGCGATCCGCGGCACACCCACACCTACTTCAACATGTCGAACGGCGCCGATGCGCGCGGCCCCTGGAACCAGGGCCAGGGCCCGTGGGGCAAGGGCGAGCAGTGGCAGTACGTTGAGGATCCACACAAGCACGTCGTGGAGACCAAGGGCGAGGTCGAGCACAAGCCGCAAGGCACGAAGCACACGATGGAAGAGGTCCAGAAGAAGGACGCGGAGCTCAGCCGCGTCCGCAGCCAGGAGGTGAAGTCGGCGACACCGAAGGGCGAGCAGCACTGGTCCGACTACCCGCAGACCAGCATCGCCGCACCGGGCAGCGTGGCAGGCTGACGCGCCCCGGCCGAACCTCGCGGGCGCCCCGGCGCTCCCGCTCGGGAAGCACAAGGTGGATGCGCGGCCGAGGACCATGTCCTCGGTCCGGTGCCCGTGAGGTGCGCGGACATACACGGTCCCCGGACTGTCCGACGACGGCGCGGCGGACGCAGTCCGTCGGGCCCTCGTGGAGCACTACGGAGGAGCACTACGGAGACGACGTGACCATCTAGGTCGATGCGGGCAAAGGAGCGGTCCGCATCGACAGCTCCGCCGCGTGGTTGCGGCCGGTGACTAGCGCATCTGCGTCTCCGTGCTTCGCCGACTTCGAGCCGGATGTCGGCCGTGGAAGCGATGCCGACCGTGAAAGCCATGCAAGCCGTCACCCGGTGAGTCGACGTCCGCATCAGGGATTGCGACGCCCGCCGCCCCCGCGGCTCGCCCGGTCCGCGCCGCATTCAGAACCGCGCTTGCGCCATGCCCTCGAAACCCTCGCAACGCCGTTCGGCTCGCGGATCGCCTCTGGCCGAAGCTTGCCTCGCCGTCGGGAGCAGGCGGCGCGCCCTTCTGCGCGCCGATGAGCGCGCTCATCCGACGTTCGAGGCCCGCAGCCTGAGCGCGTTGGCGACCACGCTGACCGACGACAGCGCCATCGCCGCTGCCGCGATCACCGGCGAGAGCAGGATGCCGAAGACGGGATACAGCACCCCGGCGGCGACCGGCACGCCGGCGGCGTTGTAGGCGAAGGCGAAGAACAGGTTCTGGCGGATGTTGCGCATCACCGCCCGCGAGAGCCGGCGCGCGCGCAGGATGCCTGTCAGGTCGCCGCCGAGCAGCGTCACGCCCGCGCTCTCGATCGCCACGTCCGTCCCCGTGCCCATGGCGATGCCGACCTCGGCTGCGGCGAGCGCCGGCGCGTCGTTCACCCCGTCGCCCGCCATCGCCACGCGCCGACCCTCGGCCCGGAGGCGCTCGACGATGCGCTGCTTGTCCTCCGGCAGCACCTCCGCCTCCACCTCGGCGATGCCGAGGCGCTTGGCCACCGCCTCGGCCGTGGTGCGGTTGTCGCCGGTCAGCATCACCACCCGGATGCCCGCCTCGGCGAGGCCCGCCAGCGCCGCCGGCGTCGTCTCCTTCACCGGGTCGGCGACCGCGACGATGCCGGCGGGCCGGCCGTCCACCGAGACGAAGAAGGCGGTCGCGCCCTCGGCGCGCAGCCGCTCGGCCTCGGCGGCGAGCGGGGCGGTGTCCACCGAGAGCTCCGCCATCAGCCGGGCATTGCCGACCGCGACGCGGCGCCCCTCCACCGTGCCGGTGACCCCGCGCCCCGAAGGCGCGTCGAAGCCCTCCACCGCCGGCACGGCAAGGCCACGCGCCTCGGCCGCCCGCACCACCGCCTCGGCCAGCGGGTGCTGGCTCGGCCGCTCGAGCCCGGCGGCGAGGCGCAGCAGCTCACCCTCCGCGAAGCCTGCCGAGGGCGATACCGCCACCACCTCGGGCCGCCCCTGGGTCAGCGTGCCGGTCTTGTCCACCACCAGCGTGTCGATGCCCTCGAGCCGCTCCAGCGCCGCGGCGTTCTTGATGAGCACGCCGGCCTGGGCGCCGCGGCCGACGCCGACCATGATCGACATCGGCGTCGCCAGCCCGAGCGCGCAGGGGCAGGCGATGATCAGCACCGTCACCGCCGCGACGATGGCGTAGGCCGCCCGCGGGTCGGGCCCCCAGACCAGCCAGGCGACGAAGGCGATGGCGGCGATCGCCACGACGGCCGGCACGAACCAGGCGGACACCCGGTCCGCCATGCGCTGGATCGGCGCCTGGCTGCGCTGCGCCTGCGCCACCATCTGCACGATGCGCGAGAGCACGGTGTCCTGCCCGACGCGGTCGGCACGCATCACGAAGGCGCCCTGGCCGTTCAGCGTGCCGCCGATCACCCGCCCCCCCGGCTCCTTGCGCACCGGCACCGGCTCGCCGGTGACCATGCTCTCGTCGACATTGCTCCCGCCTTCCAGCACCTCGCCGTCGAGCGGCACCTTGTCGCCGGGGCGCACGCGCAGGCGGTCGCCGACGGACACCGCCGCCAGCGGGACCTCCTCCTCCGAGCCGTCCTCACGGATCCGGCGTGCCATGTCAGGCGCCAGGTTGAGCAGGGCCTTGATCGCGCCGCCGGTGCGCTCGCGCGCGCGCAGCTCCAGCATCTGCCCGAGGAGCACCAGCACAACGATCACCGCCGCCGCCTCGAAGTAGACGGCCACCGAGCCGTCCGGGCCGCGGAAGGCGGGCGGGAAGACGCCGGGCGCAAGCGTCGCGACCACGCTGTAGACCCAGGCCACGCCGGTGCCGAGCGCGATCAGGGTGAACATGTTGAGGCTGCGGTTCACCACCGAGAACCAGCCGCGCTGGAAGAACGGCCATCCCGCCCACAGCACCACCGGCGTGCCGAACAGCAGCTGCAGCCAGTTGGAGGTGGAGCGCTCGATCAGGTGGTCGAGCCCGAGCAGGTGCCCGCCCATCTCCAGCACCAGGACCGGGAGGGTCAGCGCTAACCCGATCCAGAAGCGCCGCGTGAAGTCCACCAGCTCCGGGTTAGGGCCGGCGTCGGCGGTGGCCATCTCCGGCTCGAGTGCCATGCCGCAGATCGGGCAGCTGCCGGGGCCGATCTGGCGGATCTGGGGGTGCATCGGGCAGGTGTAGATGGTGCCCGGCGCCACCGGCTCGGCCTGGCGCTTCGGCGCGTCGGGCCCGCCGAGGTAGCGCGCCGGGTCGGCGACGAATTTCGACCGGCAGCCGGCCGAGCAGAAGTGGAAGGTCTGCCCGGCGTGCTCGGCGCGGTGGGGCGTCGCGTGGGGATCCACCTTCATGCCGCAGACGGGATCGGTGACGTGTCCCCCGTGCTCCGCCTCCCTGGAGGAGTGGCCGTGCCCGTGATGACCGTGTCCGTGATGCGTGCTGTCGCTCATGACTGCTGCCCGGAAGGACCCGCAACGGCGCGGGTCGGTGTGAGGTTGCGCCGAGGGTGGGGCTTCCCGTGATGGGAAGGTCAAGCCCGAAGTGTGGCCTGGGTTCGATGCTCGTCCCTCCCGCGATGGGAAGCCCTGCATCGGGGCGAGCCGCTGGGGTCAGGCGGTCCGCAGCGGATGCGGACATGAACATCGGGCAGGCCGCGAGGCTTCCCGGGTTGCGGCAGTGGCGCGGCCGGCGAAGATGCTCCGGCGCGCGGCTTGACCCGAAACACGGCGCGGCGATGCGCTCAGCGTCCATCGTTGGGCGTTCCCGCACAACTTCGAGGATGCCGCCCGCATCCACGATCACCTGCACGCCGGCGTGCGATCCGGCTTCGGCGTCCTACGCCCGGCCGGGCGCGATGACCGCGATGGTTTCGCGCGCCGCGCGAAGGGTCATGGCAGCATCTCCCGGAACCAAGCGATGAGCACGGAGAGCGTCAGCACCGACAGCGCGGTGGAGACCACCACGGCGCTGCCCGACTGGTCCGCCCCCGTCGCGTAGCGGCGCGCGAGGATGAAGGCGTTGGCGCCGGTCGGCATCGCGGCCATGGTCACCGCCACCGCCATGTCGATCGGCGGGAGGCCGATGGCGATCCCGATCGCCGCCACCACCGCGGGCAGCAGCAGCAGCTTCACGAAGGTGATGCCCAGCGTCTCCTTCCACATCGCCGCGGCCGACATGCCGGCGAGCCCGCCGCCGAGGCAGAACAGCGCCAGCGGCGGCGCGGCGCCGCCGAGGAATTCCAGCGTGCGCCGCGCGACCGCCGGCACCGGCAGCGAGAGGGCGCTCCACAGCAGCGCGGCAATGACGGCGAGCACCACCGGGTTGCGGCCGATGCCGGTCAGCGTCGCGCGGATCAGCTGCTTCCACGGCGCGGCGGCGTTCAGCCCGATCTCGGTCATCACCGTCGCCAGGCCGAGCAGCGCGATGGTCTGCAGCGCGAGGATGGCGAGCATCGGCGGCACGCCGGCCTCGCCATAGGCGGCGACGATGATCGGCACGCCCATCATCACCGAGTTGCCGAACACGCAGGAAAGCCCGAACAGCGCGGCCTCCGCCGGGCTCTGCCGCATCACGCGGCGGGCGAGGAGGACGACGGCGAAATAGACCAGGACCGAGCCGCCGATCTGCGCCACCGCCGCGCCGCCGCCGCCCTCATGCGGGCGGGTGCCACCGGCGAAGAGCAGTGCCGGCGCGGCGAGGCCGAAGACGAAGAGCGTCATTCCCTTCAGCGCCGCCTCGTCGATGAAGCGGCGGCGGATGGCGAGGTAGCCGAGCGCGATCAGCGCGAAGACCGGCGCGACGACTTCGAGGATGACGGACACGGGATGTCAGCGCCTCGTCGCGACGCGAGGGAGGGGAAGCGCGCCCGATGTCACCCCTTCAGCAACCCGTCCACGAAGCCCGCCAGCCAGGGCTGTCGCGCACGGCTGCTGCGGGCGGCGTGCAGGATGGCGCGCACCTCGGCGACGGTGCGGTCGAAGTCGCGGTTCACCACCACATGGTCGAAATCGGCCCAATGCGCGATCTCGGTGCGCGCGACGTCCAGCCGGCGTGCGATCTCCGCCTCGCTCTCCTGCGCACGGCCGCGCAGCCGGCGTTCGAGCTCGGCCATGGAGGGCGGCAGCAGATGCACGCCGACCACGTCGCCCGGCAGCTTCTCGCGCAACTGGCGGTGGCCCTGCCACTCGATGTCGAACAGCACGTCGCGCCCGGCGGCGAGGGCCTGCTCCACCGGGCCGCGCGGCGTGCCGTAGGAGCGGTCGAGGAAGCGCGCATATTCCAGCAGCTCGCCGCGCGCGATCATGGCGTCGAACTCGGCCTCGCTGCGGAAGAAGTAGTGCACGCTGTCGAGCTCGCCGGGGCGGCGCGCGCGGGTGGTGGCGCTGATCGAGAGCGAGAGGTCGGGCTCCATCTCCAGCAAGGCGCGGGAGACGCTGGTCTTGCCGACGCCCGGCGCCGAAGCGAGCACCAGGCACACACCGCGTCGCGTCAACTCACCTACTCCACATTCGCCGCCTGCTCGCGCAGCCGCTCGATCGCCGCCTTCAGCTCCAGGCCGAGTCGCGTCAGGCCGACGCTGGCGCTCTTGGAGCACAGCGTGTTGGCCTCGCGCACGAACTCCTGGGTGAGGAATTCCAGCTTGCGGCCCACCGCCTCGCCGGCCTTCAGCAGCCGTCGCGCCTCGGCCACATGCGCGGCGAGCCGGTCCAGCTCCTCGCGCACATCGGAGCGCTGGGCGAGCATCGCCACTTCCTGCGCCAGGCGTTCCTCCGGAATGCGGGCGCGGGCATCGGCCTCGCCGAGCAGCTTCGCAAGATTTTCCATCAGCCGCTGGCGTTGCGCTTCCGGCTGGTTCGCGGCTTCGGCAGCGGAGGCTTCGCGCAGGGTGTCGATCTCGTCGAGCAGCGCACCGAGGATCTTCTCCAGCTGCGCACCCTCGCGCGCGCGGGCGCCGTACAGGCCGGCGAGCGCCGTCTCGAAGGCGGCGAGCAGCGCGGCCCGCTTCGCCTCCTCCGCCGCCTCGTCGGGCTCGACGGCCTCGGCGCGCAGCACGCCGGGCAGGGCGAGGATCGCCTCGGCGCGCGGCGGCGGGGCGCCGAGCCGCTGCGCGACGCTGGTGGCGAGCGCGATGGCCTGGTCCAGCGCGGCGGGGTCCGGCGTCAGCCGCGGCGCGCGCTCCTCGCGCTTCAGCGTCAGGCTGGCGGAGACATTGCCGCGCTTCAACCGCTTGCCGGCGGCCTCGCGCAGCGCGGGTTCCAGCGCATCCATCCCGTTCGGGACGCGCAGGCGGAGATCGAGCCCCCGCCCGTTGACGCTGCGCAACTCCCAGACGAAGGAGGTACCGTCCGGCAGCGTGCCGCTCTCGCGGGCGAAGCCGGTCATGGAGGCAAGCGTGCTCATCGGGCGGTTTGTCCTCCCTGGCGCGCGGGAGGGCAAGCGGTGACGAAATGGCCGTGGCGGAGCGTCCTGGTCACCGGCGCCTCCTCTGGCCTCGGGCGGGCACTGGCGGAGGCTTGCGCGGCGCCGGGTGTGACGCTGCACCTCTCCGGCCGCGATGCGGCCCGCTTGGCGGCAACCGAGGCCGCCTGCCGTGCGCGCGGCGCCAGCGTCGCGGCGCGGGTGCTCGACGTGACGGATGCGCCGGCCATGGCAGAGTGGGTCGCTGGCGCCGGGCGCCTGGACCTCGTGATCGCCAATGCGGGCGTTTCCGGCGGTACCGGGGGAGCAACCGAGCCGGCGGCGCAGGCGCAGCGGATCTTCGCCACCAACGTCACCGGCGTGCTGAACACCGCACTGCCGGCGATCGCGGCGATGGCGGAACAGCCGCCGGGGCCGGACGGGCTGCGCGGACGGGTGGCGGTGGTCGCCTCGCTCGCCGCCTTCGTCGCGGCGCCGGGCGCGCCGGCCTATTGCGCCTCGAAGTCGGCGGTGCAGCGCTGGGCGGAGGCGCTGGATGCGGCCGAGCGCATGCGGGGGATCCGCCTGCATGCTGTCTGCCCGGGCTACATCCGCACGCCGATGACCGCCCGCAACCCGTTCCCGATGCCGTTCCTGATGGATGCGGAAGAGGCGGCGCGGCGGACGCTGTCGGGCATCTCGCGCGGGCGGTTGCGCGTTGCCTACCCGCTGCCGCTCTATCTCATGGCGCGCCTGGTCGGGGGGCTGCCGCCGGCTTGGCGCAATGCGCTGATCGGCCGGCTGCCGGCAAAGCCAGCGTCGGATTGATCAGCATCAATGCATGAACCGGGCGGCGGCGGTAGTCGATCCACGCGCCCGGCCACCGCCCCCGTGCGTGCGGTCGCGTCGCGCGAAGCACACGGAGACAACGCCATGAGCACGTCACAGCCCCCCAATGCCGGACAGAACCAGCTCGGCCGCAGCGAGTCCGATCCCTTCACCTCATTGCGCCGCGGCATGGACCGCCTGTTCGATCAGGTGATGGGCGGCTTCGGCGGCTTGCCCGCACCCTTCACCGGACCGGGCGTGATCAGCCCGCGTGTCGACGTGTCCGAGAGCAAGGACAAGCTCGAGGTCACCGCGGAACTGCCGGGGATCGAGCCGAAGGATGTCTCGATCGAGCTCGAGGACGGCGTGCTGACGCTGCGCGCGGAGCGCAGCAGCGAGCGGAAGGAGGAGGACAAGGACAAGCGCTGGCACCTGGTGGAGCGTCAGTCCGGCACCTATCTCCGCCGCTTCGCGCTGCCCTTCGACGCGGACCCGGAGAAGGTGCAGGCGCATTTCGACAAGGGCGTCCTGCACATCGCCATCCCGCGCCCGGAACAGCCCCGGCCGCAGGCCAAGCGCATCGAGATCAAGGGCGGGTAGCGCACCTGGCGGCATCAAGGACGGGTAGCGCGCCTGACGGCATCAAGGGCGGGTAGCGCGCCTGACGGCGCGACCGGCCAGCTATCGCCGGCCGGTCGCGAGCCATACCCCGGCGAGCACCACCACGCCGCCGGCGAGCACAAGTGTCGAGGGCACCTCGCCCAGCATGAGTGCGCCGAGGGCGGCCGCGAAAGGTGGCTGGATATAGCCCACCATCCCCGCATCGGTGGCCCGCGCGCGCGCCAGCAGCGAGAGGAACATGGTCAGCGGCAGCGCCGAGGCGAAGACGCCCAGCACCGCCACCACGCCGTAGATCCAGAGCGGCTGGTCATAGGCCTCGCCCGGCGAGAACGGTGCCGAGAGCAGCCCCGCCGCGGCGCCCGAGACCACCTGCTGCCCGAGTGCGAGCTGCGCCGGCGCCCCGGGCCGCACCCGGCGCGCATAGACCGTGCCCGCCGCGTAGGAGACGCCCGAGGCCAGGATCAGCAGGCCGCCGGTGAAGGAGGCGCGGCCGGCCACCGCATCCGGCCCGAGGATCACCGCGATGCCGGCGAAGCCGAGCAGCAGCCCGGCAACGGAGCGCGGCCCCTGCCGCTCCTCGCGCAGCAGGACGGAGGCGAAGATGGCGACCAGCAACGGCGTTGCGGCATGGATCAGCGCCGCCGGCGCCGCCTCGATCCGGTCGAGCGCCAGCGCGGTCAGCACATTCGGCACCCAGCCATTGGTGGTGCCGAGCACCAGCCAGTGCCGCAGCTGCAACGGACCGCCGAGCCGGCGCGTCAGGACGAGGAAGGCGAACACCGCCAGCGCCGCGAAGCTGCCGCGCAGCGCTGCCAGCGCGAAGGGCGGCATCTCCACCGCCACCAGCCTGAGCAGCGGGAAGGACGCGCCCCACAGCCCCCCGATGACCAGCAGGCGCCACCAGAGCGCAGGGCCGGTCAGCGTCATACCTTCCTCATCGCGGCCTGACCTGCGCCGTGCGGAGCACGGCGAGCGGCCGAATGGCCGCCGCCGCTTGTGCGTCATGCGACCGCATGCCTTCGGCATGACGAAGCCAAGGCCCGGAGGGCCGCCGGCGATTGAGGATGAAGTGCTTCAGCACTTCATAAGCCAAGTATCATCTGGTGTTGCCGGCCGCCCGTTCCCGCTCGATGCGGCGCCAGCGCGCCACGTTGCGGTTGTGCTCGTCCAGCGTGCGGGCGAAGGCGTGCCCGCCGGTGCCGTCGGCGACGAAGTAGATGAACTCGGTGGCTTCGGGCTGCGTCACGGCCTGCAACGCCTCCCGCCCCGGGCTGGCGATCGGCGCCGGCGGCAGGCCGCGCACGCGGTAGGTGTTGAAGGGGTGCTCGCGGTCAAGGTCGGCGCGGGTCAGCGGGCGGTCGAGCACGCCGCCATCGGCCGCGGCATAGGCCACCGTCGGGTCCGATTGCAGCATCATCCCGCGCCGCAGCCGATTGATGAAGACGCCCGCCACCAGCCCGCGCTCCTCCGCCTGCCCGGTCTCACGCTCGACGATGGAGGCGAGGATCAGCGCCTCCCGCGGGGAAGCCAGCGGCAGCTCCGGCTGGCGCGCGGCCCAGAGCTCGGCCAGGGCGGCCTCCATCGCCTGGCCGGCGCGGCGGATGATGGCGGCCCGGGGATCGCCCCATTGATAGGCGTAGGTCTCGGGCAGCAGGGCGCCTTCCTCGAAGGCCGGCACCTCGCCGGTGAGCCCTTCGGCACGCTCCAGGATGGCGGTGATCTGGCCGACGGTGAGGCCCTCGGGGATGGTGATGCGCCGCTGCACCGGGCGGGCGCGGCGCAGGACCTCCAGCACCTCGCGCAGGCTGGCGCCGGCGGGGAAGGCGAATTCGGCGGCGCGAATCGGTCCCTCGCCGCGGGTCAGCCAGGCGGCGGCAACGAAGGCGCGCGGATCGGCGATCACGCCCCGCGCGGCCAGTGCCTCCGCGATGGCAGTGGTGCCGCCGCGCGGGACCACCATCTGCGCCGGCTCGGCCAGCGGGCCGGGGGCGGCATAGGTCTCGCGAGCGTACCAGAACGCGCCGGCACCGAGGCCGGCGAGGATCAGGAGCAGCAGGAGGAGGAGGGCAGGGAGGCGGCGCATCACCCGCCCCCTGTGGCAAGCCGGCGCGCGCCGGGCAAGACGCGCGCGGCCGCGATCACGGAAGGCTCAGGCGGCAACCCATGTCCCGCGCGCCTATGCGGCGCGTTTGAACACGATGCTCGCGTTGGTGCCGCCGAAGCCGAAGCTGTTGGACAGCGCGACCTCGATCTTCCGCTGCTGCGCGCTGTTCGCCACGCGGTCGATCGGGCTTTCGCGGGACGGGTTGTCGAGGTTCAGCGTCGGCGGCGCGATGCCGTCGCGGATCGCGAGCACCGAGAAGATCCCCTCCACCGCGCCGGCCGCGCCGAGCAGGTGCCCGATCGCCGATTTGGTGGAGGACATCGCCAGCCGCTTTGCGGCATCGCCCCACAGCCGCTCGACCGCCGAGAGCTCGATGTCGTCGCCCATCGGGGTGGAGGTGCCGTGCGCGTTGACGTACTGCACCTGCTCCGGCGTGACGCCGGCGCTGGCCAGCGCCGCCTTCATGGAGCGGAAGGCGCCGTCGCCATCCTCGGTCGGTGCGGTGATGTGGTGCGCATCGCCCGACATGCCGTAGCCGACCACCTCGGCGTAGATCTTCGCGCCGCGCTGCTTCGCGTGCTCGTATTCCTCGAGCACCACCACGCCGGCGCCCTCGCCCATGACGAAGCCGTCGCGGTCCTTGTCCCAGGGGCGGCTCGCCTTGGTCGGCGTGTCGTTGAAGGAGATGGACAGCGCGCGGGAGGCGCAGAAGCCGGCCATGCCGATCTCGCTGACCGCGGCCTCGGCACCGCCGGCGACCATCACCTCGGCGTCGCCGAGCGCGATCAGCCGCGCCGCGTCGCCCAGCGCATGCACGCCGGTGGCGCAGGCCGTCACCACCGCATGGTTCGGGCCCTTGAAGCCGTATTTGATCGAGACATGGCCGGAGGCCAGGTTGATCAGCGCCGAGGGGATGAAGAAGGGCGAGAGGCGGCGCTGCTTGCCCTGGAAGATCTGGATGGACGCCTCGTAGATGGTCGGCAGGCCGCCGATGCCGGAGCCGATCATCACGCCGGTGCGGCAGCGATCCGCCTCGCCCTCCGGCTTCCAGCCGGAATCCTCCACCGCCTCCTCCGCCGCGACGAGCGCGAGCTGGATGAAGCGGTCCATCTTCTTGATGTCCTTGACCGGGATCCACTCCGCGATGTCGAGCTTGCCCTCGGCCTTCGGGCCCTGCGGCAGCTGGCCGGCCACCTTCGAGGGCAGCTGGCTGACATCGAAGGACTGGATGGCGCCGAGGCCCGATTCGCCGGCGGTCAGCCGCTTCCAGACATTCTCGACCCCAAGGCCGAGCGGGCAGGCGATCCCCATGCCCGTGACGACGACGCGCCGCGGCGCCGAGAGATGAGCGAACACGGTTAGCTTCCCCGTCCTAGCATGGCATCCGCCCCGCTTGTGCTGGCGGCCGGCGAAGGCGGCCCGCGCCAAGCGTGCCGGCCGCCGCACGAAGCCGCGATCGCGCAGCGTGCGCGACGACGCCGAGGCCGGCGGAAGCCGGCCGCCCGGCGACCGAGGGGCATGAACGCAGCGCGTTCATGCCCGGCACATCAAGCCGCCTTCTGCTTCTCGATGTACTCGATCGCATCCTTGACCGTGGTGATCTTCTCGGCGGCGTCGTCCGGGATCTCCACCCCGAAGGCCTCCTCGAAAGCCATGACCAGCTCGACCGTGTCGAGGCTGTCGGCGCCGAGGTCGTCGATGAAGGACGCCTCCGGCGTCACTTTCCCCTCGTCAACGCCGAGGTGCTCCACGACGATCTTCTTCACCTTCTCCGCGGTGTCGCTCATGGACCGGGGTCTCTCCTGCTGCGTCGTGCCGTGCCCGCCGTGGCGGGGATCTGGTGCGGTGGTCGGAACTGGTGGTTCAACGGAACTGCATGCCGAGCCTGCAGGCACGGCCGCCCGGGGCCAAGGCCTGGGCGGCGCGGCTCTAACATGGAAGCGTCACTTGGCCTAGGCGGCGCGGTTGCGCAAGCCGGGGGAATGTGGCGGGCGGCTTGGCGGGGCGGATGGCCGAGCCAGATGGGGAGGCATGGCGGCGCCGCTGATCCTGACCCTCGGCCTCGATCCGGCCGCCTTCGCCCGGCTGGACGCCGCAAGGCGCGCGCATTTCCCACCCGCCCGCAACCTGATCCCGGCCCATCTGACGCTGTTCCACGCCCTGCCGGGCGAGCAGGCGGAGGCGGTCTGCGCGGTGCTGGAGGCGGAGGCGGCGGCGACTCCGACCTTCGATCTGGACATCGCCGGGCTGCGCTTCCTCGGCCGCGGTGTTGCCTATGCGGCCGCGTCGGCGCCGCTCGCCGCGCTGCGGGGCAGGCTGGCCGGCCACTTCGCGCCCCGGCTCGGTGCGCAGGACCGGCAGGGGTGGCGGCCGCATGTGACGGTGCAGAACAAGGTCGCGCCGGAACTCGCGCGGGCGACCCTGCGGGAGCTGGAGGCCGGGTTCGCACCCTGGGCGGCGCGCGGCGAATCGCTGCTGCTGTGGCGCTATCTCGGCGGCCCGTGGGAGGCGGCGGGGGAGTTCCGATTCGCCGGGGCGTAGGCTGGCGGCCCGGCCCCGGGCACCGCGATTCACACCATCGCCATCCCGCCATTCACGTGCAGCGTCTGCCCGGTGACCCAGGCGGCCTCGGTGCTGGCAAGATAGGCGACGGCGGCGGCGACATCCTCAGGCGCGCCCATGCGCTGGGTCGGGATGCGGGAGAGCAGGGTGGTGCGCGCGGCCTCCGGCAGGGCGTCGGTCATCGCGGTCTTGACGAAGCCGGGAGCCACCACGTTCACCGTCACGCCGCGCGTCGCCACCTCCTGCGCGAGGGACTTGCTCATGCCGATCAGCCCGGCCTTGGCGGCGGCGTAGTTGGCCTGGCCGGCATTGCCGGTGACGCCGACGATGGAGGCGATGGAGACGATCCGCCCCCAACGCCGCTTCATCATGCCGCGCAGCGCCGCGCGCGCCAGGCGGAAGGGGGCGGTCAGGTCCACCTCCAGCACCGCGTTCCAGTCGGCATCGCCCATCCGCAGCGCCAGCATGTCGCGCGTGAAGCCGGCATTGTTCACCAGGATGTCGAGCGAGCCGAGCGCGCCCTCCACCTTCTCCACCAGCGCCGCCGGGGCGGCGGGATCGGCGAGGTCGGCCGGGGCGACCAGCACGCGGTCCCCGCCCAGCGCCTCCGCCAGCTGCGCCAGTTCCGCCTCGCGCCGGCCGGTGATCGCAACCGAGGCGCCTTGCGCGTGCAGCGCGGTGGCGATGGCCGCGCCGATGCCCCCCGTCGCGCCGGTCACCAGGGCGGTCCTGCCGGTCAGGTTGAACATGGCGCGGGCTCCTTCGATCATGCGGGCGCCCCGTCGAGGCGCTTCATCAGGTAGTGCCGGGCATGGCCCGGCGGGAAGTCGTCGAGCGTGGCGAAGACGCGGTAGCCCAGGCGTTCATAGAAGGGGCGGGCCTGGAAGCCGAAGGTGTCGAGCCAGATGCCGATGCAGCCCCTCGCGCGCGCCTCGGCCTCCGCACGCCGCATCAGCTCGGCGCCGAGCCCGCCGCCGCGCAGATCCTCCGGCAGATAGAGCAGGCGGACGAAGAACCAGCGATAGAGCACATGCCCGCTGAGCCCGCCGACCGGATGCGTGTCGCCGAGGCGGCGGACCACCAGGTTCAGCGGGTGGAAATCGTCTGAGCCGGCGAAGGGCGCGTTGAAGGCGGTCAGCCCGTCCTCCAGCACGCCGACCACCGGATCCCAGTCGATCGCGGTGGCGGTGATGGTGACGCGCGGCGCCTCGGCGTCGGGCCAGGGCTCGGCGGTGGCGACGCCGTCCAGGCGCTTGACCATGGTGAAGCGGGTCTGGCCGGGCGGGCAATCCTCGATAGCGCCGGCCAGCGCATAGCCGCGCCCCTCGTAGAAGCCGCGGGCCTGGAAGGAATAGGTGTCGAGCCTGGCGCCGATGCAGCCGCGCATGCGCGCCTCGGCCTCCGCCATCGCCAGCATGCGCCCGCCGAGCCCCTCGCTGCGCAGCGCCGGCGGCACCGCCAGGTTCTCGACATAGAGCCAGGACCAGCCGGTGCGGCCCCAGAGCCCGCCGACCACCGCACCCGCATCGTCGCGCAGCAGCACGACGAGCGGCTTCGAATCATGCGGGAAGCCCGCGGCTTCATTGGCCTCGCGCAGCGCCGCCCGCACCGCTTCCTCTTCGGCGGCGGTGGGCGTGGCGGTGAGCGCGAGGGAGGGGGTCACAGGCTTTTCAGGAAGCTCTCGATGTCGGCGGGCGTGCCGACCGCCTCTGCCTTCGCCTCCGGCGCCAGCCGCTTCATGAGGCCCGTCAACACCTTGCCGGAGCCCACTTCCACGAAGCGGTCGCAGCCCATGGCGGCCATGGCGAGCACGGATTCGCGCCAGCGCACGGTGCCGGTGACCTGCCTGACCAGCAGTTCGCGGATCTCGGCCGGGTCGGTCGCCTTGGCCGCCGAGACATTGGCGACCACCGCGACGGCGGGGATGTGCATGGTGGCGCGCTCCAGCGCCTCGGCCATTGCCTCGGCAGCGGGCGCCATCAGCGCGCAGTGGAAGGGGGCGGAGACCGGCAGCTTCATCGCCCGCTTCACCCCGGCCTCCTTGGCCTTCTCGATGGCGCGGTCCACCGCGGCGACGTGGCCGGATATGACGATCTGCCCGCCGCCATTGTCGTTGGCGACCTCCACCACCTCGCGCTTGCCGGTCTCCGGGTCGGTGGCGGCGGCGGCGCAGATCTCGCGTGCCTGGTCGAATTCGGCGCCGAGCAGCGCGGCCATGGCGCCGGTGCCCGGCGGCGTCGCCTTCTGCATCGCCTCGCCACGCAAACGCAGCAGGCGGGCGGCGGTCGGCACGTCGAAGGTGCCGGCCGCGGCGAGCGCGGCATACTCGCCGAGCGAATGGCCGGCGACCAGCGCGACGCGGTCCTTCAGCGCGAAGTTTCCTTCCTTTTCCAGCACGCGGATGACGGCCAGCGACATCGCCATCAAGGCCGGCTGGGCGTTGGCGGTGAGGGTCAGATCCTCGGGCGGGCCTTCGAACATCAGCTTCGAGAGCTTCTGCTTCAGGGTTTCGTCCACCTCCTCGAACAGCTCGCGCGCGGCGGGGAAGGCGGCCGCGAGGTCGCGCCCCATGCCCGGGGCTTGGCTGCCCTGTCCGGGGAAGGTGAAGGCGAGCGCCATTGGGTCTTGTCCTGGCCGTGCGAGGGAAGGTCGCGCCGCCTAGGGCTCGGGTGGGGCAGGCGTCAAGGGGCGGCGCGGGGCGGGCCGTTGCGCCGCCAGGCATTCCCGGCGATGCCGGGGGGAGGGGGGCATCGGGATGGGCTTGCTCGCGAAGCTGGCGCAGGCGCGCCGGGGTTTCTCCGACTGCCGCGAGGCAGCGGCGCGGCTGCATGCGACGCTCGCCGAGCGGCTGGCCATGGGGCTCGCCGCCAGTCACGGCCTCGGCGCTGCGGTGGGCGGCGGATGCGTCGGTCTCCTGCGCCGGGAGCTGGATGTGCCGGCTGATCCCGGGGGCGCCGGCGCGGCATTCCGGCGTGGACCAGGCGATCCACGACCACGTCCTGCTGGATAGGCTGGTGGCCGGGCGATGCGGGTGCCGAACGGCCAGGCGGTGATGACGGTGCCCGATGATGCGCCGCACGGCCTGCTCGCCGGCCCGGACGGGCTGCTCCGCCATGAAGATGGACGGGCGAGCGCCGTGGTGCACCAGTACGACCGCGACGCGGCATTGCGCGCAGCGGTTGCGGCGCGCTGGGGTGCGCCCGCCGGCGGCTGACGCAGCGGTGTGGGCCTGGGAACATTCCACCCTTGCCCCCCCCCCTCCCGTGCTTCAAGCCGCGCTTCCCTGCCGGGATCCGAGGCATCGGTCCCGGCTATGCCCGCTTGCGCGTCGCTCCGGCATTGCGCGCAGCGGTTGCGGCGCGCTGGGGTGCGCCCGCCGGCGGCTGACGCAGCGGTGTGGGCCTGGGGACATTCCACCCTTGCCCCAGGACCCCCTCCCGTGCTTCAAGCCGCGCTTCCCTGCCGGGATCCGAGGCATCGGTCCCGGCTATGCCCGCTTGCGCGTCGCTCCGGCATGGTGCCGGCGAAGGCAAGGTAGCCGTGAGGCTGGGGCTGAGACAGCCGAAGGGAGAACAGATGCCCCTATATGAATGCGTGCTCATTGCACGCAACGACATCACGCAACAGCAGGTCGACGCGATCGCCGACCAGGTGGAGCAGACCGTCAAGGCCGGTGGCGGCGAGGTCCGCAAGCGTGAGTACTGGGGCCTGCGCGGCCTCGCCTACAAGATCAAGAAGAACCGCAAGGCGCATTACATGCTGCTCGGCGTGGATTCGCCGGCCGCCGCCCTGCAGGAAGCCGAGCGCCAGCTCGGTCTGCATGAAGACGTGCTGCGCACGCTGACCATTCGCGTCGAGGCGCTGGAGGAAGGGCCCTCGGCCATCCTCGCCCGCCGCGGCGAGGACCGCGAGCGCGACCGCGGCTTCCGCGGCCCGCGCCCGGCCGGCCGCTTCAGCTCCGGCCGCACCGGCGGGCGCGAGCGCGACGACCGCGAGGAATTCCGCGCCCGCCCGCGCGACGAAGTCGAACCCGGCATGGACGGGGAGTGATCTGACATGTCCGACCGCACCGAAGAGACCGCCAACAACCCCGCCGCGCGCCGTCCGGCCGTCGGCGCCCGCCGGCCCTTCTACCGGCGCAAGAAGTCCTGTCCCTTCTCCGGCCCGAACGCGCCGAAGATCGACTACAAGGACGTGCGGCTGCTCTCCCGCTTCCTGTCGGAGCGCGGGAAGATCGTGCCGAGCCGCATCACGGCGGTGAGCGCGAAGAAGCAGCGCGAGCTGGCGAACGCCATCAAGCGCGCGCGCTTCCTGGCGCTGCTGCCCTACGTCATCAACGACTGAGCAAGCCACCGGGTATTGGGGGCGAGGCCACGCGCCATGCCGACGGACCGGACAGGACCGGGGAAGGAAGGGCAGGGCACCCAGCCGCGCGCTGGGGGCCCGCTCGCCGATCCGCGCCTGCTCGCCGCCGGCGCGGCCGGGCTGGTCGCGGCCATCCTGGCGCTCTGGGCGTTCCGCGGCATGCCGCTCGGCGTCGTCGCCTTCTGGGCGGTGCCGCTGCCGCTGTTCCTGGCCGGCATGGGCTTCGGGACGGCGGCGCTGCTGCTGGCGGCGGGCCTGGCGGGGCTGCTGGTCTGGCTGGCGGGCACCGCCATCGGCGCCTGGCTGTTCCTGATCGCCTTCGGCGCGCCGGCGGCGTTGCTTCTCATCGCTGCGCGGGCAAGTGGCGGGCTCGGCCTGCCGCTGGCCATGCTCGGCCTGCTGCCGGCCGCCACGATCGTCGGCGCGGCGCTGTGGCTGGCGGACATGCCGGGCGGGCTCGAGGGCACGCTGCGGGCGCTGACCGAGGCGGCGCTCGACAGCTTCGACCTGGCGGATTCCGCCGGCCTGGTCGCCGAGATCGTGCGGGTGCAGGCGGCGGCGATCGGCTTCTGGGTGGCGCTGGCGCTGCTCGCCAATGGCTGGCTGGCGGGGTGGATGCTGGCGCGCGCCGGCATCGCGGCGCCACCGGCCTGGAGCAGCGCGCGCCTGCCGGGCTGGTACGCGGTGGCGCCCGGCCTTGCCTTCGGGCTCTGGCTGGCGGCGGCTGAGGGGGCGGATGCGGTGCCGCTCTCCCTCGTCCTGGTGCTGCTGGTGCCGCTGATGCTGCACGGCCTTGCCGCGCTGCATCGTCGCACGCGCGGGCGCGGCGGCCGGCCGCTGCTGCTCGGCGGGGTCTACATGGCGCTGCTCCTGATGTTCGTGCCGACTTCCCTCGCGGTCGTGGGCTATGGCGCCTTCGACCTGCTCCGCTCTTCATCCAACAACGGGGGAGGCGGGCGCGGCGCGCCCCCGCCCCGCAGCTAGAGACGGGTACCGTCATGATCGAAGTCATCCTGATGCAGCGGGTCGAGAAGCTCGGCCAGATGGGCGAGCGGGTGAAGGTCCGCCCCGGCTTTGCCCGCAACTACCTGCTCCCGCAGGGCAAGGCGATCCGCGCCAGCAAGGACAACCTCGAGCGCTTCGAGCGCGAGCGCGTCCAGCTCGAGGCGCAGAACATCAAGCGCCGCGAGGAGGCCGAGCGGATCGCCGAGCGGGTGTTCGGCCTGGCGGTGGTGATCATCCGCGCCGCGGGCGAGAGCGGCAGCCTCTACGGCTCGGTCAGCTCGCGCGATATCGCCGATGCCTGCAAGGCCAATGGCCTGACGGTGGACCGCAGCCAGGTTCTGCTGGAGCAGCCGATCAAGACCACTGGCATCACCCAGGTCCGCGTCGAGCTGCATCCCGAGGTGGTGATCCCGATCGACGTGAACGTCGCGCGGAGCCAGGAAGAGGCCGACAAGCAGGCGCGCGGCGAGGATCTCCGCGCCGCCGAGCAGGACGAGACCGAGAGCCTGGAGGCCGAGCTGGCCGCCGAGCTGGCGGAGCTCGGCTCCGCGATGGAGCGCTGAGGACGCCTTCCAGCTCACGCACCTCCCGGTGGCCGGGGGGCATCTGCCCCCCGCGCACCGTGCCGTGTCTGGAATTCGTGCGTGCATCTGCCTTAATGGCACCCGCCCGGGTGCAGCACCGGAGAGGACACCCTGGCAGGAGGGGTGCCCCATGTTCCAGAAGCTGCTGCACGCCGCACTGGACCGTCTGGTCGTGCTCGGGCGTCTGACCGTCCGCTATCCCGATGGCACGCGGCGCAGCTACGGCCGCGAGCCGGGCCCGGAAGCCGCCTTCGCCATCCGCCACCCTGCCGCGCTGCGACGGCTGGTGCTGAACCCGGCGCTGGCCTTCGGCGAGCACTACATGGACGGCATGGTGGAGCCCGAGGGCTGCACCATCGCCGATGTCCTGCACCTGCTGGTGCTGAACAACTACCGCGGCGGCCGCCATCCGGCCGAGGCGTTGCTGGCGCGCTGGCGGCGGGCCAGGCGCCGGCTCGACCAGCGCAACGCCATCGCCCGCGCGAAGCGCAACGTGGCGCACCATTACGACCTGAGCGGGCGCCTCTACAGCCTCTTCCTCGACCGCGACCGCCAGTATTCCTGCGCCTATTTCCCGACCGGCACCGAGACCTTGGAGGAGGCGCAGGCGCTGAAGAAGCGCCACATCGCCGCCAAGCTGCGGTTGGACCGGCCCGGCCTCGACGTGCTCGACATCGGCTCGGGCTGGGGCGGCATGGCGATCACGCTGGCGCGCGACTTCGGCGCCCGCGTCACCGGCATCACCCTCTCACAGGAGCAGCTGGCGGCCTCGCGCCGGCGCGCGGCGGAGGCGGGGGTGGCGGACCGCGTCCGCTTCGAGCTGGTGGACTACCGCACATGGGACCGGCCGGTGGACCGGATCGTCTCGGTCGGCATGTTCGAGCATGTCGGCATCGGCAACTACGCGACCTTCTTCCGCAAGGTCCGCGATGCGCTGAAGCCCGACGGCGTGGCGCTGATCCACGCCATCGGCATGATGGAGGGGCCGGCCAGCATCAATCCCTGGATGGCGAAGTACATCTTCCCCGGCGCCTACTGTCCGGCGCTGTCCGAGATCATGCCGGCGATCGAGCGTGCGGGGCTGTGGGTGACCGACCTCGAGATCCTGCGGCTGCATTATGCGCTGACGCTGGCCGAATGGCGCCGCCGCTTCGCCGCCAACCGCGATGCCATCCAGTCGCTCTACGACGAGCGCTTCTGCCGTATGTTCGAATTCTACCTGGCCGGCTGCGAGATGGCCTTCCGGGTGGGCGACCACATGAACTGGCAGGTGCAGCTGACGCGCGACAAGGCCGTGCTGCCGCTGACGCGCGACTGGATGATGGAGGCCGAGCGCGCCGCGCCCTCGCATGCCCGGCTGGCGGCAGAGTGATCCTCCCCGCTATCCACAGTGATCCCCAGGCTGAGGGGGAAGGCACGACTCGCCCGCCGGGGTAGAGTGTGAGGATGAACACTTTCGGTCCCGGCGGCGGTTCTTCTGGTGGCCCCCTGGGGGGGCCGCTGGCTGGCGATGGCGGGGGGCTGTTCGGCCTGTCGCAGCGCCTGCCGCCGGCCAATCTGGAGGCCGAGCAGGCGCTGCTCGGCGCGCTGCTCGCCAACAACAAGGCCTATGAGCGCGTCGGCGAGTTCCTCGCCGCCGAGCATTTCGCCGACCCCGTGCATGGCCGCATCTTCGCCGCCATCCAGCGCCGCATCGAGGCCGGGCAGCTCGCCGATGCGGTGACACTGCGCGCCGAGTTCGAGCATAACGGCCTGCTCGACGAGGTGGGCGGCTCCGCCTATCTCGCGCAACTGCTCTCGGCGATGGTCGGCGTGATCAATGCCGGCGAATACGGCCGCGTCATCCACGATGCCTGGCTGCGGCGGCAGCTGATCGACGTCGGCGAGACGGTGGTGAACCGCGCCTTCGGCGCCGAGCCGGAGCTCGATGCGCGCCAGCAGCTGGAAGCGGCCGAGCAGAACCTGTTCGAGCTGGCCAAGGACAACGGCGCCGAGGGCGGCTTCGTCAGCTTCGAGCGTGCACTGGCCACCGCGGTGAACCATGCGGCGACGGCCTTCTCGAATCCGGGGGGCGTGTCGGGGCTGTCCTCCGGGCTGCGCGACCTCGACAAGAAGACGGGCGGGCTGCACCCGTCGGACCTGGTGATCCTCGCCGGGCGGCCTGGCATGGGCAAGACGGCGCTCGCCACCAAGGTCGCCTTCGGTGCGGCGCGGTCGGTGCTGCGCAAGGCGCGCGACAAGGACCCGAACGCGGTTCCGCGCGGCGGGGTGGCGATCTTCTCGCTGGAAATGAGCTGCGACCAGCTCGCCACCCGTATCCTCTCCGAGGAAGCACGCATCTCCGGCGACCGCATCCGCCGCGGCGACATCGCGCAGCGCGATTTCGACCGCTTCGTGGAGGTCAGCCGCGAGTTACAGGGGCTGCCGCTGTTCATCGACGACACGCCCGCCATCACCATCAGCGCGCTGCGCACCCGCTGCCGGCGATTGCAGCGGACCAAGGGGCTCGACCTGGTCGTCGTGGACTACCTGCAGCTGATGCGCCCCGCCGCCGGCACCAAGCCGGAAAGCCGCGTGCTGGAGATCAGCATGATCACCCAGGGGCTGAAGGCGATCGCCAAGGAGCTCTCGGTGCCGGTGATCGCGCTGTCGCAGCTGTCCCGCGCGGTCGAAAGCCGGGAGGACAAGCGGCCGCAGCTTTCGGACCTGCGCGAATCCGGCTCGATCGAGCAGGACGCGGACATGGTGATGTTCATCTATCGCGACGAGTACTACCTGGCGCAGCGCCAGCCGAAGGAGATGACCTACGACAGCTCGGACAAGTTCTCCGGCGCCATGGACAAGTGGCAGAAGGACATGGAGGAGGCGCACAACAAGGCGGAGCTGATCATCGCCAAGCAGCGCCACGGCCCGACCGGCACGATCAAGCTGTTCTTCGAGGGCGAGTTCACGCGGTTCGGGGATCTCGATACGCAGCATGATGGGGGGTATGGCGATTAGGTGCGCTTCGCCCTGATCTCCATGCGGCTTCCCCCCACCGCGGCCAGCCTGCGGCGTCGCGGCACTGGCGTCGGCGCCGGGGCCGAGGCAGTGCCGGCGCCGCCTCTTGCGCAGGCTGGCTAGGGTGGGGGAGAACCCCCGCCCGATGCCCTTCCCCGGCCGAGCCATCCTCCACATCGACCTCCCCGCCATCGTCGCCAACTGGCGCGACCTGGCGGCGCGCCACGGCGGCCCCACTGCCGGCGTGGTCAAGGCCGATGCCTATGGCCTCGGCGCCGCCCCGGTGGCCCGCGCCCTGCGCGACGCAGGCTGCGCCACCTTCTTCGTCGCCCACCTCACGGAAGGCCTCGCGCTCCGCGCCGCCCTCGGTGCCGCGTCGCAAGGCGCTCGGGAGCGGACGCCCGACATCATCGTCCTCAACGGCTTCCCGCCCGGCGCCGACGAGGACGCCGCGCTGATCCCGGTCCTGAACCACCTCGGCGACGTGTCCGCCTATGCCGGAAGCGGCCGCCCGGCGGTGCTGCATCTCGATACCGGCATGTCCCGCCTCGGCCTCGATGCGCGGGAGCAGGCAACCCTGGCGCAGGAACGCAACCGGCTGGACGGCATCGCGCTGCGCTACGTGATGACCCATCTCGCCTGCGCCGACGAGCCCGGCCATCCGATGAACGAGGCCCAGCGCGCCCGCTTCGCCGAGGCCGCGGCGCGCATCGCGCCCGGCGTGCCGCGCAGCTTCGCCAATTCCTCCGGCATCTTCCTCGGCGAGGGCTTCCGATCCGATCTCGCGCGCCCTGGCTGCGCGCTCTACGGCATCAACCCGACGCCGGGCGCCGCCAATCCGATGCGCCAGGTGGCGCGGGTGGAAGCGGAGGTGCTGCAGGTGCGGGAGGTCGGCGCCGGCGACACGGTGGGCTATGGTGCGTCCTGGACCGCGCCGGGCCCGCGCCGGATCGCCACCGTTGCAGCGGGCTATGCCGATGGCTACCTTCGCGCGCTCTCCGGCCGGTCCTTCGGCATCCTTCACGGCCGAGAGGCGCCCCTGGTGGGCCGGGTGTCCATGGACCTGACGACCTTCGACGTGACCGAGATCCCCGAGGCCGCGCCCGGCGACCGGCTGCTGCTGATCGGCGGCGACGGCAACACGCCGGACGAGATCGCCGCGCGCTGCGGGACCATCGGCTACGAGATTCTCACCTCGCTGGGGCGCCGCTATCACCGCGCCTATGAAGGCGGCTGACGTCTTGGACCGCACGCTGGACCTGACGGCCTGGATCGGTCGGGCGGTGCTCGATCTGCTGCGCGGCGCCGGCGCGGTGGCGATCTTCGCGGCGGAGGCGATCAGCCACCTGTTCCGCCCGCCCTTCTACGGCCGCCTGTTCGCCCGCGCCTTCGTCGAGATCGCATGGTTCAGCCTGCCGGTGGTGGCCCTGACCGCGATTTTCACCGGCATGGTGCTGGCGCTGCAATCCTACACCGGCTTCGCCCGCTTCAACGCCGAAGGCGCGGTGGCGAATGTCGTCGTGCTCTCCATCACGCGCGAGTTGGGCCCGGTGCTGGCGGGGCTGATGGTGGCCGGGCGCATCGGCGCCGCCTTCGCCGCCGAGATCGGCACCATGCGCGTGACCGACCAGATCGACGCGCTGACCACGCTCTCCACCAACCCGATGAAATACCTGGTCGCGCCGCGGCTGCTGGCGGGCACCATCGCGCTGCCGCTGCTGGTGATGGTGGCGGATATCCTCGGCGTGATGGGCGGCTGGCTGATCGGCACCCAGCAACTGGGCTTCTCCTCGGGCGCCTACCTCAAGGCGACCTTCGACTTCCTGGAGACCTGGGACGTGATCTCCGGCCTGATCAAGGCGGCGGTGTTCGGCTTCGTGGTCACGCTGATGGGCTGCTGGTTCGGCTACGGCTCGGGCGGCGGCGCGCAGGGCGTCGGGCGGGCGACGACCTCGGCGGTGGTGGCGAGCTCCATCCTTATCCTCGCCAGCGACTATGTGCTGACGGCGATGATGTTCAGCCGATGAGTTCCGCGCGCCAGGGCACGACGAGCGAGACGCCGAAGATCCGTCTGCGGGGGCTCGCCAAGTCCTTCGGCCCGAAGCTGGTGCTGGACGGGGTGGACCTGGATATCCGCGCCGGCCATTCGATGGTGATCCTGGGCGGGTCCGGCTCCGGCAAGTCGGTGACGCTGAAATGCATCCTCGGCCTGATTACGCCGGACAGCGGCCTGATCGAGGTGGATGGCCGCGACCTGTCGAAGCTGAACCGGCGCGAGCGGGAGGCGGTGAACGACCGGATCGGGATGCTGTTCCAGAACGGCGCGCTGTTCGATTCGCTGCCGGTCTGGGAGAATGTCTGCTTCAAGCTGCTGGCGCAGAACCGCATCACCCGCCGCGCGGCGCGCGACAAGGCCGCCGAGGTGCTGGCGCAGGTCGGCCTGGCGGCTTCGGTGGGCGACCTTTCGCCGAGCGAGCTCTCGGGCGGGATGCAGAAGCGCGTCGGCCTGGCGCGGGCGATCGCGGCCGAGCCCGACATCATCTTCTTCGACGAGCCGACGACCGGGCTGGACCCGATCATGGGCGCGGTGATCGACGGGCTGATCGTGGACGTGGTGAAGCGGCTGGGTGCGACGGCGGTCAGCATCACGCATGACATGGCGAGCGCGCGGCGGATCGGCGACGACGCGGCGATGATCCACAAGGGGAAGATCGTCTGGACCGGCGCGGCGAGGACTCTGGGCGCGACGGGCAACGCGATGGTGGACCAGTTCGCCAAGGGCGAGCGCGAGGGGCCGATCCAGATGGAGTTGCGGCGGTAGATCAGTTGACTGTCACTGCGGCGATGGGCATAAAGTGTGTAGGGGGAGTCGCCCAGCCGTGGGGCTGCGGAGACCTAAGCGCATGAAGGCGCACGATGTTGTTCGCGTTCTGCTGAGGGCCGGCTGGCTCGAGGCTCCAGGGAAGGGAAGCCATCGCAATTTCCGTCACCCGGACAGGCCAGGAAAGGTGACCGTGCCGTTCCACGGCAGCCGCGATCTCTCGATCGGCGTTATCCGCTCCATCGAGAAACTGACGAGCTTGACCCTCTTGCCCAAGCGCTGAATTGCGAGGTTGACGTGACCACGCAGGTCTATCCTGCCATCCTTCTGAAGGACGCAGGCGCGGCCGCAGACGCGCCCATCGGTGTCGTCTTCCCGGACCTGCCCGGCTGCACGAGCCAGGGCGACGACCCGCGTCACGCGGCGGAGATGGCAATGGAGGCGCTGGCCGCGCACGCCGAAGCCACCGCCGCAGATGGGGAAAACCTGCCTGAACCCTCCGCCCCCGGCACCACACCCGACTGGCTTGACCCGCGCGAAAGCGAGGTCGTTGCTCATCTGCTCGTCCCGGTCGAACTGCCTGGCCGCAGCGTCCGCGTGAACATCACCATGGATGAAGGCCTTCTCCAGCGGGTGGACCGGGCAGCGGCCAGCCACGGCTTCACGCGCTCCGGCCTCCTTGCCGAGGCAGTGCGAACCTGGCTTAGGCGCGACAAGGACACGCCGCGTCGGCGTCGCGCCTGACAGCGCGCCAAGCCTCTTCTACCCTCGCGCTGCCGGGGCTAACAGGTAGGATGTTCGCGTCTCGTTCTTGAGGGCAGCTTTTGGCCAAGGACCGCAACCGCTTCGTCTGCCAGGCCTGCGGGGCGCTCGCGCCGAAATGGCAGGGCCGCTGCGACGCCTGTGGCGAATGGAACACGCTGGTCGAGGAAGTTGCCGAACCCCGCGGCCCTGGCCCGGCGGCCAAGGCGGCGGGTGGGCGGCGGCTGGAATTCGTCGGGCTGGAAGGGAAGTCGGCGCCGCCGGCGCGGATGCTGACCGGCATCGCGGAACTCGACCGCGTGCTCGGCGGCGGCTTCGTGCCGGGATCGGCGGTGCTGGTCGGCGGCGATCCGGGGATCGGCAAGTCCACCATCCTGCTGCAGGCCGCCGCGCGCATCGCGGCCGCGGGCCGGCGCGTGCTCTATGTCTCGGGCGAGGAAGCGGTGGAGCAGGTGCGGATGCGCGCCGCGCGCCTCGGGCTGGCGAAATCGCCGCTCGGCCTCGCCGCCGCCACCAGCCTGCGCGACATCGCCGCCGGGCTGGAGGCGGAAAGCGAGGCGGCGGTGGTGGTGATCGATTCGATCCAGACCGTCTGGCTGGATGCGCTCGATTCCGCGCCCGGCACCGTCAGCCAGGTCCGCGCCTGCGCCGCCGAGCTGATCCGCCTCGCCAAGACCCGCGGCTTCGCGCTGGTGCTGGTGGGGCATGTGACCAAGGAGGGCACGCTCGCCGGCCCGCGCGTGCTGGAGCACATGGTGGATGCGACGCTGCATTTCGAAGGTGATCGCGGCCACCAGTTCCGCATCCTGCGCGCGGTGAAGAACCGCTTCGGCGCCACCGACGAGATCGGCGTGTTCGAGATGACCGAGCAGGGACTGGTGGAGGTCGCCAACCCCTCCGCCCTGTTCCTGGCGGAGCGCCGCGGCAATGTCTCGGGCAGCGCGGTCTTCGCCGGGATCGAGGGCACGCGGCCGGTGCTGGTGGAGGTGCAGTGCCTGCTCTCGCCCTCCGCGGGCGGGCAGCCGCGCCGGCAGGTGCAGGGGTGGGAGTCCGGGCGGCTTTCCATGCTGCTGGCGGTGCTGGAGGCGCGCTGCGGCATGGGGCTCGGGATGAACGACGTGTTCCTCAATGTCGCCGGCGGGCTGCGGATTTCCGAACCGGCCGCGGACCTCGCGGTGGCGGCCGCGCTGGTCAGTGCTGCCACCGACCGCCCGACCGATCCGGGCACCGTCTATTTTGGCGAGATCGGCCTCTCCGGCGAAATCCGCCAGGTGGCGCAGGCCGAGGCACGGCTGCGGGAAGCCAAGAAGCTCGGCTTCGAGGCTGCGACCCTGCCGCGCCGTGTCGCTCGTGGCAGCGCCCCGCTGGCAGCGGTGCCGGGCCTGAAGCTGAAGGAGGCCGGGCACCTGACGGAGCTGGTGGCGGAGTTCGCCGCCGGCACGGTGAAGCGGAAGAAGGAGGCGGCGACCGCAGGCCCGCAACCCTCGGCCGCCTCCTGATCGTCAGGGGCGCCGGGCCTCGTCGCGGACGACGTAGCGGCGCGCATGCCTCGCCTCGTCCGCGGCGGCGTCCTGTGCGGCCGCCATCTCAAGGCGCCCGAGCCATCCGGCGGGCGTATCGTCATGGTGCCGCTTGGGAATGCGGCGGAACACGGCGTCGCCACCATAGGTGGCGAAGCCGATGTCCTCGTCGTGCCCTGTATAGCCGGTATCCGGGTTGCGTCCCGTCCAGCCCTCCGCGCGCCACGCCGCCTCGCGCGCCTGGAGGTCGATGGCGCCACAAGCCCCGAAGATGGCGACCACGCGGCTCGCGGTGGCGTCTTCCGCCAGGACGGCGACCGGCACGCCGCCGCGCCGCAGCCCCTCCTCGTAGAAGCCATGGTCCTCGGCTGGCAGCGACGAGAGCAGAAGGGGAGGGGCGATGGCCTCGTCGCGGGGCTCCGCCTCGGCCGAATGCACCACCACATCCCGGGGCGGGAGGCCGAGTTCCCGCACCGCACGGTCCGCCGCGCGATCCGCATCCGCACGGCTGTCGAACAGCCCGACGACGACCAGAACTTCCGCCATGGCGATACCTCCTCGCTTTCGGGGCTAACGCGGGTGGGCCTTTCCGGATCGCCAGCAGGGCAGGTCTCCCTCATGGCCCCAAGATGACACCCCACCCCCCACCCGCTATACCGCCTGCGCGATGACCTGGATTGACGGTGTTGTGCTGGCGGTGCTGCTGATCTCGGCGGTGCTGGCCTATTTTCGTGGCATGGTCCACGAGGTGCTGAGCATCGGCGCCTGGCTCGGTGCCGCCATCGTCGCCATCATCGCCGAGCCGTACAGCCGGCCGATCGCCGCCCAATACGTCCAGCCCGACTGGCTCGCCACCGGCATCGCCCTCGGCGCCGTCTTCCTCGTCGTCCTGCTGGTGCTGAAGATCCTGATCCACTGGATCGCCGGCAGGGTGCAGCGCTCCGCGCTCGGCGGGGTGGATCGGGCGCTTGGCTTCGTCTTCGGCCTGGCCCGGGGTGCTTTCATCGTCGTGCTTGCCTATATCGTGGCAGGGATGGCTTTTCCCGGTGTCAGTCGCTGGCCGCAGGATGTGCAGCAGGCCCGTTTCCTGCCGCTCGCCGCGGATGGCGCCAGATGGGTGGTCGAGAAGCTGCCGCCGGATTTCCGCCCGCCCTTGCCCGATGGCAGCGGCGGGCGCGCCCCTACGCTGGACGAGCTGCTGCGCCCCCCGGCCCGCAGCCGGACGTGAAAGAGCATCATGGACGATCTGACCACCAACCCCTGGGGTGATCCTTCCGCATTCCTTCCGGATGCTCCCCCCGCATCCCTTTGGGATGACGACAAGCCGCATGAGGAATGCGGCGTGGTCGGCATCTGGGGAAGCGCCGATGCCGCGGCGCTGACCGCGCTCGGGCTGCATGCGCTGCAGCATCGCGGGCAGGAGGCGGCGGGCATCGTCTCCATGGAGGAGGACGGTGTTTCCCACGCCCACAAGGGCCGCGGCCTGGTGGGTGACAATTTCGGCGACGCCGCGGTGATCGCCGGCCTGCCGGGCCGCGCCGCGGTCGGGCACAACCGCTACGCCACCACCGGCGAGACGGCGCTGCGCAACGTCCAGCCGCTCTACGCCGATTTCGAGTTCGGCGGCTTCGCCGTGGCGCACAACGGCAATCTGACCAACGCGAACACGCTGAAGCGCGCGCTGGTCCGCCGCGGCTGCCTGTTCCAGTCCACCACCGATTCCGAGGTGTTCGTCCACCTCATCGCCATCAGCCTCTATTCCAACGTGACGGACCGGCTGATCGATGCGCTGAAGCAGGTGCAGGGCGCCTACAGCCTGGTGGCGCTGCACAACGGTGCGCTGATCGGGGCGCGCGATCCGCTCGGCGTGCGGCCGCTGGTGCTGGGGCGGCTGCCGCAAGGCGGCTTCGTCCTGGCGTCGGAGACCTGCGCGCTGGATATCGTCGGCGCCGAGTTCGTGCGCGACGTCGAGCCGGGCGAGATCGTGGTGATCGACGACAGCGGCCTCAAGTCGCTGAAGCCCTTCGCGAAGCAGCAGAGCCGCTTCTGCATCTTCGAATACATCTACTTCGCCCGCCCCGACAGCCTGGTGGAGGGCACGCCGGTGTACGAGACGCGCAAGCGCATCGGCGCCGAGCTGGCGCGCGAAAGCGGCGTAGCCGCCGACGTGATCGTGCCGGTGCCCGATTCCGGCGTGCCGGCGGCGATGGGCTATGCGGCCGAGGCGGGCATCCCCTACGAGCTCGGCATCATCCGCAACCACTATGTCGGCCGCACCTTTATCGAGCCGACCGACCAGATCCGCCATCTCGGCGTGAAGCTGAAGCACAGCGCCAACCGCGCGGTGATCGAGGGCAGGCGCGTGGTGCTGGTGGACGATTCCATCGTGCGCGGCACCACCAGCCGCAAGATCGTGGAGATGGTGCGCGCCGCCGGCGCGACCGAGGTGCACATGCGCATCTCCTCGCCGCCCACCACGCATTCCTGCTTCTACGGCATCGACACGCCGGAGCGCAGCAAGCTGCTGGCGGCCAAGCACGACGTGGCGGAGATGGCCCGCATCATCGGCGCCGACAGCCTGGCCTTCATCTCGCTGGATGGGCTCTACCGCGCGCTCGGCCGCACCGGCCGCGACCCGGCCAGCCCGAGCTATTGCGACGCCTGCTTCACCGGCGACTACGCCATCCCGCTGGTGGACCAGCGCGACAATGCGGAGCGCCCCGTCTCGCTTCTGCGGGCCGCCAACGGATGAGCGACCTGCCTCTGAAGGACCGCGTCGCGCTCGTCACCGGCGCGTCGCGCGGCATCGGCGCGGCGCTGGCCGTCGAGCTGTCCCGCCTCGGCGCGCATTGCGTGCTGATCGCGCGCAGCCAGGGCGGGCTCGAGGAGACCGACGACGCGATCCGCACCGCCACCGGCCGCAACGCCACGCTGCTGCCCTTCGACCTGCAGAAGCAGGAGAAGGAGCTCGACATGGTCGGGCCTTCCATCGTGGAGCGGTTCGGGCGGCTCGACATCCTGGTCCACAATGCCGCCACGCTGAACAAGCTGACGCCGGTGGCGCATATCGAGCCGAAGGACTGGGCGGAGACGGTGGCGGTGAACCTCACCGCCGCCTGGCGGCTGATCCGCACCTGCGATCCGCCGCTGCGCGCCTCCGATGCCGGGCGGGCGGTGTTCGTCACCACCGGCGGGCTCGACCGGCCTTCCGCCTACTGGGGCATGTACGGCGCTACCAAGGCGGGGATGGAGCAACTGGTGCTGACCTGGGCTGCCGAGGTGGCGAAGACGAAGCTGCGGGTGAACCTGGCCGATCCGGGCGTGGTCGCCACCCGCCTGCGTGCCACCGCCTTCCCGGGCGAGGATCCGACCCGGCTGCGCCGGCCGGCCGATGTCGCGCCGGGCCTCGCCGCACTGTGCCTGCCCGCCGAGGCGCGGCACGGCGCGCGGGTGGAGATCGCCGCCGCCTCGCGCTGACGGGCGGCAACTTCCGAGTGAGCCTGGCCGGCCGCCACGCCGTGGCGGTCGAAACCGCTTGCCTTCCGGGGGAGGGGGCTGGGAAGCTTCCCGCCCCGCGGCGCGTTTCCGCCATCGGGAGGCGCCATGTCCTTGCAGAGAAAGCCCAGATCCTACTCAATCACCGGCGAGCCGATCCCGCGATGGCGGGCCGAGTTGCCCTTCGCCCTGTTGGCCGCCTCGGCGCTCGCCGCGCCGTTCGTGGTGCTGGGCCAGGGCGGTGACTGGCACACCGCGATCCTGGCCGGCTGTGTCGTGCTCGGCGTCCCCGGTGCGGCGGTGGACAGCATGATCGGCGCGGCGCGCTTCGCGGCGCTGCTCAGGGGCGAGCAGGGCTGAGCCGAACCCGCGGCGCGGCGGGATTCAGCGCACCGGGCCGGAGAGCGCCGCCGCGCGGCTGGCGATCGCTTCGCCCTGCGCCTGCAGCACCGCCTCGACCACGGCGCGCTGCCGGGGCGCGTGGGCGAGCTGGCCGGCGGTGGGCGGGCGCAGCGCGATCGTGACCATCACCGGCCGGCCGCGACCGCCGCCGAGGCTGTTCCAGGCCTGCTCGATCCGGGCGCGGATGCCGGAGCCGGTGGGCTGGCCGTTGAGGAAGGTCGCCATCGCCACCGTCTCGCCGCTGCCGCGCAGCTGCCGCGCGCGCCAGGCGGCGCCCGGCGCCCGCACGGTGAACTGGATGTCCTGGTCGCCGCCGGACAGGCGGCCCATCTCGGCCGCGACCAGCCGCCATGTGGCCTGGGCCGGGAAGACGACCGCCTCGGCTGCGAGGGTGTAGTCGCCGCAGCGCAGCATCGCCTCGCCGGGTGCAGGCGCGCATCCCTCCACCGCGGCGAGCGCCACGGCGCTGCGCTGCGGCGCCCGCGCACCCGCCTGGTTGAGCGAGAGCGCCACCACCGGCGCGGCCGCGGCAAGCCCGGTCGCGACGATCGCGGTCACCGCCAGCGCCACCGGGCTCGGCGCCGGCCATGCCCGTGGCGCCGCCGCCGGCTGCGCCGCCACCGGGCCGTCCTCGCGGAAGGGCAGGCCAGCCAGGATCAGCAGCAGCATGACGATCGAGAAGAAGATCCAGCCATAGAGGATGTGGTCGGCCGCCGCCGCCTCGGCGCTGCCGAGATAGCTGCCGAGCACCACGATGCCGAGCGCGCGCAGGCCGTTGGCGAAGATCGGCACCACCACCGCCAGCGCCATCACCGCCAGCCGGCGGCCGGGGCTGCGGAACATCACCAGGGCGTAGAGCGCGCCGAAGGCGATGGCGGCGATCAGGAAGCGCAGCCCGGCGCAGGCCTCGGCGACCAGGAAGGTGCCGGCCGGCGTCTCGATGATCAGCTCGTCCACGTAATGGGGAATCCCCACGACATCGAGGCCGAGATCCACCATCCGCGCGGTGATGGTCTGCAGCATCGGCGTGGTGAAGGCGCCGAAGGGGACGAGGAAGAACAGGTAGGCGAGCGGCGCCGCCATCGCCCGGGCCACGCGCCAGCCCAGCACCGACAGCACCAGGACCGGCAGCAGCGCCACCACGGTGAGCTGCCGCCCCTCCATGATGCCGAGCCGCTCCGCCGCCAGCCAGGCGAGCCCGATGGGCAGGGCGAGCAGGGCGAAGGCCGGGTTGGGCTGGGGCGGCAGGCCCGCCAGCCGGTCGCGCCGGGTCCAGGCGAGCCAGGCGGCGATCGGCAGCACCAGCCAGCAATGGTTGTAGGTTTCGGAGTTCTCCCACACCCTCACCGCCGCCGCGCCTTCCTCAAAGAAAAGCACGCCGAGGCCCAGCAGCCCTGCTCCGAGCAGCGCCAGCGCCAGGGGCCAGCCGGACGGGGCCGCCGGGGTGACGGGCAGAGCCTGATCGGGCGGGAGCTGGTCGAGCGGGAGCCGGCGGGACATCGGTTCGATCCTACACCGGAACGCGCCGGACGGCCACGGGCGGCGCCGGGCGCCGCCGGGGCGCCGGCAGGCCTGCCCTCGGCCGGTGCGGGCCGCTGCTCATGCCGTTCTCGCCTCTTTCATCTTCGGTGATGCTTCCCAGGAAGTATTGGTCAAGCTACAGCAAATTGCATTAAAGGTTGATATGGGAACTCATCCTTGCCCAGCGGCGTGACCGGCGATCCGCAGAGGGACGATTTGGCCGCGGCGGCATCTGCCCCGGCCATGCCGCCGATGCGCATCCTCTACAGCCACCGCATCCAGTCCCGCGATGGCCAGGGCGTGCATCTGCAGGCGCTGGTGGATGCGTTGACGGAGCAGGGGCATGTGGTGCGCGTCGTCGGCCCCTCCGGCTTCGAGAAGGCGGAGCTCGGCGGCGAGAGCCGGCTGGTCGCGCTGCTGCGCCGGGTGCTGCCGCCCTCCGCGGCGGAGCTGGCGGAGCTCGCCTACAGCATCCCAGCCTATCTGCGCCTCAAGCGCGCCGCGGCAGAGTTCCGGCCGGACGTGATCTATGAGCGCTACAACCTGTTCTACCTGTCCGGCGCGGTGCTGGCGCGCAAGCTGCGCCTGCCCTTCCTGGTGGAGGTCAACGCGCCGCTGGCGGAGGAGCGAACGCGCTTCGGCAATCTCCGCCTGCAACGCTTGGCTCGCTGGTCGGAGGCCTTCGTCTGGCGGCGCGCGGACCGCGTGCTGCCGGTGACGGAGGTGCTGGCCGGCCATGTCATCGCCTCCGGCGCGGATCGGGCGCGGATCACCGTGATCCCCAATGGCATCCACCTGGAGGAATTCCCCGAACCTCCTCCGCTGCCTGCCGATCCGAAGCCGGAGCTGACGCTCGGCTTCATCGGCTTCGTGCGGGACTGGCACGGGCTGGACGGCGTGGTGCGCGAGATCGCCGCCTTCCCGGGCACGCCGCGCCTGTCGCTGCTGGTGGTGGGCGAGGGGCCGGCGCGGCCGGGGCTGGAGAAGCTGGCCGCCGAGCTCGGCATCGCCGACCGCGTGCGCTTCACCGGGCTGGTGCGGCGCGAGCAGGTGCCGGGGCTGATCGTCGGCTTCGACATCGCCCTGCAGCCAGCCTCGGTGGCCTATGCCTCGCCGCTGAAGGTGTTCGAATACATGGCCGCCGGCCGCGCCATCGTGGCGCCCGACCAGCCGAACCTGCGCGAAGTGCTGGAGGATGGCCGCACCGCGCTGCTGTTCGACCCGGCGCGGCCGGGCGCGATGCAGGAGGCGGTGATGCGGCTCGCCACCGATGCGGCGCTGCGTGCGCGGCTCGGCGCGGCGGCGCGGGCGGAGGTGCTGCGGCGCGACCTGACCTGGGCGGGCAATGCGCGGCGCGTGGCGGCACTCGCCGGGTGCGAGATCGCGGCCCCCGGCGCAGGCCGGCGCGGCGGTGCAGGCAGGCTGACATGACCCACCGAGGGAAGCGGTCCACCCGAAATTCTCCTTACGGTTGCGCCGGGGCGGTGCGGGTGCCAAGAGCCGCGGCAACCGGATGCCGCACCGAGCGGTGCCGGGCCGCGGCACACGCAGGGAAGCAGCGATGATCCCGATACCGATGATCCTCACCCCCGTGGTCAGCGAACCGGTACGGCCACATGTGCCCATGGCTGGTGGCCTCCGCGATGCGGCGCCAGGGGGCCGCGCGTGACCCCCGGGACGCGGCGCATCTGCCTGGTCGGTGCCGGCTACATCGCCGGTATCCATGCCGAGGCCCTGAAGTCTCTCCCCGGCGTGCGCATCGAGGCGATCGTGGATCCGAACGCCGAGGCCGCACAGCGCCTCGGCGAGGCCCTCGGCGTCTCGCGCCGGCACGGCTCGGTGCGCGAAGCGCTGGGGGCGGGCGCCCTCGATGCGGCGCATGTGCTGACGCCCCCCGACACGCACCATGACGTCGCGCTTTCCTTCCTCGAGGCCGGGCTGCCGGTGCTGCTGGAAAAGCCCCTGGTCACGAGCACGGCGGAAGGGGAGGCACTGCTCGCTGCCGGCAGTGCAGGCGGCGCAACGGTGGGGGTGAACCAGAACTTCCTCTTCCACCCGGCCTTCGCTCGGCTCCGCGCACGCGTCGCGGCGGGTGAGTTCGGCCGTCCCTGCTTCGTGGACTGCATCTACAACGTGGCGCTGCGGCAGCTTGCCGCCCGCCAGTTCGGCCACTGGATGTTCCGCGCGCCCGGCAACATCCTGCTCGAGCAGGCGGTGCATCCGCTCTCGCAGATCGCCGCGCTGGCCGGGCCGATCCGGGAGGTCCGCGCGATGGCCGGGCAGCCGATCGGGATCGCCCCCGGCCTCCACTTCTACCCGAGCGTGACGGCCACGCTGCAGGGCGAGCGGCTGCCTGCCCAGCTGCGCTTCGCCGTCGGCCAGTCCTTTCCCTTCTGGCAGGTTTCCGTGGTCTGCGACGACGGCGTCGTCGTCGCGGACATCCTGGCCAACCGCGTCTTCGTCCATGGGCGCACGTGCTGGCTCGAGGCGGTGGACGGTCTGTTCGCGGGCACCGGGACGGCGGCAGCGATCGCCGGCGGCGCGGTCCGCAACGCGATGGATTACGGGCTCTCCACGCTGCGCCTGAAGGGTTCGACCAACCCCTTCTTCCTCAGCATGCGGGACAGCATCGCCGCCTTCCACCGGGCGCTCGATGCAGGCACGGCGCCCGAGAGCGATGCCGCCTTCGGCACCATGCTCGTGACGACCTGCGAGATGATCCGGGACGCCGCCTTCGCAGATGCGGCTCCGGTGGCGGGCACATCGCGGCCGGACGCGCCCGCTGTGCACCGGGAGCGGGAGGCCTTCACCCCCGACGCGGTGGTGCTTGGCGGCACCGGCTTCATCGGCGCGGAACTCGTGCGCCGCATGCTCGGACAGGGGATGCGCGTCGCGGTGATGGCGCGCTCCGTCCGGAACCTCGCGCCGGTGTTCGGCGACGCCGAGCGCGTCGCACTGCACCGCGGCGACATCCGCGACGGCGAGGCGGTGCTGCGCGCCGTCGGCGACGCGCCTCTTGTCGTCAACCTCGCCCATGGCGGTGGCGGAGGAAGCTTCGAACAGGTGCGCGCGGCGATGGTCGGCGGTGCGGAGACGGTGGCGCGCGCCTGCCTCGCCCGTGGCGTGCGCAGGCTTGTGCATGTCGGCTCGATCGCCTCGCTCTACCTCGGCCCCGATGCGGGCGTGGTGACGGGCGCCACGCCGCCGGACCCGCGTGCCGAGGAACGTGCCGAGTATGCGCGCGCCAAGGCGCTCTGCGACCATATGCTGCTGGCGATGCATGCCGCGGAGCGGCTGCCAGTCTGCATTCTGCGGCCGGGCCTGGTGGTGGGCGAGGGAACCTCGCCCTTCCACAGTGGCCTCGGCTTCTACAACAACGACCAGCATTGCATCGGCTGGAATGACGGGCGCAACCCGCTGCCCTTCGTGCTGGTGGGCGACGTGGCCGAGGCGATCCTGCTCGCCTGCCGCGCCGGGCCGGAGATCGAGGGACGCTGCTACAACCTGGTGGGCGATGTCCGGCCGAGCGCCCGCGACTACATTGCCGACCTCGGTCGGGCGCTGGGGCGCCCGCTGCGCTTCCATCCGCAGCGCCCGCTCGCGCTCTGGGGCGGGGAAGTCGCCAAATGGGTCATCAAGCGCGCGGGCGGTCGGAAGGTGCCGCTCCCTTCGCGCCGTGACATCCTCTCGCGCGGCCTCGCGGCGCGCTTCGACTGCGCGGACGCGATCCTCGACCTCGGATGGCGCCCGACGGCGGATCCGGCTGCCTTCGCGGCACAGGCCATCGCGGTGCACGCCCCAGCATCGCGGGCCTAGGGCGGATGCCGGCCTCGCCGCCGCTGCTCCTCCATGTCTTCTCGACCTTCGCGGTCGGCGGCCCGCAGGTGCGCTTCGCGGCGCTGGTCAACCGCTTCGGTCCGCGCTGGCGGCACGCCATCGTCGCGCTGGACGGCCGGACCGGGTGCGCCGAGCGGCTCGGGCCGGAAGTCCGCTTCGACTTGCTGCCTTCGCCAGTCCGCAGCGGCGATAGCCTGCCGCGGCGCCTGCTCAAGATCCGCACGATGCTGCGCCGGGTAGGGCCCGCCGCGCTGGTGACGAGCAACTGGGGCAGCATCGAATGGGCGATGGCCGATCTGGCCCCGCCCCGCATCCGCCACCTCCACATGGAGGACGGCTTCAACCCCGATGAGGCCGCCGGCCAGAAGCCGCGCCGCGTGCTGACGCGCCGCGCCGTGCTGCGCTGGAGCGAGGTCATCCTGCCTTCCACCGTCCTGCTGCGGGCGGCGCGCGAGACGTGGCGCCTGCCGGAGCGAAGGCTGCACCACATCCCGAACGGCCTCGACATCCGCCGCTTCCGCCCGGACGGGCCGCGCGCGGGGATCGCCGTGCCGGGGGAGGGGCCGGTGATCGGCACCGTGGCGGCGCTGCGGCGCGAGAAGAATCTCGGCCGGCTGCTGCGGGCCTGCGCCCTGCTGCGCGGCGAGGGGCACCACTTCCGCCTGCTGGTGATCGGCGACGGCGGCGAGCGCAGCGCGCTGGAGGCGCTGGCGGGGGAACTCGGCCTGGCGGGCTGCACGCTGTTCGCCGGCCATGTGCCGGACCCCGCGGCGGCCTATCGCGACATGGACCTGTTCGCGCTGTCCTCCGACACCGAGCAGATGCCGTTCTCGGTGATGGAGGCGATGGCGAGCGCGATTCCGGTCGCCGCCACGGCGGTCGGCGATGTGCGGGTGATGCTGCCGGCGGAGGCGGCGCCGCACCTGGCGGCGCTGGACGATGCGGCGCTGGCGACGGCGATCCGGCCGCTGCTGGGCGATGCCGGCCTCCGCGCACGGCTGGGTGCGGCCAACCGCGCCAAGGCCGAGCGCGACTATGACGAGGAGACGATGTTCCAGGCCTATGCCGCGCTGATCGGCGTTTGAAGGGATGCAGGGCGCGCTGACCGGCCTGCTGCTGCCGCCGCTGCTGCTGGTGATGGCGGTGCTGGCGGCAGGGCTGCTTGCCTGGCGCGGATGGCGGGCGATGGGAGGGCTGGCGGCGCTCTGTGCGCTGCTGCTGCTGTTGCTCTCCACGCCTTTCGCGGCCGGATCGCTTGCCGTCGCGGTGGCGCGGCTGGCGCCGGCTGAGGCCAGCATCCAGCCGGCGGCCATCATCGTGCTCGGCGGGGAGATGGTGCGCGGCGAGGCCGGGGCGGAGGTCGGTCCGCTGACGCTGGAACGGCTGCGTGCCGGCGCCGCACTGCATCGGCGCACCGGCCTGCCGCTGCTGGTCAGCGGCGGGCCCGTCGGGCGCGACGCGCCGCCGGTCGCCGAGCTGATGGCGGCGAGCCTGCGCGAGGATTTCGGCGTGCCGGTCCGCTGGGTGGAGCCGCGCGCCCGAGACACGCGGGACAATGCCGTGCTCGCCGCGGCGATGCTGCGGGCGGAAGGGATCGAGGCAGCCCATCTCGTCACCCATGCCTGGCACATGCCGCGCAGCCTCGGCGCCTTCGCCCGCGCCGGGCTGCCGGTGGAAGCCGCGCCGGTGCGCCAGGAGGTGCAGCCCCGCGGCACCGCCAGCGACTGGCTGCCCCGCCCCGACCACCTGGCGCGGAGCTGGTTCATGCTGCGCGAAGCGGCGGGGCTGCTGGTGTATCGCATCCGGGACGGCAACTAACCGGCTTCGACACAACTCGAAGTTGACTCGCGCTTGCGTGTGTATACAAACCGCCGCGGTGCCATCGCAGCAGGGGGGAGATGCATCTTGGCGACACTCAATGTCGGGTCCGGACAGCAATACGCGACCATCGCCGCGGCGGTCGCCGCCTCGCGCGATGGCGACGTGATCGCCGTGCAGGCCGGCACCTACACCAACGACTTCGCCACCATCTCGACCGACATCACCATCCAGGCCGTCGGCGGCGTGGCGAAGCTGGTGGCGACGGTGGCGCCGCCGAACGGCAAGGCGATCTTCGTCACCCGCAGCGACGTCACCATCCAGGGGCTGGAGTTCACCGGCACCAAGGTGCCCGACGGCAACGGCGCCGGCATCCGCTTCGAGGGCGGCAACCTGACCATCCTCGACAGCCACTTCCACCACAACGAGAACGGCATCCTCTCCGGCGCGTATCCGGACGGCACCATCACCATCCGCAACTCGGAGTTCGGCCACAACGGCGCCGGCGACGGGCGCACCCACAACCTCTACATCGGTGCGATCGGTCGGCTGACCATCGAGGACAGCTACCTGCACGACGCGGTGGTCGGCCACGAGGTGAAGAGCCGCGCCTACGAGACCATCATCCGCAACAGCCGCATCCAGAACGAGGACGGCAACGGCAGCTACGAGGTGGACCTGCCCAATGGCGGCCGCGCGGTGCTGACCGGCAACGTGATCCAGCAGGGGCCGGCCTCGCAGAACCCGGCGATCGTGCATTTCGGCGGCGAGGGCACGCCGTATGCGGGGTCGAGCCTGGAGATCTCCGGCAACACCGTGATCAACCAGCTCGCCTCGCCCAGCCAGCGGCTGCTGCTGAACCAGACGACCTACACGGCCACCATCACGGACAACGCGGTGTTCGGCCTGTCCTCCGCGCAGATCGCCTCCGGCCCGGCGACTGTGAGCGGCACCACCTATCTCGCGACCGCGCCCGCGCTCGACACCTCTCCCCCCGGCTCCGATACGACGCCCGCGCCCGGCAATGGCGGGGATGACGTCGTGCGGCTCGATGCGCCGATGAGCGGCGGCACGGTGGATCTCGGCGACGGCGCGGACCGGCTGGTGCTCTCCTCCGCCGGGCCGAACACGCTGACGGCGAGCAATGTGGAGGTGATCATCGGCGGCAAGGCGGCCGATGCGGTGACGCTCGGCACCGCCGGCGTGCGGGTGGATCTTCGCGACGGCGCGGACCGGCTGGTGCTGTCCTCCGCCGGGCCGAACAACATCGCCGTGCTGAATGTCGAGACGATCCAGGGCGGCGCCGCGGACGACCTGGTGCGCCTGCTCACCGCCGCGAACGGGGCGAGCGTGGAACTCGGCGGCGGCACGGACCGGGTGCGACTGTTCGCGGATGGCGCCAACACGCTGACCGTGCACGATGTGGAACTGGTGTTCGGCGGCAAGCTCGGCGATCGGGTGACGGTCGCGACCAGCGGGCCGGCCATGCTGGACGGGGCGGCGGGCGACGACACGCTGATCGGCGGCGGCGGCGCGGATCGCATCTTCGGCGGCGCCGGCGCCGACGAGATGACTGGCGGTGCGGAGCGGGACCGCTTCTTCTTCCGCGCCCCCGCCGAGAGCAGCGCCGCGGCGCCGGACCACATCACCGACTTCGTGGCCGGCCTGGACGACCTGGTCTTCGTCGGCCTGCTGCAGGGCAGCTTCGCCTGGCGCGGCAGCGGCGCCTTCACCGCCAGCGGCAATTCCGAGGCGCGCTTCGTCGCCGCGACCTCCGTCGTGCAGGTGGATGCCGATGGCAACGGCATGGCGGAGATGGCGGTGGACCTGACCGGGGGCTCGCTGTCCGGGCTGTCGGCCAAGGACTTCATCTGGAGCTGATCGCGTTGCCGTGATCTTCTCCCGCCGGGGTAACGACGGGCGGGAGAGGCATGCGTGAACTGACCGAGGCGGCGCTGCTCGAAGCGGTGCGCGGCTGGGTGGAGATCGAGAGCCCGACCCAGGACGCGGCCGGCGTGAACCGGGTGGCCGACCACGTGGAAGCGAAGCTGCGCCGGATGGACGCGCGCATCGAACGGCGTTCGGGCGTGGATGGCTTCGGCGACATCCTGCTCGGCCGGCTGGAGGGCGAGCGGCAGGGGCCGGGGCTGCTGCTGCTCGGCCATATCGACACGGTGCATCCGCTCGGCACGCTGGCCGGCCCGCTGCCCTTCCGCGTCGAGGGCGACCGGGCCTATGGGCCGGGTATCTACGACATGAAGGGCGGCAACGCGATCGCGCTCGCAGCGCTTGAGCATCTGCACGCGCAGGGGCGCAAGCCGCTGCTGCCGGTGACGGTGATGATGATCCCGGACGAGGAAGCCGGCAGCCCGACCTCCCGCGCGGCCATTGAGGCGGAGGCGCTGCGCCATGCCGCGGTGCTGGTGCCGGAGCCTTCCGGCGAGGGCGGCAGGCTGACCATCGCGCGGCACGGCATCGCGCGCTGGCAACTGCGCACCATCGGCCGCCCCGCGCATGCCGGCGCCTATCATGCCAAGGGCCGCAGCGCGATCCGCGAGATGGCGCACCAGATCCTGGCGGTCGAGGCGCTGACCGACCACGCGCGCAACTTCTTCGTCAACATCGGCATCGTTGCCGGCGGCACGCATGAGAACATGGTGCCCGCCGAGTGCCGTGCGGTCTGCTACGCGCTGGTGCCGACCGCGCGGGAGGAGGCGGAGTTGCGCGAGGCGCTGCTCGCGCTGCGGCCGCATGATCCGGAGGTACGGCTGGAGGTGGTGCAGGGCATCTCGCGCCCGCCCTATGCGAAGACGCCGGCGATCCAGGCTCTCTACGGCCACGCCGCCGCGCTGGCGCGCGGGATCGGCTTCGATCTGGCGGGCGAGCGCGTGGCGGGCGGCGGCAGCGATGGCAACTTCACCGGCGCGCTCGGCGTGCCGACGCTGGACGGGCTCGGCGTGATCGGCGACGGGCCGCATACGCTGGAGGAGCACCTGCTGGTCTCCTGCCTGGTGCCGCGCACGCGGCTGCTGGTGCGGATGTTCGAGACGCTTGGCGAGGCCGGCACGATGGCCGACAGCAAGCGGTAGCCCGCGCCACTACCGGGCCGCAGGCTGGGCGCCATGCGGCGGAAGGCGCGCGCGGCGGGCATCGAGCTCGGCGGCATCGACCCGCAGCTCCGCGCGCCGTGCCTCGAGGTTGATCTCGATGCGGTCACCATCCTCGATGAGGCCGATCGGCCCGCCCGCCGCGGCGTCGGGAGCCACCTCGGCCATGACCAGGCCCTTGCTGGCCAGGCCCGAGACATGGCCGTCCGTCACCACCGCCACGTCGCCGGCGAGACCTGCGCCATCCAGCGCGAAGACCAGCGGCGAGACGACGACGCCGCCGTCGCTGCCTGAGCCGCGCAGCACCACCACGTCGCCGGCGCGGATCACGCCGCCGCGCAGGCCCGCCATCGCGTCCTCCACCCGCGTGAAGCAGCGGGCCCGGCCGGCGAAGCGCACCGGCTGCCCAGCGCCGAGCGCCGGCCGCACCAGCCCACCGCCGGGGCAGAGCGAACCGCGCAGCAGCACGATGCCGGGACGCGGCGAGAGCGGACGATCGAGCGGGCGCACCACCGCCTCGTCCGCTACCTCGGCCGCTGCGACCTCCTCGCCCATGCTGCGACCGGTGACCGTGAGCGTCTCGCCATGCAGCAGCGATTCCAGCCGCTTCAGCACGGCCATGGTGCCGCCGGCGGCCTCCAGCGCCTCGGTGCGCAGGCTGCCGATCGGGCGTATCGCGGCGAGCACGGGCACGCGGTCCATCGCCTGTTCCAGCAGGCGGCGCGGGTCCGCCGTGATCCCCGCCTCGCGCGCGAGCGCGCCCAGCAGCCGGAGGCAGCCCGGCGGGCCGGCGACGGCCATCAGTGCCATCACGGCATTGGCGAAGGCCGCCTCGGTCAGGATGGCGCGCGGGCGGATGTCATCCGAGACCAGGCGCATGATCTGCGTGCCGGAGCGGCGGGCGAGGTCGAACATGCGCGGGCTGTTGGCCAGCACCGGCGCAGACCCCGGCAGCGAGAGGCCCAGCGCCTCGGCGACGATGTGCAGCGCATTCGCCGCACCGAGGCCGGCACAGGCGCCCGGGCCGCGGATGGCGGTGGCCGACATGCCTTCCAGCTCCGACAGCGGCAGGGCGCCGGCGGCGTGGTGCCCGGCGGCGAGCAGCAGCCGTCCGACATCGTTCGGATCGCCGCGCCACTCGCCCGCCGGCTGGTACCCGCAGCAGACGACGATGGCCGGGATGTCGAGCCGCGCCGTGGCCAGCAACTGCCCCGGCGTGGTCTTCTCGCAGGAGGCCAGCACCACCATGCCGTCGAGCTGGGCGCCTTCCACCTGCGCCTCGATGTCGCGGGCGATGAGATCCTGCGACGGGATGCGATAGCTGCCGCGCCGGCCGGCGGCCTGGATGAAGTCGGCGGGTGCGGCGGTGCGGATCTCGAGCGGCAGGCCGCCGCCGGCGCGCACCGCCTGCTTCACCACCGCCGCCACGCCGTCCAGGTGGATGAAGCAGCTCGCCAGATCGGAGGAGGTGTTCACCACCGCGATCTTCGGCTTCTCCATGTCCGCATCGGAGAGGCCGAGCGCCAGCCACTGGGCGCGACGCAGCGCCCAGGCGGCGCTTCCGCGCTCGAAATTGCTGCGCAGCGGGCGTTGCATGCCTTCTGCCGGCCTCCGGAGCCCCGTCAGGCGATTAGCCTGCGCCGTTTTCGCGCAAAAGTTAACCTTTGGCGATGCAACCCTGGCCAACCGTGAACGAACCCGGTCGGTGTCGCTCCGACCGTGGCGATCTTGACACGCCGCGCGCCGGCACGTTGTTTGGGCGGCACAGGCGGGTCCGCGCGCGGAAAGATGGATCGCAGGGAAACATCCATGAACCATCGGCGCGCGTTGCGATGCGCTGCGCTTCCCAGTGTCCGGGCCCTCAGCCACTCGCACCGCGACCAGAGGAACCCGGCCGCATGAGCCAGCCCGTCACCGGCATCGAGCATTGGACGAACAAGGGCGATGTCCGCCTGTTCCTGTGGGAGAAATTCACCGGCGAGCCCACCGCCGGCAAGCGCGGCACGATCCTGTTCATCCACGGCTCCTCGATGGCGTCGCAGCCGACCTTCGACCTGCAGGTGCCGGGGCTGCCGGACGTTGCGGTGATGGATGTCTTCGCCCGCGCCGGCTACGATTGCTGGTGCCTGGACAATGAGGGCTACGGCCGCTCATCCAAGCACCGCGACATCACCTGCGACATCTCGAACGGCGCCGACGACATCGCAGCTGCCGCCGACTACATCGAGAAGACGCGCCAGGCAGGGCCGCTGCTGGTCTATGGCATCTCCTCCGGCGCGCTGAAGGCGGCACTCTTCGCGCAGCGCAACCCGGGGCGCGTCGCGCGGCTGGCGCTCGACGCCTTCGTCTGGACCGGCGAGGGCAGCCCGACTTTGGCGCAGCGGCGGAAGAAGCTGCCGGAGTACCGCGCCGCCGGGAACCGTCGGCCGATCGACCGCGCCTTCGTGCATTCCATCTTCACCCGCGACCACCCCGGCACCGCCGACGACCGGGTGGTGGACGCCTTCGCCGAAGCGATCACCGCGCTCGACGACAGCGTGCCGATCGGCACCTACATCGACATGTGCCTGCACCTGCCGGTGGTGGACCCGAAGAAGATCACCTGCCCGACCATCGTGATGCGCGGCCAGTACGACGGCATCGCCGGCGTCGAGGACCTGCTGGAATTCTTCCGCCTGCTGCCCAACCCCGACAAGCAGTTCGCCGTGATGCCCGGCATCGCCCATGCGAGCTTCCAGCAGAAGAACTACCGTCTCGTGCAGCACATCCTGGCTTCGTTCTTCGCGCAGCCGGAGCCTGTCTACCTGGGGCCCGCAGAGGAACACTGACCGCCGGCGGCAGGCCGGCACCATCTGGGAGGAGAGAGAAGATGACGTCCGGGAACAGCATCACACGGCGCGGTCTGGGCCTCGCCGCGGCGGGACTCGGCCTCGCGGCGGCGCTGCCGCGCGACGCCGCCGCGCAGGCCGCTTTCCCCACGCGCAATTTCCGTGTGGTGATCCCGACCGGCCAGGGCGGAGGCGCGGAGCGCCTGGCGCGGAGCTTCGACGATGGCTGGTCGAAGCAGCTCGGCGGGCGGCGCTTCGAATACGAGTTCTTCCCCGGCGCCTCCGGCCAGGTCGGCTACGAGCTCTACGTGAACAGGCGCGACAAGGACGGCTACCACCTGCTGTTCGGCAACATGGGGCCGGAGATGCTGATGTACGCCCTCCAGCGGCCGCGCTTCCGCTTCCCCGAGGACATCACCTATTTCTGCCGCATCGACGTGGATGACAGCTGCGTCTTCGTCCGCGCCAACAGCCCGTTCCGCCGCATCGAGGACGTGGTGGCGGAGGCGAAGAAGCGGCCGCTCAACGTGGCGACCAGCCGCATCCCGCACCCGGCCTCGATCGGCATCCTCGCCCTCGGCGAATCGCAGAATGCCCGCTTCAACCTGGTGCCCTATGCCGGCGGCAATCCGACAGTGGTGGCGGTGCTGAACGGCGAGGCGGACATCGGCGTGCTGCCGATCGCGCTGGTGATCCGCCAGGGCGAGCGCATGCGCACCCTCGGCGTGTTCAACAACGAGAACATCGTCGCGGCGAAGTCGAACGACGCGCCGCCGATCAACCAGGTGTTCGGCACGCGCATCCCGCCGCTGCCCTCCTCCCGCTCCTGGGCGGTCCACACCGAGGTGATGGAGCGCTTCCCCGACCGGTTCAAGACGCTGGAGGAGAGCGCGGCCAAGGTGTTCGACGACCCCGCCTTCCGCGAGGCCTACGACAAGCAGGGGCTGCCGGTGGAGACCATCCGCTACGGTAATCGCGCGGCCTGCACCGAATACGCTCAGGGCATGCTGGAGTTGGCCAACCGCTACCGCGCGCAGCTCACGGCCCAGCGCTGAGCATGGCGGCACAGCGCCACGGCAGCGAGCGCAGGCGGGTCGGCCAGGAGCTGGTCATCCCGGCGCTCGCGGTCGGCTTCACCGTCTATTACTTCTGGACGGTGCGCGAGCTGGCCTGGGAGGCGAAGGCGAACGGCATCGTCATCGGTGCCATCCTCCTCGTGCTCGTGGCGCTGCTGCTGGTGCGGATCGGCTGGCAGCTGGCAATGCTGCAGGTGACGCTCGGCTTCACGCTGGGTGGCGACGCGCCCACCAACCGGCTGCGGCTCGCGCTGATGGCGCTGTGCGCGGCCTTCCTGGTGGCGCTGCCGCTGCTCGGCACCTCCATCGCGCTGGCGCTGCTGCTCTTCGCCGGCATGTGGCTGCTGGGCGCACGGCACTGGCCGAGCCTGATCGGCGTGTCGCTCGTCACGCCGGTGCTGGTCTGGCTTTCGTTGATGGTCGTCCTCGGCACGCGTTTTCCGATGGGGCCGTTCGAACACGCGATGGCCGCCCTGTTCGGCCTGCCGGGGCTGGACTGACGTGGAGCTGGATCTCGCGACGCTGGCCGAGCTGTTCGGCCGGTCCTTCTCGCTCTGGTGGGCGATCATTCCCGGCGTGGCGCTCGGGCTCGCGGTCGGCATCCTGCCGGGCTTCTCGCCGCAGAATACGCTGATCATCCTGCTGCCGGTCACGCTGGCGATGGATATCGAGGCGGCGCTGGCCTTCATGATCGCGCTCTACTGCGCGAACCACATGGCCGGCGGCATCCCGGCGATCCTGGTGAACATCCCCGGCAGCGCGGGGGCCGCGGCCACCTGCCTCGATGGCTACCAGATGACGAAGAAAGGCAAGGCGCAGCAGGCGCTGGTGCTGTCCTTCGTCGCCTCGGTGGCGGGCGGGCTGATCACCTCCGTCGCCGTGCTGGCGCTGCTGCCCTGGCTCGCCGAGATCGGGCTGGTGCTGCGCTCGGTCGAGATGGTCGTGATCATCCTGTTTGGCCTGACGCTGATCGCCGTGCTGGCGGCGAAGGACATGATCAAGGGGCTGATCGGCGGCATGTTCGGGCTGATGCTCGGCTCGATCGGCACCGACGCCGTCTTCTCCACGCCGCGCGCCACCTTCGGCCTGCTCGAGCTCTATGATGGCCTGCCGCTGGTGCCGGTACTGATCGGCCTGTTTGCCGTCAGCGAGGCGCTGGTGATGCTGGAGGAACGCTTCGCCGCCACCCCGCCCGAGCAGAGCCGCGCAGCGCAGTGGAAGGACACGCTGGAAGGCCTAGCCATCGCTGCGAAGCATTGGTGGCAGATCGTCTGGACGTCCCTCATCGGGCTGATCGTCGGCGTCATCCCGGGCGCGGGCGCCTATATCGCCGCCTTCGTCGCCTATCAGCAGTCGCGGCTGTTCTCGAAGACGCCGGAGCTCTACGGAACCGGCCACCCGGCGGGCGTGATCGCGCCCGAGAGCGCCAACAACGGCGTCACCTCCGGCACGCTGGTGCCGACCATGGCGATCGGCATCCCCGGCGGATCGACTGCGGCGGTGATGATGATCGTGCTGCAGTACCAGGGCATCACGCTCGGCCCGCGGCTGTTCCAGGAACAGCCGAACATCGCCTTCGGCGTCTTCGTGATGATGACCGTCGCCTACATCATGATGATCCCGCTGGTGCTGCCGATGGCGCGCTATGCCTCGCGCGTCGTCGCCGTACCGGTGCACACCATCGTGCCGCTGATCCTCGGGCTGACCATCATCGGCGCCTTCGCGGATCGCGAGTACATGTTCGACATGGTGCTGGCGCTGGTGTTCGGCGTAATCGGCTACATCGCCATCCGCACCAACTACAACGTCACCTCGATCCTGATCGGCGTGCTGCTGGGGCCGATCTTCGAGCGCTACCTGCTGCGGTCGCTGCGCATCGGGCAGGGCGACATCATGGTGCTGTTCTCCTCGCCGATCGCCAATGTGCTGTGGGCGCTGCTGGTGGTCTCCGTCGTGCTGCCGCTGTGGCGCGAGCGGCGCCTGGCGAGGGCGGCCGCATGAGCGCTCCGGTGCTGCTCGCCGCCGGCGCGGTGAAGACCGCGGTGGAGCGGCTGCTGGAGGGCGGCGCCTGGCGGGGCGAGCTGCCTGTCGTGCACTACGGCACGGCCGGCGCGCTGCGAGACCGCGTGCTGGCCGGCGAGGCGGCCGATGTCGTCGTCACGAGCGACGAGGGGCTGGCGAAGCTGCGCGAGGCCGGACTGCTGAAGCGGGTATTGCCGCTCGGTTCCGCCGGCACCGGGCTCGCGCTGCGCGGCGGCGCGACGGCGCGGCCGGTCGACACGGTGGAGGGCTTCCGTGCCGCGTTGCTGGATGCCGCAAGCATCGGCTGGGCCGATCCCGCGCGCGGCGCCACCGGGGGGCGGCATTTCGAGAAGGTCATCACCGCGCTCGGCATCGAGGCGGAGGTTCGCGCCAAGGGCACCCGCTTCCCCTTCGGCGTCGAGGCGGTGGCCGCCTGCGGCCGCGGCGAGGTGGAGCTTGCGGTCAGCCAGGCGACGGAGATCATCGGGCGGCCGGGCGTCTCGCTGCTCGGCCTGTTTCCGCCGCCGCATGCGCTCTCCACCGCCTATGCCGCCGCCGCGCTGCGCGAGGGGGCGGCGGCGGAGGCGCTGATGGCGCTGTTCGGCAGCGGCGCCGCGCGCCGGGCGATGGCGGAAATCGGCTTCACGCCGGCGGCATGACCACAGGCAGGGGAGACAGGCGATGACCGCGACGGGTTCCATCGAACGGCGTCCACTGGGACACGGCGGGCCGCCGGTTTCGGCGGTCGGGCTCGGCTGCATGTCGCTCTCCGGCGTCTATGGCGATGCCGAGGATGCCGTATCGGAGGAGCTGGTCCACCACGCGCTCGAGCTCGGCGTGAACCACCTCGACAGCTCGGACATGTACGGTTGGGGCCACAACGAGGAGCTGCTGGGACGGGCGCTGAAGGGGCGGCGCGACCAGGCATTCCTGGCCACCAAATTCGGCCAGATCCGGCGCGAGGGCGGCGGGAATGCCGTGGATGGCAGCGCCGGCTACGTGCAGCGGGCCTGCGAGGCGAGCCTGAAGCGCCTCGGCGTCGAGGTGATCGACCTCTACTATCAGCACCGCGTGGATCCGAACGTGCCGGTGGAGGAGACGATCGGCGCCATGGCGCGGCTGGTGGAGCAGGGCAAGGTGCGCTTCCTCGGCCTGTCGGAAGCGGCGCCGGAGCGCATCCGCCGGGCGCATGCCGTTCACCCGATCGCCTGCGTGCAGACCGAGTATTCGCTGCTCTACCGGGACGAGGCGGAGGCGACGCGCGCGGTGACGCGCGAGCTCGGCATCGCCTTCGTCGCCTATGCGCCGCTCGGCCGCGGCCTGCTGACCGGAGCGATCCGCAGCCTGGAGGATGTGGGCGGAAGGCGTGCGCAGCATCCGCGCTTCATGCCGGAGAATTTCGGCCACAACCGCGAGTTGGTCGCGCGTATCGAGGGCTTCGCGGCGGAAAAGGGCTGCACGCCGGCGCAGCTCTGCCTGGCCTGGCTGCTGGCGCAGGGCGAGGACGTGCTGCCGATCGTCGGCACGCGCAGCCAGGCGCGGCTGGAGGAGAATCTCGATGCGCTCGGCGTGCGGCTTTCGGACGAGGAGGTCGCGCGGATCTCGGCCGCGGTGCCGGCGGGCGCCGCCGCCGGCACGCGCTATCCTGCGGGAAACATGAAGGGCGTCTTCATCTGAACGCGCCCACGCGCCGTGGCGCAGGCGCTTGGAGACGATCTGGCCGGTCATGAAGCGGCACGCCGTGCCGGCGAGGAAGGTCGCCATGTCGGCCACGTCCGCCCGGCGCGAAGCCGTCGCCTCCGGCCGTCATTTCCGGCCTTGACGAGCGGACCGCCGGCGGCCCGTCGTGCGTCAGACGAACATTGTGTGCGCTTCGTGAGCGCTAGGTCCTGTGGACATTCACCTGAGCCAGAGGATGGTGGCTGCGATGGTGATGATGGCGAGGTAATTTCTCGCGGTCTTCTCGTAGCGAGTTGCG
>NZ_JAWLHG010000027.1:0-75399 GCF_041690465.1 Falsiroseomonas sp. | reverse complement strand
CGGGCAGGATTCCAACTCGGTCTCGACAACCCCTTGGAATCACGCCCGCCGCAGTCAACCCAACCCACGTTCCACCAGCGTTCAGAGACAGCCTCTTAGCGGGCGCAGCACGCCGCCCTGCCGGCGGAGCTTCGGATCGCTATCGCCCCCTGTCCTGAGCAGGGGCCGCCGAGCTCAGCGCCCGAGCGCCTTCAGCAGCGCCAGCGCCAGAGCGGTCTTCACGACGGTGCTGGGCAGGAAGACAAGGAATCCGGCATCCAGCGCCTGCTGCCAGCCGATGAAGCCGGCGAGCCAGGTGATGCCGGGGACGAAGACCAACAGATGCGCCGCCAGCAACAGTGCCGCCTGCCGCCGCCAGGAGATGCCCTGCGCTTGGCCGGCCAGCCAGGCCGCTGCGAGGAAGCCGAGCAGGTAGCCGGCGGTCGGCCCGACCAGCACCGCCGGGCCTGCCGCCCCGCCCGCGAAGAAGGGCAGCCCCGCCGCACCCTGGACGAGATAGGCCGCCACCGCGGCGACCCCGAACGATGGGCCGCCCACGGCGCCGAGTAGCAGCACCACCATCGTCTGCAGCGTCGCCGGCACGGGCCACATCGGCACGGTCACATGCGCAGAGGCCGCGAGCAGCCAGGAGCCGAGCAGCGCCAGCAGGACGAAGCGCAGCGCGCTGCGCGGGGCGGGAAGGGCAAGGGCCATCGGGGCGAGTCTTTCAACAGTCACGTCAGCTATCCACGGGCCCGGCAGCGCTGTCCAGCAGCGCGAGCAGGCGGCGCATCGCCGTGGGCATCGCCGCCCGCGCGGCGGCGGCGTCCATCCAGGCGCAGCCGCCCAGTGGATCGCCTGCCGAAGCCGCGTGCAGAAGGGTCATGCGCAACTCGAAATGGGTGAAGCCGTGTCGCGCCTCGCCGCGCAGCGGCGCCCAGCGCAGCGCGGGCAGAGGGGCATGCGGAAGCGCCTCGGCCTCGGTCCAGGGCTCGCTCCGCCATGGGGTGCCGGGGATCTCCAGCATCCCCCCGAGCAGGCCCTTCTCCGCCCGGCGGCGCACCAGCAGCCGGCCGGCGGGGTCGGTCAGCGCGAAATGCACGCCGTAGCGCAGCGGCCGGAGCGGCTTCGGCGCCTTGCGCGGCAGCGACTCGGCGATGCCGGCCTGATGCGCCGCGCAGCCCGCCCGCCAGGGGCAGAGGGCGCAGGCGGGGCGCTTCGGGGTGCAGATCGTCGCTCCCAGGTCGAACAATGCCTGGGCGAAATCGCCGGGCCGTGCGCGGGCGGCCTGCTGCTCCATCCAGCGCTGCGCCAGCGCGTCGAGGCGCCTCTTCGCGCCCGGCAGCGGCATCTCCTCGGCGTGGATGCGGGCGGTGACGCGCTCGACATTGCCATCGGTCGGCACCACGGGCGCGCCGAAGGCGATCGCGGCCACCGCCGCTGCCGTGTAGGGGCCGATGCCCGGGATCGCCCGCAGCCCCTCCACCGTGGACGGGAAGCTGCCCTCGGCCAGCGCCTTCGCCCCGGCATGCAGGTTGCGCGCGCGGGCGTAGTAGCCGAGGCCGGCCCATTCCGCCGCCACCTCCTCCCACGGTGCTGCGGCGAGTGCCCGGACATCCGGGAACCGCGCCAGGAACCGCGCATAGCGCGGGCCGACCGCGGCGACCGTGGTCTGCTGCAACATCACCTCCGACAGCCACACGCGGTACGGGTCAGGCCGGGACGTGCTATCCCGCCAGGGCAGGTCCCGGCGGTGCCGGTCGTACCAGACGAGCAGGTCGGAAGCGGGCGGAGGAATCACCGATGGCCAAGGAGGGGGAGGGCAGGCGCTTCCCGGCGGCCCCCATGCCGCTCGGATCGCTGATCCCCTCCGTGACCCGCCCGGCCTTTCGCCGCAAGAGCCCGGCCGGCAGCCAGGTCCTCGCCGACTGGGCCCTGATCGTCGGGCCGGCGCTCGCGGCGGTGACCTCGCCGCTGCGGCTCTCGGCCGGCACCTTGACACTTGCCTGCGCCGGCCCGGTGGCGATGGAGCTGCAGCACCTCGCGCCGGAGTTGATCGGCCGGATCAACGGCCATCTCGGCCGCCTTGCGGTCGAACGGCTCCGTTTCGTGCAGCAGGCCGCCGCGAGCGGCCGCCGCGGCCCGGCGCCGCCCCGGCCGGACGCGGCGCTTCCGGCCGGGGTGGAGGCACGGATCGGCGCCCTGCCGGAGGGGGAACTGCGGCAAGCGCTGGAAAACCTCGCCCGCGGCGTCTATCGGAAGGGCTGAGGGGACCTCGGAGTCCCCGCCTCGCCCTGCCGGAGGCCGATTACATGACCCATCGCCGTGCCCTTCTCGCCCTCGCCGCCGCCGGCCTCACCCTGCCGCGCCTGGCCGCCGCCCAGCCAGCGGCGCCGGATCCGCGACTGACAGAACGCTCGGTCGGCAAGGCCGACGCGCCGGTGACGGTGATCGAGTATTTCTCCCTTACCTGTGGCCATTGCGCCGCTTTCCACCGGGAGACCTGGCCGCAGGTGAAGCGGGAACTGGTGGACACCGGGCGTGTCCGCGTGATCTTCCGCGACTTCCCGCTGGACCAGCTGGCACTGGCCGCCGCGGGCCTCGCGCGCAGTCTGCCACCCGAGCGCTACGAGCCCTTCATCTCCGCGCTGTTCGCCACCCAGGACCGCTGGGCGTTCAGCCGCACCGCCGACCGCAAGGAGGAGTTGTGGAAGCTCGCGGCGGTCGCCGGCATGGACCGCGAGACCTTCGAGCAGGCGCTGGTGGATGCGCAACTGCAGCGCGCCATCCTGGAGCAGCGCGTGAAGGGGCAGCAGGAGCACAACGTGAACTCCACTCCGACCTTCGTCTTCGGCAGCCGCGTCGTGCCAGGCAACATCGCGTTCGACCGCTTCGCCGCCATCGTCGCCGAGACCCGCTGAATGGAGGGCGTTCCCCCCGCCGCCCCTGCGGAGGAGGGCGCGCCGCCCGCCGCGCCGGCTTCGGCCGGCGAGGCCCAGACCGACTCGCCGGGCCGGACCGGGGCGCAGATCGCCGCTGCCCGCACCGCACGGCTGACGCGCCTGCGTATCGCCGGCTTCAAGTCCTTCGCCGAGGCGACGCTGGTGGAGGTGATGCCGGGCCTCACGGGCATCGTCGGCCCGAATGGTTGTGGCAAGTCCAACATCGTCGAGGCGCTGCGCTGGGCGATGGGTGAGACCAACGCGCGGACCATGCGCGGTGGCGAGATGGAGGACGTCATCTTCGCCGGCACCGCCAGCCGCGCCTCGCGCAACTTCGCCGAGGTGACGCTGACGCTGGAGGAGGCCGCCGGCCTCGCCCCGCCGCCCAATGCCGAGGCACCCGAGCTCGAGATCGTGCGGAAGATCGAGCGGGGCGCCGGCAGCGCCTTCCGCGTCAACGGCAAGGAGCTGCGCGCGCGCGACGTGCAGACCATGTTCGCCGATATCGGCTCCGGCGCGCGGTCCTCCGCCATGGTCAGCCAGGGCCGGGTCGCGGCGCTGATCCAGGCCAAGCCCGAGGACCGCCGCGCCGTGCTGGAGGAAGCCGCCGGCATCGCCGGGCTGCGCGCCCGCCGGCATGAGGCGGAGCTCAAGCTGCGCCAGGCGGAGAACAACCTCGCCCGCGCCGAGGACCTGCTGAACGAGATGGAGGGTGCGCGCCAGGGGTTGCAGCGCCAGGCGAGGCAGGCGGCGCGCTACCGCAATCTCTCCGGCCTGGTGCGCGGGGCGGAGGTGGAATGGCTGGCTATCCTGCGCGCCCGCGCCCAGGCCGCGCTGGCCGAGGCGAAGCAGGCCTTCGATCGCGCCCGCCACGCCACTGGCGAGGCCGAGTTCGAGGCGGAGGGCGCCGCGAAGCGCGCCTTTGCCGCCGAGCAGGGCCTGCCCGAGCCGCGCGAGGCGGAGGCGCAGGCCCGCACCGCGCTGGAACGCCGCCGCGTCGAGGCTGAGACGCTCGGCGCCGAGGAAGCCCGCGCGCTTGATGCATTGGCCGGGGCCGAGGCGCGTCGGGACGCTCTGGCCCGCGATCTCGGCCACGCCGCGCGCCTGCAGGCTGATGCCGAAGCGGCCGAAGGCCGCCTCGCCGCAGAGGCCGCGGAGCTCGACGCCGCGGCCGGGTCCCTCCCGGACCGGACCGCCGCCGCCGCCGAGGCGGAGGCCGAAGCGGCCGAAACGGTGCGGGAGGCCGCGCTCGCCGCTGACCGCGCGACCGAGCTCGCCGCCGAGGCCGCCGCCCAGGCCGCGACGCTCGCCGCCGCCGAGACCGACGCCGCGACCCGCGCCAAGCGTCTGGCCGAGCAGGCCACCCGGCTGGCCGCCGAGCAGGGGGCGGCCGAAGAAGCTCGGGTACCGGCGGCCGCGCTGGATGGCGCCGCCGCCCAGGCTGCCGAGGCTGAAGCCGCGCTCGCTGCCGCCGAGGGGGCGCTGGCCGGCATGGAGGCCGAGCGCGCGCTCACGCAATCCCGCCACGAGGCCGCCCGCCGCGCCGCCGCCGAGGCTGAGGAGGCCGAGACCCGCGCCCGCACCGGGCTTGAGGCCGCCGAGGTCGCGATGCGGCGTCTGGCCCAGCAGCATGCCCGGCTCGCGGCCGAACGCGACGCTGCACGCGTCGCGCTGGTCCCCGAGGCCGAGCGCGACGCGGCCGTCCGCACGGCTGCCGAAGCCGATGGCGTGCTGGTTGCGGCCCGCACCGCACTGGAAGCCGCGGAGGCCGCGCGTGCCGCCGCGCAGTCCCACCACGAGGAGGCGCGCAGCGCCGCCGCCGGGGCCGAGGCCGCTCGCACCCGTGCGCGCGCCGCACTGGAAGCCGCCGACTCCGCCGCACGGCAGCTGGCCGAGCAGCACCAGCGCCTGGCCGTCGAGCGTGACGCCGCCCGCGCCGCCCTGGTGCCGGACGACGAACGCCGGTCCGTACTGGCCGAGGCCGAGGCCGCCGAGGCGGCGCTGCGCAACGGCCGTGCCGCGCTGGATGGCGCCGAGGCTGCCCGCGCCGCCGCCCAGTCCCGCCACGAGGCCGCTCGCGCCGCCGCCACCGACGCTGAAGGCGCCCGCGCCAAGGCCGCCGCCGAGGTCGCCGCGCTCGCCGAGATGATGCAGGCGCGCGAAGTCGCCCCCGGCCTCGCCCCGGTGCTGGACGCCATCGGTGTGCCATCCGGCCTGGAGGCTGCCTTGGGGGCGGCGATCGGGGAGGCGCTGGACAGCCCGCTCGACGATCCGCGCTCCCCGGGCGCCCCGCGCCATTGGCGGAACCTGCCGCCGCTCGACCCGCTGCCCATCCTGCCGGATGGCGCGACGCCACTCTCGCGGCTGGTGGAGGCGCCGGCGGCGCTGGCCCGCGCCTTGTCGCAGGTCGGGCTGCTGCCGCGTGGCGCCGATGGCGCGGCCCTCCAGGCGGCGCTCCGGCCCGGCCAGGCGCTGGTGACGGAGGATGGCGCGCTCTGGCGCTGGGACGGGCATTGCGCCCGCGCCGGCGCGCCGAGTCCCGGGGCCGTGCGGCTCGCCCAGCGCAACAAGCTGCGCGCGGCGCAGGTGTTGCTGGACCAGGCCGAGGCAATGGCCGCCGTCGCACTCGCCTTCCGAGCCGAGGCGGAGGCTGAGGAAGCACTCGCCCGGGCAGAGGAAGCCCGCTGCCGCGAGACCCGCGCCGAAGCCGAGCGCCGCGCCGCGGCGGCCATCGCGGAGGCCGAGCGGATCGCCGCGCGCACCGCCCAGGCCGAGCAGCGCCTGGCTGCCCTTGCGCCCGAGCTCGACCGGCTGGAAGCCGAGATCGCCGCCGCAGCCGTCGCACTCGAGGCTGCCCGAGCGGCGAGCGCCGCCACGCCGGACGTCGCCGCCGCGCTGGCAGCCAGCTCCGCCGCCGCCGAGGCCGAGCAGCTCGCCCGCGCCGAGGAGACGCGGCAGCGCCAGCTGCGAAGCGAGGCCGAGCGGCAGGCCGCCACCGCCGCTACCGCTGCCGAGCGCATCGCCGCCCGTGCCACCCAGGCCGAGCAGCGGCTCGCCGCGGTGGAGCCGGAACTTGCGCGGCTGGACGCCGAGTTGCATTCCGCCGCCGCGGCGCTGGAGCAGGCCCGTGCCGCCCGCGCCGCCGCCCCGGATGCCCTTGCCGCCCGCGCCGCGCGCGAGGCCGCCTCGCAGGCCGAGAACGCGGCCGTGCAGGCTGAATCCGCCGCTCGGGAGGCGCGCCGCACCGCCGAGGCCAACCTCGCCCGTGCTCGGCAGGAGGCGCAGGCGCTGACGGCCCGCGCGGCGGAGGCGGAGGCACGGCTCGCCGCGCTCGCGCCGCAGATGGAGCGCATGGCCGCCGAACGCGCTGCCGCGGAGGCCGCGCTCGCCGAGGCGCAGGCGGCGCGCGAGGCCGCGCCCGACCTTGCCGCCCTGCGCGCTGAGGTGGAGCAGGCCCGCACCGCGCTCGCCGCGGCCCGCACCGCCGAGGCCGAGGCGCGCGATGCTCGCGCCGCGCTCGCCGCCGAGGCGACGCGGATCGCGGCGCGGCAGCAGACGATCGGGCCGGAGCGCGAGGAATGGTCGCTGCGCCGGGGCGAGGCGCAGGCACGGCGCGAGGATCTCGCCACCCGGTTGTTCGAGGCGGAGGCCGAGGTCGCCACCCTCGCCGAGGCGCCGGAAGCCGCTGCCGCCCGTCGCGCTACCGCCGCGCGCCTGCTGGTGGAGGCGGAGGCCACGCATGCGGCGGCCGCGAAGGCGCTGCGCGCCGCCGAGACGGAGCTGCGCGAGGCCACCGCGCATCGCCGCGAGGTCGATGCCCGCTTCGCTGCGGCCCGCGAAACCCAGGTGCGCACGGAAGGCGCCAAGGAAACCGCCGAGGCGGCGGCGTTGTCGGTCGAGGAACGCGTCGCCGAACGGCTCGGCGAGGCGCATGCCGAGTTGCCGGCCGACGTCGCGGACCTCTCGGACTCCGCCGAGGAGAAGGCGCGCAGGAAGCTCGACCGCCTGACCCGCGAGCGGGAGGAGATGGGGCCGGTCAACCTGCGTGCCGAGCAGGAGCTCAACGACCTCGATGCGCGCCGCGGCGCGATCGACGCTGAGCGTTCCGAGGTCGCCACTGCCATCGCGAAGCTGCGCGGCTCGATCGGCCATCTGAACCGCGAAGGCCGGGAACGCCTGAGGGTCGTGTTCGACAAGGTGGATGCCGAGTTCCGCAACCTCTTCACGCGCCTGTTCGGCGGCGGGCGGGCGCATCTGGCGCTGGTCGGGTCCGACGATCCGCTGGAGGCGGGGCTCGAGATCTATGCCGAGCCGCCGGGGAAGAAGCTCGCTTCGCTCAACCTGCTTTCCGGCGGCGAGCAGGCGTTGACGGCGCTTTCGCTGATCTTCGCGGTGTTCCGCTGCAACCCGGCGCCGGTCTGCGTGCTGGACGAGGTGGATGCGCCGCTCGATGATGCGAATGTGGAGCGGCTCTGCGACCTGTTGGAGGTGATGGCGGCCGGCGACGAGCAGGGCCGCGGCGGCACGCGCTTCCTGATCGTGACGCACCATCCACTGACCATGGCGCGGATGCACAGGCTGTATGGCGTGACGATGCAGGAGCGCGGCGTTTCCCGCCTGCTGAGCGTGGACCTGCAGCGCGCGGTGGAACTGGTGGAGGGTCCCGTCGCGGGGTGACGTTCTCCGCCATCCGGAGCAGTCAGATCACGTTCATGATATGTTCTTGAACCGGCACCGCCGCTGCAGGCATCATGCCGGCCTCCAGCAGGAGGATCCGCACATGCCTGTCTCCCCCATTCCGCCGGGCTATCCGCGCGTCTCCCCCTATCTGGTCGTGCAGGACGCAAAGCGGGCGCTCGCCTGGTATGTCGAGGCGCTCGGGGCTGAGGCGACGATGCGCCTGCCCGGCGCGAACGACACACTGATGCATGCCGAGTTCCGGATCGGCGACAGCGTGGTGATGCTCGGTGAGCAGTCGCCGGATCATGACGCCTATGGTCCCGGCCATTTCGGCGGCACGCCGGTCTCGCTGGTGCTGTATGTGGAGGAGGTGGACGCTGCCTTCGCCCGCGCCACCGCGGCCGGCGCCGCCGCGGAACGGCCTCCGACGGACCAGCCCTATGGCGACCGCATGGGCACGCTGCGTGATCCCTTCGGCCATCGTTGGCACCTGGCGAGCCATATCGAGGATGTCAGCACGGAGGAGGTGATCCGCCGTATGTCGCCGCCGGGATGACACCGGAGGGGCGCCTTGCGCGGCTGCACCGGATGGATGACGGGGCCTGGGCGCGCCACGCCAATCCGTGGAGCGTCTGGACCCGCGTGCCGATCCTGCCGCTGCTGGTGCTCGCCGTCTGGAGCCGGGAATGGATCGGCTGGTGGGCGCTGCTGCCGGTTGCGGCGCTGCTCGCCTGGACCTGGGTGAACCCGCGCGCCTTCCCGCCGCCGCGCAGGCTGGAGAACTGGGGGTCACGCGCGGTGCTGGGCGAGCGGTTGTGGCTGGAACGCAAAGAGACGCCGGTACCGCCGCGGCATCGCCTGGCGCCGAAGCTGCTGAATGCGATGGCGGCGGCGGGCGGGCTGCTGCTGATTTACGGCCTGGTCTGGCTGCTGCCATGGGCGACGCTGACCGGGCTCGCCGTCGCGATGCTGTCGAAGTTCTGGTTCCTCGACCGGATGACCTGGCTGGTGGCGGATATGGAGGGCGATTCCCGCCTCGCCCGCTGGCGCGGGCCGGACGGTTGACGCCACCGCCGGCCTGGCGCGTTGCTGCGGCAATGCTCCCCTTCCGTCTGTTCGAGACCGTCATCGATCCGGTGGCGCCGCCTGGCGGCCGTGCCGCGCGGGTGCTCGGCGTGCAGGTGCCGGACGGCCCGCCGCCCCGCAGCCTGCTCGGCTTCTACTGGCACTTCGCCCGCCAGGCCCGCCTCCTGTTCGGTGCGCTGTTCGCGGCGGGGTTGGCGGTCGCGCTGCTCGACCTGCTGATTCCCATCTTCATCGGTCGCGTCGTCGGCCTGTTGGAGCAGCATGGGCCGGGGCGGATCTGGGAGGAGGCCGGCGGCACGCTCGCCGGCATGGCGGCGCTGCTGCTGTTCGGCCGGCCGGTGGCGATCCTCTGCCAGAACCTGGTGACGCAGCAGGGGATCATTCCCGGCGTCACCTCCATGATCCGCTGGCAGGCGCACTGGCACGTCATCCGCCAGGGCCTGCCGTTCTTCCAGGAGGATTTCGCCGGCCGCATCGCCACCCGGGTCATGCAGGCCGGCCCGGCGCTGCGCGAGAGCGTGGTGCAATCGGTCAACGCGGTCTGGTACATCCTGGTCTATGGCACCGGTGCGGTGCTCGCGTTGGCCAGCACGGATGCGCGGTTGGCCATCCCGATGCTGTTGTGGTTCGCGCTCTACGCGACGCTGCTGCGGCTGATCGTGCCGCGGATGCGCGACCGTTCGCGCAGGGCAAGCGAATCGCGCAGCGCGCTGACCGGCCGCGTGGTGGACAGCTATACCAACATCGCCACCGTCAAGCTGTTCGCCCGCGCCGAGCAGGAGGACGCGCATGTGCGCGAGGCGCTGGAGAAGCTGAACTACGACTTCGGCAGGCAGACGCGACTCGTCACGCTGAACTCGCTCCTCCTCTCCACGCTGAACGCCGCGCTGATCGTCGCCACGGCGGGGCTGGCGATCTGGCTGTGGTCGCGCGGCGACATCGCGCTGGCGATGGTGGCGGCGGCGCTGCCCATGGCCTGGCAGATCGCCAACATCTCCGGCTGGGTCGCCTTCAACGTCGCCGGCATCTTCGAGAATATCGGCGTGGTGCAGGAAGCGATGGGCTCGATCGCTGTGCCCCCCACCGCGCCCGACCCGCCCGGCGCGCGGCCGCTGGTGGTGACGCGCGGCGAGATCCGCTTCGAGCAGGTGCGCTTCGGCTATGGCCGCGCGCCCGAGGATGTGCTGCACGGCCGGCGGGGCGCGGTGCTGGACGGCTTCGACCTCCATATCGCACCTGGCGAGCGTGTCGGGCTGGTCGGCCATTCCGGCGCCGGCAAGACCACCGCGATCAACCTGCTGCTGCGCTTCTTCGCCCCGGAGGAAGGTCGCATCCTGGTGGACGGGCAGGATATCGGCGGCGTCACCGCGGAATCGCTGCGCGGCGCCATCGGCGTGGTGACGCAGGATACCGCGCTGCTGCACCGCTCGATCCGCGAGAACATCCGCTACGGCCGACCCGATGCGGCCGAGGCGGAGGTCGAACAGGCCGCGCGCCGCGCCGAGGCGCATGAGTTCATCGAGCAGCTCTCCGACTGGCGCGGCCGCAGCGGCTATGACGCGCATGTCGGCGAGCGCGGGGTGAAGCTCTCCGGCGGCCAGCGTCAGCGCATCGCCATCGCCCGCGTGCTGCTGAAGGACGCGCCGATCCTGCTGCTCGACGAAGCCACCAGCGCGCTCGACTCCGAAGTGGAGGCGGCGATCCAGGAGAGCCTGGACAGGCTCATGGCCGGCAAGACCGTGATTGCCATCGCGCACCGGCTTTCGACGCTGGCGCGGATGGACCGGCTGGTGGTGCTGGAGAACGGGCGTGTCGCGGAACAGGGCACGCATGCCGAACTGCTGCGCGCGGGCGGCGTCTATGCCAGGCTGTGGCAGCGACAGTCCGGCGGCTTCATCGGCGGATGACCCGCTCCGACGGCCCGGTCCGCGCCCGGCACCGGGCTCGTGGCTTTGCTGCACCGCCGTGGTCGCCTTGACACAAACCCCCCCGCGCCGTAGGAGCGGGCCGCCTTCCGGGCGGGGGAACCGCAGGGAGGAGCGCGTGTCGGAACAGGACAGCTTCGAGGAGCGGTTGCGGCAGGCCCAGGCACGGCGCGGGAAGGATCCCGGGTCGGCGAAGGCGGGCTTGCCAAGGGGCAACTGGGGCGTCGGGTTTCGGGCGGGGGTCGAGCTTGTCTCGTCGCTCGTCGTGGGTATCGGGATCGGCTGGTTCCTTGACCGCTGGCTCGGCACCTGGCCGTGGCTCTTCCTGGTGTTCTTCGTTCTCGGCAGCGCCGCCGGTGTGCTGAACGTCTATCGTCTGTTCGCTCCGCGCGGTCGTCCGTAAGGCAGAACGAGGCTCCGCAACGCGCGGCGCCGCACCGGGGGATCGCAAGAGTGGCGGCGGAAGGCACGACGATGGACGCGCTCAGCCAGTTCGAGCTGAAGCCGGTGTTCGGCGCTCTGGGCGATGCCGTCGGCTTCACGCAGTCCAGCGCCCACATGCTGCTCGCGGTCGGCATCATCACGGCGCTGATGATGCTCGGCACCCGCCAGCGCGCGCTGATCCCGGGCCGCGTGCAGGCGCTGGCCGAATCGGCCTATGAATTCATCCACGACCTGGTGACGGGGCAGATCGGGGACGAAGGGAAGCGCTTCTTCCCCTTCGTGTTCTCCCTGTTCATGTTCATCCTGGTCGGCAACCTCCTCGGGCTGCTGCCCTACGCCTTCACCTTCACCAGCCACATCGCGGTGACCTTCGCCCTGGCGGCTGTGGTGTTCCTGCTGGTGACGATCGTCGCGCTGGCGATCCACGGCACGAAGTTCTTCGGTTACTTCTTCCCCGAGGGCGCGCCCAAGGCGCTGGCGCCGCTGATCATTCCCATCGAGCTGATCAGCTACCTGTCACGGCCGGTCAGCCTCTCGGTGCGTCTGTTCGCCAACATGGTCGCCGGCCACGTCATGCTGAAGGTCTTCGCCACCTTCGTGGTGCTGATCGGCGGCAGCGCGGGGGTGCTCGGCGTGCTCGGCGCGTCGTTGCCGCTGGCGCTCAACGTTGCCCTGGTGGGGTTCGAGATCCTGGTGGCCTTCCTGCAGGCCTATGTGTTCGCGATCCTGACCAGCATCTACCTGCACGACGCAGTGCATCTGCACTGAACCGTCGGCGGACAGCCAACCCACCCACCCGACAATCCACGGAAGGATTTTTCCCATGGAAGTTCTCGCCGCGAAGGCCCTTGGGGCCGGCATCGCCGTCATCGCGCTCGCGGGCGTCGGCATCGGCATCGGCAGCATCTTCTCCGCGATGGTCTCGGCCGTCGGCCGCAACCCGGCCGCGCGCGACAGCGTCTTCCCGATCGGCATCCTGGGCTTCGCGCTGACCGAGGCCGTCGCGCTCTTCGCCCTGCTCATCGCCTTCCTCATCCTCTTCACCTGAGCCGGATCGGGCAGCCGCAATCGCGGCTGTCCCAGGTTCCGGGTGGGCGCCATGCGGCGCGGGATGAGATTCGGTCCCGCACCGCTGCGCCAGGAGCCCCGGCTCGACATCGCCGGGGCGACCGCAACTGAGGAGCACACGATGCGTGGGCTAGTGACCGCCGCCGTGCTGGGCGGGCTCGCACTTCCTTCCCTGGCCCTGGCGGCCACGGTCGGCGCGGTGCCGGTCGAGGGCATGCCGCAGCTGGCCTTTGGGCATCCGCTGCAGGGCCGCTATTTGCTGGCCAACATCGTCTGGCTGCTGCTGATCTTCGGCCTGCTCTACTACGTCATGGCGCATTACGCCCTGCCGCAGGTGGGCAGCGTCATCGCGGATCGTGCGGCCCGGATTGCTGCCGACCTCGAAGCTGCGCAGGGCGCCAAGTCAGAGGCCGAATCCGCAATGGCCGCACACCGCGAGGCGACTGCCAGGGCGCGGGCGGAAGCCCAGGCCGCGATCGCCGAAGCGCTGCAGCAGGCCCAGGCCGAGGCCGCGACCCGCAGCGAGGAACTCAACCGCCGCCTTGCGCAGCAGATCGAGGAGGCCGAGGGCCGCATCACCGCCGCGCGCGACGCTGCGATGGGCGCACTGCGCCAGGTTTCGGCCGAGACGGCGGAATCCCTGGTCGCGAAGCTGACGGGTCGCGTGGATCCGGCCCTGGTCGGCCGCGCGGTGGACCGGGTTCTCGCCGCCCGCGCGCGGGCCTGAGGGGGGATCGGGATGGACCACACTTACGAACACTTCTGGCTCGACCCGAAATTCTGGGTCGCGGTCTCCTTCGTTGTCTTCTTTGCCCTGGTCGGGCGCATGGCCTGGGCACGCCTCTCGGCGATGCTCGACGGTCGCGGCGCGCGCATCCGGGCAGAACTTGACGAGGCCGCGCGGCTGCGCGCCGAGGCGGAGGAGATGCGCCGTCAGGCCGATGCCGAGCGCACCGCCGCGCACCGCGAGGCGGAAGACATGCTCGCCCGCGCACGTGCCGAGGCTGAGCGCGTCGCCCAGGCTGCCGCGGCAGAGGCCGAGGCGAGCGCAAAGCGGCGCGAGCGCATGGCCCTCGACCGCATCGCCGCGGCCGAGGCGAGCGCGGTGGCCGAAGTCCGCGCCGCTGCGACCGAAGTGGCGGTCACCGCGGCGCGCGAGGTGCTGGCGGCCAATATCGATGCCGGGGCCGATGCCGAACTGATCGACGATGCGGTCGCCGATCTGCCGCGAGCGCTCCGCGCCGCTTGATCTCCGCTGCGGCGATCAATGGCCGCCTGCCAGGGCGGATGCAGGACGGGGGCCCCTGTGGCCCCCGTTCTCATTCGGTGAGCTCGGCCGTTGCTCTCCGCCAAGCTGAATTGGTGGGACCGGCTGGAGCACCAACGGCCGCACCGCGGCGCGGATTGCCCCCGGCCTCATCGGCGTCCTGGTGGCGCGGACCGCAACCCCGCGGCGCCAGATCGCGTTGAGCGCGCATGGCCAGCAGCAAGCCAGGGGACGAGCCGGACGGGAAGCAGACGGGGGACGTTCCCTGCCCTGACTGCAAGGGAAGTGGGCGCCGGGGGCAGCAGCCCTGCCCGACCTGCGAGGGCACGGGCCTCGTCCGGCAGATCGTCGGCGACGCCTGACCGAGGTCAGAACCCCTTCACCTCAAGGCGGTCCCCCGGCGCGAGTACAGCGGGCGCGCCCGCGGCGAGCCTGCCGCGGGCATTCACGTCCTTCTCCAGCACTGCGCGCAGGAACAGAACGGCCAGCGCCGCGGTGCGCGCATGATAGGTGGGCTCCGCCCAGCGACCGCCAACCGCGCCCTCATCTGCGAAAGCCGAATGCGCAGCGCCTGCCAATACGGCGAGCACCTGCGGCGCGCGCGCTATGAAGCGGAAGGGGATCTCACGGTCGCCTGGGCTGGCGCCCTCCACCCAGCCATGGTCCGCGGTACCGGTGACGTGCAGCATGGGCGTCTCCACCGCCGCGAACGCAAGCTGTGGCGGCAATCCGCGCGGCGGCGAGGGCGACAGGGCGATGCCGGCGTGCAAACGTCGCTCCGGCAGCGGCAGCCCCCGGCCTCCACCGGGGATGCGCTGTCCCATCATGTGCTGCACCAGCCAAGCGCCGTAGGAATGCCCGGCCATCGCCAGCCGTTCGGGATCCACCCGGCCGGCGAGCGGATCGCCCCCGGCTTCGGCGCGACGCAGCAGCTCGTCCACGGCGAAGATCCCATCCTGCAGCCTGGCCAGGGCGTTCCGGACATCGAGCGCCGCCGCGGCAAGCGCGTGGCCGCGCTGCGCCGCGCCGCGCCAGATCGCACTGTCGCTGCCGGGATGCTGTAGATGGATGGCGACAAAGCCTGCCTCGGCGAGGCCCTGGCCAAGATAGGCGAGCCCCTCTCGAGAGCCGCCGAGGCCGTGGCTGATCAGCACGGCCGGTCGTAGCCCGTTTGCCGAGGGGAAGCGCAGCAGAACCGGGATGTCCCGGTCGCGGGTGGCGTCTCGCCAGAGGGTGCGCCGCGGTTCCGGCAATGATGCGCGTGCGCTTCCTGTCGGAGCGGCGGTGACCAGTGCGAGCAGGGCGCGGCGCGACATCTGGGCCCAAGGCAGCGGGCCGGGTGAGGGCTTCACGGCAGTTTCTTGTCGTAGGTGATCCACATGGTCCGAGTCGCCAGCCGGTCGTAGACGCCGCGGCCGCGGTAGTTGTCGTCGGCGGTGATCCAGCGAATCACGCTCCAGCCGCGGCGGCGGCCCTCGGCGGCCACGGCCTCGATCAGCGCGTCGGCCACGCGGCCGCCACGCGCCTCGGGTGCGACGAACAGGTCATCGAGGAAGCCGCCGATGCTCGCCGAGAGCGGCCTTGCAAAGGGACGGTAATGCGCGAGCCCGATGGCGCGGCCGTCCTGATTCTCCGCCACCAGGCCGTTCACCTCGTGGTCGGTGTCCATCAACCAGTTCCAGACCGTATCGCGCATCTCCGCCGTCTGGCTGACCTTGTAGAAGGTGGCATAGCCTGCATAGAGCCGCTCCCAGTCAGCCCTGTGGTGGGCGGCGACCGGCGCGATCAGGGGCGCGTTCACACCCGGATGCGCCCGGCTGCGGCGAGCCCCGCCAGTATGGCGCCGACATGCATCGCCTGGCCGAAAGCGCCCTCGGTGATGGCGGCGAGGACATCCGCGACCGGCCAGGCTTCGACCCGTATGCTCTCGCCTGGCTCATGGGCCACCGGCGCCACCTCCGTCACGTCCTTCGCAAGCAGGACATGCAATCGGTTGGTCTGGATCGCCGGGTTCGGCCAGGCGGCGTAGAGGTGCCGCCAAGCCTGCGCGGCGTGCCCGGTCTCCTCCAGAAGTTCGCGCCGCCCGGCGGCAATGGCGTCGGCGTCGCCAGCGTCGATGACGCCCCCCGGCAGTTCCAGGCACCAGTTCTGGACCGCATGCCGCCACTGGCGGATCAGCACGAGCCGGTCGTCCGCGGTCAGGGGAACCACGACTGCCCAGTCCGGGTAGGCGAGCACGTACCAGGGCGTGAGTTCTTCACCGGCGGCGTTCCGCAGCCGGTCGGCGCGCAGGCTGATCCAGCGGTCCTCGATCAGCGTTTGGCTTTCCAGGACGGTCCAGGGCGACGGCTCGGTCATTCATTGAGGGTCGCTGGACCGCCTGGAATGCGCAAGCGTCGCTTTGTCTGCCGAACCGGCAAGGAAACCTTGCATTGTAGGCATGGGTCGGCTAGACATTCGCGAATTCCGCGATGATTTAGACATTCGCGGCGGGCAAGGGTGGGTGGCCTGACCGATGCGCTTCATTGTCGAGATTTCGTCTCGAGGTTGCGACCGTCGTGGCGTGGCGGCCCTGGAGTATGCCCTGCTTGGCGCCCTGCTGGCGTCAGTTCTGGCCGCTGCATCGGTTGGCCTGATGCCCAACGTCCAGGCCGCCTTCGAGCGGATGGCGCCCGCAGAAGCCGGACCGGCTGTTTCGGCGCGCTTCCGCCCGAACTGACGGGAAAGCCGCAATCCGCCGTTTGGACATCGTCACGGTTGCAGCGCGGTAAGCCATCAGCTACGGTGACGCCGGACCGGACAGGCCGGAGCGCGGACCATGCTCAATCTCCTGAAAGCGATGGCGGCTGACACTAGAGGCATCAGCAGCCTTGAGTATGGCGTGATCGGCGCAGCGATCATTGGTACTCTGGCGGTGAGCACGCCGCCATTGGCGGCTGCGCTTATGCCGCTCTTTACCGCCATCACGACGGGCCTCTCGACCTGATCTTGGCTTCGGTCGAGGTTTCGGGACAGCAATCCGGCAGAACAAGGTCTGCAATCGAACGTTCAGAGCGGGCCTTGCAGGCTATTCGGCCCGTCTGAACAGGCTAGTACGCCGAGGCGCAGCGCCGTTTCAGTTGCGCGCCCGGCGAACGTCCGACGTGAAGAATGCCGGACGTCGCCAGATCACCCCTTCACTCAGCCGCCTGCGCGTAGGCTTCCAATGGCGCGCAGGTACAGACAAGGTGACGGTCGCCATGGACATTGTCCACGCGCTTGACCGGTGGCCAGTATTTCCGTGCGGCGATCCAGGGCAGCGGGAAGGCGGCCTGCGTGCGGGTGTAGGCATGCTTCCAATCGTCGGCCATCACTTCTGAAACCGTGTGCGGCGCGTTCTTCAGCGGGTTGTCACGCGGGTCGGCGCGGCCCTGCTCGATGGCGCGGATCTCGCCACGGATCGCGATCATCGCCTCGATGAACCGATCGAGCTCGCCCTTGGTCTCGGACTCGGTCGGCTCGACCATCAGCGTGCCGGCGACCGGCCAGGACATCGTCGGCGCGTGGAAGCCGAAATCCTGCAGGCGCTTGGCGATGTCCTCCACCGTCGCGCCGCCATTCTGCTGGAAGCCGCGGCAGTCGAGGATGCATTCATGCGCGACCATACCGTTCCTGCCGCGGTAGAGGATCGGATAGTGCGGCGCGAGCTTCGCGGCGATGTAGTTGGCATTCAGGATCGCCACCTCTGTCGCGCGCGTCAGCCCCTCCGGCCCCATCATGCGGATGTAGGCATAGGAGATCGGCAGGATGGAGGCGCTGCCGAAGGGCGCAGCGCTGACCGGGCCGAAGCCGGTGGCGGGCCCGGCCTCGGCCACCAACGGGTGATTTGGCAGATGCGGCGCGAGATGCGCGGCCACGCCGATCGGGCCGACGCCCGGCCCGCCGCCGCCATGCGGGATGCAAAAGGTCTTGTGGAGATTCAGGTGGCACACATCGGCGCCGATTGCGGCCGGCGACGTGAGGCCGACCTGCGCGTTCATGTTCGCGCCATCCATGTAGACCTGCCCGCCCTTCTGATGGACCAGCGCGCAGATCTCGCGGATCTCTGTCTCGAACACACCATGTGTCGAGGGGTAGGTGACCATCAGCGCGGACAGTTTCCCCGCGTGCTGCTCCACCTTCGCGCGCAGATCGGCGAGGTCCACGTTGCCCTCGCGGTCGCAGCCCACGACGACCACCTTCATCCCCGCCATGACTGCGGAGGCGGGGTTGGTGCCATGCGCACTGCTCGGGATCAGGCAGACATCGCGATGGCCCTCGCCGCGCGCGTGGTGGTACGCACGGATCGCGAGCAGCCCGGCGTACTCACCCTGGCTGCCGGCATTGGGCTGCAGCGAGACGGCGGCAAAGCCGGTGATCGTGGCCAGCCAGGATTCCAGCCGTCGGATCATCTCGATGTAGCCTTCGGCCTGGTCCACCGGCGCGAAGGGATGGATGGCGCCGAAGCCTGGGAAGGTGACGGGGATCATCTCGGCCGTCGCGTTCAGCTTCATCGTGCAGGACCCCAGCGGGATCATGCTGCGGTTCAGCGCGACGTCCTTGTCCTCCAGCGACTTCAGGTAGCGGAGCATGGAATGCTCCGCATGGTGGCTGTTGAAGACGCTCGCGGTGCAGAAGGCGGACTGGCGCGCGAGCGCCTCCGGCAAGCCGCCATGCGGGACGATCGCCTCCAGCGTCGGCGGCTGGGCGTGCGCCGTCTCGGCAATGGCCGCGACCAGCTGCGCCAAGTCCTTGCGCGTCACCGTCTCGTCGAGCGCGATGCCGACGCCGCCACTCGCGTAGCGCGCCAGGTTGAATCCGCGCTTGAGCGCATTGGCGATCAGCGCCTCCTGCCGCTCACCGGCCTGGATCGCGACGGTATCGAAGAAGGTGTCGTGGCGCAGCGCGAAGCCGGCGGCCTTCGCCGCGCCCGCAACCATCCGCGCCTGCAGCGCGACGCGGCGGGCGATGCGCCTCAGACCCTCCGGACCGTGCCAGACGGCGTACATGCTGGCCATCACCGCCAGCAGCACCTGCGCGGTGCAGATGTTGGAGGTCGCCTTCTCGCGCCTGATGTGCTGCTCGCGCGTCTGCAGGGCGAGGCGCATGGCGGGCGTGCCCGCGGCGTCCACGGAGACACCCACGAGCCGCCCCGGCATCAGCCGCTTGAGCGGATCCTTCACCGCCATGTAGGCGGCGTGCGGGCCGCCAAAGCCCATCGGCACCCCGAAGCGCTGGGTGGAGCCGACGACCACATCCGCCCCCATCTCGCCCGGCGGCGTCAGCAGAACGAGGGAGAGTGGGTCGGCGGCGACGATGGCCAGCCCGCCGACCGCCTGCACCGCGGCAATCTCCGTGCGCAGGTCGCGCGCCTCGCCGCTGTCACCGGGGTATTGCAGAAGCAGCGCGAAGGGTTTCCGGTCCGCGACAACCGCCGCAACCTCGGCCGGCGGTGCGACCACCACCTCGACGCTGAGCGGCTCGGCGCGGGTGCGCAGCACGGCGAGGGTCTGCGGCAGCACGTCGGACGCCACCACGATAACGTCGGATTTTGACCTGGTCGCGGCATGGGCGAGCGTCATCGCCTCCGCCGCGGCAGTCGCCTCGTCGAGCAGCGAGGCGTTGGCGACCGGCAGGCCGGTGAGGTCGGTCACCATGGTCTGGAAGTTGAGCAGCGCCTCAAGCCGGCCCTGCGCGATCTCTGCCTGGTAGGGGGTGTAGGCGGTGTACCAGCCCGGATTCTCCAGCACGTTGCGCAGGATCACCGGCGGTGTCAGCGTGCCGTGGTAGCCGAGGCCGATCAGCGACTTGACGTCGGTGCGATTCCTTGCGGCGAGCGCGCGCAGTTCTGCAATGGCGGCGGCTTCGGGGACCGCCTCGGGCAGCGCGGCGCGGAAGCCTTCGCGGATTGCGGCGGGCACCGTCTTGGCGGCGAGGTCGTCAAGGCTCCCGGCGCCGACCTCGCGCAGCATCGCGGCGATCTCCGCGTCCGAGGGCGCGACGTGGCGGCGGACAAATTCGGCGCGATCCTCGAGCGCGGTAAGGTCGTCAAGCGCACTCATGCGACGGTCTCCAGGAAGGCGGCGTAGGCGGCCTCGTCCATCAGCGCGCCGAGCGCGGCGGCGTCCACGCCCTCCAGCCGGAAGAACCAGCCTTCGTCGGTTGGGGAGGAATTGATGAGCCCGGGATTCTCGCCGAGCGCGGCGTTGGATTCCAGCACGCGGCCGGCCACGGGTGCGTAGACATCCGATGCGGCCTTCACACTCTCGACCACGGCGATGGCCTCGCCGGCGGTCACTTCGCGGCCGGCCTCGGGAAGATCCACGAAGACCACGTCGCCGAGCGCATTCTGCGCATGGTCGGTAATGCCGACCGTGGCCACGTCGCCCTCCAGGCGAACCCATTCATGGTCCTTGGTGAAGCGCAGTTCGGACATCGGGACGGCTCCTCAGCGAGCGTAGCGGTGGGGTGTGAAGGGCAGCGGTGCGACGCGCGCCGGAAGCGGCTTTCCGCGCACCATCAATTCGAGCGGCGTGCCATCGGCGGCGTGTCCGCGCGCAACGTAGCCCATGGCGACGGGACCGTTGACGGAAGGACCGAAGCTGCCGGAGGTGACTTCGCCCAGCGCCCCGCCGCCGGCCGGCGCGTGGATCGCGGTGTGCGCGCGGGCGGGCTGGCGGCCTTCGGGGCGGATGCCGACGCGCAGGCGCTTGGCGCCGCTGTCGAGTTCCTCCCGCACGCGCTCGGCGCCGGGAAAGTTCCATTCGGTGCGGCGGCGCTTGCCGATGGTCCAGACCAGATTGGCCTCGACCGGGCTCGTGGTCTCGTCGATGTCGTTGCCGTAGAGGCAGAGGCCGGCCTCCAGCCGCAGCGAATCGCGGGCGCCGAGGCCGGCGGGCTGCACGCCTGGCAGCCCGAGCAGCGCGCGGCAGAACGCCTCGGCGCGGTCGGCGGGGACCGAGATCTCGACACCGTCCTCACCTGTGTAGCCGGAGCGGCTGACGACGGCTTGCGTGCCGGCGATGTCGAAGGTGCCGATGCCCATGAAGGGCAAGGCGGCGATGCCCGGCGCCAGCGTCGCGATGCCGGCGACCGCCTGCGGTCCCTGCAGCGCGACCAGCGCGCGGTCGGGCAGGGTGCGCAGCGTCACGCCGGCGGGCAGCGCCGCCTCGATCAGCGCGAAATCCTCCGCCTTGCGGGAGGCATTGACCACCAGGAACAGCCGGTCCCCGAGGTTCGCCACCATGAAGTCGTCGAAGATGCCGCCAGTCATGGTCATCAGCAGGCCGTAGCGCTGCCGGCCGGGCTTCAATCCCTGCACATCGGCCGGCGTCAGCGATTCGAGTGCTGCGGCCGCGCCCTCGCCCAGCAATTCGGCCTGACCCATGTGCGAGACGTCGAACAGCGCCGCGGCGCTTCGGCAATGCAGGTGCTCGGCCATGATCCCGGCCGGATACTGCACGGGCATGGCATAACCCGCGAATGGCACCATGCGCCCGCCGAGTTCGCGGTGCAGCGATAGCAGGGGTGTTTCGAGCAGATGCTCGCCGCTGAGGGTCTCGGCCACGGTGCCTCCAAGGGCTCCCGCCGCCGGAATGGCGTCGGGTGATCCGTGGCCCCCCTCTGTCCCGTGACCTGAGAGATTCGGCGGCACTTTCCCGGCGGAAAGGGACGCGTTACTCCGTCGGTGCCGTGCCCCGTTCGGGGCACGGGCTTTCCAGAGGTCCCTACCCCGCGCGGCCCTTCTGCCTGAGCGTTTCCGGGGGCCGGTTGCGCCTTCGGCGGGACGGAAGCCTTGCGGCACCGCCCTCTCTCCCGCACGGGATCAGCAGGATAACAGGCATATGGCGCAACGGCGTTCCCGGCGCAACCGGACCCTCGCGCTCTCGCCTCAACGCGGCCCGCGCTGCCGGTTCAGCGCAAGTTCCTCCGGCGTCAGTTGGAAGGATAGCCGCACCACGTAATCCGAAGCCCGGCGGCCTTCCGGGAGAGGCACGACGACCTGTACCGGCCGGCCAGACGCCTCGGCGCGCTGGACATTGGGTGGGAAGGTCACCGGGGTGGTCTGTGCCACCCGGGCGAGGATCCTGGTGTCGGCCGTGTCGCTCAGCGCGACGAACCAAGGCAGGTCGGCGCCGCGGCCCGCCGCGGCGGGGCCGCGCTCGGCTTCAAAACGCGGGGTGATGCGGACCTCAAGCGCGCGGAGATCGCCGCCGGCATAGTCGCAGCGCGCGTCGAACCCGGTGATGCGGGCATCGAGCGTCAGCGCCGTTAGGTCGCGCGCCGCGCCGGTGCGGAAGCGCGTGAGATCGGCGCCATCAGCCAGGATGGCAATGCGCGGGCAGGGCGCCGAGCCGGCGGGCAACGGCGACCCGCCGCAAGCCGTGATCAGCAGCGGGAGCGCGAGCATGGCTGCCATCCTGCCACCCCGGCCCACGCCGCTCAGCGCGCCATCGCGGCGCCTGCCCCCAAGACCCAGCCCCATCCGGCCCTCCGCCCCTCGCCGGCGCCGCCCTGGCCCGGCCGTCCCGATCAGGCGGCGGGTGGGCTGGCGCTTCGCCATCCCCTCCGGTATCGCATCGCCGCCGGCGGCGGGCCACCCCTGCACCGGCGGCACACCCATAGCACGGCCCCCGCAACCCGCACCCCCAGCATCGCGACGCGCATGACCCTTTCCGCCGAGAGGCCGAAGCTGACCCTGCTGCTCGCCGCCCCGCGTGGGTTCTGCGCCGGTGTGGACCGCGCCGTCCGCATCGTTGAGGAGGCGCTCGCCCGCCATGGCGCGCCCGTCTATGTGCGGCATGAGATCGTCCACAACCGCCAGGTGGTCGAGAGCCTGCGCGGCAAGGGTGCTGTCTTCGTGGCGGAACTCGACGAGGTGCCCGATGACGGCCGCCCGGTGGTCTTCAGCGCGCATGGCGTGGCGAAGTCGGTGGTGTCGGAGGCGCTGCGCCGGCGCTTCTTCACCCTCGACGCCACCTGCCCGCTGGTCACCAAGGTGCATCGCGAGGTGGAGCGCCATCATGCGCGCGGGCGCCATCTCCTGCTGATCGGCCATTCCGGCCATCCTGAGGTGATCGGCACCATGGGCCAGCTCTCGCCGGAAGCGGTGACGCTGGTGGAGGATGTGGCGGGCGCGCGCAGTGTGCAGCCGCCTGCCGGCGTGCCGCTCGCCTGGAGCAGCCAGACGACGCTCTCCGTTGACGACACCGCAGAGATCGTCGCGGTGCTGACAGAACGCTTCCCTGGTCTCATCGGCCCGGCGAAGGAGGATATCTGCTACGCCACCTCGAACCGACAGGCCGCGGTGAAGACGATCGTCGCGCGCGGGGCGGAGCTGGTGGTGGTTGTGGGCGCGCCGAACTCCTCCAATTCCCGCCGGCTGGCCGAGGTGGCGGAGCGCGCCGGCGCGCGGCGCGCGGTGCTGGTGCAGCGCGGTGCGGACCTCGACCTCTCGCTGGTCGAGGGCTGCCGCACGGTCGGCCTCACCGCCGGCGCCAGCGCCCCGGAAGCGCTCGTGCAGGAGGTGATCGCGCATCTCGGCGGGTATTTCGAGCTGGCCATCGAGGAGTTGCGCGTGGCGGACGAGACGGTCGAGTTCCGTCTCCCGCCCGCGTTGGCGCGGGACCTCCCGTCCGCGCTCGACCGGCGCACGCTGGCGGCGGATTGAGGCGGGCGTGGCAGTCTACACCGAGGTCACCGACGAGGCCCTTCGCGCCTTCCTCGCGGAATACGACATCGGCGGGTTGCTCGCCTTCCGCGGCATCGCCGAGGGGGTGGAGAATTCCAACTACGCCCTGCGGACCGAGCGAGGCGATTTCATCCTGACGCTTTACGAAAAGCGGGTGGACCCGGCGGAGCTGCCCTATTTCCTCGGGCTGATGGACTATCTTGCGGCGCGCGGCGTGCCCTGCCCTACGCCGGTCGATGGCAGGGACGGGGAAGCGCTGCGGTCGCTGTGTGGCCGGCCTGCGGCGATCTGTACCTTCCTCGAAGGCGTCTGGCCGCGCCGCGTGCGGCCGGAGCACCTGGCGCCGCTGGGTGCGGAGCTCGGGCGGCTGCACCTGGCAGGGCTGGGTTTTCCGGTATACCGCCCGAATGCGCTTGGTCCGGGCGGCTGGCCGAAGCTGTTGGACGGTTGCCGGGCACGCGGCGACGAGGTTTCGCCCGGGCTGATCGCGGAGCTGGATCGCCACCTGGCGGACATGCTGGCGCAATGGCCCCGCGACGGCCTGCTGCCGGATGGCCATATCCATGCCGATCTGTTTCCGGACAACGTCTTCTTCCTGCCCGATGCGGCGGGGAAGCCGCGCGTCTCGGGGTTGATCGACTTCTATTTCGCCTGCACCGACCTGCTGGCCTATGACGTTGCGGTCTGCCTCAACGCTTGGTGCTTCGAAGCGGACGGGGCGTTCAACGTGACCAAGGCGAGGGCGCTGATCGGCGCCTACGCCGCTGCGAGGCCGCTGACGCCGGAAGAGCGTGCGGCGCTTCCGGTGATGTGCCGCGGGGCGGCGATCCGGTTCCTGCTGACGCGGCTTTATGACTGGACGCACACGCCGCCCGGTGCGCTGGTGACGCGGAAGGATCCGCTCGAATACCTCCGGAAGCTGCGCTTCTTCGCCGCTGCCGTATCGCCGGAGTCGATCGGTGCCTGAAGACATGGCGGTCGAGATCTGGACGGATGGCGGTTGCCGCCCGAATCCCGGGCCGGGCGGCTGGGCGGCGATCCTGCGCTACGGCTCGACGGAGAAGGAACTCTCCGGCGCCGACCCCGCCACGACCAACAACCGAATGGAACTGACCGCGGCGATCAACGCGCTGGAGGCGCTGAAGCGTCCCTGCAAGGTGGTGCTGCACACCGACAGCGAATACGTCCGCAACGGCATGGAACGCTGGGTGAAGGGCTGGGTGCGCAACAACTGGCGCAACAGCGCCCGTGACCCGGTGGCGAACTACGAATTGTGGCAGCGCCTGCTGGACGCCGCCAAGCCGCATGAGGTGGATTGGCGCTGGGTGCGCGGCCATGCGGGGAACCCGATGAACGAACGCGCGGACGCCCTGGCCACCGCGGCGCGTGAGGCGCTGGTCCGTTCCTGACCAGCGGCCCAGGAGCGGCATCAGTCCGCATCGAGCTTTGGGATGCGGAACTCGTAGGCGAGCTTCGCGGGCTTCCCCTCCTTCTTCGGCAAATCCCAATCGGTGACCAGGCTGGCCTTCACACCGAACACCGCGTCGTCGTGCAGGTAGGGATCGCCGTCGCGGAAGATGTGTGTGATCAGGTCGCGGTAGCCCGGCATCTTGATCCAGAAATGGACATGTGTCGGCCGCATCGGGCCGCGCCCCATCGCGGACAGCACACGGCCCACCGGCCCATCATGCGGCACCGGGTAGCTCGACGGCATCACCGTATGGAAGGCGACCACGCCGTCCGGCCCGGTCACGAAACGGCCGCGCATGCTGTGCGCATCGCCGAGCTGGCTGTCGTAGAACCCCTCCGGCGAGGTGTGCCAGGCATCCACCTGGGCGCCCTCAAGCGGTCTTCCCTGCTCGTCGCAGACTTTCACCTCCACCTCGAGCGGCTCGCCGGGCACGTCGCGGGACAGGTTCTCGCCGTTGGTCATCCGCGGCGGGTTCTCGCGGTGGAACGGCCCGAGGACGGTGGTCTCGCTGACGCTGGCGTGGCTGCGATGGGCGATCGCATCCACCAGCATGGAGACGCCGAGGATGTCCGACAGCAGGATCACCTCCTGCCGCTTGTCGTCGCACCATTTGCCGAGTTCGGTGACGAAGGCGACGCCTTGCTCCCATTCTTCCGGCGTCAGCTCCACCTCCCGCACGAAGGCGTGGACGTGCCGGATCAGCGCTTCCATCACCTGCTTCACCCGAGGCGCGGCATCGGGGCGGATCCGGTCGATCACCGCCTGGGTCAGGTTGTCGCTGGTGTAGGTAACGTGGCGGTCGGCCATTGCGGTTCTCCTCGTCGCACATGATGAGCATGCCCTGCCGGCCCATGCCACGCTCACCGGCTCCGTACCACGGCCGTTGAGCCTGGATGCTTCAGGCGTGTCGAACTCAGGGCGGCGAACGGGTCGTTCCGGAGAAGGCGGGTCTGAACATGGGCCGTCTTGCAATCTAAGATAGATAATAGTTTTCCAGAATACCATCATAGGTTGAGTCAACTGGTTGCGCTTGCCCGTCTTGTCAGGCCGGCACCGCCGCCGGAGGATGCGCCCTTCTCCGGAGGACAAGGTATGGATCGCGACGCGCTGGAAATGCGCCCCGATGCGGCGGCGAGTTGGCCAGACCAGATCTACGACACACTGAAGGCACACGGCATCACCGAGGTGGCACTGGTGCCCGACGCCGGCCATTCTCGCCTGATTCGCCGCTGCCTGGCCGATTCCGCGATGCGCGTGGTGACGCTGACGACCGAGGAGGAAGGCGTCGCGATGCTGGTCGGCAGCTGGCTCGGCGGCGCCAAGGGCGTGCTGCTGATGCAGTCCTCCGGCGTCGGCAACTGCGTCAACATGCTCTCGGTCCCGGTGCTCCACCGGGCGCCGCTGCCGATGCTGGTGACGATGCGGGGCGATTTCGGCGAGTTCAACCCGGCGCAGATCCCGATGGGCAGCGCCACCCAGGCGGTGCTGGAGGCGATGGGCACGATGGTCCGCCGCGCCGACACGCCGGGCGACGTCGCGCCCGTGGTGGATGCGGTGATCCGCCTGGCCTTCAACACCTTCCGCCCGACGGCCGCGCTGCTCGGGCAGCGCCTCATCGGCGCCAAGACCTTCGGCAAGGACTGAGCGCGATGACCGCTTCCGGAACGCTCGACCGCCGCGCCGTGGTGCGCGAACTGCTCACCGACCGCGGCGACCTGCTGGTCGTCGCCGGCCTCGGCGCCTCCGCCTGGGACATCACGGCCGCCGGCGATTGCGCGACCAACCTGCCGCTCTGGGGCGGCATGGGCGGCGCGGCGATGATCGGGCTCGGCGTCGCCCTGGCGCAGCCCTCCCGGCGAGTGCTGGTGATCACCGGCGATGGCGAGATGCTGATGGGCATCGGCTCGCTGGCGACCATCGCGATCACCAGGCCGGCCAACCTCTCCGTCGTCGTGCTCGACAACGAGCATTACAGCGAGACCGGCGGGCAGGAGACGGCGACGCGCCACGGCGTGGACCTTGCCGCCATCGCCAAGGGCGCCGGCATCGCGGATTCGCGCACCCTGCACGCGATGCAGGAGATCGGGCCGCTGCGCCAGGCGATCCATGCCGCGGAGGCGCCGCTCTTCGCCGTGGTGAAGGTCGCGGCCGGCAACCAGCCGCTGGTGCTGCCGCCGCGCGAAGGCGCCTTCCTCACCGCGCGCTTCCGCGAGGCCGTGCTCGGCCCCGCGGCCCATCACCAGCTTTGAGCGCAGGCGCATGCCCCACGTCATCTGTCCGCAGGCCATCCACCCCGATGCGCAGGCGCTGATCACCGGCACGCCGGGCTTCACGCTGGAGATCCTGCCGGACCGCGGCCCTGCCACGCTGGCTGCCCGCCTGCCCGAAGCCGATGCGCTGATCCTGCGCACCATCCTGGTGGACCGTACGTTCCTCTCCCATTGCCCGAAGCTGCGCATCCTGGCGCGGCACGGTGTCGGCTACGACATCATCGACATCCCGGCGCTGACCGAACGCGGCATCCCGGTGACCATCACGCCGGAAGCCAATGCCGTGTCTGTGGCCGAGCACGCGCTGATGCTGATGCTCGCCTGCATGCGCAAGCTGCCGGGCTACGACGCCAATGTGCGCCGCTTCCTCTGGGCCGCGCAGCCCGACCTGCCTTCCTTCGAACTGGCGGGCAAGACGGTGCTCATCTTCGGCTTCGGACGCATCGGCGCGCGCGTCGCGCGGCTGTGCAAGGCCTTCGACATGCGGGTGCTGGTGCGCGACCCCTATATGCCGAAGGGAACGATCCGCGGCGCGGGCTATGAGCCGGTGGATGACGTGGCAGCCGCGCTGGCGGCAGCCGACATCGTGACGCTGCACTGCCCCTCCAACGCCGAGACGCGCAACATGGCGGATGCGGCCTTCCTCGCCGCGATGAAGCGCGGCGCCGTGCTGGTGAACTCCGCGCGCGGCACGCTGGTGGAGGAGGCCGCGCTGGACCGCGCGCTGCGGGAGGGCCATCTCGGCGCTGCCGGCCTGGACGTGTTCGAGGAGGAGCCGGTGGCGACACCGATCCCGCTGCTCGGCGCGCCGAACCTGATCTGCACCCCGCATGTCGCGGCCAGCACGCAGGAGGGCCTGCATCGCATGGCGTTGGAGAGTGCCTCAGCGGTGCTGGACTTTTTCGCGGGGCGTCTGGACCCCGAGGTGGTGGTGAACCGCGAGGTGCTGCGGCGCAACGATTGAGCGTCAGTTTCCCGTCCACTCGGGCTTGCGCTTCTCCAGGAAGGCGCGGATGCCTTCCTGGAAGTCCGCGCTGCCGAAGCAGAGCGTCACCAGGTCGTCGCCATGGATCGGCCCGGCGGCCATGCGCAGCCGCTTGAGCGCGAACTTCGTTGCGGTCAGCGTGCGCGGCGCCAAGCCGGCGATGTGCTCCGCAAGTTCCATTGCGCGGGCCTCCAACGCCTCCGGCGTGTCCAGCACCTCGGAGACGAGGCCCAGCTTCAGCGCTTCCTCGGCCTCGATCAGCCGTGCGGTGAAGACCAGCTCCTTCACCCTTGCCGGGCCGATCAGCGCGGCGAAGCGCGAGTAGTTCGCCATCGAGAGGCAATTGCCGAGCGTGCGCGCGATCGGCAGGCCGAAGCGGGCATTGGCGGCGGCGATGCGCAGGTCGCAGACACCGGCTATGCCGAGGCCCCCGCCGGTGCAGGCCCCGGCCACCGCGGCGATCACCGGCTTCGGGCAGTCCTCGATGGCAGAGAGCACGCGGTCGATCCGCGTCTCGTAGTCCAGCGCGTCCTGGCCGGTGCGGAAAGTAGTGAACTGGCTGATGTCGGTGCCGGCCGCGAAAGCCTTGCCGCCGGCGCCGGTGATCACCCAGGCGCGGATGGCGGGATCCTCGGCGACGGCCTTGGCCTGCTCGAACAGGCCCTCGTACATCGCGAAGGTCATCGCGTTGCGCGATTGCGGTCGGTTGAGCGTGGTCCAGGCCACGCAGCCCCCATGGGGGCCGCGCGTCTCATGCAGGATGTCGGTCATCGGCTGCCTCATGGAGTTCGCCCCCTCTTGTGCCGGCGGCTGGGGCGGGGCGACAAGGGGGCTAAGCGAAGCCAGGACACGGACGCATGCGTATCGTCAGCGTGAAGCAGGGTGTGGCGCCGATCAGCAGTGCCATTGCCAACGCCTATATCGACTTTTCCAAGATGACCGCCTCGATCGTGGCGGTCACGGTCGAGGGGCCGGGCGGCAGGCGCGCAACCGGCTACGGTTTCAATTCCAACGGCCGCTATGCCCAGCCGGGCCTGCTCGCCGAACGCTTCGTCCCACGCCTGACCGAGGCGACCGAGGCGCAGGTCACCGCTGCCGATGGGACTCTGGACCCCGCCGGCGCCTGGGCGGCGATGATGAAGAACGAGAAGCCCGGCGGCCATGGGGAGCGTAGCGTGGCCGTCGGCGTGCTGGACATGGCGCTTTGGGACGCCGCGGCGAAGCTCGCCGGCGTTCCGCTCTGGCGCCTGCTGGCGGACCGATACAATGGCGGCCAGGCTGACGAGGCCGCCTGGGTCTATGCCGCCGGCGGCTACTACTACCCCGGCAAGGGCGTGGACCAGCTGGTCGAGGAGATGAAGCGTTACCTCGCCATGGGCTATTCCACCGTGAAGATGAAGATTGGCGGTGCTCCCGGCACCGGCCTGAAGGAGGCGCTTGCCGACGATCTGGCGCGGATCGAGGCGGTGCTGCAGCTGCTCGGTGGCGACGGGTCGAGGCTCTGCGTGGACGTCAACGGCCGTTTCGGTTTGCATGCTGCGCTCACCTACGCCGCGGCGCTGCGCCCGTTCAACCTGCGCTGGTACGAGGAGCCGCTGGACCCGCTGGACTACGCCACGCATGCGACGCTCGCCGAGCATTACGGCCCGCCGATAGCAACAGGAGAAAACCTGTTCTCGATGCTGGATGCGCGCAACCTGATCCGCCATGGCGGGCTGCGCCCGGACCGGGACATACTGCAGTTCGATCCCGCGCTCTCCTACGGACTGGTCGAGTATCTGCGCACCTTGCAGATGCTGGCGGAACATGGCTGGAGCCCGCGCCGCTGCGTGCCGCATGGCGGCCACCAGTTCGCCCTGAACATCGCTGTCGGCCTCGGCCTTGGCGGCAACGAGAGCTACCCGGAGGTCTTCGCGCCTTTCGGCGGCTTCGCCGATGACGTGCCGGTGCGGGACAGCCGCGTGCGGATGCCGGAGATCCCCGGCATCGGCTTCGAGGCGAAGAACGAGCTCTATGCCGTGCTCAGGACGCTGGACTGAGAGGGCGGCCCGCCAGCCAGGCAGGCGCGTCCTCATCGGCGCCGGAGGGCAGGGGCGCCGCAGGGTCGCCGAGGAAGCCGAGGACATCCCGCACCACCTCCGCCCGGTTGCGGCCGGCGAGCAGCAGGTGGAAGCCCTCGGCGTAGACGCCGAGGCGCGGGCGAACCTCCGCCGGCAGGCGCCGCAGCGCGGCGCGGCTGGCGTAGGACGGCACGACGGTGTCCCGGGCGCCCAGCAGCATGAGTGTGGGCACAAGCTGGCCGGCGGCGTTGCGGCAGCACAGCGGCAGCGCGGCGACGGCCTCGTCCATCAGATCCACCAGCCCGACCGCGGCATCCACCCGTGTGTGCCGGATGACGAGCGGATCACGGCCCATGCGGCGCAGAGCGGCGGGGTTGTCGCTGGCGACCACACCCCCGACGCCGCCCTGGAACGGGACCACGGGAATGGTGCGCGCGACGAGCCAGAGCCCGCCCCGCATCAGCGGGTTCATCGCATCGCGGGACCAGATGGCGGGGGTGAGCAGGACATACCCATCCACCGGCGGTGGTGCTGCGCCGGCGCTGGCAAGGATCGCCACCGACGCACCCATGCTTTCGCCCAACAGATAGAACGGCAGGCCGGGATGGCGCCGCCGCAGCAGCCGGGCCGCCTCCGCCGCGTCCGAGGCGAGCGTCCCCGCGCCAGGCCAGTAGCCGCGGTTGGGTGCCCGGCCAAAGCCACGCTGATCATAGGCATAGACCAGCAGGCCGGCCTGGTTCAGCGCCTCGATGCTGTCGGTGAGAAAGTTGCCGGAGTGATCGTTGAAGCCGTGCAGCGCAAGCAGCATGGCGCGTGGCGCGCCTGCGGGCGGGAAGCGGCGCAGCGGCAGGACCGCCCCGTCGGCAGCCAGGATGGCATCGTCGCGGAGGTCGGGCGTCGCCATGGGCGGCCCGGCGGGCAGCACGACGGGGCTGCAGCCCGCTCCCACCGCGAGCATGGCCGCGAGCAGCGCGCTTCGGATCATGCCGGGGCGGGCACCGATGGAACGGACATAGCAAAACTATACACCATCGCGCCGCTGCCTGTGAAAGCGGAACGGCACCCTGACACAGGCCTTGGTCCCGGCCCATATCAGCACGATGCCGCCGATTCCAACACTCAGCCGAATCGTCCTGGTGCTGCTGGCCATTGCCGCGGTCATCCAGATCCTGGTCCTCGTCTTGCGCTGACGCGGCCATCCGGCGACGGTCGCTCCTTGGATGGGAGGGCAGGCGGATGCGGGTGGGCGTGATCGGACTTGGGGCGATGGGAATGGGTGCGGCCCGGTCGTGCCTCCGTGCCGGGCTGGCGACGACCGGCTGTGACCTGCGCGAAGCGGCACGGGACGCCTTTGCCGCCGCTGGTGGCCAGGCTTGCGCGCGTCCGTCTGACCTGCCGGAGGCCACCGAAGCGGTGCTGCTGCTGGTGGTCAATGCCGCGCAGACCGAAGCCGCGTTGTTCGGGCCGGAGGGCTGCGCAGGCAGGCTGAAATCGGGTGCGGTGGTGATCTCCTGCGCCACCATGTCCCCTTCCGATGCGGAGCGCCTGGCGGCGGAAGCGGAACGGCGCGGCTTGCTCTATCTTGATGCGCCGGTGTCGGGCGGCGCGGCCAAGGCCGCTTCGGGTGAGATGACGGTGATGGCTTCCGGCAGCCCGGCGGCCTTCGGCAAGGCCGAGCCCGTGCTGGCGGCGGTGGCGACGAAGGTCTGGCAGCTTGGCGACCGTCCGGGCATCGGCGCGACGGTGAAGGTGGTGCACCAGTTGCTGGCCGGCGTGCACATCGCCGTGGCGGCGGAGGCGATGTCGCTCGGTATCCGCGCCGGTGCCGACCCGCGCCAGCTCTATGAGGTGGTAACGAGCGCCGCCGGCAATTCCTGGATGTTCGAGAACCGCATGGCGCGCGTGCTGGAGGGCGATGACGCCCCGCGCAGCGCGGTGGACATCTTCGTCAAGGATCTCGGCCTGGTGGCGGAGTTGGCGCGCAGCCTGGACCATCCGGTGCCGCTTGCCAGCCAGGCCCAGCAACTCTTCACGGCCGCCAGCGCAATCGGCCACGGTCGGGCCGACGACGGATTCGTGATCCGCGTCTGGCAGGCACTGACCGGGATTCCGCTGCCCGGCGCGAAGGGCGGAGCGTAGCCTCGGGCTTGCCGGCCGCCTGACCCGGCCCATTTCGCCCAATGCAGGGGACCGGAAGGCGCAACGGAGGGCACTGGGATGGATGTGCTGCGCTTGGCTCTTATCCTGCTCGCCTGCTGGGTGGCCGCGCTGGTTGTGCGGCCGCGCCGACGCCCGGAGGAGGAGAGCGAGCCGGCCTGAGTAGCTACGCCGCCAAAACCGCTTCCATAGCCCGGGCAATCGTCAGCAGCTTCGCGTCGCCCATTCGTTCACCCATCAGCATGAAACCGACGGGCGCCTCGCCGGGCGCATGGCAGGGCAGGCTGATCGAGCAGCGGTCGAGGAAATTGGCCACGCTGGTGTTGCGCAGCAGCAGCAGGTTGATGCGGTTGTATTCGGTTTCCTCCTCCACCGCGGCGATGGCGGGCGGCGTCAGCGGGCAGGTCGGCGTCACCACGGCGTCAAAGTGCGCGGTGCGGCGCGCGACCGCGGCGATGATGCGCGTGCGCGCCTGCGTCAGTTCGATGTACTCGGCCGCCGACATGCGTTCGCCGCGCAGGATGCGGGCGAGGATGCGCGGGTCGTAGGCGTCGCGCCGGTGCGCCAACAGGGGGCGGTGCCACGCCCAGGCCTCGCTCGCGGCAAAGCCGCCGGTGGCATTGGCACTGGGGATTTCCGCCAGTTCCGGCACGTCCAGCTTCTCGATGCGCGCGCCGGCGGCGGAAAGCCGCGCCAGCGCGCGCTCGAAGGCGGTGGCGACCGCAGGCTCCCAGCCTTCCGTCACATAGCCCTGCAGCACGCCGAGCTTCAGGCCCGCGACCGGCAGCGGCAGGCCCGGGGACCAAGGGTCCTCCCCGGCCATCAGGCTGTCCAGCAGCGCGCAGCAACCGACCGAGCGCGCCAGCGGGCCGAGGCTGTCCAGCGTGAAGGAGAGAGGCAAGGCGCCAGCCAGCGGCACGCGGCTGGCCGTCGGCTTCCAGCCGACGATGCCGCACAGTGCGGCCGGGATCCGGCAGGAGCCGCCGGTGTCGGAACCCAGCCCGGCGAAGCCCATCCCGTCTGCCGTGGCGACCGCCGCGCCGGCGGAGGAGCCGCCCGGCAGGCGTCCCGTGGCTCGATCCCAGGGCGAGCGCGGCGTGCCGAAATGCGGGTTCACGCCGAGGCCGGAGAAGGCGAATTCCGTCATGTTGGTGCGCCCGAGCACCACGAATCCGGCGTGCTCCAGCCGGGCGACGGCCGGCGCAGTGGCCGCTGCGGGTGCCGCATCCGCGAGCGCGACGGAGCCGGCGCGGGTTACCTGGCCGGCCTGATCATAGAGATCCTTGATGGTGATCGGGATGCCGGCCCAGGGGCTCGGTGCGCGTCCGGCGGCGCGCAGCATATCCATGGCACTTGCCGCCGCGCGCACCTGTTCGCCCTGCACTGCGATGAAGGCGCGCGCGCCTTCACCTTGCGGATCGGCGATACGCGCCAGCGCCTCCTCCACCAGGGTCGTGGCGGTGAGGCGGCCGGCGGCGAGGTCGTCGGCCGCTTGGGCGATGGTCGGAAAGGGCATGGATCGGCATCCGGCGCAGCTATGCGCCGATGCTGCGCGGCCCGTCGCGTGGCCGCAAGCGGGGTCAGCCCGGCGCCGGCTTGGATCCGGGGTCGTTCGCGGGCGGGTTCGCGAGCACAAGTTGCACCGCCCATGGGTACAGCAGGAACCCGACCGCCGCTGCCGGAACGAGCGGCACCTCGGGCATCTCTACCTTGCCCGCCTCGCCTTCGCCTTCCATCCAACCCACCCCTCACTGCAATGAGGCGGGGAGCGCAGGCCGGGTGCCCGGGTTCCGTGCCGACGGCGATTTGACAGGGCGCGCGATCGGGCCCGTATGATGGCGGCCGCAACCCGGCTGCCCAACGCGCCGGTTGGGAGGGAACCACGATGAAGATCACACGCGTCATGCGTGCCGCGGCCCTGGCCGCCGCCGCCTTGCTTCCCTGGGCCGCAAGTCCCGGCCAAGCCCAGGAATGGCGCGGCTGGAACATCCACGCCGCCGATTACCCGAACGGCCGTGGCATGGACCGTTTCGGCGAACTGGTGGCGCAGCGGACCAACAACCGGATCCGCATGCGGACCTACCACTCGGCGCAACTTGGCCAGCAGGACGAGGCGATCCAGCAGATGCGCCTGGGATCGATCGATTTCGCCAATTTCAACCTCTCGCCCTTCAACAACCTGGCGCCATCCACGCAGGTGGTGACACTGCCCTTCCTGTTCCGTGACGTCGCGCACATGCAGCGCGCCATCGACGGCATCGCCGGCGAGGAGATCTCCCGCGACCTGGAAGCCATCGGCATCATCGCGCTGGCCTGGTACGATGCCGGTGCGCGCAGCCTCTACACGACGCGGCCGGTCCGCACCCCGGCCGATGTCCGCGGCATGAAGATCCGGGTGCAGACCTCGGACCTCTGGATCGACCTGATGCGCGCGATGGGTGCGAACCCGACGCCGCTCCCCTTCGGCGAGGTATTCACCTCCCTGCAGTCCGGCGTGATCGACGGCGCCGAGAACAACTGGCCCTCCTACGAGAGCACCCGCCACTTCGAGGTCGCGCGCTACTACACCGACACCCAGCACTCCAACGTGCCTGAGGTGCTGGCGGTCGGCATCCAGCGCTGGCGCCGGCTGAACGAGCAGGAGCGCAACATCCTGCGCGATGCGGCGCGCGAGAGCGCGGTGTTCCAGCGCCAGCTCTGGGCGGAGCGCGAGCAGGTCTCCCGCCGCCGCGTCGAGCAGGCGGGCGTGACGGTGATCGAGATCGCCGATCGGCGCCCCTGGTCCGAACTGATGGCGCCGGTCTACCAGAAGTACACCGGCAACAACCCGCGCCTCGCGACGATGGTGCAGCGCATCCGCGACCTTCAGTAGGCAGCTCGGGAGTGCCCCTGCTCCCTCCCCCTGCTTGCGGGGGGAGGGTTCGGGGTGGGGGCCAGGTACGGAACCAGCCATATGGCCCACTTCTCCCGCGTGCTCGACCTGTTCTGTCGCCTGGTCATCGTCGCCGCCGGTGCCGCCCTGGTCGGGCTGGTCGCGATGATGGGCTGGCTGGTATTCGGCCGTTACGTGCTGAACGACACGCCCACCTGGGTGGAGCGCGGCGCCACCCTCGCCATCCTGTGCATCGCGCTGCCGGTCGCTGCCGTGGGCGTGCGGGAGCGCTTCCACCTTTCGGTCCTGGGCTTCCGCGAGGCGCTGCCGATGGCGGCCCAGCGCTGGATCGCCGTGGGCTGCGACACGCTGGTGGGCCTGTTCGGCCTGGCCATGATGACCTATTCGCGCGAACTCGTGGACATGGTCTGGACATTCAAGATCCCGCTGCTCGGCATCAGCCAGGGCTGGACCTATGTGCCGCTGCTGGTCTGCGGCGGGCTGATCACCCTCTTCGCCATCGAGCAGGTGCTGCTCGACATCCTCCGCAAGGAAGGCCCCGAGCAGCGCGGCATCAGGGCCGCCTTCCTGGAGTAGCGCGGGTGGAATTCGGCCTTCTGCTGATCATCGGGGTCTTCGTCCTCGGCGTCGTGGCCGGTGTGCCGGTGGCCTTCACCCTCGGCATCGCGGCGCTCGCCGGCTTCTTCTGGGAGGGGCTGAACCCGGCCGTCGGGTTCCAGCAGATGGCCTCCGGGATGAGCATCTTCTCGCTGCTGGCGATCCCGTTCTTCATCTTCGCCGGCGAGTTGATGCTGCATGGCGGCATCGCGCGGCGGCTGGTCGCGCTCGCCTCGGCCTGCGTCGGCTGGATGCGCGGCGGGCTCGGCATGGTGGATGTCTCCACCTCCATGCTGTTCGGCGGCATCTCGGGCTCGGCGGTGGCCGACACCTCGGCGACCGGCACTATCCTGATCCCGGCCATGAAGGCGAAAGGCTACGGGGTGGACTATGCGGTGGGCCTGACCGTCACATCGTCCATCGCCGGAATCCTGATCCCACCCTCGCACAACATGATCCTCTATTCGCTGGCGGCGGGCGGCGGCATCTCGGTCAGCGCGCTGTTCATCGCCGGCATCGTGCCGGGCCTGATGATGTGCACCTTCCTCGGCATCGCCGCCTATGTGATGGCAGTTCGCCGCGGCTATCCCGCGGATGGCTGGAGGGGCTTCCGGCACCTGGCCTGGACCTTCGTGGACGCGCTGCCCGGCCTGTTCACCGCCATCATCATCCTGGGCGGCGTGCTGTCCGGCGTCTTCACGGTGACCGAGAGTGCGGCCTTCGGCACCATCTGGGCGCTGGCCGTCACCATCCTGGTCTATCGCGCCCTCTCCTGGAGGGACTTCAAGGTGGCGGTGGCGGCCAGCGTGCGGACATCGGCGGTGGTGTTCCTGCTGGTCGGCACGGCAACCGCCTTCGCCTACCTGCTCGCGCTTTACCGGCTGCCGGAGCACCTGACGGATGCGATGCTCGCGATCAGCGATAATCCGGTTGTCATCCTGCTGATGATCAATGTCTGCCTGCTGCTGCTCGGCGCGGTGATGGACATGGCGGCGCTGATCCTGATCACCACGCCGATCTTCCTGCCGGTCGTCACCGCCATCGGCGTGGACCCGGTGCAGTTCGGCATGGTGATGATGATGAACCTCGGCCTCGGCCTCACCACTCCCCCGGTCGGCGCGGTGCTGTTCGTCGGCTGTGCCATCGGGCGGATCAGGATGGAGGAGGTGATGCGCACCATCTGGCCCTTCTGGGGCGCCATCCTGGTTGCGCTGCTGCTCACCACCTACGTGCCCGAGGTCTCGCTCACCCTGCCGCGGCTGCTGCTCGGCTACGGGACGTGAGAGCTCATCGAGAGGAACCTGCCATGGACCAGAAGCCCATCCTGCTCACCGGCGCGTCCGGCGCGCTCGGCCGGATGCTGGCGCGCGAGCTCGGCACCGCCGGCTTCACGCTCCGGCTGACCGATATCCAGCCCTTCCCCGACCCGCTGCCCAAAGGCGCGAGCTTCGTGCGGGCCGACCTGAACGAAGGGCTGGCCATCGTACGCCAGGCGGAGGGCTGCTCGACCATCCTGCATTTCGGCGGCATCGCGACGGAGAACCCGTTCGAGATGGTGCTCGGCCCGAATCTCCGCGGCGTGTACCACATCTACGAGGCGGCACGGCGCGAAGGCGCCCGGGTGGTCTTCGCCTCCTCCAACCACTCCATCGGCTTCCACGAACGGCCGAAGGGCAACGAAGCGAAGCTCGACTACGACTGCGCCTTCCGCCCGGACGGCTACTACGGCTTGTCCAAGGCGTACGGGGAGCTGATGGGAAGGCTCTACTGGGACAAGCATGGGGTGGAGAACGTCAACCTCCGGATCGGCTCCTGCCTGCCGAAGCCGGCCAATGCGCGCGCGCTCGCGACCTGGCTTTCCTACCCGGACCTTGCGCGGCTGGTGCTGCGCTGCATCCAGGCGGAGCGGGTCGGGCATGCGGTGATCTGGGGCGCCTCGAACAACCCGGCCACCTACTGGGGGCGCGACCATCGTGACCGCATCGGCTGGACGCCCCAGGACAACGCGGAGGCCTTCCGCAAGGAGATCGAGGGCATCGTCTCCGACAGCGAGGTGGAGGAGCGCTACCAGGGCGGCTTCTACTGCCCGATCGAGTATTCGCGGAAGGGCGGCTTCTCCCCGCGCGATCCCTTCAGCCTCGGCTGATGAGGCTCGTCGCTGGCGCGCCTGTCGAGTTGCGCGCCGGCGGCGCGACAGCGGTGATCCTGCCGCAACAGGGCGCCGCCTTCGCGCGCCTGGCCGCTGCCGGGCGCGACCTGCTGGTGCCGGTGCCGCCGGGCGCCGATCCGAATACCGGCTTCCGCGGCTCCTTCCTGATGGCCCCCTGGACCAACCGGCTGGATGGCGGGCGCATCGTGGTGGCCGGTGTCGAGCACCGCATGCCGATCAACCGGCCTGCCGAGAACAATGCGCTGCACGGCTTCCTGCGCGAGCTGCCCTGGACAGTGCTCGCGGCGCGGGAGGACCGCGCGCTGCTCGGCTGCCGCTTTGACCGCGCGCCCTTCGCCGGCAGTGCCCGGCTCACGGCGACGCTGGCGGCGGACCACCTGACGCTCGAGATCGCGTTGACCAATGGCGCAGCGGTGCCGGTGCCGATGGGCGTCGGCTGGCATCCCTATTTCCCGCGCCCCGCTGGCACGCGGCTCCGCGCCGCTGCACGCGTGGCGTTCGGCCGCGACGCGCGCAACCTGCCGGTCGCGCCGCGGCCAAGCAGCGGATTGAGTGGCAGCGCGAATGCGCTTGATGCGCTCGACGGTCACTTCGCCGGCTGGGACGGCACGGCGGAGATCACCTGGCCCGATGGCGCTGTGCTGGCGCTGCGCGCGGCCGGCGCCTGGGCGTCGAACCTGCAGGTCTTCGCGCCGCCGCAGGCTGCGGTGCTCGCTGTGGAGCCGGTGAGCCACGCGCCCGATGCGGCGAACCGCGCCGACGCTGCCGCGCACGGCGCGATGCATGTGCTGGCGCCGGGCGAGACGCTCGCTGGCTCACTGATGATTCATTGGCGCTGACGAGTCCCTCCACGGGAACAATCGCCGCGACGTGACGTTCGCCTCGGCAACCGCGTGCATTGTCGTGCGCGCGGCACCGCGGAGCCGACCGCAAGGCGAGCGCAGCCGAGCGGCAAGGTCCAGGGCTCCGGGGGACGGTGGCGTGCAGGATGCACGCATGGCGAAGACGCGTTCCGTGGCGGTCGCATCGGCGCCACGCAATGCGCCGGACTCACAACCGAACAAGGAGGATCAGCGCATGAGCGACGAGACGGAGCAGATGCCGGCACCGGCGGAAGATGAAGCCACCGCCATCGAGCAGCCGCAGGAGGAGAAGCCGAAGCGCCGCCGCGCGCCGCCGCGCCGCGCCGCGGCTGCCACGCGCGCCGCGCCGGCCCGCGCCAGTGCCGCAAAGAGCACGCGCGCAAAGGCGGCGACTGGCACCCGCAAGGCTGCCGGCACCGCCGCGCGCGGCACCGGCCGGACGGCGGCGGCGAAGGGCGGGCGCAGCGCCGCGGGCACGCGCGCAAAGCCGGCTGCCGGCACCGCACGCAAGGCAACCGGCAAGGCCGCTGCCGCGAAGGGCGCTCGGAAGCCGCGCGTGGCCACGCGCGGCCGCAGTGCTGCGACTTCGACGCGGGGGAAGGCCGCAGCGACTCGAGGGAAGGCCGCAACCGGAACCCGCAAGGCAGCGGCCCCGGCGCGCAAGGCGACGGGCACGCGCAAAGCCACGACGGGCACGCGCAAGGCCACGACGGGCACGCGCAAGGCCACGACGGGTGCGCGCAAGGCAGCGACGACCACGCGCGGCAAGGCGGCGACTGGCCGAGGCAAGGCGGCAGCCAGCACGCGCGGCAAGGCCGCCGGCACGACGCGGAAGACGGCCAAGACCGGCACCGGGCGGACCACGAAGAAGGTGACCACGCGCTCAAACGGCGCGAAGTCCGCGGCGCCGCGCGCCACCAAAGCCGCGGCGACGCGGCGCACCGGGACAGCCGGCAAGACCGGGCGCAGCACCAGCGCACGGGGCACGACCGGCCGCGGCGGTGGCGCTGGCCGCAGCCGGATGCACTGATCCGCCGGGAGGGGCGGTAAGGCCGCCCCTCCGCGCCGATCCGCTTTCCCGGGCCTCTCGCCAAGCGGGCCTCGGCGCGCGACACTGGCCGCCATGCGAACCGCTCTCGTGCTTGGCGCCGGGATCATGGGGCTCTCCGCCGCCTGGGCGCTCTCGCGCGCCGGGTTCGCGGTGCGGGTGGTTGAGCAGGATCCCGTCCCGAATCCCCGCGGTTCCTCGGTGGACGACCACCGGCTGATCCGCCACGCCTATGGGGCGCAGGCCGGCTACATGCGCATGGTGGACCCGGCCTTCGCCGCCTGGGGCACGCTGTTCGCGGAAGCCGGCGAGCGGCCCTACGTGCCGACCGGCGTGCTCGCCCTGGCGCACGCGGCCGACGGTTGGCTCGCCGAAAGCCGCGCCGCACTGCGTGGCGACGGGCATGCCGTCACGGACCTGACCGCCGAAGCGGTCGCCTCGCGCTACTCCTTCCTCTCGCCCGCGGGTATCGCCGCCTCCTTCCACCTGCCCTCGGGGGGCGTGCTGCTGGCGTGGCGCATCGTGGCCATGCTCGCGCGCCTCCTGGCGGCCCGGGGCGTGACGATCGAGCGCCGCCAGGCGGTGAGGCTGGATCCCGCGCGCGCCACCGTCACGCTGGCCGGTGGCGGAAAGCTGGAGGCCGACCTGCTGGTCGTCGCTGCCGGCCCCTGGGGCCCGCGCCTGGTGCCGGGGCTTGCCGCGCGAGTGCGGCCGACGCGGCAGATCGTGGTCCGGCTCTCCCCGCCCCCTGAACATGCGGAGGCGTGGGCAGGGGCGCCGATGCTGCTGGACCTGGCCGAGGATGGCGGCTTCTACGCGGTGCCGCCGGTGGCCGGCACGCCGCTGAAGATCGGCGATCACCGCTTCGCCCCCACCGCCGATCCGGATGGCCCACGCGAGGCAACAGCGGCGGAGGCCGAAGCGATCCTCGACCTGGCGCGCCGTCGCATCCGCAGCCTGGAGAGTTACCGCCTGCTCTCCGCCGCCGCCTGCTGGTACGACGTGGAGCCGGGCGAGCGCTTCGTGATAGAGCCGCTCGGCGGTCGTGCCTGGGTGATGTCCGGCTTCTCCGGCCATGGCTTCAAGTTTGGTCCGCTGCTCGGGTTGGCGTTGGGGCGAGCGGTGCGCGACCCCGCACTGGCTGCGGCCTTTCCACCCTGGGCGGCGGGCGAGGCGCCCCCACCTCCCGGGCTGTTGGACGACATTGCGCAGGACACGTTGGCATGACCCTTCCGACCGCGGCCGACGACCTCATCCTCGGGCTGACGCGGGTGGTGGACCTGCCAGCCCTCACCGAAGCTGCCGGCACCCCGCTTGGCGCAGCCGACATCGAGGCGCTGCTCCGCGAGGCGGAGCGCTTCTGCACCGAGGTGATCGCCCCCGGCTGGCAGCAGGCCGACCGCGAAGGCGCCGCCTACGCGAACGGCACCGTCACTGTGCCGGCGCACTACCACGGCGTGATGAAGGCCTGGATCGAGGGTGGCTGGCAGTCCCTCGCCGCGCCGGCCGAGCATGGCGGGCAGGGCCTGCCGCACAGCATCTGGACCGCGGTGGTCGAGCTCGCCTCCGCCGCCGACATGGCCTTCTTCCTCGGCCCGATCCTGACCGCGGGCGCCATTGACTGCCTGACCCGGTTCGCCTCGCCCGACCAGGCCGCGCGATGGCTGCCGAAGCTGGTCTCCGGCGAGTGGCCTGGCACCATGAACCTGACCGAGCCACAGGCCGGCTCCGACCTGGCCGCCATCCGCACCCGCGCGGAGCCCCTCGGCAATGGCCGCTACGGGCTGCACGGCCAGAAGATCTACATCACCTGGGGCGAGCACGAGACGACGGAGAACATCCTCCACCTCGTCCTTGCCCGCCTGCCGGACGCACCGCCGGGCTCGCGCGGCATCTCGCTCTTCGCCGCGCCGAAGGTGTTGCCCGATGGTCGGCGCAATATGCTGCGCTGCGGCGGGATCGAGCGGAAGCTCGGCATCCACGCCTCGCCCACCTGCGTCATGCTGTTCGAGGGCGCCGAGGCCGAGTTGGTCGGAGAGGCCGGCCGCGGCCTGAACGCGATGTTCGCCATGATGAACGCGGCGCGGCTGGCCGTTGGCGTGCAGGGCGTGGGTCAGGGTGCGCGGGCGCTGCAGCTTGCCGAAGCCTATGCGGCGCAGCGGACTCAATCCGGCCGTGTCATCGCACAGCACCCCGACGTCGCGCGGATGCTGACCGAGATGCGGGCAGTCACCCTGGCGGGAAGGTTGCTGGCGTTGGAAGCCGCCGTGGCGTTCGACCGTCATCACCTGCTGGGCGATGCCGAGGCTGCGACGCGCCTCGCGCTGCTGATTCCGATAGTGAAGGCCTGGTGCACCGACCGCGGCGTCGATGTCGCCTCTCTCGGCATCCAGGTCCATGGCGGGATGGGCTTCGTGGAGGACAGCGGCGCGGCGCAGGTGCTGCGCGACGCGCGAATTGCGCCGATCTATGAAGGCACCAATGGCATCCAGGCCATCGACCTGCTGGTGCGCAAGCTCGCCAAGGATGATGGTGCGGCGATGCGCGCCCTGCTGGCGGAGGTGGCCGCGGAGCCGCGCCTTGCCGCGGCCGCCACCCGCCTGGCCGAGGCGACCGCCGCCATGCTGTCCTTGCAGGCGCAGGACGCCGAGGCGGCGCAATCCCTCGCCGCCGCCTATCTCGATGCCTGCGGCTGGACGCTCGGCGGCTGGATGCTGGCCCGCGCCGCCGCCGCCGCGCCCGACCGTGAGCCGCTCGCCGCCTATTTCCTCGGCCGTCTGCTGCCCCGAGCGGCGGCCCGCTGCATGGAGATTGCCGCTTTCGCCGCACCCACCCCTCCCGCGCGGACCCCCGCTGCGGCATGAAGCGTCATCGCTGCCCCTTGCGACTCTGCGCCTCGGGGGCATCTCGATGCGGGTCCAAATGAACACGATTCTCGCCTCCCCCTCCCTGCATCGGCCTCGCACGCGGGTCGCGGTCATCGGTGCCGGTCCAGGCGGCCTTGCCTCGGCGATGCTGCTTGCCGCCTCTGGCGCGCGCGTCACCCTGTTCGAGAAGGACGAGGTGGTCGGTGGTCGCACCCGGACGTTGACATCACCGGAAGGCTACAGCTTCGACCTCGGCCCGACCTTCTTCCTCTACCCGCGCATCCTGAAGGAGATTTTCAGGCGATGCGGCGCGGAACTCGAGGGCGAGGTGGATCTGCGGCGCCTGGATCCACAATATCGCCTTGTCTTCGAAGGGCCGAGCCGTTCGCGCACGCAGCTTGACTGCTCTTCCGACTTCGATCGGATGGAGGCCGAGCTCGCAAAGTTTGCGCCGGACGACGCCAAGGGGCTGCGCCCTTTCATCTGCGAGAATCGCGCCAAGCTCGATGCTTTCCGCCCGGTGCTGGAACGCGCCTTCGAAGGCCCGCTCGACATGGTCAAGTGGGACATGATCCGCGCGCTGCCGCTGCTGCGCCCATGGGCCACGGTCGACCAGGATCTGAGCCGGCATTTCCGCGACCCGCGGGTGCGGCTCGCCTTCTCCTTCCAGACCAAGTACCTGGGCATGAGCCCGTTCCGCTGCCCCTCGTTGTTCACCATCCTGTCCTACCTGGAATACGAGCACGGCATCTTCCACCCGATCGGCGGCTGTGGCGCCGTCTCGCGTGCGATGGCGCGGGTGGCCGAACGCCTGGGGGTGGAAATCCGGCTCTCCACCCCGGTGGAGCGCATCGCCTTCGAAGGCAACCGCGCCCGGGGCATCGAGAGTGGCGGGCGGCGCCACGAGGCCGAAGCGGTGGTGGTGAACGCCGATTTCGCCCATGCCATCCCGAAGCTGATCCCGGCCGAGTTGCGGCGCGACTGGTCCGACGCGAAGATCGAGAAGGCACGTTATTCCTGCTCGACCTTCATGCTCTACCTCGGGCTGGATCGCACCTTCCCCGAACTCGCCCACCACACCGTCGTGCTCAGCGAGGAGTACAAGCGCAACATCGCGGAGATCGAAGGCGGCGCGATCCCCGATGTGCCCTCCTTCTACGTGCAGAATGCCGGCGCAACCGATCCGACCCTGGCTCCGCCAGGCCACACCGCGCTCTACATGCTGGTGCCGGTGCCGAACCTGCTCAAGCGGCCGGACTGGCCCGCCCAGGCCGCGCGCTACCGCGAGATCGCGCTGGATCGCCTTCAGGCGATCGGTCTGCCCGATCTGCGCCCGCATATCCGCTACGAGCGCATCGTCGCGCCGCAGGACTGGGAGAACGACTACGCGGTGGGCTTCGGCGCCACCTTCAATCTCTCCCACGAACTGCCGCAGATGCTCTACTTCCGGCCTGGCAATCGCTTCCGGGACGTGCAGGGCGTCTACCTCGTCGGCGGCGGCACCCACCCGGGCAGTGGGCTGCCGGTTATCTACGAGGGCGCGCGCATCACCACTGGCCTGCTGGCCAAGGATCTCGGCCTCTCCGGTGAGGCGAGCCGGCCGACGGCTGCCGGCGACCTCGCCGGAGCCACGCGGGCGGCTGCCTTCGGGCTGGAGCGATAGACGATGCCGGAGGCGGGGCACCCAGGCCACGTCGCCTCCGGCCTTGAAGACTAACGTGGGGGTCCGGGGAGCTTCAAGCTCCCCGGCGGGGGCGCGGGGGCAGCGCCCCCGCCGCAGCCCGCGGACATGCTCGTGGTTCCCCGGCCCCGAGGAGGATGGCGCGCATGGCTGAGCGGGTGGTGGTGGTCGGTGGTGGCCTGGGCGGCCTGGCGGCCGCGGCGGTCGCCGCGGCGCGCGGTCACAAGGTGACGCTGCTCGACAAGAACCCGTGGCTCGGCGGCAAGGCGGCGGTACTGCATCTGGATGCGCCCGACGGATCGGGGCGGTACCGATTCGACATGGGCCCGACGATCCTTACCGTTCCGCGCGTGCTGCGCCGGATCTTCGCCGAGGCCGGCCGCGACCAGGCGCAGGACCTGCCGCTGATCCGCCTCGACCCGCAGTGGCGCTGTTTCTTCGAGGATGGCACGCGCATCGACCTGCTGGAGAATGTGGACCGCATGGCGGCGGAGATGGACCGCTTCGCGCCGGGCAGGGGCATGGGCGCCGGCTACCGAAACCTGCAGGCCGAAGCGGAGAACCTGCACCGCGTGTCGGAGGGCTTCTTCTTCTGGCGTTCCGTCGAGGGCATGTCGGACACGCTGAACTTCAAGGCGAACCTGAGCCCCGATACGCTGCGCGACGTGCTGAGCCTGAAGATGGGCCGCACGGTGGCGAAGGTGATCCGCGGCCATGTGCCGGATGCGCGGCTGGCGCAGATGCTGGACCACTACTGCCAGTATGTTGGCTCCTCCCCCTACCTGGCGCCGGCGGTGCTGACCTCGATCGCCGATATGCAGGCGACCGAGGGCGTGTGGTACCCCGTCGGCGGGACCCGTGCGGTGGCGGAGGGCCTGGCGAAGCTCGCGGCCGATTGCGGCGCCGATCTGCGCCCAGGCGTGGAGGTGACCGGCTTCGACATCCAGGACGGTGCGGTGAAGGGCGTGATCGCCGGCGGCGAGACGATCGCCTGCGACGCGGTGATCTCCAACATGGATGCGATCCGCACCTATCGCGAGTTGGTCGGCGGCGAGCCGGCCCGGAAATACGACCGCAAGGGGTTCGAGCCGGCCTGTTCCGGCGTGGTGCTCTATCTCGGCCTTAAGAAGCGCTACGACCATCTGGCGCATCACTGCTTCGTCTTCTCGCGCGACGCGGAGGAGGAGTTCGATGCGATCTACAGGAAGGGCGAGCCGGCGCCGGATCCGACCGCCTATCTCGCCGCCACCTCCTGCAGCGACGATACCTCCGCGCCGCCGGGCGGCGAGGCGCTGTATGTGTTGGTTCACACGCCCTACCTCCGGCCGCACCACGACTGGTCGAAGATGTTCCCGGCCTATCGCCAGAAGATCCTCGACAAGCTGAAGCGCACCGCCGGGATGGAGGACATCGAGGAGCGGATCGTGGTGGAAAGCCAGCTCACGCCGGTGGACATCCATGAACGCTACAAGGTGCTGGACGGCGCCATCTACGGGCTGGCGAGCCACGGCACCTTCATGGGCGCCTTCAAGCCGGGAAACCGCAGCAAGGTTGTGAAGGGGCTCTATCTCTGCGGCGGCGCGGCGCATCCGGGGCCGGGCATGCCGATGGTGATGATGTCCGGCTGGATCGCCGCCGACAGCATGGATCAGGATCGCGGCGGCCGCGGCATGACCGAGCGCGCGCGTCAGGCTGGAAGGCGAGACGCCGAGCTCGCCACCGCCGCGGAGTAGACGTGCCGTGAACGCAATGACGCCGCCGGGGAAGACGACGACGGAAGATCCCGTCGGCCGTTATGACCCGCGGCGGATGGCGTTCTTCCATTTCATGTTCGGCCGCTTCTTCCAGAAGCACATGCGGGCCATGCGCGTCGCGCAATGGGGCATGCCGCGGGACTATGGCAGCCGCCCGCTGGTTGTCTTCGCCAATCATCCGGGGTGGTGGGATGGCGTCGCCTTCATGCTGCTGTCCCAGGCGCTGTTTCCGCGGCGCCGGATGTACATCCCGATGGATGCGGCTGCACTCGCCCGGTACCCCTTCATGCGCCGCATCGGCGTCTTCGGCATCGAGGCAGGCACGCCGCGCGGCGCCGTCGCCTTCCTGCGCCTGGCGCGCGAGGTGCTGGCTGCGCCCGAACGCATGCTATGGATGAACGCGCCAGGCCGCTTCTCCGATGTCCGGGAACGCCCGGTGCCGATCGCGCCCGGCATGACGCGCCTGCCGGAGTTCGCCCCCGAGGCGGTGTTCATCCCGCTCGCACTCGACTACCCGTTCTGGACCGAGCGCAAGGCGGAGATGCTCTGCGCCTTCGGGGAGCCGATCGAGGGCGGCGTGCTCGCGGCGCTGGATCGCGAAGCGCGTGCCGCGGCACTCTCAGCCGCGCTCGCTGCGACCATGGACCGGCTGGCCGCGGATGCCATCGCCCGCGATCCGGCACGCTTCCAGACGCTGCTGCGCGGCCGAGAGGGCATGGGCGGCCTGTTCCAGCTCTGGCGCCAGGCAGTGGCAGCGGCGCGCGGACAGCGTTACGATCCGCGGCACGATCCGCGCCATGACCCGCGGCAGGAGGCCGGCTGAATGGATGTCGCTTCGCCCTGGGAGTTCACCTGGGCCTGGATCGCGCTTTTCCTCGCCACCTTCCCGGCGACGATGGGGCTCGCCAACCTGTTCCTGGTGCGTCCGGCGCATGGCACGCCGAAAGCCGGCACGCTCGTCTCCATCCTGATCCCCGCCCGGAACGAGGAGACGCATATCGCGGCCTGCCTCGAAGCCGCGCTTGCATCGCGCGGCGTGGCGATCGAAGCGGTGGTGATGGATGACGCTTCCACCGACCGCACGGCGGAGATCGTGCGCGCCTTCGCCGCGCGCGATCCGCGGGTGCGGCTGGAAACGGCGCCGCCGCTGCCGCCCGGCTGGACGGGCAAGGTGCATGCCTGTGCGCAGCTCGCGGAGGCCGCGAAAGGCACGCACCTGCTCTTCATCGACGCCGATGTGCGGCTGGAGCCCGAGGCGGCGGCGTCCATGTCCGGCCATGCGCAGCGCACCGGCGCCGCGATGGTAACGGGCGTGCCGCGGCAGCTCATGGGCTCGCTGGGCGAGGCGCTGACCGTGCCGATGATCAATTTTCTTCTGTTCTGCTACCTGCCCGGTGGCGGCCGCGCCTTCACCAGGCGTGCGGAGATGGCGGCTGCTTGCGGCCAGTTGATGATGGTCGAGCGCGGCGCCTATCAGGCAACCGGCGGCCATGCCGGCATCCGTGGCGTGCTGCACGATGCGCTGCAACTCGCGCGTCGGATGCGCGCCGCCGGCCATGCGACGGAAGTGGTGGAGGGTGCACCGCTTGCCACCTGCCGGATGTACGACGGCTTCGTGCAGAGCTGGCGCGGCTTCATCAAGAATGCGCGCGAAGGCATGGCGACCCCGGTTGGCCTGCCGATCTGGACGGCGATGCTCGCCGGCGCCTTCCTCTGGCCCGTTGCGCTGCTGCCGAGCGGCTGGGCCTTCATTGCGCTTGGCCTCGGTTTCGCGCTGCGCGCCGCAGTCACCTTCCGCACGCGCGAGCCCTGGTGGACCATCCCGTTGCATCCGGCGACCGTCGCCGTGGCGCTGGCGATCCAGTGGACGGCGCTGGTGCGCGGGCTGCTCGGCAAGCGCGAAGGCTGGAAGGGCCGCGCCTATCAGGGCGGGGCCGCCTGAGGCGCTGATGGCGGGCAGCCAGGCCGGGGTCGCCGTCGGGCCGCCAACACGCGACGCGGGCAGCGAGAACTTCCCGGTCGCCTCCCTCCTGCTGCCGCGCGCGGCGCGCGCCAAGGTGCTCGCCTTCTATCGTTTTGTCCGGACCGCCGACGACGTCGCCGATTCCGCCGCGCTGACGGCGGACGAGAAGCTGCGCCGGCTGGATGCGATGGAGGCGACGGCTGAGACGGCGCTGGCCGCGGTCGGCTGCGACGAGGCGCGCATCATGCTCGACGCCTTTCGCCAGGATGCGGTGCAGCGCCGCTATGCGCATTGGGCCGAGCTGGAACGCTACTGCGCGCGCTCCGCCGAGCCGGTCGGGCGCATGCTGCTGCGGCTGCATGGCGAGGACGCGGACGCGCATCATGCTTCGGACGCGCTTTGCACCGCGTTGCAGGTGCTGAACCACCTGCAGGACCTGGTGCCGGATCGCGGCGCGCTGGACCGCGTTTATCTGCCCGAGCCATGGATGGAACTCGCCGGCGGCGAGGCCGCCTTCTTCGAACACCACAATCCGAAGCGCCGCGCCGTGCTGGACGCCGCGCTGGACCGCGTGGAGGCTACGCTCGCGGTCGCGGCGCCGCTGCCGCGCCTGCTGCGCTCGCGCCTGAAGCGCCAGGCGGCGGTGACGCTTGTGCTGGCGTGGCGGCTGCTGGCGAAGCTGCGCCTGGCCGATCCGGTGCAGCGACGCGTCGCGCTCGGCAAAGCGGATTTTGCTGCCGCCTTCGCATCATTGGCCTTGCCGCCACCCTCCGACGCTGCGGTTGTGCGGAGCTGCGTGAGTCGGGCGAAGTCATCCTTCGGGCGCGGCATGCGGGTGCTGAAGGGCGAGCGACGGCGGGCCCTGTTCGCGGTGTACGGCTTCTGCCGTGCGGTGGACGACATCGCCGACGCGGCCATGCCGGTCACGGAGAAGCGCCGCTTCCTCTCCGATTGGCGCCGCAAGCTCGCTGCGCCCGACTGTGCGCTCTCCGCCGAGCTCGCCTGGGCGTGCCGCGCCTTCGACCTCCCGCCAGCCGAATGCCTGGCCATGGTGGCGGGCATGGAGACGGACGCGGCGGGCTGCGTGCGGCTGGCGGATGAGGCGGCGCTCGATCTTTATTGCCGCCGCGTGGCAGGTAGTGTGGGCGCCATGGCAGTGCGCATCTTCGGCGCGCCGCAGGCCGAGGGGTTCGGCCTGGCGCTCGGCCGCACCTTCCAGCTGGTGAACATTCTCCGCGATGCGGAGGAGGATGCTGCGGCGGACCGTGTCTATGTCCCGCGCACACTGCTCGATCGCCATGGCGTGACGACGGAGGATGCACGGGCGATCGTCGCGCACCCCGGCTTCGCCGCCTGCTGCGACGAGCTCGCACAGCAGGCGCTTGCCGGCTTTGCATGTGCCGCGGCGGATTTGCCGAGGTACGACGCCCGCGCGCTGAAGCCGGCGCGGGTGATGATGTGGGGCTATCGCCGCCTGCTGGACCGCATGCTGGTGCAGGGCTTCGCCGCGCCGCGCAGCCGGCCGCGCCTGACGCGTGCCGAGAAGCTGCGGATGGCGCTGACCGCCATGGCGCCATCATGACCTTCCATGTCGTCGGCGCCGGCCTGGCGGGCCTGGCGGGCGCGCTGATGCTCGCGCGCGCGGGCCATCGCGTGACGCTCTACGAGGCCACGCCCGCGCCCGGCGGCCGCGCCCGCGCATTGCCCGATGGCACCGACAACGGCACGCATGCGCTGCTCGGCGCCAACCGTGTGGCGCTGCGCTTCCTCTCGGCAGTCGGCGCACGCGACGCCTGGATCGAGCCGGAGCCCGATGGCCTGCCGGTGCTCGACCTCGCCGACCACAGCGCGCGCCAGGTGGCACTCTCGCCTATGGGCTGGTTGCGCAGCGCACGGCGGCCGGCCGGGCTGACGCTCGGTGCGCTGTTCGCGGTGGCGCGACTGGCCCTGCCCGGCGCGGATCGCACCGTCGCCGCCGCGCTCGCCGCGCACCCGGCCATGCTGCGCAGCCTGGTCGAGCCGCTGACCGTCGCTGCGCTGAACACGCCGGCCACGGAAGCCTCCTCTCGGCTGCTCGGCCATGTGCTGCGCCGTCTGGCGGCGCCCGGCGCGGCACGGCTGTTCGTCGCCGCGCGCGGGTTGGGGCCGGACATGGTGGCGCCGGCCGTCGCGACCCTCGGTTGCCATGGCGCCACCCTGCGGACCGGGTTGCGCCTTCGCGGCCTGATGCGCCAGGGCGACCGGGTCGCCGCGCTGGATTTCGGCGAGCAATCGGTCGAGCTCGACTCTGCCGAATACGTGCTGCTCGCTGTGCCCCCGTGGGAGGCGGCGCGGCTGCTGCCGGATCTTGCGGTGCCGGAGCTGCACGCACCGATCCTCAACCTGCATTTCGCCCATGCCACGGAAGGCCCGGTGCGCTTCATCGGGCTGCTGGGCGGGCTGGCGCAATGGGTGCTGGTGCGGCCGGGCGGCGTCTCCGTCACGGTGAGCGCGGCCGACGACGCGGTCACGCTCTCCGAGGAAGCCGCCACCGTGCGCATCTGGCCCGAGGTGCGCGAAGCGGCGCTGCGCTTCCGCCTGGCCGGCGAGTGGCCGGTGGCCCCACCGCGCGCGCGCGCGGTGCGCGAACGCCGCGCGACGCCGCGCCATACCCTGCTGCCCCGCCCGCGCCCGCCGCGCCAGCCGCTGGTGAATCTCGCGCTCGCCGGCGACTGGACCCTGCCCGATCTGCCCGCGACGATCGAGGCCGCCATCCGCTCCGGCGAGGCCGCCGCCGCCGCGCTGCTGAGCGCGCCATTGCCGAAGGAGGCAGCGTGACGCCGGCCGAGGCCCTCGCCGCGCTGCGCGCCGCCGAAGCCCGTGACGGCAGACTCGGCCTGGATCGCCGGCGCGATTTGTTGGCGAAGCTGGCCGATGAGGTGCTGGCACGTGCCGAGGAGTTCGTCATCGCGCTGGATGCCGATTACGGCGGCCGATCGCGGTATGACACCCTGCTGGCCGATGTGCTGATCGTGGCCGATGCCGCACGCTATTCGCGCCGCAAGCTGAGGGGCTGGGCGAAGCCGCGGCGCGCCTGGGTGCCCTATCCCTTCTGGCCAACAACGGCGGCGGAGGAGCCGGTGCCGAAGGGCGTGGTCGGCATCATCGCGCCTTGGAACTACCCGGTCCAGCTCGCCCTCTGGCCGGTGGTGGATGCGATCGCGGCGGGCAACCGCGTCGTGGTGAAGCCCTCGGAGTTCGTGCCCCGCACGGCGGCGCTGCTGGGCGAGGTGCTGGAGGCCGCCCTCGGCCGCGATGTCGCGCTTGCCGTCCAGGGTGGGCGCGAGGTGGCGGAAAGCTTCGCCGCGCAGCCCTGGGATCATCTGGTCTTCACCGGCGGCACGTCGACGGGCCGCAAGGTGGCGGAGGCGGCGGCGCGCAACCTGGTGCCCGTCACGCTGGAACTCGGCGGGAAGTGCCCCGCCCTGGTCTTGCCCGGGGCCGATCTGCGCGAGGCGGCGCGGAACATCCTGGCCGGCAAGGCGGTGAATGCCGGTCAGACCTGCATTGCGCCCGATACGGTGCTGCTGGTCGGCCATGCACCCGCCGATTTTGCAGACGCCTGCCGCGACAGTGGGATCGCGCTGCCGGAGGGCGCCATCGCCTCCGAGGCGCAGGCGGCGCGGTTGGATGCGCTGACCGTGGGCGCGCGGCTGACGCCGCTCGGCGCCGATGGCGATGCGCGGCGGCGCGCCCTCACGCTGGCGGAGGCCGCACAGAATTCACCGCTGCAGCAGGAAGAGATCTTCGGCCCGGTGCTGGCCATACAGGCGATGCCCGACCTTGCTGGCGCCATCGCCTGGGTCACCGCGCGCCCCCCGCCATTGGCGATCTATCTGTTCGGCGCCACCCGCTCGGAGGAGGCGGCGGTGGCGGCCGGCACGCGCTCCGGCGCGCTGGTGACTGGCCGCGCCATCGAGTACGCGGCCTTCCCGTCGCTCGGCTTCGGCGGCGTCGGCGCCTCCGGCATCGGGCGCTATCATGGGCGCGCGGGGTTCCTCGCCTTCTCGGACATGCGCGCGCGCGTACGGCATGGCCGGTGGAGCCTCTCGCGGTTCTTCGACCTGCCGCGCAAGCCGATCGCCGAGAAGCTGACGAAGCAACTCGTGAAGAAGCGCTGAGATGCCCGCCGGGGGACTCGAACCCCCACACCCTTGCGGGTTGCGGATTTTAAGTCCGCTGCGTCTACCGTTCCGCCAGGCGGGCGAAGGTCAACTCGTGCTTGTTGTGCGCGCCATGGAATAGCACGGCACCTTCGATCGCGGCGAACTCCGCCGCAACGTCGTGGTCGGTCTCGCCCTGGAATTTCACCGTGCAGACCAGGTTCCGCGCCGCCCCCGCCGCAATCCAGCGCCGCACCAGTGTCAGCAGCCGCGCCGGGTAGCAGATCACGTCGCTGAACAGCCAGTCCACCTGCCGCTCCTGGGCCGGGTCCAGCGCGAAGGCGCTCTCGTCCCGCATCGTCACGCCGGGCATCGCCGCCACGCGCGGATCGAGCGGCGCCTTGTCCACCGCCTCAACACGCGCGCCGAGCTTGGCCAGCACCCAGGTCCAGCCGCCCGGCGATGCCCCGAGATCGAGGCACCGCTCCCCCGGCGCTGGATGCCTTCCGAGCCTGGTCAGCGCCTCCCACAGCTTGAGGTAGGCGCGCGAGGGCGGGCCTTCGCGGTCCTCGGCGAAGGCGACCGCGCCGTTGACGAAGGGGCTGGTCTTGGTCGGCGAGGCCAGCAGCCGGTCCGGCGCCAACAGCGTCCAGGCGCCGAGATGCGCGGAGGGCGCTGGCTCCGGGAAGACGAGCGGCCGCGCCTTCACCGGCGGCAGGCGCTCGGTGATCAGGGCGCTGCGGCGATGATGCGTCGGCGCATAGCCGGCCCAGTTGCGCTGCATCGCCCGCAGCGCATCGGCCGCGGCTTTCACGGAGGGCGCCGGAAGCTCGCGCGGGCCGGTCCAGACATCCAGCGCCCAGGCCGTCGAGCCTGGCGGATCGGGTGAGAGCGCCAGGCGTCCGTGCCACGCCTCTATCGCGCGCCCGGCGCGACGCAATTCCTCCGCCAGCTCCGCTTCGTAGCCTTCGGCCGCCAGATAGGCGCTGGCGATCATCGCTGCGGCGCGACCAACGCTGCCGCCGCCAGCAATCCCCAGCCGACGAGCATCGTCATGCCGCCCAGTGGCGTGACCAACCCAAGCGAAAGGTCTGTCAGTGCTCGCAGGTACAGCCCGCCGCAGAACATCAGCGCTCCCGCGGCGAAGCAGCCGGCCGCGAGATGCACGAGCGGCCCGCGGCGCCGCTCCGCCAGCAGGCCGGCCCCGATCAGCGCCAGGCCGTGCCAGGCACCTAGAGATGCGCCGGTATTCGCCAGCGTTGCGCTGGCCGGTTCCAGCCCGTGCGAGGCATAGGCGGCCATCGCCACCGAAACCAGGCCGAACAGGGCGCCGAGCGCCATCCAGATGCGGGACATGCGCCCCGACTAGCCCAGCGCCGGCATGCCGGAAAGGCGCAGGGCGCCGGCAGCATCATGCGCGGCGCGGGTCGGCTCCGGCAGCCGGCGGCCGCGCAGGCAGCGCGTCACCCACTCCAGCGCGGTGTCGAGCGAGACGCGATGGCCGACCGAGACATAGAGCGGATTTGCCCCGCGCCGGCTCCGCAGCGCGATGCCGACCTGCCTTCCCTTGAACACCAGTGGCGCGCGGGCGCCCGGCTCGTCCCGCAGCGTGCCCTCCACTTCCCCAACCAGCACCGACTTGGCGACGCCTATGGCCGGCACGTCCAGCACCAGGCCGAGCAGGCAGGCGGTGCCGAAGCCCTGCGGATGCGCCAGCCCGTGTCCGTCCACCAGCACCAGGTCGGGCTTGGGGTGGAGCGCGGGCCAGGCCTCGGCCAGTGCCGGCACCTCGCGGAAGCCAAGCAGCCCGGGGACATAGGGCAGCCCGCCGCGCGTCACCGCCCCCGCACGGGCCAGCGCCGCCAGCGAGGGCCAGCCCAGCGCGACCATCGCCGCATGTACCGTGCGCGCCGGATCGAACCGCGTGGCCGAGGCATCGGCGCCGCCGATCACATGCACCGTGCCGAGCCGGTCGGTCGCCTCGACCATGGCGGCGAGGCCGGGCACCAGCAGCCGCGCCGCGGCGGCCGTTGTCGGAAAGGGGAGGCCACCAGGAAGGCTGGGCATGCCGCCCATCCTGGGGCGGCGCCCGGTGCCCGGTCCAGCCGGCTGCGCTATGCCCCCTCGCCGCGCATCGCAGGCACCAGCAGCGAAATGTTGTGGCGGAACATCGCCTCGTAGGTCGGCGCCGGGCCGCCGGGCTCGGACAGCGCATCGGCGAAGAGTCGGCCGCGCACCCGCACGCCGGCCTCGCGCGCCAGGCGCTCCAGCGTGGCCGGGCTGCCCATGTTTTCGATGAAGACCGCTGTCGTGCCCTCGGCACGGATCTGGCGGATGAGGCGGGCCACCTGCGCTGCGCTTGGCTCGCCGGCGGTCGAGACACCTTGCGGCGCGAGGAAGCGGATGCCGTAGGCCGCGCCGAAATAGCCGAAGGCATCATGGCTGGTGACCACGACGCGCTTGGCCTCCGGCACGGCGGCGAGTTGTTCGCGGATCCAGACGTCCAGCGCCTCAAGCCGCGCCGCATAGGCTTCGCCTGCCGCCTGGTGTGCAGCCGCGTTGGCGGGGTCCGCTCCCGCGAGACCACGCGCGATGTTGCGGGCGTAGAGCGCGCCAAGCCGTGGATCCTGCCAGGCGTGCGGGTCAGGCGCCGTGCGCGGCGCGGCGGCGTGTGGCTGCCGCTGCTCGGCGCCACCATGGCCGTGAGCGTGGCCATGCGCCTCCATGCGGCGCGGCACCAGGCCTTCCGTGGCCGTCGCCACGGGCCCGCGGTAGTTCGCGGCACGGATCATGCGGTCTACCCAGCCGTCGAAGCCCAGTCCATTGCGCACCACGAGCGCGGCATTGCGCAGCGCCTCGGCGTCCGAGGGGCGGGGCTGAAAGCTGTGCGCATCGGCATTCGGTCCGGCGATGGTGCGCAGTTGCACCCGCTGCCCGGCGATCTGGCCGACCATGTCTCCGAGGATGGAGAAGGACGCCACCACCTGCGGTCTCTGCTGCGCCGTCGCCGCCCCTCCGGTCAGCGAAGGCAAGGCCAGTGCAGGGAAAAGCAGCAGGATGCGGCGGCGCATGGCAGGCTCACTTTCGAAGTATAGTATAACATTACATGTGGGCCGGTTTTCGGCAAGCCGGAAAGCTCACGGCGACCGCGAAACGGGCGCGTGCCGAAGCTCCGGGCGTTGGCGGCCCATCCAGAAGACATGCTGGCGTCACGGGACCATCACCGTGACGTCATCCGAGGCGGCTACAACCGCGCCTCAACGGGGACGGCGGGGATGCTCGAGCTTCAGGGCCTCACACGACGGTTCGGCGCCGTGACAGCGGTGGACGATGTGCGGATCGTCATTCCGGACGGCCAGATGGTGGGCATCATCGGCCGTTCGGGTGCGGGCAAATCCACGCTGCTGCGGATGGTCAATCGCCTGACCGAGCCCTCCCTGGGCCGCATCTTCCATGACGGCCAGGACGTCACCGCACTCAGCGGAAAGGCGCTGCGGCGCTGGCGCACCGACTGCGCCATGATCTTTCAGCAGTTCAACCTGGTGCAGCGGCTGGACGTGCTGACCAACGTCCTGATCGGCCGCCTGAACCACAGGCCTGGCGCGCTCGGGACGCTGACCGCGCTGTTCAAGATGTTCACCGCCGAGGAGCGGGCGATGGCGATCCGCGTGCTGGATCGCTTCGACCTTGCAGAGACTGCCTTGCAGCGGGCCGACACGCTTTCCGGCGGCCAGCAGCAGCGTGTGGCGATCTGCCGTGCCCTCTTGCAGGAACCCAAGCTGATCCTCGCCGACGAACCGATCGCCTCGCTCGATCCGCGCAACGCCAAGACCGTCATGGATGCGCTGCGGCAGGTGAACCGGGAGGACGGCATCACTGTCCTGACCAACCTGCACCACCTCAACACGGCGCGTGTCTTCTGCGACCGCATCATCGCGATGCAGTCCGGCCGGGTGATGTTCGACGGCACGCCCGCAGCCCTGACCGCGGGGCGCGTGCGCGAGATCTACGGCGTCACCGAGGACCAGTTCGAGGAACAGGCCGAGGACGCCCTTCGCCCGCAGCCTCCGTCACCGGCCCGGGCGGGGCTCGCCATCGCCTGACCGGTCAGCGCTCCAGCACGAACTCGACCCGACGGTTGCGCGCGCGGCCTTCCGGATTGTCGCGACCGTCGGGCAGGGCGTTGGGCGCGACCGGCTCGGCTGCGCCGCGGCCCTCCACCACCACGGGCGGCATTGCGTCGCCGGCGCGTTCCTCGAGCCAGCGCTGCACGGCGCGCGCACGGCGCAGGGAGAGGTCACGGTTCACGGCAGCGTCACCGACCGAATCGGTGTGGCCGACGATGGTCATGCTGCGCGGGCGAAGATCGCGGATCAGCTCGACCACCTCCCGCAGCCCGGCCTCCGCCTCCGGCCGCAGCCGGTCGCCGCCAAAGGGGAACAACACGTCACCCGAGAGGTTGAGCGAAACGCCCTGCGGCGTTTCGCGCCGCGTCATCGCGCCGCCGCGGGCGGCCTGGGCAGAGGCCGCCACCTGCTCCACGCGGATTTGCCGGCCCTCGGTGGCGATCCGTGGCGGCGGGCCGTCACCGAGCATGGCCCAGCGCAGGTCGAGCGTGTCGCCGCGCAGGCTGACCCGTGCGCCGGGGGCAAGTTCGGCCCGGATCTCGCTGGTGCTGCCCTGCACTTCGAGGCTGCGGCACCCACCGGTGAAGGCGAGTTGATTGCGTTCGCCCCGCACCACGACGTCGCGCCCGGCGCAGTCGAGGCTGCGCGATTGCGCATTGCCCTCCACGATCAGCGGGCCGAGTCCCTGCGCGAAGGCGGGCAGCGTGCCGAACAGTGCGAGCAGAGCGAGGATGCGGCGCATGGCGTGTGCCTCTGGCGATGCGCTTGGTAACGCCGAGCGCCGCGCACGGTCGCGCGCGTCGCGCAAAGGTCACGCGCATCGTCCAGGCGGCCTCGCCCTGCCGCGCTAGGATCAGTTCGCCGGCAGCCACACCTCCAGCGTCCTGGGCGGTGGCTGTGGCAGGTAGGCGCGGAAGTCCTGGATCGCCCAGCCGCTGCCCAGCCTGCCGGCCAGCCGTGCCGCCGCCGCCTGGTCTTCGTCGTGGAAATACCGCACCACCGGGGTGGAAGGGACGAACGGCGCCGGCCGCACTGCGGAGATGTCCACGCCGGCGGTGCGAAGGCTTTGGGCGAGTTGCTCCGCGGCCTCGGCGCCGGGGCGCGAATTGGCCCGATGGTGCACGAAGACGCGCAGGGACCGGTCGGGCAGCTCTGGCGCGGCAGTCTGCGCCGCCAGGGCCGCCGTCGTGCTGAGTGCGCCACCACGATCGGCGGCGGCGAGGGGAGGACCCGCCCCGGTTGCCTGATCCCCGGTGAGCTCCTTCCGGCCCGGCATGTTGCGGCGGCGCTCCTCAGCCTCGATGCGCAGCCCGGCGATCTCCTGTTCGAGGCGCGCCCTCGTGGCGCGCAGGGCGGCGATCCTGGCTTCCTCGGCAGCGATTGCGCTGCCAGGGGCAACCTGCTCCGCAACGGTGAAGGACGGGCGCTCCAGCGCTGCCGGCGGCAGGCCGGCACCCGCGGGGCGTTGCGGAGGCGGCCCGCCCAGGCCAGCCAAGGCGACGACGCCCACCACCAGCACGGCAGCGGCACCCAGCCACAAGCCGCGGCGCCGGGACCGGGTGCTGCGTCGCACCCGCCCCGGTGATCTCTCCCGCTTCATTGTTCCAAACCTGCCCCGATCGGCAACACGCATGCCATCCCGCCGACGCAACGCGCGGGCGCGGCGCCGGTTGCAGCCGGGATGTGCCGGGGCGGGAGGCCTCAGGCCTGTCCGTCGCGCTCCGCCTGGGACTGGGCCGCGAGGGCACGCGCCATCTGGCTCAGCGCCTCCTGATGCTTCTCGTTGTCGATCAGCGCGAAGTTGCGCGCCAGCTCCAGGCACATGCGCTGGCGCGGGCTGGTCTCATGGATTTCGCTGTCGGGTGTGAGCCCCTCGAAGAACCACGAGACCGGCACGCCGAGCACCTGGCCGATCTCGAACAGCCGTCCGGCGGAGATGCGGTTCAGGCCCCGCTCGTACTTATGCGCCTGCTGGTAGGTGACGCCGATCATCTTGGCGAGCTGCTGCTGCGACAGGCCCATCATCACCCGCCGCTCACGGATGCGCGCCCCCACATGACGGTCCGCGGCATTGGCCCGCTGTCCCGGCCGTTCGGCGGTGCCCGCCGGCCCGGCACGACGTTCTGTCTCGATTGTCGCCATGGTTCTCGTCCTCGCCCCGGTTGTACTCGGCGCCTGCAATGCCCGACATGGCCCTGCGTTCCACTCTGGCGCGCATGACAAGCTCGTGAGTTTCGCCTTCGCGGCGACATGCGGAAACATCCTTATATCACGTTTTCGCTAGATAAGAGAACGCGCCGTTGCTCAGAGGAGCGGGCGCCAAAGCCGGCGGGTCGCCAGCAGGGCGGTGAGCCCCTGCGCCGCAACCAGCGCGGTGGCCTCAGGCGCCCCGAGCCACTCCGCCAGCAGGCCGAGTTGCAGGAAGCCGAGCAGCCCGGTGCCGATCGCCGTGGCGAGCAGGCCGAGCGCGCGGCCGCGGATCTCCGGCGGGGTCGTGAGGTAGACGAGGGTCGCCTGCATGGTGGCGAAGCCGGCGCCGCCAATGCCGACCGTCAGCAGCGCCAGCCCTGCCGGGACGGGATGCGGTGCGAGGGCGAAGAGGATGCACATGGCCAGGTAGAGCGCGGTGCCGCCGACATAAACCGCGGCATAGCGCGCCGGGCTGGCCAGCATGCCGACCAGCCCCGCGCCGAGCAGCGCACCAAGCCCCTCCATGCTCGCCAGCACGCCCACCCCCTCCGGCCCGAGGCCGAGCGGCTGCTGGCCGATCACCGGGATCATGCTGGTGCAGGGCCATCCGAACAGGTTGAACACCACCGTGACCACCAGCACGCCGCGCAGCTTCGGAAGGTGCAGCGCCAGGGCGAAGCTTTCGCGCAGCTGCCGCAGCACGGGCTCGTGCTGCGCCGGCGCGGCGGCGGTGGCGCCGCAGCGCACCCGGGCCGCGGCGCCGATTGCCGCCAGCTGGAGCAGCGCCGCGAGCCCAAAGGCGGTGCCGGCACCGAGGGTGGCCAGCAGCGTGCCGCCGAGCGCCGGGCCTGCGACGCGGCTCGCATTGCTCGCCATGACATCGAGCGACATCGCCGCGCCCATGCGTGCCGTGCCGACCGCCTCGCCCACCATCATGCGGCGGACCGGGTTGTCGGTCGCCCACCCAGCGCCGCTGAGGAAGCTCGCCACCGCCATCTGCCACACGGTGAGCGCGCCGGCGAAGGCAAAGGCCGAGAGCGCGCCCGCCGCTGCGGCCTGCAAAGCCAGCACCGCCAGCAGCGTGAGCCGCCGCGGCGCGCGGTCCGCCAGCACGCCGAGCAGCGCCCCGAACAGGCCGAGCGGCAGCAGCCGCAGCAGCGTCATCGCGGCGACGACGAAGGCCGAGCCGGTCTGCTGGAAGGCAATGACGCCGATCACCAGCATCTCGAGCCACCGCGCGACCGAGAGGGCGAGCCCCACCACCCAGAGACGCCTGAAGTCGGGCACCGCCAGGACGCCGCGCCCCTGCCTTCGATCCAACGCTTCCACCCGGGTGCCTGTGCGCCGGCAAGCTTCGCAGCCGGGGGCGCGCGGCTCAAGTCTCCGCCGTGCTCAAGCCGCCGCGGCGCCGCTGGCCTGCTCCTGCGCGACGATCCGGCCATCCTCCATCGCGACGATGCGGTCGGCGATGTCGAGGATGCGCGGGTCGTGCGTGACGAGCAGGATTGGCACGCCGCGCGACTTCGCCAGGTTGCGCAGCAATTGCACCACCTCGTGCCCGCTGGCCTTGTCGAGTGCCGCGGTCGGCTCGTCCGCCAGAACCAGCCCTGGATCGGCGGCGAGTGCGCGAGCGACGGAGACGCGCTGGCGCTGGCCACCGGAGAGCCTTGCAGGAATGCGGTCCTCGTGCCCGGCGAGGCCGACCGCGGCCAGCAACTCGCCGGCGCGGGCGAGGCGCGCACGCTCGGCAAGGCTGCCATCCTGCTCCAGCGCCATCGCCACGTTCTGCCGGGCGGTCAGGAAGCCGAGCAGGTTATGGTTCTGGAAGATGAAGCCGATGCGCCGGCGCAGATCGACACGCGCGGCCTCGGCGGCGCCGTTCAGCTCCTCGCCGAGCACGCGGGCGCTGCCCTCCTGCATGGCGCGCAGCGCGCCGATCAGGGTGAGCAGCGTCGTCTTGCCGCTGCCCGAGGGACCGGTGAGCAGCACGATCTCGCCTTCGCGGACGGTGAGGTCCACGGCGCGAAGAACCGGGCGGCGGAGCTCGCCTTCGCCGTACGCGTAGGTGACGCGGCGGAGAAGCACCGGCTCCATCAGAACATGTCCGCCGGATTGGCATCCCGCAGCTTGCGCACCGCAAGCAGTCCCGCCACCGCGCACATCCCGAAGATCATCGCGAAGACCGAGAGACCCATCGCGAGGTCGAGCCGGAGCGGCAGGAAGGTGGCGCTGCCGACGAGGTCATAGAGGAAGAAGGACAGCGCCAATCCGGGGATGAAGCCGGTCACCGCCAGGATCAGCGCGGCGCCGAGCACGACGCGGGAGAGATAGAAGCCGGAATAGCCCATCGCCTTCAGCGTGGCGTATTCCTTCAGATGGCTCGCGATGTCGCTGAACAGGATCTGGTAGACGATCACCATCCCGACCACGAGGCCCATCAGGCTGCCGAAGGCGAAGATGAAGCCGATCGGCGTCGCCTCCTCCCAGTAGCGGCGCTCATGCGCGCGCAGCTCGGCCTGGGTCAGCACCATGACGTCGCGCGGCAGCAGCTCGCGCAGGCGCTGCTGCGTCGCCAGGATGTCGCTGCCGGGGCGCAACCGGATCGCGACCAGGTCCACCGCGGCCACCTGCCGCTCCTTCACCACGCGGCGGAAGTTCACCTCCGACAGCACGACGTTGCCATCGGCGCCGAAGGAGGGGCCGATCTCGATCAGGCCGACCACCTCCATGCGGCGGTTGCCGACCTCCGCCTCGATCGTGCCGCGCTGCTCCAGCAGCGTCGCGACGGGGCCGAATTCGGGGCGCGAGCGGACATCGAAGGCAAGCGTGTCGGCGCGCTTCAGCCGGTCCACCAGCGGCGCGAGGCCCGGGAAGTCCAGCACGCCGGCGGCGACGTCCACGCCGATGAGCTGGATGGTGCGCCGCGTGCCGCTCTCCGGATTCCGCCAGGTCGCCTGCGCCAGATAGACCGGCACGGCGCGCTCCACCTCCGGCAGGGCGAGGGCCTGCTGCGCGCGCACGCGCGGCAGCGGCTCCGGCCGGAAGCTTGCCAGCGTCAGCGGATGCATCAGGAACAGGTCGCCGCGCATCGCGCCGATCAGGTTGGTCGCGCTCTCGAACAGCGCGCCGCGGAAGCCCAACTGCATGAACACCAGCACGCAGGCGAACAACACGCCCGCGATCGCCGAGGCGAGCCGCGCCTTCTCCGAGCGTAGCTGCCGCCAGGCAAGCCGCACGGCCAGCCAGGTGGAGGCGGCAAAGCCCGGCCCGCGACGTGCGGGGGGCAGCGAATGCGGCGCCTCGCCGGTTCGTTCCGGCGCCCAGGGCAGCAGCTTCGCAGGCGGCGCCAGCTCGTTCATGGCCGGATCGCCACCTGCACCTGCATGTTGGACCGCCGCGCGAGCGCCTGCCCAGCATCCGGCGGCAGCACGAGCCGCACCTCGATGGTGCGCGCATCCACCGCGGCAACCGGGTCGGTGTTGGCCTGGGTGGTGCGCCGCACCTGCCAGCCGATCTCGCGGAGCGTCGCGGGAAAGCGATCGGCCCCGCCGGGCACCACCACCTCAGCCGGGGCGCCGAGGCGCAGGCTGGGGAGGTCGGTCTCGTACACCTCGGCCACCACTTCCATGCGGCTGAGGTCGGCGACCTCCAGCACGCCCTCGGCACCGACGCGCTCGCCGGCGCGGGTGATCACGCGGATGATTGTGCCGGCGATCGGGGCCCGCAGCCTGGCGAGTTCGGCTTCCGCCCGCGCGCGGGCCAGCGCCGCCTCGGCCGCGGTAAGCTCGGCCTCGGTGAGGGCGAGATCCTCCGGGCGTGGGCGCAGCAGGGTTTCCAGCACAGCTTCCGCCTCGGCGCGCTCGGCGCGGGCGCGGATGGCGGCGAAGCGCGCGCGCTCGGCCACCGCCTCGGCGCCGGCGCCGGTGCGTTCCAGGCGCTCGGCCCGCTCGGCCTCGCGGCTGGCGCTGCCTTCCGCTGCGCGCAGCGCCTCGATACGGGCGCGCTGGGCGGTGACCTCGGAGGGCCGGCCGGCGGCGCGGGTGCGCTCCAGCCGCGCGCGTGCCTGGGCGAGCTGCGCCTCGGCCTGGCGCAGCGCCGCGTCCTTCAGGGCAGCGTCGCTGAACTCGGCCAGCACCTGGCCCTCCTCCACGCGGTCGCCCTCTTCCGCCAGCAGCCGCGCGACGCGTGCGCCCTCCTGCCCCGGGCCGGGCGCGAGGCGGCGGATGCGGGAGGCGGGCTCCACCCGTCCCAGCGCGCCGACGCCGACCGGCTCGGCCGCGACGGCAGGCGGCGCCCTGCGCTCGGCCTCGCCGGGGCGCGTCCACAGGAAGCCTGCGCCGGCCGCCGCGGCGAGCAGGGTCGCGCCGAGCAGGAGACGGATGCCGCGCGTCACCCGGAGGCGTCCAGCAGCCGCGCGAGGGCGTGGCGCATGGCCAGCCGCTCGGCCTCGCTCGGCCTGTAGAGGCGGAAGATGCGGGCCATGAACATGCCGTCCCCGGCGGCATTGATCGCGTCGCCATGGCCCGGCGGCAGGCCATCCGCCGCGATGTCCCGGCGCATGCGGGCGATCACCTCGCGGATCGGGTCGAGCAGTGCCGGGTCGTGATGGAAGGCGGCGAGGAACACCGCGGCGGCGCGGTCATGGCGCTCGTTGCAGGCATGCTCGCCGGCGCCGAAGCCCCATTCCAGCATCGCCCGCGCCACCTGGCCGGGGCCGGGGCGCTGCGCCTCGACGCAGGCGCGGTACTCCCGCTCCATGAACTCCGCCAGGCGGCGCAGCAGGGCGTCGAGCAGCGCCTCCTTCGAGGCGAAGTGGTAGAGCAGGCCGCCCTTGGAGACGCCGGCATCGCGGGCTGCCGCCTCCAGCGTCAGGCCGGCGACGCCGCGCGCCTGCACGATCGCCTCGGCGGCGTCGAGCACGCGGGTGCGCGCGTCCGGGGTGGGGTTCGTTGCTATCCCGTCGGTCATGCCCAGCAACTATACCGGCCGGACGGTTCGTCAAGGGATGAACCGTCCGGCCGGTATAGTCATCTGCACGTGATCGGTTGCGCCGGCAGGGTCCGCCGGCGAGCAGGTCGAGGAAAGATCGCTGCGTCCTGGTCGGCACCGCGCCATCGGGCCGCGGTGAGCGCAATCCTCATCAAGCCTGGCGACACTCCCGCCCGGCATGCCGGACCGGCCATGTCGCAATGCTTGACGGGGCGCTACGCCGGGATCGGCACGCGCGCGGCAAGCGGGTCGAGCAGGCTCTCGATGGAGGCCGGCTCCTCCCAGGCGAGGCCCACCGTCACCACGGTGACGCGGGACCGGAACTGGTGCGGGATCCGGACGAAGTCCTTCTTGGTGGTGACCGGCACGGCGCGCAGCGCCTCCGCCTGGGCCAGCAGGTCCTTCAGGTCGCCCTCGTCATAGGGGTAGTGGTCGGCGAAGGCCTCGCGGCCGGCCAGCACCGTCCCGGCCTCCTGCAGCGTGGCGAAGAACTTGGCCGGATTCGCCAGGCCGCAGAAGGCGAAGACCGGCTGGCCGGCGAGCATCGCGGCCTCCGGCCCGGCCACCAGCTTCGCGCGCAGCACCGGCAGGCTCTTCGGCAACTGGTCCAGCGCGCCGCATTCGTCGGGGCCGACCAGCACCGCCGCCTGGCAGCGCGCGGCGGCGGCGGCCACCGGCTCGCGCAACGGCCCAGCCGGGATCACGCGGCCATTGCCGAAGCCGAAGCTGCCATCCACCACCAGCAGCGAGAGGTCCTTCTCGAGCGTCGGGTTCTGCAGCCCGTCATCCATCACGATGGCCTGCGCGCCGCTGGCCACTGCCGCCATGCCGCCGGCGCCGCGGTCGGCCGAGACCCAGGTGGGGCGCACCTCGGCCAGCAGCAGCGCCTCGTCACCGACCTGCGTGCTGTCGTGCTTGTCCGGGTCCACGCGCGCCGGGCCCTTCAGGCTGCCGCCATAGCCGCGCAGCAGGAAATGCGAGGCGATGCCGCGATCGGCCAGCCGCCGCCCGAGATCCAGCGCCACCGTGGTCTTGCCGGCGCCTCCGGCCGTGGCGTTGCCGCAGCAGATCACCGGCACGGGCGCCCGCCAGCCGGAGCGCCGCATGCGGCGCGCGGTGGCGCCGGCGTAGAGTGCGGAGAAGGGGGAAAGGAGCAGGGGCGCGACCCCACCGCTGCCACCCACCCAGAAGCCGGGTGCTCGCATCAGCCCTCGTTCGTTCAGGGACCCGCCCTGCGCCCTAGAGGCGTCTCCGCCGGGCCATCCGGCGGCAGCAGGCCCAGCAGCGCCTCGGCCACCCGCCCCGGCAGGCCGGCATGGCCGTCGGCGACCGTGGCGGCGGCCTCGGCCAGGCTCCGCGCACGGTCACGGTCCGATAGCACGTCGCGCAGCGCCGGCGCCAGCGCCGCGGGCGCCTCCAGCGCCAGTGCCCCGCCGGCGGCCAGCAGTCGCGCCCGCGGCTCCTCGAAATTCTCCATGTGCGGGCCGAACAGAACCGGGCAGCCGAGCCGGGCGGCCTCCAGCGGGTTCTGCCCGCCATGCGGCACCAGCGAGCCGCCGATCAGTGCCGCGCCCGCCAGCCGGTAGAACAGGCCGAGTTCGCCCAGCGTGTCCGCGACATAGATTGCGATCTCTCGCCCCGGCGCAGCGCCGGCGCTGCGCCGCGCGGCGGGCAGGCCGGCCGCCTCCGCCGCGGCAGCGATCTCCGGGCCGCGCGCCGGGTGACGCGGGGCGATCACCGTCAGCAGCCCGCCCAGGGCCGGCGCCAGGGCCCGGTGTGCGGCGATCGCGTCCGCTTCCTCCCCCGGATGGGTGGAGGCGGCGAGGAAGACCGGGCGCTGCCCGATCGCCTCCCGCAGCTGGGCCAGGGCGGCGGGATCGGCCGGCAGCGGGGGCGCCGCCATCTTCAGGTCGCCCCAGCAGCGAACATCGCTCGCCCCAAGCGCTGCCAGCCGTTCCGCATCCGCGGGCGACCGCGCCAGCACCAGGCCGAAGGCATCGAGCGCCGCCCGCGCCAGCCCCGGCGCGCGCTGCCAGCGGCGGGCGCTGCGCGCGCTCATCCGGGCATTGACCAGGGCGAGCCCGAGGCCCCGTTGCCGCGCCGCGGCGAGCAGGTTCGGCCAGAGCTCGCTTTCGACGAAGGCGCCGGCATCGGGCCGCCAGTCGCGCAGGAAGCGCCCGACCCAGGCCGGCACGTCGAGCGGGGAGAAGCGATGCGCGACGCGCGGCGCCAGCCAGGGCGGGATGCGCTGCCCCAGCAGCTCCGCCGCCGTGACGGTGCCGGTGGTGACGAGAAAGCGCAGCGCCGCGTGGCGCTCCGCCATCGCCTCCAGCACCGGTAGCGCCGAGAGCGACTCCCCCACGCTGGCGGCATGCAGCCAGAAGAGCGGGCCGGGCTGGCGCGCGGCGCCCTCGCCTCGGCGTTCGTGCAGCCGGCTGGCGATCTCCTTGCCGCGGCGCGTGCGGGCCCGGAGATAGGGCGCCAGCGCCGGGGCGACCAGCGTCGCCCCAATCCGCCAGACGACCGGCCCCAGGGTCAACGCCCGATCCTCACCGCCCGATCCCCACCGCCGCATCCGCCTCGGCGCAGGCGGCGTCGAGCGCCGCCGCGATGGCCGGCAGCGCCGCCTCCGCGCCGTCGCGCGGCACCCGGACCAGCGGACCGCAGGCGATCACGCCGCGGCCGAAGGGCAACGGCAGCATCATCCGGTCCCAGCTCGGCAGGATGCGGTGACGGCTTGTCGCGGCGCCGACCGGCACCACCGCTGCGCCGGAAAGGGCGGCGAGCTGCGCCACCCCTGGCGCCGCCTGGCGACGCGGCCCGCGCGGGCCGTCCGGGGTGATCGCCACCGGATGGCCGCCGCGCAGGATGTGCACCATCTCGATCATCGCCTGCCCGCCGCCGCGGCGGGAGGAGCCATAGACCATCCGGAAGCCGAAGCGGCCGACCGCCGCGCCGATGAAGCGCCCGTCCCGGTGCTGGCTGACCAGCACATGCGGCACCAGCCGTGCCACCGCCGGCTCCCGCGCGACGGCGAGCTTCATCAGTTTCGGGACCATCGGCAGCCGCTCGTGCCAGAAGGCGAGGATCAGCGGCCGGCCGGCCGCGACCTCGGCCAGCGCGTCGTCGCCGCCAAGAAGGCGCCAGCGCGTCGTGCGAGCCACCGAGGCGATGTAGGCGCCGAGGATGCGTGCAAGGCCCGCCTGCATGGCGGGGTGGCGGATCAGCTTGCGCATCTTTCCCGGGCGGCGGGGCAGCGTATCATGCCGCCGCCCCTAGCACGGGCGCGCGCCGACCGGAAATTTCACCGACCGATCAGCACCAGGCTGTCGCGGAAGCGCTGCGCGCAGGCGGCCCAGGAGAAGCGCTCGGCATGCGTGCGGCAGAGCGCGCGGTCCGCCTCCAGCGCACGGAGGCAGGCGGCGCGCAGATCCACGTCCAGCGCGCCCACGGGCGCATCACCGATGACGTCGAGCGGCCCGGTGACCGGATAGGCGGCCACCGGCGTGCCGCTGGCCAGCGCCTCCAGCAGCACCAGGCCGAAGGTGTCGGTGCGGGAGGGGAAGACGAAGACATCCGCCCGCGCATAGGCGCGCGCCAGCGCCCCGTTCTCCCGCCAGCCGGTGAAATGCGCGCCGGGAAAGCGGCGCATCAGCGCCGCGCGCTGCGGACCATCGCCGACCACCACCTTGCTGCCCGGCAGGTCGAGGGCGAGGAAGGCCTCGATGTTCTTCTCCACGGCGACGCGACCGGCGCAAAGGAAGATCGGGCGCGGCAGCCCCTCCCACGCTTCCGCCTCGCCGTGGCCCGCCGCCTCCGGCCGGAAGCGCGCCAGGTCCACGCCGCGCGACCAGGGCATCACGCGGGCGAAGCCGCGCCCGGCCAGCTCCCGCGCCAGGGAGGGCGTGGCGCAGAAGGTGCCGGCGCCGGCGGCGTGGAAGCGGCGCAGCATGGCCCAGGACCAGGCGGTCGGGATGCGCGTGCGGGCGTGCAGGTATTCCGCGAAGCGGGTGTGGAAGGAGGTGGTGAAGCGCCAGCCGCGTTTCAGGCAGATCGCGCGCATCGCCCAGCCGAGCGGCCCCTCGGTCGAGATGTGCACGGCATCGGGGGCGAAGGCCTCTGCCATCCGCGCCAGCGCGCGCTTCGGCGCCAGCGCCAGGCGGATCTCGCGATAGCCCGGCATGGGCATCGAGGCGAAGCGGTCCGGCCCGATCACCTCCACCGTGTCGCCCAGCGCGCGCAGCTCGCGCGTCACGGTGTCGAGCGTGCGCACCACCCCGTTCACCTGCGGGTGCCAGGCATCGCTGACGATCAGGATGCGGCGCGAGGCACCGGCAGCGCCCGCCATCTCCGCTCCGGGATCGAGCGCGCCCATCCCCCAGTCCGATACGCTGTCCAATGCCGTTCCTTCCGCCTCACGCCGCCGCGGGCACCGTCGCGGGTTCGGTGCGGAAGAAGGAGAGGCGGTTTTCGCGCGCCCAGTCCACCAGCTCGAACCTGCCATCGGCGTGCTCGACCAGCGCGGTGCAACTCTCCACCCAGTCGCCGTCGTTCATGTAGAGCACGCCCTGCACGCTGCGCATCTCGGCGTGGTGGATATGGCCGCAGACCACGCCGTCCAGTCCGCGGCGGCGGGCTTCCTGCGCCAGCGCGGTCTCGAACCGGTCGATCGCTTTCACGGCCTCCTTCACCTGCCGCTTCAGCCATTGCGAGAGGGACCAGTAGGGATAGCCGAATCGGCGCCGCGCGACGTTGAACCAGTGGTTGGCGGTCAGTGCCCAGTCATAGGCCCAGTCGCCGAGATGGGCGAGGAACTTGGCGTAACGCACCACGCTGTCGAACTGGTCGCCATGGATGACGAGGTATCTGCGACCATCGGCGGCGATGTGCACCGCCTCGTTCACCAAGCGGACGCCGGCGATCTCCATGCCGAGCCAGTCGCGCAGCGCTTCGTCGTGGTTGCCGGGGATGTAGGTCACCTCGGTTCCGCTCCGCGCGGCGCGCAGCAGCAGGCGGATCACCTCGTCATGGCCGGCGTCCCAGTACCAGGATTTGCGCAGGCGCCAGCCATCCACGATGTCGCCGACCAGGAACAGGCGCTCGCATTCGGTGCGGCGGAGGAAATCCACCAGGAAGTCGCTGCGGCAGCCGCGCGTTCCGAGATGGATGTCGGAGAGGAACACGGTGCGGTAGCGGCGTTTGGGCTCGGTGCTGTGCATGCCTGTCCGGCTCCCGCATCCGTGCCGCCAACGCGACGCGGAAGCTTCCGTTGCGTTGGCGCGCTGTAGCCGCCGCCTTGGGCGATGTGACGTGAATCTTGAGTGACGTCGCACGCGCCCAGCCCTGTGGAGTGCTGCGCCGGGTGCATGTCACGCAGCCGTCAGCGAGGCGTCCGCGAATCGTCATGTGACGGCGCTACGCGGCGGACGTGCTGATCGTCTTCAACCCTGCGGCCGGTGCCGGCCGCCGTCGCCGCCTGGCACGCGCGCTCGCCGCCCTGCTGGCGCGCGGCGTGCGCCCCGACCTTGCCGAGACGCGCGGCCCCGGCGATGCCGAGACGCTGGCGCGCGAGGCGGCGCTGCGCGGCGTGCCGGTGGTGGTGGCTGCGGGCGGCGACGGCACGATCGCCGAGGTCGCCTCGGGACTTGCCGGCAGCGGCTCCATGCTCGGCGTGCTGCCGCTCGGCACCGCGAATGTCCTGGCCTGGGAGCTCGGCGTGCCGGCCTCGCCCGAGCGGGCGGCGGCGGCGCTGGCGGCGGGGCGGCCGGCTGTATTGTATCCGGGCCTGGCGCGCTTCGCCGATGGGCGGCAGCGGCTGTTCGTGCAGATGCTGGGCGCGGGCTTCGACGCCATGGTGGTGGCGCGGCTCGATCTGGCGTTGAAGCGGCGGATCGGGCGTGCCGCCTATGTCTGGCAGTCGTTGCGGGAACTGCCGCGCTACCCGTTCGCGCCTATCACCGCCGAACTGGATGGAGCCTCCGGACCGGCGGCGAGCGTGATCGTCACCAAGGGGCGGCTCTATGCCGGGCGCTACTGCGTGGCGCCGGCCGCGCGCCCGGCAGATCCCGGCTTCCAGGTGGTGCTGTTCCGGCACCCCGGCATGTTGCGGGCCGCGCTGGCGGCCGCGGCGCTGCCGCTCGGCCTGATCCCGCGCCTGCCAGGGGTGGAGATCCTGCCTGCCCACCACATCCGCCTTTCGGCGGAAGGCGTGGTGCCGGTGCAGACCGACGGTGATCCGGCCGGGCTGTTGCCGGCCGAGGTGAGCGACGCGGCGGGGCCGCTCAGGATCCTGCTGCCGTGACGCGCGCGCTCCCGCTCAGGCGGGGCGGCCGCCGAAGGCGAGGAAGGCCGCGCCGAGGCTGGCGCCCAGCGCCACGACGCCGAACCCCAGCGACGCCAGCAGGCCCGCGACGCCGAGCCCGAAGAGCAGCACCGCCACCGCGCTCGAAAGCCCGGCCAGCGCCGCGAAGCCTGCCAACAGGCAAAGGACAATGAGCACGCGCGGGCCTCCGGTTACGTTCGCCATGATCCTGCCATAGTCATCGCCCGATTGTCGCCCATTTTTCGCCACAATCAGGTCACGCTCGATCGAGGTGACGGGCCCGGCGGAGTTTCACGATGAGGTGTTGCCCGGATGTTGCCCGGCCCGCATCGGCGCATCCGACACGATGCGGCCATCCACCAGATGCACCCGTCGCGTGGTCCGCGCAGCGAGGTCCGGATCATGCGTGACGACGATCACCGTCCGGCCTTCCTCGGCCACCAGACGCGCGAAGGCATCGAACACGGCGGCGGCATTCCTGGTGTCCAGATTGCCGGTCGGCTCGTCGGCGAGCAGCAGCGCCGGATCGTTGGCCAGCGCACGCGCAATCGCGACACGCTGCCGCATGCCGCCGGAGAGCTGCTCCGGCAGCTTGCTCGCCGCCTCCGCCAGGCCGAGCAGGTCCAGCAGATGCAGCGCCCGCTTGCGCGCCGCGGCATCGCGCAGCCGCCCCAGCCGGCGGATCGGGATCAGCACGTTGTCCATCGCGGTGAACTCCGGCAGCAGGAAGTGGAACTGGAACACGAAGCCGAGCCGCGCCAGGCGCAGCGCCGCCATCTCCGCGCCCGAGAGCCGCGCCGTGTCACGCCCCTCCAGCAGCACCTCGCCGCTGGTTGGGCGGTCGAGCAGGCCGAGCAGGTAGAGCAGCGACGATTTGCCCGAGCCGGACGGCCCGGTGACCGCGACGAACTCGCCCCGCCCGATCGAAAGCGTGACGTCGCGCACCAGCGTCACGCCCTCCGGCAGCGTGCGGGTCACGTTGCGCGCTTCGAGGAGCGGGGGCTCCGTCACGCTGCCCCGCGCACCACCTGCACGGGATCGAGCCGGCTGGCGCGGCGTGCCGGGATCACCGCGGCGATGCCGGCGGCGAGCACGGCGAAGATGCTGGCGGCGAGATAGACGCGCCAGTCGCGCGCCAGGATGAAGCGGTCGTTGCCGGAGGGCGTGCTCACGTCGAAGCGCACCTGCGCCAACGCCTCCACCATCAGCGCACCGAGCAGGCAGCCGGCGATCGCGCCGAGCAGGCCGGCGATCATTCCCTGCACCAGGAACAGAAGCTGGATGTCACGTTCGGTGAAGCCGAGCGATTTCAGGATGGCGATGTCGCGCGTCTTCTCGAACACGACGGTCGAGATGATGTTGTAGATCCCGAAGGCGGCAACCAGCAGGATCGCGCCGGTCACCGAATACATGATGGCGTTCTGGATCACGAAGACGGTGAGGATGTTCTGGTTCTGCTCCTCCCAGCTTTCGCTGCGGTCGCCGAAGCGCGCCTCGATCTGGCGGGCGAGCGGCTCTGCGCGCGTCACATCGGCCAGCCGCACCAGGATCTGGTTCACCACATTGGGGCGGTTCTGCAGGACCTGGTTCACCTTCAGCAGCGCGAAGCCGTGCGACTGGTCCACCGTCTGAATGCCGGTGCGGAACAACCCGACGACCTTCATGGGCAGCACCACGCCTTGCGGCGAGACGGCCACGACGGTGTCGCCGAACTGCACGCCGAGCTTGTGCGCCAGTCCCTCGCCGATGATGATGCCGTTGGCCGTGCTGCGCAGGTCCTCGAGCCGACCGGCGACCATGTCCTTCTCGATGTTGGAGACGCGGCCATGCCGCGCCGGGTCGATGCCGGTGATCACCGCCGAGACATCGCGCGAGCCGTAGCGCAGCAGCGCCTGCCCCTGCAGCACAGGTGCGGCGGCCACACCTTCCATCGCCTCCAGCATGGCGAGCTTGTCGCCGGCGGCGCGGATGCCGCGAACGCGGTCGCGTGGCTTCACGCCATGCACCTGCACCGCACCCCGGGTCAGATCCATCTCGGCGGCCTGGGCGGGCGGTATGCGCGCTTCGTCCTTCACGGTGATGTGCGGCGCGACATCGATGATCTGGCTGACGAAATAGGTCTGGAACCCGCGCATCAGCGCCGCGATCGCGATGAAGAAGGCGACGCCCAGCGCCACGCCCGAAACCGAGACAAGCGTCTGCCGCCGGCGCCGGCGCAGCATGCCGCGCGCGAGTTCGAGGATCAGGTTCATGGCGCCAGCCTGATCGCCTGGCCGTCCCGCAGCCCCGTGGGAGGGTCGAGGATCACCACCTCGCCCACCGCCAGCCTGCGGCGGACCTCGGTTGCGCGCGGGCCCTCCACGCCGAGTTCCACCTCGCGCCGCCGGGCCGTCTCCTTCTCCACCACCCACACAACGGCCGGGCGCGGCGCGCCGGGCGGCGGCACGGGCGTGGCGGCACCGCGACGTGCCGCGGCACCGGGCAGCACCACGGCGGTCGGTGGCACCAGCACGGCATCTGGCGTCTCGCGCAGCACGATGTTGGCTTCCACGGTCATGCCGATCATCAGGGGCGTATCCTCGGGCAGGTTCAGCCGGACGCGATAGGCCTTGCGGATGGTATCCCCCTTCGGCGTGATCTGCGCCACCTCGGCGGCCAGGATGCGGCCGGGGAAGGCATCGGCGCGCAACAGCACGCGCTGGCCGATGGCGATCCGCGCGATGTCCTCCTCATCCACTTCCGCCGTGATGCGGAGCGGGCTCGGTTCGCCGATCCAGAACAGGGAGGCGGGGGTGTCGACGACCTCGCCGACCTCCGCGTCGCGGCGCAGCACCACGCCGCCGGTCGGTGCGCGCACGACGTAGTCGTCCAGACGCTGCCGGGCGGCCTCGGCCGCGGCCCGGGCGGCGCGTGCGTCGCGCTCGGCGCGGTCGAGTGTCGCGCGGGCAGCGATATCGCGGGTCACCAGGGCACGCGTGCGGATCAACTCCTCCTCGGCGAAGGCCGCGCGCGCCTCCGCCTCCAGCGCGAGGGAGCGTGCCTGGCGGTCCTCCAGCCGGGCGAGTGGCTGGCCCTCTCGCACCCGGTCGCCTTCCTCGATCAGCACATCGGTGAGTCTGGCGCGGGTGGCCGGCCCGACACGGGCCCAGTGTATCGGCTCGACGGCGCCGGTCGCGTAAACCGCCTCGAGGGCTGGACCGGATGCCGCCATGGCGACGCGAAGGCGCGGCGGCAGGCTGTGCCATGCCCAGAGGCCAGCCCCACCTGCGGCCAGGAGGGCGAGGAGGAGCAGGAGGCGGCGGGGCATTTCCTTGGGCTTCTAGCAGCTTGTCCGCAGTTGGCGAGGCAGAGCGTGCCGGAGAGGTTGCCCCTGGCCGCGCGGGCCGCTATAGCCGCGCGGCACCTTGGGCCGACATAGCTCAGCGGTAGAGCAACTGATTCGTAATCAGTAGGTCCCCGGTTCAAATCCGGGTGTCGGCACCATAAGCCTCTCAAAATTCGGCGTATTTCTCCGCCTCGCTGATGGGGCGTTGGGTGGGTGTCGCTGGCCGGACACGTCCGGGACACGACGGGCGCCCTAGCTTTTCCCATCACCGAGCATCTTCCGACCAGGCCGCCTGGCTTCCAGTGTGCCCGGCACTGCGGCGATGCCGCCGGCCTAGCAAGTTGCCTGGCGGCGGCATGCGCGGCCTGCCGCTGCGAGGCAGCCCGCCCCGGCCTTGAGGCCCTATACACGGATGCTTGAGCCGGACGTGACCTGGATGGCCGCCCCGAGATGGACGCCAGTGATCGCTGCCGTCGCGCATGCTGCCTTCAAGCAGAGCCCGTCGGATCGCTCGCCGCCGATCAGCCTCCGCGCCTATGATTGCGGCAGGTCCGTCACCAGCATCGCCCCCGCCGCGTGGGAGATGCAGGCCGTCAGCGCGGCGCCGAGCAGTGCCGAGAGCCCACAGCCCCAGAACACCCGCTCGTCGCCCGGTTCTGGCGGCAGGGGCTTGGCCCAGTCGAGCGCCCTGGGGGTGCGCGATGCCGAGGGCGGAGGCATCGCCGACATGCGGCGGCGCGCGTGGGTGCGCAGCAGGCCTGACGCGAGCTCCGCCACCCGAGCACGTCAGTGGCGGCGAAGCGCCGCACGGAGACGACCAGCGGGCGGTAAACGGCATGCAGGAGATCGCGAGGCGTTGGATTCATGCAAGTCAACATACAGTAAGCAAAGCCTCGCCGAAGTTGATGCTTTCGGCGTCGCGTATAATGCTTATCGAACAGCTCTATCCAGGAAGCGCGGTCCAGAAGTATTCGGGGATGGTAGCCTCGTTCCCTCGCTTTCCAAATCACCTTGGGTGTCCGCAAGAGCGGCGGCGGCACCGGCGCCGGGACTGCTATCGGGCGCCGGATCGGGCCTCCGCTTTGCCGCCCCCTTGGTTGCCCGCGGGAGTGCCCGGAGCGCCTCGGCGACACGCGCCCGCGGCTCGCGCAGCAGCATGTGCGCGGCGCCGAGCACGTAGGCCTGCTTTGCGCGGCCGTCCCAGGCGTCCACCACCCAGCCCGCCGCAACCGTCGTCGGCGGCGGCGCGATCGGCCGACCGTCCCTTTCCGCTGGCGGCGGGTCGGCGGGGTGCCGCAAGCGCAGACCCTCGCGCCGCAGCGCGGCCACCAGTGCCGGCGGGTTTGGCGCATGCACCGCCCAGGCCTTCGCGAGCCGGCGCACCAGCATCGGCAGGTCAAGGGCCTCGCCTTGCGGGTCGGCCTGGCGACGTTCCAGGCGACGCCGCTGCCGGGCGGTGTATGCGGCATATGCCGGAGGTCCTTCCTCGATGCCGGCCTCGCGGAGCCGCCGCGCGGACCGCGCGTCATCGCGTGCCTCGAAGGCCGCCAGCACCACCGTGTTGAACCGGCCCTTCGTGACTTGGTGCAGCAGTCGCAACTCGGCCCCGCGCGCGACAAGCTCGTGGCGCAGATACATCCAGCGGCTGTCGAGCACCCGCCCGGTGACTGGGTCGACCTCTGGCACGATCAGGTGCCAGTGTACCTCGAATCCCTGGGTGCCCAGGATCGGGTCGTATTTGACGCGGCGCCGTTTGCGATGCCGCACCAGGACGGCGCCCTCGGGATCGAACCCGAACTCGGCAGCGAGCGCGGTGACGACCGCGCGGGCTTCCGTGTCTGTGGTCGGCTCGCCGGGCGAGATGTGGAAACGCCGGATCGCGTAGGGATGCCGGCCGGCGCGGGCCATCTCGACCATGTCCTCCAGATCGGCCTCGCAGCCGGCGAGTGTGGCGACCTCCGCATTGCCCGCGCCGCGCCAGACATGCGCGGCCAATGCGTGGTGCCCCGAGCGGCTCCGGATCCGCGTCGCTCCGATGATCATGGCCTGACCCCCTCGTCGCGCCGAGGCCGGCGCGGCATTCGGCGGCCAAGCAGGACGGCGCGGACACCCCGTCGAAGCTCGGAGAGCTCGGCGGCGATGTGTGCCGGGTCCATGGGACCGGGCGGCGGCACCGCGGCGCTGCAGGCGACCGCGCCGATGGCGCCTTCGAAGAGGATGTTCAGCCGGCGCTGGAGGCCGACGAGGTCCCGGCGCCAAGCCAGGGGATCGGTGCCGCAGGCTGCCGCCTGGTCTGCCACCGCGCGCAGCCACGCGGACAGACTGTTGACGTGCGATAGCTGAGACTTGATCGGACAGTCTGTGTTGGTTCTCGAAGGATGGAGCCGGTGGGCGGGGCGCGGTCCTTGCCCTCGCGCTCGGACCG
>NZ_JAWLHG010000026.1:0-75467 GCF_041690465.1 Falsiroseomonas sp. | reverse complement strand
GCCATCGGCAACCTCCTTGACCGCTTCAGCCCCGAAGAATGCACCGACTACCTGCGACACTGCGGCTATGCACAGTCAGGCCAATAATGGTCTAGCCTGAAGAAGCGCCGGGAGATTCTGGTCGAGGTCCTGGAGCGCGTTCGCCAGCTCGGGCCGAACCGCGGCTCCTTGACGATCTACCGTCCGGCCTGATGGCGCGGACGGTGGCGCAGCCAGGCAAGGATCCCGAGCGCCGGACATCGGGATCCGGCAACCGGCCGGCGGCGCGGCTCCGGCGGGCGAGAAGACCTTGCCGGGAAGCACGGCGGGCGGAAACGCCGGGGCTCCTGCCCGCTGATCCGCTTGCGCAAGGCAACACCCCGGGCATGGTTGGCGTTGGCCTGTGATGGCAGACGCGTTGGCCGAACGGCGGGTACAGGAAGCAGAGCTGCGCAGTGCCCTGGCCCGCTACGCCGAGGAACTGCGCTTACCCGCCGAGGGGGACGCCTTCGCCGTGCGTTTCGACCGCCTCGGCGGCGCACGGCTCGAACGTGCGATCGGCCTCATCTACCCGCCTGAGACAGAGCGGCGCAGCCACTGGTTCGAGGCCGTCCTGCCCGACCGGTTCGACGCCTTCGTCCGGTTCGCCGAGACCGGCGCCGTCACGCCGCTGGATGCGGCCGGCGTGCCGGGCGCGGCGGACACCTTCCCCTTCGGACTTCAGCGAGGAGCAGATCCATGGCCGACGACAAGGACGAGAAGACGCGCCGCGAGCAGGCCGAGGCGTCGCAGCGCCTCCAGGACATCGGCACCGGCGCCCGCCCGGCCACCGAGACCGGCGGCACGAAAACCCAAGGCAGTGATGAGGCGAGCCCCGGTGCTTCGGGCGGCCAGCGGCTGACCGGGGCCGGCGGCATCGCGAGCGGCGTGCAGCGCGGCGGCACGAAGCCTGGTGGCGGCCCGGGTGCCGGGCTCGGCAGCCTCGGCACCGGAGGCGCGAGCACCGGCGGGGCCGCGACGGGCAACGTCAAGCGCGGCGGGTCGTGAGCTCCGGCCGCGCCGCGGAAGACCGTATCGCGATCGAGGCCGAGGAGACGCTGTCGGAGAACTGGCACCCGCTCAGCAAGCTGCGCTTCGCCTTCCACCGGCGTGACGGCAGCACCCAGACGCTGGAGCGCGAGGTCTATCGCAACGGGCGCGGCGCGGCGGTGCTGCCCTTCGATCCGCAGCGCGGCACGGTGCTGCTGACCCGCCAGTTCCGCATCGCCGCGCACGTCAACGGCGACCCTGCCTGGCTGGTCGAGGCTTGCGCGGGCGTGGTCGAGGACGGCCGCAGCCCCGAGGACACCGCGCGCCACGAGGCCGAGCAGGAAACCGGCTACCGCCTCCGGGCCTTGCGGCAGGTGTTCGTCCTCTACACCAGCCCGGGCGCCTGTGCGGAGAAGCTGCACCTGTTCCTGGCGGAGTACACGCCCGGTGACCGGCATGGAAGCGGCGGCGGGCTGCGCGAGGAAGGCGAGGAGATCGAGGTGATCGAGGTGATCGAGGTCCCTCTCGACGAGGCCTGGGCCATGGTGCGGCGGGGCGACATCCTGGACGCGAAGACGGTTCTCCTGCTGCAGCACCTGCTGCTGTTGCGGGGCGGCGGCATGCGCCGGGAGAGCTGAGCCTTGCTGCACCTGCTCGGCGCGGAACGCGAGCCGGACGGCGAAGGCATGGAGCGCCTGCGCCTGATCGCCGACGGCGGCGAGATCGCCTGCCGCCTGCACCCGAGCGAAGACGGCGACGCCGCCGTGCTGTGGGCGTTCGGTGCCGGCGGCGGCCTCGGCGGGCCGGCGGGCGGCCTCTATCCACGCTTGGCGCAGCGGCTGCGGAGCCAGGGCGTGCTGTCCCTCGAGCTGGCCTGGCGGCAGCCCGCGCGCATGGCGCCCTGCGTCGCGGACCTGCTGGCCGGCCTCGACTGGCTGGCCGGGCAGGGGCGGCGGCGCGTCGTGCTGGTCGGGCACTCCTTCGGCGGCGCGGTGGCGATCGCCGCCGGTGCCGCGCGCGAGGAGGTGGTGGCGGTTGCCGCGCTCAGCAGCCAGACGGCGGGAACGGAGCTGGCCGGGGCGCTCGCACCGCGACCGTTGCTGCTGGTGCACGGCCTGGCGGACGAGATCCTGCCAGCGGCCTGCTCGCGCGACATCCATCGGCGTGCTGCGGAGCCGAAGGAGATCATCCTCTATCCCGGATGCCGCCACGGCCTCGACGAATGCCGCGACGCGCTGGACCGCGACCTGTCCGATTGGCTCCTGCGCGTGTTCAGGCAGGCCCGCGGGCGAGGGTAGCGGGATATCTCGGCCTGCCCGGAACCGCTGCAGGGCGCGCAGCCTTGGTCCGGATGGAAGCCCGCGTGGACGGCACGCGGCGGACCGGCAAGGCGAAGGCGATGACAACAGCGAAGAAGGCGGACAAGGCCGCGGCGGAAAAGGGCTCCGGCCAGGGCGGGACGAGCAATGCGGGCGGGACGGCGACAGGTGCCGGCAGCTCCTCGGCCAGCGCGGCGAAGGAGGAAAACCAGCGCAGCATCGGCGGGACGGGCAGTACCAAGACCGACCGGAACCGCCCGGGACACAAGGCGAATGCGTGACCGCACGGCCTGACGCGCCGCACGCGCCGGAGGGCGTCGCAGGGGCGGAGACCCTGCGGCTGCCCGGCCACGGCGTGGATCTCCACGCCGTGGCCGCTGGTCCGCCCGGCGGCCCGCTGGTCTTCCTGCTGCACGGTTTCCCCGAATTCTGGTGGGCCTGGCGGCGGCAGATCGGGCCGCTCGCCGCGGCGGGGCTGCGCGTCGTGGCACCCGACCTGCGCGGCTACAATCTGTCGGCGAAGCCCCGCGATGTCGCCGCCTATGCGCTGGACACCGTCACGGAGGACGTGCCGCGCATGGCGGAGGCGCTGGGGCGTGACCGCTTCGCGGTGGTCGGTCATGACTGGGGCGCGATCGTCGCCTGGCACCTCGCGGCGCGCGGCGAGCCGCGGCTGGAGCGCGCGGCGATCCTGAACGGCCCGCATCCGGCGGCGCTGTCGCGCTTCCTGGCCTCGCATCCATGGCAGGTGCTGCGGCTGTCCTACTTCGCCGCCTTCCAGGTCCCGATGCTGCCCGAAACGATGCTGCGCGCCGGCAACTTCGCGGCGCTTGCCGGCGCGATGCGCGCGACCGCACGGACCGGCAGCTTCACCGCGGCCGACCTAGCGCGATACCGCGCCGCCTGGGCTCGGCCGGGCGCGGTGACCGCGATGCTGAACTGGTACCGGGCGGCGCTGCGCCACCGGCCGCGCTTCGAGGAGCGGCGGATCGCCACGCCCATCCGGATCATCTGGGGCGACCGCGACATCGCGCTCGACGCGCGCCTCGCCGAGGCGGGTCAGGCACTCTGCGAGCGGGCCGAGGTGTTCCACCTGCCAGACGCGACGCACTGGCTGCATCACGACCAGCCGGAGGAGGTGAACCGGCTGCTGCTCGATTTCCTGGCTGCATGAGCCTGCCACGCTTCCGAAGCCGCACCTCACCTCACGCGAGGTGGGGGCGGCCGGTGGCCGCCGGCATCACGCACTCCCCACGCCCTCCCACCGCGGAGCGGCTGCGGTCTTGCGGGACGCCTCCCCTTCCAGCACGCGGCGCGCCTCGCCGCGGCTGCGCTCGATGTCGCGCCGGTCCCCCGGCTCCTGCGCCTCACGCAGGCCAGCCTCCGCGACCATGCGGGCGTGCCGGGCCAGCGCATCGCGCTGATCGGCGGTGCCTGTGTGCTCGGCAATCCGGGTGATCGCCTTCAGCAGGTGGATGATGACCGCCGGATGCGCCGCGCCGGACTGGCGGATCTGGTGGAAGGCGGCGTCCATCAGGCCAGAGAAGGTCGTGGTCTCGCGCAGGATGCGCGCCCGCCCGGCCCGGTCGCGCAGCATCGTCGGGGGCAGTTGCCGCGCGGCGAGCCTGGTCAGGCAGCCACGAAGACGGTCGATCACCGCGATGGCGGTGAAAGGGTCGTTCGTGCCGGGGGAAAGCGCGCGCACGGCCACCTCGACCAGGTGCCGCACCGCGAATTCGAGATCCTGCGTCGGCGTGCGCTCGCGCCCGACGGTGGCGAAGTTGCAGATCGCATCGGCCTCCGCCTGCTCCGCCGCAGGCAGCGGGTGCACGCAGATGCAGCGGTCGCCGGCCACGACGAAGTCGCCGGCGCGGAAGTCGAGCCGCAGCACGGCCTGATGATCCGCCGCCCAGTCCAGCAGCCCGTCGTAGTCGATGGCCTGCACATAGCCTTCCTGCCGCTGCGCAATCCGGTCCGCGGCGTCCCAGGACGGGAAGCCCTGCTCCTTCGCCTGCTCGGCGGCGTCCTGGTGCTCGCCCGCGGCACGCGGCGGCAGGGCTGCGATCGCGCGATCCAGCTCGCGCCCCACGCGCTCCACCACGTCGTCGGCGACCGAGACGCGCGCCACCTCCTGCAGGAAGACGAGGAGGGCGAGCACGCAGGCGAGCGCGAGCGCGGTGCCGAGACTGGCTGACGCGTGCGGCACGTCGTGGAACGCCGCGTCGCCGCGGACCATGCGCAGCACCAGCACGAGATAGACGATCGTCATGGCGAAGGTGCCAAGCGTCGCCTGTGTCGTCAGGTCGGCCCGGAACACCCGCACGAGCCGCGGGCCGTATTGCCGGGCGGCGAGCGTGAGCGCGACCACCACCGCCGAGAAGGCCATGGCGGCCATCGCGATCACGCCGGTGAGGAGGCTCGAGAGCAGGTTGCGCGCGTCCTCCGCCCCGCCGGCGTCCATCCACCAGGCCCGTACCTGGTCCTCGGCGCCGCGGCCGGCATCCACCGCCAGCATCGCCGCGGCGAGGCCAGCGCCGGCGGCGATCATGACCGATGGCAGCAGCCAGAGGCTGGTGCGAACCCGGTCCCAGGTCGCGTGCCACCTGCCCGTCATGCGGCGGCCGTCATCGTTGTGTCCGCACCTGGCGCCCGGCCCTGCGTCAGGCGCCGCTCCGCCGGCGCGGGGATGCACCGCCGCGCGCCGATGCCGCGCGCCCACCCGCTGGCGCCTTCCGCCCCCGTCCGGCGCCCGCGCCGCCGCGCGGCCCGCTGCCCTTGGCGGCGCCATGGTCTCCGCTCGCGCGGCGCTTCGCCGTGTCGCGCCCGATCAGCTTGCTGAACAGGCTGCCCTCGTCATGGAGCAACGCGAGCTTGCTCTCCTCGAACTGGCGGAAGAACTCCTCCCACGGGATCTCGACCAGCGCCTCGTGCTCCGAACGCGGATTGTCGGGAAACATGATGCGGATGATCCCGGTGTCGCCGCCTTCATGCGTGCGCTCCACCGCGGCCGGCGTGCCGCCCCTTTCCTCCGCCCAGCGCCTGATCTCGTCGTGGTCCGTCGTGACCTTCGCGCCCGAGTTCCGCCGCGCCTTGGGGCGTGTCGTCGAGGCGGCCTTCGCCGCCTTCGGCCGCGTCTTCGGGGTGGCCTTCGACCGCGTGCCGGCGCGCTCTGCCGTGGCGGCCGATGCGCGACCGCGGCGCGGCGCGTCCTGGCTGGCGCGGCCGCGACCGCCTGCGGCGGGGTTCACCTCGCGCTGTGCGAGGCGCGAGAGCGCCTTGTCCGTCTGCTCCTCCTCGCGCAGCGTCTCGGCCAGCAGGCTCGCGACCTCCCGCTCGCCGGCGGTCTTGGCCAGCGCCGCCATGGTGCCGTAGGAGGCGATCTCGTAGTGCTCGACCCGCTGCTGGGCGGCGATGATGAGCACATCCGCCAGCGGGCCCTTGCCGTATTCCTTGAGCTGGCCCTGCGCCTCCTCGATCAGCCCGCGCATCCCCTCGCAGACCCTGCGGCCGGGCTTGGCGCCCATCGTCTGCAAGGCCTGCTCCAGCCGCTCGACCTGCCCCTCGGTCTCCTGGACATGCGCCTCCAGCGCGTCCTTCAACGACTGCGAGCTTGCCTGCCTCGCCAGCCGCGGCATGGCCCTGAGCGTCTGCCTCTCGGCGCTGTGTGCGTCCTTCAGCTGCTCGACCAGCAGCTGGGTGATCTCTTCGGTCATGCCGTCCTCCATTCCGCGCGTGTCGGCAGGGCGCCTACGCCCGAGGAGCGCGCCGGTTCTGCGAGCGCACGGAGTTGCCCAGGGCAATCTGGGATCGGATCGCGCCCGTGCGCCTCGTGGCGCCTGCATTGCCGGATAGGGCACCCGAGGCACGCCCGCCGTGAATCCGGCCAGCTCGCAACGGGGCCGACCGGCGGCGGTCCGCCCTGCGTCGGGTCCGCCATGGCGCCTTCGCGCCGGCAGAGGAGGCTGGAACGCGCTTCATCACCACCCGCACGCATGGCGTGATCGACTACCTCATGGGCGCGCTGCTGATCGTGGCGCCCCCGCCCGGTCGTGCATTCCCCCCGGCGCGCACGCCGCGGCTCCGCTGTGGGCTGCCATCCCCGGGGCCGGCTTCGGTGGGCTGGAAACCGCCTGCACCACTTCGGGCATCCGCGGAGCGCCGCCAGCGTCGGTGCGGAGCGGGGACACGGCGGGGCCGAGCATCGCGACCTTCTCGCCGGTCGCGCCGCTGTCGAGGTCCTGCTTCAGCTGCGCGACGGTCGTGCCAGGACCTCGCACCGGGGGCGACAGCTACGGCTCGATCTCCGTCGGATGGTCGTGCCGCGGCACGACGTCATGGCTGGTCGTCGTCGTCGCTCCCCTCGGTCTGACCCGCCGCAAGCGGGCCGGCATCGCCCTTCGCCGGCGGGCCACGCCGCGCCTGATCGAGCACGCGCTGTGCCATCGCCTCGGTGTCCTCCGCGGGTCGGCCCGCGTCGGGGTGGAAAGGCACCCGTTCGGCGCCGGGCTCGCCAGGTGCGTCGTCAGGGGGCACGCCGTGCAGGTTGCCGGGGCCAGCGGCCTGGTAGCCCTGCGGCGTCGGCTCGCCCTGGCGCTTGCCGTCGGTTCGCGGCGGGGTTTCGTCCTGCCTGGTGCCGACGGGCGGTTGCTTCGTCATGTCCGTGCTCCGTGTAGTCGCATCGCCGACGCAGGGCCGCGCTGTGGGTTGCGCTGCATCCTTCGCGGTCAGCGCACGCGCGGCAGTTCGTCGAAGCTGTGGAAGGGCGGCGGAGAGGAGAGCTGCCACTCCAGCGTCGTCGCACCCGCGCCCCAGGGATTGGCCGCGGCCTCCGGCCCACGCCGGAGCGTCGCATAGACGACCCAGCAGAAGACGAAGAAGGAAATCCAGGAGACCGCGCCCCCGACCGACGAAACGAGATGCCAGCCGAAGAAGGCGTCCGGGTAGTCCGGGTAGCGACGCGGCATGCCCTGGTTGCCCAGGAAGTGCATCGGGAAGAAGGTGATGTTGGTGCCGACGAAGAACGTCCAGAAATGCACCTTCCCCCAGCGCTCCGGGTACTGGTGGCCGCTCATCTTGCTGATCCAGTAGTAGAAGCCGGCGAAGATGGCGTAGGCGGCCGCGATGGCCATCACGTAGTGGAAGTGCGCCACGACGTAGTAGGTGTTGTGGACGATCACGTCGATGCCCGGATTGGCCACCACCACGCCGGTCACGCCGCCGACGGTGAAGGTGAAGATGAAGCCGATGGCGAACAGCATCGGCGTCTCAAGCCGCAGGCTGCCGCCCCACATGGTGGCGATCCAGCTGAAGATCTTGATGCCCGTCGGCACCGCGATGACCATCGTGGCGGCGGCGAAATAGGCACGGGTGTCCACATCGAGCCCCGAGGTGAACATGTGGTGCGCCCAGACCACGAAGCCGACGACGCCGATCGCCACCATCGCATAGGCCATGCCGAGATAGCCGAACACCGGCTTGTTGCTGAACGTGGCAATGACGTGGCTGATGATTCCGAACGCCGGCAGGATGACGATGTAGACTTCGGGGTGGCCGAAGAACCAGAACAGGTGCTGGAACAGCACGGGGTCGCCGCCACCGGCCGGGTCGAAGAAGGCCGTGCCGAAGTTGCGGTCGGTGATCAGCATGGTGATCGCGCCCGCCAGCACCGGCACCGCCAGCAGCAAGAGGAAGGACGTCACCAGGAGCGACCACACGAAGAGCGGCATCTTGTGCATGGTCATGCCGGGGGCGCGCATGTTGAAGATGGTGGTGATGAAGTTCGCGGAGCTGAGGATGGAACTCGCGCCCGCCAGGTGCAGCGAGAACAGCGCCAGGTCCATCGCCATCGACGGGTGATAGGTGTTGTCGGTCAGCGGCGGATAGAGGGTCCAACCTCCGCCCGGCCCTTCGTCGATGAAGAGGCTCGCGGTCAGCATCAGGTAGGCGGGGACCAACAGCCAGAAGCTGATGTTGTTCATGCGTGGGAAGGCCATGTCCGGCGCACCGATCATGATCGGCACGAACCAGTTGCCGAAGCCGCCGATCAGGGCGGGCATGACGACGAAGAAGATCATGGTTATGCCGTGCCCGCTGACCCAGGCGTTCCAGACCTGGCCATCGGGGAAGATCTGCAGGCCCGGAATGGCGAGCTCGAGCCGCATGGCCATGGACATGGCGATGGCGATGAAACCCGTAATGGTGGCGAATATCAGGTAGAGCGTCCCGATATCCTTGTGGTTGGTGCTGAATAGCCACCGCTGGACGAAGCCGGGCCGGTGGTCATGATGGACAGCATCGGCAGCGTCCATGCTCGGCCCTTCTCCTCTCGCAGCATCCGGGCAGTCACTTGCGATGCGCAGCGAATGCTCGCGATGCGCGCGACCGGCCAACGCGCTAGCCCGCAGGCCGCCCAGGCAATTCAACGCGATTTCGGCCTCGGCTCGACGTCCAGGCGGACCCGCAGGCCAGCTCAGCACCTCGGCCCCTTCGTCCATCGGTCTCCTGCGCCTCCGCCATCGTCGAGGGCACATGGTCCACCGCCGCAACGCGCATCCGGCCTTGTGCGAGCACCCGGTTCAGGGTGTCGTCGGGATCGCGCGGAGAGCGGAAGTCGTCGCAATCCGCCAGCGGAATGCGGCGGAGGCATGCTGGATCCGAACCATGGTGTTCCCGTCGGTCCATCTGCTCCGGTGGTGCGCCCTGGCCGTTGCAGCACATCGCCGAGCATGCGCGGCCCGTCAGGACGCGCGCTCGCAGCGCGCCGGCTCGAGCATCGCGAGCAGCGCCTCCGCCGCCGCCACTCGCTCCGCGGGACTTGCGCTCTCCCGTCGCAGCAGGAAGCGCTCGCCCTTCAGTTCGAGCGGCGCAGGCGGCGGTGCGCCGGACGCGGTCCGCGGTGTCGCCGCCACCGCCGTCGGGCCGGCCTCGAGCCGCGCAATGCCGAGCCGCCTGCAGCGCGCCGACATTCGCGCCAATGCAAAGAGGTTCCGCAGCGGCCCTGGTCCCTCGCCGAAGCGATCCTCCATCTCGTCCTCCAGCGCCTCCACGCCCGGGAGGTCGCCGCGGCGTAGCAGCCGCCCCAGCCTGGCGTGCAGGTCCACCTGCAGCCCCTCCTCCGGCACGTGTCCCTCCGGCACGTAGGCATCCACGTCGAGCGCCAGGGCAGGACTCCAGGCCTCCGGCGGCCGCTCGCCGCGCGCGGCTGTCAGGGCGCGGTCCAGGAGGTGGCGGTAGAGCTCGATCCCGACCAGGCGCATGTGGCCGGCCTGCGCCTCGCCCAGCAGGTCGCCCGCACCGCGCAGGTCGAGGTCGCGCGCGCTGACGGCGAAGCCCGCGCCGACGCGGTCCAGCGCCTCAAGGGTGCGCAGGCGGCGCTCCGTCGCGGGCGGCAATCGCGCGCCGGCATCGGTCAGCAGGTAGGCGACACCGCGCGTCCGGCCGCGGCCGACGCGGCCGCGGAGCTGATGCAGCTGCGACAGGCCGAAGCGGTCGGCGCGCCAGATCAGCATCGTGTTGGCCCGCGGCACGTCAAGCCCGGCCTCGACGATGTTGGTGCAGAGCAGGATGTCGCCCTCGCCTCCGGCGAAGCGCACCATCGCCTCGTCCATGGCCGCCGGCGCGAGGTCGCCATGGGCCTCGATGAGCGAAAGCTCGGGTACGAGGCCCGCGATGCGCTCGCGCATCGGCACGATGTCCTCGATGCGTGGACAGACCACGAAGCTCTGGCCACCGCGCCGCGCCTCGCGCCGCAGCGCCGCGGTGAGCAGCGCGTCGTCAAGCGGCGCGCGGAGCGTGCGCACGGGCTGGCGCCGCGCGGGCGGCGTGGCGATGACGCTGAGCTCACGCAGCCCGACCAGCGCGGCCTGAAGGGTGCGCGGGATCGGGGTGGCGGTGAGCGTCAGCCTGTGCAGTCCACGATCCGCACGCAGCATGGCGAGCTGCGCCTTCTGGCGGGCGCCGAAGCGCTGCTCCTCGTCCACGATCAGCAGGCCGAGGTCGCGGAAGCGCACCGACTTCGCGGCGAGCGCCTGGGTGCCGATGGCGATGCCGACCTCGCCCTTCGCGATGGCGGCGCGAATGGCGCGCGCTTCCGCCGGCGGCGTCAGGCGCGAGAGCGCTTCGACACGCACGCCGAGCCCCTCGAACCGGCGCCGGAAGGTGTCGAGATGCTGGCGCACCAGCACCGTGGTCGGCGCGAGCAGCGCCACCTGCTTGCCGGCGAGCGCCGCCGCGCCGGCCGCACGCAGCGCGACCTCCGTCTTGCCGAAGCCGACATCGCCGCAGACCAGCCGATCCATCGGGCGACCCGAGGCTAGGTCGGCGAGCACCGCCTCCACTGCCGCCGCCTGGTCGGGCGTCAGCTCGTAGGGGAAGCGCGCCTCCAGCCGCGTGAGAGGCCGCGCCGGCGGGCGCAGCACCGGTGCCGTGGCCGCCTCTCGCACCTTCATCATGTCGAGCAGGGCGCAGGCGGTCTCGGCCACCTTGGCCTCCGCCTCGGCGCGCCGCTTCGCCCAGCCGCTGCCTTCGAGACGATCGAGCGTGAGTCCCGCCGCCTCGGCGCCGTAGCGCCAGAGCTGGTCGAACTCGTCGAAGGGCACGAGGCGCGAGCCATCGGCGAAGTCGAGGCGGAGGCAATCCACGCGCGCGTCGCCGGCCTCGACGGGCTCGACCCCGCGCAGCGCGGCCAGGCCATGGTCGAGATGGATGACGGCATCACCGGGCTGCAGCGTCGCGCTGGCCGCGATCAGCGTCTCGGCACCGTCGCGCGCGGCCGAGGCGACGCCGGCGCCAGGGCGGATGTCGGCATGGGGGACGACCAGGGCTTCCCCTGTCTCGAAGCCAGGCAGGTCGGCCGGTGCCGCCAGCAACGCGACACTGCCTGGGGGGGCGGCCAGCAGTGCGGGCCAGTCTTCGACCTCCACCACAGGCGCGCCGGCTTCGTCGGCCAAGCGTCGCGCGAGGCGGCGCGCGCCGCGGCCCCGGCCGCCGGCGATGGCGACCCGTTGGCGGTGCCGGAGCGCCGCGGCGGCATGGCCGATGAAGGCCTCTTCCGGATCAGGCTGGGCCGCGAAGCGGGGCGGCACGCGCGCCTCCGCCTCCGCCGCCCGCACCTGCTCGGCCACCCGGCCCCCGAGCGCGGCGTCCCAGCCCGCCTCGTCGAGGTAGAGCGCCTCCGGTGGCGGCACGGGCGGCTCGCCCTCGCGCGCCGGTCGGAGCGCAACGCGCGTACGGAAGGCCTCAGCCACCTCGGCGCGGCGCCGCGCGAGGCCCTCCTGGGCGTCCTCGTCCAGGATCACCGCGGCTTCCGGCAGCAACGCCAGCGGGGCGGTCAGCTTCACGTCGAAGGCGGGCAGCGCATGCTCCAGGCCCGGCGGGCGGGCCTCGACCAGGGGATGGTCGCGCGGCAGCACGAGTTCGGAGGCAGGGCCGATCGTCACGGCCTCCTCCTCCGCATCCAGGCTGCGCTGGGTGACGATGTCCGTGCGGTGGATCGCGGCGATGCGCCCGTCCTCGAGCCGCAGCCGCCACGCCGGATCGCCGGGCGCCCAGGCCGGGAAGACGTCCACGATCTCGCCATGGAGAACCGCCTCGCCCGGCTCGTCCACCCGCTCGTCGAGGATGTAGCCGAGGCGCAGCAGCGCGACCCTCAGCGCCTCCGGCTCCAAGGGCGCGCCGCGGGCCAGGGCCAGCCTCGCCTCCGGATCGTGGCGCGGCAGGCGCTGCGACGCGGCCTCAGCCGACGCCACCAGCAGCCGCGGTCCCTTGCAGGCGGCGATCTCGGCCGGCAGCGCCATGCGCCGGCCCATCACGGGGCGCGAGGGCGAGACACGGTCGTAGGGCAAGCAGTCCCAGCCTGGCAGAAGCCACACAGTGCAGGACATGGGTGCGAGCGTGCGCACCGCCCGGTGCAGTCGCGCTGCGCGAGCCTCGCTGCGCGCAACGAAAACGAGCCCCGCCGGAGCCCGCATGGCGCGCTCGACAAGGCGCGCAGCGAGGAGCCCCTCGGGATGAGCGGTCAGCATGGCGGGGGTCCTCGCGCGTGTTCGGCAGCGTTGGTTGGACCCAACGCGGCGGCCTTCCAGCGGGTGCCATGCGGTCCACGGATGCATCTTCAGGTGAAGACGCACTTCAGTGGTCGCCTGGGTTCCCGCCTGGGTAGTGTCCGCGGAGGTGGTGGAGATTCCGGCGCTGGCCGGGGTGCAGGGCTGGAGTGGCCATCGGACATGGCGGCCGAGGCCGATCTGCTGCCGCGGCCGCGCAAGATCGAGGCGCTGATGGCCGGCGCTGGCACCGCTGGCGACCGGGAGGCGGCGGGTGCGGCGCTGGCGCGGGTCAAGGCGCGGCTGGCGAGGCGGTGTGGGCGTGGATCTTGTGGAAGCGCCGGCGCAGATGCCCCCAGCAGAAGGCGAGCGCGACCGCCCTGCCGGACCTCGTCAGGCTCCGCGCCACAGCCTGATCGCCCAGGGTTTTGCCCCAGTTACTCGCGCGGCCTGCAAGCCATTGGAAAGATGGAGCGGGCGATGGGGATCGAACCCACGACATTCAGCTTGGGAAGCTGACGTTCTACCTCTGAACTACGCCCGCACCAGGGAGTTCGGCGACTATAGGGGGGCGCCCCCTTCACCGGCAAGCCGCCTTGACCGCCGGCGCCGCACGGCACTAAGCAGATGGAGGCGGCGACGCCCCTCGCGATTTGTCCGGCCTGCTTGCGGCGAGGTCCCGGGTTCCCCGGGCGGTGATGAAGATCGCCGAAAACAAGCGCGCTAAACGGCCGTCGGGACGAGGCCTGCGTGCCGCGTCCCGCGCCCCATGTAGCAGGGGCCGGACGCCCAAGCCGCGCGGCGACGCCCACAGGGCGGCGCCGACCAGAAGGTGTCCCGGATGGCCAAGACCCTGCCCGACCGCCCCCTCCGCCCCGCCACAAGACTGGTCCGCGGCGGACAGATGCGCTCCGGCTTCGACGAGACGGCGGAAGCTCTCTTCCTGACCTCCGGCTTCGTCTATGACAGCGCCGAGCAGGCCGAGGCCACCTTCCTCGGCACGGAACAGCACTACCAGTACTCGCGCTTCGGCAACCCGACCGTGACGATGCTGGAAGACAGGCTTGCGCAGCTGGAAGGGGCGGAGGCGTGCCGCCTCATGGCCACCGGCATGGCCGCGGTGCACGCCTCGATGCTGGCGCATCTCAAGACCGGCGACCGCGTGGTGGCCAGCCGCGCGCTGTTCGGATCCTGCCACTGGATCGTCTCCACCCTTCTGCCGCGCTACGGCATCCACGCCGAGTTCGTGGATGGCGGCGACCTCGGACAGTGGCAGGCTGCCCTCGCCACGCCGGCCAACCTGGTGCTGCTCGAGACGCCGTCGAACCCGATGCTCGACATGGTGGACCTCGCCGCGGTGTGCGACCTGGCGCATGCGGCCGGCGCCATCGTGGTGGTGGACAACGTCTTCGCCACGCCGCTGCTGCAGAGGCCGCTGCAGTTCGGCGCCGATGTCGTCGTCTATTCGCTCACCAAGCACATGGACGGGCAGGGCCGCGTGCTCGGCGGTGCCGTGCTCGGGCGGAAGAAGTGGGTGGACGACGTGCTGCAGCCCTTCGTCCGCAACACCGGCCCCGCGCTCTCGCCGTTCAATGCCTGGGTGATCCTGAAGGGGCTGGAGACGCTGCATCTCCGCCTGCCCGCCATGTGCCGCTCCGCCGCCGCGATCGCCGACTTCCTCGCCGAGCGGACGGAGGTGGCGCGCGTGCTCTATCCGTTCCGCGCCGACCATCCGCAGCAGGCGCTCGCCAAGGCGCAGATGGCCGCCGGCGGCAGCCTGGTCACCTTCGAGGTGAAGGGCGGCAAGGAGGCCGCGTTCCGCTTCATGAACGGGCTCGGCATCGTGGACATCTCCAACAACCTCGGCGACTCCAAGTCGCTCGCGACGCATCCGGCGACCACGACTCATCTGCGCGTGGGCGCGGAGGAGCGTGCGAAACTCGGCATCACCGACGGCACGATTCGCCTCTCCGTCGGGCTCGAGGACGTGGCGGACCTGATCGCCGACCTGTCGGAGGCGCTGGACGGGATCGCCCCGGCGCCGGCGCCGACTCGGCGCCCGCTGCCGCCGGTCGAGCCGGTGGAGACGCCGGTACTGGAGCCGGCCGAAACGGCGGCTAAGCCCAGGCGCGGCAAGGCGCGCGGGGAGGCCAGGGCGGCCGCCGAGCCCACCACCCCGCTGCTCTTCGACCTCGCAGCGTCACTGCCCGATGCGCCGGGCCGCAAAGGGTGACACCGGCCCGTTGATTTCGCGGCTGTTGCATGCGGCGGGCGCGGCCGGTCAGTGCGATATCGTTCCGAAATCGTCCCGTGCCCGCTTGCCGTTTCGTTCGCGAACCTCGATATAGTTCGCCACGGTGGCGCAGCAGGACGACGATGGGAATGGCGGATACGCTGGCTGACGAGACGACGACCGGCCTCGAGCAGATCGAGGAACATGCGGCCGAGGCCGCTGCCATGCTGCGCCTGCTCGCGAATGAGAGACGGCTGCTGCTCCTCTGCATGATGATCACCGAAGGCGAGGCGCATGTCGGCCGCTTGGCAGAGCGCGTCGGCCTGTCGCAGCCTGCGGTTTCGCAGCACCTGGCGAAGCTGCGCGAGGATGGGCTGGTCACCACCCGGCGTACCGGGACGACGATCCATTACCGGATCGCCGACCCGCGCGTGGAGCGACTGATCAAGACCGTGCACGATGTCTTCTGCGCCGATCTGGCGTGACTGACGGGACGGCGTATGAGCGACTCGGCTGCGAGGCCGGGCTGCGGCGGTTGACTCGCCGCTTCTACGCCCTGATGGACGAACTCCCGGAAGCCGCCGCGTGCCGTGCGATCCATCCGGCTGATCTCGCGGACTCCGAGCAGAAGCTGTTCGAGTATCTTTCCTTCTGGCTGGGGGGACCGCCGCTGTTCCTGGAGCGGCGCGGGCCGCCGATGCTGCGCGCGCGACACCTGAAGGTGCCGATCGGCCAGGCCGAGATCGAGGGCTGGCTGCTCTGCTTCCGCCGCGCCTGGCTGGAGCAGGTCGTGGATCCGGCGCTGGACGCCGCCGTGCTTCCGCGGGTCGAGCATCTCGCGCATCACATGCGCAACGCTGCGGCATAGGGCACAGCGCCGTCGGGCGGGATCGCGCGACGGCCTGGATCTGCTCTGCGGGCAACAGGGTAGGGCGGTTCAGCTGGCCCGCACCGCCGCACTCCCGCAGCAAGCTCGGCGCCATCCGTTCCGGCACCCAGGTTCACACCAGTGACAATAACGGACGAAGGTGGCGCTGCGATGAGAACTGCGCTGGTGGCGGCGAGCCTGCCGCTCGCGCAACGTGCTGCCACGAAGCAGGCTGTGCTACCGAGGTTTGTTGCGGCTTCATGCTGCATTGCGAGCTCCGCGTGCGGGTCCGCCGAATCTTCACGTGGCCGGCATCGCCTGCCGCTCGCGACCATTCGATCCGCTGCTCGCAAGCTTGCGCGTTGCGGTCTCCGCATATTTCGTATCTTCCTCGGACCGGAACCGAGTGAAGAGCCGGGCATCCGCCGCGTCTTCGCGTCGCATGCCTACAGCGGAGGCGGGCAGGATCATCATGGGCCAGGCTGCCTCGCGCTTGGCGTCCGATCTGCACGTGCCGCCCTCGCGCGTCGGAGTTGGCAGCGGAACTTCGGATGCACGATGGATGCGAGTCGGCAAGGTCTGGGAACATATTGCGGAGCACATCCGTTTTGTCGCGCGTGACAAGGCGGGAGACCGCTTGGCAGCGGGCCTCTCCGGTTTTTGCTTCGCGGCGCGCGGCTGCGATCGTTGAAGGTTGATCCCGACATCGTCGCGCCGGAGGAAGCTGCAGAGCCTGCTGGGGAATCAGCAGGGCTCAGCGCCACCGCACGCCTCGACGTCGAGGCTCTAGCCGCAGGATGACCATGAGAACGCAGGCTTCCTTCGCGAACAATGATCCCGCTGCAGGATCGGCAGGGCGCGTTGCAGAAGGCCACGCCGCCTCGGGCGACGCGCGCGGCTGCATGCGCATCCTGTTCGTTTCCGACCACGCCTACCTGCCGCAGCGAGTCGGCGGCACGAAGTCCAGCACGCACGAGCTCTGCCTCTCGCTGCGCGAGCGCGGGCACAAGGTCGGCGTGCTCTGCCACCCCGGTCCCCGGCGCGACGCGCTGTGGCTCTATCATCGGGTTGCGCGCCGCGCCTTCGGCCCCGAAAGGCCGGTGGCGGACCACGTGCTCGGCTATCCCGTCTGGCGGCGCTACGACCTGGATGGCCGCACGCTCCGGCTTGTCGCGGCGCGCTTGCGCGCGGAAGCGGTGGTGGTGCAGGCGGAGCGGGCGAGCCCGCTGATTGCCGCGGCGCTCGAGACCGGGCTCGCGGTGTTCGTCTATCTCCGCGATGTCGAGCTGCACAAGCTGGCCGCACCGCCGCCGCGTGACTCCCGCATCCGCTACATCGCCAATTCCGGCTTCACGGCCGGGCGCTATCGCGAGGTCTTCGGGATCGATCCAATCGTCCTGCCGCCGCTGATGCGGCCGGAGCGCTATCGCTGCACGCCGGACCGGCGCTTCGTCACCTTCGTCAACCCGGTGCCGGTCAAGGGTTCCGACATCGCCTTCGCGCTCGCCGCGGCGCGGCCCGATCTCGACTTCCTCTTCGTCGCCGGCTGGCCGGTGGACGCGGCGGAGGACGATGCGCGGCAGGAGCGCGCACGGCGCCTCGGCAACGTCACCTGGCAGCCGAGCGTGCAGGACATGCGCCGCGTCTATTCGCGCACGCGGCTGCTGCTCGCGCCGAGCCGGTGGGAGGAGGCCTGGGGCCGCGTCGCCTCCGAGGCCCAGATGAGCGGCATCCCCGTGCTCGCCAGCGATCGCGGCGGACTGCCGGAGGCGGTCGGGCCGGGTGGACTGCTCGTGCCGCATGACGCGCCGGTCGAGGCGTGGACCGCTGCGCTCTCGGCAATGCTCGACGATCCGGCGCGCTACGCCGCCTTCTCCCGGGCCGCGGCGGAGCATGCGGCGCGGCCGGAGATCGTGCCCGATCGGCTCATCGCGCGGCTCGAGGACGTGCTGGCGGCGCATGTCGCCGCCTGGCCGCGCTCCGACGCCGCCGGCCGCCCGGCGCGCCCGGCAGCCTTGCCGGCCGCGGCGCCGGCGGCGCGGACCTGAAGGGGGCGCCAAGCTTGTCAGCCCCCACGGCGCGCGTCGCCGTCGCCTTCTCCTTCGCGGCCAAGTATTCGACGCTGGCGCTGCGCACCGTCGGCCTGCTGGTGCTGGCGCGCCTGCTCCCGCCCGAGGAGTTCGGCGTCTTCGCGACCGCGGCCGCCATCGTCACCCTCGTCTTCGTTTTTGCCGAGTTCGGGCTGAACAGCCATCTGATCCAGGCGCGGCGGCTGACGCGCGCCCTGGTCGCCGCGGCGTTGGGGCTGGCGAGCGTGCTGAACCTCGTTGCGGTCACGCTCATCGTCGCATTGGCCTGGCTGCTGCCCTGGACGCAGACGGTGCCGGAGGCGTCCACGGTGCTGCTGCTGCTCGCCGCCGCCGCCGCGGTGGGGCCGATCGCGCTGCCGGCCGCTGCCAAGCTGCAGCGCGGGATGCGGTTCGACCGGCTGCTGGTGATCGACTTCGTGCGCAGCATCGTCGGTGTCGGGGGCAGCATCGCCCTCGTTGCGGCGGGGTGGGGCGTGGTGGGCCTCGCCTGGGCGGCGGTTGCGGAGTCGGTTTCCGGCGTGGCGCTGACGCTCGCTCTTGGCGCGGGGCGCCGGCCGGTGATGCCCGCGCTCCGCGGCTGGGGCATCGCGCTGCGCTTCGGCGGACCACTCGCCCTGGTCGGCGGCTTCCGCCAGGCGGCCGAGGCGGGCACCACGCTCCTCATCAGCGGCCTGCTCGGCCACACGGCGGCCGGCGTCTATGCCCGCGCCCTCACGGTGAAGACGCTGCTGCACAAGGCGGTGGTCGAGGCGGTCTCGCCCGTCGTGCTGCCGGTGCTGTCACGCGAGACCCGCCAGGGCCGCGACCTGGGCGGGCTCTACCTCCGCAAGATCGGTGCGCTCACCGCGCTGCACTGGCCGTTCTTCGCCGTGCTGGCGCTGCTGGCGGAGCCGCTGGTGCTGCTCGTGCTCGGGCCGCAATGGGCCGCGGCGGCGCCGGTGGTGCGCGTGCTGGCCCTGGCGGGCCTGTTCGACCCCTTCGGTGCGCTCAGTCTCAAGTTCTTCGTGGCCCTCGGCGCGAATGCCGCCTTCCTGCGCATCCAGGCCTGCGTCGTCACGGCGCGGCTTGTGGCGGTCGGGCTGCTGGCCATGGTCTCGCTGGAGGCCGCGGCGCTCGGCCTGGTTGCCGGCGCGGCGGTGCGGGCCGTGGGCGCGACGCTCTGGCTGGAGCGGCGGCTGGACGTGTCCTGGGCCGCGATCGGCAGCCGCCTTGTCCAGGCTGCCGTGCTCACCGCCTTTTCGGTTGCCGGCCCCGCGGTTTTGCTGCTGGTCACCGGCTGGCCCGCCGATCTCGCTGTCGGGCTCGCCGGCGGCGCGCTCGGTGCGCTCGGCTGGGGGGCGGGCCTCGTGGTCACGCGCCACGAACTCGGGGGAGAACTGCTTCGCGCGGCCACCGCGTTGCGTGGCCGCCTCGTCGCCTGGACCGCCTTCCACCACCGCCTGAGTTGGAGACGTTGAGGATGACGCCCCCCGAGACCCACGATCCGATCGTCACCCTGGTCGTGACGCCGCGCGAGAAATGGAGCGTCTGTCGCCGTTCGCTCGACAGCATCCTGGAGCATACCGAGAAGCCGTACCGGCTCGTCTGGGTGGATGGCGGGTCGCCGGCCGCGGTGCGGCGGGAGATCGCCGCCGAGGCCGCGCGGCATGGTTTCGAACTGGTGCGCACCTCGCACTACCTGACGCCCAACGAGGCACGGCTGATCGGTCTCGAACGCGTGCGCACCCGCTACGTCGTGTTCATCGACAACGACGTCGTCGTCTCGCCCGGCTGGCTCGGGCCGCTGATCGACTGCGCGGAGAAGACCGGCGCAGCGGTGGTGAGCCCGGTGATCTGCCAGGGCCACCCCCTGCACGAGATCGTGCACTGCGCCGGCGGTACCTGCGGCGTGAAGCAGGTGGTCTCCGAGGACGGGCCGGAGCGGCACATGTTCGAGCATATCGCCAGCCAGGGCCGCCGCATCGCCGAACTTCGCCACCGCCTGTCGCGGTCCGAGACGGGGCTGGCCGAGTTCCACTGCCTGCTCGCCCGCACCGAGGTCGCGCAACGGGAGGGCATGATCGACCGGCACATCCTCAACACGCGCGAGCATGTGGATTTCTGCCTCAACGTCACCGAGGCGGGCGGCACGATCTGGCTGGAGCCGGACAGCATCGTGACCTACCTGCACGACACGCCGCTGCGGCGATCGGACCTCGCCTATTTCATGCTGCGCTGGAGCGATGCCTGGGAGCGACGCAGCATCGAGCACGTCATCGCCAAGCGGGGCCTCACCACGCGCGGCACCATCGGCCGGCGGCTCAACAATGCCGGCTGGCGGCGACGGCAGTATCTCGTCGGCCCCTTCGTGGACCGCCTGGCGGCGAAGCTCCCGGTGGGGCGGCTGCGCTGGCCCGCAAAGGCGCTGATGATGCGCGGCGAGGCGGCGCTGAACGCGCTGTTGACGCGCGCGCATGCCCGCAAGTCCGGCGAGGCGCCCGTGGCCGCGCCGGAGGCGAAGGGCGGCGGCCCGGCTCCGTCGGCGCGTTGACGCCGTGGCCCCGGTCGCCTCCATCCTGGTCGCCGCCTACCGGGCCGAAGCACACCTGGCGCACGCGCTGAGCTCGGCGCTCGCCCAGACCTGCCGCGAGATCGAGGTCGTGGTGGTGGATGACGGGTCGGACGACGCCACCTTCGCCGTCGCCGAAGCTTTCGCGCGTCGTGATCCGCGCGTCGTCGCGCTGCGCCATGCGCGCAATCTTGGCCCGGCCGCCGCGCGCAACACCGCGCTCGCCGCCGCCCGCGGACGCTGGCTCGCGGTGCTGGATGCGGATGACGGGCTGGCGCCGGACCGCATCGAGCGGCTGGTCGCGCAGGCGGAGGCGCGCGGGGCCGACCTGCTCGCGGACGAGCTGATCCAGACCGATTTCGCGACCGGCGAACGCCTGCCGCACGAGCTTGCCGGCCGGATCGTGACCCATCCCGGCCCGGTGACCCTGGCCGAGATGGTGCAGAAGGATCGCCCGGACATGATCGGGCGGACGCAGTTCGGCTTCCTCAAGCCGGTGCTGCGGAGCGATTTCCTCCGCCGCACCGGTGTGCGCTACCAGGAGGACCTTCGGGCGGGCGAGGATTTCGTGTTCGCCTACGAATGCGTGGCGCGCGGCGGCCGCTACATGCTGACGCCGGAGCGCGGCTACATCTATCGCGTGCGGGCCGATTCCGTCTCGGGCCAGACGCGCTCGCATGTCGATCTCTGCATCGGCAACCGCCGCCTGCTCGCGCTCGCCGATCCGCGCGACCAGGCGCTGCTGCAGGCGCTGCGCCTGCGGCAGGGGCTGCTCGACTTCGCCTGCTTCAAGCTGCACTACGAGAACGGCCAGCGGCGCAGGGCATTGTCGCACGCGATCCGCGTGCCGCTCGGCTACATGGCGCGGCGGCTCGGGGCCGCGGCGGGGCGACGGGCCTCGGCGGCCTGCGGGCCGTTGCTCGGCCGGGCGGCGCGCCCGATCCGCGAGGGCGGGGCAGCCGAGTGACCGCCGTCGTCTTCGCCACGCGGAACGGGGCAAGGACGCTGCCAGCGATGCTGCCGCGCCTGCTCGGGCTGCGGGCACCGCCGGGCGGGCACCGCATCGTCGTGGTGGACAACGGCAGCACGGACGCGACGTCGGATCTGCTGCGCGCGGCGGCGGCGGCGAGCGCCGTGCCCTTCGCCGTCCTGGAGGAGCCGCGGCCGGGGAAGAACCGCGCGCTGAACCTTGCGCTGCCGTTCGTCGCAGATGAGCCGCTCGTCGTTCTCACCGATGACGACGTGCTGCCCGAACCCGACTGGCTGCAGCGGCTCTGCGCGGCGGCGGAGGCGAATCCCGACGCCGACCTGTTCGGCGGGGCGATCAGGCCGGTCTGGCCGGGTCCGATGCCGCGCTGGATCGCCGAATACGGCGTGCCGCTCGGCGTGGTCTACAGCGCGACGGATGCCGGGCGCACCGCCGGCCCGATCGGGGCGGACCTGGTCTGGGGGCCGAACATGGCCCTACGCGGCGCCGTGCTGCGCGCCGGCCATCGCTTCGACGAGAAGGTGGGGCCGGATGCCGGCAGCGCCGCGTACGGGATGGGCAGCGAGACCGAGCTCACCACCCGCCTCGCCAGCGCCGGCCATCGCGCCGTCTTCGTGCCGGATGCGGTGGTGGGTCACCTGGTCCGCCCGGAACAGCTCGAGGAGGGCTGGATCCTCGGCCGCGCCTTTCGTCACGGGCTCGGCTTCTTCCGCTACCATCCGCGCCCCACGCGTGGGCAGCTGCCATGGATCGCGGGCCTGCCACCCCGCTTCGCCGCCGATCTCGCCGCGCATGCGACAGGGGCGGCGGCGCTCCGGCATCTGCCGCGGGGCCGCCTGCGCTTTCAGATCCTGTGGCAGGCTGCCTGGCTCCGCGGCGCCGCGCGGTACCTCCGCAGCTGACCTGCCCACGCCGGACGGCGCGCCCGGCTCAGCCCACCCGCCGCGTCTCGGCGGCGAAGACGCTCAGGCCCAGCCATTGCTGCATGCTGCGGGCAAGCCCGACGTCGCCCAGCAATTCCAGCCGCCCTGCCTCCACCTCCTGGCGGATCGTGGCGAGGCCCATCCACACCGAGGTCATGCTGCGCAGCGAGCCGGTCACCGTCAGGTCCACCTCGAATCCCGGATCGACGCCGCAGAGATCCACGACCCCGCCATCCACCACCAGCCACCAGTTCCGGCGATTCTCCGGCAGTTCGGGGTATTGGAACTGAATCGTGCAACGCCGCGGCGGCAGCGGCTTCGGGTTGAGGTTCCGCCGCATGTCCCACATCAGCAGCGAGGGATCGAGGTTCTTCAGCGACAGCTGCGATTCCACCCAGCGCTGCCCCCAGAACCCGAAGCCGAGCACGATCGGCCGCAGATCCTCGCCCGCCGGGGAGAGGCGGTACTCGATGACCCCCCGCTCCCCAGGCGCCGCCACCACCACGCCGGCGCGCTCCAGCTCCTTCAGGCGTTTCGACAGCAGCGCCGGCGACATGCGCGGCACCCCGCGGCGGAGTTCGTTGAAGCGCGTGGTGCCGCAGAGCATCTCGCGCAGCACCAGCACCGTCCAGCGCGAGCAAAGGATCTCGGACGCCATCGCAACGGGGCAGAACTGCCCGTAGCTGCCGCGGTCTTCCACCGCACCTTCCTCCCGCCGACCCGCGCGCAGCCTGGCCCGGATCGCCCCCTGACCGTAGTTCAGATCGTGAACTGGCGGCAGCCCACGACGCGGCGCAATGCTCCCCCCGGCCAATCAATTCGGGAGGAACGACCATGAGCAGCACCATGAGCATCACCGGCCTGGCGCCCCGCGCCACCGATCCCGCCGACGACCTCGGCGCGCAGCCCGTCATCGAGCGCGCCCACCGCCTGGTGCCCGAACTCGCCGAGCGCGCCGCCGAATGCGACGCCGAGGACCGGTTCGTCGCCGCCAACTACGCGCTGCTGAAGCAGGCCGGGCTGGTGGAGGCCGGCGTGCCGCGCGAACTCGGCGGTGCCGGCGCCGATGTGCGGGAGCTTGCCGCGATGCTGCGCGTGCTGGCGCATGGCTGCAGCTCCACCGCGCTCGCCTTCTCGATGCACACCCATCAGGTCGCGGTGCCGGCCTGGCGCTGGCGCCACCAGAAGGTCGCGGCGGCGGAGCCGCTGCTGCGCCGCATCGCTGCCGAGCGCATCATCGTGCTGTCCAGCGGCGGTTCCGACTGGATCGGCGGCTCGGGCGAGGCGGTGCGGGTGGAGGGCGGCTACCGGGTGACCGGCCGCAAGGTGTTCTCCTCCGGCTCGCCGGCCGGCGACATCCTGATGACCGGCGCGGTGGTGCACGAGCCGGAGGGCGACGCCGTCATCCATTTCGGCGCCTCGATGAAGGCGCCGGAGGTGCGTGTGCTCGACAATTGGCGGGCGCTCGGGATGCGCGGCACCGGCTCGAACGACGTGGTGCTGGATGGCCTCTTCGTCGCCGATGCGGCGGTCGCCTTCAAGCGCAAGGCGGGCGAGTGGCATCCGGTGTTCCAGATCATCGCCACCATCGCCTTCCCGCTGGTCTATGCGGTCTATCTCGGCGTCGCGGAGCGGGCGCGGGACCTGGCCATCGGCATCGCGGGGCGCCGCCCGCCGGGCGAGGACGTGCTGCACCTGGCCGGCCGCATGGACACGGCGCTGCGTGCCGCCCGCCTGGCTCATGAGTGGATGATCTCGGCGGTGGAGCGCAACGCGCCCTCGGCCGAGACGGTGAACGAGGTGATGATCGGCCGCACGCTGGTGGCCGAGCACGCGATCCGCACCGTCGAGCTGGCGATGGAGCTGGCCGGCGGCGCGGCGTTCCAGCGCGGTGTGGGTCTCGAGCGGCTGTTCCGCGACGTGCAGGGCGCCCGCTACCACCCGCTGCAGGCGGGGCCGCAGGCGCGCTACGCGGGCGCCATGGCGCTCGGGCTGGATGTGTCGCGCATCTTCTGACGCGGTCGGAGCCGCGGAGGGGCGCCGCCCCTCCGCGCCGCCCGGCCAGGGGCGTCGGGAACGCCGGGTTCCGGCCGAGGTGCCGGCGAGGAGCAGGGTGGCTAGCCGAACACCTCGCCCCAGGCCGCCATCAGCGCCGAGTCCGCCTCCTCCATCGTCGCCGGCACGCCCAGCCGGTGCAGGCTGGTCACGCCGTGCTCGGCCACGCCGCAGGGCACGATGCCGCCGAAATGGCCGAGCTCCGGGTCCACGTTCAGCGCCACGCCGTGCCAGCTCACCCAGCGCGTCACGCGCACGCCGATCGCGCCGATCTTGTCCTCGGTGCCGCGCGTACGGTCCACCACCCAGATGCCGACCCGTCCCTCGCGCCGCTCGCCCTTGACGTTGAACCGATCGAGCGCGCGGATCAGCCACTCCTCCAGCCCGTGCACATAGGCCCGCACGTCGCGCGCCCGCACCGTGCCGTGCGGCCGGGTCAGGTCCAGCATCACATAGGCCGTCCGCTGCCCCGGGCCGTGGTAGGTCCACTGGCCGCCGCGGCCAGCGGCGAAGACTGGGAAGCGGGTCTCCAGCAGATCCTCCGGCCGGGCGGAGGTGCCGGCGGTGTAGGTGGGCGGGTGCTCCAGCAGCCAGACCAGCTCCTCCGCCTCGCCGGCGCGGATCGCCGCGACGCGTGCCTCCATCGCGGCCATTGCCGTGGCATAGGGCGTCAGGCCGGGGGCCGCGATCCAGGCCACGGAATCCGGTGCCGGCGGGGCGTGCGGGGGCGTTGTCGGGTCCGGAGTCATGGGCTATACGCCCCGCCTCTACCGGCTTTGCGGTCGTGGCGGAATGGTAGACGCGCCAGCTTGAGGTGCTGGTGGGGGCAACCCCGTGGAAGTTCGAATCTTCTCGACCGCACCAGTGCCCGCGACCGGAGTTCATTCCTCACGGAAAGTTGAGCCGCGTGGGCGCCGCGCCCCGGTCCTGACGGGCTAAGCTGCTGGCCGAACAGGAACTTCCGCGCCGGAGGCCAGCATGCCCGTGCCGCTTTTCCGGCCTCGTTCCGGTTACAACGCCTGCCGGGTATCGCGCGGGTGAACGGCGGCATGGATCCGGTGCCGGCCTTCGGTGAGGCCGACGTCAGCAATTGCGACCGCGAGCCGATCCACATCCCGGGCTCCGTCCAGCCGCATGGCCTGCTGCTGGTGCTGCACCCGCAGACATTGCAGGTTCTGCAGGCCGGCGGCGATGCCTCCCTGATCGCCCCCGCCACGGCCCGCCCCGGCCAGCCGCTGGCCGCCCTGCTGCCGGAGGCGGCGCGCGCGCAACTCGGCCGCCTGATGCACGATGCGTCGGAGGGGCTGCCGCGCGCGGTCGCGGTCACGCTGCCGGATGGCCGGCGCCTCGACATGACCACCCATCGCGCCGAGTGCGGCGTGATCGTGGAATTCGAGGCGCTGGCCGCCGCCGAAGCCGTCCCGCCGAGCCGGCTCGCGATCCTGCAGGACATGGTCGCCTGCCTGCAGCGCGCCGACAGCATCGACGGCTTCTGCCAGACCGCGGTGGAGGAGGTCCGCCGCGTCACCGGCTATGACCGCGTCATGATCTACCGCTTCGAGCCCGACGACAGCGGCGTCGTCGTCGCCGAGGCGCGGGAGGAGGCCGCCGAGCCCTATCTCGGCCTGCACTACCCCGCTTCCGACATCCCGCAGCAGGCGCGCGCGCTCTATCTGCGCAACTGGCTGCGCATCATCCCCGATGCGCGCTACGTGCCGGCACCGCTGGTGCCGCCGGTCTCGCCGCTCACCGGGGCGCCGTCGGACCTGTCGGTCTGCCTGCTGCGCAGCGTCTCGCCGCTGCATCTTGAATACCTGGCGAACATGGGCGTGCGCGCCACCATGACGCTGTCCGTCATCCGTAGTGGCGAACTGTGGGGGCTGATCGCCTGCCACCACGCCACGCCGCGCCACGTGCCGGCAGCAACCCGCGCGGCCTGCATGCTGTTCGCGCAGATGTTCTCGCTCCAGTTGGAGGCGAAGGAGCAGGCGGCGGCCTTCGCCGATGCCGAGCGCATGCACCGCCTGCGCGAGGCGCTGGTGCAGGCCACCGCACGGGAGGAGGACCTGGCGGCCGGACTGCTGCGCCAAGCGCCCGCGCTGCTGGAACTGGTGCCCGCGGAGGGCCTCGCGCTGCTGGTGGAGGGCAGCTACACCGCCATCGGCCAGGTGCCCGGGGAAGCCGCTGTGCGCGACTTCGCCGCCTGGGCGAGCGCGCTGCCGGGGGATGGCGTGCTGGCGCTCGATGCGCTGGCCGAAGCCTGGCCACCGGCGGCGGCCTTCGCCGAGGTGGCGGCCGGTGCACTGGTACTCTCGGTCTCGCGCGAGCCGCGGGACTGCCTGATCTGGTTCCGCCCGGAGCACCTGCGGACCGTCACCTGGGCCGGGGACCCGCGCAAGCCGGTGGAGGTCTCGGCGGCCGGTGCGCGACTGTCGCCCCGCCGCAGCTTCGAGGCCTGGCGCGAGACGGTGCGCGGCCGTTCCCGCCCCTGGCGCGCGACGGAGCAGGAGGCGGCGCAGGCGCTGCGCGCGGGGCTGCTGGAGGTGGTGCTGCGCCGGCTCGACCAGGTGGCGCAGGAACGCGCCCAGGCCCGGGAGCGGCAGGACCTGCTCCTCGCCGAGCTCGACCACCGGGTGAAGAACACCCTGGCCAATATCCAGGCGCTGGTCCGCCACAGCAGCAGCGGCGCGGCCGGGCTCGAGACCTTCGTCGCCGACCTGCACGCACGGCTGCGCGCGATGGCGCAGGCGCATAGCCTGCTCTCCTCCAGCCGGTGGGAGGGGGCGGGGCTGCGCAGCATCGCGGAGGAACAGCTGCGCCCCTATCTCGGCGGCGAGCCGGGTGCACACCGCATCAGGATCGAAGGGCCCGATGTGCGGCTGCGGCCGAAGCCGGCGCTGGCGCTGAGCCTGGCGCTGCACGAGCTGGCGACCAATGCGGCGAAACACGGTGCCCTCTCGGTGCCGGCCGGCCGCGTGCGGCTCTCCTGGCGGATCCAGGATGACCGGCTGCTGCTGGACTGGCAGGAGCGCGGCGGCCCCGCGGTGGCACCGCCCGGCCGTCGCGGCTTCGGCACCCTCGCGATCGAGCGTGGTCTTGCCTACGAGGTCGGCGGCAGCAGCCGGCTGAGCTTCGAGCCGGAGGGCGTAACCTGCCGGGTGGTGATGCCGCTCCGCCAGGTGACGGAGGCCGGCGCGGTGCTCGCCCGGCGCGCCACCCCGGCCGGCCTGCGCGGCCTTCGCGTGCTGGTGGTCGAGGATTCGGCGCTGGTCGCGATGGAGATCGAATCGGCGCTGCGGGCCGAGGGCGTGGAGATCCTCGGCCCGCTGGCGCGGCTGGGCGAAGCGCTCGCCGCGCTGCGGGGCGCGCCGCCGGATGCCGCGCTGCTCGACATCGACCTGGATGGCGTGCCGGTGTTCCCGGTCGCCGACCGGCTGGTGGAGCAGGGCGTGCCGGTGCTGTTCACCACCGGCTATGAGCCGCGCCTGGTGCTGCCGCCGCGCTACGCCACCGCCAGCGTGCTGGCCAAGCCGTTCCGCGGCGAGGATGTCGTGGCGGCGTTGCGGTCCCTGCTGGCGTTGCGCCCGCCGTCCGCGACATAGCCTGCCGCACTTCGGCCCGTGAACGGCTGGGTTGACAGCCGCGCCGTCAAAGCCTCTTGAAGCCGAGTGCAGTGGTCGGATACCGTCCGACCGTCGGGGTCGGGGAGTGGTGCGCGGTGAATCCGCTGGACGCAGCCCGCCGCATGACGCGCGATGCGTTGGGCGAGGGCGAGATTTGTGGCGCCTGTGGGTCCAGGGTCGCGGGCCTCTGTCATCCGCTGGATGCGGCCGGGCTCGACGATGTGCTGGCCGAGGCCGAGCAGCTGAACTTGTCGCATCGCGACGCCCTGTTCCATGAGGGTGACAGGGCGGCGCATGTGTTCACGCTGGTGCAGGGCACCGCGAAGCTGACACGGCTGCTGCCGGACGGGCGGGAGCAGGTGCTGGGCTTCCGCTTCGCCGGCGACGTGCTCGGCTATACCGGTGCGGCGCACTATCCCTTCGCGGCGCAGATGCTGACGCCGGCGCAGGTCTGCCGGTTGGAGCGTCGGAAGCTCGATGTGCTGCTGCGGCGCTACCCGGCGCTGGAGCGCCGGCTGCTCGACCTCTGCGTGCAGGAACTGGCGGCGACGCAGGACCAGCTCGTCACCGTCGGCCGCCGCACGGCGGAGGCGCGCGTGGCAGCCTTCCTGCTCTCGCTGGCGGAGGCCGGGCGGCGGCGCCACCATGTCGGCACCGTGCTCGACATGCCGATGACGCGCAGCGACATCGCCGACTTTCTCGGCCTGACGCTGGAGACGGTGAGCCGCACGCTGACTGCGTTCCGCCGTCGCGGCTGGGTGCGGGAGCCGAGCCATGGCCGGATGGAGATCCTGCGCCGCGACCCGCTGCTGGAACTGACGGAGGGTGGCGCCGAGGGCTGAGCCTCAGCCGGTGCGACGATGCGCGCCCCAGGCCACCGCCGCGCCGGCCAGCGGCAGCGCCGCGATCAGCGCGAAGGCTGTTGCGTAGGAGCCCAGCAGCGAGACCGCAGCGGCGAAGATCAGCGGCCCCAGCACGACGCCCGTGAAGGTGACGCTGAGCACGCCGCCGGTTGCCGCGCCCGCGGCGCCGGGCGGCGCACGGCGTGCGACCTCCGCCATGGCGATGCCGGTCCAGCCGGCGGCGCAGGCGCCGAACAGGCAGAGCAGCAGCAGCACCGCCGCCGCGGGCCAATGCAGCGCAAGCGGCATCGCCAGTGCTGCCGCGGCGGTGCCCAGCCCGATCGCGGCCAGCAGCGCCAGCCCCGAGCGCGCGCGATCGGCCAGTACCGCCCAGAGCAGCCGTGCGGCCGCGCCGCTGGCCTGCACCGCGGCGGCCGCCGCGCCGGCCGCCACCGCGCCCCAGCCGAACTCCTGCACCAGCATCGTCACCGCGAAGGCGCCGAGCGAGAGTTGGACGGCCGAGAAGCTCGCGCCCATCACCGCGAGCGCCATCAGCCCGCGCCCGGACCGGAGCGCCGCCAGCGCGCCGAGCTGCGCCCCTGCTTCGGGTGCGGCGTCACGCGCTGCATCCCAGGGCCGGCGGAACACGCCGAGCCCGAGCGCCGCAGCGGCCAGCACGACCGCCACCGTCGCCAGCGCGCCGTGCCAGCCGAGCAGCAGCGCCGCCGAGGGAAGCAGCAGCCCCGCCAGCGTGCCGCCGACCGGCACGCCCATCTGCTTGATCGAGAACACCATGTTGCGCCGTGCCGGCGGCGCCAGCCGGCTCAGCACCAGCGTCGCCGGCGGCGAGGTGAGGCCATAGGCGACGCCGAGCAGCACGGAGCCGGCCGCCACGCCCGGAAGCCCGCCAAGCGCGACCGCCGCTGCACCGGCCGCGCCGGCGCCGAGCGCGAGCTGCGTGCAGCGCGCCGGGCCGAGCCGCGCCGGCAGCCGACCGAACGCCATCGAGGTGACCGAGGCCGCGGCATAGACGATGGCGACCTGCGTGCCGACCATCTCCGCCCCGACGCCGAGGTCGCGTGCCGCCATCGGCGCCAGCACCGGCAGCCCATAGACCGCCATGGTGGCCAGGACCTGGGCGAGGGTGGTCGCCATCAGCGCCGCGGCGAGGCCGTGCAGGCCGCCCGCCATCAGCCATCCTCCAGGCGGCGCGACAGCGCGGCGGCCTCGGCGCGCAGCTCCTCGCCGAGCGTGGCGAGGCCGGTGCGGCGCAGCTGCTCGCTGACGCCCACCATCACCAGCGCGTGCGAAACCCGCCCGCGCGGCATCACCGGCGCGGCGATCACGGTGACGCCCGCAATGTAGCGCCCCTCGTCCACCGCGTAGCCGGCGCGCGCCGTGGCGGCGATGTCGGCGCGCCATTCGGCGAGGCTCGGCGCGTTCTGCCAGCGCAGCGCGGCGAAGCGGCGTTCCAGCGCCGGCCAGGCGTGCCCGCCGAAGGCGGCGATGCAGCGCCCCGTGGCACTGATCAGCGCAGGGTAGCGGCTGCCGATATCCACCTGCAGCCGCAGCGCCTGGCCCGGGCGGGAGATCGCGACGACGACGATGTGCTCGAGGCCGGTCGCCTCCACGCCGATGGCGGTGGCGCCGTGGCGGGTGGAGAGCCTGTCGAGCACCGGTTGCGCCAGGTTGCTGAAGGCGTCGTGGCGCAGCATGCCGCGCGCGAGCGCGACGACGCCGCTGGCCAGACCGTAGCGCTTGGTCGCAGGATCGAAGGCGACGAGTTCCTCCGCCACCAGCGCGCGCAGGATGTGCAGGCAGGTGCTGGGCACGAGGCCGAGCGCGCGCGCGATCGGCTGCACGCCGAGCGGGCCCTCGCTGCGCGAAAGCAGGCGCAGGATCGCCGCGGCGCGCGCCACCGCAGGCACCTGGCGGATCACCGCCTCGCGCGCGGCGGGCTCGCGGAGGGGAGGCTGTTGAGCAGGAGGCACGTTGTCTCCATACAACAGCACATGTTATTTGACAACAGGGTCGGAGCCAGGGTTCACTGCCCGCGCGGCCGAAGCCGCAGGGATGGAACGCTGGATGCCGCGGCTGACCGACAGCACGGACTACGCCTTCGCGCAGGCGCACTTCGCGCCGGAGAAGCTGTGGGAATTCTTCGACGGCGATCGTGCCAGCCTGAACATCGCGCATGAATGCATCGACCGGCACGCGACGGATGCTGCGCGCATCGCGGTGCGCGTGGCGCATGCCGATGGCCGCGACGAGGCGGTGACCTTCCGTGACGTCGCCGACGCATCCGCCCGTTTCGCGCATTGGCTGGCGCGGCGCGGGATCGGCCCTGGCGAGCGGGTGGCGATCATGCTCGACCCATCGCACGCCTTCTATGCCGCGATGTTCGGTGCGATGAAGCGCGGAGCCGTCGCGGTGCCGCTGTTCACCCTGTTCGGGCCGGAAGGCGTGCGGCTGCGGGTCGCCGACTGCGCGCCGCGCGTGCTGCTCACCACCGCGGAGAAGGCCGAGGCCGCGTCCGGCATCCCGGGTGTCGAGGTGGTGGTGGCCGATGACGCCTGGTGGGCCGAACTCGCCACGCTGCCGACCGGATGGGAGGTGGCGACGCGCGCCGACGACATGGCGCTGTTCCAGTACACCTCCGGCACCACGCGCGAGCTGCCGGCGGCGGTCAAGCACACGCATCGCTCGATCGTGGTCCTGATGCTGGCCGCGCTCTACGGCACCGGCATCCGGCCGGGCGACGTCTTCTTCTGCCCTTCCTCGCCGGCCTGGGGGCATGGGCTGGCGCATGGCACGCTGGCACCGCTGGCGCTCGGCGTGACCACGGGCACCTATGCGGGCCGCTTCGATCCGGTGCGGCTGATGCAGGCGCTGCAGGAGTATCGCATCACCAACCTCTCCGCCGCCGCCACGCATTACCGCATGATGCGCACCAGCGGCGAGGCGCACCGCTTCCGCTTCGCGATCAGCAAGCTCTCCTTCACCGGCGAGCCGATCGACGCCGAGACCCTGCGCTTTATCGACGCCACCTTCGGCGTGCCGGCCTGCAGCATGTACGGCACGACGGAAGTCGGCGTCGTGCTGGTGAACTATCCCGGTGCTGCGGATTTCCAGGTGAAGCCGGGCTCACTGGGCAAGCCGGTGCCCGGGCTGCGCGTGGAGGTGCAGCGCGCCGACGGCACGCCCTGCGCAGCGGGCGAGATCGGCGAGATCAAGCTGTTCCGCCGCGGCGAATGGGTGCCGACCAAGGATCTCGGGAAAGTGGACGAGGACGGCTATTTCCACCACGCCGGCCGTGCCGACGACGTGATCATCTCCGCCGGCTGGACGATGAGCGCGGTCGAGATCGAGGATGTGTTGCTGCAGCATCCGGACGTGAAGGAGGCGGCCGCGATCGGCGTGCCGGACGCGGTGCGCGGCCAGGTGGTGAAGGCCTTCATCGTCAGCCCGCGCGCCGCGGACGATGCCTTCGCGAAGGAGCTGCAGGACTTCACCCGCATGCGGCTCAGCCAGCACGAATACCCGCGCCAGGTCGCCTTCACGGCCGAGTTGCCGAAGACGCCCGCGGGCAAGATCAACCGCAAGCTTCTCCGGGATGCCGAAGCCACTTCGGCCCCGGCCCGACATTGAACCGCTCGTGAAGGATAACGCCGTGTCCGCTGCACTGGCAGAACCGAAGAACCGCCTCTTCCCGAAGATCACCGACCAGGCGCTGGACGAGCTGCGCGCGCGCATCGGCGTGAAGATCGAGAACACGCTCGAGCCGTGGTGCCACGAGGCGACGCGCGACAACATCCGCCACTACGCGCATGGCATCGGCGACGACAACCCGCTGTGGTGCGACCCGGCTTATGCGGCGAAGAGCGCGCTGGGCGGCATCGTCGCGCTGCCGAGCTTCCTCTTCGCGACCAGCCGCATCATCTCCGGCTATGTCGGCGGCATCCCCGGCGTGCATGCGATGTGGGCCGGCGCCGACTGGACCTGGCACCGCTGGGTCCGCCGCAACGAGGCGATCACCACCGAGGCCTCGCTGAAGGACCTCGTCGAGCACAAGACGAGCTTCGCCGGCCGCTCGATCCAGCAGATCTACCATGTGCGCTTCTTCGGCGAGGGCGGCGAGCTGGTGGCCGAGGCCGACAGCTGGTGCTTCCGCACCGACCGCGACGCGGCGCGCGAATCCGGCACCAAATACAGCGCGCTGAAGGACAAGCCGCCGCGCCGCTACAGCGATGCCGAGCTCGAGCGGATCTGGAGCCTCTACGCCGCCGAGAAGCCGCGTGGCGCGACGCCGCGCTACTACGAGGACGTCGAGGTCGGCGAGGCGCTGCCCACCATGCCGAAGGGGCCGATGACCGTCACCGGCTTCATCGCCTTCGCCCAAGGGTGGGGCGGGCTCTATATCCGTGCCAACCGCCTCGCCTGGAAGCAGGTGCAGGCGCATCCGGGCCTCGGCATCCGCAACCGCTTCAACATCCCCGACTGCCCCGAGCGCGTGCACTGGGAGCCGGAAATGGCATTGATGGTCGGCGCGCCCGGTGCCTACGATTACGGGCCGGAGCGCTGCTCCTGGCTGACGCATCACCTTACGGACTGGATGGGCGACAGCGGATTCCTGGTGCGCGCGACGAGCAAGCTGCGGCGCCACAACCCTGAAGGCGACCTGCTGTTCATCGACGGCAAGGTCAGCGCCAAGCGCGTGGAGAACGGCCGCCACCTCGTGGAGGTGCAGCAGGAAGCGCGCAACCAGGACGGCGAGCTCTCCGTGGTCGGCAGCGGTACGATCGCGCTGCCGTCGCGCGGCAACTGAGACCAACGAGAACACGCTGAGGAGGAAACGTCGCATGAACCGAAGGGCAATACTGGCGCTGCCGCTGGCCGCTCTGGCACGGCCGGCACTCGGGCAAAGCTGGCCGACGCGGCCGGTGCGCATCGTCGTGCCCTATCCGGCGGGGCAGGGCACCGACATCTTCGGAAGGCGCTTCGCCGAGTTCTACCAGCGACGGTTCAACCAGCCCTTCGTCGTGGAGAACCGCGCCGGCGCCGGCGGAAATGTCGGCTCCGCCCACGTCGCGCGCGCGGAGCCGGATGGCTACACCCTGCTCTGGGGCACCAACGCCACCCATGCGGCGAACGAGTTCATGTTCGCCTCGCTCGGCTTCGACCCGGTGGCGGATTTCGCACCGATTGCCGCCATCCTGAGCCTCGGCATGGTGCTCTACACGCGCCAGGAATCGGAGCTGAAGTCGCTGCCCGAGCTGATCGCCGCTGCGCGTGCGCGTCCTGGGCAGGTCAGCGTGGGCGTGCCGAGCACCACCGCGCGCGTCGCCGCCGAGATGCTGCGCCGCGCCGCCGGCATCCAGATCCAGCAGGTGCCCTACAATGGCAGCGCCCAGGCGCTGACCGGCGCCCTGCGGGGCGATGTGCAGGCGGTGGTGGACACCATCGCCAGCTCGCTTGGCGGTATCCGCGGCGAGCGCATCCGCCCGCTCGGCGTCTCGCTGGGCAAGCGCTCGGAATCGCTGCCGCAGGTGCCGAACTTCCGCGAGCAGGGCGTGGACGTGGAGGTCACCGCCTGGAACGCCTTCTACGCGCCGAAAGGCACGCCGGCGGTGATCGTGCAGGCGCTGAACGAGGCCTCCAATGCCGGTCTCGCCGACCCCACGCTGCGCGCCAGCCTGATCAACAGTGGCGCCGAGCCGCTTGGCGGCACGCCGGAGCAACTCGCCGCCCTGATGCGCACCGATCGTGCGAAATGGCAGCCGGTGATCGAGAGCCTCGGCCTCAGGGCGGGCTAGCAGCCATGGCGGGTGAGGGGGAGGGTTGGGCCGGCCCGCTGGCGGGTCTCTGCGTGCTCGACCTCACCCGCGTTCTCGCGGGGCCGCTGGCGACGCAGTTCCTCGGCGATCTTGGCGCCGAGATCATCAAGATCGAGCCGCCATCTGGCGACGAGACACGCGGCTTCGCGCCCTTCATCGGCGGGGAGAGCCACTATTTCGTCGGGCTGAACCGCGGCAAGCGCAGCCTGGCGCTGGACCTGCGCCAGGCGGACGGCGCCGCGATCCTGCGCCGGCTTGCGGCGCAGGCCGATGTGCTGGTGGAGAATTTCCGCCCCGGCGTGATGGACCGCCTCGGTCTCGGCGCGGCTTCGCTGCTGGAAGCCAATCCGCGGCTGATCTACTGCGCGATCAGCGGCTTCGGGCAGAGCGGGCCGCTTCGCGACAAGCCTTCCTTCGACATCGTGACGCAGGCGCTGACGGGCGTGCTGAGCGTGAACGGCGTGGAGGGGCAGGCGCCGGTGAAGCTCGGCCTGCCGATCGGCGACATGTCGGGCGGCATCTTCGGGTCGATCGCCATCCTCTCGGCGCTTTATGAACGCCAGGCGACAGGGCGCGGCCGGCTGATCGACGTCAGCCTCTACGACGGCACCATGTCGCTGCTCGGCTACCTCGCGCAACTCGCCGTGCTGACGGGCAAGGACCCGGCGGCGATGGGCTCGCGGCATCCTTCCGTCGTGCCGTATGACGGTTTTCCGGCAAGCGACGGCACCATCATCATCGCCTGCCTCGCCGACCGCTTCTGGCCGAAGCTCTGCGCCGCGCTGGGCTGCCCGGAGATGGGCGATGATCCGCGCTACGCCACCATGGCGCTGCGCCGCGAGCATCGCGGCGAGATCGAGCCGCGCATCGCCGCCATCACGCGCACGCGCAGCGTGGCGGAGTGGGAAAGCGTGCTCGCCGCGCATGACGTGCCGCATGCGCCGGTGCTCGGCGTGACGGCGGCGCTGGCGCATCCGCATGCGGCGGCGCGCGGCATGGTGGAGGAGGTGGCGCATCCCACCGCCGGCACGCTGAAGCTGCTCGGCCGGCCGGTGAAGTTCCCCGGTGCGGCGCAGGTACCGCTGCAAGCGCCGCCCCGCCTCGGCGAGCATGGCGAGGCGGTGCTGCGGGAGATGCTCGGCCTCGACGAGGCCGAACTGGCGTCGCTGCGCGCGCGCGGGGTGATCGCCTAGGTCAGAGGCTGCGCGGCGGCAGCGCGAACCCGTCCTGGCCCGGCGTCTCAGCCCAGGCGCGGAAGGGCGGGGAGGGTTCCACCCGACCGCTGCGCAGCAGGTCGAGCCAGACGCCGGCAGCTTCGAGAAAGCGATTCACGCCGCAGGGCCAGAGTGCGAGGCTCATCGCCTCCGCCATCTTCGGCTCCGGCACGCCTTCCGCATAGGCGGCCTCCAGATCCGCGGTGAGCGGCCAGTGATGGCCGAGCGCCGCATGCGTGCCGATGAGCGCGAGCCGTGCGAGCGGCGGCGGCACGTCGAGGCCCGTGATCAGTGCCGCAGTGCCGTCGCGATAGGCGCGCGCCGCCGGCACTTCGGGGAAGTAGCCCTGCCAGTGGCGCTCGAGGAAGGCGAAGGTCGAGGAGCCGCGCGCCCAGCCAACCAGGCGGAACGCTGCCTCCGCCTGACGCCCGGTGCCGCCGGTGCGGAAGAACAGGTCCACGTGATGCGTGCCGACATGCTCCTCGGCCGCCGTCAGGATGGCGAGCCAGACGAATTCCTTCTCGAAGGCATCGAGATGGCGCTCCGCCAGGGTCAGCGCGCGGTACATGACGCCATAGGCGTCCTGCAGCTCGGGCAGGGCGGCGGCCATCGCGCCCTGGTGCGGCAGCAGGTAGCCGCGCCGCGCGCGGAACTCGGCAAGCCGCGCGCGCACGCTCTCCGGCGTGGGCGGGCCGGCGATCTCAGGATCAGCCGGCACGGATGCCTGCCGCCTGGATCACGCCGCCCCAGCGCTGCCGGTCGCGCGCGATGCGCGCGTCGAAATCGGCGGTGGAGCCGCCGAGGATTTCCATCCCCGCCTCGATCATTTTGCCGCGCGTCGTCGGATCGCGCAGCGCGGCCTGCAGCGCGGCGTTCCATGCAGCGCGGATCTCGGCCGGCATGCGGCCGGGACCGGAGAAGCCGAACCAATTGGTGACGTCGTAATCGGGCAGCCACTGCTTCACCAGCGGCAGGTCCGGCAGTGCCGGTGCCGCGGCGCTGCCGCCGAAGGCGATGGCGCGCAGCCCGCCTGCGCGGATCTGCCCGAGGAATTCCGGCATGTTGCCGAACATGAACTGCACGCGCCCGGCGACCAGGTCGGTCATGGCCGGCGCGCCGCCGCGATAGGGCACATGGGTGAACTCCACGCCCGCCATGCGCGCGAAGAGCTCCGCGGCGAGATGCGGCGCCGAGCCGGCGCCCGCCGATCCATAGGCCAGCCTCTGCGGGTTGGCGCGCGCATGGGCGATCAGCCCGGGCACGTCGCGGAACGGCGCCTGGGGGTTCGCCACGAGCACCGTGTAGATGCCAGCCAGCGCGGCGAGCGGCGTCAAGTCGGTCTCGACCGCGATCGGCAGGCTGACGCCCGGGATCTGGGGCGTGACGGTGAGCATGCCCATCGTCGTCATCACCACCGTATGCCCGTCCGGCGCGGCGCGCGCGCAGGCCTCGGCCGAGATCATGCCGCCCGCGCCGGAGCGCGTCTCGACGACCACCGTCTGGCCCCATTGCGGCCGCAGCGCATCGGCCATCAGGCGGCACAGCAGGTCGCCCGCGCCGCCGGGGGCGAAGCCACAGATGATGCGGACCTCGCGCGTCGGCTTCCAGGCCGGCTGCGCGGCCGCCGGCAGGCCGGAGCATGCCAGCAGGGCGCTGCCGGCCAGCAGGGTGCGGCGCAACAGTCGGGGCGGGGCTGCGGTCATCTCGATCCACTCCGTCTCGGGCGCCGCGGCTTGCGGCTGATGGCGAGGAGGAGCAGCCTATCTGGGATACAATGCGGATACAAGAACGCGGCGCCGCCCCCGGGCCGGCGCCGCGTTCGCGATCGGATCTACTCCGGCGTCACCGTCAGCACATTCGTCGCGATCGTCACCGTGCCCGGACCGGCGACGGTCACCGGCGAGGAGAGCAGCGACCAAGTCAGCGGATTGCCCCCGGTCGCCGCGTCGAACAACCCGATATGGGAGAGCGTGCCGGCGGCGGTGGTGAAGGTGAAGCTGAACGCCGCCGCATTGCGCTGCGTGCCGGTGCCGGTGAAGGTCACGCGCTGCCGTGCATAGCCGGTGCCGGCCGGCTCGCCGGTCAGGCCCGTGCTGTCGGCGCCGCCGGTGCCGATCGCCGCCCAGGCCGCCGTCGGCAGGCTCGGCAGCCGGCCGCAGAGCGCGCGTGCCAGCAGGTTCTTCGCGTGGTCGGTGAGGTCGGTCATCGCAATTCCTTTCAGAAGCTGCCGAGCAGGGAGATCGAGAGGTCAGCCGGCGTGTCGGCCAGGCCGTCCGGCGTGGCCAGCGGCCCGCGCGAGACGAGGGCGGCATAGGCGATGCCCTCCACCACGCATGGCGGCTCGCCCGCCGAGGGGATGAAGCCGCCGATGCGCGAATCGGCATCGGCTGCCGATTCCTCCTCGGGGCCGTGCCAGCCGAGGCCGCGCAGCGCCGCCTCCAGCACGGCGGGCGGGCCGTGCCAGCGGCAGAGCGTCCAGTCCGTCATGTCGCGTTCCTTTCGGCGTTCTTCAGGGCGCGCAGGCGCCGGCCAGGAGCAGCACCTTCGTGGTGCCGCCATCGGGGCTGAAGGCAAGCAGCGTGGCGAGGCCGCCGGCCCGGATCTTCGTCAGCCCGTCCGGGTTGGAGGGGGTCGCGCCGGTGAAGCCGCTCATCGCGATGCCGAGGTCACCGCCGGTGCGGTTCGCCACCAGGCACGAGAAGCCGTCACCCGTCGCCGCCCAGTCGATCGAGAGGGTCGCGCCGGTGTTGGCGCTCACCAGCCTGCCGTTGTGCGCGGCGAGCGTCAGCGGCGTGGCGCCGGCGGTGCCGACCACCGGCAGGCGACGCGCGGTGAACTGGGTGTCCACATAGCCCTTCGTCGCGGCCTGCTGCGTCGTGCTGGGATCGGCGGGCAGCACCAGCGGGCCCTGCAGCGTGACGGTGCCGGTGGAGGCGATGCGCAGCCTCTCCGCCATGCCGCCCGTGCCGCGCGTCTCCACCACGAAGGCGCCGGCCTCGGCACCCTCGGCCACCGTCTCGCTGATGCCGCCGGCGCGGGCGAAGGCGGTCTCGGTGCCGGCGGAGTTGTGGCCGCTGAACACCACCTCGCCCAGCCGGTGGCCATTGGCCGGCGTGGTGGAGACGCGGCGCAGCGTGACCGTCATCGGCGCCGTCATCGCGGCGGAAGCGCCGAACACTAGGCCGCCATCCGGGTTCACCCCCGGCAGGCCACCGATCTGCAGCGGCGCCAGGGCGCCGGTGCCGACCGAGAGCGCATAGGCCGTCGCCTGGTCCTGGTTCTCGAAGTCCAGCTCCGCGCCCTGCGTCTCCGACCGGCGCGTCAGCACGGTGATGCTGCCGTCGCCGCCGGCGCGCAGTGCCTGGGTGCGGTTGGCGACCAGCACGATGCGCGAGGCATCGGCGGTGGTCTGGCCGCTGAAGGTGGTCGTGCGCGTGTCGGATGCGACGACCGAGAGGCTGTCGCCGGCGGTGCCGAGATACACGCTGGCGCTCGGCAGGTCGCAGGCGACGAGGGTGAGGCCGCCATCCAGCACCTCCACCGTGCGCGCCGCGCCGCCGCCCCCGACCATCACGCCGACGAACTGGTTGTCGCCCTGGTTCGGCGCCGTGCTCTGCACGCGGATGGCGGTGGCCATGCTGCTGATGAAGCCGCCGACCCATTTGGTGCGGAACGCGCTGCCGCGGATCCAGGCGCCGATGGTCAGCGGATCGCGCAGGGTGAGGAGATCGTCCACGCTGCAATTGTGCAGCTGGATGGATTGCGCGCCGTCGCCGAGGTCGAAGCCGATATCGTAGCCGTAGCAGAAGCAGTTGATGAATTCGGCGACGTCGCTGGTTTCGATCCGGAATGCTGTGCCGGTGCGGCGGTTGTTCCAGACCGCCAGCGTGCCGTTGCCGGTCCAACTGCCGGAGAAGCTGCTGCCCTGCAGGTCCACCGTGGTGGTGTTCACCACCGTCGCCGTGGCGCGGATATTGGCGCCCGGCACCCCGTTGACGCCGTAGATGTTGACCACATCCCCGGTCACCAGGCCATGCGCGCTGCCGGTAGTGATGCGGATCAGTCCCGCGCCGTTGTTCGTCACCCCGGCGATCGACAGCGGAACCACCGAGACGTCGGCGAGGTTGCCGGTGAGGAACGGCCAGAAATGCACGTCGCTCATCCGGGTGATGTCGAAGGTGCGGCTGAGCCAGATGCCGTTGCGGTTGTCGCCGCGCATGCGCCGCAGGTTCAGCCGCTGCGTGTTGTCGGCGCGCAGCGCCAGGTCGAAGCCGAGCACCAGCAGATCCTCGAGCAGTGCGTCGTGATGGCTGCCCGATCCGTTGCCGATGGTGATCGCCGTGCCCGCCATGGCCCCGCGCAGCGTGATGGCAGCGCGCATGGTGGAGGGCGGCGCGCCCATGCCGTCCCGGATCACCGCGACGCGGCGCAGCGTGGCGGCGCGCAGCACGCGGATGGTGCGCGCGGCATCCAGCAGGATGGTGCCGGGGATCGTGCGGTAGTCGGCCGAGGGGCGCTGGCCGCCGGGGAAGATCGGCCCTTCGAGGCAGACATTCTCCTTCACCACGATCTCGGCCGCAGCCACGCGGTAGCGCTTCGGGCCGAGCCGCACGATGCCGCCGCCGGCCGCGGCCGCAGCGTCGATCGCCGCCTGGATCGCGGCGGCGTCATCGGCGGTGCCGTTGCCGATGGCGCCGTAGTCGCGGACATGGAACATGCGCTCGGCGAAGACGCCGGCGGTGATCTGCGCGAAGCTGGCGCGCCGCGTCTGCGCCGATCCGCCGCTGCCCTGCACCACGGGGGTGAGGTCGGCGGCGGCCAGCGCCGTGGCGGCCGGCAGGTCGGAGATTCGTGTGTCGGACATCGTGCCCTCTCGGCTGTTGGGAAGGTGGGAGCGGCGCGGCCGCTCAGATCAGCAGGCGGCCGTCATCCTGGGTGAGCAGCGCGAAGCCGCCCTGGTCGAGCAGCGCGAAGGGCTCGCCGACCGAGAAGGGGACGGAGGTGTCAACCAGCAGCGGATGGCCAACCGCTTCCACGCGCAGGCGGTAGCCGGTGCCAGCCGCCGGCGCAGACAGGGTGGTGCTGGCATTGCCGCCGCTCACCACCGCGGTCTGCGGCCCGCGCACCGTGGTGCCCTCGGCGTCGCTGATCGAGAAGGCGACCTCGGCCACCGGGCCCACCACGGAGGCCTCGGCGAGCAGCGTCCCGCCGGCGACGTAGCCGCCGGCGAGCGGCGCGAGCAGCACCGTCATCGCCACCGCGCTGGCCAGCGTGCGCACCGAGAAGAACTGCGCGGCGGAGCGGTTGACGCGGAAGGGTACGGCGAAGGTGTCCACCACCAGGCCCGATGCGACCTCGGTGCCGACACGCACGGTGGTGAGCGTCAGCGCATCCGCCGCCTGCAGCAGCATCGTGTCGCCGCTGGAAAGCCGCGCGGCGGCCGGCGCGAAGTAGTCGGGTGCCACCGCCTCCGCGCGCGTATCGGTGGTGCGGTACAGCCACAGCGTGAAGCCGCTGTTCACCAGCAGCGGGACGAGGGCATTGTTGTCGTAGGGCATGCGTGGCTCCGGTCGGACGCACGTGGCCGCGGCGCGCCGCAGCGGCGGGCCGGGACCAAGGGGCGAGGAACTTCGTCCGGCCGCGCGATGCGCGCGGCCGGTGCGGAGGGACGCTCCGGGAGAAGTGGGATGTGGGGGAAGCCGGGGCGGAGGCTGGACGCACCTCGCCCCGTGGCGGAACGTGTCTAGGCCGCAGCAACGCGGGAAGTCAAGAACTAAATCCTAGACTGGGACTTTCTGCCGCCATGCTGCGCCGCGATGCATGCGTGGTAGGGTTCTGGCGGAATCGGACTGGGAGGACATCGCGACATGCCCTTCATGCGACGCCTGGTGCCGCTCGGCGCCTGCCTCGCGATCCTGCTCGCCGCCCTGCCGGCGCGCGCGCAGGAGAAAGTGGTCAACGTCTTCAATTGGAACGACTACATCGACCCCTACATGGTCCAGCGCTTTACGCGCGAGACCGGCATCCGCGTGCGCTACGACGTCTTCGACAGCCTGGAGACGCTGGAAGGCCGGCTCTCCGCCGGGCGCACCGGCTACGACATCGTGGTGCCCACCAACGAACCCACCTTCTCCCGCCTCGCCCGTGCCGGCGCTTTCCGCCCGATCGACCGCGCGCTGGTGCCGAACCTCGCCAACCTCGATCCGGACTTGCAGCGCCAGGTCGCGACATCCGATCCCGGCAACCGCTTCGGCGTGCTGTATCTGTGGGGCACGATCGGGCTTGGGGTGAATGCGGAGCGGGTGCGTGCGCTGGCGCCAGATGCGCCGCTCGACAGCCTGGCGCTGCTGATGGACCCGCAGCACGCGCGGCGCATCGCCCGCTGCGGGATCACCATGATGGACAGCGCCATCGACGTGATCCCGACCGTGCTGCACTACCTCGGCAAGGATCCCAACAGCACAGAGCCGTCCGACCTGCGGGAGGTGGAGCGCGCCTTGCTGGCGATCCGGCCGTTCATCCGCAACTTCTCGACCGGCGGCGCCATTGAGGCGCTGGCCTCCGGCCAGTCCTGCCTGGCCTTCGCCTATTCCGGCGACGTGCTCCAGGCGGCATCCCGCGCGGAGGAGGCGAATCGCGGCGTGGAGGTGCGCTACGTCACGCCGAAGGAGGGTGCGCAACTCTGGTTCGATCTGCTGGCGATCCCCGCCGACGCCCCGAACCCGGAAGAGGCGCATGCCTTCATCAACTTCGTGCTGCAGCCGGAGGTGATGGCGAACATCACCAACCATGTCGGCTACCCGAACGGCATTCCGGCCAGCCGCCCCCTGGTGGAGCCGGAGGTGGCGAACGATCCGGCGGTGTTCCCGGATGCGGCGCTGCGCGCGCGCTTCTTCACCATCGGCCCGGTGCCGCAGGCGGCGGAGCGCGCACGGTCGCGCATGTGGGCGCGATTCAAGGCGGGGCGGTGACTCGCGTCGGATCGCGGGAGGGCGCAGGCCCACAGGGCCGAGCACCGGACGCGTGAATCCGCCGCGCGACAAGACGTTCCTTCGCGTCGAGGGATTGCGCAAGCGTTTCGGCGCCACCGCGGCGCTGGACGGCGTGGAGCTCGAGATCGCGGAGGGCGAGTTGTTCGCCCTCCTCGGCGGCTCCGGCTGCGGCAAGTCCACGCTGCTGCGCTGCCTCGCGGGGCTCGAGCAGCCGGATGCCGGGCGCGTGCTGCTGGCCGGGCAGGACATCACCGCCATGCCCGCCTTCGCGCGGCCGGTGAACATGATGTTCCAGTCCTATGCGCTGTTCCCGCACATGGATGTCGCCGGGAACATCGCCTTCGGCCTCCGCCAGGACCGGCTGCCGAAGCGCGACATCGCAGAGCGCGTCGCGGCGATGCTCTCGCTGGTGCAGCTGGAAGGCTTCGGCGGCCGTCGCCCCTCGCAGCTCTCGGGCGGCCAGCGCGCGCGTGTTGCGCTTGCGCGCGCCCTGGCGAAGCGGCCCCGCCTGCTGTTGCTGGACGAGCCGCTCTCGGCCCTCGACCGCAACCTGCGCGAGGCGATGCAACGCGAGTTGGTCGGCATCCAGGCGCGCACCGGCACCACCTTCGTCGTCGTCACCCATGACCAGCAGGAGGCGATGGCGATGGCGACACGGCTGGCAGTGATGGATCGCGGCCGGCTCGTGCAGGTCGGCAGGCCGGCCGAGGTATACGAGCAGCCCAACAGCCGCTTCGTCGCCGAATTCCTCGGCGCGGCGAACATCCTGGAAGGCACCGTCACGGCCAGTGGCGCGGAGGGGCAGCACATCGCCGGACCGGGCTTCGGCATCCTCGCCGCCGGCAGCGCGGCGCCCGGCGCGCAGGTGGCCGTGGCGATCCGGCCGGAGCGGCTGCGCCTGGAACGCGCGCCCATGCCGGCACCGCCTGCCCCGAACCAGGCCCGCGGCACCTTGCGCGGCGTCGCCTATCGCGGCGAGGGCTTCACCTTCCATGTCGTCCTGGAGGGCGGCGCGGAACTGCGCGTCAGCCAACCCAACCAGCGCCGTGTCACCGAAGCCCCTGTCGCCCCGGGCGAGCCGGTGCTGGTCAGCTGGGACGACGAGGCGCCGGTGGTGCTCACCTCGTGAGTGCGCAGGCGCTGCGCCGCCTGGTGCTGGCCGTGCCGGCGCTTTGGATGGCGGCCTTCTTCCTCGCCCCCTTCGCGATCCTGCTGACCATCGCCTTCGGCCAGGTGAGCGAGGGACTGCCGCCCTACACGCCGCCGCTGCGCCAGACGCCGGAGGGCTGGCGCTTCGTGCCCAGCGCGGAAAGCTTCGCGCTGCTGCTGGAGGACCCGTTCTACATCGAGGCGCTGCTGCGCTCCTTCCGTGTCGCCGCCGTCTCGGCGGCTCTCTGCCTGCTGCTGGGCTATCCGATGGCGCTGGCGATCGCCCGCGCGCCGGAGCGCGCGCGGATGCAGCTTCTTCTGCTGGTGATGCTGCCCTTCTGGACCTCCTTCCTGCTGCGGATCACCGCCTGGATCGGCATCCTGCAGGACCAGGGCTGGCTGAACGCGGCGCTGCTCGCGCTCGGCGTGATCGCGGAGCCGATTCCGCTGCTCTACAGCGAGTTCGCGCTTTATCTCGGCATGACCTATGGCTACCTGCCCTTCGCCGTGCTGCCGCTCTACGCCAGCCTTTCGAGGCAGGACCCCGATCTGCTGCAAGCCGCGGCGGATCTCGGCGCGACGCCGTTCCGCGCCTTCCTGCAGGTGACGCTGCCGCTCTCGCTGCCCGGCCTGCTGGCTGCCTTCCTGCTGGTGTTCATCCCGGCGGCCGGGGAGTTCGTGATCCCGGAGCTGCTCGGCGGCCCTTCCGCGCAGCTGGTCGGACGCGTGCTCTGGACCGAATTCTTCCAGAACCGCGACTGGCCGCTGGCCTCGGCGCTGGCGCTGGCGCTGCTGGTGCTGCTGGTGGCGCCGATCGTGCTCCTCCAGCGGCGACTGGGGGGCGCATGACCCGCCTCGGCAAGCTGGCGCTGCCGCTCGGGCTCGGCTTCGCCTTCCTCTACCTGCCGCTCGTGCTGATGGCGCTGTTCTCCTTCAACGACAGCCGGATGGTCACTGCCTTCACCGGGTTCTCCACGCGCTGGTACGCTTCGCTATGGCAGGACGAGGCGCTGATGCGCGCGCTGTTCCTCTCGCTGCGCATCGCCGCGGTCTCGGCGACGATGGCGACCGTCCTCGGCGTGCTGGCCGGGTTCGCGCTGGCGCGCCTCGGGCGCTTCCGCCTGCGCGGCGGCTTCGCGGCAGTGATGGCTGCGCCGCTGGTCATGCCGGAAGTCATCATCGGCCTGTCGCTGCTGCTGCTGTTCGTCGCCATGGAGGCGGCCTTCGGCTTTCCCGCCGGGCGCGGCGCCGGCACGGTGGCGATCGCGCATGCCACCTTCGGCGCGGCCTATGTCGCGGTGGTGGTACAGGCGCGGCTCGCCGAACTCGACACCGTGCTGGAGGAGGCGGCGATGGACCTCGGCGCGCGTCCCTGGACGGTGTTCACCCGCATCACCCTGCCGCTCGCCTCGCCCGCCATCACGGCGGGCTGGCTGCTGGCCTTCACCCTTTCGCTTGACGACCTGGTGGTGGCGAGCTTCGTCTCCGGCCCCGGCGCCTCCACCCTGCCGATGGTGGTGTTCTCCGCCGTGCGGCTGGGGCTGACGCCGGAGCTCTACGCGCTGGCGACCTTGCTGGTCCTGGCCGTGGCGGTCGGCCTGGCGCTGGCGTGGCGGCTGCTGCTGCGCCCGCCGCGCGCGTGAACGCCGCCACAATCCTGGCACGCTGACGGGCGAGGCTCCGCGCCATGTCTCGCCTTGCGCCCGGCCTGCTGCTGATCCTGCTGCTCGCCGGTTGTGCCGAGCGCTGGGTCCGGCCCGGCACGACCGAGGCCGAGGCGGATGCCGCCAATGCCGCCTGCCTGGACCGCGCGGCGGTCGCGGTGCCGCCGAACCTGGTCTTGACGATGATCGAGCCGGGCGGGTTCGACCGCGACCGCTACTGCCGCCGGGTGGACGGGCGGGATGTGTGCCGCACCTACACCCGCTACCGCCCGCCGCGCTATGACTGGGTGGACGCCAATGAGGGTCCGCGCGACGCCTGGCGGCGGCAGTGCATGGTCGAGCAGGGCTTCACCTTCCAGGGGTATCGCCCGCTGCGGCTGGAATAGGCGCCGGACCGGTGGACGCCCCCGTCTGTCGGGGTTAGGAAACATCCCGGCCGCGCCCCCGGGACCTTGACCCCTAGGGCGGGCAGGGAACGCCGGACCGCCATGAACCTGATCGCCGATCGCCTCGACCGCATCTCGCCCTCGCTGACCATCGCCATGTCGGCGAAGGCCCGCGCGCTGAAGGCCGCGGGGCGCGACGTCATCTCGCTGGCCGCCGGCGAGCCCGATTTCGACACGCCGCGCAACGTCAAGGACGCCGCCATCGCCGCCATCGAGCGCGGCGAGACGAAGTATACCGACGTCGCCGGCACCATGGCGCTGCGCAAGGCCTGCGCCGAGAAGTTCAAGCGCGACAGCGGCATCGACTACAAGCCGGAGGAGATCCTGGTCGCCACCGGCGGCAAGCAGGTGATCTTCGACGCGCTGATCGCCACCATCAATCCCGGTGACGAGGCCATCATCCCCGCCCCGTGCTGGGTGAGCTACCCCGATATCGTGGCGCTCGCCGAGGGCAAGCCGGTGATCGTGCCCTGCGGCCCGAACCAGGGCTTCAAGATCACGCCCGAGCAGCTGGAAGCCGCGATCACGCCGAAGACCAAGTGGTTCATCCTGAACAACCCCTGCAACCCCACCGGCGCCGGCTACACCGCGGCGGAGCTGAAGGGGCTGACGGATGTGCTGCTGAAGCACCCCGATGTCTGGATCTTCAGCGACGACATCTACGAGAAGCTGCATTACGGCGACTACAAGCCGGCGACCATCGTGCAGGTGGAGCCGCGGCTGAAGGACCGCACGGTCACGATGAACGGCTGCTCCAAGGCCTATGCCATGACCGGCTGGCGCATCGGCTTCGCGGGCGCGCCGGTGAACCTCATCAAGGCGATGGACAAGCTGCAGAGCCAGTCCACCTCCAACACCTCCTCCATCTCCCAGGCCGCGGCGATCGAGGCGCTGACGGGCCAGCAGGACAGCGTGGAGGAGATGCGCAAGGTCTATGAGCGCCGGCGCGACCTGGTGGTCGGCATGCTCAACAAGGCCGAGGGCGTGCGCTGCCCGACGCCGGAAGGTGCCTTCTACGTCTTCCCCGACATCCGCGGCTGCCTCGGCAAGACCAGCGCGTCGGGCAAGAAGATCGAGACCGACGAGGATTTCTGCCTGGCGCTGCTGGAAGAGCAGGGTGTGGCGGCGGTGCATGGCGCGGCCTTCATGTTCCCCGGCCATTTCCGCATCAGCTACGCCACGGACGATGCGTCCCTGAAGGATGCCTGCGGGCGCATCCAGGCCTTCTGCGCCGGCCTCAAGTGACCGCATGCGATGACCGCGGGGCCGCAGGCCCGACGGTCTGAATCGCATGGGCAGCCCGATGTTCCGCCTCCGTCCCGCGACGGAGGCGGATTTCGAGGCGGTGCTCGCGCTCTCCATCCGGACGATGCGCGGGCACCTGGAACGCATCGGCCGCTTCGACCCGGACCGCCGGCGGGCCCGCATGCGCCAGCATCTCGAAGCCGGCAGCCTGCAGGTGATCGAGCGCGACGGCGCGCCGATCGGCTGCCTCGGCCTCTATCCGCGCGGCGCGCAGCTCGAGCTGCACAGCTTCTTCCTCGAACCGGCGCTGCAGGGGCGCGGCCTCGGCGCCGAGGTCTTCGCCTGGCTGTGCGCGCAGCATCCCGGGCGCAGCTGGTGGATCGAGGTGTTGAAGGAAAGCCCCGCCCGCCGCTTCTGGGAGCGACAGGGCTTCACACTGATTGGCGAGCAGCCCTTCGACTGGGTGATGGAGCGCCCCGCGGATTGAGCACGGCCGGTCGCCGGACTAGGTTGCAGCCCGCTTTCCCGCCGGAGATTTCGCCCCGATGCCCGCCCTTGCCAGCCGCCTGAAGGATATCGAGGTTTCCGCCTCCGCCGTGATGACCGCCCGGGCACGCGAACTCGCCGGCCAGGGCATCAAGGTGATCAGCTTGGCGATCGGCGAGCCCGATTTCGACACCCCCGCCCATGCCATCGAGGCGGCGCACCAGGCGGCGCTCTCGGGCGACACCAAGTATCCGCCGCAGGACGGCACGAAGGCGCTGAAGCAGGCGGTGCAGCGCAAGTTCAAGCGCGACAACAACCTCGACTACGCACTCGACGAGATCATGGTCTCCAATGGCGGCAAGCAGGTGATCATGGATGCGCTGTTCGCCACCTGCGATCCGGGCGACGAGGTGCTGATCCCCGCCCCCTACTGGATCAGCTACGCGGAGATGGCGAAGCTCGCCACCGGCAAGCCCGTCACGGTCAACTGCCCGCAGAACAACGGCTTCAAGCTGCGGCCGGAGGACCTGGAGGCGGCGATCACGCCGAAGACCAAGTGGCTGGTCCTGAATTTTCCGAACAACCCCACGGGTGCGGCCTGCTCCCGGGAAGAGATGAAGGCGCTCGCAGACGTGCTGCTGCGCCACCCGCATGTCTGGGTGATGACCGACGACATGTACGAGCACCTCGTCTATGACGGCTTCGAGTTCTGCACTATTGCCCAGGTGGAGCCGCGCCTGAAGGATCGCGTGCTGACGGTCAACGGCGTCTCCAAGACCTATGCGATGACGGGCTGGCGCGTCGGCTTCTGCGGCGGGCCGAAGCCGCTCATCGCGGCGATGGTCAACATGCAGAGCCAGATCAGTAGCGGCATCAGCACCGTCGGCCAGGCCGCCGCGGCCGCCGCGCTCGACGGGCCGCAGGACCTTGTGGCGGAGCGTGCAGCGATCTACCGCGAGCGCCGCGACCTGGTGGTGGAGATGCTGAACGCAGCACCCGGCGTCGCCTGCCACAAGCCCGAAGGCGCCTTCTACGTCTTCCCCAACATCGCCGGCTGCCTCGGCCGCACCAGCGCCGGCGGGCGGAAGATCGCCAACGACACCGACTTCGCCCTGGCCCTGCTGGAGGAGAAGCATGTCGCGGTGGTGCAGGGCGCCGCCTACGGCATGAGCCCCTATATCCGCATCTCCTACGCCACCGACACGGCGAGCCTGCGCGAGGCCTGCACGCGCATCCAGGAGTTCTGTCGCTCGCTCGCATGAACACCCCGCTCATCCGCGCCGGCCGCAACTCCGATGCCGAGGGCTTCATCGCCCTGATCGACGCCTGCTGGTCCGAGTATCCGGGCTGCGTGCTCGACGTGGATGGCGAACTGCCGGAACTGCGCGCGCTGGCCACCTATTTCGCCGAGGCCGGCGGTGCGCTCTGGGCTGCGGAGGAGGGCGGCCAGGTCGTCGGCATGGCGGCGACGCGCCCGCTCGGCCACGACGCGGCGTGGGAGATCTGCAAGGTATATGTCGCGAAGTCCTCGCGCGGCAGCGGCCTGGCGCATCGCCTGATGCAGCAGGCGGAATCGCATGCGCGCGACGCCGGGGCGCAGCGCCTGGTGCTCTGGACCGACACCCGCTTCGAGGCCGCGCACCGCTTCTACGAGAAGCGTGGCTTCGTGCGTCAGGGCTCGATCCGCATCCTCGACGACATCTCCAACAGCCTGGAGTTCCGCTACACCAAGCCGGTGGCGGGCCTGGTGGTGGAGGCGCTGGACGCCGCCGCCGCCGCAAGCGCGGAACGACGGCTTTCCGAGATCCTGATCGCCTGCGTCGAGGCAGGCGCCAGCGTCTCCTTCCTGCCGCCGCTCGCGCCCGCCGTCGCGCGCGCCTTCTGGCAGCGCGTCTCCTCCGATGTCGCGCTCGGCAAGCGCCTGCTGCTCGTGGCCTGGCTGGAGGGCGAGTTGGTCGGCACCGTGCAGCTGGCGCTGGACATGCCGCAGAACCAGCCGCACCGCGCCGATGTCGCCAAGCTGCTGGTGGATCCCGCGGCGCGCCGCGCCGGCGTCGGCCGCGCGCTGATGCGCCGGGCGGAGCAGGCGGCGCGCGGCATCGGCCGCCGCCTGCTGGTGCTCGACACCTGGAGGGGTGATGCGGGGGAGGCGCTGTATCGCAGCATGGGCTGGAACGAGGTGGGCGTCGTGCCCGGCTTCGCGCTGCTCCCCGATGGCAGCTACGGCGACACGGTGTTCTTCTGGAAGCAGGTGAGCTGATGATCACGCCAGCCTGGGTGCGGATGATGGCCGCCTACAACAGCGAGATGAACCGCCGGCTCTACGCTGCCGCCGACCGCCTGACGCCGGCGCAGCGCTGCGCGGATCGCGGTGCCTTCTTCGGCTCCGTGCAGGGCACGCTGAGCCATCTGCTCTGGGGCGACCGCACCTGGATGCACCGCTTCGACGGCTGGGAGCAGCCGCCGGGCGGCATCCCGGCCAGCCCCGCGCTCTACGCCGACTGGGCGGCGCTGAAGGCGGAGCGCGCCGCGACCGATGCGGCGATCGAGGCCTGGGCGGCGCGGGTGGATCCCGCCTGGCTGGCGACCGACCTGACCTGGTTCAGCGGCGCCGCCAATGCGGAGCGCACGCGCCCCGTGGCCATGCTGGTCACGCATTTCTTCAACCACCAGACCCACCATCGCGGCCAGGTGCATGCGCTGCTGACCGGGTTCGGCGAGAAGACGGGCGATACCGACCTGCCCTTCATCCTCGATCCCGCCGCGCTCGCCCGAGGCTGACCGCTTGCGCGCCGCGCCCCCCGCGCGGCATGTTGCGCTACCGTGGCGGTTCGGGGGAGTGGGCGTTGGACGATACCGAGCGCACCAGCATCCGCCGCCCCGGCACGGCCGCCCAGCCGGCCGAAGAACCCGTGCTGCACGTGCTGCAGCTGGAGAACGATACCACCTCGCCGCCGCGACGCGTCCTCCTGGGCGCGCTGCCGCTGCGCATCGGAAGGGTGGAGGGCAACGATCTGGTGCTGCCCTCGCCGGAGGTGTCGCGCGGCCATTGCAGCGTGGTGCTGCAGGAGGGCCGCGCGGTGGTGACCGATCTCGGCTCCACCAACGGCACGCTGGTGGACGGGCAGCGGATCGCCCAGCCCACGGTTCTGGGGGAGGGGGCGCGCATCGTGATCGGCCCCTTCACGCTCGCCTATCTGCGCGGCCCGCGGCGCACGCTGGAGCGCGCGGCGGAGATCGAGCGCGACCTCGAACGTGCCGCCCGCTACGTGCAGGCGCTGCTGCCGCGGGTGGTGCCGGAGGGACCGGTGCGGGTGGACTGGCGCTTCGTGCCCTCGGTGGCGGTTGGCGGTGACGGCTTCGGCTATCGCACGCTGGCGGATGGCCGCTTCGCCGTCTGGCTGCTGGATGTGGCAGGGCACGGCGTTGGCTCGGCGCTGCTCGCCGCCTCGGTGATGACGATGCTGCGGGAGGGCGGGCCGCCCGGCGCCGATCCCGGCGATTGCGCCGCCGTGCTCGGCGCGCTGGATGCGGCCTTCGAGATGGACCGGCATGGCGGGCTGTTCTTCACGCTGTGGTACGGCGTGTACGAGCCGGCAACACGCCGGCTCTCGCATGTCGCGGGCGGGCATCACCCGGCCTATCTCGCGGTGCCCGGCAGCCCGTTGCGGCCCGTGGGCACGCGGAACCCGCCGGTCGGCGCAGGCTTTCCCGGGCGCGTCGCGCAGGTGGGCACCGAGGTGCTGCCGCCCCGTGCGCGGTTGCACCTGTTCAGCGATGGCGCCTTCGAGACGATGACGCCGGCCGGCGTGCAGAACGCGCTGCCCGATTTCCTGCGCGCGCTGGAGGCGCCGCCGGTGCCCGGCCTGCCCGAGCCGGAGCGGCTGTTGCGCATCGCGCAGGCGCTTGCTGCCGGCGCGCCCTTCGACGACGACGTCTCGATCCTGACGCTCGACTTTCCCTGAGCCAGACCCGAGTTGCCCGGACCGGGCCCGGGCAACTCGGGTCTCGCCCTTTCGAGCCGGCGATTCACGCCCTGGCGTGCCCGCCCGCGGCGTCCACACTCAGGGCGATCGCAGGCTATCCGCCGGTCGGGTCCAGGAAGCCGTCGAGCGCCGCCAGCACCTCCTCTGGCGCTTCCTCCGGCAGGTAGTGGCCGGAGTTCACCGCTGCACCGGCGACGGGGCCGGCGACGTAGCGGCGCCACACCTCCAGCGGCTGGTACCAGGCGCCGACCTTGCCCTTCGCGCCCCACAGCGCCAGCAGCGGGCAGGCTATGCGCTGGCCCGCTGCGCGACTGGCGCGGTCATGCGCGAGGTCGATGGTGGCGGCGGCGCGGTAATCCTCGCAGATCGCCTCCACCGTGCCTGCCAGGTGCAGCGCGGCGAGGTAGTCGGCGCGCGCCTCGGGGTGGAAGAAGCCGCGGTCCTTCGGCTCGCGCGAGGTCTGGATGTCGAACCAGTCCTCGACATCGCGCAGGATCATCCGCTCCGGCTTGGGATGCGGCTGGGCGAGGAAAAACCAGTGATAGTAGCCCATCGCGAAATCCATGTCGGCGGATTCGAAATGGTGCAGCGTCGGCACGATGTCCATCGTGCAGAGCCGCGCGACCGCCTGCGGCGCGTCCAGCGCCAGCCGGTGCGCCACCCGCGCGCCGCGGTCATGCGAGACCACCTGGAACCGTGCGAAGCCAAGCCCGCGCATCAACGCCAGCATGTCCGCCGCCATCGCGCGCTTGGAATACGTCGCATGATCCGCCGAGACCGGCGGCTTCGCGGAGAAGCCGTAGCCGCGCAGGTCCGGGCAGACCACGGTGAAGCGCTGCGCGAGCACCGGCGCGACCTTGTGCCACATCACATGCGTCTGCGGGTTGCCGTGCAGCAGCAGCAGCGGCGGGCCCTCGCCGCCGCGGCGCAGCCGGAGTTCCGCCCCGTCGCCGGCGCGTCGTTCCTCGACGAATCCCTTGAACATGCCTGCCGCCTCCACCCGTGTTCGCGGTCAGCCTAGCCGCTTCGGCCTCGCCCGTTGACCCCTGCCAGGCCCCGGCGCAGCTTCGCGCTTCGACCAGTGGGAGAAACGGCATGAACCGCGTCGGCTTCATCGGCATCGGGCGCATGGGGTGGCCGATGGCGCTGCGCTGCCTCGGCGCCGGCTTCACCGTGACGGTGCAGGATGCGGTGCCCGGCCGTGCGGAGGCGTTCGCGGCGCAGCATGGCGGCATTGCCGCGCGCGATGCCGCCGCGGCGGCCGAAGGTGCCGACGCCGTCATCACCATGCTGCCCACGAGCCGCGAGGTTGCCGAGGTCGTCGCCGCCATCCGCCCCGTGCTGGCGCGCGGCGCGGTGGTGGTGGAGATGTCCTCCGGCGAGCCCTCCGCCACGCGCGGCATGGCTGAAGCGCTGGCGGCGCACGGCATCGCGATGGTTGATGCGCCGGTCTCCGGCGGCGTGTCGCGGGCGGAGACCGGGCAGCTCGCCATCATGACCGGCGGCGACGAGGCGGCACTGGCACGCGTGGCCCCGCTGCTCGGGGCGATGGGCACCAGCATCACCCGCTGCGGCGATATCGGCGCCGGCCAGGCGATGAAGGCGCTGAACAACCTGGTCAGCGCAGCCGGCTTCCTGGTGAGCGTGGAGGCGCTGCTGATCGGCAGCCGCTTCGGGCTGGATCCCGCGGTGATGGTTGACGTGCTGAACGCCTCCACCGGCATGAACAACTCGACGCAGAAGAAGCTGAAGCAGTTCGTGCTGTCGCGTGGCTTCGATTCCGGGTTCGGGCTCGACCTGATGGTGAAGGACCTCTCCATCGCGCTGCAGGTAGGCCGCGAGACGGCGACACCCGCGCCGCTCGCCGCGCAGACGCGGGAGCTCTGGGCGGCGGCCGCATCGCTGCTCGGCCCGGGCCAGGACCACACCGCCGCGGCCCGCTTCTCGGAGGCGCTGGCGGCGGACGAACTCTCCTCTCACCAGGTCGCGCGGAAGGGATGAGCACGATGTGGCAGGTCTTCGCGCTGCGCTACGGGCGCCACGAGCGTCCCGCCCAGGCCAATTTCCTGATGCCGGTCGCGGATGCGCATGATGCCATGCCGATCGACTACTTCGTCTGGCTGCTGCGCAACGCGGAGGGCCGCGAGATCCTGGTGGATACCGGCTTCGATCCCGAGACCGCGGCGCGCCGCAACCGCCCGCTGCTGCGCACGGTGCAGGATTGCCTCCGCTCGGTGGGCAGCTCCGCCGAGGCGATCCGCGACGTCATCATCAGCCACCTGCATTACGACCATGCCGGCAATCTCAGCGCCTTCCCCAATGCAACGTTCCACATCCAGGACCGCGAGGTGTCCTTCGCCACCGGCCGGCACATGTGCGCCGCCTGCCTGCGCGCCACCTTCGAGGTCGAGGACGTGGTGAAGCTGGTGCGCGCCGTCTATGCCGACCGCGTCTGCTTCCATGACGGCGAGGGCGAGATCGCGCCCGGCATCACCGTGCACCATGTCGGCGGCCATTCGGATGGGATGCAGATGGTGCGCGTGATCACGGCCCGCGGTCCGCTGGTGCTGGCCGTGGACGCCGCGCATTTCTACGCGAATGTAGAACGGGGGAATCCGTTCTCCATCATCTTCGATGTCGGCGCCACGATCCAGGGTTGGCGCCGGGCGCGGCAACTCGCCGGCGGCGACGAGAGCCTGGTCATCCCCGGCCACGACCCGCTCGTGCGCGCGCGCTACCCCGCCGTGGATTCGGAGGCGGAGATCATCCGCCTCGATCTGCCGCCGCTTCAGCCCGGCGGGCCATCCTCGGCATAGGGGTTGTCCGTGCCGCGCAGGTTCAGCCGGATCGGCACCCCGGGCATGCCAAAGACCTCGCGGAACGAATTCACGAGGTAGCGCCGGTAATCCTCCGGCAGCTGGTCCGCGCGGGTGCCGAACACCACGATGGTCGGCGGGCGCGCCTTGGGCATCGTCGCGTAGCGCAGCTTGATGCGCTTGCCGTCCACCAGCGGCGGCTGATGGCGTTCCTTGATCGCCTCGAACCAGCGGTTCAGCTCGCCGGTCGGCACGCGGCGGTTCCACAGCGCATAGACCTCGCGCACCGTCGGCATCAGCTTCTCGACACCCTTGCCGGTGGCCGCCGAGAGCGGCACCACGAAGACGCCCTTGGATTGCGCGAGGCTCGCGGTCAGCACATCCTCGATCCCCCGCCGGGTGGCGGCGCGGTCCTCCACCGCATCCCACTTGTTCAGCGCGATCACCACGGCGCGGCCCTCGCGCTCGGCCAGGCGGGCGATGCGCAGATCCTGCTCGTCCATGCCGAGCAGCGCGTCCACCACCAGCACCACCACCTCCGCCTCCTTCAGCGCGGCGAGGGTGGCAGCGACGGACATCTGCTCCAGCTTCTGCTCGATGCGCGCCTTCTTGCGCATCCCCGCGGTGTCCACCAGGCGCACCGGGCCTTCCTCGTCGCGGAACTCCAGCGCCACGGCGTCGCGCGTCAGGCCCGGCTCGGGGCCGGTGATCATCCGCTCCTCGCCGAGCAGCGTGTTCACCAGCGTGGACTTGCCGGCATTCGGCCGGCCGACGATGGCGAGGCGGAGCGGCCGGTCGGCCGCGTCGCGGGGGGCGCGGCCGGTGTCGGTCAGGCGGTCGCGCACCTCGTCATGCAGCGTGCCGATGCCCTCGCCGTGCTCGGCGCTGAGCGGCACCGGATCGCCGAGGCCGAGCTCATAGGCTTCCAGCGCCATCTGCGGGCCGAGCCGTCCCTCGGCCTTGTTGGCGACCAGGATCACCGGCAGCCCGGAGCGCCGCAGCCAATTGGCGAAGGCGCGGTCGGGCGGGGTGAGGCCGGTGCGGGCATCCACCACGAACAGCACCAGGTCCGATTGCCGCAGCGCCGCCTCGCTGCTCGCGCGCATGCGGCCGGGGATGGTGTCGGGCGGCGCCTCTTCCAGCCCGGCGGTGTCCGCCAGCAGCACGTTCACGCCGCCGATGATCGCCTCCGCTTCCTTGCGGTCGCGGGTGACGCCGGGGGTGTCGTCCACGATGGCAAGCTTGCGGCCGACCAGCCGGTTGAACAGCGTGGACTTGCCGACGTTCGGACGGCCGAGGATGGCGATTCGTTGCATGTGTTCCCAGACCCTCGTCTCGGCCGTCTTCCGCAGGCGGAAGACGGCGGAAAGGATCAGCGTAACGCGATAAGCGTGCCGTCGTCGGCAAGGGCGACCAGCGTGCCCTCGGCGGTCGCCATCGGCAGGGTGACGCCGGAGCCGAGCGAAATCCTGCCGACGATCTCGCCCCCCGCCGGGTCGAGCATCAGCAACTCCCCGCGTGAGGACGGCACCAGGATGCGGCCACCGGCCGCCAGCGGCTTGCCGAAGCGCGCCGGCTCGCCGCGACGGCCACCATCCGGGGTGGCATCGAGCTCCGTGACCCAGCGGATCCGCCCATCCTCGCGGCCGATGGCCAGCGCCTCGCCGCCGCCGGTGACGGCGAAGACCCACTCGCCCGCCGAGGCGACGCCGGCGCCGCCGCCCAGGCTGCGTTCCCACAGCCGGCGGCCGCTGCGCAGGTCCACCGCGATGGTGGTGTTGCCCAGGCCAACCGCGAAAACCCGCCCATTGTCGATCACCGGCAGGCCGGTGATGCCGACGATATCGGCCAGGCTGACGCTGCCCACCCCCCCCAGGCTCTCCGCCCAGAGCAGCCTGCCATCGCTGGTGCGCAGCGCGACGAGCTCGCCGGAGCCGAAGCCGGCCACCACCGCCCCGCCCTCCACCGCCGGCGCCGGCAGTCCGAGCGGCAGCGTGGTCTGCGGCCCGCCGCGATGCGTCCAGAGCCGCCTTCCATCCTCCGCGGAGAGGGCGATCAGCTGGTTCTCCGTGGTCGGCACGAAGATCCGCCCCTCGGCGACGGTGGGCGCGCCGCGCGCCGGGGCGGGCAGCCGCACCCGCCAGGCAATGGCGCCATCGGCGGCGTTCAGCGCCAGCACCTCCGCCGCGCCGGTGGCGACGAACACCGTCTCGCCGACCACCGCGGCGCCGCCGCCGAGGCCGACTGCGCTCTCATCCTCGGGCGTGGTCTCGGTGCGCCAGCGCTGGCGGCCATCGGCCAGGGCATGGGCGCTCACCGTGCCCCAGGCATCCACCGCATAGACCACGCCACCGGCGATCACCGGGCCGGCGGTGATCCGCTGGCGATAGGCCGAGCCGCTGCCGACCGAGGCGCGCCAGGCGACCGCAGGCTGCTCGGCGAGCGCGACATGGCCAGGCGCGTGGCTCGGCGGCCCGCCCACCATCGGCCACTCGGCCAGCGGCTGCGCCGGCGGCAGCGCGACATTGGCGGCATCGGTGCCGGTATCGGGGCCGAGCACTGGCTCCGGCCGCAGCACGCTGCGCCGCTCGCCGGGCAGGGGGCGCTCGGTTGTGCCGAACAGGGCATCATAGGTGCTGCAGCCCGGCAGCAGGGCGATGGCGCCGAGCAGGGCCATGCGGCGGGTGGTGCGGTTCGTCATGAGCGCAGCCCCGCCGCGACGCGCTGGGCGCGTTCGCGGATGCCCTGCGGCGCCCCCTGGTCGGCGACCAGCGCCTCCAGGATTCGGCGCGCCTCCTCGTTCTGGCCCTGGCGCAGGGCCAGCAGCGCCTGCGCCTCGCGCGCCGAGGCGCGCCAAGGGTTGCCCTCGGCGGTGAGCGGGCCAAGGCGGGCGGCGAGCTGCGCCGGGTCGCCGCTGTCCAGCGCATGCGTCACGGTCAGCAGCGTGGCGAGGTCCCGGTAGAGCGGGCCGGCCTCGGAATCGGTCGCCACCTCCTCCCACAGGGAGAGTGCGGCGGCGCGGTCGCCGGTCTCGGCCTTGAGTGCGGCGGCGCGCAGCCGGGCCAGGGTGCGGTACCCCGCGGGCGCCTCGCGCGCCAGGGCGGCGAAGCCATTGGCGGCATTGGCCAGGTCTGCGCCCTCGCGTTCGGCGGCGCGGTGCAGGGTGAGGTAGGTCTCCGCGGCGGCGGTGGCCTGGCGGGCCTCGTTCCAGCGCCAGGCCTGCCAGGCGCCGGTTGCGGCGATCGCCAGCAGCGCCACGCCGAGCGCGACGCCGCCCCATCGCTGGGCCAGCTTGCGCGTGCGTTCGGCGCGGAGATCCTCCTCGACCTCGTCGAAGATGTCGGGCACGTGGTGTCCTTCTTTCTGCCGGGCTCGTGAGCTGGCGGGCGGACCATACAGGCGCGGTCACGGTGCGTTAAGCCCGCGGGGTGGAGCTTCGCGCCATGGCCCGCCGCAAGACGCTGCTTTCCGCCCTATTCCTGCTGCTGCCGGCCGGCTGCGGGCTGGAGCCTGCGCTCGGCCCGGCCGCAGTGGTCGGCGGCGCCTCGCTGGTCTTCACCGGCAAGACGCCGCTGGACCATGTGGCGGGCTGGACGACCGGCCAGGACTGCTCCGCCGTCCGCTGGGAGCGGCACGGGCCATGGTGCGCCGCGCCACCCCCGCCGCCGGGCCCGCCGCCCTTCTGCACGCGCTCGCTGGGCGGCGTGGATTGCTGGACCGCGCGACCACCAGGGGCGCCCTTGCGCGGCGTGGCGGATCCGGCGCGGTAGAGGGGACCTTCCGGTGCGGCCAAGGAGGCGATAGCCGCCTGCACATCCTCGCCCGGCGCGACGACGCTGCGCGCCGCGGCGGTGCCGCGGCGAGCAGCGCCCAGCCAGGCTGCAAGATGCTCGGCTACTCGCACGATTGGCGACGAACCCGCACCCCGCAGGAGCCAGTGCCCAGCCCTTGAACGAGGCCGAAAACGCGACGGGCCCCGCGAAGGGAACCGGGAATCGAGAGCCGGCGACGACCGGAGCAGCGGGAGCAGCGCAGGAACGGAGTTCTCCGCGTTGGCTGCGTCGTCACCTCGTCAGCGCCGTCCTGTCGGCCACCGTCGCACCGTCTGCGCCGCGTCGCAGCTTTCCCTTCTGTTCCAGCCCGGCGAGAGCGCGCGACAGCGTCTCCGGCGTCATCCCCAGGCGGGCCGCGATCGCCGCCCGCGGTTCCGGCATGGATGCATTGCCGGCACCGGCTTCCTCCGAAACCCGCCGCGCGACGAAGCGCGCCACGCGATCCTCTGCGCTGCGCAGCTTCAGGTCCACCACCTGGTCCACCATCAGCCGCCAATGCCGCGCCAGCAGCTGCGAGGTGGCCCTGCACAGATCATGCGAACGGCTCACGCCCTCCCGGAAGAGGTCCGCGGGGATCATCAGCACGCGCACCTCCGTCAGGGCGACCGCGGAGGCAAGGTAGGGAAGCCGGAGCATCACGGCCGGCGCCAGGAACAGCTCCCCTGGCCCGAACAGCTCGACCATGGTGCGGCCGGACCCCTCGACACTGGCCTGCAGGCCGATGCTGCCTTCCAGCAGCATGTGGAGGAATTCAGGCTCCTCATCCTGTTCGAACAGTGTGGCGCCGCGCGGCAGCAGCTGGGTGAAGCTTGGCCGCAGCACCTCCGCCATCGCCGCAGGGCCGGCCGCCTGGAAGAAGGGCGAGCTCTCAAGAAGGAGTCGCGTGCGTGAGGCATGCGGCATGGGGGGATCTCCGGGACAGGCCCCAGCTAGCAGCGCTGGATCGCCCGCCGCCTTGATCTGGATCAACGCGAGAGCTCGCCGCCGTCAACACGCGCCTTGTTCCAGTCGGTCTCCAGCCGAATTTGCCCGGCGCGGGGGGGCAGGACTTGATCCGGATCAAGCTCGTTCGCGCGCCGCGCCTTCATTGCTCCGCCAGCCTCGGAAGGATGACGGAGGAGGGCATGTCTCAGACAACCATGGCGCCAGACCCTGGCGCGCAATCGCGGGCGTTGTGGCTATCCACAATCGCCTTCACGGTGTGCTTTGCCGTCTGGACGATCTTCTCGATCATCGGCATCCAGGTGAAGCGCGACCTCGGGCTCAACGACACGCAGTTCGGCCTGCTCGTCGGCACGCCGATCCTGACGGGCAGCCTGGTCCGGCTGATCCTCGGCATCTGGGCGGATCAATACGGCGGCCGCACCGTCTATGCCGGCACGATGGTGGCCGCGGCGCTGGCGACCTTCCTGCTGACCTTCGCCTATGACTACCCGACCTTCCTGATCGCCGCCCTCGGCGTCGGCATCGCCGGCGGCTCCTTCGCGGTCGGCATCGCCTATGTGTCGAAGTGGTTCCCGAGGGAGAAGCAGGGCACCGCGCTCGGCATCTTCGGGGCCGGCAATGTTGGGGCCGCGGTCACCAAGTTCCTCGCCCCGGTGGTGATGGTGGCCTTCGGGTGGAAGATGGTCGCGATCATCTGGGCGGTCGCGCTGCTCGTCACCGCGGTGGCGTTCTGGTTCATGACGGAGGACGACCCCGACCTCGCCAAGCGACGCGCGACGGGCCAGAAGCCCGAGCCGATGTCGGCGCTGCTCGAGCCGCTGAAGAACGTGCAGGTCTGGCGCTTCAGCCTCTACTACTTCTTCGTCTTCGGCGCCTTCGTCGCGCTGGCGCTGTGGCTGCCGCGCTACATCATTGACACCTACGGCTTCAGCATCACCGCCGCCGGCATGATCGGCGCGGCCTACTCGGTGCCGGCCTCGATCTTCCGCGCCTATGGCGGCGTGCTGTCTGACAAGTACGGCGCGCGGCGCATCATGTACTGGACGCTCGGCGTCTCGGTGGTGGTCAGCTTCATCCTCTCCTACCCGCCGACCAGCTACGTGGTGGACGGCATCCAGGGCCCGATCGCCTTCCGCTTCGAGATCGGCGTGATCCCCTTCATCATCCTCGTCTTCGTCCTCGGCTTCTTCATGAGCCTGGGCAAGGCGGCGGTGTACAAGCACATCCCGGTCTACTACCCGAACCGCGTCGGCCCGGTCGGCGGCATCGTCGGCCTGATCGGCGGCCTTGGCGGCTTCGTCCTGCCGATCGTCTTCGGCCTGCTGAACGACCTGACGGGCATCCGGCAGAGCTGCTTCATGCTGCTGTTCCTGGTCAGCGCGGTGGCCCTGGTGTGGATGCACCTGGCGATCCTGCGCATGGAGCGCGAAGCCGCCGCGCCGGAGCTGGAGCGGCTGCCCGCGCTGCCGGAGATGCAGCCGATCCACGGCGCAGCGCAGGAAGGCGCGCTGCGCGGCAGCGCCATCCAGGATTGGCGACCGGAGGATCCGGTGTTCTGGCAGGAGAAGGGGCGCGCGATCGCACGGCGCAACCTGTGGGTCTCCATCCCCTGCCTGCTGCTTGCCTTCGCGGTGTGGATGGTCTGGTCGGTCGTGGTGGCGAAGCTGCCGGCGGTCGGCTTCCGCTTCGACACCGGCCAGCTGTTCTGGCTCGCCGCGCTGCCCGGGCTTTCCGGCGCGACGCTGCGCATCTTCTACTCCTTCATGCCGCCGGTCTTCGGCGGGCGGCTCTGGACCACGCTGTCCACCTGGTCGCTGATGATCCCCGCGGTCGGCATCGGCTTCGCCGTGCAGAACCCGGCGACGCCCTACTGGGTGTTCCTGGCGCTGGCGCTGCTCTGCGGCCTCGGCGGCGGCAACTTCGCCTCCTCGATGGCCAACATCTCGTTCTTCTTCCCGAAGCGGGAGAAGGGCAACGCGCTGGCGCTGAATGCCGGGCTCGGCAATCTCGGGGTCAGCGTGGTGCAGTTCGTGGTCCCGCTCGTGATCACCGCGGGCGTGTTCGGCGCGCTCGGCGGGGATCCGCAGTCGGCGCAGGGCGGCGCCACGCTCTGGCTGCAGAATGCCGGCTTCATCTGGGTGCCCTTCATCGCCGCCGCGGCCTTCGCCGCCTGGTTCCGGATGGACGACATCGCCTCGATGAAGGCGTCCTTCTCCGACCAGGCGGTGATCTTCCAGCGGAAGCACAACTGGATCATGTGCCTGCTCTACACCGGCACCTTCGGTTCCTTCATCGGCTACTCGGCCGGGTTCCCGCTGCTGGCGCGGACCCAGTTCCCCGCGGTAGACGCGCTGCAGCTGGTCTTCCTCGGGCCGCTGGTCGGCGCCGTCTCGCGCTCCCTGACCGGTTGGGTCTCGGATCGCTGGGGCGGCGGGCGTGTCAGCCTGCTGGTGTTCATCGCGATGGCGGCGGGCGTCTACGGCGTCATCCACTTCATCGGCATCAAGGAGCAGCCCGGCGCCTTCTGGGGCTTCTTCGCGAGCTTCATGTTCCTCTTCTTCGCAAGCGGCGTCGGCAACGCCTCCACCTTCCAGATGATCCCCGCGATCATGGGGAAGGACATGGCACGGTTGATGCCGGGCGCGGACGCGACGCAGCGCCGCGTCCAGGCGGAGAAGGAAGGGGCCGCGATCATCGGCTTCACCTCGGCGGTCGCGGCCTATGGCGCCTTCTTCATCCCCAAGAGCTACGGCACCGCCATCGCGATGACGGGCAGCCCGGTCGCGGCGCTCTGGGGCTTCTTCGTCTTCTACCTGATCTGCATCGCCGTGACCTGGGGCGTCTACACGCGCCGGGGCGGCCTCCTCCACGACGTCGAGCGCAGCCGCGCCAGCGGCCCCGCCGTGCCGGCATGACGCGAAGGGACACCGCAAGATGAGCCACTTCCTCGACCGCCTGACCTTCTTCAGGAAATACGCAGGCACCTTCAGCAACGGCCACGGCGAGACCACCGTCGAGAGCCGCGCCTGGGAAGACGCCTACCGTTCGCGCTGGGCGCACGACAAGATCGTGCGCTCCACCCACGGCGCCAACTGCACGGGGTCCTGTTCCTGGAAGATCTACGTCAAGGGCGGGATCGTGACCTGGGAGACGCAGCAGACCGACTACCCGCGCACGCGCCCCGGCCTGCCCAACCACGAACCGCGCGGCTGTTCGCGCGGCGCGTCGTACTCCTGGTATCTCTACAGCGCGAACCGGGTGAAATACCCGATGATCCGCAAGCGCCTGCTGCGCCTGTGGCGCGAGGCGAAGGCGCTGCACGGCGATCCCGTGACGGCCTGGAAGTCCATCCAGGACGATCCGGCGAAGCGGCGCGAGTACCAGCAGGTCCGCGGCCAGGGCGGCTTCGTCCGCGCGAACTGGGAGGAGGCGGAGGAGATCGTCGCCGCCGCCAATGTCCACACCGTGAAGCAGTGGGGGCCGGACCGGGTCATCGGCTTCTCGCCGATCCCGGCGATGAGCATGGTCAGCTACGCCGCCGGCAGCCGCTACCTCTCGCTGATCGGCGGCGTCTGCATGTCCTTCTACGACTGGTACTGCGACCTGCCTCCCTCCTCGCCGCAGACCTGGGGCGAGCAGACCGACGTGCCGGAATCGGCCGACTGGTACAATGCCGGCTTCATCATGATGTGGGGATCCAACGTGCCGCAGACGCGCACGCCGGATGCGCACTTCATGGCCGAGGCGCGCTATCGCGGCACCAAGGTGGTGACCGTCACGCCGGACTATTCGGAGGCGTCGAAGTTCGCCGATCTCTGGCTGCACCCGAAGCAGGGCACCGACGCGGCGCTGGCGCTCGCCATGGGTCATGTGATCCTGACCGAGTGGCATGCGCAGGGGAAGGGCGACTACTTCCTCGACTACTGCCGCCGCTACTCCGACATGCCGATGTTGGTGCTGCTGGCGGAGAAGGATGGGCGGCTGGTCGCCGACCGGCAGCTGCGTGCCTCCGACCTGGCGGAGGAGATGGGCCAGGCCAACAACCCGGACTGGAAGACCGTGGCGGTGGATGGCGCGACGGGCGCGCTCTACGTGCCCACCGGCTCCGTCGGCTTCCGCTGGGGCGAGCAGGGCAAGTGGAACCTCGAAGGGCGCGACGCGCGCACGCTGGAGACGGTGACGCCGCGGCTCAGCCTGGCGGGTGGCGAGGCGGCGGATGTCACCTTCCCCTATTTCGGCGATGGCGCACCGGAGTTCTTCAATCCGACGCAGCTCGGCAACACGGTCACGCATCGCGTCCCGGTGCTGGATGTCGAGCTGAAGGACGGCAGCACCGCCCGCGTCGCCACCGTCTACGACCTGTTCCTGGCGAATTACGGCGTGACGGGCAGCGCGGAGTACGACGCGATGCGCCCCTACACGCCGGCCTGGGCCGAGGCGGTGTGCGGCGTGCCGCGCCAGCAGATCATCACCGTGGCCCGGGAGTTCGCCGACAACGCCGAGAAGACGCGCGGCAAGTCCATGGTCATCCTCGGCGCCGCGCTGAACCACTGGTACCACTCGGACATGAACTACCGCGGCATCATCAACCTGCTGGTGATGTGCGGCTGCATCGGGCAGTCGGGCGGCGGCTGGGCGCACTACGTCGGGCAGGAAAAGCTGCGGCCGCAATCCGGCTGGATCCCGCTGGCCTTCGCCACCGATTGGGGCCGGCCGCCGCGGCAGCAGAACTCGACGAGCTTCTGGTACGCGCATACCGACCAGTGGCGCTACGAAACGGTGCAGGTGAGCGACCTGCTCTCCCCGACCGCGCCGAAGCCCATGACCGGCGCCCTGATCGACTTCAACATCCGGGCCGAGCGGATGGGCTGGCTGCCCTCCGCACCGCAGCTCGCCACCAACCCGCTCCGCATCGCCGCCGACGCCGAGCAGGCCGGTGTGCCGGTGCCGCAGTATGTCGCGAAGGGGCTGCAGTCCGGCGCGCTGGAGATGAGCTGCGAGGATCCCGACCACCCGGCGAACTGGCCGCGCAACCTCTTCGTCTGGCGCTCCAACCTGCTCGGTTCCTCCGGCAAGGGACACGAGTATTTCCTGAAGCACCTGCTCGGCACGCAGCATGGCGTGCAGGGCAAGGATCTGGGCGAGCAGGGCGCGGTCAAGCCGGAGGAAGCCGCCTGGCACGACGAGGCGCCGAAAGGCAAGCTGGACCTTCTGGTGACGCTCGACTTCCGGATGAGCACCACCTGCATGTATTCCGACATCGTGCTGCCGACCGCCACCTGGTACGAGAAGCACGACCTGAACACCTCCGACATGCATCCCTTCATCCACCCGCTTTCCGCGGCGGTGGATCCGGCCTGGGAGAGCCGCACCGACTGGGCGATCTTCAAGGGCATCGCGAAGCGCTTCTCGGCGATGGCGGCCGGCCATCTCGGCAGGGAGCGCGACGTCGTGCTGACGCCGCTGATGCATGACAGCCCCGGCGAGCTGGGCCAGACGCACGAGATCCGCGACTGGAAGAAGGGCGAGTGCGATCCGATCCCCGGCAAGACGATGCCGGCGGTCACGGTGGTGGAGCGCGACTACCCCAACACCCACGCCCGCTTCGCGGCCCTCGGCCCGCTGATGGACAAGCTCGGCAACAACGGCAAGGGCATGGCCTGGAAGACCAGCGACGAGGTGGCCTTCCTGCGCAACCTCAACGGCACCACCGAGGTACCCGGTGTCGAGGGCAAGCTCGCAAAGATCGAGACCGACATCGATGCCTGCGAGGTGCTGATGCATCTCGCACCCGAGACCAACGGCCATGTCGCGGTGAAGGCATGGGAAGCGCTGGGCAAGGCGACCGGCCGCGACCACACGCATCTCGCGCGGCCGAAGGAGCACGAGGCCATCCGGTTCCGCGACGTGCAGGCGCAGCCGCGCAAGATCATCTCCTCGCCGATCTGGTCGGGGCTGGAGAGCGAGGAGGTCTGCTACAACGCAGGCTATACCAACGTGCACGAGCTGATCCCCTGGCGCACGCTGACAGGGCGGCAGCAGCTCTACCAGGACCATCCCTGGATGCTCGCCTTCGGCGAGGCGCTGTGCCTCTACCGCCCGCCGGTGGATCTCCGTGCCCACCAGGCGCTGCACAATGCCAAGCCGAACGGCCACAAGGAGCTGGCGCTGAACTTCATCACGCCCCACCAGAAATGGGGCATCCACAGCGTCTATACCGACAATCTGCTCATGCTGACGCTCTCGCGCGGCGGGCCGATCGTGTGGCTCAGCGAGACCGACGCCACCACGATGGGCATCGAGGACAATGACTGGGTGGAGGCCTTCAACGCCAACGGCGCGCTCTGCGCGCGTGCCGTCGTCTCCCAGCGCGTCCCGAAGGGGATGATCATGATGTATCACGCGCAGGAGAAGATCGTGAACGTGCCGGGCAGTGAGATCACGCATGCCCGCGGCGGCATCCACAACTCCGTCACGCGCGCCACCGTCAAGCCCACGCACATGATCGGCGGCTACGCGCAGCTCGCCTACGGCTTCAACTACTACGGCACGATCGGCACCAATCGCGACGAGTTCGTGCTGGTGCGCAAGATGGCGAATGTCGATTGGCTCGACGGCCCGCGCGTGACGCCGCAGGCCGCCGACCTCAAGGCAGCCGAGTGAAGGGATCAGGAAGATGAAAGTCCGCGCGCAGATCGCGATGGTCCTCAACCTCGACAAGTGCATCGGCTGTCACACCTGCTCCGTCACCTGCAAGCAGGTGTGGACCAGCCGGGAGGGCGTCGAATACGCCTGGTTCAACAATGTCGAGACCAAGCCCGGCATCGGCTACCCGAAGGATTGGGAGAACCAGGACAAGTGGAAGGGCGGCTGGGCGCGCAAGCGCAACGGCACGATCCAGCCCCGCATGGGCGCGAAGTGGCGCATCCTGGCGTCCATCTTCGCCAACCCCCACCTGCCGGAGATCGACGACTACTACGAGCCCTTCACCTTCGACTACACGCACCTGCAGACCGCGCCCGAGAGCGAGACGATGCCGGTGGCGCGCCCGGTCAGCCTGCTGACCGGCGAGCGCATGGAGATCAAGTGGGGCCCGAACTGGGAGGAGATCCTGGGCACGGAGTTCCGCAAGCGCTCCAAGGACCGCAACTTCGAGGGCATCCAGAAGCAGATCTACGGGCAGTTCGAGAACACCTTCATGTTCTACCTGCCGCGGCTCTGCGAGCATTGCCTGAACCCGGCCTGCGTCGCCTCCTGCCCCTCCGGCAGCATCTACAAGCGCGAGGAGGATGGCATCGTCCTCATCGACCAGGAGAAGTGCCGGGGCTGGCGCATGTGCGTCTCGGCCTGCCCGTACAAGAAGATCTACTACAACTGGCAGTCCGGTAAGGCGGAGAAGTGCATCTTCTGCTACCCGCGCATCGAGGCGGGCGAGCCGACGGTGTGCTCCGAAACCTGCGTCGGGCGCATCCGCTACCTCGGCGTGATGCTCTACGACGCCGACCGCATCCAGGAAGCCGCAAGCGTCGAGAACGAGCAGCACCTCTACCAGTCGCAGCTCGATGTCTTCCTCGACCCGGAAGACCCAGCGGTGATCGCGCAGGCGCGCGCCGATGGCGTGCCGGAAGCCTGGCTGGAGGCGGCGCGGAACAGCCCGACCTACCGCATGGCGATCGACTGGAAGATCGCCTTCCCGCTGCATCCGGAGTACCGCACGCTGCCGATGGTCTGGTACGTGCCCCCGCTCTCGCCGGTGCAGGCCGCCGCCGAGGCCGGCCATATCGGCTGGAAGGACGGGCTGCCGGATGTGGAGAGTCTGCGCATCCCGGTGAAGTACCTCGCGAACCTCCTGACCGCGGGTGCGGAGGCACCGGTGATCAACGCGCTGCAGCGGATGATGGCGATGCGCATGCATATGCGCGCGCGCACCGTCGAGAACCGGGAGGACACCGCCATCCTCGCCCGCGTCGGCATGACGGCGGAGCAGGTCGAGCAGATGTACCAGACGCTGGCGATCGCGAACTACGAGGATCGCTACGTCATCCCCACCACGCACCGCGAGTATGCCGAGAACGCCTTCGACCTGAAATCGTCCTGCGGCTTCAGCTTCGGCCAGGGCTGCTACGACGGGCGCACCGTCGGCAACCTGTTCAGCGCCTCCGGCCCCTCGGCCGGGCGCATGGCGCCACCGGCGATCCGGGAGGCGAACGAGGCCGCCGCGCAGCAGGGAACCAACCGATGAACCGCCGCCTTGCCATCCTGTCCACGCTGCTGCGCTACCCGGACGAGGCGCTGCGCGCCGACCTGCCGGACATCGCCGCAGCCATCGCCGCCGCGGGCTTCCGGCCTGACCTTGCGGCGAAGCTCGGCCGCCTGGTCCGCCGGCTCGGCCTCGGCGACGGGCTCGACCGCGAAGAGGGGTATGTGCGCCTCTTCGATCGCGGGCGCGGCACCAGCCTGCACCTGTTCGAGCATGTGCACGGCGACACCCGCAACCGCGGCCCGGCGATGATCGAGCTCGCGCAGGTGTACGAGCAGGCGGGCTTTGCGCTGGATGCGCGCGAACTGCCCGACTACCTGCCGCTGTTCCTGGAATTCTGCGCGCATGCGCCGGCGGAGACGGCGGCGAACCTGCTCGGGCAATGCGCGCCGATCCTGGACCAGCTGCACGCCCGATTGCTCGGCCGCGGTACGCCCGATGCCCGCGCCTATGCCGCCGTGATCGCCGCGGCCTTGGCCGAGGCCGGCACGCAGCCGGCCATGCAGCCCACAGCGGAGCAGGAGCAGAGCGACGCGGACGAGATGGCCGCGCTCGACGCCGCCTATGAGGCGGAGCCGGTGGTCTTCGGCCCGGAATCGGACCCGGACCAGAAGGGTGCCCGCGCCAAGCTCTCCGCCATGATCGATCGCCTGCGGAAGGTCCGCGGCGCCGCCACCCACGCTCGTTGAAGGAGAGCGACCATGTCCGCCTTCTGGAACGGCTTCACCGACTACCTCCACACCTTCCTGTTCGGCATCTATCCCTACATCTGCATGGGCGTCTTCGTCATCGGGTCGCTCATCCGCTTCGACCGCGACCAGTACACCTGGCGGTCGGGGTCGTCGCAGCTGCTGCGGCGGCGGCAGCTGGTGATCGGGTCCAACCTCTTCCACTTCGGCATCATCTTCCTGTTCTTCGGTCACTTCGTCGGCCTGCTGACGCCGCACTGGGCGTATGACTGGCTGATCTCGCCCGGGCAGAAGCAGATTGTCGCGGTCACCGCAGGCGGCATTGCCGGCGTGATCTGCTTCATCGGCCTCTCGATGCTGCTGCACCGCCGCCTGTTCGACGGGCGCATCCGCCGCACCTCGACCTATGCGGACACGGGCATCCTGGTCCTGCTCTGGGTGCAGCTCTCCCTCGGCATCATCACGCTGCCCTTCTCGATCGGGCATTCGGACGGCGCGGCGATGCTGCAGCTCTCAGCCTGGAGCCAGGCGATCGTCACCTTCCAGGGCGGTGCCGCGGACCTGATCCGCGGGCTCGACTTCCCCTATTACGCGCACCTCGTGCTCGGCATGACCCTGTTCCTGGTCACGCCCTTCACGCGGCTGGTGCACATCTTCTCCGCGCCGGTCTGGTACTTGTTCCGCGCCTGGCAGATCGTGCGGGTTCGCGGCGGCGCCACGACCCGGCCGGGGCCGGTGATGCCGCCTGGCATGGTGGCGCCCCCGGCGCGCCCGTTGCCGGCCGACACGCGGCCAAACGTCGCGGTGGTGGAGTAGAAGCCATGGCCATCCACATCCATCCCCCACCGCCCCCCGCGCCGCCTGCCGCCGCACCGGCCCAGGCGGCCCTGCCGGAGCACGACATCGTCGTGAACGGCACCGTCATCCCGGCGCGCGAGGTCGCGGCCGAGATGCAGCACCACCCCGCGGTGGATGCCTTCGCCGCGTGGGAGGAGGCGGCGCGCGCGCTCGTCGTCCGCCGCTTGCTGCTCGACGCCGCGGCCGCTGCGGGACTCGATCCCGCCGAGGAGGATGACGCGATCGGCGCGCTGCTTGCGCGGGAGATCCGCGTGCCGGAGCCGGACGAGGCGGCGGCACGCCGCTGGTTCGCCGCCAACCCCGACCGCTTCGGCACGCCGGAATGGTGGGATGCGAGCCACATCCTGCTTGCGGCCGACCCGGAGGACGCGGAGGAACGTTCCGCCGCCCGCACGCGCGCGACGGCGCTGCTCGCACAGGTGCAGGAGGTTCCCGGCAGCCTGCCGGATCTCGCGCGGCTGCACTCGGCTTGCCCTTCCCGCGAGCAGGGCGGCCATCTCGGCCGCATCGAGCGCGGCAGCACGGTGCCGGAGTTCGAGACCTTCCTGGCCGCGCTGGTGCCCGGGCAGGTCTGCCCGGAAGTGGTGCAGACCCGCTACGGGATGCATGTCGTGCAGCTGCACCATCATGCGCCACGCCGCACGCCCCGCTTCGAGGATGCGGTGCCGGAAGTGATGCGGGACCTCGCGCGCGTGTCGTGGCAGTCCGCGGTGCGCCACTACATCGCCGTGCTCGCCGCGCGCGCCACGATCGAAGGCTTCGCCCTGAGTGCCGAGGGCGAGGCGCGCGCCGACGGCCCGCTGGTCAACTGAGCGCGGGGGGCATCGTGCGATGGAAGGCAGGGAGGCGCGGTTCGGGAGGCTCGACCCTGGGCTTCTCGCGGATCCCCTGGATTTCCTGAGCGCCGAGCATGCGCGCCAGCGCGCGCTGCTCGGCCATCTCGAACGGCTCGCACGCAAACCCTCGGGGGCGGCGCAGGTGGCGATGGCACGCGCGTTGGCCGCCTGGCTCGCCTGCGAGCTGCCGATGCATCTGCGGGACGAGGAGGAATCGCTCTATCCGCGCCTCGGCTCCTCGGCGGGCCCGGTGATCCGTACCCTGACCGAGGAGAACCGGGCGGCCGCCGCACTGCGCGCGGAGCTGCGTGCGGAGCTCTCCCTGATCGCGACCGGCCAGCGCCCCTCGGACCGGTTCACCCCGGCTGCGCTGGATTTCGTTGCCGGGTACCGGCGGCACCTGGCCGTCGAAGATGTCGAAGTGATGCCTGCCGCCCGGCGCAGCCTGAGCAGCATCGCCTGCAAGGTGATCACCCGCGAGATGGCGGCGCGGCGGGGCTGAGGAGACAAGCATGCCTGATGGAACCCTGCTCGCCGGCTGCGACGACGCGTCGCGCCTCATCCCGCCCGAGGCGGCGCTCGGCCGGCTGCTGGCGCAGACACGGCAGCTCGGCGTGACCGAGGCCTGCGCCGCGCAGGCAAGCGCCGGGCGCGTGTTGGCTGCCGATGTGACGGCGCCGCGCTGCCTTCCGCCCTTCCACCATGCGGCGATGGATGGCTTCGCCCTGACGGCGGCCGACCTGGCCATCGCGCACCCGCCGCGCGTGCTGCGACGGATCACGGCCGGCGATCCGCCGGGCGCGGCCCTGCTGCCGGGCGAGGCGGCGCGCGTGCTGACCGGCGCGGCCCTGCCCGCCGGCGCCGCCGCGGTGGTGATGGAGGAACATGCACGCGTCGTCGATGGTCGGCTGTGGCTGCGCCGGAAGCCGGAGCCCGGGCAGAACATCCGCCGCGCGGGAGAGGATGTCGCGGAAGGTGCCGCCGTGCTCGCGGCCGGGCGTCGTGTGGTTGCGCGCGACGTGGCGCTGCTGGCCGCGCTCGGCATCGCGACCGTGCAGGTGCGCGCGCGCCCGCGCGTCGGCGTGCTTTCGAATGGCAACGAGCTGGCGGGCGGCCTGGTCCACGACAGCAACCGCCCGATGCTGCTCGCGCTGCTGCGCGGGGCCGACGTGGAACTTGTGGACCTCGGCCTTCTGCCGGATGACCCGCGCCACATCGCCGCGGCGTTGCGTGCGGCGGCGGCCGGCACGGACCTCATCCTCACCACCGGCGGCCTCTCGGGCAGCGATGCGGACCACCTGCCGGCGGCGCTGCTTGCCGCTGGCGGCACGGTGGAGGTGCTGCGCCTGGCGCAGAAGCCGGGCAAGCCGCTGGCGCATGGGCAGCTTGGCGCGGCGCGGTGCCTGCTGCTGCCCGGCAACCCGGTCGCGGCGCTGGTCGGGATGCTCACCCTCGGCCTGCCGCTGCTGGCGCGCCTGGCCGGTGCCGAGGCATGCGCCCTTCCGCCGCAGCCGGTGAGGCTGGCGCGGGATCTGCACCGCACACCGGGGCGCGTCGAGTTCCGCCCGGCGCGACGCGTCGGGCTGGACGCCTCCGGCCTGCCGCTGGTCGAGCCGCTCGGCCGCGGCGGCTCCGCCAGCCTCTCGCCGCTCGTCGAGGCCGACGGGCTGGTCCGGCTGCCGGCGGAGGCGGCGCGGTTCGAGGCCGGCGAGCGGCTCGGCTTCCTGCCTTTCCCCGAGGGGTGCTGACATGGCGCGTCGCGATCCGCAACCGGCGCCGAGCGGTGCGTTGCGGCGGCTGGTGGACGGCTTCGACCGCTTCCGCGGCCAGCATTTCGAACAGGACCACGACCTGTATGACGCGCTGCTCGACGGGCAGCGGCCGGAGGTGATGATCATCGCCTGCTCGGACAGCCGGACGGACCCCGCCATCATCTATGGCGCCAAGCCGGGCGAGCTGTTCGTGGTCCGCAACGTCGCTGCGCTGGTGCCGTTCTATGAGCCGGATCATCGCCCGCGCGGGACCTCCGCGGCGATCGAGTTCGGCGTGAAGGCGCTGGGCGTGCGGCACATCATCGTGCTCGGTCATTCCTTCTGCGCCGGCGTGCGCTGCCTGCTGGAACACGACCATGGCGGCGAGCGCTTCGAGTTCGTCTCCGACTGGGTGAACATCGCGCGCGAGGTCCGCGACGAGATGGACGGGCTGGTGACCGATGCCGAGCGTGCGGTGATCGCCCGCCGCGCCGAGCAGGCGACGGTGCTGGCCAGCCTGCGCCATCTCGCCACCTATCCCTTCGTGGCCGAGGGCGTGCGCGAGGGGCGTCTCGCGCTGCATGGCTGGTACTTCCATTTCGGCTGGGGGCTGCTGCAGGCGGCGGAAACCCCGGACGGCCCGTTCCGCCAGGTGGATGGCGGCGCGCCGCCCGCCCCGGCGCTCGGTGTCGCCGAGGCCACCCACGCGCTCGCCAGCATCCGCCTCGGGAAAGGCGCGCTGGTCCGGGAGTGCGGCGAATGAGCGATGCAACGGTGCGGATCGGCGTCGTCACGGTCTCGGACCGCGCCTTCCGCGGCATCTACGAGGACCAGGGCGGGCCGGGGATCGAAGCGGCGCTGGCGCGTATCCTGGCCAGCCCCTGGCAGCCGGTGCGGCGCCTGGTGCCGGATGAGCGACCGGCGATCGAGGCCGCGCTGCGCGACCTGGCGGACGTCGAGGCCTGCCCGCTGATCGTCACCACCGGCGGCACGGGCCCCGCGCCACGCGATGTCACGCCGGAAGCCACGGAGGCGGTGTGCGACCGGCTGCTGCCGGGCTTCGGCGAGCTGATGCGTGCCGTCTCGCTGCGCGCCGTGCCGACCGCGATCCTTTCCCGCCAGATCGCGGGCACGCGCGGGCGGAGCCTGATCGTGAACCTGCCCGGCAAGCCCTCGGCCATCGCCGAATGCCTGGACGCGGTGTTCCCCGCCATCCCCTACTGCATCGACCTGATCGGCGGGCCGCGGCTCGAGACGGATCCGGCGGTCTGCGTCGCATTCCGGCCGAAGGGGGCGTGATGGCGCTGTTCGCGCACGGCTTCCGCCCCTTCTTCCTCATGGCGGCGGTGGTGGCGCCGGTGGCGGTGGGCGTCTGGGCGCTGGCGCTGGCGGGGCTGACGCTGCCCGATGGCCCCCTGCCGCCGATGCGCTGGCATGCGCATGAACTGCTGGCGGGCTTCGTGGCCGCTGCCATGATCGGCTTCCTGATGACGGCGATCCCGAACTGGACCGGGCGGCGCGGCTATTCCGGTCCGCCGCTGATCGTCCTTGCGTCGCTGTTCCTGGCGGCGCGCTTCGCGATGCTGCCGGGCTCGCCAGTGCCGATCAGCGTTGCGGCGGTGCTCGCCCTGGCGCCGCTGCCGGCGACGCTGCTGCTGGTGCTGCCGGCGCTGGTGAAGGCGAAATCGCCACGGCTGTTCGGCCCGCCTGCGCTGGTGCTGCTGTTCTGGTCGGGGCAGGTGATGATGCTGGCCGAGGAAGCCGGCTGGTGGATGACGCCGGGCTGGGCGACGGGCCAGATGCTGATGGCGAACATGGCGCTGCTCCTGGTGGTGCTGATCGGCGGGCGGATCGTGCCCTCCTTCACGCTGAACGCGCTCCGCAAGACGCCCCGGCCCGCCGAGGCCCGGCCGCTGCCCGGCGTGGACCGCGGCGCGATCCTCGCGGTGGCTGCGGTGGCGGCGGTGGATGTGGCGGCGCCTGGCGGCGTGCCGGCGGGGCTGGTCGCAGTCGTCGCCGCGGCGCTGGTGGCGCTGCGCCTGTCGCGCTGGCACGGGCAGCGCACGCTGCGCTGGCCTATCCTGTGGGTGCTGCACCTGGCCTATGCGCTGATCCCGCTCGCGCTGGCGGTGAAGGCCGTGTCGCTGCTGACCGGCGCGGCCTGGGCGTCCGCCTGGCTGCACCTGCAACTGGTCGGGCCGGTCGCGCTCATGATCGTCGCGGTGATGACCCGCGCGACGCTCGGGCATACGGGGCGCACGCTGGTCGCCGCGCCGGCGACCGTCGCCGCCTATGTGCTGCTGCCGGCGGCGGCGCTGCTGCGCGCCTTCGGCGGCGTGCCGGGGGAGGATGCGCTGCCGGGTCTGGTTGCCGCTGCGATCTGCTGGGTGGCGGCCTTCGTGCTGGTCCTTGCGGTCCACGCGCCGATGCTGCTCGGCCCGCGACCGGACGGGAAGGCGGGGTGAGGGGCGGCTGTCCGCCTTGAGCGATCGAGTGGCAAGGTCGATGAGGGCGGTGCGGCGCGCAGTTCTCGTTCATGGCGCGCTCATCAGGCGTGCCGGGGTGAGGCAGCATGGTCGCCCCCAGAAGGCCGGGTGGGCGCGCCCGACCCAAGCCCCCGGCTTCTTCTCGGGATTACGAGAGGTGGTGGAAGCGGGCGATGGGAATCGACCCCGCGATATCAGGCCTGGGAACGATGCCCCGGCGGGCCGACGCATCGGGGCCTCCACCGTTGACGATCTGCCTGAGCGACCGATCTGCCTGGCGGAGGTCACGCCGATGGAGAACGCCGCGACCGTCACACTGTCGCCCGACCGGCTGGATGCCGTCCTGTTCGACCTGGACGGCGTGCTGACGGACACGGCCGAGGTACACGCTGCCGCGTGGAGGCCCTGTTCGATGCGGCGCTGCGCCGGATCGCCGAGGGCGGCGGTCCGCCCTTCCGCCCCTTCGACGCACGGGCCGAGTATCACGCCTTCGTGGACGGCAGGCGCCGCGAGGACGGGGTGCGGAGCTTCCTCGCCGCGCGCGGGATCGTGCTGCCGGAGGGCTCCGCCGCCGACGCGGAGGACGCGATGAGCGTCGCCGCCCTGGCGCGCCGCAAGCAGGCGATGTTCATGGCAGCGCTGCGCGAGCGCGGAGCCGACCCCGCGGCCGGCGCGGTGGACCTGCTCCGCGCAGCGCGGCGCGCGCGCCTGCCCGTCGCGGTGGTCTCGGCCAGCCGGAACTGCGCCGCCGTGCTGGCGGCGGCGGGGCTCGACCGTCTGGTGGACCTTCGCGTGGATGGGGTGGACGCGGCGGCGCTCGGCCTGCCGGGCAAGCCGGCGCCCGACACCTTCCTCGAAGCGGCGCGGCGGCTCGGCGTGCTGCCCGCGCGCTGCGTCGTGTTCGAGGACGCACTCGCCGGCGTGGAGGCCGCCCGCCGCGGCGGCTTCGGCCTGGTGGTCGGCGTGGACCGCGGCGGCCAGGCCGAGGCGCTGCGCGAGCACGGTGCGGATCTCGTGGTGCGCGACCTCACGGAGGTCGCGGTGGCAGAAGCCTGAGCCGCCTCACCCCGCCGGCTGCGCCGGCGGTGGCGCGAGGGGGAAGTCCGGCACCGGCTCGGGCGGCGGCGGCAGGGTGGGGCGGGCGGCGACCGGGGCTGCGGCGCTGAGCGCGACCTCCTTGCCGTCGTGGAACAGCGTCAACGCCGCACCCGACTCCAGACGGTAGGTGGTGACGTCGTGGCGGACCTCCACGCGCAGCCGCGCGCCGCGGATTGTCAGCGGGAAGCGCAGCGACCGCCACTCCGCCGGCAGGCGCGGGCTGAAGGCGATGCGCCCGCCATCGTCGCGCAGCCCGCCGAAGCCCTGGACCAGCGCCATCCAGGTGCCGCCGATCGAGGCGATATGCGCCCCGTGCCGCATGTTGCCGCCGATGTCGGAGAG
>NZ_JAWLHG010000025.1:0-78433 GCF_041690465.1 Falsiroseomonas sp. | reverse complement strand
CGCCGCGGGCGTGCAGCCCACCTGAGGCAGCGCCAGGTCGCCTGCGGCTGCCGCCCGGCAGCCGCGGGCGACCCGCTTCAGCTCCAGCCCGGGTCCGGGTCGTAGCGGGCGGCGACGAAGGCCAGCCCCTCCGGCGGCGCGGTCTGCCCCGCCTTGCCGCGGTCCCGCCCCTCCAGCAAGTGCCTCGGCCAGGTGACGGGCCGCTTGCCGACGCCGACTTCCACCAGCGTGCCGACGAGGTTCCGCACCTGATGGTGCAGGAAGCTGCGCGCCTCGGCGATGATCACCACCTCCTCGCCGAAGCGGCTCACCTCCAGCCGGTCGAGCGTGCGCAGCGGCGACTTCGCCTGGCAGGAGGCGGCGCGGAAGGCGGAGAAATCATGCCGGCCGAGCAGCGCCTGCGCCGCCTCATGCATCGCTGCCGCGTCCAGCCGGCGCTTCACGTGCCAAAGCCGACCGGCCTCGAGTGCAGGCCGCGCCGCGCGATTCATGATGCGGTAGCGGTAGCTGCGGCCAAGGCAGTCGAACCGCGCGGACCAGTCATCCGGCACGCGCGCGGCGGCGAGCGCCACCACCGGATGCGGCGCGGTGCGGGCGCTGATCGCTTCCCGCACGCGTTCCGGCGGCAGGTCGGCGGCGAGCAGGATGCCCACCACCATCGCCTCTGCATGCACGCCGGCATCGGTGCGCCCGGCCGCGGTGGCGAGCGGCGTCTCGCCGCCATTCAGCGGCGCGGCGGCTTCCTCGATCACCTGCTGCACGGAAAGCTCCCCGGCCTGGCGTTGCCAGCCGACGAAGGGCGAGCCGTCGAATTCGAGCTTCAGCGCATAGCGGGGCAAGGGAACTCGCTCAGCCCAGCACGTCGCCGGGCGGCAGCGCGTAGCCGCGCAGGAACTCCGCCGCCGGCAAGGCGCCCCGCCCGGCACGCTGCAGCCGCGTGAGGCGCAGGGCACCGCTGCCGCAGGCAACTGTGGGCGCGCCGTCCAGCACCGTGCCGGGCGGGCCGCCGCCCGCCCCGGGCTCGGCCGCCAGCACGCGGATGGTCTCCGCACCATGGGCGAAGAAGCAGCCCGGCCAGGGTGTCAGCGCGCGGATCCGGCGGTCGAGCGCATCCGCGGGCTGCGTCCAGTCGAGCCGCCCATCCTCCTTGGCGATCTTCGGCGCATAGGTGACGCCCTCCTCGGGCTGCGGCACCGGCGGCGGGTCCTCCTCCAGCGCACGCAGGATCAGACGCGCGCCGAGCGCCGCAAGCGCGTCGTGGATCTCCGGCGTGGTCGCGCGCGGGCCGATCGGGACCGACTCGCGCAGCAGCATCGGGCCGGTGTCGAGGCCCTCTTCCATCCGCATGATGGTGATGCCCGTCTCGGCGTCGCCCGCCAGGATGGCTGCCTGGATCGGCCCGGCGCCGCGCCAGCGCGGCAGCAGCGAGGCGTGGATGTTGAGGCAGCCGCGCCGCGGCGCGTCCAGCATCGGCTTCGGCAGGATCAGCCCATATGCCGCCACCACCGCGACATCCAGGTCGAGCGCCGCGAAATCGGCATGCGCCGCTTCGTCGCGCTTCACCCGCGCCGGCGTGCGCACCGGGAGGCCGAGCTCCAGCGCGGCGCGGTGCACGGGGCAGGGCGTCTCCTTCTGCCCGCGTCCGGCCGGGCGAGGCGGCTGCGCATAGACGGCCGCGATTTCGTGCCCGGCATCGTGCAGCGCGCGCAGCGCCGGCACGGCGAAGTCGGGGCTGCCCATGAAGGCGATGCGAAGTCGGCCCATGCGATCCGCACCCCCCCCCTACTGGTCGCGTTCCTTCGCCTTCAGCTCCTTGGCGAGCTTGCGCAGCAGCATGTTCCGCTTGAGCGCGGAGATGTGGTCCACGAACAGCACGCCATCCAGATGATCGAGCTCATGCTGCAGGCAGGCGGCGAGCAGGCCATCCGCCTCCACCTCCCGCTTCGCGCCGGTAAGGTCGGTCCAGCGCACCTTCACCCGCGCGGGGCGCGTCACGTCGGCGAACTGGTTGGGCAGGGAGAGGCAGCCCTCCTCCCGGGTCGAGAGCTCCTTGCTGAGCGCGACGATCTCGGGGTTCACCAGCACGATTGGGTCCCGCTTCTCGTCAGGGCGGACATCCACCACCACCAGCCGCAGCATCTCGCCCACCTGCGGCGCGGCCAGACCGATGCCGGGCGCCTTGTACATCGTGGCGAGCATCCGCTCCGCCAGCGCCGGGATGCGCGGATCGGCCGGTTGCACCGGCTTCGCCTTGGCGCGCAGCCGTGGATCGGGGACGAACAGGATCGGCAGGAGATTGGCGTCGGTCATCGCAGGCAGTCCGGGAAGCGGCGAGAGGTAGCCCCGCGGCCCCCCCCTTGCAACGGCCTGTCTCACCGCCAAAATCCTGTCTCGCGGGGTGCCTCGGGCTCCGCCGGTTTCATGCCTCGCCCCTCGGGGGAGGCCCAGGGAGCAAGACATGTCGCGTCCCTCGCTGTTCGGCTCGCCGCTCTTCCTCGGCTTCGACCACCTCGAGCAGATGCTCGACCGGGTGCAGAAGAACGCCGATGGCTACCCACCCTACAATATCGAGCAGACCGGCGACACGCGGCTGCGCATCACGCTGGCCGTCGCCGGCTTCTCCATGGACGACCTGCAGATCACGCAGGAGGACAACCAGCTCGTCATCCGCGGTCGCCAGAAGGAGGACACCGAGGGCCGGGTCTTCCTGCATCGCGGCATCGCCGCCCGGCAGTTCCAGCGCGCCTTCGTGCTGGCGGAGGGCATCGAGGTGGAAGGCGCCTGGCTGGACAACGGCCTGCTGCACGTGGATCTCCGCCGCCCCCTGTCGGAGGCGCGGGTGAAGACCATCAAGATCGCCGCACGCGGCAATGGCACCCAGAGGACCACCCTCGGGGGCGCCCCCGTCGTCGGCGGCATGGCCGAGCCGCTTCCGGACGGCCGCAACGGGGAAGGGTGAGCAGGCTGCCACCCCGACCCAGCACGGCGCGGGCCCATGTGCGGGACGCGCCAGAAGGAGAACGACAATGAACGAGCACGATACCGGTGCCGAGATGGGCCGGACCATTCTGACCGCCAACGCGCTGCGCAACCTTTCGGCGCAGGATTTCGCCCGCCTCGGCGCGGAGCACGTGGCCTATGTGCGCCCGGTGATCCTGAACGGCGCGCAGGCCTTCTCGATCCACGCCGCCGACGGCACCGCGATCGGCGCCGCGCCGAGCGCGCAGCTGGCTGCCGCCGCGATCCGGCAGCACGAGATGGAGCCGATGCTGGTGCACTGAGGAACGGGGGGGCTTCCCCCTCCCGACCCTCCCCCGCGCGCGCGGGGGGGGCTTTCGGGGTCAGCCGTTGCCCGGATCTATCCAGCCGACATGGCCGTCGCCGCGGCGGTAGACGACATTCAGCGCATCGCTCTGCCGGTTGCGGAACATCAGCGCCGGCAGATGCATAAGATCGAGGCGCATCACCGCCTCGCCGACCGTCAACCGCTCGATCACAGCCTGCGTCTCGGCCACGACGGTCGGGTGCTCGGTGCCGTTCGCCACAGTGGCCTCGGCCGCCTCGGCCTCGTCCTCCTCCTCCGGTCGCTGCAGCACAACCTGGCGCGCCGGCTCGCCGCGCGGACGCTCGCGCTCTGCGGCCATGCTGCGCGCGTGGTCGTTCACCCGCCGGCGGTAGCGGCGAAGACGCTTGGCGACATGCTCCGCCGCCTCCTCGAAGGCACGATGCGCGTCCGGGCCCTCGCCCTCGCCGCGCATGAACAGGTCGCGCCCGGCCTTGAGGTTGATGTCGCAGACGAAGGCGTGCCCCTTGCCGTCGCGACGGAAGGTGACGTTCGCCTCCAGCGCATGGTCGAAGTACTTGCGCGCGATGATGCCGAGACCCTCCCGGACGTGGGTCTGCAGGGCCTCGCCGGTTTCAACCTGCTTGCCTGCGACAGTGATGTGCATGAGGACTTTGCTCCTTCCGCCATGTGGGGAAGGCCGCCCGGGAGAGGCGGCGCGGAGCCAAGTGCGGCACAGTGCCGCGGATCAGGCCGGGACGGCCTTTTCCCGCTTGCGCTGCACCGAAGAGGGTATCCGCAGCGCCTCGCGGTATTTCGCCACCGTTCGGCGTGCGATGTCCACCCCCTCCTTCCGCAACCGCTCCACGATCGCATCGTCGGAGAGGATGTCCTCCGGATCCTCGGCAGTGATCATCTCCCGGATGCGGAAACGGATCGCCTCGGCGGAGTGGCTCTCGCCGCCCGCGGTGCCGGCGATGGCGGTTGTGAAGAAGTATTTGAGCTCGAAGATGCCGCGCGGGGTCGCGACATGCTTGTTCGCCGTGACGCGGCTGACCGTGCTCTCGTGCATGGAGACGGTCTCGGCGACGTCGCGCAGGATCAGCGGGCGCAGGTGGCCGACGCCGTGGCGGAAGAAGGCGTCCTGCCGTCGCACGATCTCGGCGGCGACCTTGAGGATGGTGTTGGCGCGCTGCTCCAGCGATTTCACCAGCCAGGTCGCGCTCTGCAGCTTCTCCGCCAGGAAACTCTTGTCGTCCTTGGACTTCGAGCCGACCACCGCGCGCGCATGGAAACCGCGGTTGACCAGCACGCGCGGCAGCGTCTCGGGGTTCAGCTCCACCGCCCAGTCGCCGTTCTCCAGCCGGCGCATGATGACGTCCGGCACCACCGCCGGCGGCGGCGCGGCGTCCCAGTTGGCGCCGGGCTTCGGATCGAGCCGCTTCAGCTCGCCGATCATGTCGGCAAGGTCTTCGGAATCCACGCCGCAGACGCGCATCAACCCGCGCAGGTCGCGCCGCGCAAGCATCTCGAGGTTGTCGAGCAGCGCCTCCATGCAGGGATCGAGGCGGTTCAACTCCGCCAGCTGAACCGCCAGGCATTCGCGCAGGTTCTGCGCGAACATCCCGACGGGATCGAGCCGCTGCATGCGCGCGCGCACGCCGGCGACCAGCGCCTCCTCGCAGCCCATCGCGGTGGCGATCGCGGCGTCGGTCACCGGCAGCCGGCCGGCGGCATCCACCATGGCGAGCATCTGCGCCGCGATCAGCCGTTCGCGCGCATCGTGGAAGGTCAGGCGGATCTGCGCACCGAGATGCTCACGCAGCGAGACGCGGGCATCGGCCATCTCTTCGATGCCGGCGAGGTCATCGCTGAAATCGGCGCTGCCGCCGCGCCCGCCGGCGCCGAGGCCGCCGGTGCCCTCGGCGTCGTAGACGTTGTCCCAATCGGCATCGAGCGGCGCCGCGCCCTCGGCCGGGATCGCGTCCGAGGTGGCGGCGGCGTGGGAATCGAGCGGCTCCGGCGCCGGCGCATCCGGCGGGCGCTCATCGGCAGCGGTGGGCCGTTCCGCGCCTTCGTCGCGCTCGAGCAGCGGGTTGCGTTCCAGCTCCTCCTCGACGAAGGCGGAGACTTCCATGTTGGAGGATTGCAGCAGCTTGATGGCCTGCCGCAGCTGCGGGGTCATCACCAGCGACTGCGACTGCCTCAGATCGAGGCGTGGGCCGAGCGCCATCGCTAGTGGTCCCGGCCCCTGCTGTCGCGCGTTCCCCCGGCCATGGCGCGATCCCTAAAGGGAAAACCTTTCGCCGAGGTAGACGCGGCGCACGCCCTCATGCGCGACGATGTCGCGCGGGCTGCCCTCCATCAGCACCTGGCCCTCATGCATGATGTAGGCGCGGTCGATGATCTCCAGCGTCTCGCGGACATTGTGGTCGGTGATCAGCACGCCGATGCCGCGGTCCTTCAGGTGCTTCACCAGGTCGCGGATCTCGCCGACGGCGATCGGGTCGATGCCGGCCAGTGGTTCGTCGAGCAGGATGTAGGCGGGCTGCGTCGCGAGCGCGCGCGCGATCTCGCAGCGCCGCCGCTCGCCGCCCGACAGTGCCAGCGCCGGCGCGCGGCGGAGGTGCGCGATGCCGAATTCCGCCAGCAGCGCATCCAGCATCTGCTCGCGGCGGTCGCGGATCGGCTCGACCACCTCCAGCGTGGCGCGGATGTTGTCCTCCACGGACAGGCCACGGAAGATCGAGGCCTCCTGCGGCAGGTAGCCGAGGCCGAGCCGCGCGCGGCGGTACATCGGCAGGAAGGTCACGTCGTGGCCGTCCATTGTCACCGTGCCCTCATCGGGCTGCACGAGGCCGGTGATCATGTAGAAGGTGGTGGTCTTGCCGGCGCCGTTCGGGCCAAGCAGGCCGACAGCCTCGCCGCGCTTCAGGCTGAGCGAGACGCCACGCACCACCGGCCGCTTGCGGTAGCGCTTGCCGAGGCCGGTGGCGACCAGCCCGGCATTCTGCGCAGCGAGCCTGATCGGGGGGGTGCCGGCATTGCTCATCGTCCGGCTCCGGGTTGTGGCGGGCGGGGCTGCCGCGGCTGGCGATCGGCGCCCTCGGGGCGCCCGGCGACCGGCACTTCGGCCTGCGCCGGCTGATCCTGCTGCGGCACCACCAGCCCCTGCACGCGCTCGCCGGGCGCCGAGACCAGCCGGGCGACGCCGGTGCGCAGGTTCACGATCGCCTCCCGGCCATTGAGCTGGTTGTCGCCGCGGGTGATGCGCACCTCGCCCACAAGTCGCGCCATGCCGGTCTGCGGCGAGTAGGCGCCGCGCTCGCCGCGCACCACCTCCTCCGCGGTGCGGATCTCGACATTGCCGAATGCCTCGACGCGCTCGATGCGGCTGCCCTCATCGGCGCCGGGCAGGCCGGCGATGCCGGCCGGGCGTTGCGGGGCGGGGCGCGCGGCAGGCTGGCTGCCTTCCGGCGGTGCCTCCGCGAAATGCGCGACCAGCGTGTCGGCGACGATGCGGCGGCCATCCGCGGTGGTCACCACGGCACCACCCCGCGCCACCGCCATCCGCCGCTGCGGCCAGTATTCCAGGCTCTCCCGCGCGGTGATGCGCTGGTCCGGCATGTCGAGCGCGAGCCCCGCGCCGGACAGCACCATCACCGCCTGGTCCATGTCATAGACGGCGCGCTGACCGGTGGCGCGCTCGGTGGCGGAGGTGATGCGCACATTGCCCTCCGCCTCCAGCCGCCAGATCTCGCTGCCGGCCACCGGGCTGGCGCCGGGCTGCGCCGGCGCCGCGGCACCGGCGCGGGGCCGGTAGCGGGCGATCAGCCGGTCGGCATCCACCGTCACGCCCTCACGCACCGCCCGCGCCTCGCCGCGCGCCAGCACCACCTGTTCCTGCTGTCGCCACTCGATGCCGTCGGAGGCGGTGATCTCGATCGGCCCGCCCTGCGTCAGGTCGAGGCTCTGCGCCACCGCGGGTCCCGTGCAGGCCAGCAGCAGGACGGCGAGAAGCGCCGCGCCGGCCCTCACCGCGCGCCTTCCAGCACGGCCCGGGCGCGGCCGGTGAACACCACCACCTGGCCACGGTCGTAGAGCCGGAAGCCCTCCGCGGTCAGCGTGCCGAAGGGGCCCTGCGCGGCCACCGGATCGTCGCCCGAGGCATCGCCGCCGGCGATGTCGAGCTCGGCGCGCGGGGTGACGAACTGGGTGCCGTCATCATGGTGGATGGTGACGTCGCCGGCGAGGTCCAGCCGGCTGCCGGGCCGGTCGTAGCGGCCTTCCCGTGCCTCGAGGTAGACCCAGCCGCCATCGTTCAGCTCCAGGTCGGCGCGGGGCTCCTGCAGCTGCACGGCCTGCTCCTCGCCCTCCTGAACCGCGGTGGCGGCGGTGACGGTGTAGGGCTGGTTCTGCTCGTCCAGGCCCTGGTAGCGCGGCTCGACGATATGCAGCGCGGTCGGCTGCACCTCCGCCACGCGCCGGAATGCGACGCGGCCGCGATCGGCGGCGCTCTCGAATTCCGGCCACAGCGCAACCGTGGCCAGCAGCCCGACCGCGGCGAGGGGCAGCAGGCGCTTGGCGACGGCGACAAGGATGCGCCGGCGCACGAGCTGCCCCGCGCTCGGCGGCCGGCGATGGCGCGAGGGCGGCGGCAGACGGCTCTGGTAGGGGCGGCCGGGCGCGAACTGGGCTGCGCCGCCGTTGCGTGGCGCTGGAGGAGGCAGTCTCACCGCCCCTGTATGGGCCTGCGCCTGTCGAGGGTCAACGCGCGAGTGCGATCCGACAAGAAATGTGCCACACCGCGCCGGCAACGTTGATCGCCACGCGATGCCTACCACTTCGCCTCACACGGGCGCCCGTCGTCAGTGGGCGAAGATGTCGGGATCCTCGTAGCCGAGCAGGTCAAGCCGCGCCCGCGTGGGCAGGAAGCGGAAGCATTCCTCGGCCAGACCGAGCCGCCCCTCGCGTTCCAGCAGCGCCTTCAGCTTCGCCCACAGCGCATGAAGGTGCAGCACATCGGAGGCGGCATAGGCCAGTTGCTCCGGCGTGAGCTCCGGGGCGCCCCAGTCGCTGGTCTGTTGCTGCTTGGAGATCTCCACCCCCAGCAGGTCGCGGCAGAGGTCCTTCAGGCCGTGGCGGTCGGTGAAGGTGCGCACCAGCTTGGACGCGATCTTGGTGCAGACCACCGGCGCCACCGTCACGCCCAGCGCCTGGTGCAGCGCGGCAAGATCGAAGCGGCCGAAGTGGAAGAGCTTGAGAACGCCGAGGTCTTCCAGCAGCCGCTTCAGGTTCGGGCAGTCGCCGCCGCGGCCGCCGAGCGAGGGCGGGATGATCTGCACGCAATGCGCCGAGCCGTCGCCGGAAGAGAGCTGCACGAGGCAAAGCCGGTCGCGCCGGTGGTCGAGGCCCATGGTTTCGGAATCGATAGCCACCGACGCTCCGAAGGAGAGCCCATCCGGCAGGTCATGCCGGTGCAGCCGGATCGTGCCGTCCTTGGTGAAGAGGGTTTCGCCCACGACCGGACCCCTAGTCTTGGACCCGCCGAGCGGCGGGTGGTGCCACCCCGCCGGCGGCGGGTGATGGTGCCCAGGAAAGGACTCGAACCTTCACGGCCTTGCGGCCACTGGCACCTGAAGCCAGCGCGTCTACCAATTCCACCACCTGGGCAGGTGCGTGCGGCGAGGCCGCGCTTCTAGGCGGGCACTGGCGGGGCGTCAAGCGGGGGTGCGGCCTCAACGCGCCCCGATTTCGGTCAGCCGGCGCTCCGCGTCGACGATCCAGTCGCGGGTCACCGGCACGTCGTCGCGGCGCTCCGAGAGCAGCAGCTGGAAGACGAAGTTGGAGCCGTGCAGGAAGCCCAGCTCCACCGATGCCAGGTAGAAGTCCCACATCCGGCAGAACCGCTCGCCCATCATCGCCGCCGCCTCCGCCCGCCGGGCGTGGAAGGCCTGGCGCCAGTGCCGGATGGTCCAGTAGTAGTGCAGGCGCAGCGTCTCGCAATCGGCGCACCAGGTGCCGGTCCGCTCGAGCGAGGCGAAGACCTCCGACAGCGCCGGGACGTAGCCGCCGGGGAAGATGTATTTGCGGATGAAGGGCGCGGTGGTGCCGGGCGGCGAGGCGCGGCCGATGCAATGCACCAGGGCGAAGCCGCCGGGCTCCGTCAGTGCCCTGACCTTGCGGAAATAGGTGTCGAACTCGTCCACGCCGACATGCTCCATCATGCCGACGGAGACCACGCGGTCGAAGCGGCCGACCATCTCGCGGTAGTCCATTTCCAGGAAGGTGACGCGGTCGGCCACGCCCTCCTCCTCCGCCCGCTGCCGCGCCACCGCGACCTGCTCGGGCGACAGGGTGACGGAGGTGACCTGCACGCCGTGGTTGCGCGCCAGGAAGGTGGCCAGCGCCCCCCAGCCCGAGCCGATCTCGGCGACCCGCATGCCAGGTTCGAGCCGCAGCTTGGCGGCGATGTGGCGCATCTTCGCCAGCTGCGCCTCGTGCAGGGAGGCATCCGGCGTCGGGAAATAGGCGCAGGAGTAGTTCATCGTCGGATCGAGCCAGAGCCGGTAGAAGGCCGGCGGGATGTCGTAGTGCGGCCGGGTGTTCTGCGCGGCGCGGCCGAGCGGGTTGCGCTGCTGCAAGCGCCGCACGGCCCGCCAGCCGCGGCGCAGCGCCCGCTGCACGGGGTGCGCCGCGAGCCCGGCGCGGTTGACCGAGAACAGGTGCAGCAGGTCGAAGACGCGCTGGCCCTCCTCCATCAGCAGCCGGCCATCCATGTAGGCCTCGGCCGCCTTGAGCTCGGGGTTCAGGAAGATCTCGCGCTCCACCGCCCTGTCGGTCAGGCGGATGACGACGGAGGGGCCGTCCTCGGCGCCGCCGAAGCGGTGCGCGATGCCGGCATGGTCGATCACGGTCAGCCGGCCGCGCCGGACGAAGCGGCTGAGCAGGTTGGCGAGCAGCATCATCGGACTTGCCTCCTCCGGTTCCGTGCCGACCTTAGGCCGGGCGCCGCGCCTGGCGCCGCCGTCCCGCAGCGCCGGCGCCGGCTTGGCGCCGCGACCCGTGGCCCATATGGTCCGCGGCCCTTCCGGTTCCGATGGAGTTCTTGAGATGCGCGGCAGGTTCGACCGCAAGGTGGCGACGGTGTTCGGCGGCTCCGGCTTCATCGGGCGCTATGTGGTGCAGCGCCTGGCGCAGCAGGACTACGTGGTGCGGGTGGCGGTCCGCGACCCGGCAGGCGCCCGCTTCCTGCAGACCCAGGGCCGGGTCGGCCAGATTGTGCCGCTCGCCGCCTCCGTCACCGACTCCGCCGCGGTGACGCGCGCGGTGGAGGGCGCGCAGGTGGTGGTGAACCTGGTCGGCATCCTGCACGAGCGCCGCCCCGGCGATTTCCAGCGCATCCAGGGCGAGGCTCCGGGCGCACTGGCCCGCGCCGCGACGGCCACTGGAGTGGAGAGCTTCGTGCATCTCTCCGCCATCGGCGCCGATCTCGAGTCGCCCAGCCTCTACGCGCGGAGCAAGGCGGAGGGCGAGGAGGGCGTGCGGGACGGCTTCCCGGCCGCGACCATCCTGCGCCCTTCGGTGGTGTTCGGGCCGGAGGACGACTTCTTCAACCGCTTCGCCGCCATGGCGCGGCTGCCCTTCATGCCGGTGGTCAGCGGCGCCACGCGGTTCCAGCCGGTCTATGTCGGCGACGTCGCCGATGCGGTGGCCGCCGCGATCGCCCTGCCGGAGGCGCGGGGCAAGACCTATGAACTCGGCGGGCCGCGGGTGATGACGATGCGGGAGGTGCTGCGCTTCATCCTCGACACCACTCGCCGGCGGCGGCCGATGGTCGAAATGCCGATGGGCTTCATGCGCTTCCAGGCCGGCCTGCTGCAGCGCCTGCCCAGCCCGCCGCTGACGCAGGACCAGCTGCTGCTGCTCGGCCGCGACAACGTGGTGAGTGGGCAGCTGCCGGGCTTCGAGGCGCTCGGCATCTCGCCCAAGGCCGTGGAGGCGGTGGTGCCGGGCTACCTCAAGCGGTTCCGCCCGGGTGGCGGCCGGCGGGAGGCAGCCTGAAAGGTCCGTATCGGGGATAATGACCGGGCATCTGTTGCGGGATAGTGTGCCGGTGGACTGGGTTCAGGATAAAAACGTCAGTTAAGCTGTCGTGATCGGGCAGAACGGACTCGCATCGTCGCGAGTCTTCCTGTAGAGGCGCCGCTCGGACGCATGGCGGGGGGCCCGGTGGCCCCGCCGCGCCCAGGGAGAGTGCCGCCGCCATGGCCGAACGGATGCTGCAATTCGTGCGCCTCGACCAGCGCATGCCGGAGAAGCGCGATGCCACTGTGCGCCGCGAGGATTTCGCCGAGATCTACAGCGCCTTCGACCCGGAGGCGGCGAAGGACCAGGCCAGCCGCTGCAGCCAGTGCGGCGTGCCCTTCTGCCAGGTGCATTGCCCGCTCAACAACAACATCCCCGACTGGCTGAAGCTGACCGCCGAGAACCGGCTGGAGGAAGCCTACGAGGTCGCTGCCGCCACCAACACCTTCCCCGAGATCTGCGGCCGCATCTGCCCGCAGGACCGGCTCTGCGAGGGCAACTGCGTCATCGAGAAGGGATTCGGCAGCGTCACCATTGGCTCGGTGGAGAAATACATCACCGACACTGCCTGGGAACGCGGCTGGGTGAAGGCGCCGACGCCGCGGCGCGAGCTGGCGCAGAGCGTCGGCATCATCGGCGCCGGCCCGGCCGGGCTGGCGGCGGCGGAGCGGCTGCGGCTGCGCGGCTACCAGGTTCATGTCTATGACCGCTACGACCGCGTCGGCGGGCTGATGATCTACGGCATCCCGAACTTCAAGCTGGAGAAGGAGGTCGTCCTTCGCCGCTGGAAGCAGTTCGAGGAAGGCGGCATCCGCTTCCACCTCAATGTCGGCGTCGGCCAGGATGTCTCGCTGGCCGAGCTGCGCCAGCGTCACGATGCAGTGCTGATCGGCACCGGCGTGTACAAGGCGCGCGACATGGCCGCGCCCGGCATCGGGCTGCCCGGCATCGTGCCGGCGCTCGACTATCTCACCGCGTCGAACCGCGTGGGGCTGGGCGAGACGGTCGCGGCCTACGAGTCGGGTTCGCTCAACGCCACCGGCAAGCATGTCGTCGTCATCGGCGGCGGCGACACGGCAATGGATTGCGTGCGCACCGCGGTGCGCCAGGGCGCCGCCTCTGTCACCTGCCTCTATCGCCGCGACAAGGCGAACATGCCGGGCTCGATGCGCGAGGTGTACCACGCCGAGGAAGAGGGCGTGCGCTTCGAATGGCTCGGCGCGCCGGAAGCCTTCCGCGGCGATGACCGCGTGCGGGGCGTCATGGCGCATCGCATGCATCTCGGCCTGCCCGACGCCACCGGACGCCAGCAGGTGACGCCGATGCCGAACAGCCGCTTCGAACTGCCGGCGGATCTCGTGGTGATGGCGCTCGGCTTCGACCCCGAGGACCTGCCGACCGCCTTCGACGAGCCCGAGCTGCCTGTGACGCGCTGGGGCACGCTGAAGGTGGACCACCGCACCATGATGACGGCGCTATCTGGTGTCTTCGCCGCCGGCGACATTGTGCGTGGTGCGTCGCTCGTCGTCTGGGCGATCCGCGACGGCCGTGACGCGGCCGAGCAGATGCACGCCCACATCCAGAGGCAGGCGAGCCCGCTTGCCGTGGCGGCCGAGTGATGCGCGCGCTGCTCCTTGCGCTCGCCCTCGCCGCCGCATCGGTGCCCGCGGGCGCGCAGGCCCCCGAGCCGCGCAGCCAGGCGGACCGGCTGCTCGGCATCTTCGTCGACAAGGGAGCGTCGGCCTTCCTCGACGCGGTGCTGGCCGAGACGCCCCTCGGCGAGGATGCCGGCGCACGACGGGCCATCGAGGAGAACCGCCCTCGCTGGCTCCGCAACCTCGAGGGCATGGGCGTGGTGGTCGATTTCGAGTTCGCCGGTGAGCGGCGCTATGCGCCCTCGCTGAAGACGCTCTGCTACGTCGTCCGGCACCGCCGCGTGCCGCTGCTCTTCGCCTTCCGCTTCTACCGCGGGCCGCAGCAATGGGAGTTGCTGAACTACGCTTGGCATTCGCAGGATCGCGTCACGAACTGGGAATGCGCATCGGGCGAACTGGTTGCCGCCCCATGAGCCGCCACACCGCACCCGCAAATCCTGGGAGATCCGGCATGACCGAGACCGGTGCCGCCTTCGCGGCCACCTATCAGGCCGACGCCGCACGACTTGCGGTCGAGGCGCATCTCGACGTCACCGAGCACGATGCCTGCGGCGTCGGCCTGGTCGCCGCGCTGGACGGGGTGGCCTCCCGCAAGGTGGTGCAGGCCGGCATCGATGCGCTGAAGGCGGTCTGGCATCGCGGCGCGGTGGATGCCGATGGCAAGACCGGCGACGGCGCCGGCATCCATGTCGAGATCCCGCAGGACTTCTTCTCCGAGGTGGTGCAGCGCGGCGGCGACAAGGTCCGCCCTGGCCGCATCGCCGTCGGCATGGCCTTCCTGCCCAAGACCGATCTCGGTGCGCAGGAACGCTGCCGGCAAATCGTCGAGACCGAGGTGCTGAACGCCGGCTACCACATCTATTCCTGGCGCCAGGTGCCGATCGATGTGGCCTGCATCGGCGAGAAGGCCAATGCGACACGCCCCGAGATCGAGCAGATCCTGATCTGGGACCCGGAAGGGCGCGACGACGACACCTATGAGCGCGACCTCTACGTCATCCGCCGCCGGATCGAGAAGCAGGCCATCGCGGCGCAGATCCCGGAGCTGTACCTCTGCTCGCTCTCCTGCCGTTCGATCATCTACAAGGGCATGTTCCTGGCGGAGAGCCTGACCGAGTTCTACCCGGACCTGCTGGACGAGCGCTTCGTCTCCCGCTTCGCGATCTACCACCAGCGCTACAGCACCAACACCTTCCCGACCTGGCGGCTCGCGCAGCCCTTCCGCATGCTTGCCCACAACGGCGAGATCAACACGCTGCACGGCAACGTCAACTGGATGAAGAGCCACGAGACGCGGCTCTCCCACCGGCTCCTCGATCCCTTCATGGACGACATCAAGCCGGTGGTGCAGGCCGGCGGCAGCGACACCGCCACGCTCGACAACGTCTTCGAACTGCTGGTGCGCGGCGGGCGCGACGCGCCGATGGCCAAGGCGATGCTGATCCCCGAAAGCCTCGGCAACAACGCCACCATGCCGGAGGCGCATCGTGACCTGTTCCTCTACTGCAACGCGGTGATGGAGCCCTGGGACGGGCCGGCGGCGATCTGCGCGACCGACGGGCGTTGGGTGGTGGCTGGCCTCGACCGCAACGGCCTGCGCCCAATGCGCTACAGCGTCACCGACGACGACATGCTGATCGTCGGCTCCGAGACCGGCATGGTGAAGCTGGCCGAGGACGCGATCCTCTCCAAGGGCCGCGTCGGCCCCGGCCAGTGCATCGGCGTGGACCTCGAGACCGGCAGGTTCCTCGGGGACACCGAGCTCAAGGACATGCTCGCCGCCCGCAAGCCGTTCGGCGAGTGGACGAAGCGCACCACGCGCATCGACGGCATCGTCAAGGCCGCGGCGGATGAGCACGCCGACTACACCGGCGAGGCGCTGCGCCGCCGCCAGCTCGCCGTCGGCTACACGCTGGAGGAGCTGGAAACCATCCTCCACCCGATGGTGGAGGAGGCGAACGAGGCCACCGGCAGCATGGGCGACGACACCCCGATCGCCGTGCTCTCCGGCCAGTACCGCGGCATGCACCACTATTTCCGCCAGAGCTTCAGCCAGGTCACCAACCCGCCGATCGACTCTCTGCGCGAGACGCGGGTGATGACGATCAAGACGCGGCTCGGCAATCTCGGCAACGTCCTCGACGAGGACCCGACGCAGTGCGACATGCTCATGCTGGACAGCCCGGTGCTGTCCAACGCCGAGTTCGCCGCGATGCGCGCCTATATGGGCGACACCGCCTGCGTGGTGGACGCGACCTTCCCCGTCGCCGAGGGCGAGCAGGGGCTGCGCCGTCACATCGAGCGCATCCGCCGCGAAGCGGAGGACGGCGTGCGCAGCGGCTGCACCCACGTCATCCTTACCGATGAGAACCAGGGCCCGGAGCGCGCCGCGATTCCGATGGTGCTCGCCGTCGGCGGCGTGCACACGCATCTGGTCAAGTCCAGCCTGCGCACCTTCACCTCGCTGAACGTGCGCTGCGCCGAGGCGATCGACGTACACTACATCGCCGTGTTGATCGGCGCGGGTGCGACCACGGTCAACGCCTACCTCGCGCAGGAGAGCATCGCCGACCGCCATCGCCGCGGGTTGTTCGGCAACCTTTCGCTGAAGGATTGCGTCGCCCGCTACAAGAAGGCGGTGGACAAGGGCCTTCTGAAGATCATGTCCAAGATGGGCATCGGCGTGCTCTCCTCCTATCGCGGCGGGATGAACTTCGAGGCGATCGGGCTTTCCCGCGCGCTGGTGGCGGAGTTTTTTCCCGGCGTCGCCAGCCGCATCTCCGGCATCGGGCTTTCGGGCATTGCGCGGCGCGTCCTCGCGCTGCATGCCAAGGCGTGGGATGCGGATGCAGTGGCGCTGCCTGTCGGCGGGCTCTACAAGCTGCGCCGCCGCGGCGAGAACCACGCCTTCGACGGCAGCCTGATCCACACGCTGCAGAAGGCTGTGGAGACCGACAGCTACCAGACCTTCAAGCGCTACACCGAGGGCGTGCGCCGGCTGCCGCCGGTGGCGCTGCGCGACCTTCTCGACTTCCGCCTCGAGGGCCGCACGCCGGTGGCGCTCGAGGAAGTCGAGAGCATCACCGAGATCCGCAAGCGCCTGGTCGCGCCCGGGATCTCGCTCGGCGCGCTCAGCCCGGAGGCGCATGAGACGCTCTCCATCGCGATGAACCGCATCGGCGCCCGCAGCGACTCCGGCGAAGGCGGCGAGGATCCTGCGCGTGCGCGGCCGCGGCCCAATGGCGACAACGCCAACAGTGCGATCAAGCAGATCGCGAGCGGCCGCTTCGGCGTCACGGCCGAGTACCTCAACAACTGCCGCGAGATCGAGATCAAGGTCGCGCAGGGTGCGAAGCCCGGCGAGGGCGGGCAGCTTCCCGGCTTCAAGGTGACGGAGCTGATCGCCAAGCTGCGTCACTCCACGCCGGGCGTGATGCTTATCAGCCCACCGCCGCATCACGATATCTATTCGATCGAGGACCTTGCCCAGCTTATCTACGACCTCAAGCAGATCAACCCGGACGCGACGGTCTGCGTGAAGCTCGTCGCGCGCAGCGGCATCGGCACCATCGCGGCCGGCGTGGCGAAGGCGAAGGCCGATGCGATCCTGATCTCCGGCCATTCGGGGGGCACCGGTGCCTCGCCCGTGTCGTCCATCAAGTATGCCGGCCTGCCCTGGGAGATGGGGCTGAGCGAAACGCACCAGGTGCTGCAGCTGAACCGGCTGCGGCACCGCGTGAAGCTGCGCACCGATGGCGGCATCAAGACCGGCCGCGACGTGGTGATCGCCGCGATGCTCGGCGCCGAGGAGTTCGGCATCGGCACGGCCAGCCTCGTCGCCATGGGCTGCATCATGGTGCGGCAGTGCCATTCCAACACCTGTCCGGTCGGCGTCTGCACGCAGGACGAGACGCTGCGCGCCAAGTTCACCGGCAGCCCGGAGAAGGTGATCAACCTGTTCAGCTTCGTGGCGGAGGAGGTGCGCGAGATCCTAGCCGGCCTCGGCTTCCGCAAGCTGACCGATGTGATCGGCCGCACCGACCTGCTGCGCCAGGTCAGCCGCGGCTCCGAGGATCTTGACGACCTCGACCTCAACCCGCTGCTGGTGAAGGCCGATGCCGGTCCCTTCGCGTCCTACTGCACGCTGGAAGGCCGCAACGAGGTGCCGGAGACGCTGGACGCGGAGATGATCCGCGACGCCGATGCGCTGTTCCGCCACGGCGAGAAGATGCAGCTGCAATACAACATCCGGAACACCCATCGCGCGATCGGCACCAAGATCAGCAGCAAGATCGTGCGCAAGTTCGGGATGAACGGGCTGCAGCGCGGGCATCTCACCGTGCGGTTGCGCGGCTCCGCCGGCCAGTCGCTCGGCGCCTTCGCGGTGCGCGGGCTGAAGCTCGAGGTCTTCGGCGACGCCAACGATTATGTCGGGAAGGGGCTCTCCGGCGGCACCATCGTGGTGCGGCCGGCGCCTTCCTCGAAGCTGGTCTGGAACGAGAACACCATCATCGGCAACACGGTGCTCTACGGCGCGACCGGTGGCGCACTGTTCGCGGCCGGCCAGGCGGGCGAGCGCTTCGCGGTTCGCAACTCCGGCGCGTTGGCGGTGGTGGAAGGCTGTGGCGCCAATGGCTGCGAATACATGACCGGCGGCTGCGCGGTGATCCTCGGGCCCGTGGGCGACAATTTCGGCGCCGGCTTCACCGGCGGCATGGCCTTCGTCTATGACGCCGACGACGCCTTCGAGCGCCGCGTAAACCCCGAGACGCTGCTCTGGCAGCGCCTCGGCGCCAGCGCCCATTGGGAGGAGGTGGTGCGCGACCACATCGCACGCCATGTCCGTGAGACCGGCAGCCCCTTCGCCGCCCGCTTGCTCAACAACTGGGCGGAGGAACGCGCGCGGGTCTGGCACGTGGTGCCGAAGGACTATGCCCGCTACCTGCCGAAGCCGATGGAGGACACCCCCGCCGTCGCGGCCGAGTGATGAGCCAGGCGCCGCGAATCGCCTGATCCGCGCCTCACCCCGTTGGCCGCGCCGCGCGCGCGTGCCATAGGGGGGAGGTCCGGAGTCGCGCGACGCTGATGCGGATTCTCTACCACCTGCCTCTCTCGCCCTTCGCCCGCAAGGTCCGTCTGGCGCTCGCCGAGAAGCGCATTCCCTTCGACCTGCGCCTGGAGAAGGTGTGGGAACGGCGGGAGGAGTTCCTGGCGATGAACCCGGCCTGCACCGTGCCCGTCCTCCAGGACGGCAACGGGCTGGTCCTGGTCGATTCCTATGCGATCTGCGAATACCTGGATGAGGCCTATCCGGATACGCCGCTGCTTGGCCGCACGCTGGCGGAGCGGGCGGAGGTGCGCCGGCTGGTCGCCTGGTTCGACCACAAGTTCCACGCCGAGGTCACCCGCAACCTTCTGCATGAGCGGCAGATGAAGCGCCTGCTCGGCCAAGGCAATCCGGACGCTGCCGCAATCCGCGCCGGCTATGCCAACCTCAAGCCGCATATGGAGTATCTCGGCTGGCTGGCCGAGACGCGGGCCTGGCTGGCCGGCTCCGCGCTCAGCCTGGCGGATCTGGCCGCGGCCTCGCATCTCTCGGCGCTGGACTATATCGGCGACGTGGACTGGTCGCTGAACGAGGCGGCCAAGGACTGGTATGCGCGCATCAAGTCGCGCCCCGCCTTCCGACCGCTGCTCGCCGACCGCATCAGCGGCATGCCGCCGCCGGCGCATTACGCCGACCTGGATTTCTGACCGGCCGGCAACCGCCGCCGCTCGGCGACGTTGCGCCGTCCTCCCACGCGACGGCGCCCGCATGATCCTTCGTCCCACGTTCGTCCTGTCTGCGGCCCTGTTCGCCGCGCCCGCCATGGCCCAGCAGGTCGCGCCGCCCGCCGCCGGCGGCCCGCCCGCGGGGCGTGTCGAGGAGATCGGACGTGACGCCGGCCCGGCCCCCCATCCGCCGCTCACCGACACCCCAGATGCGGTGAACCGCGGCACGGATGGCTCGGCGACAGGGCTGCAGGAGCCGGCCGCCACGGGCACCACGCCGCAGGGCTTCCTGGGCAGCAGCACCGCCGGCGCCCGCGATCCTGCCGCGCCGATTGGCGGCGCGCCGGAGCAGAGCCGGCCGCCACGCTGAGCGCCGCGGTTCCCTGGCCGGCCGGATCGTCCCGCGCTATGCGGTCTCGGCGTTCCTCCGCCGAGGCTTCCGATGCGGTCTCTCACTGTCCTGTTCGTGGTCGCCGCGCTGCTGACGCCCTGCTCTGCTCGCGCGCAGCGGATCGTCGATGGTGTGCTGGTGCTGGACAGCAAGCCGGTGCCCCTTCCGGGTGGACCCTGGCGGGTTCTGCATCTGGCGGCCGAACCCGGGCGCAGCAGGGAAGGCAGCCTGCCGACGACCACCCATCGCGCGGTGCTGGTCCAGGAACATGGGGGGCGCGCCGCTGCGGTCGTGATCGCCAGCGCCGCGACGGAGGTCGGCGCTGTTTGGAACCCGCATGGCATCTGTACCAACCCGGCCGCGATCCAGCGCGAGAACGTGCAGGCCCTGCGCGGCTTGCTGGATTGCCGCGGGCTGGTGGTGATCGGCAGCGGGCGCGGCCCGAACACGCCTGCGTATCTCGACAGTCTCTACGACGAAGGGCAGCGGCGCCCCGGCTGGATACCGCCGAACTGGCTCTCGGCGCAATTCGTGCTGAGCGAGGGAATGCATTATCTTATCGTGGAATATCGCTTCGCGCCCGGCGTCTTCGCGCCGGCAGCCGCCCGCGGCGAGACCTGGAACGAAGGTGCGCGATCGCCCGCGCGCGAGGAACTTGTCCAGCGCCTCGCTGCATTCTCGGCGGAGGCGCGCAACGCGCTGCGGCAGACGCTGCACGGCCGTGCGCCATCGGCGCCGCTGCCTTTTCCGTTCTGAACGCTACCCCGCGAACAGCGCCCAGAGCAGCGGCAGCAGCAGCGCCGTCGCCAGGGCGTTCAGGCCCATCGCCACCGGCGTCGTCACCGAGCGCGGGGCGAGGCTTGCCGTGACCTCCGGCGCCGCGCCGAGCGCGAGCGCGATCGCCACCCCCGCCGCCGCCGCGAAGGCGCCGCCGAGCACGACGGAGGCGACCGCCGCGACGGCCGATTGCCGCACCAGCGCGAATTGCCGGTGCAGCGGCACGGCGAGCGCCACGGTCGCCGGGCCGAGCAGGAAATGGACGAATTGCGCGCCGGCGAAGTAGTCGCGATAGGCCACGCCGCTCGCCAGCAGCCCGCCCGCCAGAAGCGCCACGGCGATCAGCACCGGGTTGGCCAGCGGATGGCGGCCGCACCAATGGTGCAGCCTGACCGCGGCGAGCCAGGCGAGCAGCGTCGCCGTCAGCGCCGCCAGCGGTTCCTGTGCCAGATAGACCCAGATCTCGGCGAGCCCGCTCACCCCTGGCGTCTCCGCAGCAACGCCTGCGCGATCCGCCCTGTGGCGGCGATCGCCGCCAGCGTGCCGGCCAGCACGGCCAGCGACAGCGGTGCCCAATCGCGCGCCAGCAGCGGCAGGTGCAGCACCACGCCGACGCCCGCAGGCACGAAGAGCAGGCCGAGATTGTTCAGCAACCCATCGGCGGTGGCGCCGAGCCCCGTCGGTGCCTCTCGCCCGCGCAGCAGCAGCAGGACGAACAGCAGCACCATCCCGATCACCGGCCCCGGAACCGGCAGGCCAAGAGCCCGGGCCAGCACCTCGCCGGCGAGCTGGCAGGTCAGCAGCGCCGTTATCGCGGGTATCACCGGCTGACCGGCCCCGCCTCGTTCAGCGCCAGGTTCTGTGCCGCGAGATCGGCGGTGGCGCTGTCGGGCACGACCTCGATCACCCGTTGCCAGTCCATCCGCGCGCCCTCCGTATCGCCGGCGAGCTGGCGCAGGATGCCGCGCTCGAGCAGCGCCTCCGCATTGTCGGGCGCCACCGCGAGCGCGCGTTCGACGTCCCGCAGCGCGGCCTCGGCGCGTTCCAGGTGCCGCCAGGCGGCGGCGCGGAAAACCAGGGCGTCGGCGCGGTCCGGCTCGCGCGCCAGTGCCTCGTCGAGGTCCGCCGTCGCCTCGGCGTAGCGGCCGAGCGTGCCGAGCGCGACGGCGCGATCGATCAGCAACTCGGCGTCATCGGGCGTGAGTGTCAGGGCGAGGGTGGCGGCTCCGTAGGCGCGCGCCGGGTCGCCGGCCATCAGCCAGGCCTGGCCGGCCTGCGCGAAGACCGCGGCGCGCGCCGCCCGGCCGGCGGGCGAGCGCACGGCGATGCGCTCCAACTGCTCCGCGGCGGCGCCGGGATCGCCGAGCGCCAGCACGGCGAGCGCCTGGCAATGCTGCGCGCCCTCGCCGCCGCCGGCGGCTGCCCAGCCGGTGGCGAAGGCGTGTGCCGCCTCAGGATCGTTGCGCAGCATGGCGACGCAGCGCGCCGCCTCCGGCCCGTCGGCGATGCGTGGTGGCTCGGGTGGCAGCGGCAGGGCTTCTTCCGCGAGCGGTGCCGCGCGCGGCGCCAGCACGGTCCAGGCACCGGCGCCGAGGGCCGCCAGCGCGGCCGCGGCAAAGGCGCCGAGGAGCAGGGTGCGGGTCGGGCGTCGCATCTGCCCGCCCTATACCGGCCGGCATGGGCTGGCGCCAGTTCGGCGGCCGGGGCATTGCTGGGCAATGGAAAAGCGGATGGTGGTGGCGGGGCTCGGCTATGCCGGCGCGGCAATCGCGGCGGAGGCGCGGGCGCACGGCTTCGCGGTGACCGGCACCGCACGCGATCCGGCGCGCGCGCGCCCGCCCGCCGGCGTCGCGGTGGTGGATTTCGCCGAAGCCGGTGCGGCGATCCGGGACGCGACGCATCTGGTCGTCACCGCCGCGCCCGGCGAGGCGGGCGATCCCGTGCTGGCGGCGCATGCCATGGCGGTTGCGATGGCGCCGGGGCTGGGCTGGATTGGCTACCTCTCCACCACCGGCGTCTATGGCGACCGCGGCGGGGCGGAGGTGGACGAGGCGACGCCGCCGGCGCCGGGCCAGCCGCGCTCGGAGCGACGGCTCGCGGCGGAGGAGGCGTGGCGCGCCGCGGCCGCGGCGAGCGGCGCCGCGCTCGACATCTTTCGCGTCGGCGGCATCTACGGTCCTGGGCGCAGCGCGCTGGATGAGGTACGCGCGGGCGCGGCGCGGCGCGTGGTGAAGCCGGGCCACTCCTTCAGCCGCATCCATCGCGACGACATCGCGCTGGCCGTGGTGGCCGGCGCGCTCCACCCCGATGCGCAGCGCGTGCTGCACCTGGTGGATGACGAGCCGGCGCCGAGCGCGGATGTCGTCGCGGAAGCCGCGCGGCTGCTGGGGATGGCGATGCCGCCGGCGATCCCCTTCGAGGAAGCGCGCACGCGCATGTCGCCGATGGCGCTCTCCTTCTGGTCGGAGAACCGGCGCGTGGCGAATGCGGCGACGAAGCGCGCGCTCGGCATCGCCTGGCGCTGCCCGACCTATCGCGAGGGGCTGCGGCGGATCCTGGCGGAAGAGGGTCAGCCCGCCGGCAGCTGATCGACGGTTTCCGCCAGCAGCCGCAGGTCCTCGGGCCGCGAGAGGCGGTGGTCGCCATCCTTGATGAGGTGCAGGCGCACATCCTCGCTCTCCAGCGCCTCCACCAGGCGCAGCGCGTGCTGCCACGGCACGTCGGGGTCGCGCATGCCGTGCAGGATGCGCACCGGGCAGCGCAGCGGGATCGGTGCGTCGAGGAGGTTGTGCTGTCCGCCATCCTCGATCAGCGCGCGCGTGACCGGCGTCGGCTCGCCGTATTGGGAGGGCAGGTGCAGCACGCCGCGCTGCATGATCTCTTCGCGCTCCGCCTCGCCGAAGGCGGGCCACATCAGCTTCTCGGTGAAGTCCGGCGCGGGCGCGATGCCGACCAGCGCCGCGATGCGCTCCGGCCGTGCGCGCGCCAGCAGCAGCGCGATCCAGCCGCCCATCGAGGAGCCGACCAGCACCTGCGGGCCTTCCGTCAGCGCGTCGAAGACGGCGATGGCATCGGCTGCCCATTGGCCGATGGTGCCATCCTCGAAGCGACCTTCGCTCTCGCCGTGGCCGGAATAGTCGAAGCGCAGGAAGGCCCGGCCGCGCGCGGCGCAATGGTCGCGCAGCGCGAGCGCCTTGGATCCCTGCATGTCGGAACGGAATCCGGGCAGGAAAACGACACCGGGCTGCACGCCATCCAGGCGCGCCCAGGCGAGGCGGTCGTGCAGGCGGCCGGTTCGCTCCGTCACCGCGGCAGCCCGCGGCGCGCCAGGTTCGCCATCAGCGCGCCGAGGCCGAAGGTCCAGGGCGGGCATTCGTCGGTGCGGTCCACCTCGTTCTCCAGCGCGCCGAGGCGCGGCGAGGCGATGCGCACCACGTCGCCTTCCCGGTGCGTGAACCCCATCCCCGGCGCGCCGCGATCCTTCGACGGCGAGAAGGGCGTGCCGAGGAACAGCACCGCGCCATCCGGATACTGGTGGTGCGCGCCGATCATCTGGCCGACCACATCCGCCGGATCGCGCGCGATGGCGCCGACCGGGCCATGCTCGTCCAGCGCGAAGCCGTCGCGGCCGGTGATCGTCACGCGCAGCTCGGCCTGGCGCACATCCTCCAGCGTGAAGCCGGCGTCGAACAGCCGGATCATCGGGCCGAGCGCGGCGGAGGCGTTGTTGTCCTTCGCGCGGCCGAGCAGCAGCGCGCTGCGCCCCTCCACGTCACGCAGGTTCACGTCGTTGCCGAGCGTGGCGCCGACGATGCGCCCGCGTGCGTTCACCACCATCACCGCCTCGGGCTCCGGATTCGACCAGGAACTCATCGGGTGCACGCCGACCTTCGCGCCGGTACCGACGGCGGACATCACCGGCGCCTTGGTGAAGATCTCCGCATCCGGGCCGATGCCGACTTCCAGGTACTGGCTCCACCAGCCCTTCGCCACCAGCGCCTCTTTCACCCGCGCGGCCTCGGCACTGCCGGGGACGAGGTTCGCGAGGTCATCGCCGATGATGCCGCGCACCTCCGCCCGCACCGCCTCGGCCTGGCTGGCGTCGCCGCGGCAGCGCTCCTCGATCACCCGTTCCAGCATGGAGCGCACATAGGTCACGCCGGCCGCCTTGATCACCTGCAGGTCCACCGGCGCCAGCAGCCAGGGCTTCGCGGCATCGCGCGCCGCGTGATGCGCATTGGCCAGCGCCGCCTTGAGATCGAGCGCCGAAGGCACGCCGTCGCGCCGGATCGCGCCGACCGGATCCTCGCTGTTCAGCCAGGCGCTGCAGGTGCCGAAGGCCGGCGTCATGTCGAAGCTCGCGCCGCCGAGCAACGCGAAGACCGAGGGTCCCTCCGACGTCATGATTCGCAGCGCGAAGCTGCCCTCGCCCAGATCCGCGGGCAGCGTGGCAATGTCCGGCATGGGACGGTCCTTCCCCCTGTGTTCGCGCCAGCCTAGCGGGGCAGGCGCGGGACGCCAGGGGGAGGGGGCCTCACGATGATGCTCACGCCCCCGCGCGTGTCACGCACGACATCCGCGTGAAACCTCCCGCGCAATCACCCCGAAATGTGGCGCGCCTACCCCTCCGGCCAACACGACACCACGCCGAGGAAGGACAACGCCGATGCTGAGTGATCTCGTCCGCTTCTGGTCCCGCCAGCGCCGCGCCGAAGGGCGTGCCGCGGAACCACCGCGCCGCCGGCCGCCGCCGCCGGCGGCGCTGGTGCCGACACTCGCCGAACTGTTCGACATGCACGGGCGCTGAGCCGCCCCCCGGGCAGCGCCACGATCGCAAGGATCGCCATCATGCAAGCAACTTTTCCCCGCGTGGCCACTGCTGCGCACCTCGGCCTCGCACTCGGCCTGCTGGCCGGGCCGGCCTTCGCCCATTCCGGCCACGACCACGAGCCTCGCCGCAGTGAAATGGGCGCCTATGCCCGTGACCTGCCGCAGGGCGCCGCGCACCCGACCTCCGCCGCCATGCCGGCGCTGATGCCGGGGCTTGGCCCGCTCACCTGGCCGGAAGCCTCGCAGGATCCCCGTGCCCGCGCCTATTTCGCGCAGGGCCTCAACCTCGCCTGGGGGTTCAACCACGCCGAGGCGGTGCGCGCCTTCCGCGCAGCGCAGAGCTACGACGCTGCCTGCGCGCTCTGCCTCTGGGCGGAGGCCTGGGCGCTCGGCCCGAACATCAACATGCCGATGGACGCCGAGGCGAATGCGCGCGCCATGCAGGTGCTGGCGCTCGCCCGTCGGCTGGCACCGCGCCAGGGCCCGCTGGTGGTGGGGCTGGTGGAGGCGTTGTCGAAGCGCCACGCCGCTGATCCCACCGCGCCGCGCGCCCCGCTCGATCAGGCCTATGCCGAGGCGATGCGCGCCCTGCAGGCGCGCTTCCCCGACCACGCGCATCTTGCCGTGCTGGCCGCCGACGCGCTGATGAACCTCAGCCCCTGGGACTACTGGGCCGATGAGGGGCACACGCCGAAGGGCGCCACGGCGGAGGTCATGGCCCTGCTGGAAGGCGTGCTGGCGCGCGAGCCGAACCACATCGGCGCCATCCACCTCTACATCCACACGGTGGAGGCCTCGGCGCGGCCGGAGCGTGCGGCGCCGCATGCGGCGCGGCTCGGCGCGCTGGCGCCGGCGAACGGCCACCTCGTGCACATGCCCTCGCATCTCTGGTACCGCCTCGGTGCCTGGCGCGAGAGCCTGGAGGCGAACCGCGCTGCGGTCGCCGCCGACCGCGCCATGCTCGCCCGCGGCGGCGCCAGCCTGCTCTATGCGGAGGCCTACCACCCGCACAACGTCCACTTCGTGCTGGCCTCCGCGCTGATGGGCGGCGACGGCGCGACGGCAGTGCGGGCGGCGGAGGAACTCGCCGGGCTGGTTTCGGACCGCGCGGCGCGCGAGGTGGCGTGGACGCAGCCGATCCAGGCCGCGCCCTATGTCGCACATGCGCGCTTCTCCGCGCCGGCGACGGTGCTGGCGCTGCCGGCGCCGGCCAGCGAGGGCGCCTTCCTCGCGGGGCATTGGCACTATGCTCGCGGCGTCGCCTTCGCACGGCTCGGCCGCGCGGAGGAGGCCAGGGCGGAAGCGGCGCGTATCCGCGAGCTGGCCGGCACGGACGAGATCGCGGGCCTCACCGCCGCCGGCGTGCCCGCCCCCGCGACGCTCGGCATCGCCGCCCGGCTGGTGGAGGCGCGCGCCGCCTCCGCCGAGGCCAACCATGATGCAGCCGCAGCGCATTTCTCCATCGCGGCGGAGATGCAGGAGGCGCTGCCCTACATGGAGCCGCCCTTCTGGTTCGACCCGATCCGCCCCGCCCAGGGCGCCGCGCTGCTCGCGGCCGGCCGTGCGCGGGAGGCGGTGGAGGTGTTCCGCGCCGCGCTGGTGCGGGTGCCGCAGGATGGCTGGTCGGCCGCCGGGATGCTGGCCGCCGCGCAGCGCCTCGGCGACCGGCCGCTCGAGAGGGAGATGCGCGCGCTGCTGGCGCGCAGCTGGTTCGGCGAGGCGCTGCCCGCGCTCGACCGTCTCTGATCGCACCGACATCGAAGGAGAGAACGCCATGTCACGCACCGATCGCCACGGCAACGCCGTGTCTACCGACAACCGCGCCGCGGTGGAGGCGCTCGACGACGCCACCGAGCTGATGCTCGGCTACCGCACCGATCCGCTCGCCGCGGTGGATGCGGTGATCGCCGAGCAGCCGGACTTCGCCATGGCGCATGCCTTCCGCGCCGGGCTGATGGTGATGTCCATGGAAAGCGCCGCGGTGCCCGAGGCGGCGGCGAGCATCGCCGCCGGCCGGGCCGTCTCGCGCGCCAATGACCGCGAGCGCGGCCACCTGGCCGCGGCGCAGGCCTGGTCCGAGGGCGAGTTCGAGACCGCGCATCGCCGCTACGCCGACCTGGCGGCGGCCTTCCCGCGCGATCTCTTCGCGCAGCAGGTCGCGCACCAGTTCGACTTCTTCCTCGGCAACCCCTCCGGGCTGCGCGACCGCCCGGCGGCGGCGATGCGGGCCTGGCAGACCGGCGAGTCCGGCTTTTCCTGGCTGCTCGGCATGGCCGCCTTCGGGCTGGAGGAGAACGGCGAATACGAGGCCGCGGAGGATGCCGGCCGCATGGCGCTCGCGCTCGAGCCGCGCGACGCCTGGGCGGTGCATGCGGTGGCGCATGTGATGGAGATGCAGGGCCGCGACGTGGAGGGTGTCGGCTTCCTCACCCGGCGCGAGGCGGATTGGGCGCCGGCCGGCCTGCTTGCCGTGCACAACTGGTGGCATCTGGCGCTGTTCCACCTGGAGCGGGGCGAGTTCGGGCGCGTGCTGGCGATCTACGACGCCGCGGTGGCGGCCGGCCTGGCGAAGGGCGAGGCGCAGCCGGCGATCGAGCTGGTGGACGCCTCGGCGATGCTGTGGCGGCTGCTGCTGCGCGGCGCCGAAACCGGGCGGCGCTTCGCCCAGCTCTCCACCGCGTGGGAGCGCACGGGCGGCGAGGGCTTCTACGCCTTCAGCGACCTGCATGCGGTGATGGCGCATCTCGGTGCCGGGCGCGAGGAGGTGGCGGCGCGCGTGGTCGGCGCGATGCAGCGCGCCGCCGAGGCCGGTGGCACCAATGCACGGCTGACGCGCGAGGTCGGCCTGCCGCTGGCACGCGGCATGATGGCCTTCGCGCGCGGCGACTATCCCCACGCCGTGGAGCTGATCGCCCCGGTGCGCCGCGGGGCGGTCGCCTTCGGCGGCTCCAACGCACAGCGCGACGTGCTCTCGCTGACGCTGCTGGAGGCGGCGCTGCGCAGCGGCGAGCGCACCCTGGCGCGGAGGCTGGCGGCGGAGCGCATCGCCGCGAAGCCGGACAGCCCGCTGGCGCGTGCCCTCGCTGGTCGGGCCGGCGGCCTGGCGCAGGCGGCCTGAGCACGGCCGATCGGGCCGGCGCGCTGCTGCGCGCCGCATTCGCAGCGCGACGGGTGCACGGCCCGTCGGGCACGCGATGCATCCGGCGGGCGATCTCCCATCAAGGAATGACTTGCAACTGCCGTTGAAGCGGGAGCGTTGGCGGGCTGGGCGCGGATAGGCCTCTTCCGTGATCCGGATGACCCCTCGACAGACGGAGATGCCCGTGTTGCACATGTGGCTGAAGCGCGCCGCAATGGCGTCCCTCTTCGCGACGGCGACGATCGCCGCCCCTGGAGTGGCGCAGGCGCAGACGTATAACTACGGCGGCTACGGCTATGGCACGCCGTATCGCGGCGGCGAGCGCGCCGAGCGCTTCGACCGCGAGCCCGACTGGAGCGGCTACAACCAGCGCCGGACCTATGGCTATGGCGGCGAGCGCGCCGAGCGCTTCGACCGCGAACCCGACTGGAGCGGCTACAACCAGCGCCGGAACTATGGCTATGGCTATGGCGGCGGTGAGCGCGCCGAGCGCTTCGACCGCGAGCCCGACTGGAGCGGCTATAACCAGCGCAGGAACTATGGCTCCGGCTACGGCTATGGCGGCGGGGAACGCTCCGAGCGCTACTACGATCGGATGGAGGAGCGCTACGATCGGCTCGAGAGCCGTTCGGATGATCGCGACGGTTGGGATTGGTGGTGAGTCCCGGCCCGCCCGGCGGCGATGTTCGCCGGGCGGGCATGGCCGCCGGGCGTTGACCCCTGGTTCCGGACGGCCGGCCCGGGCGGGCCGGGGTCGCGGCCCGCCGGGGCGCCCTAGCCACCACGGTGCCGGGCCTGTAACCCGGCCGCCATGCCGCGCCCGCCCGCCATTCTCCAGGTGCTGCCCGCCCTTGTCTCGGGCGGGGTGGAGCGCGGCACGGTGGAGATCGCGGAGGCCATCGCCGGTGCCGGCTGGCGCGCGCTGGTCGCCTCCGCCGGCGGCCCTCTGGCGGCGCAGGTGGAGCGCGTCGGCGGCGTGCATGTGACGCTGCCGCTCGATACCAAGTCGCCGCCCGCCATCTGGCACAACGCCGCCCGGATCGCCGCGCTGGCGCGGGCGGAGGAGGTGGCGATCATCCATGCCCGCTCGCGCGGCCCGGCCTGGTCGGGGTTGATTGCAGCGCGGCGGACCGGCGCGCGCTTCGTCACCACCTATCACGGCGCCTACAACGAGGGCGTCCCGGGCAAGCGGCTCTATAACTCGGTGATGGCGCGCGGCGAGCGGGTGATCGCGATCAGCCGCTTCATCGCCGAGCTGATCGAGGCGCGGCACGGCACGCCGAGGGAGCGCATCCGGCTGATCCCGCGCGGCGTGGACCCGCGCCGCTTCGACCCGGCCAGTGTCGCGCCCGCCCGTGTGCTGGCGCAGCGCGAGGCCTGGGGCGCGGCGCCGGCCGACAAGGTGGTCCTGCTGCCCGGCCGGCTGACGCGCTGGAAGGGCCAGATGGTGCTGGTGGAGGCGCTGGCCCGGCTGCCCGGCGCGATCGGCGTGCTGGCCGGCGGCGGCAACGACGCCTTCGCGCAGGCGTTGCAGGACCGCGCCGTGCAGCTCGGCCTCGACGCGCGGCTGGTGCTGGCCGGGCATGTGGAGGCGCTGGATGTCGCGCTGCTCGCCGCCGATGTGGTGGTGCATGCCAGCACCGACCCGGAAGCCTTCGGGCGCACGGTGATCGAGGCGCAGGCCATGGCGCGCCCTGTCGTCGCCTCCGACCTCGGCGGCCCGCGCGAGACGGTGGAGGAGGGCGTCACCGGCTGGCGCGTGGCGCCCGGCGATCCGGCGGCGCTCGCCGCGACCCTCGCCCGCGTGCTGGCCATGCCCGAAGGCGAGCGCGCCGCAGTCGGCGCCCGCGCCCGGCAGGCGGTGCTGGCGCGCTACTCGACGCAGGCGATGCAGGCGGCGACGCTGGCGGTCTATCGCGAACTCCTGCCATGAGCGCGCACCGCATCCTGGTGATCCGGCTCGGCGCCTTCGGCGATTTCTTCCAGAGCTTCCCGGCCTATGCCGCCATCCGCGCACACCACCCGCGCGCCCAGATCACGCTGCTGACCACCGCGCCCTTCGTCGCCATCGCCCGCGCGGCGCCCTGGTTCGACGAGGTGTGGTCCGATGGGCGCCCGCCCTGGCGCGACCTCGGCGCGGTGCTGCGCCTGGCGCGCAGGCTGCGCGGCGGGCGGTTCGACCGGGTCTATGACCTGCAGACCTCGCGCCGTTCGTCGCTCTACCGGCTGATGGCCGGGCGCGGCGTGGAATGGTCCGGCATCGCGCGAGGCGCTTCCCACCGGCACGGCACGCCCGGGCGCACCCGGCTGCTGACGCGCGAACGCCAGCGGGAGCAGTTGCAGATCGCCGGCATCACCCACTTTCCGGAACCCGAGACCGGCTGGCTGGCCGCCGACCTCGCCGGGCTCGGCCTGCCGCCGCGCTTCTGGGTGATGGTGCCGGGCGCCTCCGCCCGCGCGCCGGAGAAGCGCTGGCCGGTCGCGCGCTACGCCGCACTCGCCAAGCTGCTGCCGCTGCCGCCGGTGGTGGTGGGCGGCCCGGCCGAGGCGCCGCTCGCCGAGGCGATCCGCGCACAGGTGCCGGGGGCGGCGGATCTCTGCGGGGAGCGGAGCCCGCCTGCCGTGCTGGCCGCGCTGGCGCAGCGCGCGGCCTTCGCGGTGGGCAACGATACCGGCCCCACGCACCTGCTCGCGGTCTTCGGCTGCCCGGTGCTGGCCCTGTTCGGGCCGGGCAGCGATCCGGTGGTGCATGCGCCGCAGGGCCGCGCGGTCGCCGTGCTGCGGAAGGACCCGCTCGGCGCGCTGGAGCCGGAGGAGGTGCGCGGCGCGCTCGCCGGCCTGCTCGCCCGCGAGGGCATCCAGACCACCCTGGGATGAGGGCCGCCGGCTGGACAGCCGCGCCGCGCCGCGCCACATCCTGCGCATGCTCCTTACCATCCCCGCCTCGGCCGGGGAGGTCATCGACAAGCTGACCATCCTCGACATCAAGCTCGCCCGCATCGCCGATCCCGTGAAGCGGGCCAATGTCGCCCGCGAGCACGCGTCACTGGCCGCGGCCTGGGCGGCCGCGGTGCCGGAGCCCGGTGCGCTCGGGCACCTGGTCGCCGATCTGCGCCAGGTGAACGAGACCCTGTGGGAGGTGGAGGACGCGCTGCGCGAGCATGAGCGCCAGGGCGACTTCGGTGCAGCTTTCGTCGAGCTCGCGCGCAGCGTCTATCGCACCAACGACCGCCGCGCCGCGCTGAAGCGCGAGATCAATGCCCGCCTCGGCAGCACGCTGATCGAGGAAAAATCCTACGCGGCCTATTGAGGCGCGACGGCGGTCTCCGCGGCTTGGTCCGTCCCTTGGGCCGCGCCGGTGGCCACATGCAGCGCCCACTCGCGCAGCGCCTCCTTCTCGCTGTCGCTGAGCTGCTCGTTGACCGCCCGCACGGCCGCCACCAGCGTCGCGTAGAGCAGGCGTCCCAGCCGCAACGCGGCGTCGGGCGGCGGTGGATCGGCCAGCTTCGCAAAGCCCCGCAGCAGCCAGCGGATGACCGCCACCACCTCGCGCGCCGAGACGTGATGGCCCTGCGCCGCACCGGCAGCGGCGATGCCCGCGGCGATCTCGGCCGTCTCATCGGGGGCGAAGGGCAGGCGGTCGGCGACGGCGCCGAGGACGAAGCCGATCTCCGCGGCCGAGAAGGCGGGAAGATCCTGCGCCAGGCCGCGATTGTCGCGCGATCCCCACAGCAGGTCCCGCACCAGCAGGGCGGCTTCCGACATCAACTCCTCGGCTGACGGACCGGCCTCCTCGACCATCGGCGGCTGATCGGGGACCGGTGGCCGTGGTGCTGGCGGCACTGCAGCCGGTTCGGCCGGCACGGGGGCTTCGATCATCGGCTGTTCGGGCGGGGGCGGTTCCGCGGCCGGCTCCTCCGGCGCCTCGATATCCTGCTCCGCCGCCGCGCCGGTGTCCGGCTGCTCCTCGACGCCGGGCGGCAGGTCACCGGGTGGCGGGCCGCGCTCGGGGTCGAACACCCAGAGCCGCGGCGGGGTGCCGGTCACCGCCAGCCTCGGATCCCGTCCCTCCTGGATCAGCGCCAGCAGCGAGCCCGCGCCCGCATAGCTGGTCTGCCGGAGGGAGGGAAAGGCACGCCCGATCGCGGTGCCGACCTCGGTGAGACGCAGCGCGCCGGAGGCACTCGCGGCAACCGCCTCGCGCAGCCAGGCCAGCGCATTCGCGCGCAGGCTCGCCGCATCGGCCTTCGGCTCCGGCCGCGGCACCGCGCGGGGCGGCGCCTGCTGCTCCTGAGGCGGCGCCGCCTGCGCCTGCGCGATGGGCAGGTTGCCCATGCCCCGGTCGGCGAAATCCTCCAGCCCGACGACCACGTCGGCTGCGGCCAGGTAGGCGCGCCGCGCATTCTCCTGCGCGAGGATGGTGACGCGCCGGTCATGCGCCCGCAACCGCGCCAGGGCCGGCAGGAAATCGCTGTCGCCGGACAGCAGCACGAACTCGTCGAAGCGCGTCGGGTGGTCCAGCGCCTCGCGGATGTCGAGCGCCATCTTCATGTCGGCAGTGTTCTTCAGGTAGGCGACCGGCGGGCAATCCACCACGTCGAAGCCGGCCTGCACGAAGGCGGCGCGGAATTCGCTGAAATAGGTGCGGTTGCGCAGGTCGCGCGCCGCGCGGTAGCGCGCCACGGCGCGGCCGGGATGGAAATCGAAGAATCCGCCGGGATTGAGATAGCAGCGGCGGATCAGCGTGCGCCGCTCGGTCGGCAGCCCATTCCCCTCGCGCCCTTCGAGCCAGGCGAGCCAGGCATCCGGGCGCTCGCCGAAGGCATAGGCCGCGCGCTCGTCCCAATGGACCAGCGAGATGAAGACGTTGTCGAAATCGACATAGAGCGCCGCACGGCGCGGCGGGGCGGGCTCAGGCATGCGGGGTCCCGATTCGACTTAGCCGGAAAACGTAGCACACCGGATCGGCGCCTTGACGACCGGGGCCCGGACTGGCCATCTGCCGCCCCTTCAAACACCCGAGGAGCCCGGTTTCCTTATGCCCGCCATCACCCTGCCAGACGGTTCCGTGCGCGTCTTCGACGGGCCCGTCACCGGCACGACGGTGGCGGCTGCGATCGGGCCGGGCCTCGCCAAGGCCGCGCTCGCTATGGAGGTGGACGGCAAGCTGCGCGACCTCGGCACCGAGATCGCCGCCGACGCCGCCATCCGCTTCGTCACCCGCAAGGATGACCGGGCGCTGGAACTGATCCGCCACGACGCCGCGCATGTGCTCGCCGAGGCGGTGCAGGAGCTCTATCCCGGCACGCAGGTCACCATCGGCCCGGCGATCGAGAACGGCTTCTACTACGACTTCGCGCGGAACGAGCCCTTCACCCCCGAGGACTTCCCGGCGATCGAGGCGAAGATGCGCGAGATCATCGCGCGCAACGCCGGCTTCGAATGCGTCGTCACCACCCGCCACGAGGCCATCGCCCTGTTCGAGGCGAAGGGCGAGAAATACAAGGTCGAGCTGATCCAGGACCTGCCGCGCGGCGAGACCATCACGCTCTACCGGCAGGGCGACTGGGTGGACCTCTGCCGCGGGCCGCATATGCGTTCCACCGGCGATGTCGGCGACGCCTTCAAGCTGATGAAGGTGGCCGGCGCCTATTGGCGCGGCGACCACCGCAACGCGATGCTCTCGCGCATCTACGGCACCGCCTGGCGCGACCGGAAGGAGCTCGACGCCTATCTCCACCAGATCGAGGAGGCGGAGAAGCGCGACCACCGGAAGATCGGCAAGGAGATGGGGCTGTTCCACCTCCAGGAGGAAGCGGTCGGCTCCATCTTCTGGCATCCGAAGGGCTGGAAGCTCTATCGTACCATCGAAGGCTACATGCGCCGCCGGCTGGACGAGGCCGAGTACCAGGAGGTGAAGACCCCGCAGCTGCTGGACCGCAAGCTGTGGGAAGCCTCCGGCCATTGGGAGAAGTTCCGCGAGAGCATGTTCATCGCCACCGTCGAGGACGAGTCCGAGAAGGATCGGATCCTGGCGCTGAAGCCGATGAACTGCCCCTGCCATGTGCAGATCTTCAACCAGGGCATCCGCAGCTACCGCGACCTGCCGCTGCGCATGGCGGAATTCGGCGCCTGCCATCGCTATGAGCCTTCCGGCGCGTTGCACGGCATCATGCGGGTGCGCGCCTTCACCCAGGACGACGCGCACATCTTCTGCGAGGAACACCAGATCGCGGAGGAGACGGTGCGTTTCGTGGCGCTGCTCTCCTCGATCTACTGCGACCTCGGCTTCGAGAGCTTCCGCGTGAAGTTCAGCGACCGGCCGGCGAATCGCGCCGGCGACGACGCCACCTGGGACCGCGCCGAGGGCGCGTTGAAGCAGGCCTGCGAGACCGCCGGCGTGGACTACCAGCTGAACCCGGGGGAGGGGGCCTTCTATGGCCCGAAGCTGGAATTCGTCCTGCGCGACGCGATCGGGCGGGATTGGCAGTGCGGCACGCTGCAGGTTGACTTCGTGTTGCCGGATCGGCTGGACGCCGAATACGTGGCCGAGGATGGCAGCCGCAAGCGCCCGGTCATGCTGCACCGTGCCATCCTGGGAAGCTTCGAGCGCTTCCTCGGCATCCTGATCGAACAGCATGCCGGCCGCTTCCCGCTCTGGATGGCACCCGTCCAGGTTGTGGTCGCGACCATCGTGGACGACGCCGCGCCCTTCGCCAGGGAAGCGGCGGCGGCCCTGCAGAAGGCCGGGCTCGCGGTGTCGCTCGACCTGCGGAACGAGAAGATCAACCGCAAGGTGGTGGATCACATCGACCAGCGCGTGCCCGTGCTGGTCGTGGTCGGCCGGCGCGAGGCGGAGGAGCGCAGCCTGGTGCTGCGCCGCCTTCCCGGCCGCGAGCAGGAGACGGTGCCGCTGGCCGAGGCGGTCGCGCGCCTGGCGGCGGAGGCTGCCGCGCCGGACCAGCGCCGATGACCGGTGCCGGGACCTGTTGCACCGGGCGCACCGGATCGCCATAAAGACGCATTGCACTGCCAGCCACAACGATAGGAGATCGCCATACCCCGAGGACCGATGCCCGCTCAGCTGCCGACACGTGACGGCCCGCGGGTGAATGAGGAAATCCGTGCGCCGCAGGTGCGGCTCATCGACCAGGAAGGTGAGATGCTCGGCGTGATGAGCGCGCGCGAGGCACTGATTCGCGCCTATGACGTCGGCCTCGACCTGCTTGAGATCAGTCCGAATGCCGTGCCGCCCGTGGTCAAGATTCTTGACTATGGCAAGTACAAGTACGAGCAGCAGAAGAAGGCCAACGAGGCCCGCAAGCGCCAGAAGGTCGTGGAGATCAAGGAGATCAAGGTTCGTCCGAACATCGACGACCACGACTACGACGTGAAGATGCGCCAGGCCAAGGACTTCATCGGCGAGGGCGACAAGGTGAAGGTCACGCTTCGCTTCCGCGGCCGCGAGATGGCGCACCAGGATCTGGGCCTGAAGGTGCTGGACCGCATCCGGACGGAACTGGCGGAGATCACCAAGGTGGAATCCATGCCCCGCCTGGAGAACCGCCAGATGATCATGGTGCTGGCGCCGAAATAGGCTTCGATGGACGCCCCGGCCACCCATGTCGGTGACACCGGTGCGCCACGGCACGACTCCTTGGCCCCGCGCTGGATAGTTGTTGATTCCACCAGGTGGGGCGCCGGCGCGGTCAACGCGCAGGACGAGATCCTTTTCATCAGGCGGGCGCGGCTTCTGCCCGGGTTGTGGGGTGCGGCGTGGCTCGCTATCGGCGGCTGCCTCGCGGCACCTCTGGCGCTCCTTCATGGGCAGTTCGCGGAGGCCGCCAGGTTCCTGCTGGTCGGCATCGTTGGTGTCCTGGCGTGGTGCTGGATCGGGCGTCGGCGTGCCCGCCTGCTGAGTGAAAGGCGCCTGCTCGCCCAGCAGTCTCCGGCGAACTGATCCATAGCCTTGACCCTGGGCAGCTTCCGGGCATAAGACGCCGTGCAGGTCCGCCCCGGACCATACGGTCGTCCCGCATTGTGCAGGATGGCTCCGCCGCTCCGCGAAGGCTCGCGCAGCGGCGCTTTCGCGTTTGGGGCGGCCGTAATGGAAAGGGACTCTCCCGCCCGATGTTCGAGGCGCTGGGCAACAGGCTGAACGGGGTCTTCGACAAGCTGCGCCGTCGCGGCGCGCTCTCGGAGTCCGATGTGCAGGAGGCGCTGCGCGAGGTGCGCGTGGCCCTGCTGGAGGCCGACGTCGCCCTGCCGGTGGTGAAGGACATCACCGCCCGCGTGCGCGAGCGCGCCGTCGGCGCCGAGGTCATCCGCTCCGTCTCGCCCGCCCAGCAGGTGGTCAAGATCGTCAATGATGCGCTGGTAGAGGCGCTCGGCGGCGGGGAAGGGGACCAGGGCAAGCGTGGCCTGGACCTGAACGCTCCCGCGCCGGTGCCGATCCTGATGGTCGGCCTGCAGGGGTCGGGCAAGACCACCACCTCAGGCAAGATCGCGCTGCGGCTGCGCGCGCGTGAGCGGAAGAAGGTGCTGCTCGCCTCGCTCGACGTGCACCGCCCGGCCGCGCAGCTGCAGTTGCAGCAGCTCGCCGCACGCGCCGAGGTCACTTCGCTGCCGATCGTCGCTGGCGAGACGCCGATCCAGATCGCGAGCCGCGCGATGGATGTGGCGCGCCGCGAGCTCTACGACGTGGTTATCCTCGACACCGCCGGGCGGCTGGCGATCGACGAGGCGCTGATGGCCGAAGTGGCCGCGGTGAAGGCCTTCGCGAAGCCGCACGAGACGCTGCTGGTCGTGGACGCCATGACCGGCCAGGACGCGGTGAACACCGCGCGCGCCTTCCAGGACAAGGTGGGCGTCACCGGCGTGGTGATGACGCGCGTGGATGGCGATGCGCGTGGCGGCGCGGCGCTTTCGATGCGGGCCGTCACCGGCGCGCCGATCAAGCTGCTCGGTGCCGGCGAGAAGCTGGACGCGCTCGAGGATTTCCACCCGGACCGCATCGCCAACCGCATCCTCGGCATGGGCGACATCGTCAGCCTGGTGGAGAAGGCGGCGGAGAACATCGACCAGGCGGAAGCCGAGAAGCTCGCGAAGAAGATGCAGAAGGGGTCGTTCGACCTCGATGACTACGCGCAGCAGCTCAAGCAGATCGGCAAGATGGGCTCGCTCTCCGGCATGCTCGGCATGCTGCCGGGGCTCGGCAAGATGAAGTCGCAGATCGAGAACGCGAATCTCGATCAGACCATGCTGAAGCGCCAGGCCGCGATCATCGGCAGCATGACGCCGAAGGAGCGCCGCAACCCCGACATCATCAAGGCGAGCCGCAAGAAGCGCATCGCCGCCGGGTCCGGCACCTCGGTCCAGGAGATCAACAAGCTGCTCAAGCAGTTCGACGACATGTCCGCGATGATGAAGCGGATGAACAAGCTCGGCCAGAAGGGGCTGATGCGCGGGGGGCTCTCCGCGCTGATGCCCGGCCTTGGCAACCGCAGACCGTTCTAGTTCCTGACAGGAGAGTCCGTACTCATGGGCCTGAAGATCCGCCTCGCCCGCGCCGGCGCCAAGAAGCGCCCCTACTACCATATCGTGGTGGCCGACAGCCGCTCGCCGCGCGACGGCCGCTTCATCGAGAAGCTGGGCTCCTACAACCCGATGCTGCCCTCCGACCATCCGGACCGCGTGCGTCTCTTCGCCGAGCGCATCAACCACTGGAAGTCGCAGGGCGCCCTGCCGACCGATCGCGTCGCGAAGTTCCTCGGCCATGCGGGCCTGGCGCCGATGCCGGTCTTCCCGGAGCAGCCGAAGAAGTCCGCGCCGAAGAAGAAGGCGCAGGAGCGCGCCGCCGCCGCCGCCGCGGCCGCGGGCTGAGCTGACCGCCGGGGTCCATCGTGACGAAGCGCGTGCTCATCGGCGAGATCGGGAGGCCGCACGGCGTGCGGGGCCTGGTGCGTCTGCACGCCTTCACGGAGGACCCGAAGGCGATCAGCGCCTATGGCCCGCTGACGGATGCCGCCGGCACGAGGCGCTACGCCGTCTCGCCGCTGCCCGGCGGGCTCGGCCGTATCGAAGGCGTCGCCGACCGTGACGCCGCGGCGCGGCTGACCGGCACGAAGCTCTATGTCGAGCGCGACCGCCTGCCGCCGCCCGCCGATCCGGACGAGTTCCTGCTCTGCGACCTCGAGGGCCTGCCGGCCTTCGCGGAGGACGGTTCGGCGCTCGGCACCGTGCGCAGCGTCGAGGAATACGGCGCCGGCCCCTTCCTGGTGATCCAGGGCGAGGGCGGCGAAAGGCTGGTGCCCTTCACCAAGGCCGCCGTGCCGGTGGTGGACATCGCTGGCGGCCGCGTGGTCGTGGTGCCGCCGCCGGAGGTTGTCGTGCCGCCGCAGGACGGGGAGGCGGCCGCATGAGTTGGCGCGCTTCCGTCCTCACCCTGTTCCCGGAGATGTTCCCCGGCCCGCTCGGCCTTTCGCTCGCCGGCAAGGCGCTGCGCGAGGGGCGCTGGTCGGTGGAGGCCATGGATATCCGCGGCTTCGCCACCGACCGGCACCGCACGGTGGACGACACGCCCTTCGGCGGCGGTGCGGGCATGGTGATGCGGCCTGACGTGGTGGACGCCGCGGCTCAGGCAGCGGCGACGGCGAACCCCGGCGCGCCCGTCATCTACCTGACGCCGCGCGGGCGGCTGCTGGACCAGGCGCTGGTGCGCGAGCTCGCCACCGGCCCCGGCGTGGTGCTGCTCTGCGGCCGCTACGAGGGGGTGGACCAGCGGGTGATCGAGGCGCGCGGCATGATCGAGGTCTCGGTCGGCGATGTCGTGCTCTCCGGCGGCGAAGTCGCGGCGCTGCTGCTGCTCGACGCCTGCGTGCGCCTGCTGCCGGGCGTCATGGGCGCCAGCGCCAGCGCCCTCGAGGAAAGCCACGGGCCGGAGGGGCTGCTCGAATACCCGCACTACACGCGGCCCGCCGAGTGGCAGGGCCGGACCGTGCCGGAGGTGCTGCTCTCCGGCCACCACGCCGAGGTCGCGAAGTGGCGTCGCGCGCGGGCGGAGGAAGCCACGCGCACGCGCCGCCCCGACCTCTGGGCGAAGCATCTGCAACGGAACACAGCGTTCCGCCGCGAGGCGGACGGACATCAGGAGTCGGGGCGGCTGGACGGCCACCCGGCTGCCGCCTAAACGCATCGAACGAAGGGAACCACTCTGATGAACCTGCTTCAGCAGTTCGAGGCGCAGCAGCAGGCGCGCCTCGCCGCCGCCCGCGCCACGCCCGAATTCGCGCCGGGCGATACCGTCCGCGTCATGGTGAAGGTGGTCGAGGGCGAGCGCATCCGCACGCAGGCCTATGAGGGCGTCTGCATCGCGCGCTCCAATCGCGGCCTGAACAGCAATTTCACCGTCCGCAAGCTGTCCTACGGCGAGGGCGTGGAGCGCGTCTTCCCGCTCTACTCGCCGAACGTGGCGGAGATCGTGGTGGTGCGCCGCGGCCGCGTGCGCCGCGCGAAGCTCTATTACCTGCGTGGCCGCACCGGCAAGTCGGCGCGCATCCAGGAGCGCGCGCGCGAGGCCGGGTCTGCCGCCGCCGCCGCCGGCCCGGCCGCCCCCGCGGTGGCCGAGCAGGGCTGAGACTGATATCCCGCGCGGCCCGACCAGGCCGCGCGGGTTCCGTTTGAAGGGCCAGGGAAACGATGTCGGCATCACGTCCGCGCACGCTGTTCGACAAGATCTGGGACGCCCATGTCGTCGAGACGCTTCCGGACGGCACCGCGCTTCTCTACATCGACAAGCACCTGACGCATGAGGTCACCAGCCCGCAGGCCTTCGAGGGCCTGCGGTTGGCTGGCCGCAAGGTGCGCCGCCCGGATGCGACCATCGCGGTGGTGGACCACAACATCGCCACCGACGCCTCCCGCTACGGCACCATCGAAGATCCCGAGAGCCGCCAGCAGGTCGAGACGCTGGAGCGCAACGTCGCCGAGTTCGGCGTCCCCTACATCCCACTGACCGACAGGCGGCAGGGCATCGTGCATGTGATCGGGCCGGAGCTGGGCCTCTCGCTGCCGGGTATGACGCTGGTCTGCGGCGACAGCCACACCTCCACGCATGGCGCGATGGGCGCGCTCGCCTTCGGCATCGGAACGTCCGAGGTCGAGCATGTGCTCGCCACCCAGACGCTGCTGCAGAAGCCTGCGAAGAACATGCGCGTGGTGGTGGACGGCACATTGCCGGTCGGCTGCACAGCGAAGGACATCGTGCTGGCGATCATCGGCAAGATCGGCACCGCGGGCGGCACCGGCCATGTGATCGAATATGCCGGCGAGGCGATCCGCGCGCTCGACATGGCCGGGCGCATGACGGTCTGCAACATGACCATCGAGGCCGGCGCGCGTGCCGGCATGGTCGCCCCGGACCAGACCACCTTCGACTACGTGAAGGGCCGCCCCTTCGCGCCGAAGGGCGAGGCCTACGACCGCGCCGTCGCCTGGTGGAAGACGCTGCCCTCCGACCCGGGCGCGCATTTCGACAAGGAAGTGCGCCTGGATGCGTCGCAGATCGTCCCGCAGGTCACCTGGGGCACCAGCCCGGAAGACGTGCTGCCGATCACCGGCAGCGTGCCCGACCCCGCCGCCATCACCGACGAGACGCGCCGCGCGCAGGTGCAGCGGATGGTGGACTATATGGGCCTCACGCCCGGGCAGAAGCTGACGGACCTGAAGGTGGACGTGGTCTTCATCGGCTCCTGTACCAACAGCCGCATCGAGGACATCCGCGCCGCCGCCGCCATCGCCCGCGGCCGCAAGGTGGCGGAGGGCGTCCGCGCCCTAGTGGTGCCCGGCTCCGGCCTGGTGAAGGCGCAGGCCGAGGAGGAGGGTCTCGACCGCGTGCTGAAGGAAGCGGGCTTCGAGTGGCGCGAGGCCGGGTGTTCCATGTGCCTCGGCATGAACCCGGACAAGCTGACGCCCGGCCAGCGCAGCGCCAGCACCTCCAACCGCAACTTCGAAGGCCGCCAGGGCCCGGGCGGGCGCACCCACCTGCTCTCGCCCGCGATGGCCGCGGCCGCCGCGGTGACCGGCCACCTCGCCGATGTGCGCGATTTCCAGCCGAAGGGGTAAGCGACGATGGAACCCTTCACCACGCTCACCGGCATCGCGGCGCCGATGCCGGCGGCCAATGTGGACACCGACAAGATCATCCCCGCGCGTTTCCTCAAGACCATCGCCCGCACCGGCCTCGGCAAGAGCCTGTTCGCGAACATGCGATACAATGAGGATGGCTCGGAAAAGCCCGACTTCGTGCTGAACCAGGAGCCCTACCGCAAGGCGCAGATCCTGATCGCCTACGAGAATTTCGGCTGCGGCTCCTCGCGCGAGCATGCGCCCTGGGCGCTCTTGGATTTCGGCATCCGCTGCGTCATCGCGCCGGACTTTGCCGACATCTTCCACAACAACTGCTTCAAGAACGGCATCCTGCCGGTTCGCCTGCCGCGCGAGATCTGCGAGAAGCTGATCGAGGATGCGAAGCTCGGCGCCAATGCGCGCGTGACGGTGGACCTCGAGCGTCAGGTCGTGGTGCGCCCGAACGGCGAGGAGATCCCGTTCGAGGTGGACAGCTTCCGCCGTCACCTGCTGCTGAACGGCCTCGACGACATCGGGCAGACGATGCAGCACAAGCCGGCGATCGACGGGTTCGAGGCGAAGCAGAAGGCCGCGCAGCCCTGGCTCTACGCCTGATCAGGACAACGACATGCCCGCCAACAAGAAGCTCCTGATCCTGCCCGGCGACGGCATCGGTCCCGAGGTGGTGCGGGAGACGCGCCGTATCATCGAATGGATGGAACGCCGGCGCACCGTCAGCTTCGCGATCGAGGAAGGCCTGGTCGGCGGCGCTGCGATCGACGCCACCGGCTCGCCCTGCCCCGATGCAACGGTGGAGGCTGCGAAGGCCGCGGATGCCGTGCTGTTCGGCTCCGTAGGCGGCCCGAAATGGGACAGCCTTCCCTTCGACCAACGGCCCGAACTCGGCATCCTGCGGCTGCGCAAGGATCTCGGCCTGTTCGCCAACCTCCGCCCGGCGGTGGTTCTGGATCCGCTGCTGGACGCCTCGTCACTGAAGCCGGAACTGGTGCGCGGCCTCGACATCATGATCGTTCGCGAGACGACGGGCGGCGTCTACTTCGGCGAGCCGCGCGGCGTGACCACCGGCGCCGACGGCAAGCGCACCGGCCTCGACACCCAGATCTATCACGAGGATGAGATCGCCCGCGTCGCCCGCGTGGCCTTCGAGCTGGCGCGCAAGCGCCGCAACAAGGTGACCAGCGTCGAGAAGGCGAATGTCATGCAGTCCGGCCGCCTCTGGCGCGCCGTTGTCTCGGAGGTCGGCAAGGCCGAGTTCCCCGATGTCGAGCTGCAGCACATGTATGCCGACAACTGCGCCATGCAGCTTGCCAGCCGCCCCAAGCAGTTCGACGTGATCCTCGGCGATAACCTGTTCGGAGACGTGCTCTCCGATCTGGCGGCGGCGCTGACCGGCTCGCTCGGGATGCTGCCCTCGGCGACGCTCGGCGCACCGCAGCCCTCCGGCAAGCGGTATGCCCTGTACGAGCCGATCCACGGCTCGGCGCCAGATATCGCCGGCAAGGGTATTGCCAACCCCTCGGCACAGATCCTGTCCTTCGCCATGCTGCTGCGCCTGTCCTTCGGGATGGAGGAGGAGGCGAAGATGCTGGAAACGGCGATCGAGAATGTGCTGGCCGGCGGCCTGCGCACCGCCGACATCATGGCCTCCGGCATGGCCCGCGTGGGCACGAGCGTGATGGGCGAAGCCGTGCTGCGCGAGTTGGAGAAGCTTTCGGCGTGATGCGCGGGGCGGAGGGGGTTGCGCACCCCTCCCACCTCCGCTACATCGCCGCTCCCGGCGGGACCCGTAGCTCAATTGGATAGAGCACCAGACTACGGATCTGGGGGTTAGGAGTTCGAATCTCTTCGGGTCCGCCAGGATTTTCAAGGGCTTCCGCGGTGCGGAGGCCCTTTTCGATTCCGCCTCAATGAAGTGCGGACCCGTGGCGGACCCGCCCGATCAACCTCAGACCGCGATTACTGACCGGCGGACGGTCATGCGTTCAGCGGATGTCGCTGCTTCATTGCGAGGCCGGCCAGCTTCGATGATACTTCGCCCATGAAGGAAGCTGACAGGACGCCACAACTGGCTCCGGTTGTATCGCCGGCGATGCGCATTGCCGCCGAAGGCAAGGGGTTTTTGGCGGCGGTTGGCGCTGTGCTGCTCATCTGCCTAGCAACCGCTTGGCTAGCGGGTTTCTTCGCCGACGCGCGATCCGCGGCTGACGCGCCACGACGAAGCGCCTGGGAGTGCGCGGCGCTCTACTCGCTGGCGCCCAGCCTCATAGACGCGCCGCTCAACGATCTGGCGATTGCCGTCGTGCACCGGCTCAGTACGCGGTTGGCGTGCGAAGGCCGTCATGATGAGGCGGCCGAGGTCCGGCGCGTAGGCAGTGCGGCGCTGCAACGGAAAGTGGAACTCATCGGCCAGTTGCTTACCTGGTGTTTAAGGGAATACGGCAGCTCGTCGGCCCAAGCGTGCGGCGCCTGGGCACCGGAGGAGGCGAACCGCAGCGCGGCTGAGCCGCTCCGGGCCGCTCTGCTCCCCTATTTCAGATGAGAAGCGACTTGCGCGACACGAGGCGGTGGCTTCTTGCACACGCTCACGCACTGGCTTGGAACGGCGCTGCCTTCTTGTTCTTAGGCGCGAGCTTCTTCGAACTTGTCGCGCGCTCGGAGCCGCGTCTCGGCGTGGCGACCCTGCTACTCGGCTCAGGTGCCCTAGCCGGAGTGATCGGCAATGCTCATCGCATTGAAGTGCTGAAGGTCTTTGGCCTTGAGGCTCGCACGCGCCAAGTGGTGCAGGAGGCCGAGGGCGTGATTGCATCGCTGCGGGAGGTTGCGGCTGAGTTCGGCGCGGTCATGGTGGAGACACTCAGCTCAGCCAACGGCTTCGCCGATCGGAACACGTATCGGGTTCGAGATGCCCAGAGGCGGCGAGTGCTTGATGCGCTGCGGGGGCTTGGCGTTCCGGCTGACCGTATTACCGCTGTGGGTCTAGCCGACCGAGAGCAAGTGATCGCCGCCTACGCGCACGGCGTTCTGAAGAGCCTGCACCGCGCTGCGAAAGGAACGCCTCTGCAGGAGACGGTGGAGGCGCCGATACTGGCCTGGAACGAAGGTGGAGATACGCCCTCTACGGCGGCCCTTCGGGCTGTCGCACGCTCACTTCCCGCTCCGGTCCCGGCCGCCGAAGCCCTGCTCGCGGACATGGAGCACTACTCTGCCAATGGCGAGCACAGACGCCCCGACGTTTGGGCGGCGCGCGGAGACTGGTGATGCTAGACGACCGCGCAGCGCGGTGCGTCCGGCAACGCCGAGGTTGGGCATGCACTCAGCACCACCCGGTGCGCCGCCCGCGCCCATCGTAGGTCCGGGCCAACTGCTCGCGGATCAGCACCACCGCCACGTCGCGGCCGGTCCGGTCGCGCACCACCGCCAGCGTCCGCCGGTAGCGGTCGCGGCCGTGCCGCTCTAGCCGCACGCCGCCGGCGACAAGCTGCTGTAGGCGGGCCGCTGCGGCTCGGGCCAGGCGGTTCTCGCGCGGGCAGCGCCCGCGCATCTCCGGCGCATCCAGGCCCATCAGGCGGACCACCTCGCCCGACACTCGGATAGTGTCGCCGTCGATCACCTGCGCCCGCTGCTGCGCCAGGGCGGGGGAGGCGAACAGCAGGGCAGCGAGGATGAGGGAGCGCAGCATCGCGCCAGCATGCCAAGCCGCCGGGCTGCCGTCGCGTTCTTTCTCCGTTCCCTCGCGTCGGCTATGCTGCGGCGATGCCCCGCCGGCGCGTCCTCCCGACCACCACCGCCGCCGCGGCCATGGAAGCAGCGGAGGAAATGCGCCGGGCGGCGGTGAGGGTCTGCACTGAGGCGCCGATCGGCGGGCCAGCCTACAAGGCGGCCGCTACGGTGCTGGAGGCGTTGGACGGCATGGCCGAGGCCCTGACCGGCCGGCGGGATGCGCTGCACACCCCACCGCACCGGGCGGGCGGCTGAGCGCCGGTAAGTCAGCTGCGCGGCATGTCCTTCGGATCATAAGAGACATAGACCCACGTGAAGCCAGGCGGCGGGTGGCTTGGCGGCGGCGCGGGGCTCAGGTTCGCGCCGCCTGAACTCGCGTATCTACAGCCAACGGCTGTTCCGATCTGCCGAACAGCTGCCTGCAGCGCGTCCACATCATCGCGCGAGCACAGGATCAACTCGCCTCTCCTCTGACGCGCCAGCATGCGAAGGCGCCCGTCCCACCTGCTCATGCGCGCAAACTCCTCAAATGGGCTCCGGGCCGGTCGCAGCGCGATGCAGCCCCGCCTCCGAACTAGTCGGGGTTCGTCCTCAACGGCCGGGCCGGTACGTGCCCCCGTAGTCTCTCCGCTTCAGCTTTCACGACAAATTCGTGGTGCAGGAACGGCTCCAAGATGTCCATCATCGTGCGTAAGTACCGAAAGCTGGGCTTCCACCCACGATGCGCAGCCGCGCTCCCGGCCTCGGTAAGCGCTTCCAGCGCCGCTCGCTGGCTTTCTCCGATGTGCTGTCCCGCCTGCAGTGCTTTCAAGCGGACCACGAAGGGCCCGTCCGGAATACCGATCAACGTCATTGCTCGATCGAGTGCAGTCCGAATTCCGATAGCTGCGAGGGAGCGCAAATTATTGTCGAGCGCCGAGTATATTTCTTCCAAAATTTCGAGAAAATCTTGATCTATTTCGCCTACAAAAAAGAAGTCATTCAGCCAGCTTGGTCTTTCGCGGCGCTTCGGGATCGGCCAATGCTCAACGCTAGCTCCTTCTTCATTGTCTTCATAGGAGGCAATGATCCTCTGAAAATATACAGCATCACATCCCTTGCATTCGAGGATGCGATACTCGCAATGTTCCCAGTGCGGAGAATTTTCGTCATCGAACTCCGTCTTGAAGAAGCCTCGAACATTAGCGCGGCGGTTTGCGCCGCATTGCGGGCAATGTCCCTTAACTTCCTCAACTATGGCATTGTCCACCAAGAGCCGCTCCGCCATCCGGACCGGCCCATCCTAGCGCGATCATTTGCGGCCCGCATCACCATCCGTGATTGCGCGATCTTCGCCTGATTTGGACAGCAGGAGAGCCTAACAGCAGGGTTCTCGGCATGGCAGACGGCGGAAGCGTGCTTCTCGGCGGGGTCTGGCGATGGCCGACGAACCACAGCGCAGCCACGGCCCTCCGGCGTGCCATCTCCCGAGACCGAAAGGCGCGCGGCCTCGACATGGCGCAGAACCGCGCGACGGGGCTGCCGGCGGGTGGAGTGCGGCACCGCACCTGCCAGTGGCCGGCATGGGCGGACGGAGAGCGTCCAGGCCGCCGCGCGATGTTCTGCGGCGCGCCGGTGGTCGAGCGCGCGAGCTGGTGCGCCTGCCATCGCGCGCGGGTGTTCCAGCCCCGGGAAGCGGCCACCAGCGCCGCCTGAACGGCAGCCGATCACCGCTGCCAGGTCAGCGCCCGAAGCCGCCGCTCGGCGCCTCGCCGGGCGAGCGGGCGGGCTCGATCGGCGCCGTGCTGTAGTGCTGGGCGAAGAAGGCCCGCACCTCCTCCTGCACCCGCTTGTCCATCCGGTACGCGGGGCTGCTCATGAGGTCGTGGATGCGCTTGCCTTCCACGTAGGCGGCCTCCTCGCCGGGCGTGGCGTAGGTCGGCATGTGGACCGGCTCTACCATTACAGGCGTCCCCTGATGCCGCGATGCAGCCGACGGCGGGCTTCGTCGGTGCCGATGCCCTGCGCCGCCGCCGCCTCGGCCACCACCACGTCGAAGGCCACGCGCTCGGCCTCCATCTCGCGGGTGATCGCGTTCTCGCCCTCGGCCGCCGGAAGCCCCGTGCTCATGTCGAGGTTGGCGAGTTCCACCAGGCGATCCGCGGCCGGCTGGTAGGCCGGATCGCGCGCCGTGATCGCCGGCATCGAGGGTCGCACCGCGCGCATGGTGCCGGGCGGGGCGATCTGGAACGCCAGCGGCGGCGAATGGCGTGTGGCGCCCTCCAGCCGGATCGCCTTGAACACCAGGCCGACGCCGCAGTTGGTGCCCTCGAACTGCCGGGCGATCATCCCGGCGATGGTGTGGGGCGTGATCGTCCGGCCGTTCCCCGGTTCGAGCATGTCCACGATCTCGCGGCTGATGTCGGCCACCTCCACGCGGGCAGCGCCGTAGAGCCGCGTCCACGTGTTGATGAACGTCACGGCCGACGGCGCCTGCTTCAGCATGCCGCTGGCCCGGGCGCGCGGCGTGTAGGGCCGCCCGTCCGCCCAGGTGAAGAACTCCGGCAGGTCCGGAGAGTGCGGACCAGGCCCGCCCGCGCCGTCGCCGGGGTGGAAGGCATCGCCGCGCCGCAGCGAGGTCCAGCGCGACAGGGACCGCTTCGAATTCTCCGGCGGCGCCACATGCGCAACCCGAAGCATGGCCTCGGCGACGTAGAGGTCGCCGGCGGCGCCGTCGTCCAGCAGCTTGAACGCGAGCCGATACCATGCCGCCTCGGCCGCATGGTCGGGGTGCATGCCGGCATCGCGGAACTCCGCCACCAGCACGTCATGTGCCGCGCGCCAGCGCACGGCATCGTCGGGGTTCCGGTCCATCGTCGCCACCGTGATCGTCTCCTTCAAGCGCCGATGCCGGCGACGGCATCACGCGCGCGCTGCAGCTTCGCCTCGACCTCGGCGAGCCGCGTCTCCGCCGCCTGCAGCCGGGCCTCGGCCGCCTCGGCGAGCCTCAGCTTCTCGGCCGCGGCGCGGGCCTTCTCCTCCGCCTCGCGCGCCCTCGCATTCTCGGCGGCCTTGCGCGCGCGCGCCTCGCCGATGCCCGTCTCCGCGTCGGCGATCTGGTTCTTCAGGTCGGCCAGCGTCGCCTCCGCCGTCGCGACGCGCTGCCGGATCTCGCGCTCCTGCTGCTGCAGGCCGGCGCACGCCTCGGCAAACTCGTGCAGCGCGCCGAGCTCGCGGTAGAGCCGCGCGAAGCCGCGGGCGGTGTCGAGCGCGGCGGCAGCGGAGATCGGGGGGGATGCCGTGTCGGCGGTGGTGCTCATGCTGGTGCCCTCGTGGATCGCGCCGCCCGGTAGGCGTGCGCAGGGTGCGAATGGGTGTAGCGCTCGCGCTGCGTGCCGGCTGGGATCAGCATGCGGTAGAGCGCCGCCTCGCTGTCGTAGTGGTCGCAGCGGTGCTCCGCGGAGTAGGCGCCGGCCGTGAGATACCAGGCCGCGACCTTCGCCTCGTCTGGGTGCATGCCCCAGGCGATGCACTGCGCCGCAGTCTGCTCGTGGTGCACGCGCCAGCGCGCGGCGTCCGCCCTTGGCGTAGGAGGTGTCATCCTTCGGTTCCTTCGTCGTGGTCGATGACGCGCGGCGCCGGCCGGGCCGCCTCAAGTTGCGCGCGGAGCTCGGCGGGCAGGACCAGGTTCACCACCACCCGCGCGCCATGGTGCTCGGCCTCGGCCACCTGGCCGAAGTCGGCGCGCGTCTCCGGATGCGCCTGCAGCATGGCGAAGTCCGCGCGCCAGTCGCCGCGTGCGCCGGCCTTCTGCACGCGCTGGATCGCTTCGTGCGCGCACTCCGCGACCGCGGCCTCGGCCAGCGAGAGGAACGCCGGATCCGCCTTGAACCAGTCGTCCAGTTGCTGCCGCGTGAGCCCCGCCATGCGCGCGGCCAGCGTCTTGGTCGAGCCGGCGCGCAGAGCGTCGAGGATCTTCTGCATCGCGGCCGGGGTGCGGCGCGCGTCGAGCGCCAGCAGCGCGCGGTCGCGCGCCGTCTGCGGCCGGTTGATGCGCTCCGCCGTGGCCGTCGCGGCGATCGCCTCGGCGTCGCTGCTGCGGCTCCATTCGTACTTGTCCCGGCGCCAGGCGATCGCCTGCCGCGTCACGCCGAACCGGCGCGCGAGGCTGCTCTCCGATTGTCCAGCACGCCAACATTCCTCGATTGCGGGCCAGGCAATGCCGGGCTTGGCGGTGCCGACCATCGGCTGCCTCCTAGGCCGCCGCGCCGGCGGCAGCGCGGGCCGCCGAACGCGGGCGCCTCTCGCGGGCTTCCGCCCATGCCAGCGCCCGGTCGAGATCGTAGAGGGCCGTTCGGCCGAAGATGACGAAGCCGGGCCCGGTGCCGCGGGATGCGTGCTGCGCCAGCGTGTCCGCCGCGATCGGATAGCCGCGCGCCGTCAGCTCCGCCGCCAGTTCCTTCCGCGTCAGCCGGGTCCGCGCCATGCGCGTGTCGGTGCTCATACCACCGCTGTCCCGAGCGGACTGCGCCCGTCAACAGAAATCGTCAGACGTCGTCACGCAGCGCAAAGGCGCACCCGCACCGACGGCATTCGGTTAGTCTAAAATGGCCAGCGCTTCCGTTCGCGACGATGGTACCGGACCATCGCCAAGTAGCGCATCATCGCGCGAACCTCGCGCTCTAGCCGTGCGATGCAAACGAGTAGCCCGATCCAGGATGCCAGCCCCAGTGCCACGAGGCCGACAGTGCCCGTGGCATCAAGCAGGGCAGGGATCTCCAGGAAACGAAGTAAGCCCGGGGCGGTGGTGTCCAGGAAGGCCACGAGCAGGACCACGGGCATCACCGTCGCTACTATCCATGAACTCCACACGAGCATGAAGACGTCGCGCAAAGTCACGGCGCCGTCGCCGTTGATGTCCAGCCCTACAGCGCCGTTCAACCCGTCGAGGGCCGCGAGCACGAAGCATGCCGCCCACGCCAGCGGAAGAAGGAACACAACGACCGGATCATCCTCAAGGCTTCGCATGTGCCGGATGATAGCTGCACGCCGACCGGCGTTGCACGTTGTTCTTGCGGCAAAACGGCAAGGAATGGTCTGCCAGCAGAAAATTCCCGACCTCACTGCGAGGGCCCGAGCAAGGTCGGCAGCGGGGGCGGATTACGTGAGGGGTGGGTAGTACACCGAGGTCGCCGAGTTTTTCCCCCCGGCACTTCTCTGCCGATGATTTTTCCCTGGCGCCGGGGAGGGGTCGCGCATGCCGCCAGAAATCGCGATGCGTCCAGGGGGCGGCCTTCCCGGCGAGGGTGCCTGCGCCGGGCGGCTGGAGATGGCCTTTGTCTCACATGAGCCTGCCCTAGTGGAACGTCCCAGGTGGCGGCCCGCTATGGTCCCAAAAGGTTGTCCCATTGCTTTCGGGTGCCGATAGGCGTATGGTCTAAGACCTTTTGGGAAAGGAGAGAGTTCATGGCGCAGGCGACAGGGCGGAAGGGGGTCAAGGTGCCCGTCAAGCGGGTGCCCCCGAAGGACCAACAGTCAAACGGGCAACTCGTTGGATATGCCCGCACGTCCACCGTCGACCAGGAAGCAGGTCTTGAGGCTCAGGAGAGGGACCTACGCGCGGCTGGATGCGTCCGGCTGTTCTCCGAACGGGTCTCGTCAGTAGCAAAGCGGGACGAGCTTGCCGCAGCCCTGGACTACGTGCGGGCAGGCGACACGGTAGTGGTCACACGGCCCGACAGGCTTGCGCGCTCTGTTGCGGATCTCTTGGACATTATCGGCCGGTTGGAGGCCAAGGGCGTCGGGCTGCTGGTGCTCTCCATGGGCGGGCAGCCGGTGGACACGCGAACCCCGACTGGTCGCCTGACCCTGACGATGCTCGGCGCCGTCGCCGAGTTTGAGCGCGCCCTAATGCTCGAAAGGCAGCGGGAGGGCATCGCCAAGGCCAAGGCGGAGGGCCGCTACAACGGCCGGAAGCCGACTGCGCGGGAGAAGTCCAGCAAGGTGTTCGCCTTGTCCCACGACGGCTACACGGCATCCGAAATAGCCCGACAACTCGGGATCGGGCGCTCAAGCGTCTATCGCATCCTCAACTCGGCGGGGCCAGCGGCGCCCTGATGGGCGCCGACGCGCAAGCCATCCAGGACCGGCCCGACGCGGGAGAAACACCTCTCCCGCACACTCGGGTGTAGGGTTGTGCAGGGTTTCCCGGTTGAGCCGTTATCGTGCGCGCGCACACGCGTAACGCTGTAATCGGCAAACCCTGCACCACCCTACACCAGCGGCCACGCAAGGCCCGCCAGTTCACATCACGCCGGTGTCGGAGGGGCGCAGCCGCAGGCCGAGGAAGACCTGCCCGTGCTTGGTCCGCTTCTTCGCGAAGACGCGCTCCAGGGCTTCGGAGAACGCCTTGACGGTGCCGGGTTCCTCGCCCTGGTCGCGCGCCCATGCTTGCCAGTCCCGGTAGAGGGCGGTGGCGGGCGCCTGCGCCGTTTCCTGCCGCTCGGTGCGCTCGGCGATCCAGCGGGCGAGTAGATCCTGCTCAGCGAAGTAGGCCGCGGTGGCGTCGAGCACGACGGCGGGCGGTTCGAGGCCGTGCTCCTGCCACTCGAGGCATCCGGCGATCAGCCAGGCGAGGATGCCCGGCAGTTCAGCGCGCAGGCGATCGGGGAGTTCGGGGTCGGGCATCGGCGGCACGTAGGTGAACGGCAGGAACAGCAGGCGGCGGCGCATGGCGGCGTCGGCGCTGCGGATGGCGGGGCTGTGGTTCGTCGCCATCACCAGCTTGAAGGTCGGCGTGAACTCGAAGAAGTCGGCGCGCATGAACCGCGCCTTCACCCGATCGCCGCCGGTGAGCGCCTTCAGCCGCGCCTCGGCCAGCCGCGCGCCGGCCTCCGTCTCCTGCGCCACCACCAGCCGGGCGCCGCGCAGGTCGGCGAGGCCGGTGGGATGCTGCTCATGGCGGCCGGCGGTGAACAGCGACGTGTCGGCCGAGGTGGCGTAGTCGCCGATGGCGTCGGCTATGGTGGACAGGAGGAGGCTCTTGCCGTTGCCGCCCGGCCCCTTCAGCACCACCACCTTGTGCTCGCGGGTGGAGCCGGTCAGGCAGTAGCCGAACCAGCGCCGGAGGAAGGCGACGAAGGCTCGATCGCCGCCGGTGACTTCCTGCAGGAAGGCGAGGAAGCGCGGGCAGTCGCCGCCGGGCCCGGCTCCCGTCACCTTGGTGAAGTAGTCGCCGCGCCGGTGCGGGCGCAGCGTGCCGGTTCGCAGATCCACCACACCGGCCGGCGTGTTGAGCGCGAAGGGGTCGGCGTCGAAGTCGTCGGACGCGCGGGCATGCCTCCGGTCGGAGCGGGCGAGCCGCTCGACGGCCGCCACCTTCTGTGCGCTGGCGACGATGGCGGCGAGCCGCGCCTTCTCCTCGCTATGGCCGAGAGCGCGATCGGCCGCGCGTCGGCAGATGGCGCGGGCCAGGTCGAACACGGTCAGCGTGTTGTCGGTCGCCCAGCGGCACCCGTCCCACTTCCGCCACTGCCCCCATTCCGCGACGTGGACGAGGCGCCCGTCGTGCTCGGCGGAGAACTCCAGCGCCAGCGCGTCGTCGGAGAACTCCGGCGACATCGGCTCGGCGTCGTGCTGGTCGTGGCGATGCTCGGCGCCGTCAGGCATGGGCGGCTTCCTCCCTGCCGCGGGCGATGCCGTCGCGGGCCGTCTGTTCTGCACGGCGGCGATCGTCACCGCCGGCTTCCATGGCCGCGTCGGCGAGTGCGGCCGCGGCGCTCAACTCCTCCAGGTGCCCGTCGCGGGCGAGCTCGCCGGCGCGACATGCCGCCCAGAACAGGATCGGGTGGCGCCGTCCCTCCGGCGCGCGCCGGACCATCCGCAGCAAGGCGCCCAGTCGCCTATCGGCGTCGGCGTCGTGACGGATCGGCGGTGTGGGCGGGCGCCGAGGCTGCGCGAGGTAGGCGGCCGGCGGGGCGTGTACCGCGTCGTCCCCCGGCAGCACCGCCAGCCGGTGCGGCAGGTGGTCACGGCGGCCGGCGAGGAAGATCGGCGCCGCGACATAGATCGGCTGTGCCGCCCAGAACACGGTGCGGTCCACCGGCGCGTCGCGCAGCCAGCGGATGGCCTCGGCGCCGGTCATAGGGCGGTCGAGCCAGAACCAGAGGCGCAGCCGGGCGCCGGCCTTGATGCCATGCGAGGCGGTGGCCTGCACCACGCACGATGCCCAGCCGAACGCGCCGGGCAGAAGCGGCATGACGGCGCGGGCGCAGCCCGCCAGGTCGCGCGGATCGGCGCCGGCGGGCAGCGGGACGCTATCAAGATCCAGCGCCAGCCACCGCCGCGGCACGTCGCGCAGCGTCGGCTCGTCCCCGCTTTCCAGGTCGCGCCGTACCAGGCGCCGAACGCCGCGGGCGCGAGCCGGGTCGAGTATCTCGCCGCGCACCACGCAGCAGTCGGGGCGGTGGAGGAGGCGATGCAGCAGCATGTGCACATCCTGCAGCCCGGCGACGTGGCGCTGGTGGAGATCCACCATGCGCGCGTTGTCGTAGGGCTCGATGACGCCGGCCGGATCGATCGTCTTGGCGAGGCGCCGACCGCGGGCATGGACGACGGTGACGGTATCGCCGATCATCGGCGCCCTCCGCCGCCGCTGGTCGGGGGCGCGGCCGCGCCGAACATGAGGACGTGGCTGTGCTCGCCGCCGTCGTTGGCCTCCCAAACGACGATGCGCAGCCCGCCGAGCCTGCCGGTCAAGTAGCGCCGGCCCTTTCGGCTGACGCGCTCGAACAGCCGGCAGCCCTCGATCAGCGGCGCCTCGAAGCGGCGCGCGTCTTGGTCGCGATCGGAGGTCATCGCGGCACCTCGAAAACTGCAGGGGGGAAGCTGCGGCCTCCGCACCAGCGGCCCAGCACGTGCCGGACCAGCGCAACGTCGAGCTGGCGCCACCGGTCGAGCCGGTCGAGGATGTCGCCGCCTTCGCGCTGGTGCTCGGCGATGAACTCCGCGACGGCGCGCGGGCCGCAGGCGTGGAGATGCGCGGCGCCGCGTTCGAGCAGCGCATTTGCGTCTGGCGGGAAAGCGGCTTGCTGTGCAAAGAATGCGGTGTCGTCGCCTGCCAGCTCGACAATCCGCGCCCTCGCACTTGCCGCCCCGCCGGTGAGGCGAGGGCGTTCCATTCAGACGGTCCGCTGCCGCTTCACGGCTTCTTCGGCGCGGCTGCCGACTTCCCTTTCGTTCAGCCACCGCTGAAAGCCGCGCTGCGGATACCCGACGCGGCGCGTGCCCAGCCGCACGAAAGGCGGCCCACCGCCCTTGATGCGCCAGTTCACCAGAGTGTTGTCGTGCACCTGTATCGTCTCGCGCACCTCGCGTGGCGTGAGCACACGATCATGCGCTGGCGCCTCCGCCACACTGGCCGCGCTGCTCAGCAAATTCGGCTTCATTCGGTGCCCTCCGATCTGTGTCGGCTCCACCCTCGGTGGAATGAACGGAGGCTCTCTATCCACACTAAATCCTAGATGCCACCATCGTTTTCGCGGCGTTCCCCAAGCGAGCGCTCCCTTTCGAAGGGAGTGCTCTATTGAAGAAATCGCAGATGGCGTCAGCGACTTTGCGCTGGCCTAGTGAGCGGTGTCAGTGTGGCGTCACCCTCGTGTCACGTCGTGGCCGCTCCTGTCCGGAAGGGTCCGATGGTGGGTGCGGCGCGCCTCGCGTGATTGCCCGCCGCTGTTGCACGAGTGCCACAGCACCGACCTCGTCAGGCGCGGCGAAGTGCCACCACTTTGTCATCCGCCTCGCGCCGCTCCGCGCAGGACAGGACGTGTCGGGCCCAAGCCTCAAGTGCGGCCTTTCGCTCCGGAAGAAACTCTGCCCGCTGATAGACCTTTGCCACGCCGCGGATGGTGCCCTCCACGTGGTTCAGGATCCGGTCGGCAACGTGCGGGGGCACGCCCGCGTGCTGCGCCAGCCAGGTGACGCAGGTTCGGCGGAAGTCGTGCAGGACGAACGGCCGCAGCGGCGCGGGTATTCGGCCCTCCTCCTGCGCTTCCTTGGTCCGTTCATTCACGATTGCCCGGTCGAGCCGACGCTTCGCCACGCTGAAGCCCGACGGCGGCGTCTTGCCTGTCGTGGTGAACAGCAGGCTCCAGCCGTTGATGCGAGGCACCGCCGCGAGCACCTCCCGCGCCTCCGGCGCTAGGTGCACCACGTGCTCCTCACCGTTCTTCGATCGCCCGGCCGGCAGGGTCCAAACCGAATGGTCGTGCGCCAGTTCCGACCATGGCAGCCCCGCAACCTCGTCCCGCCGCTGCGCCGTCAGCAGCAACAGCCGGATCATTGGACCGAACGGATGGCCCAGCGTTCCAGCCGCGCGCCACACCTCGCCCACCTCGTCGTCAGTCAGAACTCTGTCCCGCTCGCCGCTCTTGGTGCTGATGTTCCGCAGGGCGGCGAAGGGGTTTTCCCGCACCAACTCCTCCCCCATAGCCCAGCCGTAGGCGGCCCGCCCGTAGGCTTTCACCCGGCCGGCGTTCCCGACCTTGCCGGCGTCCAGCATTCCGTCGAACACCTCCCGCACCTCGGCCTTGCCAAGCTTTACGGCTGGCCTGCCGAGGTGGGCGGCGAACACCTGCTTCAGCGCCCGCTTCGCCTCGCCGATATAACCGGGCCGCCTGCTGTTCCGCGCGAGGTGCTGACCCCACCGCTCAATCAGCGCCTCAACCGTCAGCGCCTCCTCGGCCTTCCGCGCCTTGGCCGCCTCACGCTGGCGAGCGAGTTCCTTCGACGGGTCGCGGCCCTTCGCAACTTCGCCCAGGATGATGCGTGCCGCGTCACGGGCCTGCTTGAGAGTGATCGCGCCCCAGGCACCGATCTTGTGCCGCCGCCGCTCGCCGGTGGCCTTGTCAGTCCAGCACGCGAAGAACGTCTTTGCGCCGCCCGACGTCGCCCGGACGCGGAGGCCCTTCACGGTGCTGTCGGATAGCCACGCCTCCCGCCCACCGGACGGAATAGTCAAAGCGTCGATCGCGTCGTCATTCACCCGTTGCATGCCGGCACCTCCAGACTGGCCCCTGCGGACCCCCTGCGGACCCCGGTAGCGGGTCCGCAATGTGATTCATTGTGGAACCAATAAGAGGGTCACAGGAAAAGCCAAGCAAATCCGGACTTATGTGGGGGTCCGTGGGGTCAGGTGTGGGAGTTAGCACCAGACTACGGATCTGGGGGTTAGGAGTTCGAATCTCTTCGGGTCCGCCAGGGTTTCCATCAGATCCGGTTGCATGGTTACGCAACGGCCCAGCTGCGGCGTGCGCCGAGCGGGCAGGCCGGAGTGTCTGCGGCTCGGAAGCCTTCCTGCCGACGGGCGCCGGACTGGTCGCCCCGCTCCGCCCATCCAGCCACTTCGCCCCACAGCCCGTTTATGCGGAGTGCGCGCCCTGGCAATCCGGGGGCGGAGCCGCTAGATAGCGCCTGCCATGACCACCGTCCTCATCGTCCTGTTCCTGCTCGTCACCCTCGCCATGATCGGGGTCATCCTGGTCCAGCGCAGCGAGGGCGGGGGGCTTGGCGTGGGCTCCTCCCAGGGGATGGGGTCGTTCATGAGTGGGCGCGGCACCGCCAACCTTCTCACCCGCACCACCGCCGTCCTGGGCACCGCCTTCATGGCGTTGGCCCTGGCTTTGGCGATGCTGGGCAAGGGGCAGGCGCCGCGGGGCTCGATCCTCGACGCACCGGCCGCACCCGGCGCGGCGGCGCCGGCGGTGCCCGCCCTGCCGGCGGCCCCCTCCGTGCCGACCAACTGAGGATCACCGGCCGCCGGCCCGCGCCGGCTGCATGGCTGGCCGCGCAGGCTTCCGGCAACAGACGGGTATCCCCGACTCCGGCACCACGCTAAGAGGGGAGCCCATGACCCGGTTCGTGTTCATCACCGGCGGCGTGGTTTCCTCGCTCGGCAAGGGTATCGCCGCCGCCTCCCTCGGAGCGCTGCTTCAGGCGCGCGGCTACAAGGTCCGCCTCCGCAAGCTCGATCCCTATCTCAACGTCGATCCGGGGACGATGTCGCCGTATCAGCACGGCGAGGTCTTCGTGACCGATGACGGGGCGGAGACCGACCTCGATCTCGGCCATTACGAGCGCTTCACCGGGGTCCACGCCTCCAAGGCGGACAACTGGACCACCGGGCGCATCTATTCCGACGTGATCGCGGCGGAGCGGCGCGGGGATTATCTCGGCGGCACCGTGCAGGTGATCCCGCACATCACGGACAAGATCAAGGAAGTCATCCAGGCGGAGACGGAAGGCTACGATTTCGTCCTGGTCGAGGTCGGCGGCACCGTCGGCGACATCGAATCGCTGCCCTTCCTGGAAGCCATCCGGCAGCTCGCCAATGAACTCGGCCCGACCCGCAGCCTGTTCATCCACCTCACCCTGGTGCCGTACATCCCCTCCGCGGGGGAGCTGAAGACCAAGCCGACGCAGCATTCCGTGAAGGAGCTGCTGGGCGTGGGCATCCAGCCGCAGATCCTGCTGTGCCGCTGCGATCGCCCGATCCCGGAGAACGAGCGCCGCAAGATCGCGCTGTTCTGCAACGTCCGCCCGGAAAGCGTGATCCCTGCGCTCGACGCCGACAGCATCTACGCTGTGCCGCTGAGTTACCACGAGGAGGGGCTGGACCGCGAAGTGCTGCGGCATTTCAACCTCTCCTTCTACGGCGAGCCGGAGGTGACGCGCTGGCAGAAGATCGTGCAGTCCATCCGCGCACCGGAGGGCGAGGTCACCATCGCGGTGGTCGGCAAGTACACCAACCTGCTCGACAGTTATAAATCCCTTGCCGAGGCGCTGACCCATGGCGGCATCGCGCACAACGTGAAGGTGCGGCTGGACTGGGTGGACAGCCAGATCTTCGAGGGCGGCGAGGAGGAAGCCGTGAAGCGCCTGGAAGGCGTGCATGGCATCCTGGTTCCCGGCGGCTTCGGCGAGCGCGGCACCGAAGGCAAGATCGAGGCCGTGCGCTTCGCGCGCGAGCGCAAGGTGCCGTTCTTCGGCATCTGCTTCGGCATGCAGATGGCGGTGATCGAGACGGCGCGGAACCTGGCGGGCCTCAAGGGTGCCTCCTCCACCGAGTTCGGCCCGACGCCGGAGCCCGTGGTCGGGCTGCTCACCGAATGGCTGAAGGGCAACGAGGTGGAGCGGCGCGAGGCCGGCGGCGACCTGGGCGGCACGATGCGGCTCGGCGCCTATGCAGCGAAGCTGGCCGATGGCTCGCTGGTGCGGGAGGTCTATGGCGGTGCCGCCGAGATCCGCGAGCGCCACCGTCACCGCTTCGAGGTCAACATCAACTACAAGGACCGGCTGGAGGAGTGCGGCCTGCGCTTCGCCGGCATGTCGCCCGATGGCACGCTGCCCGAGATTGTCGAGCGGCCAGAGCATCCCTGGTTCATCGGCGTCCAGTTCCACCCGGAGCTGAAGTCCAAGCCCTTCGACCCGCACCCGCTGTTCCGTGGCTTCATCGGCGCTGCGGTGCAGCAGGCGCGGCTGGTCTGACCCGGCGGAGGTTTCATGGACGAGAAGGCGCGGCTGCGCCGCTTCGGATACGGCCTGGCGATCACGCTGGTGCTGACGGTGGCGGCCGGCGCGTTGTTCGGCACGCTCGGGGTCAGCATGGCGCTGATGGCGGGCCTGCTGGTGACGCTGCTGCTCGGGGGCGGCCTCGGCAAGCGCGGCTGAACGCAGCGTAACCCAATCTCAACCATGACCGTGTTTGATGTCGCCATGCGGGTGACGACAGGACATGGCGGGGTCGAGATCTTCTTCTACGAGGCGGGCGACCTCGTGCGCCTGTGCCGCGACGAGGGCGGGCCGCTGGTCACTGCCTTCGCAGGTGACTGGGGCCGGGTGACGAAGGTGCATCCGGACGGCTCGCTCGACATCAAGCTGGCCGGCTACAGCCGCGCCAAGGACGCGAACATGCTCCGGGCGCTGGCGGTGCCGCGCAGCCGGGTGGAGCCCTGCGACGACCAGGGCCGGCCGCGCGTGCGCGGCACCGCCGCGGTGTGGGACACCCGGCGGGTCCTCTAGGCGAAGCCTCTGTTTCTGGGGCGCTCCTGCGCCAGCCGCTATCGGCGCCGATGAAAGAACCGCCGGACGCTCCTCATTGAGCTTCTCGACCGATAACCACCGCAGCCTTGGCAGGCGTCTGGCCCAATCGCCAAGACGGGCCCGCTTTGCGTCGCCGTCGCAGAGGCTGAAGAAGCGCCGATCCAGCCGCGTCAGCTCATCCGGCGTCCCTTCGAAGCCACCCGCTTCCAGCGCCGCCGCTCTCGCTTCCGGCGATTCGATCAGCGTCACGAACTCGCGGAAGATGGCGTGCAACTCCGGGAAATCGGCCGCGGCCAGCAGGTTGCCGATGCCCTCCAGTGTCGCTCGGCAAGGGCCGGATTTGAACACGAACTGGCCGTGTCCGCCATTCTCGACCTGGACGAGGTAGTACGACGCGGCGTTCGCCCACTGCGCCTCCCGCGGATACTCGCCAGGCGCCGAGAGGGCCTCGTGCGCGGCCCAGAAGGCGAAGTCTCCGGCTTCGGCAAGCAGATACCGGTCGCCCCGTGTCTCCAGTCGGGCGGCGGAAACCAGGGTGGCAGGTGCAATCAGCCCTTGGGGATGGCCGTTCATGGCGGTTGTGTGCTGCCCGGGTGCGCGCGGCTGGTGATCCTGACCTTGCGCCCGGGGGTGTTGGTGTCGGCTGGTCTCTTGCCGGGCTGGCGACGCGCGTCTAATCGCCGGGTAGCGCATGCATCGCTCGGAGCCCCCTCATGGCCGCCATCGCCGACATCATCGCCCGCGAGGTCCTCGACAGCCGCGGTAACCCGACCGTCGAGGCCGAGGTGGTGCTGGACAGCGGCATCCGAGCTCGCGCCATCGTGCCCTCCGGCGCCTCCACCGGCGCGCATGAGGCGGTGGAGCTGCGCGACGGCGACAAGGCGCGCTACGGCGGCAAGGGCGTGCTGAAGGCCTGCGGCAATGTCGAAGGCGAGATCTTCGACGCGATCGGCGGCATGGACCCGACCGAGCAGGTGAAGATCGACGAGACCATGATCGAGCTCGACGGCACGCCGAACAAGGCGCGGCTCGGCGCGAATGCGGTCCTCGCCGTCAGCCTGGCGGTGGCGAAGGCCGCCGCGGCCAATCTCGGCCAGCCGCTCTACCGCTATGTCGGCGGCGTCTTCGCCCGCACCCTGCCGGTGCCGATGATGAACATCATCAATGGCGGCAAGCACGCGGACAACCCGATCGACATCCAGGAATTCATGATCATGCCGGTCGCTGCCGGCACCATGGCTGATGCGGTGCGCATCGGCTCCGAGGTCTTCGCGCAGCTGAAGAAGGCGCTGCACGACGCCGGCCACAACACCAATGTCGGCGACGAGGGCGGCTTCGCGCCGAACATCGGCAGCGCGGACGAGGCGCTTTCCTTCATCGCCAAGGCCTGCGAGGCGGCGGGCCACCGCGTGGGCGAGGACATCGTCTTTGCCCTCGACTGCGCCGCGACCGAGTTCTTCAAGGACGGCAAGTACGCCATGGAGGGCGAGGGCAAGGCGCTCGATGCCGGCGGGATGGTGGACTACCTGGCAGGGCTCTGCGGCAAATGGCCGATCGTCTCCGTCGAGGACGGGATGAGCGAGGATGACTGGGCCGGCTGGAAGCTGCTGACCGAGAAGCTCGGCGCCAAGGTGAACCTGGTCGGCGACGATCTCTTCGTCACCAACACCGAGCGGCTGCGGCGGGGCATCGAGGGCGGCTATGGCAACGCCATCCTGGTGAAGGTCAACCAGATCGGCACGCTCACCGAGACGCTGGAAGCGGTGGAGACCGCGCATCGCGCCGGCTATCGCGCGGTGATGAGCCACCGCTCCGGCGAGACCGAGGATTCGACCATTGCCGACCTGGCGGTGGCGACGAATTGCGGTCAGATCAAGACCGGCTCGCTCTCGCGCTCGGACCGCACCGCGAAATACAACCAGCTGATCCGTATCGAGCAGCAGCTTGGCCCGGCAGCGCGCTACGGCGGCCGCCTGGCTGTGCGCCGCTGAGCACGCCAGCCTGAATCACGCAGGCCATACGCGCTTTCCCCTGGACAGTCCGCGCGCGCTCTGATTCCTTATGGGCGCGCGCCACGCGGGTGAGGGGATCCGTTGCCGCGCGATCGGGCTGGGGGGCTCGGACACTTGCACAACGACTATGAAACGGCTGATCGCCCGGGCCTGTCCGCCTGGATCGCGCGCAAGTTGCGCGCGGCCATGCTGCCCATGTTGTTCCTGGCCTGCTGCGGCTATTTCGTGTGGCATGCGATCCATGGTGAACGCGGCCTGATCGCGCGGGACCAGCGCGAGCAGCAGATCGCGGAGGCGCTGGTGGAACGCGCCCGCGTGCAGGGCGACCTTGCCGCCATGGAGCGCCGCGTTGACGGCCTGCGCGGCGACCTGCTCGACCGTGACCAGCTCGACGAGCGCGCGCGCCAGTTGCTGAACCTGGTCGGCCGTGACGAGGTGGTGGTGCCCTACGGGCCGGAGCGGCGCCTTTTCTAGCTCTTTCGGCGGCTCGGTTATCGTGACGCGGCCGAGCGGCTCCGTCGTTGTCCGGTGGCCGGCGCACGGATCGCGTGGGCACTACCGACCCGTGGCGAGGCCTACCGAAAGGCGCCACTGGCCTTGGCCGCCTGATGGCGGCACGGGGAAAGCTGCGAACCGGGGCCAGCTCGCGGAGATCGCCGGAGTGACGACGAGGTGATGGCGAACGGGACGGACCCGGGGCTTGGCAGAACCCGCCGACTGTCACGCACCGTCGAGTGCGCTGGCCACTCGCCACAAGACGACCGCCAGAAACTACATTGGCGTCGTCGCTTTCGCCGCCACCATCCTGCAGCTTCAGCCAGGTCATGTCGGCCGGCGGCGCGATGCGCCTGCTCGGGCGCGGGCCCACACAGCCTCATCATGGTCGGCGCGCGCAGGCCGGCGTGGCGGCCGCGCCATGGCGAGGCCCGCGGATCCTCTGGCAAGCGGTCGTGCCTCCGCGGTCGGTGCGGACCTGCTGGCCATGCAGGCGCGTGATCCGGCCGTTCGCCTTGCGCTCCACCGTGAATATCCGCCGCTGCATCTCCTCGCCAGCGGCTCCCAAGCCGACAAGCGTCAGGGTTTCGGCCTTCGTGCCGTCACCGGGTGTGGAGAGTTGGAGAACCGCCATGGCGGCGCCGCGGGACCGCATCTCCGCCCCGAGGATCGCGCCAAGAACTTCATAATCGGCCGCCTCGGCCGGCGCATCGAACTCCAGCGCCGTCACGCGGCCCACGGCATCCGCGACATAGGCCCGCAGCGGCAGAAAAGCCTGCTGAGCGGCATTGCGCAGCAGCAGCGCCTCGGTGTGATCGAGGAGTCTCGCGATCGTGAGGTTCGGCAGTCGGTTCATGGCGACCTCTTTCTGCTCGTCAGCGCAACGCCGATGTGCACATCCCGTCGCGCCGGAAAAGGTGCCATTCCAGGCCCGTATCCGCTCTCCATCCACATATCCACAGTGTTGATCGCGGAACGAGCCCCGGTTCGGCAGCGCAGGTCGCCGGCGTCGCGAGTCCAGCGGCCTAGCGCACGAAGCGCATGCAGCATGCGAAGCGCGCCAATGCATGCTGCTGCGGAACGGCCGCCGAAACCCGCCGATCGAACACCCCGTTCTCCCGCCGACAAGATGCGAGAGCACGGATATGGCAGCACGACCGACATGGGAGGGGCATCTGCGACTATCGCTCGTCACCTGTCCGGTGCGGCTGTTCAAGGCCGTGGGGGAGGGCGACGCGGTTCACTTCAACCTCCTCCACAAGGAGACGCTCAACCGCGTGAAGCAGATGTGGAAGGATCCCGCGGACGGCATCGTGGAGCGCAAGGACCTGGTGCGCGGCTTCCAGGTGGAGCGCGACCGCTACGTCGTCGTCGAGGACGAGGAACTGAAGGCGCTCAAACTGGAGAGCACGAAGGTCATCGACATCGAGCGGTTCGTGGATGGCCGGGAGATCGACCGCCTCTACTGGGACGAGCCCTACTTCCTCGTGCCGGACGGCAAGCCCGCACAGGATCCCTACGCGGTGATCCGCGAGGCGATGGCCACGGAGGGGCAGGTCGCGCTCGGCCGGCTGGTGATGAGCAACCGCGAACGCATCGTCGCCATCGAGCCGCGCGGCCGCGGGCTGCTGCTGAGCACGCTGCACAGCCAGGACGAGGTGCGGTCCGAGGAGGACGCCTTCGACGACATCGCCGAGGTGAAGATCGACCGGCGCATGGTCGAGATCGCGAAGCAGATCATCTCCCAGGCCAAGGGTCCCTTCGACCCGGCCGAGTTCCACGACCGCTACAAGGAGGCGGTGCGCGACCTGGTCGAAGCGAAGGCGGGCGGCGAGGCCCCGGTGCATCGCCCGGCACCAGGCCCGAGCGAGAGCAATGTCATCGACCTGATGGAGGCGCTGCGCAGATCGCTGAAGGCGCCGCCGCGCGACGTAGAGGCGAATGCGAGGCGACCGCGGCGGCAGGACGCCGCGCCGAAGCGGGCAGCCGCGGAGAAGCAACCATCGAAGGCCGCGAAGGGGGGCGGGCGAGGGGAGGACCGATCGTCTCCTCGCAAGGAAAGCTCACGTGCCCCGCGGCGTGCTGCAGGGTGACCCCGAGCTTATCGGCGTTCCGCCCCACCATCGGCGGCCCGGCGATCCGTGCCTGGTCCTGGCGCGCGACCTCGCCACGGGCGAGGTGGTGCCGGCGGCGATGCGCTGGGGCTTGCCGGTGGCGTCGGATCCGCGCCGGCGCGTGCTGCATGTCCGGGCGGACCAGCTGAAGGGCAAGCGGCTGGCGCGGCGACTGCGCTGCCTGGTGCCGGTCGGCGGCTATGTGCAGCGGGGCGTGAAGCGGTCGCGGATCGGCGTCACGGTGGTCGCGGACATGACCCTGGCGATGGCGGCCATCTGGAGCGACGAGATCGGCGGGCCTGTCTTCGCCATCGTCACCACCGAGGCGAACGAGACCCTCGTTGCGGCGCATGAGCGGATGCCGGCGCTGCTGCCGCCCGCCCTCTGGGCTCGCTGGCTGGACGATCGTCCGCTCGCCGAGACCGACCTGGTGCTGGTGGACCGGCCGGCGCCGCCCGCCTGGCTGCGTGCGCAGGCGCTACCGCGGCAGGGCGAGGAGGGGCCGGCCGCTTCGGTCGCCCAGCAGCTGCAGGACTGGGCGCCGGGCAGCACCCTGCGGGATCCCCGGGGTCTGGATCGCTCGGACGCGAGCGCCGCCGCGTGAGCGGCGCCGCGACCCGTTCATCAGCGCAACTCCGGCAGCGGCCGCGCGGCCGCGGCGTAGTCCGCCCAGGGATCCGTGCGCTTCACCCGGCCCGGCGCGCTGGCGATGGTGAAGGCCGCCGGATCCAGCTTCGCCGTCACCTCCCGCCACGCGATCGGCATGGAGACGGTCGCGCCCGGCCGCGCGCGAGGCGACCATGCCGCCACCGCCGTCGAGCCCCTGTCGTTCCTCAGGTAGTCGAGAAAGATCCGCCCGATCCTGGCGCGCTTGGCCATGGTCGTCGTGAAGCGGTCGCGGCTGTCGGCGGCCATCACCTCCACCATCGCCCGACAGAACTCCTTGGCCTCCGGCCATCCTGCGACTGGCTTCAGCGGCACCACCACATGCAGCCCCTTGCCACCGGTGGTCTTGCAGAACGCGCCGAGGCCCAGCTGCTGAATCCGCTGGCGCAGTTCCTGCGCGGCTTCGACGACGCGGGCGAAGGGAAGGTCCTCCGCAGGGTCGAGGTCGAATACCAGCCGGTCCGGATGCTCCTCATCGCCCACGCGCGACCCCCAGGGGTGGATCTCGAGCACGCCCGCCTGCGCCAGCGCCGTCAGCGCCTCCGGGCGATCCACGGCGAGCAGCGGCTTGCTCTCGCCGGCGACCTCGACCAGGCGGATGAGGCTGGAGGTGCCTGGCATGGCGTGGCGCTGGAAGAAACGCTGGCCGTGGACGCCATCCGGTGCGCGGACGAGGGAGAGCGGACGCCCGCCGGCATAGGCCATCAGCGGCTCCGCGACCGCGGCGTAGTAGTCGGCCAGCCCACGCTTGGTGATGCCGTCCTCCGGCCAGAGGAGCTTGTCGGGGTTGGTGAGCGTGATCGCGGTGCCGGCCGGCCGGCGAGCCGATGACTTCGACGGTGGCGGTGCAGGCGGCTCCCCGGTGCGCGGAACGCTCACTTCGCCCGCATCCTTATCCTCGCGGATACCCTTGAAGGAGGCCTGCCGCAGCAGGCCGTCGGCGGTCCAGCCCGTGTAGTCGATCTCCGCCACGAGACGCGGCTCCACCCAGGTCGTGGCGCGCCGCTCCCGTGCCGGCAGATTCGACACCGGCGGCTCGTTGCGGCGGAGCGGCGCGAGGCGCTTGCCGAGAAGCACTGCCTCGCGCTCGCCGATGCCGGAGCCGACGCGGCCGAGATAGATCAGCTTCCCGCCGCGCCAGGCACCCAGCAGCAGGGTCATGCGGCCCTTTGCACCCGCGCCGTGGCCGACCACCACGCACTCGTCGTTGCCCCGGCACTTGGTCTTCACCCAGTCGCCGCCGCGGTCGCCCGCGCGATAGGGCGAGTCGCTGCGCTTCGAGACGATGCCCTCGAGGCCCAACCGGCAGGCCGAGTGCAGCACCGCGTCACCCGGCCGGTCGAATGCCTCGACGGTGCGGATGCCCTCCGGCGGGTTCGCGAGCAGGTCGCGCAGCCGGTCCTTCCGCTTGGTCAGCGGCTGCGCGCGCAGGTCCTCGCCACCGATGGCGAGCACGTCGAAGGCGTGGAAGGTCAGCGCGCGGGTCGCCTTCTGCTCCATTGCGGCCTGCAGGGCGGCGAAGTCCGGGTTGCCCTCCGCATCCAACGCGACCAGTTCGCCATCCAGGATGCAATCCGGCAGCTGCGACAGCGCCCGTGCCGTCTCGGGGAAGCGGGTGGTCCAGTCATGGGCGTTGCGCGTGAGCAGGCGCGCCTTGCCGCCAGAGATGATCGCCTCCATCCGATAGCCGTCCAGCTTGATCTCGTGCAGCCAACCCGGCCCCTCCGGCGCACGGTCCACCAGCTTGCAGAGCATCGGCGGGACGAAGGAGGTCAGCGGTGCAGTGCGCGGCCGCTTCGTGCGCCCGGCGGGCTTCGCGGCGGCGGGCTTGCCGGTGCTGGCCGCCGCCTTCGCCCGGCCGTTGCCGCTGGCCTTCGCGGCAGAGCCGGGTTTGCCGGCTGCGATCTGCTCCATGGTCCGGCCCGACAGGATGGAGGTGGTGGCCTCCTCGACCAGCTGCGTGCCGCCACCGGGACGGGCCTCTTCGTCGCGGCGCTTGAACAGCAGCCATTGCGGCTGGCGCTCCTTCGGCCGGGGCTTCATCCGCACCAGGTCCCAGCCGCCACGCAAGCGATGGCCGTGCAGCACGAATTTGAGGTTGCCCCTGGCCAGGGCCTCGGCGGCATCGGCAATCTCGGGTGCTGGCTCCCAGCTGCCCTCGTCCCAGACCATCACCGTGCCGGCGCCATAGCCCTCCTCAATCGTCCCTTCGAAGCTGCGATACTCGATCGGATGGTCCTCGACCTCGACGGCCAGGCGTTTGTCGGCAGGGTCGAGAGAGGGGCCGCGGGTGACCGCCCAGGACTTCAGGACACCGTCGAGTTCAAGCCGCAGGTCGAAGTGCAGGCGGGATGCGGCGTGCTTCTGGACGACGAAGCGGAGCTCCTTCGCGGATTTTCGGGGCGCATGCCCCCGCGGCTCCCGGCTGGTCGCGAAGTCCCGCTTGGCGCGGTAGGCTGTCAGCGGGTCGGCGGTGCTGCGTGGCTGGGCGGCCGGGCGATTTGGCATGTTGCGCAAACGCTCGGCCCGGATGTGTGTTCATCGCCGGACGCGCAGCATCACCGATCACCGCGTGCTTGGGCACGGCCTTCGGCTGGTCGGTGGTGTCGATGGATGACCCGGTGCTGGCGGGCCTTGCCGGGTTGATGCTGTCGGTCATCGAGGTGACGCGCCAGGAGGTCGAGCGGCTGACCAGGCGCGTGCTCGACCAGCTGCGCGACGAGCCCACGTGCCGGCGCCTGATGACGGTGCCGGGCCTCGGGCCGCTGCCCCAACTGGCGTTCCGCGCCACCATCGAGCAGCCAGACCGCTTCCGATACAAGGCGAACACGGGTGTGCACAGGTGCGCGAGATCGCCGGCCCAGCAGTGCACCGGCGCAGCACGCGTGCGTGAAGACCTTCAAGCGGCGTCTCTACTCCGCCAGATCACCCTTAGGCGCCGGTCTGTCGGAGCGTGCTGCTCCGGGACGAGCGGCCGAGGAGGGACAGGCGATGATCGCGGGCGATCTGATGACGCGCGACGTAGTGGCGGTTCCGCCGGATATGGCGGTCGCGACCGTCGCGCGGGTCCTCGCGGAGGCCGGCATCTCGGCCGTGCCGGTCACGGACGAGGCGAACCGGCTGCTCGGCGTGGTGGCCGAGCTGGACCTGATCCGCCGCTTGGCAGAACGGGACAAGGCGCCGCCCGGCTGGCTCGCCTCCCTCTTCGCCGACGAGCGCGCGCTGGCGGAACGCTACGCACGGACGCATGGGCTGAGGGCGCGCGACGTGATGACGCGGGAGGTCACGACGGTCCCGGAGGATGCGACGGCGGACCACCTCGCGCGCCTCATGGAGGAGCGGAACGTGCGCAGCGTGCCGGTCGTCGGCGCAGACGGAACGCTGCGCGGGATCGTCTCCCGCGCCGATCTCCTCCTCGCGCTCCTGACGCCGGGGCGCCATGGAGCCACGGCCGTGGATGACGCACGACTGCGGCGATCCATCACGGAGGCGCTGCGCCGCCAGCCCTGGGCCGACGTGCACTATCTCACGGTGGAGGTCGAGAACGGCATCGTGCGGCTGCACGGCTTCCACACCTCGCCCGAGGCGCAGCGCGCCGTACGCGTGCTGATCGAGGGCATCGAGGGGGTGCGCTCCGTGGAGGACGACAGCCGTCCCTGGCGGCCGACCTACGCCTATGGCATCGGTGGCACGCTGTGAACTCCGCCACATCACCCGCCGGGCCGGCGCCGGCACTCGGCGAGGGCGATGCGCTGCTGCTGGTGGATGTGCAGGCGGATTTCTGCCCGGGCGGCGCGCTGCCGGTCGAGGCCGGCGATACCGTGGTGCCCGTCCTCAATGCCTGGATCGAGGCGGCGTCTCGAGCGGGTGTCCCGGTCATCGCCTCGCGCGACCTCCATCCCGGCGGGCACATGAGCTTCACTGAGAGCGGCGGTCCCTGGCCCGTCCATTGCGTTCAGGATACGCCGGGCGCTGCCTTCCACGGCGCACTCCAACTTCCCTCCGGGACGATCTACGTCGCCAAGGGGACGCGGCTCGACCGTGACCAGTATTCGGCGTTCGACGAGACAGGCTTGGCGCCGGCGCTTCGGGCGCGCGGCGTGCGCCGCCTCTGGGTCGGCGGCCTGGCCCTCGACGTCTGCGTGCGCGCCACGGTGCTCGATGCGCTGCGCGAGGGCTTCGAGGTGCGGCTGATCCGCGACGGAAGTCGCCCCGTCGAGGCCGCAGCCGGCGCGCGGGCATTGGCCGAGATGAAGGCGGCCGGCGCGCACGTCGTCTGACCGCCCGACCTCAAGGGAGCATGCTGGCGGCGCGCGCGCGAACCTCGCGTTCCTCGGCGGCAAGGGCATCGCTGATCGCGACGGGATAGGGCGGGTCGGCCGGGTGCAGCGCCCGCAGGCGCGCCGGCAAGGCCATGCGCGCTGCCTCGGCCAGGCGACGGGCTTCCGCCGGAGAGGGGCGCGGCAGCAGGCGCCGTCCGCCTGCCTGCATGACGGGGCGCAGCAGGGGCGTGCCGGGAAGGCGCTCATCGCTGCGGGCGATGGTGTCGCCCACCGCCACGCCGTTCTCCGTGCAGCGGAACACCTGCTTCGAGCCCGGCAGGATACGCTTGCCGGCCGAGAGTTTCGTCCGCCCCACGCCGGCGTAGCAGGTGAGCTTGTAGGCCAGGTCGAGCGCCGGCGCGTCGCCCGAGACGCTCATCTCGGTGCCGACGCCGAAGGCGTCGATCGGCGCGCCGGCATCAAGCAGGCCCGTGATCTTAGCCTCGTCGAGGCCGCCGCTGGCGAAGACCTGCACCCGCTGCAGCCCTGCCGCATCCAGGATGGCGCGCGTCTCGCGCGACACGGCGAGCAGGTCGCCGGAGTCGAGCCGCACGCCGCGGATGCGGAAGGCGTCACCCAGTTCCCGCGCCAGCGCCACGACGCGGCGGACGCCTTCGGCTGTGTCGTAGGTATCCACCAGGAGGATGGTCTCGGGATAGAGGCGCGCAAACGCGCGGAAGGCCTCCGCCTCGCTGTCGAAGGCCTGGACGAAGCTGTGCGCCATGGTGCCGGCGACAGGGATGCCATAGCGGGCCCCGGCGAGCAGGTTCGAGGTGGCAGCCACGCCGGCGATGTGGAAGGCCCGCGCGCCGGCCACCGCAGCGTCCATCCCCTGTGCGCGGCGCGAGCCGAAATCCACCACCGGCCGGCCTGCCGCCGCCGCAACGACGCGAGCCGCCTTCGAGGCGAGCAGTGTCTGCACCCCGATCACGTTCATCGCGAGCGTCTCGATCATCTGCGCCTCCGCGATCGGCGCCACGACCTCGAGCAGCGGCTCCTCGGCGAAGACCGGCGTGCCCTCCGGCACGGCGCGGATGGCGCCCGAGAAGCGGAACCCGGCGAGCCAGGCCAGGAACGCCTCCGGGAACTCGCCCAGCGAGCGGAGATAGTCGACGCTCTCCGGCCCGAAGCGCAGGGCGCCGAGGATGTCGAGCAGGTCCTCGACGCCGCAGGCCAGCAGGTAGTTGCGCGCCGGCGGTAGTCGCCGGACAAACAGGCTGAACACTGCCTCGTCCCGCATCCCGAGCTCGTGATAGGCGCGGGCCATGCGCAGCTCGTAGAGGTCGGCGAACAATTCTGGCTGCGCCGGCGGCGCGGGCTGGCCGGGCGGCATGGCCTCCATTCCCCTGATGGCGCGTTGTTCCATCTTCTGGTGCTGCCGCGGGGAGGCTGCCATGCACGTATTCGCGCTCGGCGACAGTCACGGATTTGGCAAGCGTGTCGCTGCGGCACTCGGCACCGCGCTGGCGCCGCACGAGGAGCGCGAGTTCGAGGACGGCGAGCACAAGGCGCGGCCGCTGGCGGAGGTACGCGGGGGCGACGCCTACGTGCTGCACTCGTTGCATGGCGGCCCGGCGGCGAGCCCGAACGACAAGCTCTGTCGGCTACTGTTCTTCCTGGGCGCCCTGCGCGATGCCGGCGCGGCACGCGTGACGGCTGTGATCCCCTATCTGGCCTACGCACGCAAGGACCGCCGGACCAAGCCCCACGATCCGGTCACCACGCGCTATGTCGCCCAGCTCCTGGAAGTGGTGGGCACGGATGCGGTGGTGACGCTCGAGGTGCACAACATCGTCGCCTTCGAGAATGCATTCCGCTGCCGCACCGTCCATCTCGACGGCCGTGCCCTGTTCGCGCCGCGTCTCGCCGACCTGGAAGGCCCGCTCGTCGTCGCTTCGCCCGACCCTGGGGGCGTCAAGCGCGCGCAGCTCTTCCGCGAGCATCTGGAGCGACGGCTCGGCCGCGAGGTCGGCGCCGCCTTCATGGAGAAGCGGCGTAGCGGCGGCGTGGTCAGCGGCGATCTGCTGGTCGGTGAGGTTGCCGGCGCCACCGTCATCGTGGTGGACGACCTGATCGCCAGCGGCGGCACGATGTCGCGCGCCGCCGAGGCCTGCCTGGCGCGGGGCGCGGTGCGGGTGATCGCGGTGGCAGCGCATGGTCTGTTCACCGGGGGCGCCGCGAAGGCGATCGGCTCGCCCGCCCTGGAGCGGGTTCTCGTCGCCGACAGCGTGCCGCCGTTCCGCCTGCCGCCGGCGCTGATCGGATCGCGGGTGGAGGTGCTCGGCGCCGCCCCGCTCTTCGCGGAGGCGATACGGCGGCTGCACGAGGGTGGCTCCATCACCGACCTCGTCGAAGGCGGTTGAGTCTGGCGCAGGCTGCTTCGGCCTCCGCCAGATAGCGTTGGGCGCGCGGCTGCCATTTCGTCGGCTCGCGCGGCTCCGGTTCCTGCAGGTGTGCCAGCGACAGCCGCGCACGCAGGCAGGCGCGGAAGGCGGTGTAGAAGGCGAGGAGGCGGAAGGAAGGCGGCCTGCCGAGGGCGGCCGCGACGCGACGCAGGAAGAGGCCGCCCGCCCAGGTGCCGCCAAGCACGCGGCATTCCATGGCGAGGAAGGCGATCTCCTCGAAGGGGTCGAGCAGGCGCAGCGCGCGATCGAACTCCAGGCAGTCGATCACCGCAGGTGGGTCCCCCAGAAAGACATGCTCCGGGCGCAGATCACCATGGCCTTCCACAACGCCGCCCGACCGCAGCGGCGCGAGCAGCAGGTCGGCCTCCGCGGCAAGGAAGGCGTCGAGCGTCCCAAGTACCGAGGCGGGCGTCTCCTGCGGCAGTCCGTAGGCCCCGTCGTGCAGGATGCGGCGGTTCAGCGCGAGCTCGTGGCGGAACCGGTCGAGATAGGCCGCTTCCGCGACGGGTTCGGGCGCGGCGGCGGCGTAGAAGGCCGCGACATGTCCGGCCGCGCGCGCGACTGCAGCCCGCGTCGCCGTCCCATTCTCGATCGCGGCATCGAGCATCAGCCCAGCCGGCAGGCGTCGCATCCTGACGAGCCAGTCCACGACCTGGCCCGAGCCGCCGATGCCAAGCTTCCCGTCGGGGCGACGCAGCAGCGGGACGACGTCAAGGTAGACCCCGGGCGCGAGCCGGCGGTTCAGGCGAACCTCCTCCTCGCAGAAGTGGCGGCGCTGCTCCGTCGCGCGGTAGTCGAGAAACGGATAGCGAACCGGCTTCTTCAGCTTCCAGGCGAAGCCATCGGCAAGGAAGACCCAGGACATATGGGTTTCGTGCGCTTCGACGGCGCCGCAGGCGTGCGGGTAGGAGGCGGGCGAGCGCAGGAAGGCGACCTTCTCCGCGACATCCGTGGCGCCGTTGAGCGAACTCGGGCCGTTCACGACTGCACACCCGCTTTGCCGCGAGGCTGGCTCCCCTTTGCGTGATGATCCAGGTCAAGTCCAACGCACGGCGGGGCCCTATGATATTCTCGAAGCTCAGGAGCGCACACCCATGGCCGCCAGAGGGCTGCGCACGAAGGTCGGCGGGAGGCAGCCATGCAGATCAGGGACATCCTCGTGCACCTCGATGCGACGGAGCAGGGGCGGCACCGCCTCCAGCTTGCCGCCGATCTTGCACGACGGCACCAGGCCCATCTGACCGGGCTGCACGTTTACGACATCCTGCTTCCGCTGGTCGTCGGTGAATCCGGCAGCGGCGCCGCGCTGATGGTCGAAATGCTGGAACGCATGCGGCAGGATGCGATTGCCGCAGCCGGCGGCGTCGAAGCGACCTTCCTTGAACAATTGCGGAGTGACGGGATTGCCGGCGAGTGGCGCCTGATCGAGGGCTTCGTGCCGGAGCAGGTAGCCCTGCACGGGCGCTACGCCGACCTGCTGGTGGTGGGCCAGGAAGACTTCGAGGGCGCACGGAAGACCGACGGCGCGGTGATCGAGGCGGCACTCTTCTCCTCCGGGCGCCCTGTCCTGGTCGTGCCGCATTCGGGGCGCTTCGACGCGGTCGGCCGGCGCGTGCTCATTGGCTGGAATGCCAGCCGCGAGGCTGCGCGTGCCGTGCATGACGCCCTGCCACTGATCGCCGGAGCGGAAACCGTCACCGTGCTGGCCGTGAACCCGCGCCCCGGCATCGCTTCGCACGGGGAGGAGCCGGGTGCGGACATCGCGCGGCATCTCGCGCGCCATGGGCTACCGGTGACCGTCGAGCGGACTGACGCAGCTGAGATCAGCGCGGGCGAAACCATCCTCAACCGCGCCGCGGAACTCTCCGCGGATCTCATCGTCGTCGGAGCCTACGGGCATTCGCGCATCCGCGAGTTGGTGCTGGGCGGCGTGACGCGCACGCTGCTCCGCCAGATGACTGTCCCTGTCCTGATGTCGCACTGAGCCATCCGATTGCGTCCGCGGTCCTGCGTCGGGAAATGGAGGTGACGCATGAAGGTCAAGGATCTCATGACTTCGGATCCGGTCGTCGTGCCGCCCGACATGCCCGTGGAGGCACTGGTGCGACTGCTGGCGGAGCGGCACGTGTCGGGTGTCTTCGTGGTGGATGCGGATGGCACCCCCGTCGGTGTCGTCACCGAGGCAGACCTGGTGCGCCGTCTGGCCCCCGAGGGAGAGGAGGCGGACCTCGGCTGGCTCGAGCGGCACCTCGTTGATCCGGACCGTGCGGCGGCGCGCTATGCCCGCGCACATGGGCGGCTCGCCCGGGACGTGATGAGCCGGACGCTGGTCTTCGTGGATGAGGATGCGCCAGCCGAGGAGGCGACGCAGCTCATGCGCGAGCGACGTATCCGGCGCGTGGCGGTAATGCGGTGGGGGCGCCTGATCGGTGTCGTCTCGCGCGCCGATCTGCTGAAGGCGGTCGTCGGAGCGGATGCGCTCGGCGCCGAGACCGCGGACGAACGTATTCGCCGTGCGATCCTCGAGGAGATGCGCCGGCAGCCCTGGGCCGACACACGGCTGACCATCGTCTCGGTCGCTGCAGGCGTGGTGCGGCTGGAAGGCTACTGCCGCTCGGAGGAGGCGCGGCGGGCGATGCAGGTGCTGGCCGAGCGTGTCGCCGGCGTGCAGCGCATCGAGAACCGGTTGCAGCTGGGGCCGGCAGGAGCCGATGCCACGGTGCAATCTCTCTAGCCGACTGCGCCGCCGGGCAGACCAGCAGAGGGAGAATGCCATGAGCCACTCACGTCCCGCTGTCAGCCGCGCCGAACGCGTCATCATCCCGCCCGGGCTGGAGGGCACGATCGAGCTTCCGGCCCGAGCCGATGCCGTCATCCTGTTCGCCCATGGCAGCGGCTCCGGCCGGCTCAGCCCGCGCAACCGGCAGGTCGCGGGCGCTCTCAACCACGCCGGCCTTGCGACGCTGCTCTTCGACCTGCTGACCGAGGATGAAGCAGCAGACCGGCGCAACGTGTTCGACATCGGTCTGCTGGCGCAGCGGCTCGGGGATGCGATGGAGTTCATCGCCGGCCACCCGGCGACCGCGGACCTTCCGCTCGGCCTGTTCGGCGCAAGCACCGGTGCCGCGGCTGCGCTGGTGGCGGCCGCCGCGCGCCCGGCGGATGTCGGCGCCATCGTGTCGCGAGGCGGTCGGCCCGACCTGGCCGGGGAGGCAAGCCTCGCGCGTGTCGCCGCACCCACCCTCCTGATCGTCGGTGGCGAGGACCGGGAGGTGCTGGAGCTCAACGCCCGGGCGCGCAGCCGGATGACATGCGCGACCGAACTCGCCGTCGTTCCCGGCGCGAGCCATCTGTTCGAGGAGCCGGGTGCGCTGGAGCGCGTCGGCCGCCTCGCCGCTGCCTGGTTCCTGCGCTGGCTTGCGCCCGAGGCGAGCGATGTTCCGGTCTGAGCTCACCCGATTTGCCGACCGCTCCGAGGCGGGTCGGCTGCTGGCGGAGCGCGTGAAAGCGCTGCGGCTGCGGGATCCGGTGGTTTACGCGCTTCCACGCGGCGGCGTGCCGGTGGCCGCCGAGGTGGCCGCCGCGCTCGGTGCCCCGCTGGATCTCGTGCTGGTCCGCAAGATCGGCGCTCCGGGCCAGCCGGAACTGGCGATCGGCGCCGTGGTGGATGGCGACAACCCCGAGGTCGTCCTGAATGCGGACATCGTCGCGGCGACCGGCGCAACCAGCGCCTTCATCGCCGCCGCGCGCCGGCGCGAACTCGCCGAGATCGAGAGGCGGCGCGCGCGCTACCTGGCTGGACGCGCGCCGATGGACCCGACAGGCCGAGCGGCGGTCTTGGTTGATGATGGCATCGCCACGGGAGCCTCCGCGCGGGTCGCGCTGCACGCGCTGCGGCGGCGTGGCGCCGCCCGTCTCGTGCTCGCCGTGCCGGTGGCACCGCCCGAGACGCTCCAGGCGCTCCGGGGCGAGGTCGACGAGATCGTCTGCCTTCTCGAAGCGGAGCTGTTCTTCGGAATCGGAGCCTTCTATCGCGACTTCCACCAACTCAGCGACGAGGAGGTCATCGCCTCGATTGCTTCACACCAGGGGCCAGCAGCGACCGGCACGTGACCACCCTCGCTGCGTGCGCCGGTGCCGCGCGGTGCATGTGCAATGACCGGATGGCTGGGCACCTGGACCGAAACGCGGTCACAAGCTGGTGAGGCATGGCCCGGTCGGTCCGGAGCCGGGTGCAGACTTCATCCGGAGCAGCGCAGTAGGGGGCTCGCGGGTCGAGAAAGGAGTTGGCAGCGAGCCTCGTCAGGCCGAGGCCGCGCCTTCTTAACTGGAGGATCATCATGCGTAGCCGAACCATGGCCGAGATCATTCGAGACCAGCATCCCCTCTCGATGCGCCCGGATGCGACTGTCGCCGAGGCCTGCGCCGCGATGTACCAGCGCCGCGTCGGTGCCGTGCTGGTGACGGAGGCGAGTGACCATCTGGCAGGCATCTTCACGGGGCGCGACGCGGTCCGCTGCCTCGCGCAGGGATGCGACGCGCGCCACACGAAGCTGCGCGAGGTGATGACCGCCAAGCCGGTGACCCTGGCGCCCGAGCAATCGGCGATCGAGGCGCTGCGGCTGCTGGACAATTGCGGTTTCCGGCACCTGCCGGTCTGCCGCGACGGAAGGGTGTTCGGCGTCGTCTCCCGCTACGACTTCCGCGCCATGGAGCATGCGCGTCTCGACGAGGAGACCGGCTTCTTCGAGGTGCTGCGTTGAAGGCGCAGCGGCGACGGCTACCGCGCGAGCGTCCGCAAGAGACGGACTTCGCCGGGGGAACCCGGGGGCTGCCGATAAGGCCAGAGGGATCGCCGGGCTGCGAGTACATGCCAGAGACAATCCTCGCCGCCATCCGCGACCCGGGACTGCGCGAGGCGGTGGAGCTGACACGGCTGGCATGTGTGCGGCAACCGTGCCTGCGCTGAGCGGGGTTGGTTGGCTACGTGACCCGGGATCGCTTCTCCGTGATGCGCGAGCGCCTGTCTACTTGACGTGAGTCAACCCGCCTGCTGGCGGGCTAGACTTACCTGCCGGCGGAGGACATCGCGTGCGGCACCCGGCACGTGCTCTCCGAACGGTCCAGCGGGAGGAGCATGCGCATCATGAGCGAGACTCAGGGCGTGACGAAGACGGAGCAGAAGGCCCCGCAGGCGGGCGGTGTGCGCCCGGAGAGCGTCTGGCAGCCCTTCGTCGCGCTTCGGAACGAAGTGGATCGGCTGTTCGACAGCTTCTGGCGCGGGATGGGAACGGGCGGCACGGCACGCGGCGCCGAGGCCGGCCCGGAGCCGCTCTGGCGGCCCGAGGGCAGCTTTGGCCTCGCCGTCCCGGCGATCGACCTGGTCGAGGCGGAGAAGGAGTTCCGCATCAAGGCGGAGCTGCCGGGCATGGACGCCGGCAGCGTCGAGCTCGCCCTTTCCGACGATGTGTTGACGATCAAAGGCGAGAAGAAGGACGAGCGCGAGGAGAAGACGGAGAACTACCACCTCTCGGAGCGCCGCTTCGGCTCCTTCCGTCGCTCCTTCCAGCTGCCGCGCGGCGTGGACCGCGAGCGGATCGAGGCGAGCTTCGACAAGGGCGTGCTGACGGTGACGCTTCCCAAGACGGCCGAGGCGGCAGCGCAGCAGCGCAAGATCGACATCAAGCAAGGCTCGTGACGACCGGGCGCCAAACCGGCGACAACAGCTGAACGGAGGCAGGAATGCCCGCCAAGCAGGTGCTGTTCCGCTCCGCCGCACGGGAGAAGATCCTGCGTGGCGCCGGTGCCCTCGCGGATGCCATCCGGGTGACGCTCGGCCCGCGTTCGAAATCCGTGCTGATCCAGAAGCGCTGGGGCTCGCCCATCGTCTGCAACGACGGCGTGACCATCGCGAAGGAGTTCGAGCTGAAGGACGCCGAGGAGAATCTCGGCGCCCAGATGCTCCGACAGGCCGCCGAGCGGACCGGCGATGCGGTGGGTGATGGCACCAGCACCGCCACCGTGCTCGCCCACGCCATCCTGGCCGATGGCATCCGCAACGTCGTCGCCGGGGCGAGCGCGGTGGACCTCAAGCGCGGGCTGGACCGCGCGACACGCGCGGCGGTCGGGGCGCTGCAGCGCCTGTCCCGCCCCGTCGAAACCCGTCGCGAGAAGGCGCAGGTCGCCACCATCTCCGCCCACAACGATCCCGCGATCGGCGAGCTGGTCGCCGACGCCATGGAGCGGGTCGGCAATGAGGGCGTCATCACGGTGGAGGAGTCGAAGACCACCGAGACCAGCCTCGAGGTGGTCGAGGGCATGCAGTTCGACCGTGGCTATCTCTCCCCCTATTTCGTCACCAATGCCGAGCGGATGGAGGCGGAGCTGGAGGACGCCTTCGTCCTGCTCGCGGACCAGAAGATCCGCAACCTGAACGATGTGCTGCCGCTGCTCGACCAAGTGGTGAAGGCCGGGCGCCCGCTGCTGGTGGTGGCGGAGGATGTGGAGGCCGAGGCGCTGGCGACGCTGATCGTCAACCAGCTCCGCGGCGGGCTGAAGAGCTGCGCCGTGAAGGCGCCCGGCTTCGGCGATCGCCGCAAGGCGATGCTGCAGGACATGGCGGTGCTGACCGGCGGCATGGTCATCGCCGAGGAGATCGGCCTGAAGCTGGACTCCGCGCGCCTGCCACAACTTGGCCGCGCGAAGCGCGTGGTGGTGGACAAGGAGAACACGACCATCATCGGCGGCGGCGGCGAGCGCGCGGCGATCGAGGCGCGAACGAAGGAGATCCGCCGCGAGATCGAGAAGGCGACGGGCGACTACGACCGGGAGAAGCTGCAGGAGCGCCTGGCCAAGCTCGCCGGCGGCGTGGCGGTGATCCGCGTCGGGGCGCCGGCGGAGGCCGAGATGAAGGCGAAGAAGGAGGCGCTGGACGATGCGATCAGCGCCACCAAGGCCGCGGTAGCCGAGGGCATCGTCCCCGGCGGCGGCCTGGCGCTGCTGCGCTGCATGGAAGCCGTCACGGCGGAGGAGCAGAACTGCGCGGGCGACGAGCGGACCGGGGTGCAGGTCCTGAAGCGCGCGCTGGAGGCGCCGACACGGCAGATCGCGGAGAACTCGGCCGCCGATGGCGGCGTGGTGGTGTCACGCATGATGGAGGGCGCGGGCAACCGGGGCTTCGACGCCGCCCGCAAGGAGTATGTGGACCTTGTGGAGGCCGGCATCATCGACCCCACGAAGGTCGTGCGCGTCGCGCTCGAGAACGCCGTTTCGGTGGCAAGCGTGCTGCTGCTCACCGAAGCCACCATGACCGAGTTGCCCGAGCCGAAGAAGGCGGGCGCAACCCCAGCCGAGGGCGAGATGGCGCTGTAGGCGGAGGGCACCGCGTGTCCGGCGCGCCGGCGGTGCAGGAGGAGAGCTGCGTAATGCGCCAGTCAAGCGGCGTTTCGGGTTGGATCGAAGTTCTGGCGCGAGTGGAGCATGGTCCAGAGGACGGTGACGCGTCGTCTGGCGAGGGCGATGAGGGCCTGGGTGCGGTGTTTT
>NZ_JAWLHG010000024.1:0-80178 GCF_041690465.1 Falsiroseomonas sp. | reverse complement strand
ACTTTGGCGCGAATGATCTTCTGTTCCTGTGTCATCTCCAGGTTCTCCGTCCCGCCGGTGGGCGGGCCGCGGTCCGAGCGCGAGGGCAAGGACCGCGCCTCGCCCACCGGCTCCATCCTTCGAGAACCAACACAGACTGTCCGATCAAGTCTCAGCTATCGCACCGTAGAGGATGTTGCGTGTCGCTGCCCTTGTCAGGCGTTCGGCCATTGGTGTCCGTTCCTCCTGGGCGTGGCTTTGGCGTCAGGCGACGGCAGCCCTGTGCGACGACAGATGTTTCGCGCTCCGCGGTGATGCTCCGCCACCCGCCGGGCTGCATCGTTACGCGGCCCCGGGCTCTCACATGCGCGACTGCCGCAGCCGCTATCACGCTGCCGCCTGGGTGCGGGCACCGCTCGAAGATCCGCCTCCGCAGGCGGCGCGCGAGGCGATGCGCGGACGATTTGGCGTCCTGCTCTCGCGCCGACCTGACACAGGTCTTGCGCCGGATCAGTTGGCCACGCGGCGCCGGAAGATGAGGGCCCCTCTGCGTTTCCCTTGACGAAGGTCAACCAAGGCGCCGCAAGTTATGGGAGATCGTCATGGCCGTACTCGCGCATGGCAACCCGATCGCCCGCTATCGCCGGGCCGCCGCTTGCCGGACGCGCCGGGCTCGGCTGGGCGCTGGCCGGAATCACGTTCGGAGCCACCTACACGCTGTGGATCCTGGTCTCGATCTGGCGCTGCGCCGAGAACGTCATGCGCCCTGCGCCGCCCGGGTGCGGCGCGAGGCCTGGAGCGTCCTCGCGCGCGCTCTCACGGTCGGCAAGGCGATCAACGCCGTCGGTATGCCCGTGATACTGATTGCGGCACTGCTGGAGCGTCGCGCACTGCTCGGCTGAACTCGCGCGGCGTGCACCCAACAGCAATCAAAGCGGACACACCCCCGATGCGCAGGCGAGGTGCGCCATGTCCACCGCCTCGTGCAGCGCCTGGTCCTCGATCTGGTCCACCAAGTCCATGAAGTGGGCGAGCGGCATTTCCTCCTCCGGAAGGTATTCGTAGCCAAGCGAATGGTCTGGCCGGCTCGGCAGCACCGCGCAGCAGCGCGTGCGCGGCTGGTGCTCGAGCACGATATCGCGGAAGGCCTCCAGGTCGTGGCGGTCGGTGAAGACCTTCAGCGTGTAGGAGACCTGGTTGCCGCGCTCCGCGCCGATCCAATGCCGCTCCAGCAGGCCCAGCCAGCGATATTGCTGTTCCGGCGTCGCCTCCGGCGCCGTAACCAGCCGCTCCCCGATGCCGAGGCGCTGGATGAGCGGCAGGGTCGGGAAGCCGACGATCGCCATGCCGGGAAAGGAGCGGAGCGTCCGCACCGGATAGCCGCGCGCCTCGTAGTCGGCGAGCAGCGCGTCGGCATCGGCCGCCCAGCCCCCAGCGGCATCGCGCGTGCCCTTGAACTGGACCCAGCGGAGATACTGGCGGCGCGCCGGCAGATGCGCGCCCTCGGTCAGGCCGAACAGCTTGCTCGTGGTGCCGGCCGGCTTGACCGTGGTGACGGTGAAGGGCGTGACGAGGCCGAGCTCCGCCGCATAGGCCTCGCCCTCCTGCTTCGCCGCATCGGACAGATGCGCCAAGGCGGTCCAGAAGGGGGCGGAGCGCGCCTCGTCCAGCAGGTCGCCGAAGCCCAGGCCCCAGCGCATCCAGGCCCATTCATGCAGGCCGGTTGGGCCGATGCCCATGCGGTTGGTGCGCCGGACCTCCTCCGCATAGAGCGCGTCCATCAGGTTCGCGCGCATCAGGAAGCGCACGCCGAGGCGCACGCTGTCCTCCACCCGCGCATCCCACTCGGCCGCGACATCCTGTGGCACCGCGCCGGGCGCGAGCTGCGCCAGATCCAAGGGGCAGGCGAGCAGCGGGGCGAAATCGGCGATGACGCAGTAACCGCCGGTGACGTGCAGCGTGATCTCCCCGCAAGGATTGGTGGTCGCGGGGAAGCGTGACGTCTGGGCACGTCGCGACAGCTCCGCCAGCAGCGGCACCGCGTGGTCCGCCTGGTAGCGCGCGGAGCGGAGGTCGCGCCCATCCTCGTGCACCGGCTTCCGCCAGGCTGTGCCGGTTCGGTGATCCTCGAGCCGGTCGCCGTTGATGAAGCCCGGCTCGCCATTGATGAAGCCACAGCGCGTCGCCTCATCGAAGACGGCGAGCGCGTGGCGCGGTAGTGGCGCGCGGCTGCCGGCGCGGGCGGCACGCACCGCTTCCCAGAACTCGGCGTCCACCATCACCGAGTTGTTCGCGGTCCAGAGCCCGCCCTCGGACTTGGCGCGGATGAAGCGGAAGATGCCGGGGTCGCGCCAGGACTTGGTGGCCATGCGCGCGGCGCGGCGGGCACCGCCCACCTGCACCTCGACGGAGAGGTAGTGATCCACAAGCAGCGCCTGCTCCCAGGGCTGCAGCGCCTCGTCATCCGGCGCGCGATGTCGCGCGGGCTCGATGACATGCGCGCGCAGGCTGACGAGGCCGCGCATCAGCGAGAGGGGACCGGAGGCCGGCCGGCCCTGCATGCCGCCGATCGGCGCGCCGCGCGGTCGGATCGCCGAGAAGTCCAGCAGCAGCGTGCGGTCCGCCGCGCCGGCGAAGGCCAGGCTCTCGAGCAGTTCGACCGCCTTTGCCCAACCTTCGCGGCTGTCGCCGACGGCGTGGCGGATCGCGTCCGGCGGCGCCTCGGCCGGATCGCAGAGGAACTCGCGCGCGATCCATTCCCGGATCGCCGCCTCCTCCGCCTCCGACATCGCATCGAGCGAGGTTCCCCAGGGCAGCAGGCCGAACTCCGTGCCGAAGTGGTGAAGCTCCTCGCGCGTATCGGGGAAGTCCGGATGCGAGGGCAAGAGGTGCAGCAGCACGCGCGGCGCCCGGCTCCAGTCCACCGCGACCAGGTCGTCGTCATAGGCGCGGCCGACGCCGCTGCCGTTCAGCAGCAGGTAGAACAGCGCGAAGGAGGCGATGGCCGTCGCGCAGTTGGTGAAGACCTCCATGTTCCGGGTCGGCTGCGCGGCGTCGCCATGCTGCAGGTGACGGCCGGAGGTGATCAGGGCGCCGGTCGCGATCGCATTGCGCAGCCTTGCCCGCTCGAGGGCGTCGGCGCGGTTGCCCAGCAGCGCCATGTTCCCCGCCGCCACGCGCTCCGCAACGCGGCCGAAGTCGTCGCCGTCCGCGGGCCGGAAAACGGTGCGGCGCGCGACGGCGACACCCATGCCGGGATCGAGCGGGCGGGCCGGCAGCGGTGCCTCACCGAAGCTCGCGCCGGGGATCGCGGCACGGCGAAGGGCGCGTGCGCCGGGCAGGGAACCATCCATCAGGGCCTTCCTTTCCGCTCGTCCAGCCGAGTCGGCAGACCCAAGATATGGTGTTCAGATCAGGCTGTCACCCACAACATGTTGTAACGCTGCCGGTGGCCACCCGATGCAGTCGGCGAGCATCGTGGCATCAAGCACGCCGAGGAACGCCTCCCGCGCCCGCCACAGCGCGCTGCGCAGACGGCACTCCGCCGCCAGGCAGCAGGCGCCGCCATCGGGCCGGCGGTCGGGCCAGCATGACACCGCCGCGCGCCCCGCGAAGGGCGCGCACCAGTCCCGCTCCCGCCAGGTCGTGGACGATCTTGTGGAGGTGGTTGCGGGGCACCCCGACCTCCCCGGCCGGGGCCTCGGTGCTGCGGTGCCGTGCCGGATCCGCGGCCAGGCGCATCAGGACGCGCAGCGCGAAGTCGGTCGAGGCGAGCAAGGCGCAAGCGGGCATTCCCTGCAAAACTGGCATCGACGATGCCGACGCGCCTGTGTCGAGCACATCGTGCACACGATGGGGATCTCCGAGCGCCGCACCTGTGCGGTGCTCGGTCAGCACCGCTCGAGCCAGCGCAAGGCGCCGCGGGGCTGCGACGACGAGGAGCGGCTGACGGCCGACATCATCGAGCTGGCCCGGCAGTATGGCCGCTACGGCTACCGCAAGGTCACGGCCCTGCTGAGGGATGCGGGCTGGCTGGTGAATGACAAGCGGGTGGAGCGGGTCCGAGGCACTGCCTCGGACGCCGCAGGCTCAGGCGGCGGGAGGGGCTGAAGGTGCCGCCGCGGCAGCCAAAGCGCGGGCGGTTGTGGCTGGCCGACGGCTCCTGCATCCGGCTGCGGCCAGAGCGGCCGAACCATGTCTGGAGCTACGATTTCATGGAGGACCGCACCCATGACGGTCGCCGGTTCAGGCTGCTGAACGTGATCGACGAGTTCACCCACGAGTGCCTGGCCATCCGTGTCGGGCGCAAGCTCAAGGCTGCAGACGTGATCGACTAGCTGTCCGACCTGTTCATCCTGCGCGGCGTGCCCGCCCACATCCGCTCCGACAACGGCCCTGAGTTCGTGGCCAAGGCGGTGCAGGGCTGGATCGCGCCGGTCGGGGCGAAGGCGGCGTACATCACGCCCGGCAGTCCGTGGGAGAATGGCTATGTGGAGTCGTTCAACGCGCGCCTGCGGGACAGCTGCTGGATGGCGAGATCTTCTACAGCCTGCGTGAGGCCGAGGTGGTGGCTCTGCCGAGCACACAAGTCGTGGCGCCGAGGCCTACGCTGAACTAACATTCACAGCGGACCACCCGATGGGGGCCGATCAGTGCTGCCGGTTCTGACCCATTGCCCAAGCGGTTCGGGGGCCGTGGTGGCAACGATACCCTGGCCGGGGGCGTGGGTGATGACATGTTGCTGGGCGGCGAGGGGGACGACCTCCTCGACGGCAGGCTCGGCAACGACAGCCTTGACGGCGGTCCCGGCATTGATTCTGTCGACTACCCCTCCGCCGCTGCGGGCGTCACGGTGGATCTCGGCCGCGGGACCGCGTCGGGCGCTGGCAGCGACCTGCTCGACAGCATCGAGCGCGTCTCCGGCTCGCACTTCGGCGACAGCCTCATAGGCGGCGCTGGCGCGGAGACGCTGGTCGGCTCCGACGGCGACGACACGCTGGTGGGCGGCGGCAGCAGCAACTTTCTGGGCGACGACTCCGATGTCGTTGACTACAGCGCCAACACGGCGGCGCAGCGGATCGTCATCGCCCTGGCCGGCGGCAGCGCCGGCGTCAGCCAGCCCCAGACCAATGGCCTGAGCGGCATCGACACGCTGCTCGGCATCGAGGGTGTCATCGGCGGCGCCGGCAGCGACCGCGTCAGCGGGCAAGACTTCGACACCGGGGCCAGCATCGCCCACGCCCTGCGGCTGGAGGGGGCCGGCGGCAACGACGCCCTCCTCGGCGGCAGCGGTGCCGATACGCTGACCGGCGGCGGCGCCGGCGATACCCTGCTCGGCAACGGTGGCGACGACAGCCTGGATGGCGGGCTGTGCGCCGATTCCATGGCCGGCGGCGCGGGTAATGACAGCTACCTCGTGGACAGCGCCGCTGATGCCGTGACCGACGCCGCGGGCAGCGACACCCTCCTCGCCGCGGTCGATGTCACCCTGGCCGCGGGGCAGGAGATCGAGGCGCTGGTGCTGACGGGCAGCGCCGACCTGGCAGGCACCGGCAACGAGTTCGCCAACGCCAGCACCGGCAATGATGGCGCCAGCCGGCTCTCCGGTCTCGGCGGCGCCGATACGCTGACCGGCGGCGGCGGCGACCTCGATGGCGGCGCGGGCGATGATCTCTACTTTCTCGACGACGCCGCCGATCTCGTGATCGAGGCTGATCCTGATCAGCGCGTCGCATGGTGGCCGATAGCGAGGGGGAATCGGAGTCGGAGATCGCCGAAAAGCTCAACTAAATCAGTGGCGGCGGCAATCACTGATCATGAGGGCCGACAGGCTCGGCTCGTCGGAAGTCACGACCAGCGACCCCGATCCCCACCAGTCGACGGCCTCGCCTGTCGTGCAGGAGTCGAGCCTCGCGCGTCGGGTAGTCGGCTACGTACGTTTGTACGGCCCGGAGCGCAGGGACGGCCGGCGTGCAGTCCGTCCCCCTCCCGCCGCGCGCGGGAAGCAGCCTTCCGAGGCGCATCACGACCTCCGAGAGGCCGGTGCGGCGCCTGCTGCGGGTACCGTCCGTCCATGGGCAGGGACGATCTGGCACGAGAGATCCGGACGCAAGACGCTCTACGGACCAGCCTCGATCCGCCCGTCGCGCAGCGCGACCATGCGGTCGAAACGGTCGAAGATCTTCTCGTCGTGCGTGACCACGAGGATCGCCGCCTGCTGCTCGCGTGCGACCTGGCGCAGCAGATCCATCACCACCCGTGCGCGCTCGGAATCGAGCGCCGCCGTCGGCTCGTCGGCCAGGATGACCTGCGGACGGTTGGCGAGCGCGCGCGCGATGGCGACGCGCTGCGCCTCCCCGCCCGAGAGCCGCGCCGGCATGGCGGTCGCGCGCCTGCCCACCTGCAGGTAGTCGAGCAACTCGCGCGCCCGGCTCCGCGCGATGCCGACCTCGACGCCGGCCACGGTCATCGCCAGGGCGACGTTGTCGATCGCGTTCAGGAACGGCAGCAGGTTGTGGAACTGGAAGATGAAGCCGATGTGCTCGCGTCGCAGGCGGCGCAGGTCGGAATTGCGGTAGCGGCCATCCCACACCGTCTGCCCGGCGAGGGCGAGTCGCCCGGCACTCGGCTCCAGGATGCAGGCCACCACGTTCAGCAAGGTGGACTTGCCGCTCCCCGAGGGCCCCTTCAGCCCAACGACCTCTCCGGCGGCAACCGAGAGGTCGATACCGGTGAGCGCGTGCACGGCGGTCTCGCCTTCGCCGAAGGTCTTGCTCAGCCGCTCGATCTCGACCAGCGGGATGGGCATTGCTCAGCCTCCCAGCGCCTGCTGCGGCTCGATCCGCATCGCCGCACGGATCGAGAGCAGGCTGCCGAGCAGGCAGATCAAGCCGACCACGCCGGCCATGACGGCGATCTCGGCCGGACCGAGGGCGACAGCACGCGGGAAGACATCGCGCACCGAGAAGACCACGACGATGGCCGCGGCATAGGCGGCGCCGCCCAGCATCAGCGCCTGCTGCATCACCAGGCCGATGATCGTGCGATCCGGCGCGCCGATCAGCTTCAGCGTCGCGATCTCCCGCATCTTGTCCATGGTCATGGTGTAGATGATCAGCGCGATGATCACGGCGGAGACGAACAGCAGCACCACCGTGAACATGCCGAGCTGGACGCGTGCGCGATCGACCACCGAGCGCGTCAGCAGCGTGGACTGCTCGGCATCCGTCAGCGCGGAGAGGTGCTTCCAGCGCCGCACCGTCTCGGCGACGTTGGCGGGGTCGGCGCCGGGGTGCAGGCGGGCGATGACGGCATTCACCGTGTCGACCGACCCCGTGCCCTCTCCGACGGCCAGCGCCCGGCGTGCCGCCGGCGGCGCCAGCTTGAACTGCAGCTCCTGGCTGTCGCGCAGATGGACGAACGCCAGCGGGTCGCCGCCCGAAGCGACGAGCCCGCGCGTCGTGCCGACCACGCGGTAGCGGTCCCCGCCCAGCGTCACCGAGGCGCCGAGCGGAAGGCCCGAACGCTGGTCCACCACCATGTCGCGCCGCGTGCCGCCCAGGCCGCGGCCGCTGGCGATGTGGGAGGGGCCGCCCGGCCGCCCCGGCTCATACCCCATCACCTGCACGCGGATGATGCCGCGCTGCGTATGGGCCTCCGCCGTCCGCAAGGTGATGCTGCCCGCGGCGGCGACGCCCGGCATCCGCGCCACGGCCTCGCGGATGTCGCCGGGCAGGCGCGAGGATTCGGCGAAGGGACCGCGCGTGCCCGATTCCACCACCCAGAGGTCGGCGCGCAGGCTGCGTGAGAGGGCAAGCGCCTCGGTCACGACACCCTGGTAGATGCCGACCATGGAGAGCGCGACGGCCATCAGCAGCCCGAGGCCGACGCAGGTGAGCAGGAAGCGGCCGAGCGTGTGGCGGATATCGGCCAGGGCGAGGTTCATGGCGCGGCGACCGCGCGCGCCGCGCGGCCCGGTGCGAAGCCTGTGCCCGGCTGCACCACGACGGGGATCTCCGCCGGCAGCCCATCGGTGATGGCGAGCCGCGCATCGATCAGCCGTGCGGCGAAGCGGATGCGCCGCTGCGCGAGGCGTCCCTGCTCGATCGTCCACACCGTCCCGAAGGCGCCGTCGAAGCCGTGCACGGCGGCCTCCGGCACGAGCCGCGCGGCGGGCAGGCGGCCGGTCTCGATCACGACCTCGGCCTGCTCGCCGATCACCGGGACGGTGGGGCAGGCCGTGCACTTCACATGGACTCGCCGCTCCTCCGTCACCCGGTCGGCTTCGAGGCCGATCCGGACGACCTCCGCCGGGATGGGCAGGCCGGGCCGGCTGCGCAGCGTCACCGTCGCCGGCTGGCCGAGCGCGAGGTCGCCCGCCCGTCCCTCATCGACATAGGCCAGGGCCCAGAGGCTGCCGGGCGCCACCAGCGTGAACACCACCTCGCCGGGGTTGAGCGCCGTGCCGGGCTCGCGGCTGCGCGCGATCACCACGGCGTCGAAGGGCGCGGCGAGCGTGTGCTTGCCGAGTGCGACGCGCTCGGCCTGGAGGTTCGCCCGTGCTTCCGCCTGCGCCGCGCGCGCGACGGCGGCATCGGCGCGGTTCAGCGCCACGTCGGCCTGCGCGGCGGCGGCTTCCGTCTCGGCGAGTTCCGCGGCTTCCCGGCTGCCGACACCCTGGCTGGCGAGTTCCCGCCGCCGTCGCGCCGTGGACTGGCGCTGCGCGAGCAGTGCCTCCGCCCGGTCACGCTGCGCCTCGGCGCGCGCGGCGGCCGCCTCGGCGGACAGCACGGCCGCCTCGGCGCGGGCAACCCGCGCCTCCTGGCTCGCGCTGTCGAGGCGGGCGAGCACGGCGCCGGCCGGGACCTGGTCGCCGTGGTCGGCGCTGACCTCGACCAGCCTTCCCGCGACCTCGAAGCCGACTCGGGAGAGCACGCGCGCCTCGATCGCGCCGAGCCCGAACACCGTCACGCGCACATCCCGGCTGACCTCGGCGACTTGGACATCGAGCGGACGCCAGAATCGGAGATAGGCAAAGCCCCCCGCCGCGGCGAGCGCGACCGCCATAAGGAGGGACAGCGTCAGGAGGCGACGGCGCATAAGCTTCTCCTCAGCCCGATCCGGATCGATCGGCCGCATGCACCAGGCGGGCAGGCACGGCAGAGCCTACGCCGAAAGCGATCACGGCCGCGAGATGGGCAGCGGCGCGCCAGCGGCCATCGCGCCGGCGACCGGCCGCCTCTCGCACAGCCCGCATGCCGCCTGTCAGCATCCCCGCAACGGGAGGCTGACAAGCGGATGACCGGCGTGCAATCTTGATCCTGCTGCAACAGACAGGCGCTGACCGGCTCGCCACGGGGGGCCGGAATCATCGTCGGGAAGGAGAGGTTCATGCTGCGACGCATTCTCACGCTCGCCGTGCTGGCCGCATTGGCGGCGCCGCCGTTGCCGGCGCGGGCGCAGGCGCAGGACTGCCCGCGCGGCAACCTCGATGCCCGCTTCTGCGACCGCGACGGGGATCTCGTGGCCGACGCGCCGACCAACCCACGCGAGCTGGTGGACCCGCCGGTGCTGGTCTTCGCCTATACGCCGGTCGAGGATCCCTCCGTCTACCGCACGGTCTGGCAGGAGTTCATGGACCACCTGGCGCGCACCACCGGCAAGCGCGTGCAGTTCTTCGCGGTGCAGTCCAACGCCGCGCAGATCGAGGCGATGCGCGCCGGCCGCCTGCACGTGGCGGGCTTCAACACGGGCTCCACCCCACTGGCGGTGAACTGCGCTGGCTTCGCTCCCTTCAGCATGATGGCCAGCCGGCAGGGCGAGTTCGGCTACAACATGGAGATCATCGTCCAGGCGGATGGTCCGATCCAGCGGATCGAGGACCTGCGCGGCCGGCTGGTCGCCTTCACCGCGCAGACCTCCAACTCCGGCTTCAAGGCGCCCTCCGCCCTGCTCGAAAGCCAGTTCGGCCTGCGCGCCGACCGCGACTTCCGCACCGCCTTCTCCGGCCGGCACGACAACTCGATCATCGGCGTCGCCAACCGCGACTACGAGGCGGCGGCGATCGCCAACTCGGTATTGACCCGCATGGTCGCCCGCAACGCGGTGGACCCGGCGCGGCTGCGCACGATCTACCGCAGCGACCCGTTCCCGACCACCGCGTACGGCCACGCGCACAACCTGGCGCCGGAACTCGCCGCCAATGTCCGCAAGGCCTTCGAGACCTTCAACTGGCAGGGCACCGCCCTGCTGCGCGAGTTCGAGAAGAACGTGCCGCCCGCCGAGGCCTTCATCCCGATCACCTACCGCCAGCATTGGGGCGTGGTGCGGCAGATCGATGAAGCCATCGGCGTCCGCTACACCTGCCGCTGAGCAACTGAAGCATGCCGGCCCGGAGCAGTCCGGGCCGGTCCGCCGCGGCGCCAGGACAACGACATGCTGCTGACCATCACCGGCCTGACCAAGCGCTACCCGACGGGTGACCTGGCACTGAAAGCCGTGGACCTCGCCGTGCCGAAGGGCCAGGTGATGGCGCTGATCGGGCCGTCCGGTGCCGGCAAGTCCTCGCTGATCCGCTGCGTCAACCGGCTGGTGGAGCCCACCTCCGGCAGCATCGTGCTGGACGGGACGGAGCTGACCCGGCTGTCCTCGGGCGCGCTGCGGCGCGCGCGGCGGCGGATGGGGATGATCTTCCAGGAATACGCGCTGGTCGAGCGGCTGACGGTCATGGAGAACGTGCTCTCCGGCCGGCTCGGCTATGTCGGCTTCTGGCCCTCCTGGTTCCGCCGCTTCCCCCGCCGCGACCTGGAGGAGGCGTTCCGCCTGCTGCACCGCGTCGGGCTCGACCACATGGTGGACAAGCGCGCCGATGCACTCTCCGGCGGCCAGCGCCAGCGAGTCGGCATCGTGCGCGCGCTGATGCAGGACCCGCAACTGCTGCTGGTGGACGAGCCCACCGCGAGCCTCGATCCCAAGACCAGCCGCCAGATCATGCGGCTGATCGTGGAGCTCTGCGAGGAGCGCGGGCTTGCCGCCATCATCAACATCCACGACGTCGCGCTGGCCCAGCAATTCGCCCGCCGCATCGTCGGCCTGCGCGCCGGCGAGATCGTCTTCGACGGCCCGGCGACGGAACTCACCGCCGAGGTGCTGACCACCATCTACGGCGAGGAGGACTGGTCGCAGACCATCCGCGCCGCCGAGGAGGAGGCGGAGGACGCCGTGGCGGCATGAGCGCCACCACCTTCGACGCCGCGGCCGCCGCGCGCGCCTGGCGGCCGCCGCCGCTGATCGCCTCTCCGCTGCTGCGCTACGCCATCTATCTCGGCGCGCTGCTCTATGCCGTGCTCGCCGCCGGCAGCATCGAGGTGAACTGGGCCCGCGCGGCCGAGGGCGTGGAGCGCGGCCTGCGCTTCGTTTCCGGCTTCTTCCCGCCCGACTTCACATCCAAGCGCACCGACATCGTCGAGGGCCTGCTGGAGAGCCTGACGATGACGGTGGTCTCCACCGTGATCGGCGTCGCGCTCTCCATCCCCGTCGCGGTCGGCGCGGCGCGCAACCTGGCGCCGCTGCCGATCTACCTGGTCTGCCGCGGCATCATCGCGCTGAGCCGAACCTTCCAGGAGATCATCATCGCCATCGTCTTCGTGGCGATGGTCGGCTTCGGCCCCTTGGCGGGCATGCTGACGCTGGCCTTCGCCACCATCGGCTTCATGGCGAAGCTGATCGCCGAGGACATCGAGGACATCGCCGAGGAACAGGCCGAGGCCGTGCGGGCCACTGGCGCCTCCTGGTTCCAGCTGCTCGCCTGGGGCATCCTGCCGCAGGTCCGGCCGCGCCTGATCGGGCTCTCGGCCTACCGGCTCGACATCAACTTCCGGGAAAGCGCGGTGCTCGGCCTGGTGGGCGCCGGCGGCATCGGCGACACGCTGAACACCGCCTTCGACCGCTACGAGTTCGACACCGCGGCGGCGGTGCTGCTGATCATCATCATCATCGTGCTGGCGGCCGAATACGCCTCCTCCTGGATCCGGCGGAAGGTGCAGTGAGATGCCGGTGAGCATGACCGCGGAGGGCCTGCCCGCCTGGCGCCGCCGCGCACCGCGGCAGGATCTGATGGTATGGGCCGGCTGGCTCGCCGCGCTGGCACTGACGCTGGCCTGCTTCGAGTTCATCTCCGGCCGCACGATCTGGGCCTTCGTGTGGGACGCGCCGACCCAGGGCGCGGACCTGATCGGGCGGATGTTCCCGCCTTCCTGGGGCTACGTGGACCAGCTCTGGAAGCCGATGTGGGACACCATCAACATCGCGACGCTCGGCACTGCGCTGGCCATCGTCGTCGGCTTCCCGCTGGCCTTCCTGGCGGCGCACAACACCACGCCCTCGGTGCTGTTCGTGCGGCCGGTGGTGCTGTTCGTCATCGTCGCCAGCCGCTCGATCAACTCCCTCATCTGGGCGCTGATCCTGGTGATCGTGTTCGGGCCGGGGATGCTGGCCGGGATCCTCGCGATCGCGCTGCGCTCCGTCGGCTTCATCGCCAAGCTGCTCTACGAGGCGATCGAGGAGATCGACCGCACCCAGGTGGAGGCGGTGACGGCCACCGGCGCCTCGCGCGCGCAGGTGCTGGGCTGGGCCATCGTGCCGCAGGTGATGCCGGCCTTCGCCGGCATCTCGGTGTTCCGCTGGGACATCAACATCCGGGAGGCGACGGTGCTCGGCCTGGTCGGCGCCGGCGGCATCGGGATGCAGCTGCAGGCCTCGATCAACACGCTCGCCTGGCCACAGGTGACGATGATCTTCATCCTGATCCTCGGCACCGTTGCGGTCAGCGAGTGGCTCTCCGCGCGCGTGCGCCATGCGGTGATCTGACGCCGGCGCGCGGCCCGCAGGTGGATGCCGTTTCGCACCTCGCAGCGCGGCAAGGCGGGTCGGACCGACCAGCGGGGCGAGACGGGTATGTGGCTCGATCATGGGGTATGACGAGGCCCTCATGTCCCTTGCCCGATCCGGCAGCGCCGATTATATCGTTCTTCGACGATAGGCGAACGAAAGTCACAGGGACGTGAGCAGACGCACCCCCCCGCGGCCGATCGCCGCCGACGAGGACCTCGCGAAGCTGGCCAGGGCCCTGGCGCACCCGGCGAGGGTCCGCGTGCTGCGGCTGCTCGCGCGCCGCGAGGGCTGCATCGGCTGCGACATCGTGGCCGACCTGGAACTCGCCCAGTCCACCGTCTCCGAACACCTCCGCATCCTCAAGGCAGCCGGGCTGATCGAGGGCGAGGTGGACGGGCCGCGCATCTGCTACCGCCTGCACCGCGAGGGCCTCGCGCGCCTCAAGGAGCTGGTCGCCGCCCTCTAGCCCGCGATCACCCTGGGGTGTGCCCGCAGTCGGGCACGCCAGGGCGCGAATCGCCAACTCCCCAGCGGCCGGACCGGAATGATCCTGGGCACATTCAGGGCCATTCCGCTCCAGCCACCGCCCCGAATCGCCAGGAAACCGGGCCGCATGTCCTCCTTCGAACGCTATCTCTCGCTCTGGGTCGCCCTGTGCATCGCCGCGGGCATCGCGCTCGGCAGCCTCTTCCCGGGCGCGTTCCGGCTGCTCGCCGGCCTCGAATACGGCTCGGTCAACTTCGTGGTCGCGGTGCTCATCTGGTTCATGGTCTACCCGATGATGGTGGCGGTGGACTTCTCCAGCCTCCGCCGCGTCCACGAGCGCCCGAAGGGGCTGGTGATCACCCTGGTGGTCAACTGGCTTGTGAAGCCCTTCACCATGGCGGCGCTTGGCGTGCTGTTCTTCGAGCATGTCTTCGGCGGCCTGATCGATCCCGCCAATGCCGGCCAGTACATCGCCGGCCTCATCCTGCTGGGTGCCGCACCCTGCACCGCGATGGTCTTCGTCTGGTCGCAGATGACGCGGGGCGATGCCAACTACACGCTGGTGCAGGTCTCGCTGAACGACGTGGTGATGATCTTCGCCTTCGCGCCGATCGTCGCGCTGCTGCTCGGCGTCACCGACATCGCCGTGCCGTGGGAGACGCTGCTGCTCTCCGTCCTGCTCTACGTGGTCATCCCGCTCGCCGCCGGCGTCGCAACCAGGCTGCGTCTCACCGGTCGGGCCGGGCCGGGTGCGCTGGGCGAAGCGGAGGTCCAGCGCTTCACCGGCCGCGTCAAGCCGCTTTCGGTGCTCGGCCTGCTCGCGACCGTCGTGCTGCTGTTCGGCTTCCAGGGGCGCGTCATCCTGGAGCAGCCGCTGCTGATCGCGCTGATCGCGGTGCCGCTGCTGATCCAGTCCTACGGCATCTTCGCGCTGGCCTATGGCGCGGCGTATCTCTGGCGCGTGCCGTTCAACGTCGCCGCCCCCTGCGCGCTGATCGGCACCTCCAACTTCTTCGAGCTTGCGGTCGCGGTTGCCATCGGCCTGTTCGGGCTGAACTCGGGCGCGGCGCTGGTGACCGTTGTCGGCGTGCTCGTCGAGGTGCCGGTGATGCTCTCGCTGGTCGCCTTCGCCAACCGCACCAGCGCATGGTTTCCGGCCGCCGACGGCGAAGCCGGCGCCCGCCGCGGGATGACGGGCACGCGCGGGGAGAAGGCCTGATCCGCGCCACCGGACCAGACCAGGCGCATCACCCCCAGGCGGGAAATCCCGGGGAGGAACCAGGGTCGCGCCACACGGCGGCGCTCTCTATGTTGCCACCTTTCCCGGATCGGAACCTCGACGAATGGCCACCGGCCTCCTCGCCCTGCTCGACGATATCGCCGGCATCGCCAAGATGGCCGCCGCCTCGCTGGACGACGTGGCGGCGCAGGCCGGCAAGGCGGGCGCCAAGGCCGCCGGCGTGGTGATCGACGATGCCGCCGTCACGCCGCGCTACGTGGTCGGCTTCGCGGCCGCGCGCGAGCTGCCGATCGTCCGCCGCATCGCCATCGGATCGCTGCGCAACAAGCTGGTCTTCCTGCTGCCCGCCGCGCTGGCGCTCAGCGCCTTCGCGCCCTGGGCGATCACGCCGCTGCTGGTGCTCGGCGGTGCGTTCCTCTGCTACGAGGGCGCCGAGAAGGTCTATGAGGCCATCGCGCCGCACGCCGCCCATGGCCACGAGGCGGCGGTCGGCGTGGCGCCGCCCGATCCGCAGGCGCTGGAGGACACCAAGGTCGCCGGCGCGATCCGCACCGACTTCATCCTCTCGGCCGAGATCATGGCGATCACGCTGGCCACAGTCTCGACCGGCTCGCTGCTGATGCAGGGGGTGGTGCTGGCGGTGGTCGGTGTCGCGATCACCGTCGTCGTCTATGGCGCGGTGGCGCTGATCGTGAAGGCGGATGATGCCGGCGTGTCGCTGGCCGCCGGCGGCAGCGGCGCGCTGCGCCTGGTCGGGCGCGGGCTGGTGGCTGGCATGCCGGCCTTCCTGAAGGCGCTCGCGGTGGTGGGCACGGCGGCGATGCTCTGGGTCGGCGGCGGCATCGTGATCCATGGCCTGGAGGAGTTCGGCCTGGCGGCTGCCGGCCACGCGCTGCACGCAGCCGAGGCCGCGGGGGCCGCCCTGCTGCCGCCCGCGCCCGGCTTCGCGGGCTGGCTGGCCGGCGCGGCGGCATCCGGCGTCTTCGGGCTGGCGCTCGGCGCTCTGCTGATCCCGACGGTCGAGCACCTGCTCGCGCCCGCCTTCCGGGCCTTGCGCGGCGCCTTCGGGGGCGCGCGCCGGGCCTAGCAGAGGCGAAGCCGCCGCGCCGGCGCCCGCGCGTCCGGCCCCGTGGCCGGTTGACGATGCGCGGGCAGCGGCGGGTCAGCCAGCGCTTTCGCCTGGAATCGTGCTGGCAGGATGGCGGCGCTCTACCAATATGGTGCTGATCGGCGCCGCCCCGTCATCGCCCACGCGCCCCGTCCGGGCAGCGCGGTTGAGGCGGGACGCCCGGCGCGATAAAACCCGCGCCGACCTCCCCCTTCGCCCTGGAATCTCGCCCTATGCCCGCCTGGCAGTACGTCTACGTGATGAAAGACCTCACCAAGTCCTATCCGGGCGGGCGCGAGGTGTTCAAGGGCATCACCCTTTCCTTCCTTCCGGACGCCAAGATCGGCGTGCTCGGCCCGAACGGCGCCGGCAAGTCCACGCTGATGAAGATCATGGCCGGCCTCGACAAGGAATACGGCGGCGAGGCCTGGGTCGCGGAGGGCGCGCGCGTCGGCTACCTGCAGCAGGAGCCGCAGCTCAACCCCGACAAGTCCGTCGGCGAGAACGTCATGGAGGCCTTCGCCGAGCTCTCCGCCCAGCTCGCCCGCTTCAACGAGATCTCGGACAAGTTCGCCGAGCCGATGGAGGAGGAGGAGATGAACGCCCTGCTCGCCGAACAGGCCGAGTTGCAGGCGAAGATCGAGGCTGCGGATGGCTGGGAGCTGGATCGGCGGATCGAGATCGCGCTCGACGCCTTGCGCTGCCCGCCCTTCGAAAGCGCCGTCGGCCACCTCTCGGGCGGCGAGCGCCGGCGCGTGGCCCTGTGCAAGCTGCTGCTCGAAAAGCCCGACCTGCTGCTGCTCGACGAGCCGACCAACCACCTCGACGCCGAAAGCGTCGCCTGGCTGGAGAAGACGCTGCGCGAATGGCAGGGCGCGGTGCTGGTCGTCACGCATGACCGCTACTTCCTGGACAACGTGACCAACTGGATCCTGGAAGTCGATCGCGGCCGCGGCTTCCCCTACCAGGGCAACTACTCCTCCTACCTCGACCAGAAGCGCAAGCGCCTGCAGCAGGAGGAGCGCGAGGAAAGCGCGCGCCAGCGCCAGCTCGCCCGCGAGCAGGAATGGATCGGACGCAGCCCGGCTGCCCGCCAGGCGAAGAGCAAGGCGCGCATCACCGCCTATGAGGAGATGCTGCAGAAGAGCCAGGAGAAGGGCCCCGGCGATTCCGAGATCATCATCCCGCCCGCGCCGCGCCTCGGCAACCTGGTCATCCAGGCGGAGAAGCTGCGCAAGGGCTACGGCAACCGGCTGCTGATCGAGGACCTGGACTTCAAGCTGCCGCCCGGCGGCATCGTCGGCATCATCGGCCCGAACGGCGCCGGCAAGTCCACGCTGTTCAAGATGATCACCGGCGTCGAGCAGCCCGATGGCGGCACGCTGACCATCGGCGACACCGTCAAGCTCGGCTATGTGGACCAGTCGCGCGACAGCCTCGATGACAGCAAGACCGTCTGGCAGGAAATCTCCGACGGGATGGACCAGATCACCATCGGCAAGCGCACCATCGCCAGCCGCGCCTATGTGGCGGCGTTCAACTTCAAGGGCGCGGACCAGCAGAAGCGGGTGGGCATCCTCTCGGGCGGCGAGCGCAACCGCGTGCACCTCGCGAAGATGCTGAAGCGCGAGCACAACGTGTTGCTGCTCGACGAGCCGACCAACGACCTCGACGTGGACACGCTGCGCGCGCTCGAGGATGCGCTGGAGGATTTCGCCGGCTGCGCCGTGGTGATCAGCCACGACCGCTGGTTCCTCGACCGGCTCGCCACCCACATCCTCGCCTTCGAGGGCGACAGCCATGTCGAGTGGTTCGAGGGCAACTTCGAAGCCTATGAGGCCGACAAGCGACGCCGCCTCGGCGCCGCGGCGACCGAGCCGCACCGGATCAAGTACCGCCCGCTGGCGAGGTAGCGTTGAGCGGGCTCCACGCGGCGCCGCGCACGCTCAGCACGCCGCGACTCTCGCTGCTGCCGCCCGGGCCGGAGCACCTCGACGACCTTATCCGCCTGAAGGCGGATGAGCGCGTCTTCGGCCTGATGCTGCACGGCGTGCGCTCGCCCGAGCGCACGCGGGAGGAGCTGGAGGACGACATCGATTTCTGGCTGGTGCGGGGCTACGGCACCTGGTCGGTGTTCGAGCGCGCCAGCGGCGACTTCCTCGGCATCTGCGGCCTGATGGAACGGCCGGATGGCCGCGGCGTCGCGCTCCGCTTCGCACTCTGGCCGGAATGCCGCGGCAAGGGCTATGCGCGGGAGGCGGCGGCCGCCGCGCTCGCCTTCGGCCACCGCGCCGGCCTGGCGCGCATCATCGCCGTGGCGCGCGAGAGCAACCTGGCCTCGCGCGGCGTGCTGGGCGATATCGGCATGCGCGAGGCCGGTGAGTTCCGCCACCAGGGCCACCGCATGCTGGTGTTCGAGAGCCTGCGGTAGCCGCCGGGCGCGGTGCCTTCAGCCCGCCGCGCGCGCTTCCAGCTGCTGGATCTGGTTGCGCATCGCCGCCAGCAGCGCGCCGACACTTCCGTTGTTGCGGGAAATGACGCTGCTGTATTCGCTGCGCGTGGTCAGCCGCAGGCTGGTGCCCTCGGCGATCACGTCCACGATCTTCGGCTGGCCGTCCACCTCGGCCACCCGCCAGTCCAGCGCGAAGGGCGGCGAGCCCGGACGCTCCACCACGGTGTTGACCAGCACATCCTCTTCGGTGCGCTGCTGCGTGCGGCCGAGGCCGAAGCGGACGCCCTGGTATTCGCCGAACCGGGCCGCAAGGTTGTGGATCAGCACCTGCTCGAACAGCTGCAGGTATTCCTGCTGCTGCTGCGGGGTCGCCTGGCGCCACCAGCGGCCGAGGATGAAGCGGCCGACGCCTTGCACATCCACGGCGCGGCGAAGGATCTGCGCCACCCGTTCGCGCCGCTGCGCCACCGGTGCGTTGCTGTTGATGGCGGCCACCATCTCCTGGCCGGTGGCCTGGATGAAGCTGGTGGCGCCGCCGACATCCACCTGCTGGGCGCCGGCGCGAGCGATTGGCAGCGCGCCGGCGGCCAGTGCGGCAAGGCCGAGCAGCAGCAGGCGACGGGGGGGTGCGGTCATCGCGGGGGTCCTTATCGGGGGCGCCGTGCCGGCGGGGTGGTGGGCGCCGTGCCGGCGGGGCGGCCGGTGCCCTTCCTTCACGGTCGCAGGGTGGGGGCGCCCGCGCCTACACCGAAGCCGGTGCCCGGCGCCATGGGCGACACGGCGGGGGAACTGTTGCGGATCTCCGAAGCGCGACGCTGGCGATACGCGCTGCGCAGCGCCGCATACGGATCGAGCGAACCCTGGCGCAGCGCATCCAGGGGCTCGATCAGCCCTTCCCGGGCATCGACGGCAGTCAGGCCCTGCCGGGTGATCATGACAGTGTCATAGGCCTCGTTCCCGCTGATCCAGGTGAGGGGGTTCGCGGCAATGTCCACCCCGAACCCCGTCAGGTCGCGCGGGTTCGACGGGCCGAGCACCGGCAGGAAGAGAAAGGGCCCCTCCGGCATGCCCCACACGGCCAGCGTCTGGCCGAAATCCTCGGTGTGGCCGAGCAGGCCGAAGTCGCGGGCGCGGTCCATGATGCCGCCGATCCCGATCGTCGTGTTGATCACGAAGCGGCCAAGCGTGACGCCGGCGCGCTGCGTCTCGCCCTGCAGCACGTCGTTCACCAGGATCACCGGCGTGCGCAGGTTCGCCAGCACGTTGCGGATCGCCTCCCGCACCTCGGGCGGCAGGAAGATGCGATAGGCCTCGGCGGCCGGGCGCAGCACCAGCGTGTCGATGCCGTCATTGACGAAATACATGCCGCGATTCAGCGGCTCGAGCGGGTCGTTGACCTGCTCGAAATCGGCCACCGCCTCGGGGTCGGAGGGATCCGGCCGGGTGGCGCAGGCGCCGAGGGCAAGCACGAGGGCGAGGACTCCGAGCAGGCGGGGGCTGGGCAGGTGCCGGCGCGTCACGGACAATGTCGAACCTCCTTCGCGCCCGGCAGGGTCGTGCCGGACCATCGCGCCCCGGGGCTTCCTGGGGCGCGGCGTTGACCTTATATGCGCGCGCGTGGCGAAGCGAAACGGTCGTGCTGCACTGCGGCTCGCGTCCCCGTGATCCTGCTGCCGGCGTCTGGAGAATGCGTGAATGAATGTCGCCGTGAGCGCCGACCGCAGTGGAACCCTGCAGCGCTGGCTGACCGGACCGCGCGTGGCCGGCCTGCCACAGCCCACCGAACGGCCGCCCCCCAAGCTCTCCTTCGAATTCTTCCCGCCGAAGAATGACGCGCTGGAACAGCAGCTCTGGGCCGCGATCCGCCGGCTGGAGCCGCTGGCACCGCGCTTCGTCTCGGTCACCTACGGCGCCGGCGGCTCGACCCGCGCCCGCACGCACGAAACCGTGTCCCGCCTGGCGCGCGAAACCTCGCTGACGCCGGCGGCGCACCTCACCTGTGTCGGCGCGACCTGCGGGGAGGTGGACGAGGTGGCGCGCGGCTATCTGGAAGCGGGCGTGCGCCACATCGTCGCGCTGCGCGGCGACCCGCCGGCGGGGGCGAGCGGCTACACGCCGCATCCCGGCGGCTACGCGCAGGCCGAGGATCTTGTGCGCGGCCTGAGGCGCATCGCCGATTTCGACATCAGCGTCGGCGCCTATCCCGAGACGCATCCGGCCGCGGCCTCGGCCGCTGCCGACCTCGATTTCCTCAAGCGGAAGATCGATGCCGGCGCGACGCGGGCGATCACCCAGTATTTCTTCGACACCGATATCTACCTGCGCTTCCTCGATCGCTGCGCGTCCGCCGGCATCACCGTGCCGATCGTTCCGGGCATCCTGCCGGTGTCCAACTTCAAGCAGGTGCAGAAGTTCAGCGCGATGTGCGGCGCTTCCGTGCCCGGCTGGATGGCGCGGCTGTTCGACGGGCTGGAGGAGGATGCCGAGACGCGGCGGATGATCGCCGCGGTGGTCGCGGCAGAGCAGGTGCGGCTGCTGCAGGCCAATGGCGTGGACGAGTTCCACTTCTACACGCTGAACCGCGCCGACCTGACCTATGCCATCGCCCACCTGCTGGGCGTGCGGCCGAAGGCGATGGCGCCCGGGGTCACCTGAAGATGTTGAACTTCTCCACCAGGAACAGCGTACCGAACAGCGTGCCGGCGAAGATCAGCAGGTGGTTGCGGATCGCATCCCTGCGGTAGACCATCGCCGGCGGCGGGTCCGGCAGGGCCGAGGCCGCGAGCGCGGCCAGGCCACGCGGCGGCTCATCCGCTGGCGGCTTGGCGGGCGTGGCCGCAGCGACCGCATCCGCCACCCGCGCATCGGCCTCCGTGGGCGTCAGGCAGGGGCCGGCATAGGCGAAGCGGCGCGCCGCCTCCTCCGGGCCGATCGTCGAGCCATCCCAGACCACCCAGTGGCGCAGATGCTGGTTCCAGCCGATCGGCAGCGGATGGCCGTCGCGGTCCTCGGCGCGGTTCACCCAATGCCAGGGGCGCGACGGATCGGCGGGCTCGCCGGGACGCTGCGGATCGGGCCAGGACATTGTGCGCGGTTCCTCCTGTACTTGCGCAAGGCTAGACGAGGCAGCCCCGACCCGTCACGTGGCCCATCCCGTCAGCTTGTCAGCCCCGCCGCCCGCAGCCGGTCATAGATCGGCCGCAGCAGGAAGGGGCTGAGGAACAGCGGGAACTGGCAGAGCGCGAAGAACAGCAGGATCCGGCTGTCCGTCGCCGCCGGCAGGACCGCGAGATACAGTGCCATGTTGCGGTTTCCCGAAAGCAGCCCCGCCGCCAGCGCCACGCCGCGCCCGGCCGGCAGGCAGGCCAGCGCGGTCAGCGCGTTCAGGCCGAAATTGCCGAGTGTGGCGAGCGCGAGGCCGCCGGCCACCCAGGCCGGGTCCGCCAGCAGCTTCGCCTGCATCCCGTCCATCACGCCGATGCCGTAGATCACCAGCAGCAGCACGACGGTGCCGTCCACCATGCCGGACCAGCCCGCCAGCCGCGCCGGCGGCACTAGGCGGCGGATGGCGAGCGCCAGCAGCAGCGGCAGCCCGACGATCAGCGCCAGCCGCGCCATCAGCCCGCCGACCGAAATCGCGAGGTCGATCCCGAGCAGCCCGAGCGCCAGCGGCGGCGCGGTGAAGGGCACCAGCAGCGTGGACAGCACCGCCACCACCAGGGAGATCGAGGCATCAAGCCCGACCAGCCGCGCGAAGGCCGGCGAGGAGGTGGCGGCGCAGCCCGTCGCCATGATCACCACCGCCGCGCCGAGCGCGCCATCGAGCCCCGTCGCCCGGACCAGCGCGAAGACGATCAGCGGGCAGGCGAGCAGCAGCCAGGCGAGCAGGGCGGCGACCAGCAGCGGCCGGCGAAGGTACGAAAGCACCTGCGCGAGGTCGATGCGCAGCAGCACGAGCGTCATCAGCCCGGCGACGGTGATGGTCAGCGTCTCGCGCAGCACGGCGGCCAGCGGCGGCAGCGCGACGCCCACGAAGACGCAGCCGGCGAGCAGCGCACCGCCATGCCGGGCCATCCGTTCGAGAAATGCTCCGAGAAGGCCCAAGGGATGCGTGACGCGAGGGGAATGGTTGGAGATGCGGTGTTCGTGATCTATATCGCCGGACGTGTCCCGGCGCCATCTCCTCGCCCTGGTGTTGCCCGCGCTGCTCGTCGCGGGCGAAGCCCTCGCCGCCTGCACCGATCCGCCCGGGCCCGATGTGGTCTGGCGGCGCTGCCTGCTGGATGGGCGCGACTTCTCGCGCGCGAACCTTGCCGGCGCGCAGATGCGCGACGCGTCGCTGGGGCGCACCACGCTGGTCGGGGCGAATCTCACCGGCGTGGATGGCTTCAGGGCGCGCTTCGTCTCCTCCGACCTGACGGAGGCGGACCTGACCGAGGCCAATCTGCGCAACGCGGACTTCACCCGCACGACGCTCCGTGATGCGAAGCTGGTGCGCGCCGACCTGCGCCGCGCGCGGCTGTTCGGCGCCAATCTGAGCGGCGCCGACCTGACCGGCGCCAATCTCGAGGGCGCGGATTTCTCCAACGCGATCCTGGCCGGCGCACGCTGGACCGATGGCGAGCGCATCTGCGGCGCGGGCAGCGTCGGCGTCTGCCAGTGAGCGACTATCTCGAGCGGCTGAACCCCGAACAGCGGGAGGCGGTCGAGACGCTGGATGGCCCGCTGCTGGTGCTGGCCGGCGCCGGCACCGGCAAGACCCGCGTGCTGACCACGCGCTTCGCGCACATCCTCGTCAGCGGCAAGGCGCGGCCGTGGGAGGTGCTGGCGGTCACCTTCACGAACAAGGCGGCGCGTGAGATGCGCGAGCGCGTCGCGCAGATCCTCGGCCGACCGGCGGAGGGGCTGTGGCTCGGCACCTTCCACGCGCTCTGCGCGCGCATGCTGCGGCGACACGCCGAGATCGTGGGGCTGAAACCCTCCTTCACCATCCTCGATGCCGACGACCAGCTGCGGCTGCTGAAGCAGGTGATGCAGGCGGCCGGCGTGGACCTGAAGCGCTGGCCCGAGAAGGGCATGATGGCGGAGATCCAGCGCTGGAAGGATCGCGGCCTGACGCCCGCCCGCATCACGCCGGCCGACGACACGGACTACGCGGCGAATCGCGGCCGCGCGCTCTACGAGGCGTACCAGGCACGGCTGCGGGAGCTGAACGCCGCCGATTTCGGCGACCTGCTGCTGCACATGACGGAGATCCTGCGCACGCGGCCGGACGTGCTGGCCGACTACCACCGCAGCTTCCGCTACATCCTGGTGGACGAGTACCAGGACACCAACCTGGTGCAGTACTATTGGCTGCGCCTGCTGGCCCAGCGCCCCGATCCGCTGCCGCAGAACATCTGCTGCGTCGGCGACGACGACCAGTCGATCTATTCCTGGCGCGGAGCCGAGATCGAGAACATCCTGCGCTTCGAGAAGGATTTCCGTGGCGCAAAGGTCGTGCGCCTGGAAGCCAACTACCGCTCGACGCGGCCGATCCTCGGCGCTGCTTCCGGCCTGATCGCGCGCAACACCGGCCGGCTCGGCAAGACGCTGCGGCCCGGGCGGCAGGATGCCGAAGGCGAGAAGGTGCGCGTCGTCTCGCTGTGGGACAGCGAGGAGGAAGCGCGGATGATCGGCGACCGCGTCGAAGCGCTGCGCCGCTCCGGCCATTCGCTGAACGAGGTCGCCATCCTGGTCCGCGCGGGCTTCCAGACCCGCAGCTTCGAGGAACGGCTGATCGTGCTGGGCCTGCCCTATCGCGTGATCGGCGGGCTCAAATTCTATGAGCGGCAGGAGATCCGCGACGCGCTCGCCTATCTGCGCGTGCTCAACCAGCCAGCCGACGACCTCGCCTTCGAGCGTATCGTCAACACGCCGAAGCGCGGCCTCGGCGAGACCGGCCTGCGTGCGCTGCATGTGCTGGCGCGCGAGCAGCGCATTCCGCTGCACGACGCCGCCGCGCGCATCACCGAGGGCGACACGCTGAAGCCGAAGCCGCGTGCTGCCTTGCGGGAGCTGATCCAGGGCTTCGCCCGCTGGCGCCAGGTGAACGAGAAGGAAGGCCATGTCGTCGCCGCCGCGACGGTGCTGGAGGAGAGCGGCTACACCGCCATGTGGCAGGCCGATCGCGGCCCCGAGGCGGCGGGCCGCCTGGAGAACCTGAAGGAATTGCTGCGCGCCATGGGCGAGTTCCAGTCGCTCGCCGGCTTCCTCGATCACGTCGCCCTGGTGATGGAGACCGATGAGAACGCCGAGGGCGAGCGGCTGCAGATCATGACGCTGCACGCAGCGAAGGGGCTGGAGTTCGACACGGTGTTCCTGCCCGGCTGGGAGGAAGGGCTGTTCCCCAGCCAGCGCAGCCTCGACGAGGGCGGCGAGAAGGCGCTGGAGGAGGAACGCCGCCTCGCCTATGTCGGCATCACGCGGGCGCGCAAGCGCGCCATCATCAGCCACGCCGCCAACCGCCGCATCTATGGGAACTGGTCGCCGGCCGTCCCCTCCCGTTTCCTCGACGAACTGCCGGAGGAGATGGTGACGCGCGAAGGCGGCCAGGCTGCGCGTCCGCGCTTCGCCGAGACGCCCTCCGTCTTCGGCGGCGGCGGGCTGCTGGCGCGGCGGCCGCGGGTGATCGAGGCGGGCGCCTGGGAGGTGAAGGAACGCCCTGCGGCCTCCGCCGGCTTCGCGCGCGGCGACCGCGTGTTCCACGACAAGTTCGGCTACGGGACTGTGACCGCGGTGGACGACGACCGGCTGGAGATCGCCTTCGACAAGGCCGACACGAAGCGGGTGCTGGACCGCTTCGTGCGCAAGGCCGGCGAGGCGTGATGCGCGACACCTACGCGATGCAGCGCGACCGTCGCGCCGATCCGCTCGAGACCATCTGGCTCGATGCCTTGCCCGAGGAGGCCGTGCCCGCCTTCGAGGCGGCGTTGCAGAGGGTCTGTCGCTCCGTCGCGCTCTTCCGCGACGAGGCGACCGATACCTGGCGCGTCGAGGGCGTGCGCCCGCAGGGCAGCGGCGACGAGGAACTTGCCGGCGCGCTGGCGCTGGCGGCGATGGTCACCGGCACGGATGCCGCGCTGCAATCGGCGCCGGTGGAGGCGGAAGGCTGGCTCGCCCGCACCGTGGAGAGCTTCCCCGAGGCGGAGATCGGCGGCCGCTTCGTGATCCGCCCGACCCATGTGCCGCCCCGCGCGACCTACGGGCGCACGGTGCTGACGCTCGATGCGGGGATCGCCTTCGGCTCGGGCGAGCATGCCTCGACGCAGGGCTGCCTGATCGCCTTTGCCCGGGTTGCGCAGGACCGGCGGCCGATGCGGCGGGTGCTGGATCTCGGGACGGGGTCCGGCATCCTGGCGATGGCGGCGGCGAAGCGGCGGAAGCGCCGCGTGCTGGCGACCGACATCGAGCCGTGGAGCGTGCGCGTCGCGGAGCAGAACGCCCGCATGAACGGCGTCGGCGCGCTGGTGCGGGCGCGGCGGGCGGATGGCTGGGCGGAGCGGCATGTGCGCGCGGGGCGGCCGTACGACCTGGTGTTCGCGAACATCCTGGCGCGGCCGCTCTGCGCGATGGCGAAGGAGCTGGCGGTTGGGCTGGCGCCAGGTGGCACGGCGATCCTGGCGGGGCTGCTGGGGACGCAGGCGCGGATGGTGCTGGCGGCGCATCGGCGGCAGGGGCTGGTGCTGGAGCGCGCCTTGCCGGTTGGCGCCTGGACCACGCTGCTGCTGCGGAAGCGGACGTAAGAACGGGGCCGGCGCCCCCAGGGGGGGGAGGCGCCGGCCCCGTGCGTCCGCGCGGGCCGAGGGGGGATCGGACCTGCGTGGAGTAACCGGTCAGGCGGCCTGCGGACGCGCCGCGGCAGCCGGCTGGTTGGCGTTGGCCGGGCGCGCCGGCATGCGGAAATCGGGCTCGAAGACGCGGCTGATCTCGCCGCGGGTGAGGCCGATATCGGCCAGCTCGCGGTCCGACAGCTGGCGCAGGCTCTCATAGGTGCTGCGGCGGGCCGGGAAGGTGAGCAGCGCGCTGCCGACGGCGGCGATCACCTGCCAGGTCGCGACGGCGGCACGGCGGATGCCGGCGCCGAGCGCGGCGTCGCGGGCCTGCGCGGCCTGGGCGCGGATCACGTCCACCGCGCTGAGGCCGGGGGTGGCGAGGGTGGTGGGGAACAGGCCGATCTGTTCCTGATTGCGGCGGGGGTCCATGATGCTCTCGTGTGCGGCGCGGCCCGGGCGGGCCCCAATGGCCACTCTCCGGTCGCGCTTCGCAGGTGCAACATAGGGGCGCAGAAGCCACAGGTGATGCGCCGAAGCCACGATTGAGCCATGCGCCCCGCGCATGAAGTAGTGTAGACATATGTGTCGGAGTTAAGGCTCGGGTGATAAATCGCGTGACGAACCCCTCGGACCACCCCGCCCGACTCGGCGCGCTACGGGCCGAGCTGCACCGCCGCGGCCTGGATGGGCTGCTGGTGCCGCGCGGCGATGCGTTCCTCGGCGAATACGTGCCGGACTCGGCCGAGCGGCTGGCCTGGCTGACCGGCTTCACCGGTTCCGCCGGCCTCGCTTTGGTGCTGCGCGAGCGCGCCTTCCTGTTCGTGGATGGCCGCTACACCACCCAGGCCGAGCGCGAGACCGACCCGGCGCTGTGGCAGCTGCGGCACCTGATCGAGCAGCCGCCCGCCGAGACGCTGCGCGGCGAGCCGCGCGAGACGCGGGTGGGCTACGATCCCTGGCTGCACACCGAGCCGGCGATCGAGAAGCTGGCGACCTCGGGCGTGGAGCTGGTGGCGCTCGACTCCAACCCGATCGACGCGGTCTGGACCGGCCGCCCGGCGCCGCCCGCTGGCCCGGCCGTGCCGCACCCGACCGCCTTCGCCGGGGTGGAATCGGCGGCGAAGCGGGAGGCGGCGGCGAAGCTGCTGCGCGATGCCGGGGAGGATGCGACGGTGCTGGCCGATCCGCATTCCGTCGCCTGGCTGCTGAACATGCGCGGCGGCGACCTGGCCTTCACGCCGCTGGCGCTGGCGCAGGCGCTGCTGCGCGCGGATGGCACGGTGGAGCTGTTCCTCGACCCCGCGCGCGCGGATGCGGCGCTCAGGGCGCATCTCGGCAATGCGGTGGCGCTGCGGCCGCCGGGGGAGCTGGGGGCGGCGCTGGATGGGCTGGCGGGTGCCAAGCTGCGGCTCGACCCCGATGTGACGCCGGCCTGGATCGCGCGGCGGCTGCGCGCGGCGGGGGCGGAGGTGGTGGGCGGCGAGGATCCCTGCCGGATGCCGCGCGCCTGCAAGAACCCGACCGAGCAGGATGGCGCGCGCGCGGCGCACAAGCGCGACGCGGTGGCGCTGGCGCGGCTTCTCGCCTGGTTTTCCCGAGTCCCGCGCGAGGGCCTGACGGAGATGGGCGCCGCGGCGAAGCTGGTGGCGCTGCGGGGCGAGGGCGCGCATTTCGTGGCCGAGAGCTTTCCGGCGATCGCCGGCGCCGGGGAGCATGGCGCCATCGTGCATTACCGCGCGACGCCGGAGACCGACCGCGCGATCCACCCGGACGAGGTGTTCCTGCTGGATTCCGGCGCGCAGTACCGCGACGGCACGACGGATGTGACCCGCACGCTGTGGACCGGGCCCGGCGCGGCGCCGGCGGAGCTCCGCGAGCGCTATACCCGCGTGCTGCAGGGCCACCTGGCGCTGGCCGCGACGCGTTTCCCGGAGGGGGTGGCGGGGCCGCACCTGGATGCCATCGCGCGGCGCGCGCTGTGGGCGGCGGGGCTGGACTACGACCACGGCACCGGGCACGGGATCGGCAGCTTCCTCAGCGTGCATGAGGGGCCGGCGGGGATCAGCCGCTCGGCGAAGCCGGTGCCGCTGAAGGCGGGGATGATCCTGTCGGACGAGCCCGGTTTCTACGAGCCGGGGGCGTACGGCATCCGCATCGAGAACCTGCTGCTGGTGCGGCCGGCGGCGGGGCGGCCCGGGCAGCGCAAGCCGTTCCTGGAATTCGAGGTGCTGACGCGGGCGCCGTACGAGCGCGCGCTGATCGCGGTGGAGATGCTGTCGCCGGCCGAGCGGGCGCAGGTGGATGCCTACCATGCGCGGGTGCTGGCGGAGGTCGGGCCGGCGGTGGACGGGGCGACGCGGGCCTGGCTGGAAGGGGCCTGCGCGCCGCTCTGAGCCGGCGTTCATGCCGTGGTCCGCCAGTGCCGCGGCTCGCCGGCGGCGCGGCGGGAGAGGTGGAGCAGGGCGCGGAGGAAGGCCATCGGCAGTTCCGCCAAGGAATCTTTCGCGTCGCGGGCGAGCGCCTTCACGGTTTCGGACAAATCCGGCCGCGGCAGCCAGAGGGGCTCGGCGGGCAGGGCGCTGGCCAGGCCGAGGCGGCGGGCGAAGGCGATGGCGATGGGGGTGATGCGGAAGGCGCGGCGATAGGCGCGGACGATGAACCACTCGATGCCGCGCAGCGGGCTTTCGGCGCCGGGGTAGCGGTCCGAGACCCAAAGCAGCAGGCGGTGCAGGTGCTGTGCCTGTGCGGCGCGGCGCAGCGCGCGGTGGGCGGAATCGGGGCGGCCGAATTCAGGCGGCAGGGCGCGCCAGGGCTCGCGCGAGCAGGCGATCCAGAAGATGCCGTTCCAGGTGCGGCGGGCGTCGGTGGGCGGGCGGCCGCGGTTGGAGGCGTGGAGGATGGCGGAGAGGGCGGCCCATTCGGTGTCGGTCAGGGGGCGCCAGGGGCGGGGGGTGGAGCGGCGGAGGGGGAAGGCGGGTGGGGGAAGAAGATGCATCAAAAAAGTATATAGGAAAATATTGCTTGATCTCAATCCGTTTCTTGCATGGCAATTGGATCCGGCCGGTGGGGGGCGATCATCCTCCGCCGTGAGAGGCGAGCGTCGCGCGCTGGCACGCGTTGAATCACCGGGATCAGACCAATCGAAATAGAAGAGGGCCAGCCGTGCCGCGGCGGCGCCTGAAGGTTGCCGGAAGCATTACCGAAGCAGGCCCAAAGCAAATATCAAAACTTCGTTGCTCAGAAATATGCTTCACTTCCGAAAAAATATTCCCAGCATTACCTCGACCTTCGCGCGATTTATGCGGATTCCGCATCTATGGGTGACGGGAGCTCTTCCTTGACAACGGCCAGATCGCAGTTCCTAAGGAAGAAAAAGAACGTTGAATCAATTGCGTACAACCGTCGCTTGCCAATATCATAGTCGATCAATGGTGGATTGATTCCTTTCTTGTGCTGCAGCGTGGCAAGGTTGTGTAGCAAGTTGCTCATATCAGAACCGCGAACGTCATCCTTTCGATGATGGTGCTGCTTTATCATGTCTGTGATGTCTGATCTACTCGCTCCATGCATTAAGCCAGAGTAACCTAAATCAAGTATCACACAGACCAAATAGTACGGGAGATGAAGAGGGGTTTTCTCCTTCTCCTTCGAGTGTGTCACATTCCCGGAAGAGATCAGCTCAAGGGCTTGCTGGTGCGTGGCTCCATACTGGTCAGCTTTTTCTTTAACGGCCTTATCAGCGAAGGTCTCGTCGAGAATTCTTTGCGTGCGCCATGTTCCTTCGAGCACACCGGCGGCCATACAAGTGTGCTTCAAGAGTTCCTGAAAGACACCAATACTGCCAAAGGAGTTTTCGATGCATCGCTCAACCACCTTTGAGCTGAGTTCTAAATTTAGATGGCTTGCGCCCTCTGCGGCGACCTTTTTAAACTCATCATCGCTCCAAGGCTCAACTGCGACGTCGACAACCCTGTCTGTTAGATCAGGGCAGTAGATTCGCAGCTTGTCCTTCTGGCGCCATACGCCCAATACCACGAATATAATTCCCATCTCCTGAAAGGACCGCAAATCAAACGAAAGCTGGCGCTGTCTTTCTTCCGCCAAGTAGTGGAAATTTTCGAGTATTATTTTTTTGTCAAAGCCAATCTCCCTCAATAATTCAGCAACGTCTTGTGCGACAGCCAAATTGAAGGGAATCGTCTTCGATGTTCGTTGGCTCTTGTCGGAATTCTTGTATCCTCCTGTTCCATTCACCTCTCCCTCTCCTAGCAACCAGAGCGTTGCCTTGGCCTTGATCCCTGCGCTTGCAGACAATTCAGAGGCTTTTTCTGTCAATTTTCCGACTTCTATTTCAACGCCACACTGGCGTAGAATGCTCGAATAGATGTCCTCAACGTTGCTGTTCGGTGAAAGCCGAACTACTACATTCTGCTCGTAAGGTAGGTAGCGAGAGACTAGGGCGGTTTTCCCTTGCTTGGAGGCACCGTATACTACCACATGCTTGGTCTCCTTCAGCACAGTCGTAAAAAGACCGTCGATGTTGTCACGAACAATATACGATAGAATGGGATCAGCGCTGACACCGAACACTTCGGTCAGTTTCGTCATGATGCTTCCTTGTGAGCGCCGCGTACAGGGCTACTTACACCGCCACGGACGTTGAGGCACGAGTCTTCTGAGGCGGCTACTCGCTAACCTTGGCCGCCCACAGGGGCGAGGATCGCGCCCGCTTGTGGAAAGCCCGGCGGCGCCACGGTATCCTTAAGGTGGGCAGGAGACCGGCAGGTTGCATACAGAGGTGCAACGCTGACATAGAGATTGCGGTTAGGTGCGTCACTCACCCTCCACCTCCACCTCCAACCACCCCCGCGCATCCAGCCGCGCCGAATCCCCCGGCAGCAGCAGCACCGTCGTCGTGTCGCTCTCCACGATCGCCGGGCCCTCCACGCGCTGGTCCGGGGCCAACTCGGCAAAGCTCCACACTGGGAGGTCGTGCAGCGCGCCGGCGATGACAGCGCGGCGGGTGCCGGCGGGCTCGGCCTTCGCACGCGCCGGCAGCAGGGGCGCGGGGCGGGTGGGGAGCTGGCCGATGGCGGCGACGCGGGCGGTGACCAGCACCACCTCCTCGCCGCGCAGGGCATAGGTGAACAAAGCCTCGTGGCGCTGATGAAAAGCCTCGGTGACGCGGGCGGGGAGGCCGGGGGCGTCCCAGTCCACGGCGTCGAGGGGGACGGCGACCTCGAAGACCTGCTCGCCATAGCGCATGTCGGCGCTGCGGCGGATCTCGGGGGCGCCGGGCATCCAGGCGGTGAGGCGGGCGCGGGCCTCGGATTCCAGGGCGGCGTAGAGGGCGCGGAGGTCGGCCTCGGCGGGCAGGCCGACGGCGTCGGCCAGGCTGCGGGCGAGCTCGTAGCGCAAATCGGTCTGCAGCATGCCCCAGGCGGAGAGCCCGGCGGCGAGCAGGGGGACGGCGACGCGCGTCATGCCGAGGTCGCGGGCGACGGCGGACGCATGCAGGCCGGCGGCGCCGCCGAAGGCGAGCAGGGTGAAGCCGCGGGGGTCCACGCCGCGGCGAACGGTGGCGACGCGGATGCCCTCGGCCATGGCGACATTGGCAAGCTGGTGGATGCCGGCGGCGCAGGCGAGCGGCTCCAGGCCCAGCTTCGCGGCCAGGCGCTCCACGGCGGCGGCGGCGGCGGCGCGGTCCAGGCGGCGCTTGCCGCCGAGGAAGCGCTCGGGGTCGAGATAGCCGAGCAGGAGGTTGGCGTCGGTGACCGCGGGCTCGGTGCCGCCGGCGCCGTAGCAGGCGGGGCCGGGCACGGCGCCGGCGCTGCGGGGGCCGACGCGGAGCATGCCGCCGGCATCCACGAAAGCCAGCGAGCCGCCGCCGGCGCCGAGGGTGACGATGTCGAGGCTTTCGAGGGCGATGCGCTGGCCGCCGACCTCGCGGCCGCGGCCGAGCGCAGCCTCGCCGCCGGCGACGAGGGCGACATCGGTGGAGGTGCCGCCGACATCGAAGGTGACGAGGTTGCCGCCGAGGCCGGCGCGGGCCAGCGCCAGCGCCGCGGCGACGCCGCCGGCGGGGCCGGAGAGGGCGGTGCCGGCGGCCAGGCGCTGCGCCTCCTCCACCGGGGCGACGCCGCCATGGGAGAGGATGACGAAGAGGGGGGCGTGGAAGCCGGCCTCGGTGAGGCGGGTCTGCAGGCGGCCGAGATAGCGGCCGACGATGGGGCCGACGGCGGCATTCACCACGGTGGTGGAGAAGCGCTCGTACTCCTTGATCTGCGGCAGGACGTCGGAGGAGAGGGTGACATAGGCGTCGGGGAGGGCGGCCTGGATGGCCTCGGCGGCCTGGCGCTCATGGGTGCCGTCGCGCCAGGAATGGAGGAGGCAGAGGGCGACGGAATCGACGCCTTCGGATTGCAGGGTGGCGATGGCGGTGTTCAGCGATGACGGGTCGAGGGGGCGTTCCTCGCGGCCGTCGGCGCGGATGCGCTCGCGGAGGGGGAGGCGCAGGCGGCGGGGGACCAGGGTGGGCGCGGGGGGGAGGCGGAGGTCGTAGCGCTCGGGCTTCAGGCCCTCGCGCATCTCGATGACGTCGCGATGGCCCTCGGTGGTGAGGAGGGCGACCTTCGCGGTGCGGCGTTCCAGCAGGGCGTTGGTGGCGACGGTGGTGCCGTGGACCAGGCGCTCGGTGACTTCGAGGAGTTCGCGGAGGGTGATGTGGAGCTGCGCGGCGAGGGTGCGGAGGCCGTCGAGCACGCCTTCGGACTGGTCGTGCGGGGTGGTGGCGGCCTTGGCGAGGACGGTCTCGCCATCGGCGCCGATGCAGACGACGTCGGTGAAGGTGCCGCCGACATCCACGCCGATGCGGTAGGGGCCCATCATCAGATCAGACCTTCGGCTGCGTCGGCGGCGCGGGCGGCGGGGTCGCGGTTCTCGGGCGGGCCCCAGCCGCCGCCGCCGGCGGAGCGGACGATGAGGACGTCGCCGGGGGAGAGCTCCACGCCGGTCTCCTTGGTGCGGAGGTCGCGCTCGGTGCCGTCGGGGTGGCGGAGCGTGTAGTGGTGGGGGGCGCTGTCGCGGCCGCCCAACATGCCGGCGGAACCGTGGCGGGCGCCGTCGCCGGCGGTGTTGGCGCGGGAGATGCCGTCGGCCTCGATCACCAGTTCAAGTTCCGCGCCCAAGCCGCCGCGATGGGTGCCGTCGCCGGCGGAACCGGGGCGGAATTCGTGGCGGCGGAAGAAGAGGGGGAAGCGCGCCTCGGCCATCTCGACGCTGCCGAATTTCAGGCCGCCGGCGGAATGCCACTCGCCGGCGGTGGACCAGCCATCGCCCTTCGCATGGCCGCCGCCGCCGGGGCGGGCGTGGAAGAGGTGCCAGACGAAGCGCTTGTCGCGGCGCGGGTCGTGGCCGGTGATGGCGACGCGGAAACGGCGGCCCCAGCCGCCCATGGCGCGCTCGGGGCAAGCGGGGGCGAGGGCCTTCACCACGGCCTCGACGATCTCGTTGCCGGGGTGGGAGGTGCAGAGGGTGACGGCGGCGCCCTCGCGCGGGCGGACGATGCTGCCTTCGGGGGCGATGACGGTGAGGGGGCGGAAGGCGCCGTCATTCTTCGCCACCTCGGGGTCGAGGAGATAGGCGAGCGCCATGCGCACGGCGCTGACGGTGTTGGGCCAGGGCGAGTTGACGAAGCCGCGGACCTGGGCGGCGGACTCGGAGAGATCGACGGTGAGGGAATCGCCGCGCTTGGTGATGCGGGCGCGGATGGGGATGTCGGTGGCGCCGTGGCCGTCATCGTCGAGCAGCGCCTCGCCGACATACTCGCCATCGGCCCAGGCGCCGATGATGCGGCGGGCATGGGCTTCGGCCAGGTCGAGGATGGCGGCGGTGGCGGCGTCGAGCTTCGTCGGGCCGTGCTCAGCGAGCAGGGATTCGAGGCGCTTCGCGCCGAGGCGGGCCGAGCCCCACATCGCCATCAGGTCGCCGCGGAAGTCGCGGGCGATGCGAGTGTTGAGCGCGAGCATGGAGACCAGATCGTCGCGCAGCCGGTCGCCTTCGCCGAGGCGGATGGGCGGGATGCGGATGCCCTCCTGCCAGATCTCGAAGGCGGCGGGGTTGTAGGCGCCGTGGGTGGCACCGCCGATGTCGGACTGGTGGGCGCGGACGACGCAGAGGAAGTGGAGTTCGGCGCCCGCGAACACCGGCAGGACGATGGTGAGGTCGGGCAGGTGGCTGCCGCCATGCCAGGGGTCGTTGAGCAGGTAGGTCTCGCCGGGGCGGATCACGTCGCCGAAGGCCTCCAGCACCGCGGCGGCGGCGAAGGGCATGGCGCCGACATGGACGGGAATGTGATCGGCCTGCGCCACCAGCCTTGCGCGCGCATCGCAGAGCGCCACGGAGAAGTCGCGCGAGGAATTCAGGATCTGCGAGGTGGCGGTGCGCAGCAGCGCCTCGCCCATCTCCTCCACGATCGCGCGGAAGCGGTTCTCGAGCACGGCGAGGGTGATGGGGTCGGGCTGCATGGCGTGGACGGTCCTGCCCGCACGTGTCCGCGTCAAGCCGGCGCTGACGCGGCCGTGACGGGTACCGACGCCAACCGATTCGGTTTCGAGGCGTTCGACCGCCCGTGAGTGGGACCGGTATCTTCGGTGCTCGGGACGGCACGGCGCAGGCCACCAGCCAGCGCCAAGCCGCCAGGGGGTGGGTGCGTGCGCTCGGGGCCGCGGGGCTGTTCCTCGCTGTCGCGTTGCTGTTGCGCGCGCTGTCTTTCACCGCCGCTCTGATCGACCCGGACGAAGGCCTCTATCTGCTGCAGGCCGTGACCTGGCTGCAGGGCGGCTGGCCCTATCTCGCGATCTGGGACATGCACCCACCCGGCGCCCCCGCGCTGATCGCCCTGGTGCATGCGCTGGTGCCGGAGCCGGTGATCGCGCTGCGTCTCACCGGCGTGCTGGCGGTGACCGCCACGGCATGCGGGCTGCGTGCGCTGGCGCGGCTGCTCGGCGCGCCGCCGGCGGCGGCGCTCGGGGCTGGCCTGCTCTACATCGCGCATACCATCGTCCTCGGCGGGCTCGCGACCAATACGGAGGTGCTCTTCGCCCCCTTCGTGGTGCTCGCCGCCTTGCTGCTGCTGCGGGAGGCGCTCTCCGCCGCCCCGCCGCGGGCTGGCATGGTGCTGGCAGCCGGGCTCGCGGCCGGCTTCGCGCTTTTCATCAAGCAGGTGACGGCGATCGAGACTTCCGCGCTGTGGCTGACCATGTGCGGCGCGGCGCTGGCGGCCGGGCGGCTGGCGCCGGGCCGTATCCCGCTGCTCGCGGCCGCCTTCGCCCTCGGCGCCGCCCTGCCGAGCCTCGGGGTCGCCGCCGGATACTGGGCGGGCGGCGAGATCGATGCCTGGCTGGAGGGCAACCTGTTCGCGCCGCTGCGCTATGCCGACACCGATGGCTATTGGCCGGGGCTGCGACAGGGGCTGTTCGGCGCGCTGCCGCATCTCGGCTGGCTGGCCCTGGCGGCACTCGGCGTGCTGGCGGGCGATGCGGGCATCCGGCGCGCGGGGCTGCTGCTGCTGCCCTGGCTGGTGGGCGCGGCGCTGGCCGTGGCGGCACCCTGGAAATTCTACCTCCACTACTTCCTGATCCTGATGGCGCCGCTCTCGGTGCTTGCGGTGCTCGGGCTGACGGCGCTCGCCCGCATCGCCATCCGCCCGCCCTTCGCGGCGCGCGCCTTCGCGCTCGGCGTTGCGCTGCTCGCTGCCATGCCGGTCGTGGACACGGTGATGCCGCGGCTCGCCCATGGGCTGGGGCTGCGCGGCACCGATCCGGTGCGGCAGGTCGCCGCGCTGGCCGCCGAGGCGCTGCGTCCGGGCGAGGCCCTGTTCGTCGCCAACTGGCACGTCACCCCCTATGTGCTGGCCGGCGAGCCTCCGCCGACGCGCCTCGCCTTTCCCGCGCACCTGGCCGGCCGTTTCGCGGGTGTCACCGGCGAGGACGTGGATGCCGAGCTTGCCCGCGTGCTGGCGCTGCCGCCGGGCGTGATCGTGGTGGCGCCCGCTTTCTGGCCGCTGATCCGGCCCGAGGCGCGGGCGGCCATCGAGGCAGCGCTGGCGCGGGGCTATGCGCTGTTCGCAACGGTCCAAGATGGGTCGTACGAGGTCGAGGTCTGGCGGCGGCGCTGAGCCCGGCCCATGATGGCCGGGCACATGGCGCCGCCCGGCACGCTCTCCGACCTGCTCGAAACCACCGCCGCGCGCTGCCCGGAGGCCCCGGCGCTGCCCGGGTTGCGCTGGGCGGAGGTCGCCGCCGCGGCGCGACGGATCGCGGGCGGGCTGGCCCGGCAGGGGATCGGGCCGGGCGACCGGGTGGCGCTGTTCCTGCCGAACCGGCCGGGGATGTTGCTGCTGCTGCTGGCGCTCGCCCGGCGCGGCGCCTGCGCGGTGCTGCTCAACACGCGGTTCCGCGCGGCGGAGCTAGGGCCGCTGCTGGAGCGGGCGAAACCGAGGGCGATCGCGGTGGCGCGGGATTTCGCGGCGGTGGACGCCGCGGCGGTGCTGGGCGCGGTGCCGGGCGCGGCACGCGGCTCGCTGCGGTTTGCGATCGGCGTGGACGGGATGGGGGAGGGCAGCCTCGCCGGCCTGCCGGTGCTGCCGCTCGGCGCGCTGGATGCCGGCGCCGAGGCGCCGGACGACGCGGCGCCGGAGGCCGAGTGCCTCACCTTCACGACCTCCGGCACCACCGCGGGGCCGAAGCTGGTGCTGCATCGCCAGCGCAGCATCGCGCGCCACGCGGCCGATGTGGCGGCGCGGATCGGGACGGGTGCACCGGGCGCCGCCTTCCTCGCCGCCGTGCCGCTTTGCGGAACCTTCGGGCTGGCGGCGGCGATGGCGGCGCTGGCCGGCGGCGCCGCGATCCATCCGATGGAGCGCTTCGATGCGGCGGAGGCCGATGCGCTGATCCGGCGCGCCGGCATCACGCATCTGGTCGGCGGCGACGACCTGCTGCTGATGCTGGCCGAGGCGGCGGCCGGGCGGCCCTACGCGCCGTTCGCCTTCACCGGCTTCGCCAATTTCCACGGCAAGGCCGAGCAGGTGATGGAAGCCTCCGCCCGGCTGAACCTCGCCGCGCGCGCCGTGTACGGCAGTTCGGAGGCGCAGGCGCTGTTCGCGCTGCAGGACCCCGCCGGGCCGCATGCCGCGATCGGCGGCGGCATTCCCGCCAGCCCGGACGCCGGCTTCGCCATCGCCGGGGATGGCGAGCTGCTGCTGCGCGGACCCTCGCTGTTCGACCGCTACCTCGGCGACGAGGCGGCGACGGCGCGCGCCCGCACGCCGGATGGCTGGTTCCGCAGCGGCGACCTCGCGGCTGCGCAGCCGGATGGGCGCGGCTTCGACTTCGCCACCCGTGCGGGCGATGCGCTGCGGCTCGGTGGCTTCCTGGTGGCGCCGGAGGAGATCGAATCCTTCCTCCTCGCGCAGCCCGGCCTGACCGCGGCGCAGGTGGTGGCGCATGAGGGCAGGGCGGTCGCCTTCGTCATCCCGGGGGCCGGCTATGACGAGGCGGCGATCCTCGCCACCTGCGCCGCACAGCTCGCCCGCTTCAAGGTGCCGGCGCGGCTGATCGCGCTGGCGGAGTTCCCCACCACCGACGGGCCGAATGGCCGCAAGGTCCAGCGGGCGCGGCTGCGCGAGATGGCGGCGGCGTGACGGCCAAGGATCCGCGCATCGTGGCGATCATCGTCGCGAGCGCGCTGTTCATGCAGAACCTGGACTCCGCCGTGGTCGCCACCGTGCTGCCGGCGATGGCGCGCGACCTCGGCGTGGATCCGGTGCATCTGTCGGTCGCCATCACCTCCTACCTGGTCTCGCTCTGCGTCTTCATCCCGGTCTCCGGCTGGGTGGCGGACCGCTTCGGGGCGCGGCGGGTGTTCATGCTGGCGATCGTGGTCTTCACCACCGCCTCGGCGCTGGTCGGCCTGTCGCAGGGGCTGCAATCGCTGGTCGCCGCCCGCGTGCTGCAGGGCGTCGGCGGGGCGATGATGGTGCCGGTCGGCCGCCTGCTGCTGCTGCGCCGCGTGCGCAAGGAGGAGCTGATCACGGCGATGACCTGGCTGACCATGCCCGGGCTGCTCGGCCCGGTTTTCGGCCCGCCGGTCGGCGGCCTGCTGACGGACGCCTTCTCCTGGCGGGCGGTGTTCTGGCTGAACATCCCGGTCGGCGCGCTCGGCCTGATGCTGGTCTGGCGCTTTATCCCGGAGGTCGAGAAGCAGGATCCCGGGCCGCTCGACAAGGGCGGCCTGACCCTCTGGGGCCTCGCCATCGCCTTCGTCATGGCGGGGCTGGAGACGGTCGGGCGGCCGATCGCGCCCCGCTGGTTCGCGCCCGCGATGCTGGTGGCGGGGCTCGCCTGCTTCGTCTTCGCGGTGCGCCATTCGCGCGCCGCGCGGCGGCCGGCGGTGGACCTCTCGCTGATGAAGCTGCCGAGCTTCGGCATCTACATGGGCGCCGGCTCGCTGTTCCGGGTGGGGGCGGCGGCGCTGCCCTTCCTGCTGCCGCTGATGCTGCAGCTGGTGTTCGGCTATTCGGCGAGCGCCAGCGGCATGGTCACCTTCGCCACCGCGCTCGGCGCCTTCGCGATGAAGCCGCTGGTGCGGCCGGCGCTGAAGCGCTGGGGGTTCCGCAACGTGCTGCTCGTCAACGGGCTGCTTGCGGTGGGCTTCCTCGGGCTCTGCGCGGCCTTCACCCCGGGCTGGCCGGCCTGGCTGATCTTCGCCGTGCTGGCGATCGGCGGCGTGACGCGGGCGCTGCAATTCACCTCGATGGCGACGCTCTCCTTCGCCGATGTGCCGCAGGCGAAGCTGGCGCCGGCCACCGCCATGTCGGGCACCGCGCAGCAGCTGGGGCTGGCGCTCGGCGTGGTGCTGGGATCGCTGAGCCTGGAGGCGGCGGTGCTCGTCACCGGGGCGGCGGCGCCGGGCCAGGTGGAATTCGCCATCGGCTTCCTGGTCGCCGCGGCGGTGATGCTGGTTTCGCTGCCCTCGATCCTGCGCCTGCCGCGGGATATCGGTGCGGATGTTTCGGGGCATCGCGGGTAGGCTTGGCTTGATGCAGGCGGCGCAGTCTCGTGCCATGCTGCGTGCGAAACGGGAGAGATCGGCCATGCTGCGCCGGGTCGTGTCGCTGTTCGTCCTGCTGTTCGGCCTCGGCCTGGCCGCGCCCGCGCCGGCGGTCGAGATCCCGGGGCTGGATCGCGACGCCTTCGGCTACGAGACGGCGCTGACCCGCCGCGTCCCCGCCGGCGCGACGCCGCAGCAGCGCAGCCAGGCCGAGGCGCGTGCCCGGAGCGCCGAGCAGCGCAAGGACTGGGCCGCGGCCGCGGCGGCCTGGGAGGAGCGGATCGGTGGCGGACAGGCCAGTGCCGATCATTGGCTCGCGCTGGCCGAGGCGCAGCTTCGCCGCAGCCCGCCGGAGGCGACGCGCGCGCTGCAGGCGGCCTACCGCGCCTTCATGCTGGTGCCCGGCGGCCCGCCCGAGATCCCGCCGCTGCTGCTGATGGCCGAGGCGCTGCGCGTGCTCGACCAGCCGATGTGGCAGATCGTGGCGCTGGAGGCGGTGGTGGAGCGCGCGCCGGACCAGGCGCAGCACCGCGAGGCGCTGGCCGCCGCCCGCCGCCAGGCCGGGCTGCTGGTCCGCCAGCTCCGCACCGAGCCGGATGCCGAGCCGGCGCGCGCCTGCCTCACCTTCACCTCGCCGCCCGCGCGGCGGGGCGATTGGCAGCCGGGCGACTGGATCACCGCCGATCCCGCCCTGCCGGGGATGGCGGTGACGAAGGAGGGCGATGCGATTTGCGTCGCCGGCCTGCCCTGGGGCGAGCGGACGCGGCTGACGCTGCGCGCCGGGATGCCGGGCGAGGACGGGCTGCGCGTGATGCGCGACGCCACCTTCAACGTGGCGATGCCCAATCGCGGGCCGCGCATCGTCTTCGATAGCCGCAGCTTCATCCTGCCGCGCGGGCAGCAGCCGCGGCTCGGCGTGGCGACGGTGAACGTCACGCAGATGGCGCTGCGCGTGGCGCGCGTGACCGAGCGCAACCTGGTGAACCTGACGCGGGACTGGCGGCCGGGCGAGCAGATGGAAAGCTGGCTCGCCAGCGGCCTCGCCGAGGAGACTGGCCGGCTGGTCTGGGAAGGCCGCGTCGCGCTGCCCGAGGCCGAGCCGAACCGGCTGACGCGCCACGCCCTGCCGCTGCCCGAGGCGCTGCTGACGGCGGGGCCGGGGATGTACGTGCTGCACGCCGTGCCGGCCGATGGCGCGCGCGGGCGCTACCGGGCGGAAAGCGCGGTGGCGGTGCTGGTGACGGATCTCGGCATCACCGCCTGGCGTGGGGCCGGCGGGCTGGCGGCGCAGGTGCGGGGCTTCTCGGATGCGGCGCCTAAGCCCGGGGTGCGGGTCGCGCTGCTGGCGCGCAACAACGACATCCTGGCCGAGGCGGTGAGCGGGGCCGATGGGCTGGTGCGCTTCAACGCGGCGCTGCTGCGGGGCGAGGGGCCGCTGGCGCCCGTCGCGCTGCACGCCTTCGCCGGCGACGAGGATTTCGCGGCGCTCGATCTGCAATCGGCGGCCTTCGATCTCTCGGATCGCGGGGCGGCGGGGCGGCCGCATCCGGGGCCGCTCGATGCCTTCGTCTGGCTGGACCGCGGCATCTACCGGCCGGGGGAGACGGTGAACGTCTCGGCGCTGCTGCGCGATGCGGCGGGGCAGCCGGCGGAGATCCCGGCGCGGCTGCGCGTCAGGCGGCCGAACGGGCAGGTGTTCTGGCAGGGCGTGCCGGCGCGGCTGGAGGGCGCGGCGATCATCGTGCCGGTGACGCTCTCGGCGGGCGCGCCGGTGGGAGCCTGGACGGTGGAGGTGCTGGCGGACCCCGACGCGCCGCCGATCGGCAGCGCGACCTTCCGGGTGGACGCCTTCGTGCCGGAGCGGCTGGAGGTGGCCGCGGGGCCGCTGCCGCCGGCGCTGGTCGGCGGCCGGGCGGTGGAGGTGCCGGTGACGGCGCGCTTCCTCTACGGCGCGCCGGGTGCGGGTCTGAGCGGGATGGCGGAGCTGCGCCTGGTGCTCGACCCCGAGCCCTTCGAGGCGTGGCGCGGCTGGCATTTCGGACTGGCGGACGAGTCCTTCTCGCCGGACCTGCAGACCTTCGAGATCCCGGAGACGGACGCGCAGGGGCGCACCACGCTCACCCTGAACCTGCCGCGCGCGCCGGATTCGACGCGGCCGGTGAAGGCGGAAGTCGCGGTGATGCTGGACGAGCCGGGCGGGCGGACGAGCGGCACGCGCTTCGCGCTGCCGGTGCGCGCCGGCGGCACGCTGCTGGCGATCCGCCCGGCCTTCCAGGGCGGCGCGGTGGATGCGAATGCGGAAGCCGCCTTCGAGGTCGCGGCGGTGAGCCCGGAGGGCGCGGCCATCCCTGCCACGCTACGCCTGCGCCTGGTGCGGGAGCGGCCGGACTGGCGGATCGTGCTGCGCGAGCGCATCGCGCGCTACGAGACGGTGTGGCGGGACGAGCCGGTGGACAGCACGACGATCGAGGTCGCGCCGGGGCAGCCCGGCCGCTTCGCGCGCACGCTGCCCTTCGGGCGCTACCGGATCGAGGTGAGCGAGCCGAACGGGCTGGCCATCGCGTCCTACCGGTTCCGCGCCGGCTGGGCGGGGGCGGAGGCGCCGGAAGTGCCGGACCGCGTCGACCTCGCCACCGCGGAGCGCGGCTATCGCGCGGGCGAGGTTGCCCGGGTGCGGATCACGCCGCCCTTCGCGGGGCGGGCAACGGTCGCGGTGCTGACGGACCGGCTTCTCGGACTCCGCGAGGTGGAGGTGCCGGAAGCCGGCGCGGAGATCGAGGTGCCGGTGGACGCGGCCTGGGGGCCGGGCGCGCATGTGGCGGTGACGGTGTTCCGTGCCGGGCAGTCGCCCGCGGGACGGCCGGCGCGGGCGCTCGGGCTGGCCTGGATCGGGCTCGATCCGGCGGCGCGGCGGCTCGACGTGGCGATCGAGGCGCCGGACCTGGCGCGGCCACGGACCAGGGTGGAGGTGCCGGTGCGGCTTGCCGGCGTGGCCGGCGGCAGCGCGAGGCTGACGCTGGCGGCGGTGGATGAGGGCATCCTGCGGCTGACGAATTTCCGCTCGCCCGATCCGGTGGCGCATTTCCTGGCGCGGCGGCGGCTCGGCCTCGACATCCGCGACGATTACGGGCGGCTGATCGGCCCGGCGGAGGGCGAGGCGGCGGTGCTGCGGCAGGGCGGCGACGGGATGGACGGCGCGGCGATGCTGGAGATCCCGCAGCGCGTGGTGGCGCTGTTCTCCGGCGCCGTGGAGGTCGATTCCAGCGGCGTCGCGCGCGTGCCGCTCGACCTGCCGGATTTCGCGGGCGAGCTGCGGCTGATGGTGGTGGCCTGGGAGGGCAACCGCATCGGCGCGGCGGCGAAGCCGATGACGGTGCGCGAGGCGGTGATCGCCGAGGCGCTGCTGCCGCGCTTCCTGGCACCCGGCGACGAGGCGCGGGTGCCGGTGCTGCTGCACAACATCGAGCTGCCGCCGGGCGAGCTGGCGGCGACGCTGACGGCGAGCGGCGCCATCGAGCTCACCGGGCCGGCGCGGCTCACCCAGACGCTGGCGACCGGGGCGCGGGCGGTGCCGGCCACCATGCTGCGCGCGACGGTGGCCGGCGAGGGCGTGCTGCATCTCGCCGTCACCGGGCCGGGCGGCTTCCGCACCGAGCGCGAGGCGCGGATCACCGTGCGCTCCTCGCGGCCGGCGGTGACGGAGGTGGCGATCAGCACGCTCGCACCGGGCGCGACCGCGCCGGTGCCGCTGCCATCCGATCGCTTCCTGCCCGGCACATGGCAGGCGCGCGCGACCTGGGGCGCGCCGGTGCGCTACGATCCCGGCGCGCTGCTCGCCGCGCTGCGGCGCTTCCCGCTGGACTGCGTGGAGCAGGCGGCGTCCCGTGCGCTGGCGCTGGTGTTCGCGCCGCAGAACCCGGACACCGCGCAGGAGGATGCGGCGGCGCTCGGCCAGGCGATCGCCTCCATCCTGGACCGCCAGCGCTTCGACGGCCGCTTCGGCTATTGGAGCGCCGAGGGGGACACGCAGGACTGGGCGAGCCTCTATGCCACGGAGGCGCTGCTGCGCGCCCGCGCGGCCGGCGCGGCGGTGCCGGAGGCGGCGCTGGAGGAGGCGCTGAAGGCCGCGGAGGAGGCGCTGGAGCGCAACCACGACCGGCCGGAGCAGCGGGCGCTGCAGGCCTATCGCCTGCATGTGCTGGCGCTGGCCGGGCGCAACCGGCTGGGCGCGGCGCGGCGGCTGGCGGAGGATTTCTCCCAGATGCCGACGCCACTCTCGCGCGCGCAGCTGGCCGCCGCCTTCGCGCGGGCGGGTGACACTGCGCGGGCGGAGACGATGTTCGCGGCGGCGCTGGCGAACTCCAGCCGCGAGTTCTGGCATGTCGATTTCGGCAGCGCGTCGCGCGACCTGCTGGCGATGGCGGTGCTGCTGCGCGAGAGCGGTGTCGCGGGGGACCAGCTGCCGGGGCTGCTCGCGCGGCTGCCGAGCGCGGATTTCGCGCCGGGCAATACCAGCACGCAGGAACAGGCCTGGGCGGTGGCGGCGGCCTCCGTGCTCGGGCGTGACGGGCGGCCGGTGCGGGTGACGCTGGACGGGCGCGACCTGCCGACGGCCGCGGTGGTCGGCGCGGCGCTGGCCGCGCCCGGTTCCGCGCGCAACCGGGGCGATGCGCCGGTGGTGCAGGCGGTCTCGGTGACGGGCGTGCCGACCTCGCCGCTGCCGGCAGCGGCGCAGGGGATGCGCGTCGCGCGCCGCTTCCTGCTGCCGGACGGGCAGCCGCTGAACCTCGATGCGCTGCGCGCGGGGACGGAGTTCGTGCTGTTGCTGGAAGCCCGCGCCACCACCAACGAACGCCACCAGGCGATGGTGATGCAGGGCCTGCCCGCCGGCTGGGAGATCACCGGCCGCTTCCCGCCGGGCGAGCAGCAGGGGATGGCCTGGCTGGGGACGCTGAGCGAGCCGGAGACGATGCCGGCGCGCGACGACCGCTTCGCCGCCGCACTCACGCTGACGCCGGAGCAGCCGCTGGCGCGCTTCGCCGTGCGGGTGCGGGCGGTGACGGCGGGCCGCTTCGAGCTGCCGGGGATGGAGGCGCAGGACATGTACCGCCCCGGCGTCTTCGCGCGGCAGAACGTTGCCCGGGTTGTGGTGCTGGGGGCGGATGAGCCGGTGCCGGCAGCCGCTCCGCCTGCGCCGCGGCGGAACGCGCCGGCACCGGCGCCGAAGGCCGGGCAGGCGCCGAAATAGCGATCGGGCGATGCGCCGCGGCGGCCCGATCGTCCTCGCCGCCGTCGCGTTGTTCGGCGCGGCGGTGGTGGGGCTCGACCGCCTCTTCCCGCCCGACCTCTCGCGCTACCGGGCCGCGGGGATCGAGGTGCTGGACCGGGAGGGGCGCATGCTCTCGACGCTGCCCGCCCCTGGCGGCGTCTGGCGGCTGCGGACCGATGCGGCCGATGTGCCGGCGCATCTGCGCGAGATCCTGGTCGCCGCCGAGGACCGCCGCTTCCGCGCGCATCCCGGCGTGGATCCGCTGGCGCTCGCCCGCGCCGCGGTCCAATGGGTCCGCGCCGGAAGGATCGTCTCCGGTGGCTCGACGCTGACCATGCAGGCGGCGCGGCTGCTGGAGCCGCGGCCGCGCACGCTGCGCAGCAAGGCGATCGAGGTGTTCCGCGCGCTGCAGTTGGAAGCGCGTTTCAGCAAGGACGAGATCCTCGGCATCTGGCTGACCTTGGCGCCGCAGGGCGGCAACCTGGAGGGGCTGCGCGCGGGCGCGCTTGCCTGGTTCGGCCGGCCGCCGGCAAGGCTCGATGCCGCCGAAGCCGCGCTGCTGATCGCGCTCGCCCGCCGGCCGGAGGCGCTGCGCCCCGACCGCCATGCCGAGGCCGCGCGGCGCGCGCGCGATGCGGTGCTGCTGGCGCGTGCCGCCGGCGCCGGCGGCGTGACGGAGGCCGAGCGCGCCCTGGCGCTGGCCGCCGGCGTGCCGGCCCGGCGCCAACCGATGCCGCGCCTGGCGCCGCACCTGGCGCGCGAGGTGTCCCGGGATGCGCAGCCGGGCGCGCGGATCGCGAGCACCCTCGACCACGACCTGCAACGCGCGGCCGAGCGCCTGGCCGCCGAGGCCCTGCCCGGGTTGCCGGGCCGCGCATCCCTGGCCGTGGTCGTCGCCGACATCGAGACGCGGGAGACCCGGGCGCTGGTCGGCGGCGCCTTCGGCGACGAGGCGCGGGCCGGCGCGCTGGACCTGACGCGCGCGGTGCGCTCGCCGGGTTCGGCGCTGAAGCCCTTCCTCTATGCGCTGGCCTTCGAGCAGGGGGTCGTGCGGCCCGAGAGCGTGCTGGCCGACCTGCCGCTGCGCTTCGGCGCCTATGCGCCGGAGAATTTCGACCGCGGTTTCGCCGGGCGCGTCACCGCGGCGGACGCGCTGCGGCAATCGTTGAACCTGCCGGCGGTGGCGCTGCTGCACGAGGTGGGCCCGCTGCGCTTCGCCTCGCTGCTGAAGGCGAGCGGATCGCCGCCGCGCCTGCCGCCGGGGGCGGAGCCATCCCTGCCGCTGGCGCTGGGGGGCGCGGGGATGACGCTGCGCGGGATGGTGGCGCTCTACGCCATGCTCGGCGACGAGGGCCGCGCCGCGCCGCTGCTGACCGAAGCGCGGCCGCCGGCCGAGCGCCCGCAGGTGCTGGCGCCGCGGGCTGCCGCCGAGGCCGCGGGCGTGCTGGTGCAGCGCTTCCCCGGTGGCGGGGCGGCCGGCGTGGCGTGGAAGACCGGGACCTCCTGGGGCGGGCGCGATGCCTGGGCCTTCGGGCTGGATGCGCGGCATGTGGTGGGGGTTTGGATCGGCCGGCCGGACGGCACGCCGATTCCCGGCGCCACCGGCCGCGACCTGGCCCTGCCGGTGCTGGCGCGTGCCTTCGCGCTGCTGCCGGCGGCGCCGCGTGAGCCCTTGCGCATCCGCGCCGCGCCCGCCCCGTTTGCCGAGGCCGCCGACCGGCTGCGGCTGCTCTTCCCGATGGCGGGCGCGGTGCTGGCCGAGGCCGATCGCGTGACGATCCGGGCCGCCGGTGGCCGCCGGCCGCTGACGTTCCTGGTGGACGGCGCGCCGATCCCGGCCGAGCGGGCGCGGCGCGAGACGGCCTGGACGCCGCCGGGGCCGGGCTTCTACCGGGTGACGGTGCTGGACGCGGATGGGGCGGCGGTACGGGCGGAGTTGCGGGTCCGGTAAGGGGGGGGTGGAGCGGTGCGGCGGCCGGTCCCGGGGCGGCGAAGCGCAGCATCCGAAACTTACCGCTCGCGGCCTCGTTGGCTCACCGGATCTTTGACGGACGCCGGCCACGCTTGCGGCCGCGGCCGCGCCGAGCAACGAGAGGACACGCCGTGTCTGCCACCTCCGCCCCAGCCCTGCTGAGGCCGCTGCACCCGCTGCACGCCATCCTGCTCGCCTTTCCGCTGCCGCTGTTCCTGGGCGCGCTGCTCAGTGATCTCGCCTACTGGAACACCTTCCAGGTGCAGTGGGCCAATTTCGCATCGTGGCTGATTGCCGGCGGGCTGCTCGTCGGCGCCTTCGCCGTGCTCTGGGCGCTGATCGACCTGGTCCGCAGCGGAAGGGGACGGAGGGGGCGCGCGGCCATCTACTTCGTCGTGCTGCTCGCCATGTGGGTGCTCGGCCTGGTCAATGCCCTGGTGCACGCCAAGGACGCCTTCGCGATCATGCCGGCGGCGCTCTACCTGTCGGCGGCCGTGACGCTGCTGGCGCTCGTCGCGGCCTGGATGGGCTACTCCGGTTATCATTCCAGGGGAGCGGTCTGATGCGCGCGGCCTTCCTGATTGCCGTGGCGGCCGCGGCGCTCGCCGGCTGCGACGACCAGCCCGTCGGGGAGCAGCGGGGCACCGACCCGCAGCTTCCCGCCCCGGAGCGCGGCCTGCTGCCCGCGATGACGGTCCCGCGGCCGGCCGACTGGGGCAACGATCTCCCGACCGTCCCACCGGGCTACAGCATCCAGGCCGTCGCCACGGATCTCCGGATTCCGCGCCAGACGCTGGTGCTGCCGAATGGCGACATCCTGGTGGCGGAGGGTCGGGGTGGCGGCGCGCCGGCTCTCCGCCCTAAGGATGTCATCGCGGGCTACATCAAGAGTCTCGGCAACACCTCGGTGCCCAGCGGCGACCGGCTGACGCTGCTGCGCGACGCCGATGGCGACGGCACCTACGAGACCCGCGGCGTCTTCGCCGACAACCTCAACGCGCCCTACGGCCTCGCCCTGGTCAACGGCGCGCTCTACGTCGCCAACCAGGATGCGCTGGTGCGCTTCGAGTACCGGGACGGGCAGACCGAGGCGAGCGGGCCGCCGACGACGGTCACGGACCTGCCCTCCGCCATCAACCATCACTGGACGAAGTCGCTGGCCGCCAGCCCCGATGGCCGGTTCCTGTATGTCGGCATCGGTTCGAACAGCAACATCACCGAACGCGGGATGGAAGCCGAGGTCAACCGGGCCATGATCTGGGAGATCGACGCGGAGACGGGCGCACACCGGCCCTACGCCACCGGACTGCGCAACCCGACTGCGCTGGCCATCCAGCCTGGCACGGACCGGCTCTGGGCCGTCGTGAACGAGCGGGACGAGATCGGCCCGAACCTCGTGCCGGACTACCTGACCTCGGTGCGCGAGGGCGGCTTCTACGGCTGGCCCTACAGCTATTGGGGCCAGAACGTGGACACGCGGGTGCGGCCGCAGGACCCGGAGAAGGTCGCCGCGGCGATCCGCCCGGACTACGCGCTCGGGTCGCATGTCGCCGCGCTGGGCCTGGCCTTCTCGAGCCCTTCCATGGGCCCGCGATTCGCCGAGGGCGTCTTCGTCGGCGAGCACGGGAGCTGGAACCGCAACGAGCCTGTCGGCTACCGGGTGGTCTTCGTGCCGTTCCGCGACGGCCAGCCCGCCGGCGAGCCGGTGGACGTCGTGACCGGCTTCCTGACCGGCGACGGCAATGCGCGCGGACGGCCGGTCGGCGTCTCGGTGGATCCGCGGGGCGCCCTCATCGTCGCCGACGACCTGTCGAACACGGTCTGGCGGATGACGGCGAACCGGTGACTTCGCTGCTCCGGGCGTGGCCCTGGGCGAGCGGAGCCCTGGCCCCGCCCGATCCCGGCCTTCCCACGCCCGCTGCTGGGGCGGCCGCAGAGGTGAACCGCCGCGCTCCGCCCACGGACAGCGGATCCGTCCCGAGATAGGCCGACGGAGATCACGCAATCCCGCCGCACGCTGCGATGGCCTTGCGCATGTGCTCCGGCACCGGTGCGGTCACGCGCAACTCCGCATCGAGCGGCAGGGCGATCTCGCGAGCCAGCAGATGCAGCCCGCCCGCATCGCCGCCGCCATACATCGCATCGCCGAGGATCGGCGCGCCGAGATGCGCGCAGTGGACGCGCAGCTGGTGCGTGCGGCCGGTCTCGGGGCGCAGCTCCACCCAGGTGAGGCCGGGCGCGCGGCCCAGCACGCGCCAGGCGGTGCGGGCCGGGTCGCCGGACGGATGCACCTCCATCCGCCAGCCGCGCGCGGCGGTGCTGACCTTGCGCAACGGCGCCTCCACCACGCCAGCCTCGCCGCGGAGTGCCCCGCGCAGCACCGCCCAGTAGAGCTTCCCGACCTTGCGCGCGGCGAACAGGGCATTGATCCGGGCCAGCATCGGTGCGGTGCGGCCGAGCACCAGGCAGCCGGCGGTGTCGGCATCCAGCCGGTGCGCCGGCTGGGGATCGCGCCGCTTGCCCAGGCGCAGCGCCGGCAGCCAGGCGTCCAGGCTCTCGCCGGTGCGGGCCGAGACCGGCAGGCCGGCGGGCTTGTCGAGCACCAGAACCTCCTGGTCGAGATGCAACACCCGCGCGGCCAACCATGCCGGCGTGGCAATCTCCGCTTGCCGCGGTGCAGCATGAGCGGGCAGCCTGCGGCGCATGGCTCCTGACCTCCGTCCGATCGTCGTCTGCCTCGGCAGCGTCGTCATGGACCATACCTTCCAGGTTGACGACATCGTCCAGCCGCCCTCGAAGAACCGCGCCCGCGGCTATGCGACCGGGCCGGGCGGGCTGGCGGCCAACGCCTCGATTGCGGTCAGCCGGCTCGGCGGCAACTGTGTCTTCTGGGGGCGGGTGGGCGACGACCACAACGGCCCTCCCCTGTTGGAAGCACTGGCCGAGCAGGGGGTGGACGTCTCGCAATGCCGCCTGGCACCCGAAGGCCGCACCCCGGTTTCCTCCGTGCTGGTGGACCCGACGGGGGAGCGCAGCATCTACGCCTTCCGCGGCGAGAACCTGGGCACCGACCCGGATTGGCTTCCGCTGCACCGGCTCGACACCGCCCGCGCCTTCCTGTGTGACCCGCGCTGGCCGGAAGGCAGCGCCCGCGCGCTGGACCATGCCCGCGCACGCGGCATCCCGACGGTGATCGACGGCGAGAAGAGCGAGACGCGGCTGCTGCGGGACCTCATCCCGCGCGCGGACCATGCCGTGTTCTCCGAGCCGGGGCTGGCGAACTTCGCACCCGGCAAGAAGCCGGCCGAGGCGCTGCGGCAGGCGCTCGCAGCGGGGTGCAGGGTGGCCGCGGTGACGCAGGGGGAGAAGGGCACGCTCTGGATGACGCCGGCGGATGCCACGCCGCGGCGCACGCCCGCCTTCCGGGTGATGGCCACCAACACCACCGGCGCCGGCGACGTGTTCCACGGCGCCTATGCGCTGGCCATTGCCGAGGGCCAGCCGGTGGAGCGCGCGATGCGCTTCGCCTCGGCCGCCGGTGCTCTGCGCGCCCGCGACGGCGCGACGCCGCTGCGGGAGATGGTGGACCGGCTGCTCTACGGCTGATCAGCCGCGGGCGAGGCCGGGATCGAGCAGCCGAACCCGGCGTCCTTCGCGACGGTTGGCCACGCCCTTTCCGCCATCTACAAGCATCCGCCCCTGCCGGACGGCGTTGGCGCTGTGCGGGGCGGCAAGTCCGGAAAGGAAGGAACGAGGGGCGCCGCCGCACCCCCGCCCTGCCGCTCAATCCACCGTCACGTTGCCCCGCTTGATCACCTCGTCCCAGCGGGCGATCTCGCGGTCGATGAAGGCTTGGAACTGCTGCGGGGAGTCGCCCACGGGCTCGCCGCCCTGGGCTGCGATCTTCTCCCGCACGGCGGGATCCTGCAGCACCGCCTGCAATTCCTGTGCGAGCTTGTCGAGCACCGGCTGCGGCGTGCGGGCGGGCGCCTGGATACCGAACCAGGCCGAGGCATCCACCTGCGGGAAGCCGGCCTCGCGCGTGGTCGGCACGTTGGGCAGGGCCGGCACGCGCTGCTCGCTCGTCACCGCCAGCGCCTTCATGCGTCCTTCGCGGATATGCGGGAGGGAGGAAGGCAGGTTGTCCACCGCCATGTCCACCCGCCCGGCCAGGATCTCCGTGATCATCGGCGCGGAGCCGCGGAAGGGGACGTGGATGAGGTCGATGCCGGCTGCCTGCTTCAGCAGCTCGCCGGTCAGGTGCAGGCTGGTGCCATTGCCGGAACTGGCGATGGTCAGCGGCTGGCGCGCCTGCTTCGCCAGGGCCACCGCCTCGGCCAGGGTGCCGGCGTTCAGGCCGGAGCGGGCGACGATCACGTTCGGCACCACCGCGATGTTGGAGACGGCGGCCAACTCCTCCGGCTTGTAGGGCAGGTTGCGGTAGAGGCCGTAGTTGATGGCGGCGGTGCCGATGGTGGTCATGAGCAGCGTGTGGCCGTCCGCGTCCGCCTTGGCCACCTGCGCCGCGCCGATGCCGCCGCCGGCGCCGGCCCGGTTCTCCACCACCACCGGCTCCCCGAGGCGCTGGCCGAGCGGCTCGGCGACGATGCGGGCGAGGATGTCGGTGGTGCCGCCGGCGGGGAAGGGCACCACCAGCCGGATCGGCCGCGAGGGCCAGCCCTGCTGGCCGCTTCCCTGGGCGCTGCCCTCGCGGGCGACGGCGAGGCCGGCGAGAAGGCCGCTGGCGAGCAGCAGGCTGCGGCGATGCAGGATCTTCATGGGCATTTCTCCTGGGTCAGCGCGCGCGGAGGTTCGCGCAGGGTGTCCACCATTCGGTGGTGGCGACCGCCTCCGTGACGGCGCCGGCGATCCCCTCGCGGTCCGAGCCGATATCCACGGCGCAGAGCGCGCCGGACGGCGTGTCGAGCTGGCGCACGGTGGCGGTCCGGCAGCCTTCCGGCATTGGCCGGCCCTCGCGGGTCTGCATGAGAAGCTCCGCACTGTCGCGGGAGTTGCAGAACGCCACCTCCCGCGCCGGCTGCGCCGCCACGGGCGCGGCGAGGATGGCGGCGGTCCCGAGGACCAGCATCGCGCTGCGCATGATTCATCTCCTCGGTCGTGTGCCGAAGCAGCGCCGGTCGGCGCGCCGGGTTGCCGGCGGGCGGGCCCCTGCGGTTGACAGCCCTGGCCCCGCCCCGTATCTGCGCCCCCCTCGAAAGGCTGGTCCGATGAAAATCCGCAACTCGCTCAAGACCGCGAAGACCCGCGACAAGAACTGCTTCCTGGTGCGTCGCCGGGGCCGGGTCTATGTGCTGAACAAGAAGAACCCGCGTCTCAAGGCCCGCCAGGGCTGAGGTCAGCGGCCGGGCAGTCACGCCCGGCCTTTCAGGGTTCGGCAGTGCGCGCCGCGCCGGGCATCCCGGCGCGGCGCTTTGCATTGGCTTGCCCACGCGCCGCGCCCCGCCCATCTTTCGGAGACGTCACGGGAGCAGCCGTCGATGATCGCCCTGCCCAAGCCCCGCCCCGAGGTTCTCGCCCGCCGCGACGAGATCGTCGCCGCGCTGCGCACCATCGTCCCCGGCGAGGGTACGATCAGCGAGGCCCTGCGCCTCAAGCCCTACGAGACCGACGGGCTGACCGCCTACCGGATGCCGCCGCTTGCCGTGGTGCTGCCGGGCACGACCGAGCAGGTTGCGGCGGTGATGCGCTACTGCCACGCCAACGGCATCCGCGTGGTGCCGCGCGGCGCCGGCACGTCCCTCTCGGGCGGTGCGCTGCCGCTCGAGGATGCGGTGGTGATCGGGCTGATGCGGATGAACCGCATCCTGGAGATCGACTTCGACGACCGCCTGGCGGTGGTGGAGGCCGGCGTCACCAACCTCGGCATCACCAAGGCGGTGGAGCAGGACGGCTTCTTCTACGCGCCCGATCCCTCGTCGCAGCTCGCCTGCATGATCGGCGGCAACGTCAACATGAACTCCGGCGGCGCGCATTGCCTGAAATACGGCGTCACCGCCAACAACCTGCTCGGCCTGAAGCTGGTCACGCCCGAGGGCGAGATCGTGGAGATCGGCGGGGCGCATCTCGATGCCGCGGGGTATGACTGGCTCGGCCTGCTGACCGGCAGCGAGGGGATGCTCGGCATCGTCACCGAGGTCACGGTCCGCATCCTGCGCGGCCCCGAAGGCGCGCGCGCCATGCTCGCCGCCTTCAAGGGGACCGAGATCGCGGGTGCGGCGGTGGATGCGATCATCGGCAGCGGCATCATCCCGGTCGCGCTGGAATTCATGGACAAGCCCTGCATCCATGCCTGCGAGGCCTTCGCCCATGCCGGCTATCCGCTGGATGCCGAGGCGATGCTGATCATCGAGGTCGAGGGCAGCGAGCAGGAACAGGACGAACTGCTGACGAAGATCAAGGAGATCTGCAGCCGCTTCGACCCGATCAGCCTGAAGGTCGCGACCAGCGCGGAGGAGAGTGCCGCGATCTGGAAGGGGCGCAAGGGGGCCTTCGGCGCGGTGGGGCGGATCTCGCCCGACTATCTCTGCATGGACGGGACCATCCCGACCGGCGAACTGCCGCGCGTGCTGAAGCGCATCGGCGAGATGAGCGCGCAGTACGGGCTGCAGGTGGCGAACGTCTTCCATGCCGGCGACGGCAACCTGCATCCGCTGATCATGTTCGACGCCAACGATCCGGAGAGCTTCCGCAAGGCGGAGCAGTTCGGCGCCGATATCCTGACGCTCTGCGTCGAGGTCGGCGGCTGCCTCACCGGGGAGCATGGCGTCGGCGTCGAGAAGCGCGACCTGATGGGCGTGCAGTTCCTGCCCCACGAGCTCGACCAGCAGCGCCGCATCAAGACCGCCTTCGACCCGGGCTGGCTGCTCAACCCGCACAAGGTCTTTCCGCTGCAGACCGAAGCGGCATGACCGACCGGCTGGCCCCCGCGACCGAACAGGACCTCGCCGCCGCCGTCGCCGCCGCGGCCGCGGCGAAGGAGCCGCTGGCCGTCGAGGGCAACGGCAGCAAGCGGGCGATGCTGCGCCCGGTGCAGGCCGCGCGCACCCTCTCCACGCGCAATCTCACCGGCATTACGCTGTATCGCCCGACCGAGCTGGTGCTCTCCGCCCGCGCCGGCACGACGCTGCCGGAGATCGAGGCGGCGCTGGCCGAGAAGGGCCAGATGCTCGCCCCCGAACCGCCGGACACGCGTACCCTGTTCGATAGCACCGAGCCGGCGACCATCGGCGGCGTCGTCGCCGCCAACCTCTCCGGCCCCCGCCGCATCACCGCCGGCGCGATCCGCGACCACGTGCTGGGGCTGCGCTTCGTCAACGGGGCAGGAGAGGTGGTGCGCAGCGGCGGGCGGGTCCTGAAGAACGTCACCGGGCTCGACCTCTGCAAGCTGCTCACTGGCAGCCACGGCACGCTCGGCGTCATCACCGAGGTGACGCTGAAGGTGCTGCCGGCCGGCGAGACCTCGGCGAGCATCGGCATCCGCGTGCCCGACATCGCCACCGGGGTGCAGGCGCTCTCGGCCGGGCTCGGCAGCCCGTTCGGCGTGACCGGCGCGGCGCTGATCCCGGCCTTCGCAGGGCCGGACGGGCCGGCCAACCATGTCGCCTTCCTGCGGCTCGAGGATTTTGCCGCCTCGGTCGCCTATCGGTCTGGCCGGCTGGCCGCGGACCTCGCCCGGTTCGGCGATCTGCGGGTGCTGGATGCGGCGGAATCCACCTCGCTCTGGGCCGCGATCCGCGATGCGCAGCCGCTCGGCGCGGCGCCGGAGGAAGCGGTCTGGCGCGTCTCCGTCCGGCCGAGCGCGGGCGCACGCGTGGCCGCGGCGGCGGCTTCCGCGGGCGGGCGGGCGCTGCTCGACTGGGGCGGCGGGCTGGTCTGGATTGCCGGGCCAGCCACGGAAGCGATGCACCTTGCCGTGGTCGCGGCAGCCGAGGGCGGGCGCGGCAGCTTCACCCTGTTTCGCGCGCCGGAGCCGCTGCGTGCCGCCGTCGCCGTGCTGCCGGACGAGCCGCCGGCGCTCGCCGCCATCGCCGCGCGGGTGAAGGCGGCGCTGGATCCGGCCGGGGTGTTCAATCCCGGGCGGATGCGGCCTGGCATCTAGGCCAGGATCGCCCTGCACGGATCAGAACCGCCGGCGGACGCCGAAGCCGATCCTTGTGGCGCCCGGCTCGGGCGTGCAGGGCGCCGCGATGCGCAGCGGAGGGAAGCTGGCGATCGAGATCTCAAGCACGCCGTCGCAGCCGTCCGGCCGCTCGCCCGCCGGGGGGGCGAGGTTGCGCGCGAGCGAGACCGACAGCCCGAGGCGGACCGGCAGCCCGGCATTGAGCGCCTGCATGTCCACCGTCGCGCCCATCCGTGCCTTCGCGACTGCGCCCTCGCCCGTCCCGCGGCGTCCGAGGCCCATCAGGCTGCCGATCTCGGCGCGCACCCGGAGGATCACGCCCGGGTGGAGGTCGAGTTCGGCCTCCTGCGCGAAGCCCAGGCGGAGCGTCGGGTCGGTGCCGCCCTCCGCCGTCGCGGCCGCGGGCCGGGTGCTGAAATGCGGGCGGCTGGCAATCCGCAGCCCGCCGCAAACGACCAGGCCGAAATCGTCGCAGGACCAGATGAGGTTCAGCCCGGCCGAGGCGCCGCCGAGGCGCGTATGGCCGCCGGGCGCGCTGTCCTGCAACTCTGCTTGCCCCCAGACGCCCAGCGCCTCCGGCGCATCCCATCGCAGCTGCTGCGGTACGACCGGGCGCGGGCGTGGGAAGGTCGCCACGGCCATCATCACGGGATCCGCCGCCCGTGCGGCACTGCAGGCCAGCAGCGAGGGAAGGGCGAGCAGGAAGAACAGGTTTCCGCGAAATCGCACTGCCTGATCCATACCAATGGTTGTATGGACAGGATGTATACCGGCGGCGGCAGGCAGGTCACGCCGAAGTGAGGCGAGATCAGGGCAATTCAGGCATAATTGCGGCAAGCGGGTCGCGTTGTTGCCACAAAGCCTCACCGGGCGGAGGGCAAATTCCCTGTCCTGCGCCGTCCTCCCCTGGCCGCCTGCATGGAAATCGGCCAGACATTTGCCATGAGCAACGTTCAACCGGGCGGTCCCTTCCGTCGCGGCCACGCGGGCCAGGGGAACCAGCGGCGATGAGCGGCGACGTGGCACCGGGCGGCGCTGCGGGTAACACGCCCTCCGAGGAGCGCCGCCGGCGTCGCGGGCACCGCGGCCATGACCGCCGCCGCCGGGAGAAGCGCCGGCGACGCGGCGCCAACCTGGCCGGGCTCACCGGGCTGCTGATCGGGATCATCATCGGCCTGCCGCTCGGCCTGCTGGCCTGGCTGGTGCTGCGCGAGGCGGTGCTGCCCTACGGCCTGCGGGGCTCCGAGACCGCGATGTGGTCGATCATCTTCGGGGTGACGGTGCCGGCGGCGCTGCTCGGGCTGGTGCAGGGCGCGATGCCGAGCCGGACGGGCCATGCGCTGCTGGTCGGGCTGGTCGCCTTCCTGCTCGGCAGCCTGGTGTTCGGCACGCTGGGCGCGATCGCCACGCTGTTCCTCGGCCAGGTGCCGGCAGTGCCGGAGGACCCCGAGGATGTGGCGGGCCTGGCGCTGGGCGTGGCCTTCGGCCTGATCCCGCTGCTCGCCGCGCTGGGCGGTGTCGCGGTCGCGGCCTTCTGGGGCTACCGCGCCTGGCGCAGCTGGGGCGCCTGGACCGGCGACCGGCTGCGCTGAGCAACTATGGCGCCGGCCGCCGCCGTGGTGCGGCCGCGGCCGGCGCCATGTCCGGGGTCGCGCGGCGGCGCCCCGGGTAACCGTTGGGCCACGCTTTTAGCATTGAGATGCGAATCCCGCGTGAACGCCGCGTGTCGGCTTCGTTGCAGCCGCTTTCCCCGGGGTGCGACACCCCCTATCTCCCGCCCGGAGGGCCAGCGATGCAGACCAGCTTCACCGAGGACCAACTCCGCGATCCGGATACCGCGGAGAGCAACAAGATCCTGCGCACCTGCGTCCATTGCGGCTTCTGCACGGCGACCTGCCCGACCTTCGTGCTGCTTGGCGACGAGCTGGATTCGCCGCGCGGGCGCATCTACCTGATCAAGGACATGCTGGAGAACGACCGCCCGGCCACGCCGGAGGTGGTGAAGCATGTGGACCGCTGCCTCTCCTGCCTCTCCTGCATGACCACCTGCCCCTCCGGCGTGCACTACATGCACCTGGTCGATCATGCGCGGCGGCACATCGAGGAGACCTATGAACGGCCGCGCAGCGAACGCGCGCTGCGGCGCCTGCTCTCCTTCCTGCTGCCCTATCCCAGGCGGTTCCGCCTGGCGCTGCTTGGCAGCGGCCTCGGCAAGCCGCTGGCGCGGCTGATCCCCGGCAGATCGATCACGGCCGAGCGGCTGCGCGCCATGCTGAAACTGGCACCCGGCTCGGTGCCCTCGCCGAGCCCGGTGGAGAAGCCCGGCATCCATCGCGCCGAAGGCGTGCGGCGTGGCCGCGTGGCGCTGCTGACGGGCTGCGCGCAGCAGGTGCTCGCCCCCTCGATCAACGAGGCGACGATCCGGCTGCTGACGCGCATGGGGCTCGATGTCGTGGTGACATCGGGGCAGGGGTGCTGCGGCGCCCTCGACCATCACATGGGCCACCACGATCCGGCGATGCGCCTGGCGCGCGCCAACATCGCCGCCTGGCACGCCGAGATGGCGGGCGCGGGGCTGGACGCGATCGTGATCAACGCCTCGGGCTGCGGCACCACGGTGAAGGATTACGGATTCATGTTCCGCGCCGAGCCCGGCGAGTGGCCGGCGAAGGCCGAGGCGGTGGCCGGGCTGGCGATGGATGTCTCCGAGGTGCTGGTGAGGTTCGGCTATGCGCCGACGCGCGAGCCGTCGGGGCTGACCGTCGCCTACCATGCGGCGTGCAGCCTGCAGCATGGGCAGAAGATCACCGCCGCGCCGAAGGACCTGCTGAAGCGCGCCGGCTTCGCGGTGAAGGAGCCGGTGGAGGGCCATCTCTGCTGCGGCTCCGCCGGCACCTACAACCTGCTGCAGCCGGAGATCAGCGCACAGCTGCGCGACCGCAAGCTGGCCAACCTGGACCGCACGCGGGCGGACCTGATCGCCTCCGGCAACATCGGCTGCCTCACCCAGCTCGCCGGCGGCGCGATGCCGACGGTGCACACGGTGGAACTGCTGGACTGGATGGCGGGCGGGCCGGAGCCGGCGCAGCTCGCCGCGGCCCGCCACGTGCGGGCGGCGCCCCTTGCACCGTAGCGCCCGCATGCCCAAGGCTTGGGGCATGCTCCGCTTCCTCGTGCTGCCGGTCCTGCTGCTCGCGACGCCCGCATTCGCCCAGGCGCCGTCCGGGACGCCGCCCGGCCAGCCCCCTGTCGCCGGCAGCACCCGACCCGACCCCTCGGCCGCCCGGACCGCCGAGCTGGACCGTCTGTTCGAGGCGCTGCGCGACGCGCCCGACAGCATCGGCGGCCAGCTGGTGGAGGCGCGGATCCGGGCGATCTGGGCGCGCGAGGTCTCGCCGGCCGCCGGGCTGCTGATGCGCCGCGGCCTGCGCAACCTGTCGAACAACGTGCCGGACGAGGCGCTGGAGGATTTCGACGCCGCGATCACCCTGCAGCCGGAGGCGGCGGATCTCTGGCTGATGCGGGCGCGCGCGCTGGCTGCGCTCGGCAACCGCATCGCCGCCGCGCAGGACCTGCGGGAGGCGCTGCGGCTGGAGCCGCGGCATTTCGGCGCGCTGGTGGAGCTTTCCGAGCTGCTGCTCGACGCGGGCGATGCCGAGGGGGCGCTGCGCAGCTTCGACGCCGCGCTGGAACTGCATCCGCGGATGGCGGGCGCCGAGGAGCGGCGGCGGGAACTCCGCCGGCGCGCCTTCGGGGACGCGCTTTAGCACCTGCCGGCCTTTCCGGCACTCGCGCGCGTGGGAGGCGACGCGGCGCCGCGTTCGTGTTTCAATGCGCGCATGTCCGGCCGTCTGCGCCTTGGCCTCGTCCTGCTGCTGCTGCTCGCCTGGCCCGCCGGCCAGGCGCTGGCGCAGCGCGTCGCGCTGGTGGTCGGCGCCGGCGCCTACCAGCATGTCCCGCCGCTGCCCAACGCCACCAACGACGCCACCGACATGGCCGGCACGCTGCGCGGCCTGGGCTTCGCGGTGGACCTGGTGCTCGACCCCGACCGCGCCGCGCTGGAAGGCGCGGTGCAGCGCTTCGGCATCGCCGCGCGCGGGGCGGAGGCGGCGCTGTTCTTCTATGCCGGCCATGCCATCGAGGTCGGCGGGCGCAACTGGCTGATCCCGGTCTCGGCCGAGCTCGGCAGCCCGCAGCAGCTGCGCTTCCAGGCGCTGGAGGTGGAGGCGGTGACCGAGCAGACCCAGGCGGCGGCGCGGGTCAGCCTGGTCGTGCTCGACGCCTGCCGCGACAACCCGTTCCGGCAGCGCTGGCCGACCGCCTCGCGCAGTGCCGCGGGGCGGGGGCTGGCGCGGGTCTCGCCGGCCACCGGCACGCTGGTGGTGTTCTCGACCGCGCCCGGCGCCGTGGCGGCGGACGGGCAGGGGCGCAACAGCCCCTTCACCGCCGCGCTGCTGCGCCACATGCCGACGCCGGGGCTGGAAGTGCGGCCGATGCTCGCCGAGGTGCGGCGCACCGTGCGCGAGGCGACCGGCGGCGCGCAGGTGCCGTGGGAGGAAAGCTCGCTGGAGGGCAGCTTCTACTTCCGCCCGGTGGCGGCGCCGGCCACCGCCGCGGCCCCGCCCGCCGTGCCCGCCCCGGCCACGGCGACGGGGCGCGCGGACCGCGACTCGCTGGCCTGGCAGTTCGTGCTGGACAGCCGCAACCCGGCGGATTTCGAGGTGTTCCTCCAGCAATTCCCGGACAGCATCTTCGCCCCCTTCGCGCGCAACCGGCTCGCCGAGCTGCGCGCCGGCGCGACGCGCGGCGCCACGCCCGTTCCGCCTTTCAGCCCGCCACCGGCCAGCGCGCCGCAGGTGGCGTCCCTGCCGGTGACCCCGCCCGCCACCGCCCTGTCGGTGCCCGATCCGAACCGGCCGCTCACCCTCGATGAGTTGCAGGAAGCGCAGCGGCTGCTGACCGGGATGGGGCTCGACACCGGCGGAACGCGCGGCATCGTCGGCCCGCGCACGCGGGAGGCGATGCGCGCCTTCGCGCTGGCCGCCGACCTGCCCGAGACCACCGGGCTGACCGCCTCGACGCTGCTCCGGCTGCGGGCGCCGCCGCCCTCGGTCGTGCGGCGCGCCGCCGCGCTCGGGGTGCTCGCCCGCCGGGCGCTGGAGGCGGGCGATGCGGCCGGTGCCAACCGGCTGGCAACGGCCAGCCTCGAGCTGCAGCCCGATCCCGAGGTCCGCGACCTGGCCGGCGAAGCGCGCAGCCGGCTCGCCGCGCTGGCCGCGCCGCCGCTACCCGCCGCGGCACCCGCGCCGGCGCCCTCTGCCCTGCCGGTGCCGGCACCGCAGCCTCCGTCCGCGCCGCCTGCCGCCCCCTTGGCGAGCCTCGCCGTGCCGGCGCCGCCCGCCGGCCCGCTGCCCTTCCGCTGCCCGCCTCCGGGGCTGCGCGTGGTGTTCGAGGATGGCTCCTCCCGCACGTATCTCGGCGCGGCCCCGGGCGATCCCGAAGTCTGCCTGGCCAGGGGCCGGCACGGCGAGGAGCGGCTGCTGTTCAACATCCACCCGCTGCCGGTGCCGAACGAGTCCTCGCTTCGCCAGGCGCTGCGGCCGCTCTGGCCGGCCGCGCCGGGCCGCGGCAACGACTTCATCTTCCTGATCTACGATTCCGCCGGGCTGACGCCGACCTACCGCGCGCGCTGGCGGGTGCTGCGGCGCGAGATGCTGGCAGTGGGCGACGCCTCCCGCCCCACCCTGGTGTTCGAGCGGCTGCTCCAGGGCGTCTCCGGCACCAACCGCGGCCGCTGGCGGAGCGAGTTCCAGGGCACCGAGACGCTGTGGTGGGACATCGCCACGGGCGCCTGGCTGCGGCGGGAGCAGGCGCTGGTCAGCGGCCAGTTCGAAGAGCCGCCCTTCCGCGCACAGCGCGTGGAGCCGCGCTGACGGCCGGCGTCGCGCCGCCGCAACGCGCGGATGGCAGCCGGTCGCCGGGCGGCGCCATATCCGGCCGAGACGCAACGGTGAGCCCGATGCCCGAAGCCCCTCATCCAACCGACCCTGAAACCGCCCGCTGGCAGGCCGTGCTGGCGCGCGAGGCGGTGCCGGCCTGCGGGCCCTTCCTCTATGGCGTGACGACCCAGGGCGTGTTCTGCCGCCCCGGCTGCCCCGCCCGCCCGCCGCTCCGCCGCAACACCCGCTTCTTCGCCGATGCGGCGGATGCCGAGGCGGCCGGCTTCCGCGCCTGCAAGCGCTGCGACCCCAAGGGCGAGCGCGCGCGCCTGCATGCCGAGGCGGTCGCCGCCGCCTGCGCGATGATCGAGGCCGCCGAGGCGATGCCCTCGCTGGCGGCGCTGGCCGATCGTGCCGGCTATGCGCGGCACCATTTCCTGCGGCTGTTCCGCGAGGTCACCGGCGTCACCCCGCGCTCCTACGCCGAGGGAGTGCGCGCGCGCCGGCTGCAGGCCGCGCTGGCCGCCGGCGACCGCGTTGCGGAGGCGGTGGCCGGCGCCGGCTTCGGCAGCGAATCGCGGGTCTACGAGGACACCGCGAAGCATCTCGGCATGACCCCCGGTGCGGCGCGGCGGGGGGGCGCGGGCGAGACCATCCGCATCGCCCATGCCGCGAGCGCGATGGGCCCGCTGCTGGTCGGCGCGACGGAGAAGGGCGTCTGCTTCATCGGCTTCGCCGAGCCGCCCGAGGCGCTGGAAGGCGATCTGCGCGCCCGCTTCCCCAGGGCGCGGATCGAGGCGGCGGACGAGGCGCTGGCCGGGACCGTCCGCGCGGTTGCCGCCTTCATCGCCGAGCCCGCTTCCGCCCTGGCCCTGCCGCTCGACCTGCGCGGCACCGCCTTCCAGCGCCAGGTGTGGGAGGCGCTGCGGCGCATCCCGCTGGGCGAGACGCGGAGCTATGCCGGGCTGGCCGCCGAGATCGGCAACCCGGCGGCGGTGCGCGCGGTGGCGCGGGCCTGCGCGCGCAACCCGGTCTCGCTGGCGGTGCCCTGCCACCGGGTGGTGGGCAGCGGCGGCGACCTGACCGGCTATCGCTGGGGCGTGCCGCGCAAGGCGGCGCTGCTGGCGGGCGAAAGGGCGGCGCGGGATGCAGGCGCGACGAAGAAATAGGGCTCGTCGCCGGCCCTGGTGCCGGCGCCAAGCCGCCTGACCCTGGCGGTCAGCGTTGGTTCGGCGCGGGAGCGGCGGGCGGTGCCTGTGTGGCGGGCGGTGCGGGTGTGGCCGCCGGCGGCGTGGCCTCCGCCGGCCGTGGCACCAGGCGCTCCCGGCCGATCGCCGGCGCGCCGACGATGGTCCATTCGCCATCCATCGAGCCGTCCGGGTTGATCGTGTAGATGCCGATCCCGGGGCGCTGCGCCGCCCCATAGGTCACCGCGATGGTCCGGCCGGATGCCATTCCCATACCGTCGGTGATGTCGTTGCCGGTGCGCCAGCGGATCAGGAACGAGTTCAGGCCCACCGAGCGGATCTGCGCGATGCCGGTGTAGTCGGTGCCGTCCAGGTTGGTGCCTGTGACATCGTACAGCCCGTCGGTCTGCGCGAGCGCCGGGCCGGCGAAGCAGAGGAACAGGCAGGCAAGTACATAGCGGCGCATCGTCGCTGATCTCCCCGGGCGGGCGCTGCAAGAGCTTCGCGGCCGGCCGGGCCGGCGCGCCGTCCTAGGAACGCGCGCGCCGCCCCGGCGTCAACCGGGGCGGCGCGACAGCGGGGTGGGCCAAGCGATCAGACGAGGCGACGGCGGAGTCCCAGCAGCCCGACAAGGCCAAGGCCGAACAGCGCGGCGCTGGCCGGCTCGGGCACGACGGCGAGTTCGCCCGGCGTAAGCGCCTGGGTGGTGGTGAGGGTGACTCCGTTGAAGCTGATCTGGCCGCAATCCTGCACGCCATCGCAAAGCGCAAAGGGGCCCGGCCCGGTCGCATAGGTCACCGGCGACACGATTCCGAAGCCCTCCACGGCGCCTGTAGTGCCGTCGCCCAGGATGCCGCCGTCGAGGTCGTAGACGAAGCCCATCAGCTCGCCGAGGGTGGAGTTCGAGAAGCCCCCCACAAGGCCGTTTCCAGTGAAGGAGACGGAGTAGGAGAGCAATTCGCTGCTGCCTCCGAAACCCATTATCTGCCCATTGCTGTCCAGGTCGTCCACGGTGACGGTGAGTTCGACCGTGCCGCCACCGGTCCAGCCGGACTGGGTGAAGTTCAGCACCATTGGCGCCGCCTCTGCGGTGCTGGCGAAGGTTGCGGCGGCGAGCACGGCAAGGGCGAGGGCACCGCGCCTCATCGGATGAATATTCATCGATAAATCCCATAAATTGAAACGCCATGAGATGGTGCCGTCACGAGTATCTCAACTCAAGCGTCAAAATCCAGAGATGACAATTCCTTCCACAGGTTGACGTTGCCCGGTCAGGGCAAGCGTTTCGCGGACCCTGCTGGCGCAGATTACCTGACGATCGCCACGCGCAGCGCGTTGGTCGTGCCCGGCGTGCCGAACGGCACCCCGGCCGTGACCACCACCTCGTCGCCGGTCTTCGCGAAACCCTCCTGCGCCGCGGCGCGGATTGCCTTGGCGACCATGTCGGTCATCGAATGCGGCTCCGAAGAGAGCAGCGGATGCACGCCCCAGACCACCGCAAGGCGCCGCGCGGTCTGCTCGCTCGAGGTCAGGCCGATGATCGGGCAGTCCGGCCGCTCGCGCGCGACGCGGAGCGTGGTGGAGCCGGTGGCGGTGAAGGTGGCGATCGCCTCCGCCTCCATCGTGCTCGCCACCTGCCGCGCGGCGGCGGCGATCGCGCCGGCGGAGGAGCGCTGCGGCGGCGGCCGCTCGGCATCGGTCAGGGTGCGCCAGCCGGGATCCTGCTCCACCCGCGCGACGATGCGGTCCATGATGTTCACCGCCTCATAGGGGTATTGGCCGGCCGCCGTCTCGGCCGAGAGCATCACCGCATCCGCCCCGTCGAACACCGCGGTGGCGACGTCCGAGGCCTCGGCGCGGGTGGGGGAGGGGGCGCCGATCATGCTCTCCAGCATCTGCGTCGCCACCACCACGGGCTTGCCCGCCGCGCGCGCGGTGCGGACGATGCGCTTCTGGATCAGCGGCACCTCCTCCGGCGGGCATTCCACGCCGAGGTCGCCGCGCGCCACCATCACGCAGTCCGCCAGCCGGACGATCTCGCCGAGATTCTCGATCGCCTGCGGCTTCTCCATCTTCACCATGATCCAGGCGCGGCCATCGGCCAGGAGCTGCGCCTCGGCGACGTCCTCCGGGCGCTGGACGAAGCTCAGGCCGATGTATTCCACGCCCTGGTCCAGCACGAAGGCCATGTCGGCGCGGTCCTTCTCGGTCAGCGCCGGGATGGGCAGCACCACGTCGGGCACGTTGACGCCCTTGCGGTCCGAGAGCGGGCCGCCGACCACCACCTCCGTCTCCAGGTGGTCGTCGCGCCGGTGGGTGACGCGCAGGCGCAGCTTGCCATCGTCGAGCAGCAGGGTGGTGCCGATGCCGGCGGCCTCGATGATCTCGGGGTGCGGCAGCTGCACGCGCCGCACATCGCCCGGCGTCGCCACCAGGTCGAGCCGGAAGGGATGGCCGGTCTGCAACTGGACGCGGCCGCCCTGGAACTTGCCCACCCGCAGCTTGGGGCCCTGCACGTCCGCCAGGATGCCGATCGGCCGCTCCACCCGCTTCTCCAGCGCACGGATGATCGCGATGCGCTCGGCGTGGTCGGCGTGGGAGCCGTGGCTGAAGTTCAGCCGGAACACGTCGGCGCCGGCGCGGAACAGCCGCTCGATCACCTCGGCGGAGGAGGAGGCAGGGCCGAGGGTGGCGATGATCTTGGTGCGCCGCCGGCGACGCAGCGGCATCCGTTGGGCCATCCGCAATGTGGGTCCTTCGCGACGCGGGGTTTCGGGCAGGTCGGCGCCGATATCGGGGCGGACCGCTGCGGGAGGTATGTTGAGCGCGCGCGCGACCTCGGCGACCCTGTCGTCGGGCACGCGCTTCCACTGGCTCACCGCGGCGGTGGAGATACCGAGCGCGGTGGCGATACGGGTGACGGCGCCGCGCTGGGCGAGCAGCGCCTCGAGGCTGGGGTCGCGCATCCCGCTACCTTATGGGCCTTAAGCCCGGCACGCAAAGCCCCATGTTCCGCTTAGCCAACATAAGCGGCTCTGGCCCCTGTGCCACACTCACGGCCGCTTGAGCGCCCGCCACGAACACGTGTGTGGCGCCACCGCAACAGCATGGGCGAATTGGCCACGGGTTCGCGCCGCGGGCGAGGGAACTGCGTTGGTCGGTCGGGCGCAACCGATCCGGCGCGGCGCGCGATCCGGGATCCTTTGGGAGAGACTCGTATGAACTTCAGAACGTCACTGCTTGCGACCACGCTGCTCGTCGTGCCGGGGCTCGCCGTCGCGCAGCCGGTGAGCGGCCTCTACATTGCGGGTGGCGCCGGCGTTAACTGGCTGCAGGAAACCGACCTCGCGGCTACCGGCCAGTTGGCGAACGCACTGGCGGCGCAGGGCATCACCCCGAACGGCGATGTCAGCTTCGACCTCGGCTGGGTCGGCGTGCTCAGCCTGGGCTACGGGTTCGGGAACGGCGTCCGCGCCGAGATCGAGGGCAACTACCGCCAGAACGACGTGGACGAGATCAAGGGCTTCGGCGGCACCACCAACGCCGGCGGCACCGCGCGCAGCTACGGCGTGATGGCCAATGCCTTCTACGACTTCGACCTGGGCCCCGCGGCGGAGTTCGCAGGCGTCCGCTTCATGCCGTATGTCGGCGTGGGCGTCGGCTACATCTGGCGCGAGTTCGACGATGTGCGCGCTGGCGTGCTTGGCGGCACGGTGCGCAGCGACGGCAGCGACGGGCGCTTCGCCTATCAGGCCATCGTCGGCGCGGCCACGTCGCTCAACCAGTATGTCCCAGGCCTGGCGCTGACCGCCGAATACCGCTTCCTCGGCACGCTGGAGCATGACATCGACACCACCTCCGGCGGTGGCGCCTTCACGGTCAGCCGCGGCGGCACGGAAAGCGAGAACTTCAACCACTCGATCCTGATCGGCCTGCGCTACGCCTTCAACCAGCCGGCGCCGCCGCCGCCGGTGGCAGCACCCGCCCCCGCACCTGCCGTCGCCCCGGCGCCGGCGCGCACCTACCTGGTGTTCTTCGACTTCGACCGGGCGGACCTGACCGATCGCGCGCGGCAGATCATCGCCGAGGCGGCGCAGAACTCGACCCGCGTGCAGACGACGCGGATCGAGGTGGCCGGCCACGCCGACCGCGCCGGCAACCCGCAGTACAACCAGCGCCTGTCTGAGCGCCGCGCGATGGCGGTGGCGCAGGAGCTGGAGCGCCGGGGCATCCCGCGCCAGGCGATGGTCATCCAGGCCTTCGGCGAGAGCCGCCCGCTGGTGCCCACCGCGGACGGCGTGCGCGAGCCGCAGAACCGGCGCGTGGAAATCGTCCTGCGCTGACGCTTCGGCGCAGTTCGACGGATCGGGGAGGGGTCGCGCGAAGGCGCGGCCCCTTTCTGCGTGTGCAGCCCTTCGCCTCGAACCGTGCGGCGGCGGACGAGGCCGAAACCCGCCAGCGCCGGGCCGAACAGCGCCAGGCTGGCCGGTTCCGGCACGCCCACCGGAGCGGGGCCGAGAGCGATGTCACGACCTCGCCGAGCGGCAGCACCGGGTCCGGCGGCACCACAAGCCCGCCCCCGCCGGTTCCTCCGCGTAGCGGCGGCTCCGGCGTGACGGCGTTCGGCATCGGCGGAACGACAGGCCCGCCACCGCCTGAGTCGGCAGCGGGCAGCGGCGCGCGCGACACCTGCGTCAGCGCTACCACCTCGTACGGCGCAGACTGGTCGGAGTCATTGCGGCTTGAAAGCGAAGCCGGCATGCCCGCCGGGGGGGCAGGAAGGTGCCGGGAATCTGCTATGATGGGGGGACACGACAGGAGAGTCGGAGCATGAGCGAACACATCCTCCAGGACCGCGAGCGGGCGCTCGAGAACGCGTTCTTCGCCCGCCACAACGAAGCGCTGCTGGCGAAGCTGCGCGAGGCCGACCAGACGCGGTCGCGCAAGGAAGCGCTGGCGGCGGCATCGGGCATCACCGACGATGCGGTGCTGGACCACCTGGTTTCGCTGAACCTCGGCGCGCAGGGCGTCGCGGCGCTCGGCCTGGTGCCGATGGTGCTGGTCGCCTGGGCCGACGGGGCGCTCGACCCGAAGGAAAAGGCGGCCGTGCAGGACGCGGCGCGGGAGGCCGGGATCGACCGCGAGGCCGAGGCCCGCGTGCTGCTCGAGTCCTGGCTCAACGCCCCGCCGAAGGCCGAGATGGCGGAGGCCTGGCGCGGCTATGTGCGTGCCGTCGCCGCCGGGCTGGCGCCGGAGGGGCGCGCGGCGTTGCACCGCGAGACCATCGGCCGCGCGCGGCGCGTCGCCGAGGCCGCCGGCGGCTTTCTCGGTCTCGGCAGCAAGGTGTCGGAGGCAGAGGAGCGCGTGCTCGCGAAGCTGGACGAGGCCTTCGCCGGCTGACCCGGCGCGGGCGGCGCTGACATCGAGCTGTCACTTGCCGTTCGGGCGGCGCCCGCGGAAGGTGGGGGCCGCATGCCGGGGGTGATGGAGCAGCGCTTCGATCTTCTCGTCGTGGGCGGCGGCATCGTCGGCCTGGCGCATGCGCTGCTCGCGGCGCGTGCCGGGCTCGGCGTCGGCGTGGTGGAGCGCGACAGCCGCGCCAACGGCGCCTCGGTGCGCAATTTCGGCTTCATCACCGTCACCGGGCAGGGCCTGCCGCACACCTGGCGGCGGGCACGGCGCGCGCGCGACATCTGGGCGGAGGTCTGCGTGCAGGCGCGCATCCCGGTGCTGCATCGCGGGCTGCTGATGGCGGCGCGGCGGCCGGAAGCGGCCGAGGTGCTGGCCGAGTTCCTCCGCGGCCCGATGGGGGAGAGCTGCGCATTGCTGCCGCGCGCCGCCCTGCCGGCGCCGCTGCGCGACGATGGCGGCGTGCTCGCCGCGCTGCATTCGCCGCACGAGCTGCGCGTGGAGAGCCGCGAGGCCATCCCGCGCCTGGCAGCCTGGCTGGCGGAGGCGCATGGCGTCACCTTCCTGCCGCGCCGCACCGTGCTGGCGGTGGAGAACGGGCGGGTGGAGACCACCGACGGGCCGCTGCGTGCGGAGCGGATCGTGGTCTGCCCCGGCGCCGATCTCGCGACGCTGTTCCCGCAGGTCTTCGCGCGGCGCGGGGTGACGCTGTGCAAGCTGCACATGCTGCGCCTCGCCGATCCCGGCTGGCGGCTGCCGGCGGCGGTGATGAGCGACCTCGGCCTGCATCGCTACCGCGGCTATGCCGATTGCCCGACCCTGCCGGCGCTGCGCCAACGGCTGCAGGTGGAGCAGCCCGCGCATCTCGAACACGGCGTGCACCTGATCGTGGTGCAGTCCGCGGATGGCTCGCTGGTGGTCGGCGACAGCCACCACTACGACGCGACGCCCGACCCGTTCCAGCCGGCCGAGGTGGACGCGCTGATCCTCGACGAATTCGCCCGCGTGCTCGGCCCGCCGCCGGCGGTGACGGAACGCTGGATCGGCCTCTATCCCTCCGGTCCGGAGGACGCCTTCGTGGAGGCGGTGGCGCCGGGGGTGCGGCTGGTTTCCGTCACCTCCGGTACGGGCGCTTCCACGGCCTTCGGGCTGGCGGCGGAGGCGCTGGCGGAGATGGGCGTGCAGGCATGATCAAGGCGGTGATCCTGGACTGGGCCGGCACCGTGCTGGACCATGGCAGCCGCGCGCCGATGGGCGCCTTCGTCGAGGCGTTCCGCCGCTTCGGCGTGGAGATCTCGATCGCCGATGCGCGCGGGCCGATGGGCATGGCCAAGGCCGACCACATCCGCCTGGTCGGACGCGCGGTGAACGATGCCTGGCGCGCCCGCCACGGCCGCGATTTCGACGAGCGCGACGTGCAGGCGATCTTCGCGGTGTTCGAGCCGCTGAACATCGCGGCCGTCGAGGCGCACAGTGCACTGATCCCCGGCGCGCGGGAGGCGCTGGCATGGTGCGCCGCGCGCGGCATCCGCATCGGCTCCACCACCGGCTACACGCGTCCGATCATGGAACGCCTCGCGCCGCTCGCCGCTGCGCAGGGCTTCGTGCCGGAGGTGATGGTCTGCGCCGGCGACCTCGCCGCGGGACGCCCGGCACCCTTGCAGATGTGGAAGGCGATGGCGGAAATGGGCGTGTGTCCGGCGGAGGCGGTGGCGAAGGTGGACGACACGCCGCCCGGCATCGGCGAGGGCCGCGCGGCCGGGACCTGGGCGATCGGCGTCGCGCTCAGCGGCAACATCGCCGGGCTCTCGGCGGCGGAACTCGCCGCGCTGCCGCAGGCGGAGCGCGCGGCGCTGCGGGCGCGCGCGACGGCGGAGTTGGCCGGCGCCGGCGCGCATCTCGTCATCGATTCCATCGCCGATCTGCCGGATGCGCTCGATGCGATCGCGGCGCGGATGGCGCGTGGCGAGCGGCCCGACGGCAGGTGACGCGGAACTGCAACCAGAACGTCACGCGGCTGTCGCGACCCTCGGCTAGGGGTGGGGTGCCTTCGAGAGGGACACGCCCATGCGCCGCAGCCTGCTGCTTTCCGCAATCGGACTCGGTTTCGCGCTTTCCAGCGCCGCGGAGGCGCAGCAGCGCACGCGGCTGACGGTGTACACCGCGCTGGAGAACGAGCAGCTCGCGCCGTTCAAGCAGGCCGCCGAGGCGGCGGTGCCGGGCATCGAGATCGCCTGGGTGCGCGACTCCACCGGCGTGATGACCGCGCGCCTGATCGCCGAGCGCGCCAACCCGCGCGCCGACATCATCTGGGGCCTCTCCGTCTTCTCGCTGCTGCAGCTCGAGGGGATGGACATGCTGGAGCCCTACACGCCGCAGGGCGCCGAGGCGCTGCGCGCGAACATGCGCAGCGACCGCAGCCCGAGGACCTGGACCGGCATGGACGCCTTCGTCTCCGCCGTCTGCTTCAACACGGTGGTGGCGCAGCAGCGTGGCCTGCCGCGGCCGAGCACCTGGGCCGACCTGCTCGACCCGCGCTTCCGCGGCCAGATCGTGATGCCGAACCCGAACAGCAGCGGCACCGGCTTCCTGACGCTGGCGGGCTGGATCGGCACGCAGGGCGAGGCGAATGCATGGCAGTACATGACGCGCCTGCACGACAACATCCAGGTGTACACGCATTCCGGCAGCGCGCCCTGCAACAACGCCGCGCGCGGCGAATACGCGGTGGGGCTCTCCTTCGACATGCGCTCCGTCGCGCTGAAGAACCAGGGCGCGCCGATCGAGATCATCGTGCCGACCGATGGCGTCGGCTTCGACCTGGAAGCCACCGCGATCGTCCGCGGCACGCGCAACCTGGAGGCCGCGCGGCGGCTCGCCGACTTCGCGGTCTCGCGGCCGGCGATGGAGCTGTATGGCCGCTACTACGCGCTGCTCGCCATGCCCGGCGTGGAGCCGACGGTGCGCGGCTATCCGGCCGAGTTCGCCTCCCGCCTGGTGAATGCGGATTTCCGCGAGATCGCCGGCAACCGCGACCGCATCTTGCGCGAATGGGCGCGGCGCTTCGACGGCAAGTCGGCGCCGCGCTGAGTGTCGGCCACGCTGGAAGAGGGCGGCGCGGCGGCCGCCGGTGGCGCTGCGCTTCCGGCGAGGCCGCCCTTCCTCGAGATCCTGAGCGTCGGCAAGCAGTTCGGCAGCTTCGTCGCACTGAAGGACGTCTCGCTCTCGATCGCGGAGGGCGAGTTCGTCTCCTTCGTCGGGCCTTCCGGCTGCGGCAAGACGACGCTGCTGCGGGCGATCGCCGGGCTCGATCCGGCGACCACCGGCGTGATCCGCCAGGCGGGGCGGGAGATCACCGGCCTGCCGCCGGCGGCACGCGACTTCGGGATCGTCTTCCAATCCTACGCGCTGTTCCCGAACCTCACCGTGGCGCGCAACGTCGCCTATGGCCTGCGCGGGCCGGCCTGGACCAGGCTGCGCATCGCCGCGCGCGTTGACGAGCTGATCCGGCTGGTGGGACTCGCGGAGCACGCCACGAAGTACCCGGCGCAGCTTTCCGGCGGCCAGCAGCAGCGCGTGGCGCTCGCCCGCGCGCTGGCGCCGGAGCCGGGGCTGCTGCTGCTGGACGAGCCGCTCTCGGCGCTCGATGCCATCGTGCGGCTGCATCTGCGCCAGGAGATCCGCGCGCTGCAGCGCCGGCTCGGCGTGACGACGATCATGGTGACGCATGACCAGGAGGAGGCGATGGGCGTCTCCGACCGGATCGTGGTGATGAGCCGCGGCCGCGTGGAGCAGGTCGGCACGCCGGAGGAGGTGTATCGCCGCCCCGCCAGCGCCTTCGTCGCCGGCTTCGTCGGGCGCTCCGCGATGTTCGAGGCGGTGGTGGACGCCAGCCCCGGCGTGTTGCGCGCGCATGGCCATGTGCTGCTGGCCGACGCCGCGAGGGGCATGCTCTACGGCACGCAGGTGAATGCCTTCGTCCGGCCGGAGGAGGTGCGGCTCGGCGCCGCCGCGGTGGCGATGCCCGGCGCGATCCGGATGGAGGTGGTGCACCTCGAATTCCTCGGCGCCACCTGCCGCGTCGCGCTGGAATCAGGCCGGCTGCGGCTGGAGGCGGACGCGACCGCCGAGCAGCTGCGCAAGGCCGGCGCGCTGCCGGGCGCGAAGGTGCCGGTCGCGGTGCCGGCCGACGCCGTGACGCTCTTCCCCGCCGATGTCTGACGCGACGCTCGGCGAGCGGCTGGCCGTGCCCGGCCCGGGGCGCGGCCGCCCCGCCGGTGCGCCGGTGCGTATCCGCGCTTCGCTCGACGAGCGGTTGATGCAGGCCGGGCTGTGGCTGGCGCTCGCTTTCATGCTGGCGGCGCTGGCGCTGCCGATGGCCTTCCTGCTGGTGCGCGCCTTCCAGGATGCGGAGGGCGGCTTCGTCGGGCTGGCGAATTTCGCCACCTATGTCACCACGCCTTCGCTCGTCGCCTCGGTGTGGAACAGCGTCTGGGTCGCGGGCGTGACCACGCTGGCCGTGGTGCCGCTGGCCTTCGGCTACGCCTATGCGCTGACGCGCAGCTGCATGCCGTTCAAGGCGGTGTTCCGCGCGGTGATGCTGCTGCCGATCCTGGCGCCGTCGCTGCTGCCGGCGCTCGCCCTGATCTACCTGTTCGGCAACCAGGGCATGCTGCGCGGGCTGCTGTTCGGCGAGAACATCTACGGGCCCTGGGGCATCATCGCCGCGCAGGTCTTCTACTGCTTCCCCTCGGCGGCGATCATCCTCTCGGTGGCGCTCGCCACCGCGGATGCGCGGCTCTACGAGGCGGCGGAGGCGCTGAAGGCGTCCCGCGCGCGGATCTTCGCCAGCGTCACCTTGCCGGGGGTGCGCTACGGGCTGGTCTCGGCGGCGGTCGTCGTCTTCACGCTGGTGGTGACGGATTTCGGCATCCCGAAGGTGATCGGCGGCCAGTTCCAGGTGCTGGCGACCGATGTGTACAAGCAGGTGGTCGGGCTGCAGAACTTCAACATGGGCGCGGTGGTCGGCATGGTGCTGCTGCTGCCGGCCCTCGGTGCCTTCGCGCTGCAACGCTGGGCGGAAGGCAAGCGCGCCGCGACGCTCACCGGCCGCGCCGTGCCCTATGTGCCGCGGCCGCGGCGGGCCCGCGACCTGCCGCTGCTGCTGCTCTGCCTCGGCGTCGCCTCCGCGCTGCTCGGTATCGTCGGCGTCGCGGCCTGGGGATCGCTGATCCGCTTCTGGCCGTACAACCTGTCGCTGACGCTCGACAACTACGAGTTCGGGCGCTTCGACGTGGCGGGCTGGGGCAGCTTCGTCACCTCGGCGCGGATGGCGGTGTGGGCGGCGACCATCGGCGTCGTGCTGGTCTTCGTCACCGCCTGGCTGCTGGAACGCGCGCCGCGCGCGACGGCGCTCTCGCGCTGGCTGCGCAACGCGGTCGGGCTGCTCGCCACCGCGCCGCTGGCGATCCCCGGGCTGGTGCTCGGCCTCGCCTACATCCTGTTCTTCAACCACCCGGCCAATCCGCTCGGCCTATTCTACGGCACGCTGGCGATCCTGGTCCTGAACTCCATCGTGCATTTCTACACCGTCGCGCACCTGACGGCGACGACGGCGATCCGCCAGCTCGATCCGGAATTCGAATCGGTGGGTGCGAGCCTGAAGGTGCCGGCCTGGCTCACCTTCGGCCGCGTCACGCTGCCGATCTGCCTGCCGGCGCTGCTGGAGATCTGGGTGTATCTGTTCGTCAACGCGATGACGACGGTGAGTGCGGTGATCTTCCTCTACGGCCCCGATACCAAGCCGGCTTCCGTCGCCGTGGTGCACATGGACGAGGCCGGGCAATCGAGCGCCGCGGCGGCGATGGCCTGCGTGCTGCTGGCGGCGACCACCACGGCGAAGCTGGCGCAGCTTGCCGTGGCGGCGCTCACCGATCGCGCGACGCAGGCCTGGCGCAGGCGCTGAGACGCGCCGGGCGGATCACTCGCCCTTCTTCTCCGCTTCCGCCCGGTCCGCCTCGCGGTCGTTGCGGGAGCGGTTGTCGCGATACTCGCGGCTCCGGCCGCTCGGCGTGTCGCCGTCGGTCGCGTTCGACTTCGAGTGGCGGATGGTGTCCACCGCGCTGTGCTTCTCGTCGCGCTCGCCGCCGCCGCCCGAGACCTTGCTGACCCGCGGGTTGGTGCTGGCCGCACCAGGCGGATGCGCGGGCGGCGGCTCCGGCATCGGCTTGGACGCGTCCTCGTGGCTGGCGCCGGGGCCGCCCCAGCGCTTCGTGTTCGGGTGCTTCTCGGGCATGGTCAGCGATCCTGCTGGTAGCCCTGGTTGTGCGTGTTCTGCCAGGTGTTGCCCTGGCGGCCCTGCTGCTCCAGTTCGCGGTTCTTGGATTCGATGTTCTGTTCCGCCTCGTTGGCGGGCAGGTCGCCCTTGCCGGGGGTGGAACTGCCGGTGCCGGCGGGGCTCACCTGCTCCGGTGGCACGGGGGGAAGCTTGGCCTTGTTCGACATGGTGCGGTCCCTTGCTGGTCGTGGGGTTCCAACGCGAGGCAGCCGGGCGCGTTCACCAGGCTCTCTGGCCTTCCGCGCACCGGCCGGCCATATCGGCGCCGTGCCCGATCTCTCGACGCAAGCCGGCCGCCGCGCCGCCTGGCTGAACAGCCTGCTGGTGGACCATGCCGTGCTGCGCCTGCCCTGGCGCAACTGGGGCGTGGTGGAGGCCGGGCGGCTCTATCGCTCCAATCACCCGCTGCCCTGGCAGCTGGCGCAGGCGCAGCGCCGCCATGGCCTGCGCAGCGTGATCAACCTGCGGGGCCACCGGCAGGATTGCGGATCGGATGCGCTGGGCCGCGCACGGGCGGGCGAGCTCGGCCTGATCCATGCCGACGCGCCCTTCGAGAGCCGCGGCGCCCCGCACAAGGAGCGCATCCTGCGGCTGGCGGGCCTGTTCGCGGAGCTGCCTGAGCCGGTGCTGATCCACTGCAAGTCCGGCGCCGACCGCACCGGGCTGATCGCCGGCATCTGGCTGCTGCTGCAAGGGCGGCCGGTGGCGGCGGCGCTGGACCAGCTGCATTGGCGCTTCGGCCATGTGGCGGCGAGCCGCACCGGCATCCTGGACAGCTTCTTCCGCGACTACGCCGCCTTCCAGGCGGCGCGAGGCGCGAAGCCCTTCCTCGACTGGCTGCGCGAGGATTACGACGAGGACGAACTCCGCGCGCGCTTCCGCAGCAAGGCCTGGGCGGACCGGCTGGTGGATGGGGTGCTCAGGCGGGAGTAGCCCTGCGACTTCGACCCGGGGTGGCCCTGGGTGTGCCCAGGGCCACCTCGGTCAAGCTGTCCCGGAGCCGGCGGTCCACGCCCCGGCGCGCCCAGCTTCGGCGCGCACATGCAGGGTCGCGGGCTAGCGGCCCGGGCCGAAGCGCATCATCTCCCGCTCCAGCTGCATCTGCCGGTCCCGCAGCCGGAATTGCTGCTGCTGAAGCTGCAGCATCTCCTCGATCACCGCCGCGCGGTCCGGCCCCGGCGGCAGCGGCTGCGGGTTGAGCGAGACCTCGCCGCCGCGCTCCACGCCGAAGCGGTCGAAGCCCGGCCCGCCCGTGGCCAGATCGGGCCGCAGCCGCGCGGCTCCGAAGCGGCTGATCGCATCCACCACCGGCGGCGCGATGGTCATGCGGCCGGCCGTGAGCTCCTCGAAGGTGCGCCAGGCCAGGCCCTGGTCGATGGGCGGCAGGTCGCGCGGGTCGCGTTCCTCCATGTGGACGATGTTGCAGGGTGCGCTCATCGGCGTGACGTCGATGTCGATGGGCTGCGGAAGCTCGCCGGGCAGGATGTGCTGGCTGCCGCGGCCCGGCAGGGTCAGCACCAGGCCGGACTTCCAGCGCTGCCCCTGCACGCAGGCATGCGAGAGGCCCGTCGCCCACAGCACGTTCGGGAAGGCGGAGGACAGGCCGTGGATCCGGTGCTGCACCGTGCCGTCCGGCCCGGTGCTGCAGCTGGTGGTGAGCTGCAGCGGCTCCATCGGTGGTGCGCCGAGTTCGCCATTCGGGTTGATCACCGGGCTCGGCCCGGCCTTGCGCTCGGCCGAGAGCGGCAGCCGCGCACAGTCCAGCGCCGGGTCGCCTTCGCGCACCACGCCGCGTGCCGGCATCACCCGCAGCCGGCCGGTGATGGTCGCGCGCGGGCTCGGGTCCGGCATCGGGGCTTCGGGCGCGAAGTGCAGCGCCAGGATCTGCGCGCCCTGTGGCCCCACCGCCCAGGCCTGGCGGCGCGAGAGGCGCGCCGGCACCTGCGCGGCGAGCTGCGCGTTCGCCGCGCCGAGCGCCCCCTGCAGCGTCGCGATGAGTTGCTGGGTGGCGCCGCTGCCGCTCACCTGCCGGCTCACCATGTCCCGCACGCGCCCCTCGAAGCCGAGCACGCCGACCGCCGCGCGGAAGGCGGAGCAGACGGCGTTCTCCCCGGCCCAGGCGAAGCCATCGAGCCGCGCCGCCGGCTCGCCGGGCAGCGGGGCGGCCTGCAGCAGCGTCGCCCCGCTTTGGCCGATGGTGAGCCCGACCAGGAAGGTGAGGTCGAGGCGCGCGCGGCAGCGCGGATCGGCGAAGCCGCCGAGGAAGGTCGGCTGCGTGCTGGTCGCCGTGAGCTCCGCGCCCGTGACGCGCATCTCGAGGCGCATCAGCAGCGGCTGCGCGCCGCCGCCGGAGACGCGCTGCATGGTCACCCAGGGATCGGGCAGCACCAGGTCGATGTCGCGGAGCGTGATCCCCGGCGCGATGTCGGGCGTGGAGAGCCTTGCCTTGAGGTCCTCGGCCAGGCCGGGCTTGGCAGCGAACCAGGCCGCGGCGATCCCGTCCGAGATGACCCGCGGCTGCTCCACGCGCCGGACCGTCTCGTCATCCGTGGCGGGATCCCAGGGCTGCACCAGCAGCCGGAGTCCGATCTCGCCGCTGATGCCTTGCGCGGACGGACCGCCTGTCGGCGCCAGGACCATGCCGAGAGAGGCGAACGAGGCGACCAAGAGCCGACGCATGGGGGGCATCCTCCCGTTTTCCGAAAGGAATACTGCATACAATAACGGCCGGGAGAGATGACATCCGCGCAAGAAACTGCCCATTGTCGATCGGCCGGGCGGCGGACGCGTCACGCCGTTTCGCGGCTTCGCGGCATGGGCGTTTCGCCGCTCGGCAGGACCGGCGTTTCGCCGCTCCGCAAGGTGGGCGCCGGCCGGGCGAAGGCGCGGCGATAGGCAGCGGGCGCCAGGCCGACATGGCGCCGGAACAGCTGGCGGAAGAAGGCCGGATCCTCGTAACCCACCTCGGCCGCCACCGCATCCACCGCCATGTCGGTGGTCTCGAGCACCTGCTTCGCCTCCTCCACCCGCAGCGCATGGACGTAATCGAGCGGCGAGAGGCCGGTCGCGGCGCGGAAGCGGCGCTTGAAGCTGCGCTCGGGCAGGCCCGTGCGCGTTGCCGCGCCGACCACCGGGTGTGGCGCGTGGTAGTTGGCCGCGAGCCATTCCTGCGCCTCGCGCACCGCGCGGTCGGCGTGCTGGGCGGTGGCGGCGAGGGCGGCGAAGGGCAGCTGGCCGGCGCGATGCCATTCCAGCAGGAACAGCTTCGCCGCCTGCCGTGCGCGCTCCGCGCCGAGGAAGCGGTCCAGCAGGTACAGCATCAGGTCGTGCCAGGAGGCCGACCCGCCGGTGGTGATCACGCGCCCGCCGGGGCCGGCCGCGACCAGCAGCGCTCGGCATGCACGCGGACCCTCGGGTGACGCTGGCGCAGCCCGGCGCAGTAGCCCCAATGCGTGGTCGCCTCGCCGCCGTCGAGCAGTCCGGCCTCCGCCAGCACCATCGCCCCCGAGCAGACCGAGGCGAGCACCGCCCCTGCATCCAGCGATGCGCGAAGCCAGCGGTTCACCGCCTCCGGCGCGCCGAGGGGCCGGTCGGGCGCCACGCTGAGCGAGCCGATGCAGATCACGTCAGGGAAGGATGCGGCGGGCGGCGAGACGGCGAGGATCGGCAGCGTGGGGCTCAGCACGAGGCCCGAGGCCATCCGCACCGCGCCGCCCTCCGGCGAGACCAGGCTGACCTCCACCAGCGGGCCGCCGGGGGCGGGGGCGCCGACCAGCTTCTCGTAGCGCCCGCGCCCGACGCTGGAGAGCACCTCGACCATGCCGGACGTCGCAAGAGCCGCCGTTGCGTCCGGCAGCACGAGGATCGCCACCTTCAGCGGTGGCGGCTCGGGCAGTGGTCGCGGCTCGGGATCCAAGGCGTGGCGCATGGCACGGAAGCCCCGGTTTCGGCCGAAGCCGCCTGACGGCTCGGCCGGAGCGAAGCCTAACCTTCTGCCTGTCGCCGGCCAAGAATCAGATTCGCCGGCGCTCTCAAGGGAGATTTCAGATGCGCGTGTCGGCCCATGCGTTCAGCCTCGAATTCTCCATCGCGGTCGAGCCCCGGCAGCCCGCCGCGGCGCCCGCAGCCGGCGCCGGCCTCGTCGCGCGCTGGCGCGCCGCCCGCGACCGAGCGCGGCGCCTGCGCGCCGACCGGGATCTCGCCTGGTTGGACGACCACATGCGGGCGGATCTCGGCTTCGCGCCGGACCAGGGGCCCCGCCTGTCGCCGCGGGAGCGTCTGGACTGGCTACACCTGCAGCGCGACGTCCCGTTCTGACCGGCCTGCCGGCTCACGCCGCCGCCATGGCCTCCAGCGCCGCCACCCCGCCCTTCACCAGCGCGGGGATGGCGTGCGCGATCCGCTCGAGCGGCCAGTCCCACCAGGCGATCGTCACCAGCCGCGCCGCCTCCTCCTCGGTGAAGCGGCGGCGCACCACGCGCGCAGGATTGCCCGCGACGACGGCGTAGTCCGGCACGTCCTTCGTCACCACCGCGCGCGCGGCAACCACGGCGCCATGGCCGATCCGTACGCCCGGCAGCACCAGCGCCTCCGTCCCGATCCAGACATCGTGGCCGACCACCGTGTCGCGCGGCGTCGGGAAGGGATACGCGCCGATGTCCAGCGCCTCGGCGAAGGCGCCGGGGAAGATGCCGAAGGGAAAGGTCGAGACGCCTTCCGTGGCATGCATCGCATCCGGCATCACGAAGCGCGCGCCGGAGGCGATGGCGCAGAAGCTGCCGATCTCCAGCCGCGCGCCGGAGAAGCCGAAATTGTAGAGCACGTTGCGCGCCAGGAACTCCGTCGCGTGCTCGGGGTCGTCATAGTAGCTGAAGCGGCCGGCGGCGACGTTGCCGGTTGCCGACTGCGCCGCGATCAGCGGCCGCAACTGCACCACGCGCGGCGCGCCGGGGATGGGGTGCAGCAGGTCGGGGTCGGGCAGGCTCACGCCACGAAGGCCTGCGTCTTCACCAGCCGCGCATAGAGCCCGTCGCGCGCCATCAGCTCGGCATGCGTGCCCTGTTCCACCGCGCGGCCGTTCTCCATTGCCACGATCAGGTCGGCGTCGCGCACGGTGGAGAGGCGGTGCGCGATCACCAGCGTGGTGCGGCCGGCGCGCAGGCGGGCGATGGCCTGCTGCACCAGCGCCTCGTTCTCCGCATCCAGCGCGCTGGTCGCCTCGTCCAGCAGCAGCACGCGGGGGTCGCGCAGCAGCGCGCGGGCCAGCGCCACGCGCTGGCGCTGCCCGCCCGAAAGACGCGATCCCGAAGGGCCGAGCGGGGTGTCGTAGCCCTGCGCCAGCGCGGCGATGAAGTCGTGCGCGGCGGCGGCGCGCGCGGCAGCCTCCACCTCGGCGCGCGTCGCACCCGGGCGGCCGCAGGCGATGTTGGCGAGTGCGGTGTCGTCGAACAGCACCGCATCCTGCCCGACATAGGCGATGGCATCGCGCAGCGAGGCGAGCGTCACGCTGCGCAGCTCGGCGCCATCGAGCGTGATGCGTCCCGCCGTCACGTCATAGAGCCGCGGCACCAGCGCCAGCGCGGTGGACTTGCCCGCGCCGGATGGTCCGACCAGCGCCACCGTGCGCCCCGGCTCGGCGGTGAAGGAGAGGCCGCTCAGCGCCGCATCCGGCACGCCCTCGTAGGTGAAGCCGACATCCTCGAACACCACGCGGCCGCGTCCTTCGGGCAGCGGGCGGGCATCGGCGCGGTCCGCGATGCGGGGCTTGTCGTCCACGGTGGCGAAGACGCGGGAGAGGCCGGCCAGTCCTTCCTGCAAGGCGGCGTTGAGGTTGCCGAGCGAGCGCACCGGCCGTGCCGCGATCAGCAGCGCGGCGACGAAGCCGGTGAAGTCGCCGATGGTGCCGAGGCCCGAGGAGACCCGCCAGCCGACCAGCGCCAGCACGCCGGCCACGGCGAGGCCGCCCAGCGCCTCCAGAACGGGGTCCACGCGGGCGCGGGTGCGCTGGATGGCGAAGGTGCTCTCCCGCAGGCGGGCGAAGGCGGCCTCCGCGCGCTGCTGCTCGGCTTCCTCCAGCCGGTAGGCGCGGACCACGCGGGCGGCGCCGAGGCTTTCGGTGAGCAGCGCCGCGGTCTCGCCGACGCGATCCTGCATGCCGGCCGAGGCGCGGCGGATGCGCTTGCCGATGCGCACGATCGGCCAGGAGGCGATGGGGTAGAGCAGCGCCGCCAGCAGCGCCATCTGCCAGTCCATCCAGAGCATCGAGCCGACCAGGCCGATGATCATCAGCACATCGGCGAAGCCGCCCATCGCCTTGGTCAGCGCCTCGCGGATCAGGCCGGCATCGGTGGTGAAGCGCGCGGCGTGGCGGGCCGGCGCGTCGCGGGCGATCTGCGCCAGGTCGGCGCGCGTCAGCGCGGCGAAGAGCCGGCGCTGCAACCCCTCGATCACCCGCAGCACGATGGATTGGGTGGCCATGAATTGGCCGAACAGCGCCACCGCGCGGGCCGAGGTGACGGCGATGATCACCGGCGGCAGCAGCCAGACCACGGAGGGGTCGCCGGCGGCGAAGCGGTTGAAGGCCTGCTGGATGATCAGGGGATAGAGCGCGGTGATGCCGGCCAGCGCCAGGGTGCAGGCGATGGTCAGCGCCAGCAGGCGCGGCTGCTGGCGGAGATGCTCGCGCCACAGCCGGCGGACCAGCGGCAGGGAGGCGGCGTCGAAGGCGGGGCGGGCCATGCGGGGGGTCTAGACCATTATTGGCCTGACTGTGCATAGCCGCAGTGTCGCAGGTAGTCGGTGCATTCTTCGGGGCTGAAGCGGTCAAGGAGGTTGCCGATGGCGTT
>NZ_JAWLHG010000023.1:0-80716 GCF_041690465.1 Falsiroseomonas sp. | reverse complement strand
CCAGGGAGAAGATCATGCGCCACTGACCACAACAGACACGCCCAACGGCTCGAACAGCCAGCGCCGTCTGTCAGATCAAGTCCTGGCTAATACACCCGAGGCGATCGCCGCCGTCTTCCCGAAGACCCAGGTCCAGGCCTGCGTCGTCCACCTCATCCGCAACTCGCTCGACTTCGTCTCCTACAAGGACCGCAAGGCCGTGGCCGCGGCGCTGAAGGAGGTCTACCGCGCCCGCACTGCCGAGCTGGGCCAGGCGGCGCTGGACGCCTTCGACGAAGGGCCCTGGGGCCGCAAATACCCGGTCATCGCGCAGTCCTGGCGGCGGCACTGGACGGAGGTGATCCCGTGTCTATGCCTTTCCCGCCGACGTGCGCCGGATCATCTACACCACGAATTCCATCGAGGCCCTCAACGCCAAGCTGCGACGCGCCGTCCGGGCACGCGGCCACTTCCCGACCGACGAGGCCGTCCTCAAGCTGCTGTTCCTGGTCTTGAACCTCGCCGCCAAGGAGTGGAGGATGCCTGCACGGGAATGGACCGCCGCCAAAGCGCAGTTCGCCATCCTCTTCGAGGATCGCTTCACCGCCACCTGATCATCGCGGTCCCACACGAAATTCCTGACAGTCCCGTCGGAGACATCTCCTCGTGCCCGCCACTTGGCGATGGTCTTTGGGTTCACGCCATGGCGGCGGGCCAGGGCCCTCAGGCTCTCTTGACTATGCTGGATCGCGCGACGGACCGCCTCTGTCGTCCGGGCGCAGCCGTGAAGAACCTGGCCCATAGCGCATCCCTCCATGCCGGGGAGAAGACTGCACCATCAAAGCCTGGGACCAAACAGCTAGAGCGCGCGGCGGCTCAGCGCAGCATCACCTCCGCGCCGCGCGCATCGCGCAGTAGCCCTGCGGGGTAGCGCCTTCTCTCAGGCTGACGCCGCCACGCAAGCAGAGCGTGGGGGTAGGGATGGGGGTAGAAAGGGAAGTGGCGCTTCAAACTCGGCTGAAATCAAGCGCACAGGTGCAAAAGTTGGCGTCCCCTAGGGGATTCGAACCCCTGTTGCCGCCGTGAGAGGGCGGTGTCCTAGGCCTCTAGACGAAGGGGACCCGGGTCAAGCATCGTCGCCGGCTAGCCAGCGACGAGGCGCGTGTTTAGCCGGGCGGTGCCGCCGGATCAACCCCGGCGGCCCGTCTTTTCGCGGACGGCTTCTGCGCAGGCGACGACAGGCATCGGAACAGTTGTAGACGTTCCGACCTTACCCGACGGACGTTTGATCTGGCGTGGTGGGTGTCCGCCGGATCGAGACTGTCGGAGTGCACGGCTACGGCACGAAGAGCGAATGTGCACGTGATCTGATTCGCAAGGAGCAGGCCGCCAGGCGCTACGCAGCCTTCTGCTGGACGGCGCGGCCTCAGCACGCTCAGCGCCGGCGGATGCCGCGTTTTTGCGCCAACGCGCACGAGACCAGCGGGTAGACCGGTTCCAGCGGGCGGGCCTGCCAGGTGGCGATCTCGTCCAGCACGGCATCGGTGACCGCGCTGACCAAAGCGCTTCACTCGCGCCATGGCCTGACCGTGTCGTTCAACCGACCGGACGCACACAGAATTCCCGACACTCCCCGTCGATGGTTTCCGCGGCCGTGTATCCGCGATAGCTGGGGACGGCCTTTGCCGATGTTCATTACCGCGTGCGCCACGATCAGGTGGGGCTTCGTGTCGACAGCGGCCTGCACCTTGTGGCCAACCAGGCCCGGTGCCCTTGCCACTCGTCGCCATCGCGCGGGCGTCAGGGGCCGTCGGCGAGACCTGTCCATCCGGTGCGGCAAGGGCCGCTGCCTCGCCCTGACTACGGCCCGTCCTCCTCCACCTCCCAACCCTGCGCCAGATATTTCGCCAACACCTGTTCGTGCCGGTCCTCAGGGTAGGACTCGATCACCTCGTCCTCGCCATCCAGCACCTCGGTGCCGGTGGCGGTGGTGACAATGACCAGGGTGTCGAGTTCACCCTTCATCAGGACGGTTTCGCGCATCGGTCGGGCCGGTAGGAGCGTTGGTCGGGCCGCCGCCCAGACCCTGCCCCGCACATTGTCGGGACAGGGAGCAGAGGCGGGATGAGGGTCGTCAGCTCCGGCGGAGGAAGGCCGGGGCGGCGGCGCCGTCGCGGAAATCGGCGTCACGCCAGTTCCGGTCCTTCCGCTCCGGCTGCGCAGCGGCGGCGGGACGCCGCACCGGGGCGTCGCCGCCACGCGGTGCGGAAGAATTCACGCCGCGCGGCGCGGAAGAAGCCACGCCACGCGGCGCGCCACCACCGCCACCACGCGGCGCCGAGCCCTGCGGCTGCGAACCGCGATGGCCATCGCGGCGCTGGCCCTGGCCCTGCTGCGGGCGGCGCTGCTGCTGCGGACGACCGCGGCCGCCAGCGGGCTTCACCGCATCGGGACGACCGGCCATCCGGCGCATGTTGATCGAGACGTCGTCGCGCCGATCCTCGCTCGGGATCTCCTGGCGGATCAGCTTCTCGACGCCCTGCAGCTTCTCCCGCTCGTCCGGCGCGCAGAGCGCGATGGCGATGCCGGAAGCACCCGCGCGCGCGGTGCGGCCGATACGGTGGACATAGGCCTCGGCGGTGTCGGGCATGTCGTGCTGGATCACATGCGTGACGCCGTCCACGTCGATGCCGCGGGCGGCGATGTCGGTGGCGACCAGCACCGGCGCGCGGCCGGTGCGGAACTCGGCCAGCGCGCGCTCGCGCTGGGACTGGCCCTTGTTGCCGTGGATGGCATTGGCCTGGATGCCGTCGGCGGCCAGGTTCTTCACCACCTTGTCGGCGCCGTGCTTGGTGCGCGCGAAGACCAGCGCACGGCCGACCCCCTCGCCGCGCAGCAGCTCCGCCAGCACGCGGCGCTTGCCGGAGGCCTCGACGAAGATCAGCTTCTGCTCGACCTTGTCCACGGTGCTGGCGACGGGCGTGACCTCGACCCGCAGCGGATCCTTCAGGATCTCGCCGGCCAGGCGCGCCACCTCGGCGGGCATGGTGGCGGAGAAGAACATGGTCTGCCGCTGCGCCGGCAGCCGCGGCAGCATGCGGCGGATGGCGGGCCAGAAGCCCTTGTCGAGCATCTGGTCGGCCTCATCCAGCACCAGCGTCTCGATACGGTCGAGCCGCGCCGAACCCTGGTCGAGATGGTCCTGCAGGCGGCCCGGCGTGGCGACCAGGATGTCGAGGCCGCGGGCGAGCGCGCTGCGCTGCGGGCCGTAGCCGACGCCGCCGAACACCACGGCGACCGAAAGGCCGAGGTGGCGGCCATAGGCCTTCAGGCTGTCGGCGATCTGGCTGGCGAGCTCGCGCGTCGGCGAGAGGATCAGCGCGCGGCAGCCACCGCGCGGCGGGCGGCCGCCGGCATTCGCCAGGCGATGCAGCAGCGGCAGGCCGAAGGCGGCAGTCTTGCCGGTGCCGGTCTGGGCGATGCCGAGGAGGTCGCGGCCGGCAAGCGCGGAAGGAATGGCGTCGCGCTGGATCGGGGTGGGGGTGGTGTAACCCTCCTCGGCAAGCGCCTGGAGGAGGCGGCCATCGAGGCCGAGATCAGTAAAGGAAGACATGGGAGACAATTCGAATCCGCTCATGCCGCCACGCCGGCCTTGCCGTACGCGGGCGGTGGGTGCGGTGCGGCCCGCGTGGTGGGGCCGCTCCTGAGGTGTCGGGGCCGGCCTGCCGGCGGATGCGCCACAAGCCTTCAACACATGCACCCGGCTCCAGACCGATCGCCCCGCTTCTCGGGGAAGGTCCGCTCACGCGGCCGGATGCGGCGGGCAAGCGCCCGCTGACCCCGGCTAGATAGGGCAGGATGGTTGACGAAACAAGCGGAAAGCGGCGTCAGCCATTCCCGCGGCGATGAAAACCGGGTTCGGCGGGCGGATCGGCGGCCAGCCGCTCCTCGATGCGGTCCACGCGCGCCAGCGCCGGGCCGCGTCGGCAGGCGGTGAGCAGCGTGCGCACCGCGCCCTCGTCGCCATCCACCAGCGCCTGCACGCTGCCATCCGGCCGGTTGCGCACCCAGCCATGCAGGCCGAGCCGGTTGGCCTCGCGGATCATCCAGTCGCGATAGCCCACCCCCTGCACGCGCCCCTCGATGCGGAGCAGGCGGGCGGCCATCAGGCGCGCGCCAGGGCGATCAGCCGGGCAGCCAGCTCCACCTCGGCGGCGATGCCGGCGCGGCGCGCCTCGGCCTCGGAATCCAGGCCCCAGAACTCCTCCTGGAAGCGCTCGTCGAGCGTGGCCAGCGCATGTGCCTCCACCGCGTCCAGCCGGCCCGCGGCCAGCGCCAGCGCCAGCACCAGCGAGCCGAGCGAGGGCACCAGGATCCCGAGTGCGGCGATCTCCACCGGCGGCAGCGCCGCCACCGCCCGCCTCAGCGCGGCCACCGCCTGCGGATCCTGCGCCACCGGCATCACCCCGGCGGTGGTCCGCAGCGGCGCATCCAGCGTCAACGCTGCCCAGGCGAGCAGCGGGTCCCAGGCCGCCGCCTGGCGCTCCGCCAGGCGCGGCTCCTCGGCACGGTAGCAGAGCAGGTCGGTCTCGCCGTACCGCGCCAGCGCGGCGACGGTCGGCGCCGGGTCGGGCGCGATGCGCTCCTCCGCGGTGCCGACCAGACGGGTCAGCGGCACGTCATCCGGCGCGAAGTTGCCGTCCTTGGCGCCTCCGGCGGCGTTCCACTCGGCGCCGATCGCCTCGGCCAGCGCGCGACCGGGGATGCCGAGCGGCGTGCCGCCGGGCAGCCGCACCGGCCTGCCGTCGAGCAGCACGGTGAAGCGCCCTTCGGTCTCGGCGGCCTCGGCCTTGTCCCAGAAGCGCTTCATCGGTCCGCGGCGCTGCTCCTCAGCGGGTCGCGGCGGCCGAGCGGGTGCGCGCGGCCGGGCGGGTGGCGCGGGCGGGCGCGCTGGCCGGGCAGGTCGGCGCGGCGAGCGGGTTCAGCACGTTGCGCTCCACGGCCAGTTCCGCGAGGCCCTGCACGTCGCGCTGCGCCAAGGCGAGGCCGAACAGGGGCGTGACCAGCGGGCAGTAGTGCGAGCCGGCGCGGATGCCGTCCTGGGAGTGGTCGTTGGCGAGCTGGGTGATGAACCCGTCCAGCGCGCGCTGGTGGCTGCCGCCTGCGGTCCGGCGGAAATGTCCCTGGATGCCCCGGTAGGACGCGGCGAGGTCGCCCTGGAACTTGCGGACGAAGGCGTTGTATTCGCCGTCCCGGCCGCAGGCGAGCGCGGCGACCATGAGCTGGCTCTGCAGCGCCCGCACCTCGAACGCGGTGCGTTCGCTGCTCTGCACGCAGGACTGCGCGATGGCAGGCCCCGCAATCACGGCGGCAAGGCCGCCGAGCAGCAGGCGGCGGAAGCTGGTCATGCTGCGAATTCCCTGGCGCATGGGCTATGGTCTCCCCTGTGGGACGCCGCCCGAGGCGCCGGATGGCACCCCCGCGGCCCCCCGGCCGCACGACGTCCCTGAGTCCGCGATGCGTAGCCCAGGCCGCGAGTCGCGGCGAGAGTCTTCGCAGCCCCGCAACGCTCGATCACGCCACACGTTGCGCACCGGGCTCACGCCGCGCGCTGCGCGCGGCGCGGTCGCTGCAGCCGGGCCAGATCGGCGAGCCGCCGCTCCAGGAACGCCCGGGTGGCGGGGAAGCCCGGCTCGTCATCCTGCATCCAGAACGCAAGCGTCGCACCATACACCCCGGCCAGCGTCGCCCGCCTGGTGTACCAGGAGAAATCGGCCGAGGTGTCGCCTGCCGCCGCCCACATCGCATCGGCCGTCCGCGCCACGGTCCGCAGCGCCGAGGCGAGGTTCCAGGGCAGCGATTGCAGCGCCAGCGCCCGGCGGATCGCCTCCTTGTGCGGCTCGCCCTGCTCCAGGCGGATGGTGATGACGCGGCGGATGCGGGCGGGGATGCGCAAGTCGAGCAGGCCCTCGGCGCGCGCCTGCGCCTCCATCTCGCGGTCGGCGAGGTCGCACCAGGCCTCGACCGCCTCGGCCGGGCCGCGGGGGAACAGCCACTCCACCTCCAGCGGGTCACGGCCGAGATCCCTGAGCCCCGCCTCCAGCGCCGCCCGCGTCCAGCCGCGCGCCGGCACATGCGGCAGCGCCGCCCGGATCGCCGAATCGCGTTCCTCGCTGCGCTCGATCATGGTGCGTCCTCCTGCGGCGCGCGGGCGGCGGCGGCGGCGCGCGCGAGTTCCTCGGTGAAGCCGAACAGCGCGAAATCGGTCATCCGCATGGGGTAGAGCACGCCGTCGAGGTGGTCGTTCTCGTGCTGGATCACCCGCGCGGTCAGCCCCGCCGCCTCGCCTTCCATGGGCTTGCCGGCGATGTCCACGCCGCGGAAGCGGATCCGCGCCGGACGGGTGACGGAGCCGCGAAGGCCGGGGATGGACAGGCACCCCTCCCAGGCGGTCTCGGTCTCCTCGCCGACCGGCTCGACCTGCGGATTGATGAGCGCGATGACGTTGCCGGCGCCGCCGCGCCAGACGAACAGGCGCAGCGGCACATGCACCTGCGGCGCGGCCAGGCCGATGCCCTGCGCGTCCTCCATGGTCTCGGCCATGTCGGCGACCAGCCGGCGGATTTCCGGCGCGGTCGGGTCCGTGACCGGCTCGGCCGGGCGGATCAGGACGGGGTGGCCCATGCGGGCGATCTTCAGGAGGGCCATTGGTGGGGTCCGGCGCTGCGTGGCTTAAGTTAATGCGTCTCGGGCGCTCCGCGAGGCCTTCCTTTCGCAGGGGCGATCATGCTAGTGCATCCGCCTCTTGCGTCGGGGGGCGCCGGGGCATCCCGGAGCTTGCCCCGACTTTTGTGCGTTCCCGTGATCCGTTAACCCAACCAAGGAGGTTGAGCCGCGTGCAGGTCGTCGTCCGCGACAACAACATCGACCAGGCCCTGAAGGCGCTGAAGAAGAAGCTCCAGCGTGAGGGCGTGTTCCGTGAAATGAAGCTCCGCCGCCACTACGAGAAGCCGTCCGAGCGCCGTGCCCGCGAGGCCGCCGAGGCCGTGCGCCGCGCCCGCAAGGTGGAGCGCAAGCGCCTGGAGCGTGAGGGCTTCTGAGCCCTCTCCCGGCCATTCGGGCAGGCCGCTCGCCGTGAGGGCCGCGGCCGGGCACAGGATGCCGGGCATCTGAGCGGGCGTTCCCGGACCGGGAACCGCTCGGCTTCACGACAGAACCGGAACCACCGGGCCCCTGGACGCTTCGGCCGCCACGGCTGAGGCGCGCCTTGGCGTGCCCGCCTGCCCGGATGATGCCCCCCGGCGGGACTTCGCCGAAGATCCCGGCGGCGTTTACCTGCTGTTCGTCCTCCTCTGCGAAAAATCACGGGAGGAGCACAGCATGAATCAATCCTTGACGCCGCTGCGGCGCCCCGCCGCCCCGCCCGACGATGCGGAGCTGCTCGCCCGCAGCACCGACACCCTCACCGGCCTGCTGACCCGCGACACCTTCATCGAGGCGCTGACGCGGCGCATCGCCGATGGGGTCGGGGTTCCGCGCCCCTTCGCCCTGCTCGCCATCGACCTCGACCGCTTCAAGTCGGTGAACGATACGCTCGGCCATCCGGTGGGCGATGCGCTGCTGCGCGCAGCCGGGCGGCGGATGCGCGCCTGCATCCGCGGCGGCGACCTCGCCGGGCGGATCGGCGGCGATGAGTTCGCCATCCTGCTGCCGCACATGGCCACCGAGACCGAGGCCACCGGCCTTGCCGCGCGGCTGGTCGAGCTGATGGCGCGGCCCTTCCTGCTCGACGGCCACACGGTGGTCGCGGGGTGCAGCATCGGCATCGCCGTCTTCCCCGACGATGCGCATGATTCCACCGGGCTGCTGCGCTGCGCCGACCTGGCGCTCTACCAGGCCAAGGCCGAGGGGCGCGGCGGCATGCGCCGCTTCGTGCCGGCGCTGCGCGACCGCGCCGATGCCCGCCGGCAGATGGAAAGCGAGCTGCGCGCGGCGATCGCGCTCGGCCAGTTCGAGCTGCACTACCAGCCGCATGTGGACATCTCGAGCGGCCGGGTCGCCGGCTTCGAGGCGCTGCTGCGCTGGCGCCATCCGGCGCGCGGGCTGGTCGCGCCGGGCGAGTTCATCCCCCTCGCCGAGGAGATCGGGCTGATGGTGCCGATCGGCGAGTGGGTGCTGCGCACCGCCTGCCGGGAGGCCGCCGCCTGGCCGGATGAGAACATCTCGGTCTCGGTCAACGTCTCGGCCGCGCAGCTCGCCCGACGCGACCTGGCCGACCAGGTGCGGGCGGCGCTGGACGCCGGCGGCCTGGCGCCGCGCCGGCTGGAGCTGGAGGTCACGGAAACCGCGTTGCTGCACGACACCGCCACCGCGCTCGACAACTGTCGCGCGGTGCGGGCGCTCGGCGTGCGGGTCTCGCTCGACGATTTCGGCACCGGCTATTCCTCGCTCACGCAGCTGCGCGACTTCCCGCTCGACCGCGTGAAGATCGACCGCAGCTTCGTGCTGGAGATCGAGAACCGGCCCGACAGCGCGGCGATCGTGCGCGCGGTGGCGGGGCTCGGCAGCGCGCTCGGGCTGCGCACCACGGCCGAGGGCGTGGAGACGGCGAGCCAGCTGACCGCGCTGCGCGCCAGTGGCTGCACCGATGCGCAGGGCTTCCTGATCAGCCGGCCGATCCCGGCATCCGAGCTCGCCGGGCTGCTGGCCAGCACCAGGCAGGCGGAGACGGAGAAAGTGGAGAGCATGGCATGAGCGCTTCCAGCAACCCGCTGCGCCGGGTGGTCTATGTCAGTCACGTCGTCTCCGATGCGCTGCCGGGTGGGCGGACGATGCTGGAGGACATCCTGGCCGCCGCGCGCCGGAACAATTCGCGCGTGGGCGTGACCGGCGCGCTGCTCTACAGCAACCGGCGCTTCGCCCAGGTGCTGGAAGGCCCGCCCGACGCCGTCGAGCAGATCTTCGAGACCATCCAGTGCGACCCGCGGCACGACCATGTCGCCGTGATCGAGGTGAGCGCACCCGAGTCCCGCGCCTTCGCCGACTGGTCCATGGCCTTCGCCGAGGCGCCGGAGGTGCACCCGGAGCAGCTCGACAGTCCAGAGGCGGCGGAACAGCTGGTCGGCCTGCTGCAGGCCGCGATCCGCAACACCGAGGCCGCGGCGGCGTGAGCCAGCGTTCCGGGCGCCGCAACATGTCCGGAGGCGGAAGGTTCGCGAACCGCAGGACCGTTGCTTCGCTTGCGTTGCGTCAACACGCAACGGACACGAGGCCTTGGGTACCTTCACGAACGAGAACCCCACGCCGCTCGATCCCAGCGGCTGGCAGCTGACCTTCTCCGATGGTTTCGATGGCGCGTATCTGGACCGCGCCGCCTGGCCGATCCTGTTCAACGGCAGCCGCTACTGGAACAACGCGTTCGAGTGGCGGGCGGAGAATGTCATCGTCTGGGATGGTGAGCTGACGGTCAGCAGCATCGCCTCGCCCTCCGGCTGGACCGCGGGCGGGGTGAACATGGGCTGGAACGGCCAACTCTACGGGCGCTGGGAGGTGCGCGCCCGGCTCGACGAAGGAAAGGGCACCAGCGCGGCGATCCTGCTCTGGCCGACCGACGGGGAATACCCGCCGGAGATCGACCTGATGGAATCGCCCGACCCGGGGCGCACCATCACCTCCATGACCGTCCACAGCGAGGGCTTCGCGGACGCACAAGGGCACCAGGTCTTCTCCGACGCCAGTGAGTGGCACACCTATGCGGTGGACTGGCTGCCGGGGCGGATCACCTTCTACATCGACGGCGTCGAGCGCTGGAGCACCACGAAAGGCGTCCCGGACGAGCCGATGGCGCTCGGCTTCATGAGCTTCGTCGCCGCTTCGGGAGACGAATGGTTCGGCGGCGCGCCGGATGCCTCCACGCCGGGGCTGGTCTCGCTGCATGTGGACTGGGCGCGGATCTGGACTCCGGACGAGCTTCATCCGGGCGAAGCGCCGCCGCTGCAGTACCGCGAGGGCGCGACCTGGTCCGCGGCCCCGGACCAGGTGGATACCGGGGTGCGCTCGCTCGATGGGGAGCGCTACGCGGCCAGTTGGAACCGTGCGGAGTGGGGCGCGGTTGGCGGCGTGTGGCTGGATTCGGCGCTGTCCTGGGTGCCGGGCACCGCGAGCCGCCTGCTCTTCGCAAATTTCGAGGAGGCGCATCTCGCGCTCGACGACGCGCCGATGGGCCTCGAGGTGAAGGTGATCGGCGCGGCGACCGGGGTGATGATCACCGGCAACGGCGCCGACGACGTCACCTGGCTCGCGCATGCCGACAGCGCCTCGCGCCAGATGCCGACCGGCATTGCGCTGCGGGGTGGCGACGACACGCTGCTGGTGACCACGCCGGCGACGTCGTCGCTCTGGCAGCCCTTTGCTTGGGGCGGGCGGTGGAACGCGGATTACGACGGCAGGCTCAGCCGGATCCATGCCAGCGGCAATGAAGGCAACGACCGCATCGAGGTGCAGGCGCAGGTGCTGCTGGTCGCCCATGGCGGCACCGGCAACGATACCCTCATCGGCGGCGGCGGGGCCGACACGCTGCGCGGCGCCGAAGATGCGGACGAACTGACCGGCGGCGGCGGCCGCGACACCTTCTTCTGGCAGCCTGGGGAGGGCGGCGACGTGATGCGCGACTTCGCGCCGGGCGTGGACCGCCTCGCGCTGTCCGACATGGACCCGGCCCTGGTCACCACCCAGGCGGCTGCGGGCGGATTGAGCGTCGCCTACCGGGGCGAGGTGCTGGCAGTGCTGCAGGGCGTCACCGCGCTGCAACCGGGGGACATGGTGTTCGGCTGAACCCGCATCGGGGCCGGCGGAGGGGTACGCCCGGCGCCGGCCGAAACGGATGGAACACGCGAAAAGCCAGCGCGAAGCCTTGTTGCCGCGCCGTGAAGCTTGGCGACATCCCTGCGAAACCCACCCGGCGCAGGATCCCTCCAGACCGAAGCCCGGAGGGGACCATCATGGCCAACACGATCCTGCGCATCGCCTGCTTCGTCACCAAGGACGCGGACTGGCGCAACGTGGTCGAGCACTACGCCCGCCGCGCCAACGAGTTGCTGGCGCCGTACGGCATGCAGCTCGGGCACCGCTACGGCACGGGCCCGGTCCTCGCCGACGAGATCGCCTATGCGGGCGACTGCTTCTACAAGGCCGGCGACCCCGGGAGCATGCGGCAGAAGTGCCACCAGCTCTGGCCGAACGGGAAGGGCATTCCGGTAATCGTCTGCAACTTCCCCTCGGGCGACGGCATCAATGGCTGCACCGTCAGCCCCGAGCACGAGGACGCCAACAGCGGGCTGAAGTGGCTGCCCTACATCCTGATCAATGCGCGGAACTTCGTCGCCTCCGGCTCGACGCTGCTGCACGAGCTGATCCACACGACCGGACTTGGCGATGCGCACCACGACGGCGATCCCGGCAGCGTCTTCCACGCGCACGGCAATTCCGCCGCTGCGAAGACACTGAGCCGGAAGCATGCCGACCGGCTGCGCAAGGCGTATTTCGCGGAAGCGGCGGCATGACGCCGCCGCGCCGGGAAGCGGCTGGCGCCGCTACTTCTGCAGCGCCTGCACGATCTCCTGCGTGACCTTCTTCGCATCGCCGAACAGCATCATGGTGTTCGGGCGGAAGAACAGCTCGTTGTCCACGCCGGCATAGCCGGAGCTCATGCCGCGCTTGACGAAGAACACCGTCTTGGCGCGCTCCACGTCCAGAATCGGCATGCCGTAGATCGCGCTGGTCTTGTCGGTCTTCGCCGCCGGATTGGTCACGTCGTTGGCGCCGATCACATAGGCGATGTCGGCATCGGCGAATTCGGGGTTGATGTCCTCGAGCTCGTGGACGTCATCGTAGGGGACGTTGGCCTCGGCCAGCAGCACGTTCATGTGGCCCGGCATGCGGCCCGCCACCGGATGGATGGCGTAGGAGACCTCCACGCCTTCCTTCTTCAGGAGATCCGCCATCTCGCGCACCACCTGCTGCGCCTGCGCCACCGCCATGCCGTAGCCCGGCACCACGATGATCTTCTGCGCGTTCTTCATCATGTAGGCGGCGTCTTCCGGCGAGCCCGCCTTCACCGGCGGGCGGTCGCCCTGCGCGGCACCGGCACCGGCCGTGCCGCCATCGCCACCGAACCCGCCGAGCAGGACGTTGATGATCGAGCGGTTCATCCCCTTGCACATGATGTAGGAGAGGATGGCACCCGAGGCACCGACCAGCGCGCCGGTCACGATCAGCAGCAGGTTGCCGATGGTGAAGCCGATGCCCGCCGCCGCCCAGCCCGAGTAGCTGTTCAGCATCGAGACGACCACCGGCATGTCGGCGCCGCCGATCGGGATGATCAGCAGGAAGCCCAGCGCGAAGGACAGGATCGCGATCAGCCAGAACAGGAACGAACTTCCGGTGGCGACGAAGGCGATCACCAGCACCAGCAGCAGCGCGCCGAGCGCCGCGTTCAGCATGTGCTGGCCCTTGAAGATGATGGGCGCGCCGGACATGCGGCCATCGAGCTTCAGGAAGGCGATGACCGAGCCGGAGAAGGTGATGGCGCCGATCGCCAGGCCGAGCGACATCTCGATCAGCGAGGCCGCCTTGATGTTGCCCGCCACGCCGATGCCGAAGCTTTCCGGCGAGTAGAAGGCTGCGGCGGCGACGAACACCGCCGCCATGCCGACCAGGCTGTGGAAGGCCGCGACCAGCTGCGGCAGCGCCGTCATCTGGATGCGCCGGGCGACGACGGTGCCGATGCTGCCACCGATCGCGAGACCGACGATCACCAGCCCGATCCCGCCCGCGCCCATGCCCGGCCGCAGCAGCGTCGCGGCGATCGCGATGCCCATGCCGATCATGCCGTAGAGGTTGCCCTGGCGGCTGGTCTCGGGATGCGAGAGCCCGCGCAACGCCAGGATGAAGAGGACGGACGCGACCAGGTAGGCCAGCGTCGAGAGCGTGGCGGCCATCGGCTCAGCTCCCCTTCTTCTTGAACATGGCGAGCATGCGTCGCGTCACCATGAAGCCGCCGAAGATGTTCACCGAGGCGAGCGTCACGGCGAGGAAGCCGAAGAACTTCGCGGCGAGGCTGTCGGCGAGGCCGGTGGCGAGGATGGCGCCGACCACGATGACGGAGGAGATCGCGTTGGTCACGCCCATCAGCGGCGAATGCAGCGCCGGCGTCACGTTCCAGACCACGTAGTAGCCGACGAAGCAGGCCATCAGGAAAATGGTGAGAAGGAACAGGAAGGGCTCGGCCGCCGCTGCGACCGGCGCGGCCTGTTCGGCGAGTGCGCGCGCCTGCTCGGCGAGCAGCGCCGCGCGGTCGGACAGCGCCGCCGCCTCGTTGGCGATCTGTTGGGGAGTCATGCGGGCGTGCTCCTCAGGCGGCGGCGAAGGAGGGGTGGACCACGGCGCCCGCGCGGGTCAGCGCGACGCCCTTCACGATGTCATCGCCCTCCGGCAGGACGGGCTTCTTCCCGTCCTTGTCCCAGAAGGTGGTGAGGAAGGTCAGCAGGTTGCGCGCATAGAGGGCGGAGGACGCGGCGGGGATGCGGCCCGGCCAGTTCGACCAGCCGAGGATCTTCACGCCGTTCCCGGTGGTGACCAGCTCGCCCGGCTTCGTCAATGCGACATTGCCGCCGGCATCGGAGGCGATGTCCACGATCACGCTGCCCGGCTTCATCGAGGCGACCATCGCCTCCGTCACCAGCGTCGGCGCCTTGCGGCCCTGCACCAGCGCGGTGGTCACCACGATATCCTGCTTGGCGATGTGGGTCGCGACCACCTCGGCCTGCTTGGCGTAGAACTCGGCCGAGAGCTGCTTGGCGTAGCCGCCGGCGGTCTGCGCGGCCTTGCTCTCCTCGTCCTCGTAGCCGACGAAGCTGGCGCCGAGCGACTTGATCTCCTCCTTCGCCGCGGGCCGGACGTCGGTGGCGGAGACGCGGCCACCGAGGCGCCGCGCGGTGGCGATCGCCTGCAGCCCGGCCACGCCGGCGCCCATGATGAAGACGTTGGCGGCAGGGATGGTGCCGGCTGCGGTCATCAGCATCGGGAAGCCGCGGTCGAACGCAGCCGCCGCCTCGATCACCGCGCGATAGCCCGCCAGGTTCGCCTGGGAGGACAGCACGTCCATGGATTGCGCGCGGGTGATGCGGGGCAGCAGCTCCATGGAGCAGGCATCCACCCCGGCCGCCGCGTAGGCCTTCGCGGCCTCGGCATCGGCCTGCAGCGTGCCGATCAGCAGCGCGCCGCGGGGGATCAGGGCCAGCTCGGCGGGCTCGGGCGCGCGCACCGCCAGCACGATCCCGGCTCCCGCCAGCGCGGCGGCCGGATCGGCGGCGATCTCAGCACCCGCTTCCTTGTAGGCGGCATCGGGGAAGCCCGCATGGAGGCCGGCACCAGATTCGACTGCGACCGTGCAGCCCAGCCCCTGCAACTTCTTCACCGTCTCCGGCGTCGCGGCCACCCGCGTTTCTGCCGCGCGTCGTTCGCGCAGGACCGCCACACGCATCAATTGACCCCCCGGTTGAGGCTAAGGGGCGCGATATGACCCCATGCGCCCGGTCTGGCAAGGCAAGGGATGGCGCGCCGCCGCCTGCGGCGCCATGTTCCGCCGGTTCTGCACCAGGCGAGTGAGGGCCAAGCGATGCTGTTCAGGGACCTGCCCGACGGATCCTGGCTGGCGGTGAGCCAGCCGATGCATGCGCTCGTCTCCGGCCAGATGCTGCGCGCCTGGGGCGCCGCGGGTTTCGCGAAGGCGCATCCCTTCGAGGAGGTGGCGACCGCCGCCGCCCAGCACGACGTCGCCTGGATGGGGTGGGAGACGGCGCCGACGCTCGACCCCACCACCGGCCGCCCGCACAGCTTTCGCCAGGTCGGCGCCCGGGTCCATGCGCCGATGTGGGCCGAGGGGGTGACGCGCGCGGTGGCGAGCTGGGGCCCCTGGGTCGGGCTGCTGGTCAGCCGCCACGGCACGCGCATCTATTCCGCCTATCAGGACCGCCACCGGCTGGACGCCGAGGATGCCGCGGCGGCCGAGACCTATCAGCGCGAGCAGTCCGCCCTGCGCACGAAGCTTCTCGCGCTGGTCGGCGCGACCGAGGCGGAGATGGAGACCGCCGCCGCGCTGGTCGCGGTGACCGACGCGCTCAGCCTGGCCGCCTGCGGCGGCATCGCGACGCTCGGCTGGTCCGGCATGGCCCCGCTGGCCGGGGGCGGCGAAGTACCGCTGCGCCTGGAGGAGGCCGAGGGCGTGATGACCGTGGATCCCTGGCCCTTCGCCCTGCCGGAGGTCGCCCTGAGCTGGACTGCCCGCCGCTTCGCGCCGGGCACGCGCTGGACCGATGCGGGCACGATGCGCGCGGCGCTGGAGGCGGCGCCGGCGAAGCGCATCTCGGCGCGGCTGGTGCCGGGCTGAGATCGAGGGCGCGCGGGGCCAGCCCATGCTGCTGCTGTTCGACGGCGTGAACCGGCTGCGGGCGCGGCTCGGGCCGACCGGCACGCAGATCGTCAACCGGCTGCTGTACGAGGCGATCTACAGCCTGCCGGCGGTGCGGCGCCGCGCCTTCTTCAACAGCGGCTACCACCCGCCGCCCGAGGACATGCCGCCAGCGCCGCCCGGGGCCGGCGCGCCGGTGCAGGCTGCGCTCTACCACTACGCGATACGGGTGCTGACGCGGGGCATCGTGCCGGCGCCGCGGGCCGTGCTGGACATCGGCTGCGGCCTCGGCGGCGGACTGCTCTACGCGGCGGGCGCCTTCCCGGCGGCGCGGCTCTCGGGTCTCGACCAGTCATGGGCGGCGGTCCGGGCGGCGCGGAGCCGCCTGGCGCGGGCCGGCGTGCAGGCGGAGTTGCGCGTGGCGCGCGGCGACGCCATTCCGTTCCCCTCGGGCAGCTTTGACCTGGTAGTGAGCATCGGCACCGTCACCTATGTCGGCTACCCGGCCTTCGTCCGCGCGGCGGCGCCGATGGTCGCACGCGGTGGCGCCCTCTCCATCACCGGCGGCATCACCGACACACCGCTGCTCTGGACCCAGGCGCGACTGGCGGCGCTGGGGCGGGAGACCGGCCTGGAGCTGCACGGGTTCGAGGACATCACCCGGAACTGCGTAGCCGCCTTTGCGGAGCAGGCCCCCGCGCATGCGGAGCTGATCGCGCGGCTGCCGCGCTTCCTGCGGGGCGCGGCAGCGGAATGGGCGGTGCTGCCCGGCAGCCGGCGACTGGCGATGTACGAGGCGGGACGGAAGAAGGAATTCGCCGCTGTGTTCCGCAGGCCGGCCTGACGCGCCCAAGCGTGCTTGGCGCCGCCCTGCTGTTCGGCGTCGGCAGCGCCCAGGCGGCGCCGACGACGGCGTTCTGGCGCGCGATGGATGGCTCCGGCAGCATCAGCGCGACCGACTTCACGACGCAGGTCAATGGCTATGTCAGCGCGCTGAACACCTTCTTCACGAACAACAGCGGCGCCTACGGCCAGGTCGCCATCGGCGGCAACATCTTCGGCTCCAAAGTCATCCAGTTCTTCGCGCTGGATGTCATCGACAATGCCGGCGACCTGCTCGCGCTGACCACCGCGATCAGCAACCTCAACACCGATGGCCCGGACGCGGGCACCGCTCCGGATCGCGGAGGTGTGAATACGGGCGGGACGGCGATCGGTGACGTCATCGTCGCGGCCACGACCGCGCTGACGGCGTTCCAGACGGCCCAGGCCATGAACCTGCGCCTGGTCATCGACGTAACGACGGACGGCGCGAACAACACCGGCCTAAACGCGGTGACGCGTCGAACAACGCCACAGCGGCCGGCGTGGATGCCGTGAACTGCCTCGGCTTCGGTGCGGGCGATTGCAGCTTCATCGGCACCAACGGCACCAACTTCGGTGTCGTCAGCATCGCGAACTTCGGAACGGCCCTGACCGCCAAGATCCAGACGGAGATCACCGGCGTGCCGGAACCGATGACGCTTGCGCTGTTCGGGCTGGGCCTTGCCGGCCTCGACGTGGTGGGGCGCCGCCGCGCCGCCTGAGCGGCAGCAGCCCTGAGACCAGGGGCAGCCCCGGCCGGGGCTGCCCTTCCGGCCCGGCTTCAGCCCTTCGGCACCCCCGCCGCTTCCAGCGCCTCCTGTTGGCGCGCGGCGATCTTCGCCTCCTCGAAGTCGTGCACCAGTTCCATGAACATGCGGTGCCAGTTCGCCTCCGCACGCAGCCGGTAGAACACGCTGCCGAGGCCGATCGCCGCGCGGTCCATCAGCGGGAACTCGCGCGGGATCTTCACCCCGCCGGTCCGCTTCAGTCCTTCGTGCACCTGCATCGCGATCCGCCTGCCATACATCGGATCGTCAAGCGGCGTGATGGTGCGCACCTTGTCCTCGACCAGCGGCTCGTAGAGGAACCTGGCCCAGACGTTCAGCACCTCCATCGTTTCCTTGCTGAGGTTCTTGAAGCCCCAGATGCGGTAAGCCTCCGCCGCCTTCTCGATGTCGTGGTCGCGCACCGCCTCGTAGAGCATGATCACGCCGGTCACGAAGCTGGCGGGGAACACCCGGATCACGCCGAAGTCGAACAGGTTGACGCCGAAGCGCACATCGGGATCGGCATCCTCGCGCACCTGGTAGTTGCCGAGATGCGGATCGCCATGGATCACGCCGTAGCGGTAGAAGGGCACGTACCAGGCGCGGAACAGCGCCTTGGCATAGGCCACGCGTTCCTCGGCCGGCGGGTCCTCCTCGAGGCGCCGCAGGATCGGGCGGCCCTCGAGCCAGGTCATGGTCAGCAGACGCCTGGTGGTCAGCTCCGGCACCGCCTCGGGCACGGAGACGCCGGGGATGCCCTTCAGCATCAGGCCATAGAGCCGCATATGCGAGGCCTCGCGCAGGTAGTCGAGTTCCTCGCGCAGCCGCATGGACAGCTCCGTGTAGGCCTCCTCGTTGTCGAGCGTGCTGTCCATCCGCCGGTAGAGGCTGAGCGCGATCTTGAGCTGGCGGAGGTCGGCCTCGACCACGGAGGGCATGTCCGGGTATTGCAGCTTGCAGGCGACCTCGCGGCCGTCATGCAGCGTGGCGCGGTGCACCTGCCCAAGGCTCGCCGCCGCGGCCGCTTCCTGGCCGAACTTCGCGTAGCGGGACTGCCAGGCGGGGCCGAGCTCCGACTGCATCCGCCGACGCACGAAGGCCCAGCCCATCGGCGGGGCGTTGGATTGCAGCGTCGCCAGTTCCTGCGCGTATTCCTCCGGCAGCGCCTCCGGCACGGTAGCCAGGAACTGCGCCACCTTCATCAGCGGGCCCTTCAGCCCGCCGAGCACCTGCTTGAGGCTCTCCGCATGTGCGTTCTTGTCGGCCTTGATGCCGAGGAAACGCTGGCCCGCGACACGCGCGGCAACGCCACCGACCGCGCCGGAGGTACGCACCATCCGGCGCATCTCGCCGAACAGCGTCGATTCCTTTCGGTCGCTCATGCGACGGTGTCGCGATCGGCGTCGCGCGAGGAACCCTCGAGTTCGTCGATGAAGCCGGCGATGACGTCGAGACCCTTGTGCCAGAAGGCCGGATCGGAGGCGTCGAGGCCGAAGGGTGCCAGCAGCTCCTTGTGCCGCTTGGTGCCGCCGGCCTTCAGCATCTCGAGGTATTTCTGCTGGAAGCCGGGATGGCCTTCGCGGAACACGCCGTAGAGCGCGTTCACCAGGCAATCCCCGAAGGCGTAGGCGTACACGTAGAACGGCGTGTGCACGAAGTGCGGGATGTAGGCCCAATAGACGCTGTAGTCCGGCGTGAAGTCGAAGGCCGGGCCCAGGCTTTCGGTCTGTACCTGCATCCAGATCTCGCCGATGCGCTCATGCGCGATCTCGCCCTTGCGGCGCTCATCGTGCAGCAGCGTCTCGAAGCGGTAGAAAGCGATCTGGCGCACCACCGTGTTCAGCATGTCCTCCACCTTGGAGGCCAGCAGCGCGCGTCGGCGCTTCGGATCGGTCTCGGCGTCGAGCAGCGCCCGGAAGGTCATCATCTCGCCGAACACGCTCGCCGTCTCGGCCAGCGTCAGCGGCGTGGAGGACAGCAGGTAGCCCTGCTCGCCGGCGAGGATCTGGTGCACGCCATGGCCCAGCTCATGCGCCAGCGTCATCACGTCGCGCGTCTTGCCGTGGTAGTTCACCAGCAGATAGGGGTGCACCGACGGCACGGTGGGATGCGCGAAGGCACCGCTGGCCTTGCCCGGCCGCAGCGCCGCATCCACCCAGGGCTTGTCGAAGAAGCGCCGGCCGATCGCGGCCAGCTCGGGGCTGAAGGCGCCGTAGCTGTCCAGCACGCACTTCGTCGCATCCGGCCAGGCGATGGTCTTGTCGTCCTGGTCGGGCAGCGGCGCGTTGCGGTCCCAGTGCTTCAGCTTCTCGAGGCCCAGCCACTTCGCCTTCATCGCGTAGTAGCGGTGGCTGAGGCGGGGGAAGCTTTCGCGCACGGCGGTGACGAGCGCGTCCACCACCTCGTCCTCCACCATGTTGGCGCGGTTGCGCGCGCTGGTGGGACGCGGGTAGTGGCGCCAGCCGTCGATGATCTCCTTGTCCTTGGCCAGGACGTTGGTGATCAGGCTGAACAGCCGCACCTTGTCGCCGAACGCCTCGGAGACGCCCTGCGCCGCCGCCGCGCGCACCTCGCGCGAGTGGTCGGAGAGCTTGTTCAGGGCGGAGGAGACGGTGAGCTCCTCGCCGCTGACCTTCACCCGCATGCCGGCGATGGTCTCGTCGAACAGCCGGTTCCAGGCGGAGCGGCCGGTGACCTCCTTCTCGTGCAGAAGCTTCTCCAGCTCGTCGGAAAGCTGGTGCGGGCGGAACACGCGCAGGTCGCGCAGCCAGGGCTGCCAGCGGCGCAGCGCGGCGGAGGCGCCGAGCTTCTGCCCCAGCGCATGCTCCTCCATCCGGTTGATCTCGAGCGTCAGGAACAGCAGGTGCGAGGAGATCGTCGTCACCCGCTCCTGCAGGGTCTGGTAGAAGCGGCCATTGGCCGGATCCTGCGCATCGGCCGAGAACACCAGCTGGCCGTAGGACATGGCGCGGCCGAGCTTCTCCTCGATCGCCTCATACATGGCGATGGCGGCGGCCAGCGCGTCGCCGGACATAGTGCCGACCTTGCCCGCATGGGCGGCCTGGAACGCCTTGGCGTCGGCCTCGGCGGTGTCGAGATCGGCGCCCAGGCGCGGATCGTTCGGCGCCGCATAGAGGTCCGACAGGTCCCAGGCCGGCAGCGCCTCGGCGGTCGCGGCGCCGCCAGGACGCGTGGTATCAAGCGTGCGGATCGGTCGGGAATCGAGGGGAATCGTCACGGTGTCTCTTGTGTCCCGGAGCTTCTCGCCCTGGATATAGAGATCGGACGGCGGGGGCCAAGCCGTCGACAGAATTCGGAAGGCCTGGGGGAGCGTCTCGGGGATGGAACCTGGCAAGCGGGTGGGCTGGAACAGCCTGCCGCAGATGATGCTGGAACTGGCGGCGCACCGGCAGGACAAGCCGATGCTGCGCCACTGGCAGGACAAGGCCTGGCGCCGCGTCACCTGGGGAGAGTTCGCCCACCGGGTCGCCGCGGTGGCCGCCGGGCTGCGCCAGGCCGGCGTCTCGCCGGGCGAGCGGGTGCTGCTGGTCAGCGAGAACCGGCCGGAATTCGTGATCGCGGATACCGCCATCATGGCGATCGGCGCGGTGACGGTGCCGACCTACACCACCAACGCCGTGGCCGACCACGCGCATATCCTGCGTGATTCCGGGGCGCGGGCGGCGATCGTCTCGGGTGCGGCCTTGGCGCGGAAGGTCGTGTCGGCAGCGGAAGAGGGCGGGCTCGACCTGCTGGTGACGATGGAGGGCGAGGCCTCGGTCGTCCTGTCCGGTGCCCGCGCGATGGCCTGGGCGGCGCTGGAGGCCACGCCGGCCGATCTCGGCCTGCTGCGGGCCGAGGTGGAGCAGATCCCTCCCGGCCGCCTCGCCTGCCTGGTCTACACCTCCGGCACCGGCGGCGCGCCCAAGGGGGTGATGCTGCCGCACCGCGCGATGCTGTCCAACCGCCAGGGTGTCGCGCAGCTCGCGGACCGCCTGCATCTGCAGGGCGAGTGCTACCTGTCCTTCCTGCCGCTGTCGCACAGCTACGAGCACACGGTGGGCGGCTTCCTGCTGCCGTCGCTGGGCGTGGAGGTGGTCTATTCGCGCGGCGCCGACCGCCTGGCCACCGAGTTCCAGGAGGTGAAGCCCGCCATCATCACCGCCGTGCCGCGGCTGTTCGAGGTGCTGCGCGCGCGCCTGCTCGCCGGCGTCGAGAAGGAGGGCGGCTGGAAGGAGAAGCTGTTCCACCGTGCCGTCGCCCTCGGCCTGCGCAGGATGGACGGCCCGGAGCTCGGCCTGCTGGACCGCGTGCAGGATGCGGTGCTGGAGCGGCTGGTGCGGGAGAAGGTGCGGCAGCGTTTCGGTGGGCGCCTGCAGGCAATGGTCTCGGGCGGCGCGCGGCTGGATCCCGACCTCTCGGGCTTCTTCATCGCCCTCGGCCTGCCGGTGATCCAGGGTTACGGCCAGACCGAGGCCGGGCCGGTGATCAGCGTCAACCTGCCCTGGGACATCAAGCGCGAGACGGTCGGCCCGCCGCTGCCGGGCGTGGAGGCGCGCATCGCCGGGGATGGCGAGCTCTGCGTGAGAGGCGAGCTGGTGATGGACGGCTACTGGAACCAGCCCGAGGCGACGGCCCGCGCCATCGTGGATGGTTGGCTGCACACCGGCGACGTGGCCGAGATCGTGGACGGGCGCATCCGCATCACCGACCGCAAGCGCGACTTCATCAAGACGCTCGGCGGCGACATGGTGAGCCCCGCCAAGCTGGAGGGCCTGCTGATGGCGGAGCCCGAGATCGCGCAGGCGGTGGTCGCCGGCGAGGGCAAGCCGGCGCTGGTCGCGCTGGTGGTGCCGGCCGATGGGCAGGAGGCGAAGGTGCCCGATGCGGTGGCGCGGGTGAACGCGAAGCTCTCCTCCATCGAGCGCATCCGCAAGACCACCATGGTCGAGCCTTTCACGGTGGAGAACGGCATGCTGACGCCGACCATGAAGGTGAAGCGGCGCGTGGTGCTGGACGCGCATGCGGAGAAGGTCGAGGGGCTGAACGGGCGCGGCTGAGCGCCGCCCGGAGGGCTGCCCTGCGCCCGCCGGAGGTGGGCGAGCGGCCGAATGGCCGCCGCGGCATGTACCGCGAAGCCAAGGCCCCGGAGGGGCCGCCCGGCGCCTGAGGGATCGGAAACAACACCATCGGTCATTGCAGATGACCGATGGTATCAGGCGCCCTCGGCCGGGTCGTACATCACGCCCGCCGTGGCAAAGCCGCCATCGACGTTGAGGATATGGCCGGCGACGAAGGCGCCGTCGTCGCCACACAGGAATGCCACCGCGCCCGCGATGTCGGCCGGCGTGCCGTAGCGCTTCACCGCCATACGGTCGAGGAAGGCGGCGCGCTGGCGCGGCCCGTGCGCGGTGCGGGCGATCTGCGTCGGGCCCGGTGCGACGCCGTTCACCACGATGCCGAGCGGCGCAAGCTCCACCGCCAGCACCTTGGTCAGCGTCTCGATGCCGCCCTTGCTGGCGCCATAGGCGGCGCGCCCGGTGCCGCCGAACTGGCCGGAGACGGAGGAGACGGTGACGATGCGCCCGCCGCGCTCCGCCTCCCCGCCTTGCGCCATCGCCCGCGCGGCGGCCTGCGCGGTGAGGAAGCAGCCGATCAGGTTGGTGCGCAGGATGCGCTCGAACTGCGTGAGCTTCATCTCCAGCACCGGGATGCGGTCGGTGATGCCGGCATTGCAGATCGCGATGCGCAGCCGCCCGAAGCGCGCCTCCGCCTCCGCGACCGCCGCGGCGGAATCGGCCTCGGAGGTCACGTCCATGCGGAACGGCAGCGCCTGGCCGCCGGTCGCGCGGATGCCCTCCGCGATGCGCGTGGCGCCTTCGAGGTCGATGTCGGCCACCAGCACCGGCGCGCCTTCGGCCGCCAGCCGCTCGCAGATGGCGGCGCCGATGCCCGATCCGCCGCCGGTGACCAGCGCGGTACGGCCGGCGAGCCGACTCACGCTTCCTCCTCCACCGCGATGACGCGCGCGGGCGCGCCGTCGGAATCGGGGATGCGGATCGGCAGCCCGATCACCTGGTTCCGCGCCTGGCGCAGCGCGCCCATGTTGCAGAGGTACTCGAACATGATCACGCCACGCGCCAGCAGGTGGTAGTGCGTCACATGCTCGGGCAGCGGCGGGCGCTTCTCGCCGGTCAGGAAGAAGCGGATGCAGTGGTCCTGCGGGAAGTCGAAGCCGACCGCCTTGATGCCGCGCTCGCGCAGCCAGATCGCGCCCTCGGCGGTCATCCAGGGCGCGTGCAGCCAGAACTCCGGCGTGTCGAGGCTGGCGCGCTCGTCCCACCGGGTGCGGATCAGCGCGAAGTCGCCCTGGCGGAGATGCTCACCCGCCGCCTGCAGGCGGCCGAGCTCGATCGGGCTGTTGGCGGGCACGTCGGAGACGTCCAGCACCGCGCCGGGCCCGACCGTCATCTCCGGCGTGATCGCATCCGTGGTGAAGCCCTCGGGGTCCACGTGGCGCGGGCTGTCCATGTGGGTGAAGGCGTGGACGTTCCAGCCGGCCCAGGTGGCCTGGCCCTCGCCGGTCTCGTGGCCCTTGGTCAGGCGCCGTTCCACCTTCCAACGGAAATGCCCGGTGCGGACGGGGGTGGAGAGGTCAACGAGGCGCGGCATGGAGCCTCAGCTGTCCCGCCAGGGGCGCTGCTGCCAGACCTGACGCAGGCGCTCCGCCTCCCGCATCACCAGTGCGCGCGTCTCCTCCGGCCCCATGTAGCGCAGCGGGATGAACAGCCGCTCGGCCTCGGCGATCCAGGCCGGGTCGCGCATCGTGGCCTCCAGCATCGCGGCCAGCCGCGTGCGGATCGGCTCCGGTGTGGCGGCCGGCACGACCAGGCTGCGCACCACGCCGGTGGTCAGCGCATAGCCGCCCTCCGCGAAGGTCGGCACCTCCGGCGTCATGGGGAAGCGCTGCTGGCCGGCGGTCGCCAGCGGGCGCACGCGGCCGTCGCGGATCATCGCGACGCTCTCGCCCATGTTCATCGACGCGACCTGGATATGGCCGCCGAGCAGCGCATTCACCGTCGGCGCCTGCCCGGCGAAGGGGATGTGGTTCAGCCGGATGCCGGCGGCGCTCTCCAGCTCCACGATCAGCAGGTGGTCGTCGGAGCCGATGCCCGCGGTGCCGACCGAGATCGCGCCGGGCCGTGCCTTCGCCGCGGCAACGAGGTCCGCCACGCTGCGCAGCTCGCTGTTCGGCGCGACATGGAAGCCGCTCGGGTCCGCGACGACTGTGCCGAGGTAGTAGAAGCCGCCCAGCGTGTAGCGCGGCTGCCGCTCGATGGTGATGGTCTGCAGGCTCGGCGTGATGACGGTGCCGATCGTGTAGCCGTCGGGTGCGGCGGTGGCGGCGGCGGTGTAGCCGATCTCGGCACCCGCGCCCGGCCGGTTCACCACCACGAAGCGCGCGCCCGGCAGGTGCCGCTCGAAATGGCTGGTCATGGCGCGGATGTTGACGTCGGTGCCGCCGCCGGGCGGGAAGGGCACGATGATCTGGATCGGCCGCTCGCCCGGCCATCCGCCCTGCGCGCGCGCCAGCCCCGGCGCCATGAGCGGCAGGCCGAGGCCCGCGCCCAGCACTCCGCGGCGTGTGGACCTCACATTCGTTGTCATGGCGGCTTCGCTCCCTTCCCCGCTCCGGTCGGCGCCGGGCGATTTTCATCCGAGGGTAAGCGTGGCCGGGCGTGAGGCGCAAGCCGAGGCGGGTCAGCCGACCGTGTGGAGCGCACGGCCCGTGCGTGCGAAGCTCTCCACATTCGCCAGCGTCGTCTCCGCGATGGCGCGCATCGCCTGCTCGGTGAAGAAGCCCTGGTGGCCAGTGATGAGCACGTTCGGGAAGGTCAGCAGGCGGGCGAAGACGTCGTCGGCGATCACCGTGCCGGAGAGGTCCTCGAAGAACAGCTTCTCCTCCTCCTCGTAGACATCCAGCCCGAGATGACCGAGGCGGCCTGATTTCAGCGCGCGGATCACCGCGGCGGTGTCGAGGATCGCGCCGCGGCTGGTGTTCACCAGCATGGCACCGCGCTTCATCCAGGCCAGCCGCTCGGCATCCATCAGATGGCGCGTGGCGGGCGTGAGGGGACAATGCAGGCTGACGATATCGGCCTCGGCCAGCAGCTCGTTGAGCGGCCGGTACTCGAGGCCGAGCGCCACACAGTCCGGATTCTGGTGCGGATCGTGGCCGAGCAGGCGGCAGCCGAAGCCGCGCATGATGCGCGCGAAGGCGGTGCCGATCTGCCCCGTGCCGACGATGCCCACCGTGCGCCCATGCAGGTCGAAACCGAGCAGGCCGTCGAGCGCGAAATTGCCTTCCCGCACGCGGTTGTAGGCGCGATGGATGTTGCGGTTGAGTGTCAGGATCAGCGCCACCGCATGCTCCGCCACCGCTTCCGGCGAATAGGCCGGCACGCGGCCAACGGCGAGGCCGAGACGCTGCGCCGCGGCAAGGTCCACATGGTTGAAGCCGGCCGAGCGCAGCGCCAGCAGCTTCACCCCGCCGGCGGCCAGCACTTCCAGCGCCGCGGCGTCGGCGCGGTCGTTGACGAAGAGGCAGGCGGCCCCGGCGCCCTCGGCAAGCCGCGCGGTGGCGGGGTCGAGGCGGGCCTCAATCCAGGCGAAGTCATGTGCGCCCTTCGCGGCCGCCTCCAGGAATCGGCGGTCATAGGGCTTGGCGCTGAAGACGGCGATCCGCATCCATCGCAGCTAACCGCCGCGGCGCCCCCGCGCAACCGCCGCTCGCGGCTTCGTCAGCGGTCGCGCTGGCCGGGAAGGTAGGCGCCGCCATCGGTTGGGCGCAGCGCGGAGAACAGCGCCGTCACTTCGGTGTAATCGCGGTAGCCGCAGCGCGCGATGGTGCGGGCCGCGAGCATGTCGAAGCGGCCGTCCTTCAGCGCCCATTCGGCGATGTGCACGCCGACCACCTGGCCGACCACGAGATGCCCGCCCGTCGGGCGGCCCTCCACGTCGTGCAGTTCCATCGCGTGCACCACCCGGCATTCGAGGCTTGCGGGGCTCGCCGCGACGCGCGGCGGCTTCACCAGGCGGCATGGCGCGCGTTCCAGCCCGGCATGCTCGAACTCGCTCTCGCCCTCGGCGAGCGCGGCGGAAGATCCGTTCATCGCGTCGAACAGCGGCCGCGTGGCGAGGTTCATCACGAACTCGCCGGTGGCGACGGCATTGGCGGCGGTGTGCTTCATGCCATCGCTGCCGAAGGCGCAGATGGCGGGCGTGGTCTGCACCATGTTGAAGAAGCTGTAGGGGGCGAGGTTGGCGCGGCCGTCGCGGTCGAGGGTGGAGATCCAGCCGATCGGGCGCGGGGCGACAATGGCCTTCAGCGGGTCGTGCGGCAGCCCGGCGGTGCGGTGCTGGCCGGCTTCGTAGAACATGCGGCGTCTCCTGCGGGATGTCGGCGGCCGGGCTACCAGCCTTCGGTGCCGGGTGCGCCCTTGAACGGCCCTTCGACGTCCGAGGTGATCCAGCCGCCGTAGAACGGGCCTTCCTGCGGCCGCACCTGCTCCTCGTCCACGAAGCAGGCATCCACGCGGCCGGCATAGAGCGCGACATGCCCGGCGATGGCGGCGAAGGCGGGCGTCGGATCCGGGTAGGACCAGGCCGAACGCAGCGCGCTGGTTTGGCCGCCGATCAGGTCGAAGTAGCGCGCGTGGCCCTTCCATTCGCAGAAGCTGCCGCCGGAGGTGGGCCGCAGCGAGCCGGGACGGAAGGCCTCCGGCGGCAGATACCAGCTCGGCGGGTGGAAGGTCTCCAGCACGCGCCAGGCGTCGGTGGTGTCCGCGATGGTTTCGCCGCCGAGCACCACGCGCACGCGGCGGCTGCTGCGTTCCAGCCGCGGCGGGCGCGGATAGTCGGCCGCGCGTTCCATCACATGCCGAGCGCGCGACGATAGAGATCGAGCAGCGTCTCCTGCTCCTCCACCTCGGCGGGCTCCTTCTTGCGGAGCGAGATGATCTGGCGGATCACCTTCACGTCGAAGCCGGCGGATTTCGCTTCGGCAAAGATGTCCTTGATGTCGCCGGCGAGAGCCTTGCGCTCCTCCTCCAGCCGCTCGACACGCTCGATGATCGAGCGCAGGCGGTCCACGGCGATGCCACCGACCTCGGGGTCCGGGTTGGCGGCCTGGCGGTCGCGGCTGGCCTTGGCGTCCTGAAGGTCGTCCGTATCGCTCACCCGCTGATCCCCCACTTTAAGGGCGCGGGTGGTGCCACGCTTTGGCGCCATGTTCAATCGGCCATGCCGGACCGCGCGGCCGATTCAGGCCACCGCGCCTGCGGCCCTGCGGTCACCGGACGCATCTCAATGGCCGGGGTTGGCAGCGGCGAACTTCGCCTTCTGCTCGGCGGTGGCTTCCTTCTGGTGCTTCGCCTGCCATTCCTTGTACGGCATGCCATAGATGATCTCGCGCGCATCGGGATCCGACAATTCGAGACCCTTCTCCTCCGCCGCCGCGCGGTACCACTTGGAAAGGCAGTTCCGGCAGAACCCGGCCAGGTTCATCATGTCGATGTTCTGCACGTCCGTGCGCTCGCGCAGATGCTGCACCAATCGGCGGAAGGCGGCGGCTTCCAGCTCGGTCCGGGTGGCCTGGTCGATCTCGGGAACGGGCATTTTCGGTCCTCCTGGCCAGGCTAGATGGCCCATCCAGCCGGGCTTCGCCATAGTCGCCGCAGGAGGATCGACATGGCCTGGACGGATGTGACGGCGCGGGCGGCGCTGCGAAGCCTGTTCGACGCGGCGCTGGCCGCCGCCGATCCGCTGACCTGCCTCGGCCCCCACCTGCCGGCCCCGCCCCGCGACGGACGGGTGGTGGTGGTGGGCTGCGGCAAGGCGGCGGCGAAGATGGCGGCTGCGGTGGAGCAGGCCTGGCCGGAGGTGCCGCTCACCGGCCTGGTGGTGACAACCTATGGCGCCGACCTGCCGGCACCGCCAGCGGCGCGGCGCATCGCGGTGCGCTTCGCCAGCCACCCGGTGCCGGACGCCAGTGGCGCGGCGGCGGCGCGGGCAATGCTGGAGGCCGTGCGCGGGCTGGCGGCGGGGGATCTGGTGCTGTTCCTGGTCTCGGGCGGCGGCTCTGCGCTGTCCACGCTGCCGGCGCCCGGCCTGTCGCTCGAGGACCTGATCGCGGTGAACCGCGAACTGCTGCGCTCCGGCGCGGCCATCGGCGAGATGAACTGCATCCGCAAGCATCTCAGCGCCTTCTCCGGTGGGCGGCTGGCGGCCGCGGCGCACCCGGCCCGCGTGCTCACGCTGGCGATCTCCGACGTGCCGGGCGACGACCCTGCGGTGATCGCCAGCGGCCCGACGGTGGCCGACGCCACCACCTTCGCCGAGGCGCGCGCGCTGGTCGCGCATTACCGCATGACGTTGCCCGAGGCCGTAATGCGGCACCTGGCCACGGGGGCGGAGGAATCACCCAAGCCCGGCGATCCGCGCCTGGCTGGCGCGGAGTTGCGGATGATCGCCACGCCGCTGATGGCGCTGGAGGCGATGGCGGCGACTGCGCGCGGCCTGGGCCTCGCGCCGCTGATCCTGGGCGATGCGCTGGAGGGCGAGGCGAAGGAGTTGGGCAAGGCGCTGGCCGGCATCGCGCGGAGTGCCGCGCTGCACGGCCATCCCCTGCGCGCGCCTTGCGTGATCCTCTCGGGCGGCGAGACGACGGTGACGCTGCCACCGGGCAACACGCCTCCCCCCGCCTCCGGCGCGAAGAGCCGCGGCGGGCGGAGCACGGAATGCCTGCTGGGCCTGGCGCTTGCGCTGGAGGGAACGCCGGGGATCTGGGCGCTGTGCGCGGATACCGACGGCATCGACGGCAAGTCCGATGCGGCGGGTGCGGTCTGCGGGCCGGGCACGCTGGCGCGGGCACGCGCCGCCGGGCTCGATCCGCGCGCGATGCTGGCGGCGCATGACAGCTACGGGGTGTTCGAGGCGCTCGGCGACCTGCTGGTGACGGGTCCGACGCTGACCAACGTCAACGATGTTCGGGCGGTGCTGGTGGCGTGAGGTGCAGTTACGACAAACGAAATCATGTCTGCGGACGGGACAATTCAGGCGGGGCCGCTCTCTATCCCGGTGCGTCGCTCAGCGCGCTGAGCGACGCACCATCGGACCGGCCGAGCGGCAACCGCAGGGTCGCCACACGGCCCGCCCCGGTGGTGACCACATCGATCGTGCCGCCGAGGTCATGCCGCAGCAGCCGCTCGATCAGTTCCGAGCCGAAGCCGCGGCGCTCGGGCGCCACTGCCTCCTGCGCAAGCGGCCCGCCCTTCTCCACCCAGCGCAGCACTACCTGAGTCTTCGGCTCCTGTCCCTCGACGGTCCAACTGACCGCGATGCGGCCCTTCGCGTTCGACAAGGCGCCGTGCTTTGCGGCGTTGGTCGCCATCTCGTGCAGCACCATGCCCAGCGCGAGCGCGGCCTTGGGCTTCAGCCGCACCGGCTTGCCGGCCAGATGGATGCGGCGCGCGTGGTCGGCGTAGGGCTCGACCTCCTTGGCGATGACCATCCTTAGCTCCACCGCGCTCCAGCCCTGCTGCGCCAGCAACTCATGCGCACGCGCCAGCGCCTTGATCCGGCCAGAGAAGGATTCGGAGAACTCGGCAAGCGAGGTCGCCCGCCGCAGCGTGCTAGTCACCACCGCCTGCACCACCTGGAGCATATTGCGCACCCGGTGGTTCAACTCATCCACCAGCGTGCCGAGCACCTCGCCCTCGACCACCTTGGTGATGTCGAAGAAGGTCAGGACGATGCCGTCCACCTGGCCGTCCGTGGTCCGGTAGGGAAGCATCCGCATGAGGTAGTGGATCTTGCCGTCGCGGGCGGTGACGCGCCGCTCCACCGGCTCGCGCTGCTCCAGCACACGGCGCGTCTCGACCCGCAAATTGACCTGGTCGAGATGGCTCACGAAGTCCAACACCGGCCTGCCGCGGTCGCCTGGCACCAGGTTGAAGATGGTCGTCACCGCCGGCGTGAAGCTGCGGATCACCAGGTGGCGGTCGAGGAAGAGCGTGGCGATCTGCGTGCTGTCGAACAGGTTGCGCAGATCCGCATTGGCGCGGTCGAGTTCCTCGATCTTTCCGGTCAGTTCGAGGTTGGTCGCCCGCAACTCCTCGTTCACGGATTGCAGTTCTTCCTTCGAGGTTTCGAGCTCCTCGTTGGTGGATTGCAGCTCCTCGTTGACCGAGACCATCTCCTCGTTGGCGGAGGTGAGTTCCTCGGTCGCCGCGTCGTATTCCTCGGTGACGGATTGCAGCCTTTCGCGCGTGTCGCGAAGCTCCCGCTCGGCCCAGCCGGAGGCGTCGTCACCTGACGCTTCGGCGGCCTCGGCAGGCACTTCTGGTCGCGGCGAGGGTGGCCCGAGGTCCGAGAACAGCACCAGGAACAACCGCTCGCCGCCGTCGCGCGCAGGCAGCGGCTCGACCGTCAGCGAGATCGCCTGCCGGCGATCCTCGACCTCGATCTCGACATGCGGGTACACCACCCGGCTGCGCGTCTCCGCCGCCTTGCGCAGCGCGGCGCGCAGGTCGAGCCGGAGGCCGAACCGGGCCATCGCGAGAAGGTGCCGGCTCGGCACCCCGGTCGCCGGTTCGAGGTATTTGCCCAGATGCGCGGACTGGTAGACCACACTGCCTTCGCCGTTCACCACCAGGTGCGGCGAGACGAAGTGCTCGAAGATCGCAGCCTCGACTATCTGTCGCAGCCCTGCGGCGCGACCTTGGCTGTTGTGGTGCGACATCCGGGCTTGCGGCCCGCTGATTGCGAGGCCACGCACCGTCATCGGCACGCGGACCGTGGGGCTGACGTCGTCGCGACGCCGGTAGATGCGATGCGCCTTGTCCTCCGGCGCGAACAACTCGATATGGCGCGCGACGGTCTCGGAGATGCCGAGGAACAGGAAGCCGCCCGGCCGCAGCGCATAGTGGAACATCGGGATCACCTGCTCCTGCAGCCCACCGCCGAGATAGATCAGCAGGTTGCGGCAGGACACCAGATCGATCCGGGAGAACGGCGGATCGCCGATGATGCTGTGCGGCGAGAAGACGCAGATGTCGCGCAGTTCCTTCGAGACATCGTAGCTCGCCACGCCCGGCGTGAAGAAGCGTGCGAGCCGCTGCGGCGAGACATCGACCAGGAGCGGCGCCGGGTAGTGGCCGCGGCGTGCCACGGCGAGGGCCGCCTCGTCGATGTCGGTGGCGAAGATCTGCACACGCGGACCGCCCGGATGCGCCCCCATCCATTCGCGCAGCAGCATCGCGAGCGAATAGGCTTCCTCGCCGGTGGCGCAGCCGGGCACCCAGACGCGCACGACATCGTCCGGGCCGCGGTCGCGGAACAGGGCAGGGATGACGCGCTCCGCCAGGCTTTCGAAGGCGTCGGGGTCACGGAAGAACCCGGTCACGCCGATCAGCAGGTCGCTGAACAGCTTGCGTGCCTCCTCCGGCTCCGCACGCAGCAGCGCGACATAGGCGGCGAGGTCGGGCAGCCGCAGCACCTGGATCCTGCGCTGCACGCGGCGGAAGAAGGTGCGGTCCTTGTAGCCGGAGAAATCATGTCCGACGGCGGCCTGCAGGATGGCGGCGATCTCGGCATGGGCGGCGGCGCTGGCGGCCTCGTCTTCCGGCAGACCCGCCTGCTCCTTCGGCGTGCCGGATTGGCGGAGCAGCGCGGCGAACTCGCCGAGCCTGGCCGGCATCTCCTCCGCCGCGATGCTCAACTCGACGGCGCCGCCTGCGACGGCGCTCGCGGGCATCTCGGCATAGCGCGGCGGGGCGGTCTCGTGGGCGCCCTGCGCGATGGTCAGGCCGCCGGCTTCCCGGACGGCCTTGAGGCCGAGCGTGCCGTCGCTGCCGGTGCCCGACAGCACGATGCCCGCCGCCCATTCCTGCTGGTCCACAGCGAGGGAGGCGAGGAAAACGTCGATCGGATGCCGCTCCCGCGGGAGATCGGGCGGCTGGTCGCGCAGCGTGAGCCGGCCGGCAGCGATGGTGATGATGGCGTTGCGCGGCAGCACATAGGCATGGCCCGGCATCACCGCCTCGCCGTCGCGGGCAGGATGCACCGGCATGGTGGTGCAGTCGCGCAGGATGGAGGGCAGCGCGCTTTCATGATCGGGGCCGAGGTGGGTGATGATGACCAGCGCCACCGCGGGCGGCGGCTCCGGCATCGCCCGGAACAGCGCCTGAAGCGCCTCCACGCCGCCGGCGGAGGCGCCGATGCCGACGATGGGGAAGCGCGGAGCGCGCATTTCCATGCGATGGTCCTTCGGAGCGTGGGGGGAAGCAGAGAGCGCACCGGCGAGACGCCGTATTAGCACCAAAGGATTGCCGCAGGGCACATCCTTTGAACCGGCGCCGCATTGGTTCCGTTTCCATGAGGTAATGCGCCATGCGCTTCGTGCGGGTTGACGTTCACGTGATGCGACTGCGCGCCGCCGACGGAACGAGCAGGGACGGATCCCCGCTCCCCAAGAAAGTTCCCGCGCCGCGGGGTGGATGCTGTATCGATGCCATCGGCACCTGAGTGCCGTAGGGTGCCCTGCATCAAGCGATCGGCTGGCCGCGCGGCGGGGCGACTGCCTGAGTGTGGGATGCACGTACTGGCGCAGGCGCTGGCCTTCCCGGCTGTGCGAAAGCTCGGAGAAGCCGGCTTGTCTTCCACCTGCGGCGCTCGGCATCAACGTCCAAGGGCAGATCGTTGCTCAGAGGGAGCCCGCGTGCGGTGCCCAGCGCATGATGCGGATGGCGGCACGCGTCCGGATCACGGCAGCCACTGGCTCCATCACTCAGCGCTCACGGCTTAGGAGCGACAACGATGCGTCGGCAAAGCACCAGTCCGCCCGTGTGGGACGCGGCCCGTTTGCGCATCGCCGCCGATGCGGCAGGAATCGCCCTGTGGTCATGGAACGTCGATACGGACGAGATCGCTCTGGACGAGCGTGCGCATCGCATGTGGGGTGTGCCCGCGAACAACGGGCTGGGTACGTTCGAAGATCTGTCCGCCCGCATCCATCCGGAGGACCTCGACCGGGTGAGGGCCGCGTTCACGGCAACACGCGAAATCATGGGCGCATACGAACTCGACTTCCGTATCCTGCACGATGGTGAGGTCCGTTGGGTATCGGCCCGCGGCCGAGGTGAGGACCAGGGCATTGTCGGCCGCACCATGTTCGGGATCTTCATCGATGTGAGCGAGCGCAAGCTGGCCGAGGAGGCGCGCGAGATGCTCGCGGGCGAGATGAGTCACCGGGTCAAGAACCTGTTTGCCATTGCCTGTGCGCTTACCCGCATCGTCGCACGCTCGGCGACGACAACGACCGAAATGGCTTCCGATCTGGTCAGCAGGCTGACTGCGCTCGGGCAGGCCCACGAACTTGTCCGCCCGGCGCTCAGCAAGCAGCGAAAGGCCATCGAACTCGGCGCCCTGCTTGGTGTGCTGCTGGACGCCTATGACGACAAGGGCGCGATCGGGGACCGTATCCGAATCGCCGTGCCCGCTGTGCTCGTCGGCGAGGGCTCGGTCACAACGCTGGCTCTGGTGGTCCATGAGCTGGCAACCAACTCGCTCAAATACGGCGCACTTTCGAATGCGAGCGGTACGCTGGACGTCTCCTGCACTGCCGACGACGCCGAGGTGGTCATCGTCTGGACGGAGAAGGGCGGTCCGCCTGTCGCTGTTGCGGAGGGGCAGGCCGGCTTCGGGAGCAGGCTGGTGAACAGGAGCATCACCAGCCAGCTCGGCGGCTCCATTGCATTTGCCTGGCCACGCGAGGGGGTGACGGTGACGCTGCGCATGAGCAGAGCCCGGCTTGGAGCGTGAACCAGCAACGCATCTTGTTGTGTGCGGGTCGCGGCAGCGAGAAGCGGGCGTGCTTGAGCAGTAAGGGCCGATTCGATGAACGGGCATGGGTGCCGCCACCTGTCACATCCCGGGCACTCGTTCCCACACCTGGTATGCTTCCACTGCTTCCGCACTGCGGCCCCCTGTCCAAATCCCGAGATCGTCCACAAAGCGCAATTTACGCAGCATGAAGAAAACAGGACGCCGCCGGGCGCCTCTCGGAACCGTGCAGGCGTCGGCGCCAATCAGGCGCCCGTAAAAGGCGAAAGTATTGTATATGATTATTTATGAAGAAGATCGAAGATAACTTCAATGCGGAATTAATAGCACTGCTTCCCCGGCTCCGGATCCAGGCCCTCGCCTTGACCCGTAATGGCGCCGCCGCGGACGATCTGGTGCAGACCGCCGTGGCGAACGCGCTGGCCGCGCGCGGCAGCTTCACGCGAGGGACCAACTTCCCTGCCTGGATGCACCGCATCCTGCGCAATCGCTTCATCAGCGACACGCGCAAGCGTCGGCCCTACACCGACATGGACGATGTTCCTGAAGCCGCACTTGCCGTGCCGGCGGCGCACGAGGACAGCCTTGTGCTGAAGGAGCTGCATGTCGCCCTCGGGCGGCTTCCCCCGCTCCAGCGCGAGACGCTCTTTCTGGTGGTCCTGCACGGGATGTCCTACGAGCAGGCAGCAGAGGCGACGGGCTGCGCTACCGGCACCGCGAAGAGCCGCGTGTTCCGTGCACGTCAGCAACTGCAGCTCTGGCTTGCCGGCACGACAGCCCCGGCCGCGACAGCCACGCAGATGCAGCATGGGTTGGAAACCGCGGCCACCCCGACGCACCTCTTCGCAGACGACGACGCTTCGGCGGCAGGGCGGCGCCACGGCATTCCGCATCCTCGGCTTGTCGGTCTCACCAGGATGCCAGGAGATGCATGATGCTGACACGCAACCAGCGCACCACGATCGTCTTCAGGCGCCCCTTCCTCGTGAAGGGCATCGATCGTCCTCAGCCCGCCGGGGTCTATGACGTCGAGACGGAGGAGGAACTGCTCGAAGGCCTGTCCTTCCCTGCCTATCGCCGCGTTTCGACGATGATCATGCTCCAGGCCCCGCAGGCCGCCGCGTTCCTGTCGGCGCACTTCGTGGACGCGGGCGAGCTCGCCGAAGCGCAGGCGATCGACGCCCGCGACCCTCCCGCGACCTGGCGCACGTGACGCGCCATTCGGAAGCGTGCCTTGCACCATCCCGGGCACCGCAGGCGCAAGCTCGCGAGGGTCGCGTCCCCCATCGTCCTCGCCGGAGCTTCTCCCATGCCAGCGCCGGCGAACCGATTTACGGCCCATGCTTCGCATCCCCGCTTCCGCCTGACGCTGACCTGCTGTGCTCTGGCACTGCTGCTGATGATGGCGGTGATCGCGAGCACCAGCGGGTTCGGGCCGGGCTGGGGCGATCCGGCCCTCCTGCCGGGCTGAGGCAAGTGAACGCATGCTGAGGCTGTTCGAGAGGCTCCGCGCGCGGCGCGGCTATCGTCGCCGTTGGCGCGCGATCGCGACCGCCGCAGCGGCTTCGGCCGACAGGGCGACAGCGCTTGCAGAAAGGCGATCTCGGTCGCTCGATGGAGTTCCGCCGCAGTTGCCCGGCGAACGGTTGTCCCGAAGCCCATCGACTGCGCCCATGCTCCCACACTCAGGCGCGCGTCACCTCTGAGGCGCGGCGCCGCACGGCTCCGAGAACGTCACCGATCGAACCCGCGGCGAGCGCCCGGGTGACGCCAGGATGCTGGCGGCGGTGTCGCCGACATGCAGGCCGACGGGCGTTTCCCGGAATGCCTGTACGGTCTCGCCCCGGGGTGAGTTGGCGAGCGTGACGGGAAGCGCAGCGCCGCTCACGCTCTGAGTGCGCATGCCCCGATGGGGATGGGGCCGGCAAGGCGATCGACGGGCTCGCGCGGGAGACGGGCGAGCGCCTTGGCTCATGGCCCGTGCCGGGAAGCCTGTCGCATCATCTCTCCCGGATCTCGACGCCTTGGCCGCCGATCGTGATGGATATGCCGGTCTTCTGACGCTCAGCGTAAAGCCAGTAGCCGAAGGCGCCGCTGGCGACCGCCAGCACGCCGATCGCAAGAAAGAGGACGTTGCGTGTCATGCGCTGCGCTCCAGTTCGGTTGGAAGAGACCAGCAGCGACGCGGCGCCGGCCTTGGGGGCTACCGCCGGCCGCCGGTGCCGAGACCGCCTCCGGCTTGCAGCGACACCGCGCCGCCCGCCAGAGACGAACCGTCTAGTAGTTGGCCTCGTCCGCAGCGCTGTTCGGCGGCCCTCTCTCCACATGCTCGCCCACCATCGCCTCGGTGGTGATCAGCAGGCCGGCGACCGAGGCCGCATGCTGCAGGGCGGCGCGGACGACCTTGGTGGGATCGACGATGCCGGCGGCGACCAGGTCCTTGTGCACGCCGGTCTGCGCATCGTAGCCCCAGTCGTACGCGGCGTTGCCCAGCACGGCGCCGGCGATCACGGCGCCGTCTTCGCCCGCATTCTCGGCGATCTGCCGCAGGGGCGCGCGAAGCGCGCGACGCACGATCTCGATGCCGAACTTCTGGTCGTCATTCGCGGTGTTCAGGTTCACCAGCGCCTGTCCGGCGCGCGCCAGGGCAACGCCGCCGCCCGGCACGATGCCTTCCTCGACCGCGGCGCGGGTCGCATGCAGCGCGTCGTCGACACGGTCCTTGCGCTCCTTCACCTCGACCTCGGTGGAGCCGCCGACGCGGATCACCGCCACGCCACCGGCAAGCTTCGCCAGGCGCTCCTGCAGCTTCTCGCGGTCATAGTCCGAGGTGGTCTCCTCGACCTGCGCCTTGATCTGCTCGACGCGGGCGAGGATGGCGGGCTTGTCGCCGGCACCGTCCACGATCGTCGTCGTCTCCCTCTCGATCCGAACGGTCTTGGCGGAGCCGAGCATCGCGAGGGTGACGTTCTCGAGCTTGATGCCGAGATCCTCGGAGATCACCTGGCCGCCGGTGAGGATCGCGATGTCCTCGAGCATCGCCTTGCGGCGATCACCGAAGCCCGGCGCCTTCACCGCCGCGACCTTCAGGCCGCCGCGCAGCTTGTTGACAACGAGCGTGGCCAGCGATTCGCCTTCGACATCCTCGGCCAGGATGAGCAGCGGCCGCGCCGACTGCGCCACCGCCTCGAGCAGGGGAAGCATGGGCTGCAGGCCCGACAGCTTCTTCTCGACGATGAGGATGTAGGGGTTGTCGAGTTCGACGATCATCTTCTCCGCGTTGGTGATGAAATACGGGGAGAGATAGCCGCGGTCGAACTGCATCCCATCCACGATGTCGAGCTCGGTCTCCAGGCCCTTGGCCTCCTCGACCGTGATGACGCCTTCCTTGCCGACCTTCTGCATGGCGCGCGCGATCATCTCGCCGATCCCGTTGTCGCCATTGGCGGAGATGGTGCCGACCTGCGCCGTCTCGGCCTCGGTCGTGATCCTGCGCGTGCGCAACGCCAGTTCCGCGACCACGGCCGTCACCGCGGTGTCGACGCCGCGCTTGAGGTCCATCGGGTTCATGCCCGCGGCCACCGCCCGCATGCCCTCGCGGACGATCGCCTGGGCCAGCACGATTGCGCTGGTGGTGCCGTCACCGGCGATGTCGTTGGTCTTCGAGGCCACTTCGCGCACCATCTGCGCGCCCATGTTCTCGAACTTGTCGGCCAGCTCGATCTCCTTGGCGACGGTCACGCCGTCCTTGGTGATCCGCGGCGCGCCGAAGCTCTTGTCGAGCACCACGTTGCGGCCCTTCGGTCCCAGCGTGACCTTCACCGCGTCGGAAAGGATGTCGACGCCGCGCAGCATGCGCTTGCGTGCGTCTTCGCCGAAGCGAACGTCTTTGGCAGCCATGGGGATGTGTTTCCTGATCAGATCTGTGTGGCGGCGTGGCCGGAAGGCACGTCAGGCTGCCTTCTTCGCCACCGCCGGGGCGTCCAGGAGCACGCCCATGAGGTCCGATTCCTTCATGACCAGCAGATCCTCGCCGCCGACCTTGACTTCGGTGCCCGACCACTTGCCGAAGAGCACGCGGTCGCCCGGCTTCACGTCGAGTGCGACGAGGTCGCCGCGGTCATTGCGCGCCCCCGGCCCGGCTGCGACGACCTCGCCCTGCATCGGCTTTTCCTGCGCGGTATCTGGAATGATGATGCCGCCGGAGCTCTTCTGCTCGGCGTCGATGCGTCGCACGACGACACGGTCGTGCAGCGGACGGAATGTCATGGCTGGAACTCTGCGGTGCCAGCAACGTGGCTGGTCTGCTTACCCGTCCGCACGGGCCGGGCCCTCGATCGAGGGCACTTGGCACTCTGCGCTTGGGAGTGCCAAGTCAGATGGGGGAGCCGTAGGTTGCTTACAAGACGGAAACGGTAGAGCGGCAGGCTCGCCTGGCGGCTGAAGCGTCACTCGCCATCCGGCCGGGTGGCAAACGGATGGCGAGAGTATGGTCGGCGACGTGCGGGAGTTGCGGCCGAGGCCCGGCAGGGTGGAAGGCGAGCTGGAACCGGGCGCAGGTCCGGCGGGAACGGCGGGCGCCGCTTCGCTGGACATTCCGGACTGCTCGAGTTGCGCGGTCAGCAGGAAGCCGGCGCGGCGGATCGCCTCGCAACAGGTCCCGCGGTCCTCGTCCGGCATGAACATGTTCCGCAAGGAAGCAAGGAAGCCGGTGTCCCCGGCGGCGTCGGAGCCGGTGTTCTCCGCCTCCCGTTCGATGACGCTCACATCCGAAGGGACAGCGCCGGCTTCGCGCACCAGGGGGCTCGCGGCGCCATCCGCCTCGGCGCGTGCATCATGGATGGACGGTCAGGGCCGTGGCGTTCCTGCATCGTCTCCGTTGCCGCCGTCGCGGCGTGTCTGGCTTTCCGGCCCGTCCCGCGGCGCGGGCGGCAGGCGCTCGACCGTCGCGGTCTGGCTGTGCAGCGCGACGGTCTTCTCGATGGTTTCGCTCGTCCTGACGCGGCGGATCCGGATCTCCTCCTTGAGGACGATCCGCCGCTCCGTCACCAGGATCTCTTCCAGCACGGGCACGACGAGGACGGCGCCATCCTCCTCCTCGCGGATTCCAGGCGCCTCGGCGACCTCGCGACCGATGGCGACGCGCTGGATCTCGACCCGCTCGTGCCATGCCGGCTCGCGCAGTCGCGCCTCCTCCGTCGTGGTGGCGAGGTGGACGCGCACGCGCCCGGTCTCCACCCGCCGGTGGCCCAGGGTCAGGTGTTCCTCAAGCAGGGGAATCGCCTGAGCGGTCGCTTCGGGCCTGCGCTCTGTCACGTCGGCTGCACTCCAGGAGGCATCCGGCCACATCTCGCCGGGTGTTCGGGTGCTCAACGCCGGCGCAGGCGATGCGTGCGGCCCGAAAGCCGGGCAGCAGCCATGCGTCGATTCTGCGCTGCCGGGAGCAGGGCATGCGCGTTGCGGGTGCCGACGAGAAGGATCGCACAGCCATGCCTGCCCACACTGAGACCTTGGCCCACGCCCATGCTGGCGTCGCGCTGCCGGAAGGCGGGCCGGCGCTGCCCTCCCGCGTCTCCTGGGGCGCCGTGCTGGCGGGCGGCGTCATCGCGGCAGCGATCGCGGCGATGCTCAACATCCTCGGCGCCGCGATCGGGGCGGCCACGGTGGACGCGGCCGGCCGGGCGACGCCCGATGCGGCGAGCCTCGGCATCGGGGCGGTCGCGTGGCTGGTCGTCGCCAGCACGATCGCCCTCGCGGTCGGCGGCTACACGGCCGCGCGCCTCTCCGGCAGCGCCGATGGAACGGATGGCGTGCTGCACGGCCTGGCGGTCTGGGCGATCGCCTTCCTCGTATCCGCCACGCTGCTCGGCAACCTGGTTGCCGGTGCGGTCTCCACCGCCGCTTCCACGGCGTCGAGCATCGCCGGCAGCGCGGCGAGCGGGGTCGGATCCGCCGTGTCGGCCGTGGCAGGCCAGGCGAGCCCCGAGGCGCTGCTGCAGCGCGCACAGGACACCCTGCTCGGCACCGGGAACGATCCCGCCGCCATGACGACGGAGCAGCGCGGTACGGAGATCGCCTCCCTGCTCACGCGCCGCGCCGCGAATGGCGCCTTCACCGACGAGGAACGGACACGGCTGAACGCGCTGGTCGCGGCCCAGTCCAACATCCCCGCGGAGGAGGCTGCCAGGCGCGTCCAGAGCGTCGAGGAGCAGGCACAGCGCACTGCGGCCGAAGCTGCGCAGCAGGCCCGCGAGGCGGCCGATGCGACGGCACGCGCCACGTCGATCGGCGGCTTCGGCGCCTTCGCGGCGCTGCTGCTGGGTGCGGTTGCGGCGGTGTTCGGCGCCCGGCGCGGCACCCGCGACTGGGTGGCCGTGCGCGCAGAGGCCCCCGGCATGGCCCCGCGCGTCTCCTGAACGGCAACAAGGGCGAGGCAGGATCCTTGTTGCCTCGCCCTCTTCCCGACAGCAGCCAAGAAAGGACAGGCCGATGAAGAACGGAGATGCGGACCTCGTGACACGGCTGGCGCCGCGGCTGCAGGCGCTGCATGCCGCCAATGGCGGCGACTGGGAGGCGCCCTCGCGCGACGCCCTGGCACTCATCCGGGAAAGCCACCGGCTCGCGCCCCTCCCCGGCAGTGACGCCGAGGGCGGATCGGAGACGCCGGACGCCCCGCGCGAGGACGACTGACCGCCCGGCGGACCGAACCGCCGCGGCGCCGCCTCGTTGCCGGCCTGCGCCTCGCCGGTGAGCGGTGGGCTGCAGGCATGGGCGGCGCCGTTGCTGGACTGGGATGATCTTCGCTTCTTCCTCGCGATCGCACGCCTGCGGAGCCTCTCCGCGGCGGCGCGTGAGTTGCGCGTGACGCAATCGACAGTCGGGCGCCGCCTCGCCTCCCTCGAGAGCGGTCTCGGCGCCAGGCTGCTGCACCGCACGCCGGAGGGCTACGTGCCGACGCTCGCCGGCGAGGCGATCATGGGCCAGGCCGAGCGCGTCGAGGCGGAGTTGCTCGCAGTCGAGCGGACCGTCGGCGGACGGGACGCGCAGCTCGAGGGCGTGGTCCGCGTCACCGCGGTCGAGACGCTGGCCAGCCACGTCCTTGTGCGCTGCGCCGTGGCCTTGCAGATCGGCAGCCCGGAGGTCGCGCTCGAACTGGTCGCCGATGTACGACATCTCAGCCTCGCCATGCGAGAGGCCGACATCGCCGTGCGCCTCGCCCCGTTCGAGGGGCACGACCTGGTGGTGCGGCGGATCGGAAGCCTTGCATACGGCCTCTATGCCAGCCCCGCCTATCTGGAGCGCCACGGCGAACCGGATTTCGGCGCCGGCTGCGCCGGCCACCGCCTGGTGGCGAGCCTCGACGGGGCGGAGGCGCCGCAGCTTGCCGCCTGGGTGGCGGAGATCGCGCCGCGCGCCACCGTGGCGCTCAGGACCGACAGTCCGGGGGCGCAATTGCGGGCAGCACTCTGCGGCGCGGGCATCGCATGCCTGGCGCGCCTGCGCGGCGACGCCTTCGGCACGCAACTCCGGCGGCTCGACGCGCCGCAGGTGCAGTCTGCCGCGGTCGGGATCTGGCTCGCCGTGCACAAGGATAACCGCAGGACGCCGAGGATCCGCCTGGTGCTGGACGCCGTCGCCGCCGCCTTCCGCGACCGCGCCGACGAGCTGGATCCGCCGGGGCGTCGGGGCTCCGGCGGTCCCTCCTCAGGGGCCTGTCGGGGATGACAGGGCGACGCTGAGCTGCGTTCCGTCATGCAGCGTGCTGGCCACCTGCGAGCGCAGCGTTGCGCGTGCGATGAGCGCGGTCAGGGCCTCCTGCGGGGCGTCCGCGTTGATATGCACGGTGACGCGCACCTCGTCGAAGCCGAGCGGCGGTGGATGCACCTCGTCCATCGGCGCCTTGGCAAGATCCGCTTCCACATCAAGCGCGAGGGCTGAGATGACGATGCCCTGCGCCATCGCATTCGCCCGGATCGCGCTGGCGAGGCAGGAGCCGAGCGCGGCAAGCAGGATATCGAGCGGCTGCGGCGTCGAATCCGGGGCGGGAAGGCCACCCGGCTCATCCAGGACGATCGGCGGCAGGTCGCGGATATGGTTCGTCAGGCGGAAGCGCCCTCCGACGGCCGTCCGGCAGTGCAGCGTGCGCGACGGGCTCACGGCTGACTCGGAAGGCGGAGGACGCACGTTGTGCCGGCGCGGCCGGGCAGGCCGCAAGGCCGATGGTCCAACAGGTCGGGCAAGGCCGCTGTCCTCCCGTTCGCAGTTCGACCCGCGGATGCCGGGGCCGACAAGCCCACGGACAGATGGCATCGCCGAGGGCCGGCGGCACGGCGCAAGATCGGCGATCCGCTGTGCGCGGATGCACCACGGGCTTCACAGCGAGGGCGCCCTCGCCTCCCTGTCGCCGCGGACAAGATCGGCAACCTCGAACGGGCGGCGCATCACTATGAGATCAGCATGCCACACGTCATGCCGGTAAGGTCCACCACATCCACGGTGGCTCCAGGCAGCTTGCGCGACGCCTCGGCGGCGACTGCAGGCCCTGCCGGGCGTTCGGATCTCCGGCTGAAACCGTACCGAGAAGGCGCAGCGCTTGGACCCCTATATCCTGCTCCTGACGGGCGCCGGCGCGCTGATACTGCTCGTCGCCTGGCTGCCGATGGCGCTGAAGGAACTGCCGCTGTCCCTCCCGATGGTCTGCGTCGGGCTCGGCTTCGGCCTGTTCCATGTGGTGGGTGGAGAGGAGCCGCTGCCGCTCCGCTTCCCGGTTGCGACGGAGCGCCTGACCGAGGTCATCGTCATCGTGGCTCTCATGGGATCGGGGCTCAAGCTGGATCGCCGGCTGGGCTGGCGATCCTGGAACCTGACCTGGCGACTGCTCGCGATCTCCATGCCACTCTCGATTCTCGGGATCGCGCTGGTCGGCTATGCGTGGCTGGGCCTCGGCGTTGCCGCGGCGCTGCTGCTCGGCGCAGTGCTGGCGCCGACCGACCCGGTGCTGGCATCGGATGTGCAGGTCGGGCCGCCTGACACCGGCGTGGAGGATGAGGTGCGCTTCGCCCTGACCTCCGAAGCGGGGTTGAACGACGGGCTCGCCTTCCCCTTCGTCAACCTGGCCCTCGCGCTTGCCCTGGCACTCAACGAGCCCCCGGAGCCGGGCGTGCCTGGCTGGGCGGTGGAATGGCTCGTGGTGGATGTCGGTTGGAAGCTGGCCGCCGGAGGCATGCTCGGCTGGGCTACCGGCCGCGCTCTCGGCTGGCTGATGTTCCATCTTCCGAACCGGGCGCAACTCTCGCGCACGGGCGACGGGTTCGTTGCGCTGGGTGCCACGCTGCTCGCATATGGTCTGGCCGAGGGTGCGCATGGGTACGGCTTCGTCGCCGTCTTCGTGGCTGCCCTGGCGCTGCGCGACGCGGAGCGACGGCACGCTTTCCACGAGCGCATGCATGACTTCGCGGAACAGACCGAGCGGCTGCTGATGATGGTGCTGCTGATGCTGTTCGGCGGCGCGCTGGCCGGCGGACTGCTCGCTGCGCTGACCCTGGAGGGGGCGCTGGCGAGCCTTGCCTTCCTGTTCCTGGTGCGTCCGGCGGCTGGCCTGATCGGGCTGGCCGGCGCACGGCACCCGCTGCGGGAGCGGGTCGCGATCGCCTTCTTCGGCATCCGCGGCCTGGGCTCGTTCTATTATCTCGCCTACGCCGTCAACCGCGCCGATCTCTGGGAGGCGGAAGCGCTGTGGGCGGTGGTGGGCTTCACCGTGCTCGTTTCCATCATGCTGCATGGGATCACGGTGACGCCGACGATGCGCTGGCTGGACCGCCGCCAGGCCCCGGCGGAGAGGTCTTGAAGCGCAGCTCAGCCGAACAAGGCTGCCGCCAGCAGCCTCCTGCCCTGACGCAGAGCCCCGTTTCTGTCCGCAAGCGACGAGGCCGTCCTTCGCCGTGGCTGCAAGGCCGAGCCGACCGACCCGAGTGCGTGCGCCCCGGGGTGGGCGCGCCAGGGCACAAATCCCTGGCGCAGACGATGCCGGTGCCCCGGCCGCCCCTGACGCGGTCAGGGATCCGCATGTCCCGGTCGAGGCAGGCACCAAGCCGATGTCGCAGTGAATCGCTCGGTGCCTGCTTGTCGGTTGGTTGCCTGACGCCTCAGTGTTCGGCGGCTACCGCGCGATGCTGGTTGCCACGCTTCCGGCCGGCCTGCTCGATCTCGACCTCGTCGCGGCGGACCGTCTCCCTCACCGTCTCGACGCGCTGCGTGCGTTCCATCCTGACAACGACCTCCTCGCGCAGCCGCATGCGCTTGCTGACCGTCGGGACCTCCTCGGTCTCGACCACTTCGACCGTGACTTCCGTCAGGATCTCCCCGGTCGCCGTGTCGCTGACGGGGCGTCGGCGTTCCACGACCACCCTCTCGCTCTGCAGGGTGACCTGTCGCTCGACCGGCGTTTCGACGACGAAGCGGTGGATGCGCGCCGTGCCGCGGTTCTCGGTGCGCTTGCCGACCTCGAGGACCTCCTCGCCGAGCGGGATCACCTCCTCCATGCCGGAGGGGCCCCGTGCCGGCGTGGCCTTCCCCGGGTTCGGCATGTTCTGCATGGCGCCGAGCCACGGCCACATGAACATGTTCGTCAGGGCGGAGGCCTGGGCCTGAGCGCGTCCACGCGCATCGGCGGACGCCGCCGTGGCAAGGCGGGCGGTCTCGCCCGCAGCCTTGGCCGCGACAGCGGCCGGCATGGCTGCGGCATCGGCCATCCGCCGCGCATCGGCGCGTGCGCGTTGCTCGGCGGCAGCACGCTCGCGCTCCGCCGTCTGGGCCTGCTCAACGCGGAGTTCTGCCTGGCGGGCCATGAATTCAGCCTGCTCACGGTCCTGGCGCTGCCTGGCGCGACGCTCCTCCGCCTCGTCCTGCTTCGCCTGCTCGGCTTCGGCGAGGCCGGCTTCCATCCGCTCGGTCACGTCCTGCACCTGCTCGTCGCTGAGCGCGCGCTGCACCGCCGGCAGCAGTTCCTTCTTCTCGTCGCGGGCGTGCTGACGGAACGCCTTCTGGAGGTCGGCAAGCTTGCCGGAGAAGGTCTCATCGTTCTTCGGCAGGGCGTCGAGCTCGTCCAGCTTCGCGCGAAGCTCCTTGTTCTCCCGAATGGCGTCCGCGACCAGGTCCTTGGTCTCGGGGTTCTTCCGGAGGATCGGAAACAGGTGCTGTTCTTCGAGACTGGTGTGGAGCTCAAGCTCGGCCTTGAGTTCGGCGAAAAGCCTCTCCCTGGTCTTCACCGCGCCATCCGATGTGTCCGCCAGCTTCGAGAACAGCTCAATGGCCTTGGCGGGACCGCTTTGCATCATCGCTCTGAAATTCATTCTGAAATCCCCTTTGCTGCGGTGCAGCGTAAAGGATCCAGCGCACATCCCCGCCCAACGTTCGATCTCTTCAAAAATAAAACCCGGATGATCGGACCCGGAAGAGTCACACCTCCTGGTAATCCCGGGCGCGTACGGTTCTTGTGTACTGCGACCGGTAGGCGTCTCGATGCGGCAAGACTGTGAAGTGATCCCTATTGTTCGAACAGTTTGACGGCCCGGCGCCGAACTCCGCCGCTGGCGCGCCCACGCCGGAGGACGAGGCCGCCGCGACAGCGGAGGAGAGGGTGCCGCGCAGTCAGCGTGATGCGGCGCACGGGTGCTGGCGGCCTGCGCCGACGAGGCAAACGGGCGCCCCGACCTGGCGGACGCCATAGACGCCCTGCGTGCCGCCCTCGCCGGCAAGTCGGCGCGCAACCCGGCCGCCCCGCGGAGCCCGCGGGAGGGGACGAAGCTGATGACCGTCCTGGCGATGCTGTAGCGGGCGGAGGACGCCACTGTGGCCCAGGTCCACGAGGCCACCTGCTGGAACAAGGACACGGCGCGCGGCTTCTTCACCGGGCTCAAGAAGAAGGAGATCACGGTCGAGGCGGCGGGACAGGTGCGGCCGGTCGGGCCGAAGGCACCGGATCGCGGCACCTTCGGCGTCACGTCATCACACCAAGCTGGCCGTGATGCTGCAGCTTACCGTCCGCCCACCGTGACATGGCCGTCTGCTTATGGCGCCCGCCGTTTCGGGCGCAGGCGATAGCTTGGCGGCAGCTTGATGGTGATGAGGCCGGAGTCGCCTGAAAGCAGGGAAAAACGACGCCCCGCCGCATGGCCGACACCGTCGTAAAAGGCCAAGGCCCGGTAGCTTGGCGGCAGCTTTCGGCGATCCAGCCCCCTACAGCGGGGCGGCGATCAGCATGTACGCGATTGAAAGATTGGCGGACCCGACACGATTCGAACGTGCGACCTTTGCCTTCGGAGGGCAACGCTCTATCCAGCTGAGCTACGGGTCCGTCCGCCCTCCATACCGAATGCGGGCGCAGGAAGGAAGCCCTCGGGCATTCACGGCAACCCCGGGCCTCCGCTACGCTTTCGCCCCAGGCACCGCGCCGGCGCCCAGACCGCCCGAAAACACGCCCCCAGGACCCGCGCCCGATGACTGCCAAACCCGCCCCCGGCTCCAACGAGGCCCAGGCCATGCTCCAGGGCCTCTACGCCGAGATGGCGCCACAGCACCTCTACCCGCTCTGGGAAGTGCTGCACGCCCTCGTCACCCCGACGCCGCGCTCTTCGGTGCAGCCGCATCTCTGGCACTATGACGGCGCCCGCGCGCATCTGCTGCGGGCCGGCGACCTGATCTCGGCCGAACAGGCGGAACGGCGCGTGCTGATCCTGGAGAACCCGGGGCTGCCGGGCTCCTCCGCCGTCACCACCAGTCTCTATGCAGGGCTGCAGTTGATCCTGCCGGGCGAGGTCGCGCCCTGCCACCGACACACCCAATGCGCGCTGCGCTTCGCGATGGAAGGCGACGGCGCCTTCACCGCGCTGGATGGCGAGAAGGCGATCATGCGCCCCTTCGACCTGGTGCTGACACCCAACTGGCAGTGGCACGACCACGGCAACACCAGCGGCAAGCCGATGATCTGGCTCGACGGGCTCGACATCCCGACGGTGCGGCACTTCGCCGCCTCCTTCGCGGAGCACTTGCCGGACGGTGCCATGGCGCATCACGAAACCGCGCCGCCCGGCGACACGAGCGCGCGCTACGGCCGTAACCTGCGCCCCTTCGGCGGCACCGCAGCGGCGCGCCGCCCCACTGCATTGCCGCTGTTCCACTACCCCTACGCCGAATGGCGCGACAGCCTCGCCGCCATGGCGCGCTCGGATGCGCCGGACCCGCATCTCGGACACGCGCTCGAATTCGTGAACCCGGCGGATGGCGGGCCAGTGATGCCGACCATCGCCGCGCATGTGCGCCTGCTGCCGAAGGGCTTCGCCACCCGCCCCCGCCAGGCCACCGATGCGGCAGTGTTCGTGGTGGTGGAAGGCAGCGGTACCGCACGCGTCGGCGAGCAGGCCTTCGCCCTCGCCCCGCGCGACCTGCTGGTGGTGCCCTCCTGGGAAAGCCTGTCGATCGAGGCGGAGAGCGAGCTGGTGCTGTTCGGCTATTCGGACGCCGCCGCGCAGCAGAAGCTCGGCCTGTGGCGCGAGGCGCGCCTGTAGGGTCGTCTACCGGCTCATCAGCGCCTCAACCAAGCCACGCAGCATCCCCGCGCCCTCCACCAGGCCTTCCGTCCGCAGCGGCCGCCCTTCGGCCGTTCCCGCGGCGGCGGCGAAGGCCCCGGCGCGGTCCTGGGTGAGCTCCGCGGCCGAGATCCGACCGTCGGCGTCGTAGTCCAGGCTCTCCAGCAGCAGCCGCGCGGCCAGGATGCCACCCAGCGCGCCGACGCCCACCGCGCCGGCCAGCACCTCCTGCGTCGCGCCCTCCTGCACCGCCACCACCCAAGCGGCACCGCGCGCGATGCGGGCAAGCTCCGCCGGGGCGAGCAGCCCGTCGCCGCTGACGTCGCCTTGGCGGATCAGCGCCTCGGCGCAGGCACCGGGCGTGCCGGCGCCGCAGGCGGCTTCCAGGTGCTCGAAGGCGGCGAGCATCGCCACGCCCTCGCCATGGAGCGCGGCGAGTGCCGCGGGCGGCGCCGGGCAGCGACGCCAGACCTCGGCGCCGGCATCGCCGGGCAGCCGGTCGTCGCGTGTCTTCGGCTCGGGCTCGATGGTGTCGAGGCCTTCCGGCGAGGGACGGAACAGCAACCGCGGCGCCTCCGGCCCCGCGCCGACGCCCATCGTGTAGCCGGCCGCCGGCCGCATCGCGTCGAAGCGGAACAGCCGGCCAGGCAGTTCCGCATCCACCCGCGCGGCGGAGCGGGCGGTCAGCACCAGCATCGCCTGCGGGTCGGCGCAGTCGCCGGCGAACCAGGCGCCACGCATCGGCTCCGGCACGCCGCCATTCATCTCCCGGGCACCCGGTTGGGCGTTCCCTTGGGCAGCGGCCGGCGCGGCGAGCAGCGCGAGCGCCAGGACCAGGATCTTCCTCATCGGATCTCGATCTCCTCGCCGGTGCAGAGGTCCACGCCGGCGCGCGCCACCTCGCGCCCATCGCGGAACACGGCCACCAGGTCGGCGGCGCAGGCATCCGGGTCGGGCGGCTCGATCTCGAAGATCTCGCCGATCGGCAGCGTATCGGCGCCCAGCCGGTCCTCGCCCCGGGGGGTGCCGGGCGGCGCGGCGTAGATCTCGACGATCGGCAGCGGCCCGGCATTGCGCAGGCGCAGCGCGCCGGCCGCGGGCTCGGCCGGCAGGGCGGCGACCGGACCTTCCTCGTCCAGCTCCTCGGCGACGGTCCAGCCGGGGCGCAGCACGATGCGGGTGGTCTCGCAGACATCCACCACCCGCCGCTCCTCGGCGGCGCCATTGGGGAAGACGATGCGCAGATCCGCCTCGCAGCCGCCGCGCATCTCGATGGTGGTGTCCTCGCCGACCGGCAGCGTGTCGGCGCCCAGGCGGTCGGGGCCCCAGTTGTTGTCGGTCACCGGCGAGAGATAGACCTGCTGCACCGTCGCCAGGTGGCGGTTCGCCAGCACGACGCTGCGGGTCTCGATCGCCCGCTCGCGGGTCTGCGCCGCGGCGGGCAGCGCGCCGAACAGGCCACCGGCCAGCGCCAAGGCGGCAAGATGGTAGCCGCGGAAAGCTGTCATGCGCCGGCCGTCTCCCGAATCAGAGCGGGGCGGAGCATGCGTCGCCGGCCGGCCCTGCCGCAAGCGCCGCACCGGCGTGACGTTCCGGGACAGCATCTGTTCAACCTTCCATCGCCTCGGGCGTGGCGGCCGGGCGCAGCAGCAGGAAACCCAGCAGGATCACGGGCAGGATCGCCCCGGCCAGCGCCGGCGCGCGCCAATCGCCGGCGAGCACGCGGTTGACCAGCAGGCTGGCGCAGACCAGCGCGCCGCAGACCGGCACCAGCGAGGGCACCTCGAAGCCGCCATGCGGCTCGCCCGGGCGGCGCTGCAGCACCAGCAGCGCCAGATTCACCACGGAGAACACGCCGAGCAGCAGCAGCACGGTCGCAGAGGCCAGCTGCCCGATATCGCCCGCCAGCACCAGCGCCGCCAGCACCGGCAGCAGCGCGAGGATCGCGACATGCGGCGTGCGCCGCCTGGGATGGATGCGCGCCAGCGGCGCCGGCAGCAGCCCCTGCCGCGCCATCCCCAGCATCAGCCGCGACGCGGTGACGTAATTCAGCAGCGCCGTGTTGGAGACCGCGAAGAGGGTGATCGCCGCATACCCCCAGGGCGGAAACCAGGGCGCGGCGCGCGCCATCACCTCCACCAGCGGGCCGGGTGCTTCCGCCAGTTCCCGCCAGGGCACGACGGAGACGGCGGTGACCGACACCGCAATGTAGAGCGCGGTGGCCGTCAGCATCGCGGCGATGATGCCGATCGGCAGCGTCCGCCGGGGGTCGCGCGCTTCCTCGGCGACGTTCAGCGTGTCCTCGAAGCCGATGAAGGCGAAGAAGGTGAGGATCGCGCCGGTCATCAGGAAGGAGAGGCCGATCGGCTCGCCCGTCGGCGTCTCCAGCAGCGGCTGCGCGCCCCACCACTGGACGCCGACCGCGACCACCAGCACAAGCCCCGCGGCCTCGATCGTGGTGCAGAAGATGTTGACCCACATGCTCTCGCGGATGCCGCGCAGCACGATGCCGGCGACCAGCAGCAGGAAGCCGAGCGCGATGGCCACCGCCGGCACGCCCTGGAGCCCGGTGAGTTCGAGCAGGTTCGCCGCGACCACGCGCGACTGCGTTGCGACCGAGGTGAGGCCGGAGGCCATCACCGCCAGCCCGACCATCCAGGTCAGCAGCGGCCAGGCGAAGGCGCGCCCGGTGACATAAGCGGCACCGCCCGCCCGGGGATAGCGGCTGCCGAGCGAGGCATAGGAAAGCCCGGTCAGCAGCGCCGCCACCATCGCCACCAGGAAGCCGAGCCAGACCGCCGAGCCCAGCTCCCCCGCCGCGCGCCCGACCAGCCCGTAGATCCCGGCGCCGAGCATGCCGCCGAGCGTGTACGCGAACAGCTGGAAGGGGCCGATGCTCTGCCGGAGGCTGGGCTGGCCGGTCTGGCCGGGCTCGATCATGCGCAGGCGCCTCCCCGTATGGCGGGAGACGCCGGGCGGCCGCAACCGGTTCCGTATCGCCCCTTTGCGTGCCTCGCGCCGGTGGCATAGGCTCGCACACACGTTTCGCCGGCGGGACCCCAGGGAGGATTCATGACCACCACACGCCGCACGGTGCTTGCCGCTGCCGCCGGCCTCGCGGCCGCGCCGCTGCTGTCCAGGCCCGGCTTCGCGCAGCAGCGCTTCGCCAGCATGACCATGTTCGTCCCTGCCGGCCCCGGCGGCGGCTGGGACGGGCTGGCCCGTGCCATCGAGCAGGTCTCGCGCGAGGCCGGGCTGGTCGGCAGCTTCCAGTTCGAGCATGTCGGCGGCGCCGGCGGCATGGTCGGCCTGCCGCGCTTCGTCGCGCAGCGCCGCGGCCGGCCGAACGCGCTGCTGGTCGGCGGCTCGGTGATGGTGGGCGCAGGCATCACCAACAAGTCGCCCGTCACCATCAAGGACGTGGTGCCGGTGGCGCGCATGACCGAGGAGGTCGGCGTGGTCGTGGTGCCGGCCAGTTCCGAGTTCCGCGATATCGCCGCGCTCCTGGCGGCGCTGCGCAGCAATCCGGGCGCGGTCCCGGTGGGCGGCGGCTCGGCGGGCGGGACCGACCACATCACGCTCGGCCTGATCCTGAAGGCACTGGGGCGCAACCCGCGGGAGGCCTCCTATGTCGCGTTTGCCGGCGGCGGCCCGGCCCAGGCGGCGATCCTCGGCGGGCAGGTGAAGGCCGGCATCTCCGGCTATTCGGAATTCGCCGAGCAGATCAAGGCCGGGCGGATGCGCGCGCTGGCCACCACCGGCGAGCGGCGCTCCGACCCCGCCATCCCGACGCTGAAGGAGAGCGGGGTGGATGTCGTCACCTCCAACTGGCGCGGCGTGTTCGGCGCGCCGGGGATCAGCGCGGCGCAGCGCCAGGCGCTGGTGGAGCTGATGACGGCGATCCACGCCCTGCCCGCCTGGAAGCAGATCCTGGAGACCCGCGGCTGGGACGATGCGTTCCTGGCCGGCGACGCCTTCGCGCAGTATCTGACGCGCGATATCGCAGCGACCGAGGAGGTGCTGCGCGACCTCGGCCTCGCCTCGTGAAGCCGGCGGCGCGGCCCGGCGCGTGAGCGGGGGCAGCCGCCCGGATCGGGCGGATCTCGGCGCCGGGCTGTTCGTGCTCGGCCTGGGCGGGCTGGCGATGTGGCAGACGCTCGTCATCCCGGCCTCGCCGCTCTACGCACAGGTCGGGCCGACGCTGGTGCCCGCGCTCGTCTCGGCCGCGCTGCTGGTGCTCGGCGCCCTGCTGACCGTCTCCGCGCTGCGCGGCGGCTGGTCGGCCGGCATCGAGGAGGTAGCGGAGGCGCCGCCGGCCATTCCGCGTTCGCTCGGCCTGCTGCTGGCCGGGCTGCTCGCCAACCTGGTGCTGATCGGCCCGCTCGGCTTCACCATCGCGGCGAGTGCGCAATTCGTGCTGGTCGCGGCCGCCTTCGGCAGCCGCGCGCATCTGCGCAACCTCGGCATCGCGGTGGTGGTCTCGCTCGGCGCCTACACGCTGTTCGTGAAGGCGCTCGGCGTGAACATCGGCGCCGGGCTGGTCGAGGGGCTGATCTTCGGGGTGCCGGAGTGATGGGCGCGCTGGATGGCCTCGCGCTCGGTTTCGGGCATGCGCTCACGATCCCGAATCTCGGCTGGGCGCTGCTCGGCTGCTTCCTCGGCACGGCGATCGGCGTGCTGCCGGGCATCGGGCCGGCGCTGACCATCGCGCTGCTGCTGCCGATCACCTTCACCGTCAGCGCGACCGGCGCCTTCATCCTGTTCTGCGGCATCTTCTACGGCGCGATGTATGGCGGCTCCACCACCTCGATCCTGCTGAACACGCCGGGGGAATCGGGCTCCATCATCACCGCGCTCGAAGGGGCGAAGATGGCGCGCAACGGGCGCGCGGGGCCGGCCCTGGCGACCTCGGCGATCGGCAGCTTCGTCGCCGGCACGGTGGGCACGCTCGGCCTCGCCTTCCTCGGGCCGGTGATCGTGGAATACGCACTGCAGCTTGGCCCGGCCGAGTATTTCTCGCTGATGGTGCTGTGCTTCGTCACCGTCTCGGCGGTGCTCGGCGGCAGCGCGCTGCGCGGGCTGACGAGCCTCGGCTTCGGGCTGCTGCTCGGGCTGGTCGGCATCGACCTGCAGACCGGACAGCCGCGGCTGACCTTCGGCATCCCGGAGTTGCTGGACGGGGTGAACGTGGTGCTGGTGGCGGTGGCGCTGTTCGCGGTGGGCGAGACGCTGCACCTCGCCTGGCGGCATGTGGAGGGCCCGCAGGAGGTGCGGCCGGTCGGGAAGATCATGATGTCGCGGTCGGATCTGCGGCGCAGCTTCTGGCCCTGGCTGCGCGGCGCCGGCCTCGGCTTTCCCTTCGGCGTGCTGCCGGCTGGCGGCTCCGAGATGCCGACCATGCTGAGCTACTATGCGGAGAGGAAGCTCGCCTCGCCCGATGCGCAGCGCGAATTCGGCACCACCGGCGCGATCGAGGGCGTGGCCGGGCCGGAGGCGGCGAACAACGCCGCAGCGGCGGGCGTGCTGGTGCCGATGCTGACCCTCGGCCTGCCGACCTCTGCGACCGCGGCGATCATGCTGAGCGCCTTCCAGAGCTACGGCATCCAGCCGGGCCCGCTGCTGTTCACGGCGCAGGCGGAGCTGGTGTGGACGCTGATTGCGTCACTGTTCATCGCCAACGTCATGCTGGTGGTGCTGAACCTGCCGCTGGTGGGGTTGTGGGCGCGCATCCTGAAGATCCCGCAGCCGCAGCTCTACGCCGGGATCCTGGTGTTCGCGACGATCGGCACCTACGGCATCAGCAATTCCGTGGTGGACCTGATGCTGCTCTATGGCATCGGCATCGTCGCGATGTTCATGCGCCGCTTCGACTTCCCGGTGGCGCCGGTGGTGATCGGCATGATCCTCGGCCCGATGGCCGAGCAGGCGATGCGCCAGGCGCTGACCATCAGCCAGGGCGACTGGAGCACCTTCGTGACACGGCCGGTCTCGCTGGTGATCCTGCTGATCGCGGTGGCGGCGCTGGCCGGGCCGCGGCTGTATGGTGCCTGGGTGCGGCGGGTGGCGGCGACGTAGGACAGCCGGCACGCCGCGCCGACGGGGCTGCGACCGCGGATCACGCTCTCAGCACGACCGGGCCGGGCTGTTCCGTCGAGCTCGGCGAGCCCCCGTTGACATAGGGCAGGCCTGCCGCGTCGAAGTGCAGCCGTTCCATGCACATCTGCCGCAGCGGCACGCCGCGGCGGCCCATCGCGTCGATATGCTCCGTCCCGGGGATGATCGCGTCGCCCCGCACCGCGTGGAAGAAGATCCACAGCTGTCCGATGGCATCGGGCAGCACGAATGCATTGCCGCAGCGGTTCCAGACGTCGTTCTCGGCGAGCAGGCAGGTCGGGCGCGAACGCAAGGGATCGAGGGGGTGCGGCGCTCCCCGGAAGGCATAGGTGCGGTACGGCCCCTTCCAGGTGTCCACCTTGGAGGCCAGCACGATGGGATCATGCGTGGTCGGATGTTCGATGACGTGGACGCCCTCCCAGAGGCGGTCGTCCGGGTCTGCGGGATCGGGCGAGAGGATGTCGGTCGGCTCCGACCCTGCGACGAAGGCGGTCCCGTCCGCGGTCAGTTCCTGCCCCTTGATCGGCGCATGGCCGGAGCCCCAGAAGAGGAAGTTCCTGCCCAGCCTGGTCGAGCGATAGAAGCACGGGTCGATAACGGTGAATCCCGGCCCGCGCTTCAGGATGATGGGATTGCGGAAGCCGATCGGCGTCGTCGAGCGCGCGACGAAGATGCCGTGACCGTCCGGGCCGGTCTCCTGATGGTCGTCGAACTTGAGGGAGCCGTAGAGATTCCAGGCGGCAGACCCCATGCGCCTGACGTCGGGAGCCCAGCAGGCGCGATACCTGCCGTAGTTCGGGATGGGTTGGGGGAAAGCGCCGCATTCCGCTCCTGCCGGGTTCAACTCCCAGCTCACTAGGTCACGTGAGCGCGCCGCCTTGAACCGGCGCCGCGGCAGAGGTTCGTGCTCGTCATCCGTCGCGTAGCACCAGTAGAAGCCCTCCCGGTCGGGACCGGCCAGCGCCGGATCGGGCCACACCGCCGCTATGGTCGGGTTGCAGTAGGATGTCTCGGTATAGGTGGCCAAGGTTGCAGCCTCCTTCCTTGCGCCGGCTGGTGCCGGCTCGCGGGCGCGACTGCGTCATGAAGCCCCGTGACTGGCCGGGGCTGCGCAGGCCGCCACGATCAGCGCGATCAGGTCCTCCGCCACCTCCGCCGCGCGCGCCTCCGGCTTCCACAGATCGCCGCCCGCGCCCTCTGCCCGCAAGGTGCAGAAGCCATGCACGGCAGCCCAGGCGAGCGCCAGCCTGGCGCGGCGCGCGCGCGCATCCAGCGCAGGCGCCAGCGCGGCCATCGCCTCCGACAGCAGCATGAAAGGCTGCCCCGCCGCTTCCTGCCAGGCCGGGTCCGCACGGTCGATCAACTCGGCGCGGAACATCAGCCGGAAATGCGCGGGATTGGCGCGGGCGAAGGCGATGTAGCCGCGGCCCGTCGCCGCCAGCCGCTCGGCGGCACCGGCCGCCTCCGGCAGCGCCGCCAGTGCCGCCTCCATCGCCGCCGCCAGCCGACGCCCACCCTCGGCGGCGAAGGCGGTGAGCAGGCCGCGCTTGTCGCCGAAATGCGGCGCCGCCGCGGAGTGGGAGACACCGGCGCGGCGGGCGCATTCGCGCAAGGTCACCGCTTCCGGCCCGGCCTCCAGCACGATCTCGGCGACCGCCGCCAGCAGCGCGTCGCGCAGCGCGCCGTGGTGGTGGCGGCCCTTGGCCTTCGGGGTCACGGACATCGGCCGATCCTGGGCCCGCACGTCGAACTTGACAATGGGCAGTTCGATCCTCCATGAACTGACCGCTGGAAAGTTCGAGGAGCCGCCCGTGCCGGCCGAAACGCTGTTCTCCGTCGCCAACCTGCTTGCCATTGTCGGCTGGCTCGCGCTGCTGGTGGCGCCGCGGGCGCGGCTGGCGAACCGGACCATCGCGGGCCTCGCCATCCCTGCCCTGCTCGCTGCGCTCTACGCCGTGCTGCTGGCGATCCACGCACCGGGCGCCGAGGGCGGCTTCGGCTCGCTGGCCGAGGTGGCAGCGCTGTTCCGCACGGAGGGCGTGCTGCTCGCCGGCTGGATCCATTACCTCGCCTTCGATCTCTTCATCGGCGCCTGGATCTGTCGTCGCGGCGCGGCGGAGGGGATGAACCCCTGGCTGGTGCGGCTCTGCCTGCCGCCCACCTTCCTCGCCGGCCCGATCGGGCTGCTGCTGTTCCTCACGCTCCGCTTCGCCACCGTGAAGGAGATCCGCGCATGACTGCGCTCGCGCTGCACCCCCGACGTTCGATCCTTGCCGAGATCGAAGCGCGCCAGAAGTTCCTCACCCGGGCCGGATGGGCCATGCTGCTGGTGCTTCTCGCCTGCCTCGCCGCGATGACGTTGGACCCGCGCACCCTCAACGGCGTCTCCGTCTGGGTGAAGCCGGCGAAGTTCGCCGCCTCGTTCCTCGCCTGGCTGTGGACCCTCGCCTGGGCATGGGGCGTCCTCGCGCCGCAGGTCAGAGAGGCTTGGACGGCGCGGCTGGTGCTCTGGGGAACGCTGGCGACCGGCGGCTTCGAGGTCGGCTGGATCGCGCTCCGCGCGGCGCTCGGCCAGCCCAGCCACTTTGCCGACGACGCGGTGGGGAGCGTGATGTACGGGCTGATGGGTCTGGCCGCGCTGGGCCTGGTGGCGTTCGCCGCGCTGCTCGGCCTGCTGGTCCTGCTGCGGCCGGATCCGGCGCAGCCGCGTCCCTGGCGCCTGGCCGTCGGGCTTGGCCTGGTGATCGGCGGCGTGCTCGGCGGCGTGACGGGCGTGAGCATCTCCGCTCTCGGCACGCCGCACATCGGCGGCGCAGCGAGCGACGCCGGCAACCTCGCACCGTTCTTCTGGTCGCGCGACGGCGGCGACCTGCGGGTGGCGCATTTCCTCGGGATCCACGCGATGCAGGCGCTGCCGGCACTTGCGTTGCTCGGCGCCGGCGCCGGCATGGTCTGGCTCGGCGCAGCGGGTTGGACGACGCTCGCCCTCGGCGCCTACGCGCTTGCGCTGGCGGGCGTTCCACTCTCGCCCTGAACGACGCGTGCGTGCCAGAGTGGCGCAAACAGAGAAGGAGGGCGCCACATGATCGCACGCAGATCGCTGCTCGGCACAGGGCTTGGCATGGGGGCGGCGCTCGCCCTGGCGAGGCCGGCCCTCGCCTGGCCGGACCGGCAGATCCGCCTGCTGGTTGGCTTCGCGCCGGGCGGCGCGGTGGACACGGTGGCGCGGCTGATCGCCGGCCCGATGGGCGAGGCATTGGGGCAATCCGTCGTGGTAGAGAACCGCCCCGGCGCCAGCGCCAACATCGCCGCGGCCGCGCTGGCCTCGAGCCCGCCGGACGGCCACACCGTGCTGATGGGCGCCTTCGCGCATGGCGTGAACCCGAGCCTGATCCGGCTCGGCTACGATCTCTCCGAGCTCAAGCCGGTGCTGCAGCTCACCCGCGTGCCGACCGTGCTGATCGTTCACAAGGACAGCCCCTGGCAGACCGCGGCGGAGCTCGTCGCCGCCGGCAAGGCGAAGCCGGACGGCCTCACCTACGCCTCCGGCGGCAGCGGCACCGCGAGCCATCTGGCACCCGAGCTCTTCGCCCGCCGCGTCGGGCTGAAGGCAACGCATGTTCCCTTCCGCGGCGGCGCGCCGGCGATGCAGGCGGTGATGGGCCGGCAGGTGGATTTCATGTGCGAGAATCCGCAGCCCGCCTTCATGGCGCCCGGCTCGCCGATCCGGCCGCTGGCCGTGTTCCGCGACACGCGGCTGCCGCTGTTCCCCGACGTGCCGGCGATCACCGAGGCCGGCTTCGGCGCCGACCTGACGATCAATTCCTGGCACGGCCTGTTCACCCGCAACGGCGCGCCCGAGGAGGCGGTGCAGAAGCTGGTGGCGGCCGCGCGCGCGGCGATGGCGCGGCCGGAGGTGCGGACGCGAATCGAATCCCTGACGATCGAGCCGGTGGAAAGCTCGCCAGCCGATTTCGCCGCCTTCTTCGCCGGCCAGGTCGAGACCTGGGGCCGCGTGGTGCGGGAGGCAGGGATCACCGTGCAATAGAGCGGATCGCAGGGCGGACCCGCCCGGACGACGGGCAGCGCCGCCGCACGCCCGCCATCATCCTGTCGGATTGGGGCGGGCGTGACCGACGAATCCCCCGTGCTGCGGCGCGCGCTGTTCGGCGCGCTGGTGCTGGCAATCGCCCTGATGCTGCTGTGGCTCACCTGGCGCGCCGTTGCGCCGGGCGGCATCAACGCGGCGGAGGCGCTGATCCTGCTCGGCGTGCTGCTGGTGACGCCCTGGGCGGCGCTCTCGGCCGGCAACTCGCTGGTGGGCTTGACGATCCTGCTGGCCTCCTACGATCCGCCGGCCGCCGTGCTGCCGGCGGTGCACCGCGCCAGGCCGGGCGCGCCGCAGCGTCTCACCGCGCTCGCCGTGTGCATCCGCAACGAGGACATGGCGGAGGTGCTGCCGCCGCTCGGGCAGTTGCTCGACGGGCTGGCCGCGGCCGGCGCCGGCGACCGGTTCCGACTGTGGCTGCTGTCCGACACGCAGGATCCGGATGCCGCCGCGGCGGAGGCAGCCGCCGTCGCGGCCTTCGCGCGGCAGCACCCGCGGGTGCAGTACCGCCGCCGCGCGCAGAACACCGGCTTCAAGGCCGGCAACATCATGGATTTCCTGGACCACCATGCCGGCGAGGCGGCGTTCTTCCTCACCCTCGACGCCGACAGCGTGATGACGCCGCGCGCCGTGCTGCGCCTGGTCTCGATCATGGAGGCGGAGCCGGATCTCGCCATCGTGCAGCAGCTGATCGTCGGGCGGCCGGCGACGGCGGCCTTCCCGCGGCTGTTCCAGTTCGGCATGCGCGCGGGGATGCGCAGCTGGGCGACCGGGCAGGCCTGGTGGCAGCTCGATGCCGGGCCGTACTGGGGCCACAACGCCATCATCCGCTGCGAGCCCTTTCGCCGCCATGCGCGACTGGAAGCGCTGTCCGACGGCAGCCGCATCCTCAGCCACGACATGGTGGAGTCGGTGCGCCTGCAGGCCGCCGGCTGGCGCGTGCGCTGCCTGCCGGAGGAGGATGGCAGCCTGGAAGCCAATCCGCCGGCCATGCCGGAGTTCATGCGCCGCGACGAGCGCTGGGGCGCGGGCAACATGCAGTACTGGCAGCTGCTGCGGCTGCCGAATCTCACCGCGATGGGCCGGCTGCAGCTGCTGCAGGCGATCCTGCTGTTCCTCGGCGCGCCGCTCCATGCCCTGATCCTGCTGCTGGCGGCGCTGAACGGCGCGAGCGGCGGTGGCGCGGAGACGCCGATGGGCGCGCTAACGCTGGCGGTGCTCGCGCATTGGCTCTGCTACTTCGCGCCGAAGCTCTCGGGCTACGCGCAGGCCCTGATCCAGCGGCGCGTCGCGGCGCGATATGGCGGGCGTGCGGCCTTCGCCAAGGGTGCGCTGGCGGAGATCGCCTTCATGCAGCTCTTCGAGCCGCTCTCCACGCTGAACAAGGCGCTGTTCCTGGCCACGCTTCCCTTCGGCCGCCGCGCCGGCTGGGCGCCGCAGAACCGCGCCGACCGCGGCATCGCCTGGGGCGACGCGGCGCGGCTGCTCTGGCCGCACACGCTGATCGGCCTCGCGCTGACCTTCGCCTTCGCCACCGTCTCTCTGCCGGCGCTGCTGCTCGCGCTGCCCTTCACGCTCGGCATGGTGCTCGCGATCCCGCTCTGCGTGCTCAGCGCGGACCCGCAGGTGTCGAACTGGCTGCGCAGGCGCCGGATCGCCGCGACGCCGGAGGAACTGGCCGCGACCGCCTAAGCCGCCCGGCGTGACGTGCCGCGGCGGCCAGTGGCGCGCCGCGACTCGGCCTTGGATGGCGAAGCGGCCGCGGCCTCGCCCTCCAGCGCGGTGAGGAAGCTCCGCGCCCAGGCGGCAGCCGTGGTGGTGCGCACCGCCGCGTCCATCGTCTTCCAGCGCGCCAGCCGCTCGTCGGCCGGCATCGTCAGCGCAACGTCCAGCGCCTCGGCGATGTCGTCGGGGTCGAGCGGATTGACCAGCAGCGCCCCCTCCAGCTCGCTCGATGCACCGGCGAAGTGGGAGAGCACCAGCACGCCCGGATCCTCGGGGTCCTGGGCGGCGACGTATTCCTTCGCCACCAGATTCATCCCGTCGCGCAGCGGCGTCACCAGGCCGATGCGTGCCAGCCGCATGTAGCCGGCGAGCGTCGGGCGGGCGACGGCGCGCGTGATGTAGCGGATCGGCGCCCAGTCCGGCTCGGCATACTGGCCGTTGATGCGGCCCACCGCCTCGTCCAGTTCCCGCCGCAGCGCGCGGTAGGTGGCGACATCGCCGCGGCTGACCGGCGCAACCTGCAGGAAGGTGATCTTGCTGAGGTGCTGCGGGAAGCGCTCCAGCAGCTTGCCGAAGCCGGCGATGCGCTGCGGCAGGCCCTTGGTGTAGTCCAGCCGGTCCACGCCGATCGCCAGCGCGCGGTTCACCAGCGAGGCGCGCAGCATCTCCACCTCCCTGGTGCGGAAGCGGCGCGCGGCTAGGTTGGCGAAGCCGCCGCTGTCGATGCCGACGGGGAACACGCCGACGCGCTCGGCGGCCTCGGGCTTGCCGACGGCCTGCAGCGCGCCGCGCAGGTTCTCCGCATCGTCCGCGGTCTGCACGCCGATGGTGTCGAGTGCCGCCATCGCCAACAGCACCGGCTCCGCGTTCGGCAGGCCCATGAAGACCTGGCGGGGCGGGAATGGCACGTGCAGGAAGAAGCCGATCTTCTGCCGGCAGCCCAATGCGCGGAGCTCCGCGGCCATCAGGAACAGGTGGAAGTCGTGCACCCAGATGGTGTCGTCGTCGCGCAGCATCGGCGCCAGCGAGGCCGCGAAGGCAGCGTTGACGCGGCGGTAGCCCAGCCAATCCTCGCGCGAGAAGCGGGCGATGCCGAGGCGGTAGTGCAGCACCGGCCACAGCGCGGCGTTGGAGAAGCCCTGGTAGTAGTGGCGGTAATCCTCCTCGCCGAGGTCGAGCGTGGCGTAGGTGGTGCGCCCCTTGCGAAGCAGGCGCGGCTCGGTGCCGGTTTCCGGCGCGGTGCCGCCGGACCAGCCGAACCAGAGCGAGTCGCGCCGCGCCAGGGCATCCTTCAGGGCGACCGCGAGCCCGCCGGCGCTGGCGCCGCGCTCGCGCGGGTCCGGCACGCGGTTGGCGACGATGACGAGCCGGCTCATGCGCGTGACACCGCGGCGGACTCCAGCCGGGCCAGCCAGGCGCGCAGCCCCGCCGGCGTGCCGAAGGCGTCCTGCAGCCGGAGACCGACGCCGCCCGCCGCGCGGGCCGCATCCATGCCCGCCTCGTCGGTCACGTCGTCGCCGACATAGACCGGCGTGCGGCCGGCGAAGGGCGGGCGGGCCATCAGCCCCTCGACCGCCGTCGCCTTGGAGATGGCCGCCGGCTTCACCTCCCAGGCCATGTGGGCGGGCATCAACAGGAAGGCGTCGCTGCCGGCGATCAGCTGCTCGAGCAGCGCGCGGCCGGGTGGGCCGGCTTCCGGCGCCTGGCGGAAATGCAGCACGAAGCCGTGGCCCTTGGGCTCGACCAGCGCGCCGGGAAAGCCGGCCGCGAATCGCTCGGCTTCCTCGCGCCAGGCGATGGGCGGAGCCGGCAGCGGGGGCGATTCCACCGCCGCGCCGGGCGTCGGGCGCAGGCTGGCACCGTGGTCGCCCGCCATGGCGAGCGGCACCGGCAGGAAGGCATCGAGCTGCGAGAGGGGGCGGCCGGAGACGATGGCAAGCGCACCTTCCATCCGCTCCGCCAGCCGTTGCAGCAGCGCGGGCAACCCCTCCGGGACCACCACGGCGTCCGGGCGCGGGGCGATCTCGACGAGGGTGCCGTCGAAGTCGAGGAAGAGCGCTGCCCGGTCGAGGGCGATCGGGGAGGCATCCATGGCGGGAACGACATAGCGCCATCCGGGCCGTCTGGGCGACCCCTCACGGCGTTGTGTGCCCGGATCGGCCCGACCGGACCCGCGAGGCGTCAGCTTTCCGGCGCGGGCGGCGTGCTCCAGAGCGCCAGCGCCGGCGGCAGCACGCCGACCACCAGCCAGTGCATCAGCGCCTCCTGGCGGCTCAGCAATTCCGCGTCCCAGGCCAGCATGGCAAGGACCTGCATGGCCAGCAGCCAGGCGATCGAGATGGCCAGGGCGAGGCTCTCGTCAGTGAACGTCGGCAGGAACTTCTTCACAATGCGACCCATCTCGCAGGAGGCGCACCGCGGATCGCGGGCCTTCCGTATACGATACACGACTTCGTGAGCCTGTCCATGTGGCTCCAGGCCCAGGCCGGCGAGTCCCCGCTACAGCCCCGCATCCGCCGGCACGATCACCCGGCCGGCCGCGTCCACCCGCACCGGCACCGCCTCCAGGCTTTCGCCGTAGCAGGGGCCGGAGATGCATTCCCCATCCTCGATCCGGAACCGCGCGCCATGGGCGGAGCAGACGATCGCGGTCTTCTTTGCGTCGAGGAACCGGTCCGGCGCCGGGTCGAGCGGCAGGCCGATATGCGGGCAGGAATTGACATAGACCACCACGCGCTGGCCGCGGCGGATCGCGAACAGGCCGGTGAAGCCGCCCGGCGCCGGCGGGAATCCGCGGCTCTCGCCGTCCGGCAGGTCCGACAGCAGGCAGAGCACGCGCTCGTTCGCCGCCACCTCGCTCACGGCTTGCGGCCACCCATCTGGCAAAGCAGCTTCCAATGCTCCGGGCTGATCGGCATCACCGAAAGCCGGGACTGCCGCACCAGGGCGAGTTCGGCCAGCGCCGGCTCCGCCTTGATGGCGGCGAGCGTCACCGGCTTCGGCAGCGGGCCGACCGCCTTCATGTCCACGCAGACCCACTCCCCCTTCGGGTCGTCCGGGCCGATGGTGGGGTCCGGATAGGCCTCGCGGGCCACCTCGACGACGCCGACGATCTCCTTGCCGATGTTGGAGTGGTAGAAGAAGGCCAGGTCGCCGCACTTCATGGCCTTCAGGTTCGCCTTGGCCATGTGGTTGCGAACGCCGGTCCAGGGCTCGACGCCGTTGGCCACCTGCTGCTCCCAGGAGAAGGCGTCCGGCTCGGACTTCACCAGCCAGTAGGAGCGGCGCGAAGGCATGCTCAGGCCTGCTTGCCGTCCTTGAACACGGTCCGGAAGGGCCGGACCACCACGCTCTCGAACAGGCCGGCCTTGGCATAGGGGTCGCCGGCGGCCAGCGCCTCGGCAGCGGCGCGGTCGGCGGCCTCCACCACCAACAGGCTGCCGCAGGGCTGCCCGGCCGGGTCGAGCAGCGGGCCGACCAGCACCAGCGCCGCCTCATGCGCCTTCAGGTGCTCCAGATGGGCGGGCCGGGTGGCCATGCGCAGCTCCAGCGCACCGGGCTTGTCCGTGCAGGTGATGGCGAACAACATTCGTTCGAAGTCTCCCCGTTGCGCGATCGGCGCGTGCGATTGCGCAACAGGCACGTAACCCGTGCGGGCTCCGGCTTCAATCCGATGCGAACCGGGCCTAGGTTAGGGGCGTGGACGCCAGCACTCCCGCCCCGACCCGGCCAACCGGGCCGCGACCCGCCGCACCCGCCGGGGGGCGGTCGCTGCATCGCTTTGCCAATCCCGGCCGCTTCCTGCGCATGACCGATCCCTGGATGCCCTGGCTCTGGGCCTTGGCGATCGGCGTGACCGGCCTCGGCGCCGCCTGGGCGCTGCTGCTCTCGCCGACGGACTGGCAGCAGGGCGAGACGGTGCGGATCATGTACGTCCACGTCCCGATGGCCTGGCTGGCGATGGGCGGCTACACGGGCCTCGCGATCCTCTCGATCATGTCGCTGATCTGGCGGCACCCGCTGGCCGACCTGACGGCGCGGGAGCTTTCTCCGGTCGGCGCCGCCGCCACCGCGCTCTGCCTGGCGACCGGCAGCCTCTGGGGCAAGCCGATGTGGGGCACCTGGTGGGTGTGGGATGCGCGGCTGACCTCGGTGCTGGTGCTGTTCTTCCTGTGGCTGGGGCACGCCGCGCTGGTGCGCGCCTTCGACGACGCCGAGCGCGGCGCTCGGGCCGGGGCCATCCTGGCCCTTGTCGGCATCGTCAACGTGCCCATCGTGAAGTTCTCGGTGGATTGGTGGAACACGCTGCACCAGCCGGCGAGCGTGACCCGCCTCGACAGCCCCGGGATGCATGTGGACATGCTCTATCCCCTGCTCACCTGCGCGATCGGTTTCTCGCTGCTGTTCGCCGTGGTGGTGCTGGCGCGCACCCGCGCGGCGGTGATGGAGCGGCGCGTGCGCGCGCTGGAGACCGCCCGTGCGCGGCGGCTTGACGCAGCGCAATGACGACGCACTGGCTGCATGTGAGCCTGTCCTGGGCGATCACCGCCCTGGTGTTCGGCGGCCTCGCCTTCGGCGCCTTCCTGCGTCACCGCACGGCAGCGGCGCGGCTGAAGCAACTCGATCCGCGCGGGGAGCGGGACGCATGATGACTCGCAAGAAGCGGCGGATGTGGATCCTGGTGCTCTGCGGCATCGGGCTCGGCAGCGCTACGGCCCTGACGCTCACGGCCTTCCAGGACAATCTGGTGTTCTTCCGCTCGCCCTCGGACATCGTGGCGCAGCAGCCCGGACCCGATCGCGCCTTCCGCCTCGGCGGCCTGGTCGAGGCTGGCAGCGTGGAACGCGAGCCCGCGGTCGCGGGCCAGCGGCCGCTGGTGCATTTCCGCGTCACCGACGGCGCACATACCGTGCGCGTGGCCTACAATGGCGTGCTGCCCGACCTGTTCCGCGAAGGTCAGGGCGTGGTCACCATGGGCCGGCTTGGCCCCGATGGCGTGTTCCGCGCCTCCGAGGTTCTCGCGCGCCACGACGAGACCTACATGCCGCCCGAGGTCGCCGATGCGCTGAAGCGCGCCGGCCACTGGCAGCCCGAACAGGGCGCGGCACCGCCGCCAGCCACCTGGAACACGCTGGATCCCGCACGCGCGGCTCCGCAGGGACGCACCGGCTCATGATCGCCGAACTCGGCCATTTTGCGCTGGCGCTCGCGCTGATCCTCGCGCTGGCGCAGACCGCGCTGCCGCTGCTCGGCGCGGAGCAGCGGGATGCGCGGCTGATGGCCACCGCCTCGCCGCTCGCCGTCGGGCAGGCCTTCGCCATCGCGGCGAGCTTCGCCTGCCTGATGTGGTCCTACGCGATCAACGACACCACCGTGCTGAACGTCGTGCAGAACAGCCACTCGCTGAAGCCGATGCTCTACAAGATCACCGGCACCTGGGGAAACCACGAGGGATCGCTGATCCTCTGGGTGATGATCCTGGCGCTGTGCGGCCTGGCGGTGGCGGCCTTCGGGCGGGAGCTGCCCTCCACGCTGAAGGCGCGCGTGCTCGGCGTGCTCGGGCTGATCTCGGTCGGCTTCCTGCTGTTCATCCTGAAGACGTCCAACCCGTTCGAGCGGATGTGGCCGCCGGCGCCGGACGGCCAGGGGCTGAACCCGATCCTGCAGGATATCGGGCTGGCGATGCATCCGCCGCTACTCTACCTCGGCTATGTCGGCTATGCTGTGACCTTCGCCTTCGCCATCGCGGCACTGATCGAGGGCCGCGTGGACGCCGCCTGGGGCCGCTGGGTGCGACCCTGGTCGCTGGCGGCGTGGAGCTTCCTGACAGCGGGCATCGCGCTCGGCTCCTGGTGGGCGTACTATGAGCTCGGCTGGGGCGGCTACTGGTTCTGGGATCCGGTCGAGAACGCCTCGCTGCTGCCCTGGCTGATCGGCACGGCGCTGCTGCACTCCGCCATCGTGGTGGAGAAGCGCGAGTCGCTGAAGACCTGGACCGTGCTGCTGGCGATCATCGCCTTCGGGATGAGCCTGCTCGGCACCTTCCTGGTGCGCTCGGGCGTGCTGAACTCCGTGCATTCCTTCGCCAACGACCCGGAGCGCGGGCTGTTCATCCTCGGCCTGCTGATGTTCTACATGGGCGGCGCCTTCCTGCTGTTCGCGTGGCGGGCGCAGGCGATGGTGCCGACCGGGATCTTCGCGCCGGTCTCGCGCGAGGGCGCGATCGTGCTGAACAACCTGCTGGTCTGCTCGATCAGCGCGGTGGTGTTCGTCGGCACGCTCTGGCCGATGTTCGCCGATGCGCTGTTCGGCGCGAAGGTTTCGGTGGGCGCGCCCTTCTTCAACATGGCAAGCTTTCCCCTCGTCGTGCCGCTGCTGCTGGCGATGGCCTGCGGGCCGCTGATGCCCTGGAAGCGCGCGCAGCTCTGGCCCGTGGTGCAGCGGCTCTGGTGGGCGGCGCTGATCGCCTTCGCAGTCTTCTTCCTCGCGCTGCTGCTGACCGGAAGCCGCGCGCTGCCGGCGGTGGGCTTCGCCTTCGCGGCCTGGGTGGTGGGCGCCGCGATCACCGACATCGCCGATCGGACGGCACTGTTCCGCACCAAGCTCGCCAATTCCTGGGCGCGCGCGAAGGCCCTGCCGCGCGCCGCCTGGGGGGCTGCGATCGCCCATGCCGGCATCGGCATCGTCGCCGCGGGCATCGCCGGCATGGGGATGGCGCAGGAGAAGCTGGTGGCGATGGCGCCCGGCGATACCACGGAGATGGCCGGCTACACCTGGCGGCTCGATGGCGTGCGCGACACGCCCGGCGCCAACTTCACCGCGCGCCGCGCCACCATCACCGTGCTGCGCGATGGCGAGGTGCTGCACGTGATGGAGCCGTCGCGCCGCTGGTTCCCGGTCGGCCGCCAGAACACCACCGAGGTCTCGATCCGCACCAACCTGCTCTACGACCTCTACGCCGTGATCGGCGAGGAAAGCGGCGGCAAGGCGGTGATCCGCATCCACTACAACCTGCTCGCGCCCTGGCTGTGGATCGGCGCCGCGATCATGGCGCTGGGCGGCGGGCTCTCGCTGGCGGATCGGCGCGTGCGCGTCTCCGCACCGAACCGCAAGGCGGCGGCGCAGGCGGCACCGGCATGAGAGATCTTTTGGTGCCCTCAAGCGCCGGGCGCTCGGCCGGCTGCGCCGCCCGCGTGACGTATTCGAGGCGGGCAGCATGACCCCCCTCGCCCGGCGCGCGCTGCTGTTCACCCCCTTCGCCTTGGCCGCCGCCGGCGGCGTCGCGTTCTACGGCATGCTGCAGGGCATGCGGACCGGCGAGTACAACCCGCGCGGCGTCCCCTCCGCGCTGATCGGCCGCACGCCGCCGGACTTCACGCTGCCGGCGCTGCCGGGCGTGGACACGCCGGCCTTGTCCTCGGCGGATCTGCAGGGGCTGCCCGGCCCGGTGCTGGTGAATTTCTGGGCGAGCTGGTGCGTGCCCTGCATCATCGAGCATCCGCAGCTGATGCGCCTTGCGCGCGAGGGCGTGCCGGTGTTCGGCATCGCCTACAAGGACAAGCCCGAGGACAGCCTGAAATTCCTCCGCGAGCGCGGCAATCCCTATGGCCGCCTGGCGAAGGACGAGCCGGGCCGCGTCGCGATCGACTGGGGCGTCTATGGCGTGCCGGAGACCTACCTGCTGGACCGCCAGGGCATCATCCGCTGGCGCTGGGCGGGCCCGGTCACGCCGGAGGTGCTGGAGCAGGACATCCGGCCGCTCCTGCGGCGGTATGCGTCATGAGGTGCGCTCAGGTGCCGGGCGGCGGCTCCGCCGCCTTGGCTTCGCGCAGGCCACTGGTTCTCCGCGCGGCACTGTCGGTCTGTGCGCGGCGCGCATTCGCGCGCTCGGCCAGCTGCGCTGGCCGCCTCCTCGTATTGCTTCTGCTGCTGGCGCCCCTCCACGCCCTCGCTGTCTCCAACCCCGACGACATGCTGCCCGACCCGGCGCAGGAAGCGCGCGCCCGCGCGCTGGGCCGCGAGATCCGCTGCATGGTCTGCCAGAACCAGTCCATCGAGGACAGCGAGGTCGGCCTCGCGCGCGACCTCAGGCTGATCGTGCGGGAACGCATCACCGCCGGCGACAGCGATTCGCAGATCATGGCCTTCCTGCATGACCGCTACGGCGACTTCGTGCTGTTGAAGCCGCCCTTCGCCTGGTCCACCGCGGTGCTCTGGGCGACGCCCCTCGTCGCCGTCCTGGCGGGCCTGGGGCTGATCGCCTCCATGCGTCGCCGGGCCGCGCAGGCCGCCGCCGCCGGGCCGCCGCCGCTGACCGATGAGGAGCGCCAGCGCCTGGCCGCGCTCGGCCTGCCGCCGGGACAGGACGGGAATCGCGCGTGACCATCTGGCTGCTCGTCGGCGCGCTCGCCCTGGCGGCGATGCTGCCGCTCGCCATCGCGGTGTTCCGCCCCGCCCGCGCGCGCGGGCGCGCCGAGGCCGACCTCGCGCTCTACCGCGCACAGCTCGCGGAGCTGGACCGGGAGCGCGAGGCCGGACGGCTCGACGCCGCCGCGCATGCCGCCGCCACGCTGGAAGTGCAGCGGCGCATCCTCGCCGCCCCGAAGGAGGACGCGGCGCATGCCAGCCGGCGCAGCGGCGCGCTCGTTGCCGCCGCGCTGTTCCTGGTGCCCGCCGCGGCGGTCGGCCTCTACCTCGTGCGCGGCATCCCCGAGATGCCGAGCGCGCCCTACGACCTCCGCCGCCAGCAGGCCGAGGCGGAGGAGCAGTTGCTGGCATCGCTGCGCGAGCGCATCGCGCAGGTGGACCCGAACGGCGAGCCGGCGCGGCAGGGCCTGGTGCTGCTCGGCAATGCCGAGCGCAACCGCGGCCGCGTCGAGCAGGCGGTCGAGGCCTGGACGCGCGCGCTGGCGATCCGCTTCGACCCGCAACTGGCCGGTGACCTCGCGGAGTTGCAGATCGAGCAGCAGAACCACGCCGAGGCCGCCGCGCTGCTGGCCCGTGCGCTGGGCAATGCGCCGGGCGATCCGCGGCTGCGTTTCCTCGCCGGACTCGCGGAGGCGCGCGCCGGCCGCGCGGCGAATGCGCGCAGCGTCTGGCAGGCTCTGCTCGCCGATGCGCCGCGCGATGCGCCCTGGCGCGAGGTGGTGGAGCGGCAGCTGCAGGCGCTGCCCTGACGGCTACGGCACGCCGCGCAGGAAGGCGATGACCCGCGCGTTGAAGGCCTCGGGCTGTTCCCAGCTGATCGCGTGGCCGGCTTCCGGCAGCACGTCCCACTCATGCGATGGCAGATGCGCCGCCCAGCGGCGCATCAGCGCCGGCGGCGCGTAGAGGTCGGCACCGGCGGCCAGCACCAGCACCGGGCAGGCGATGGCGGCGAGCTTGGCGTAGGTGTTCGGGCTGCGCAGCGGCTGCGCCACGGCGCCCGGCTGCATGGCGCGATGCTCGATCTCGAGCCACTGCGCGGTGCCTTCGGGATCGAGGCCGCGGAAGGTGGCGCCGACCTCGCGCAGCAGGGCCGGCACGCGCTGGAAGTCCGGCGTGGCGATCCGCTGGAAGATCGCCTGGATCTCCGGCTCCTGGAACTGGCCGTAGCTGGCGCCGACCACCAGGCTGCGCACGCGCTCCGGCCGCCAGCACGCGTAGTCCAGCGCGGCGAAGCCGCCGCCGGCAACGCCGAGCAGGTGGAAGCGCCCGAGGCCGAGATGGTCGGCCAGCGCATCGAGGTCGCCGGCGATGCTGCCCGGCTGCGCGCCGGTTTCCGGCACGGCGAGGCTGCGGCCCCAGCCGCGGCGGTCGAAGGCGATGGCGCGGAAGCCGGCCGCCGCCAGCGCCGGCACCTGCTTCTGCCAGACCTCGCTGTTGCCGGTGTTGGGGTGCAGCAGGACGATCGGCGCGCCCTCGCCGCCGCTGTCGGTGAACCACAGCCGCACGCCGGGCAGGTCGGCATGGCATCCGTTGGGCGCATCCTGCCCGGCGGTTCCGCCCGTCATCGGCCGGCCTCCCTTCCTGCGTTCGGCTGATCCGGGGCAGTAGGACGGACTATCGGCGCAAGGCAACTCCGAGGAGTCGCTCGGAGCCATCAGCGACTGCCCCCTGCTGCTGCGCCGACATGGATGCGGCCGGCAACAGCCTGCGATAGAGCGCGACCAGCCGCGCGGCCTCGCCCTCCCAGCCGAAGCACGTCAGCGCAGCGGCGCGTCCCCGCGCGCCCATCGTCGCCCGCAACGCCGGGTCGGACAGAAGCTGCAGGCCGGCGGCGACGCGCGACGGATCGGCGGTGTCGAGCGCCAGGCCGCAGCCGGCTTCGGCCACCACCCGCGCGACCTGCTCGGCGAATTCCGGCACGATCACCGGCAGGCCGAGCACCATCGCGTCGAACAGCTTGTGCGGCAGCGCCAGGCGGTGGTTTTCGACGCCGGGCTGGAACAGCACCAGCGCGACATCGCAGCCCGCCGCGCATTCCAGCGCCTGCCGGTGCGGCAGCCAGCCATGCTTCTCGATCCGCCCCGCGACACCGAGCGACCGGGCGCAGTCCTCGAACGCGCCTTCGCTGCCATCGGTGAATCGGCCGACCAGCACCAGCCGCGTCTCCGGCGGCAGCAATGCCAGCGCGTCAAGCATGGTGAAGGCACCGCGCGATTCACCAAGCGCGCCGAGGTGCAGCAGGCGCAGCGGCCCCGCTCCGTGCGTACGTGGCGCGATGCCGGGATCGGCGCCGTAGTTGCGCACCTCGGTGCAGTGTGCGGCGCCGCCGAAATCCTGCGCCAGCCCGTCCTTGGCCAGCACCACCGCATCGGCGCGCGCGGCGAGCAGCCGGCAGAGCGCGGCCAGCGCCGCACGGCCCAGCGGCCGCAACGCGCGCGGCAGGCGCGGATCGAGCCGCGATGGGTAATGCTCGTGCACGTCGAGCACCACGCGCGCGCCGCAGCGCCGGGCGGCGAGCAGCGCGGCGAGCCAGCTGTCCGGCTCATGCGCGTGGATCACCGCCGGCCGAAGCGCCGCGGCTTCGCGCGCCAGCGCCGGGATGCCGAACAGGCGCCCGCGCCAGCCGCGCCCGCGCCGTGCATGGCCATGCAGCGCGACGCCGTGCAGCGTGGAACACGCCGGCTCGCCCGGCGCCAGGTGCCCGACATAGAAGCCGGCGGCGGCAAGCGCCGCGCCCTCCTTCGCGACGATCCGCACATCCTCCGGCGGATGCGCGGCCGAGAGCATCAGGACCAGCCCGCTCATCGCACCGCTACCCGCTCGGCCAGTGCGACCAGCCCGGCGGCGATGCGCCGCTGGTCGAAGCGCGCTTCCGCCAGGCGCCGACCGGCCGCGCCCATCGCCGCGCGCAGCGCGGGATCGGCGGCGAGGCGGCGCAGCGCGGCGGCGAGCGCAGGCGCGTCGCCCGGCGGCACTGCAACGCCGCAGCGTTCCTCGCGCAGCAGGCGGGCCGCACGGCCGGGCACGTTGGTGACCATCGGCCGCCCGGCGGCGAGGCCCTCCACCAGCTTGTTGGGCGCCGACCACTCGGCGAATTCCGGCACCGGCGCCAGGCAGTGCAGGCCGATCTCCGCCCCCGCCATCAGCGCGGCCAGGCGCGGCTTGGGCAGCGGGTCGAGGAAGCTGACCGGCAGCGCCTCGGCGGCGGCGCGCGCCATCAGCGCCGGCTTGCGCGCGCCCTCGCCGACCAGCAGCAGGCGGATCTTCGCGCCGCGCAGCAGCGCCGCGGCGTCGAGCAGCGCCTCAAGGCCGTTCGCCGCGCCGTGCGTGCCGGCATAGACCGCCAGCACCTCATCCATGCCGGCGGGCCGCCAGGGCGCCACATGCGGGCCGAACAGGTCGAGATCCGCCCCCTGCGGCAGCACCGCCACATCCCGGGGATCGGCGCCGCGCGCCACCGCGACCTCCGCCATGCCCTCGGTGAGCGCGACGACATGCGCGGCCTCGCGGCAGGCGGCATCGGCCAGGCGCCCCATCGCCGCCAGAACCGGGCGCGGCACGCCACCCTGGCGGGACGACAGCGCGGCCGGCAGTTCAGGCCAGGGATCGCGCATCTCGAAGATGAAGGGGATGCCGCGCATCCGCTTCGCCGCCAGCGCGGGCAGCGCCACCGTCAGGGGCGTGGAGGACGCGATCACCAGGTCCCAGCGCTCGCGCAGCGCCGCGGCGGTGCCGCGCGCGGCGTAGCGCAGGAAGGCGGCGCTGCGGGCAGCCAGCCCCTGGGCATTGCCGCAGCCGATGTCGAATTCGCGCAGCGTGAAGCCGTCCATCGCGCCGCTGCGCAGGCCGTGGCGAAACGGCGCGTCGAGCCCGGTCACCGCGCCCTGGTAGCGGCCGCAGGCCAGCGTCACCGCGTGCCCCGCCGCCGCCAGCGCCGCCGCCTGGTGGAAGGAGCGCGTCGCCGTGCTGCCCTCGGGGCGGGAGAAGTGCTGGTGCAGGTAGAGGATGCGAAGGCCGCGACGCGAGGTCGCGGACGATGCGCCCGGCGCCGCGCGGAACCCGTCAGCGCCGGGCACAGCCCCGCACCACGTCGATCACCCGCGCCTGGTCCGCCGCGCTCATCCCGCTGCCGGAAGGCAGGCAGAGCCCCTGCTCGAACAGCCGCGCCGCCGCCTCGCCGCCGGCGCAGGGCGCATCGCGGAAGGCGGGTTGCAGGTGCAGCGGCTTCCAGGCCGGGCGGCTCTCCACCTCCGCCGCCTCCAGCGCGCGGCGCACCGCCTCGCGGTCGGCGCCGAACACCGCGGGTTCGAACAGCGCTACCGTCAGCCAGCGATTGGCGCGACCCCAGCCCGGCTCGGCGATGAAGGACAGGCCCGGCAGGTCGCCCAGCGCGGCGACATAGGCCGCATGGATCTCCCGCCGCCGCGCCACCCGCGCCGCCAGCGTCGGCAGCTGCGCCAGCCCGACGGCGGCGAGCACGGAGGAGAGCCCGTAGGCATAGCCGGTGGTCTCGTGCTGGTAATGCGCCGCCGGCTCGCGTGCCTGCCCGGCGAGCGCGCGGGCGCGGGCCAGCAGCGCCGGATCGTCGCCGGCCAGCGCGCCGCCGCCGCCGGTGGTGACGATCTTGTTGCCGTTGAAGGAGAAGGCCGCCAGCCGCGCGCCCCGCCCGGCATGCTGTCCGCTGCGGCCTAGGGCGCCCATCGCTGCCGCGCTGTCGCACAGCACCGGCACGCCCCAGCGGTCGCAGGCGGCGACGATGGCGTCGAGGTCGCAGCACTGGCCGTACAGGTCCACCGGCACCACCACCCGCGGCAGCCTGCCGCGCCGCGCCGCGCGCGCCAGCTCTTCCGCCAGCAGGCCGGGATCGAGGGTGAAGCCCGGCCCGTTGGCGTCGAGGAAGCGTGGCACCGCGCCCATCTGCACCGCCGGCGCCACCGTCGCCACGAAGGTTGCGCTCGGCACCCACACCTCGTCGCCCGGCTCGACACCGAGCACGCGGTAGCCGAGATGCAGCGCAGCCGTGCCGGAGGCGGTGGCGAGCGCGGCGGGGAAGCCGGTGGCCTCCGCCAGCGCTTCCTCGAAGGCGGCAGGGGCCGGGCCGGCGGGGGCGAGCCAGCCCGACTCCAGCGTGGCGCGCAGGCTGTCCAGTTCCAGGCCGCTCAGGGCTGGCGGCGAGAGGTGCAGTCGCCCCACGGTGCGCGCCGGGAAGGGCAGCACGGCTCCCAGGCGGGACGGCTGCGGCGGTTCGACGATGTGAACCGACAAGGCGATACACCTTCGATGATGTATCGCCAATTTGGTTTAATTTTTAAGGAACAATCAAGCCCTGGATGTGAAATTGAATCGCAACTCAACCGTCCCGGTCGCCTGATCCGGTGAATGGCGGCATGGTTGCATGGCCCGGCGCATGCACCCCGCGCCCCACAAGCCAGACGCCGAGGCTCGCGCCGAGCAGCCGCAGGTCCGCGCGCAGGCTCGGCGGCGCCTCGGCATAGGCAGCGCCGAGCTCCAGCCGCTCCGCCCAGGGCACCGCGTTGCGCCCGGCGGCAATCCCCGGCCCGGCCAGGCCCGGGCGCACCCGCAGCATCAGCGCTTGGCGCGGCGAGTAGTGGCGGAGATAGTCGAGCGGCAGCGGCCGCGGCCCGACCAGGCTCATCTCGCCGCGCAGCACGTTCACCAGCTGCGGCAGCTCGTCGAGGCAGCTGCCCCGGAGCAGGCGGCCGAAGCCATCCAGCCGCTCCGCATCGCTGCCCGGCCCGTCGCGCATCGAGCGGAACTTCAGGATCCGGAAGGGCCGCCCGCCACGCCCGGCGCGCAGCTGGATGAACAGCACCGGCCTGCCGAGCCGGATCCGCACCAGCGCCGCGACCAGCGCGAAGAGCGGCGCCAGCAGGGCCAGCAGCAGCGCCGCCGCCGCGATGTCGAGCGCGCGCTTGCCCCAGGCCTCATACATGGCGCGCCACCAGCGGCCGGTGCGCCGCGACGCCCAGGCTGAGCGCCAGGCCCAGCGCGAACCAGGCCATCCGGTTGCCGAGATCGGTCGAGACCATCACCGTCATCGCCACCGGCAGCACCATCGCCGCGATGCGCGCCGCCCGGCCGGGTTCAGCGGCGCGCAACAGCCGGATCGCCGCCACCATCCCGCCGCCGAAGGCCGCGAGCCACAGCAGCAGCCCGGGCAGCCCGGCCTCGGCCAAGGCCTCCAGCGCGTGGTTGTGCGGGTAGAGGCCGCGCCGCTCCCCATGCCCGGCGGCGATGGTGAAGCCGCCGGTGCCGAGGCCGAGCGGCGCCGCCTGCCCTGCCCAGTCCAGCGCGGCCGACCACAGGCCGAGCCGCGCCTCCAGCCCGCCGGCCTCCGCCGTCAGCCGCTCCAGCGTGCGCAGCCCCGCGGCGCGTCCGGGATCGAGCAGCAGCAGCACTGCAAAGACGAGCCCGGCGCCCAGCGCCGCCGCCAGCCAGCCCGCCGCCGCGGCGCGCCGCCCAGCCAGCCAGAGGCGCAACGCCGGCGCCAGTGCCACGCCGAGGCCGAGTGCGAGCAGCGCCGTCCGCCCGCCCGGCACCAGGGCGGCCGCGGCGAGCCCGCCGACCAGCAGCAGCCAGGCCAGCGCCGCGACCGGCCGCGTCGCCTCCGCCGCGCGCACCGCGGCGAGCCCGGCAGCGATCGCCATCGCCAGGCCGGCGAGCTGGTGGTGCAGCTTGGCCTGCTCGGTCTCCATCGCCGCCTGCAGGGCCCATCCGCCGGCCGTGCTCCAGCCGACCATCGCCGCCAGCGCCAGCCCGACCAGCATGGACATGCCGCAGAGTGCGCGGCGCGCCGCCGGCTCGGCGCCGATGAGCAGCCCGGCGGCGAGCATCACCGGTGCGGCCAGCACCACCTCCGGCAGCTTGGCCGCCGCCACCATGCGGGAGGGTGTCCAGGCGCCCGCCACCACCAGCCAGAGCGGCAGCAGCGCCGCAGCGGCCAGCGGCAGGGCAAGGCTCGGATCCAGCTCCCACCGCCGCGTCGCGGCCAGCAGCGCGAGCAGCGGCAGCAGCAGGCCGAATGCGGCCAGCGTCAGGTCGAAGGGCAGCACGGCGAAAGGCGATGCGGTCTTCAGCGCGCCGGCCAGGTGCAGCAGCGCCGCCGCGAGGCCGGCGAGCAGCGCAAGCGGGGCGCGCGTCGCGGTCATTCGGCCGGTTCGGGCATGGCGCGCAACGGCAGGCGCCGCCGCGTCGGACCGGCCAGCACGCCCGCGCCCACCAGCGCAACCGCGGCCATCGGGGCGGCGACCAGCAGCAGCAGCAGCAGCAGCGGCCGGTTCGGCAGCGAGGGGCGGATGCCGACGCTCGGCGCCGAAACCAGCCGCGCCGCGACAGCCTCGTCCGCCGCCGCCACCACGCCGGCGCGCTGGCTCTGCGCCAGCAATTCGTAGAGCGACTGGCGGATGTAGAGGTCGCTCTCGCGGTTCAGCCGCGCCTCCAGCGCCGCGACGCGGCGGCGCGCCAGCTGCTCGAGGTCCGCCCGCACCTTCGACTCGGCGAAGCCGTGCAGCCGGCGCAGCAGATCGAGCGCCGCCTCGCGGTCGGGATGTGCCAGCGCCAGCGTCCAGGTGACGCCGCCGAGCGTCTGCGTCACAGAGAGCCGCCGCTCGAGCCAGGCGCGGAGGTCGTCGAGGTCGGCCTCGCTGCGCAGGCCGAGCCAGGCGCGGATGGCGGCGCCGGGCCGCGCGGCGCGCTGCCCGGTCAGGCGCTGCAGGATGTCGGTCTCGGCCGCCAGCATCGCCGCCGCCTCGGCCGAGCGCAGCGCACCGAGATAGACCGCGAAATTGCCGGTGGGCCGCTGGTCGAGCAGCCCACCGATCGTCGGCGCCGGGGAGAGCAGGGTGGAGGTGGCGATGCCGGTGGTCTCGGCCGGCGCCACCACCGCCTCGGCGACGAAGCTGCGCGGCCAGGCGAGCACCACGGCGGCGCCGGCGGCGAACAGCAGCAGCGCCGCCAGCGCGACGCGCACGCGCCGGGCCCAGACCCCGGCGAGCAGATCCTCGAGCCTCATGCGGACAATTCCCCCGCGCAGGATTGGCGAAATGGGAGACTCGGCGCAGGCCGGGATGCCGTCATGGCAGCCGGATCCGCGTGGTCACGTGCGAGACCAGGGCCTCCGCTTCGACCAGCAGCAGCGCCGCCGGCTGGATCTCGCCATAGGCCGGGCTCTCCCAGCCTTGCGCGAGCCGGATGCGCAGCGGCGCGTCGGCCTGCACCGTGATGGCGGCAGCCGGCCCGATGGCGCCGCCTTCCGCAAGCCGCCAGGGGCCCGGGCAAAGCCGCCAATGCCAGGCAACGCGACGGAACGGCCCGGCGATCCGGTCCTCGACCGTCCAGCACCGCCCGGCGACGCGCACCTCCCGCGCCGCGGCATTGCCGTTGGCGTCGCGCAGCGCGGCACCGTCGGGCAGCGGCGCGACTCGCGGCCAGCGGGCGAGCAGGAAGCGGCCGGCGCGCGGCATCGGCTCCTGGCCGTCGAACACCGGCCCGTCATGCCCGGCCGCGCCGCCCAGGGCCGGCCACCACCACGCCGATGGCGGGTCGTAGCTGCCGGTGCCGCCGTCGCGGATCACCCAGGTCGCGCCATCGCGCAGCGAGAAGTGCAGCAGGTCGCATTGCCCCGGCCGGAAGCGCAGCGGCCCGGTGCGCAGCACCGCGGCCGCGCCGGCCTCCGCCCAACCCATGCTGCCCGCGGCCTGCCACCGAGGCGGTCGCTCCAGCTTTCGCGCAGGACGCATCAGGGCGAGCCAGGCGCAACCGGCATCTTCCGGCGCGTCGGCGCCGCATCCGGCGAAGAGGCGGGCGGCGCGCTCCACGCTGGCGCGCGAATCGGCCCGGCCGGCGAGCGAAAGGTCGGCCAGCGCCGCGCCATCCTCGAGCCCGAGGCGCGGCGTGGAGCCGGTGGCGGGCTCCACCAGGCGATGCAGCCAGGCCGTGAGCGCGGCGGCGCGCTCGGCGAGCGGCGCGGGGAAGGCTGGCGCGCCATGCCGCCGGCGCAGCCATTCCACGACCGAGAGCGTGTCCAGCAGCGCCCGCGCGTAACCCGGAGAAACCTGCGCGAAGCCGCCATCCGGCGCGACCAGGCGTGCCAACCGCGCCGCCAGCGCCGCCGCCGGCCGGCCAGGGTCGCCGCCGAGCAGCAGGGCGCAGGCATAGGCGCCGGCGGCCTCCGACAGCGGGTGGTTGTTGTCCTGCGCGAGCGCATAGAGCGGCGTCGCGGCGATGCGCCGGGCGCAGAGCCCGAGCAGGGCGCGCGCGCCCTCCGGCGAATCGCGGTCGGCGTCGAGCAGCGCCAGCGCCAGGGCGAGGTGCAGCGCGCGGAACGCCGCCTCCTGCCCGCAGGCCCAGGCGACGCCGCGAAAGGGCGGGTTCGACAGGCACCAGAGCGCGACCAGCGCCTCGGCCCGCGCCAGATGCCCCCCGCCGGGATCGAGTCGCGCCGCCTGCGCCAGCAGCGGCAGCGCGGCCAGGCGATTCGCCTCCCAGACCGGGCGGGCGCCGCCGCGCTGGTGCAGCGTGATGGCGAGCGCATGCGCCGCCGGATCGAAGCCGCCATGCCAATCCGGCAGCGCCGGCAGGGCGGCGGCCGCGTCCAGCACCGCGCCGTGCGTGCCGGGCGGCAGTTCCGGGGCGGGCGGGGCCTTTGCCGGCAGGAAACGGCCGGAGGGGACCGGCTGCGCGGCCAGCCGCATCCGCGCCAGCCCGCAGCGGCGCAGCACCTGGTCGGCAAGGCGCAGCGCCACCGGCCGAGGGCCGAGCCGCCACGCCGCATCGAGCAGCAGCAGCCTGCCGCCGGCTGCATGCCGGGGGGCACCCGCAACCTGGCCGTCAATCCGGGTGAGAAAGGTGGCTTGGTCGGACATGAATCGTCCGCGTATGCTACAGGAAGTCGTCAAGCTGTCGGTGTAAATTCGTGTTCCGGTTGAGATTGACGTGCCTCCCCGTGGCCATGGCGCTGGCGCTGCTGCCGGGATGGAAGCCGGTTGTGGCGCAGCCGGCGGGCTCGCCTGCCTCGGGCGCGCCTGCTCTGCTGCCGCCGTCGCTGCCCTCCACGCTGCCGGGCGGGCTGCCGCTGCCGCAATTGCCGGGCGGCGCGCAGCAGGAGATCCTGCAACGCATCCTCGACGCCGCCGGCGGCCGGGCACCGCCGCTGCCGCCCGGGCCGCTGCCCGGCCCGGCAGCGCCCATGCCCGCAGCCCCCCCGCACGCGACACTGCAGGCGGCGCCGATGGATCCGCCCTCCCACACCGAGGCGTTCTTCGCCGAGCGCCTCGGCCTGGCGCTGCGCCAGTTCGGCTATGACAGCTTCCGCGCCGGCCCCTCGCCCTCGCCCGTCGTGGGCGCGCTGCCGGACGACTACACGATCGGCCGCGATGACGAGCTGGTACTGGCGCTGCGCGGCCGTACCCGTGCGACGCTGACGCTCCGCGTGCTGCGCGACGGCACCGTGCTGCCGCCCGACCTGCCCCCCGTCCCAGCCGCCGGCCGCACCCTGCGCGAGCTGCGCGCCGAGCTCGAAGCCCGGGTCGCGCGCGACCTGCCGGGGACCGAGCTCTACCTCTCCATCGGCCAGGTGCGGCAGATCGCGGTCTTCGTCGGCGGCGAGGTGCAGCGGCCGGGGATGCAGGCGCTGACCGCGCTTTCCACCGTGCTCGACGCCCTGCAGCAGGCGGGCGGCGTGCGCAAGACCGGCTCGCTGCGCGCCATCCGGGTGGACGGGCCGCACGGCAGCCGGGTGCTCGACCTCTACACCGTCATCGCCGGCGAGCCGGGCGAGGCGAATCTCCGCCTGCGGGAGGGCGAGCGCATCCTGGTGCCCGCGCTCGGCGGGGTGGTGGCGGTGGCCGGCGAGGTGACGCGGCCGGCGATCTACGAATTGCCCGCCGGCGCGCGCGGGGTGTCGCTCGATACCCTCCTGCGCCTGGCGGGCGAGCCGCTGCGCCCGGCCGGCAACCGCTTCCTGGTGCAGGGCACCGATTCCGCCGGCCGCCGCTCCTTCACCGAACTGCGGCCCGCCGACCAGGTCCGGCGCGGCGATTCGGTTCTGGTGCAGCCGGGCGCCGATGTGGTGGCGAACCAGCTCAGGCTGGCCGGCCACGTCACCGCGCCGGTCACGCGCGCGGCGGGGCGTGGCGGCACCTCGCTGCGCGGGCTGCTCTCCGACCCACGGCTGCTGCGGCCCGATCCCTATGCGCGGATGGGGGTGATCCTGCGCCTCGACCAGGCGACGCGGGTGCGGGCCTTCGTGCCCTTCGACCTGGCGGTGGTGATGGGGCGCGGCGCCAACCCGGCCCTGCAGGAGGGCGACGAGGTGGTGGTGCTCGGCAACGCCGACATCGCCTTCCTCGCCAGCCCGCCGGTGCAGCGCGCGCTGCGCGGCGAGGCGCCGGCCGATGCGGCCTGCCCCGCGCTGACCCAGCTGGCGATCTCCGCCCGCTCGGCGCCGGCGCGCTTCGCCCATGCGCGCGGCGCCGGCTTCCCCGATATCGGCGCGCCGGCCTGCCCACAGGTGTTCCAGGACTACCCGCCGCTGCTCGCCTGGCTGCTGGACACCGCCGTGCTGCTGACCGGCGAGGTGAAGCAGCCCGGCCTGTTCCCGATCCAGGACGACACCGGGCTCGACCAGCTGCTCGCGGCGGCGGGCGGCGTGACGGATGGCGCCGACCTCACCGCCGTGGAGCTGGCGCGCGAGCCGACGGAGCAGGCCGGCGCGATCCCGCTGAGCCGCACGCTCCTCGACCTGCGCAGCCGCAACTTCCGCGCCGTGCGCCTTTCGCCCCGCGACGTGGTGCGGGTGCCGCGCGGCTTCTCCGACCGCGAGACCGGGCCGGTGACACTGGCCGGCGAGGCGGTGCGGCCCGGTGTCTATGACATCCGCCGCGGCGAGCGGCTTTCGGAACTGCTGGCACGCGCCGGCGGCCTCACGCCCCAGGCCTACGCCTACGGCGCCGTCTTCACGCGCGAGAGCGTGCGCCTCCGCCAGCAGGACGGCTTCCAGCGCACCGCGCGCGACCTGGAGACCTCGCTGATCCAGGTGGCGGCGGGCCAGGCGAATGCCGGCGGGCTGGGGCGGGCGCCCGACCTCGGCGGGCTGGTCACCGCCGGCCAGGCACTGGCCGCCTCGCTGCGCCAGGCGCAGGCGGCGGGGCGGATGGTGGTGGAGGCCAACCCGGTGGTGCTCGCCGCGCGGCCGGAGCTCGACGTGCTGCTGGAGCCAGGCGACCTGATCGTCATCCCCAAGCGGCCGAACGAGGTGACGGTGGTGGGCGCGGTGCTGAACGCCGGCAGCCTGCAGTTCCAATCCGGCTGGCGCGCCAGCGACTACGTCCGCGCCGCCGGCGGCACGCAACGCTTCGCCGACCCCGGGCGCACCTTTGTGGTGCTGCCGAACGGCCAGTCCGCCCCGGCCGGTATCTCCGGCTGGCAGGCCGGCGGCCCGCCCGTGCCACCGGGCAGCCTCGTCGTCGTCCCGCAGGACCCCTCTCCCTTCGAGACGCGCGGCCTGATCCGCGACCTGACGGCCATCCTGAGCCAGGTGACGATCTCCTCCGCGGCGCTGGCGGTGATCTCGCGGGAGCTGCGTTGAGGGTGGCGTGCTGCTTGGGGGGGGGGGGGGGGCCCCCCCCCCCCCCGGGGGGGGGGGGGGGGGCCCCCCCTGAGGAGCGGGGGCTTGGCGCCGGCCTCGGTACGACGCGCGCGGTCGTCGGCGCGGACTTACTTCGGGTTCCTGTTGGCCGAGGGGGTCATCGACACC
>NZ_JAWLHG010000022.1:0-80970 GCF_041690465.1 Falsiroseomonas sp. | reverse complement strand
GAGAACCGCATCGACGAGCTCATGCCCTGGCACTGGGCAGCCTCGAAAAACACCTGAGCGTCAAGCCGCGGCGCGAAGGGTCCGGAGCCTCCGCTTACGCTGCGTCGTTCCTCGGCGTCCTGCAACTTGCAGCCACCTTGGATTGGATCCGAACAGACCGCTGAGTTACACTCAGGTCGGGAGCGGAGGAGCAGTGAGATGCTCTTGAAGGGGAGCTTGGTAGCGGCTGTCATTCTCGCACTGGCCGCCGCCGCTGGTGCGTCAGCCTTTGCTTTGCGCACTCCTCGACCGACCTTCCTGACGGAGTGCATTGCGCGATCCGATTACCCGTCGCGGTCGACAGCTGTAGACGTCTGCAAAGAGGAACTGGCCGAACTACGGCTGGATCGAACACTGGGCACGGTGTTTGCGGCGGCGGGAACACTGATCCTCGTCCCCGCCGTGATCGTGAATGTCATGCTTGGTTGCCACTCCTGATCCGCCGCCGCTGAGCTAAGCGCTAACAGACCCTAGTAGGGACGAGCGACCCCCCCGGTCGCATCTCGATCCGTTCCGGCTCCATGCCGCCGGCGCCCCGCCGCTAACGCCGTCCCCGCCGCGCGCCTATGGCGGCAGGAAGCGATAGGGCGTTATGATCCGGCATCGCAACTGGAGACGGCATGTGGTCTATCGCGCCGCCCTGGGTGGGGGCACTGCTTATCCTAGGCGGCTGCCAACAGGGCGAGACTTGGCCGCCCCTTACTGGCAGCGCCCCACCACCCGCACCGCCTGCCGCCCTGGTCACGCCAGTGACCTTCTGCCCCGCCCCCGGGACGGTCATCTACCGGCGCCGGTCCGATACTGGGCAGCAGATCGCGCCGCTTCATTATCAGCGAAGCGAGCCCGGCCGCCCCTGCGTCGTGTCGTTCGGCGGCAACCACGGCTTCCTGGACGTGCTTGGGCTTCGGTCTTTATCTCAGGAACACGCCGCCCGGATCGGCGCGGCGATGTCGCAGCTCTTCCCCCTCGATGTGGGAAAGCGCTCGTCCGTCCTGCTTGCTGGCGAAGGTAACAGAAGCGGCAATAGCGCTTGGCTGTTCCAATTCGAGGTGCTGCGCCGCGAACGGGTCAGCGTTCCCGCAGGCAGCTACGATGCCTTTGTCGTCAAACTCACGGAGAGCGGCATCTCCGACAACATGGCCCTGGTGGAGCGAGCGGCATGGATCGTGCCGGATAGCTTCCACCCTGTCCGCGTCACACACCGCCTCACCCGCGGCCTGGATGCCGGTAATGTGGATTGGGAAGCGACAAGAATAGTAAGGGGAGGGGCGCTATGACACGAGACTCCCCTTGGTGGTCGTGGATCTGCCTGCCCTACTCGGCGGCCTGCTCGCCGAGGCCGTGTCCGGAACGTGGCCGCTAGGAGCCTGTCCGAGAAAGCAGATTCGCGACAAAGGGCGACACAGCCTTGCTCCTATAGCGTCTGTGAAAGTGAAAGCGGATACCGATGACAGCCTTCGCGTATCAAAATTGCTGACTGCGGCGTGGGCGGGGAATACTCGGACAGGCTCCTAGCTGGGCTCGGCGCGCAGCAGCACCGCGGTTGCGGTGCCGAACCAGCGTGTCGGAATGTCCATCCGCACCGGGATGGCCGGCGCGCCGGCGTAGGGCGCCGCGATCCAGGCCGTGCCACGCTGCGGGGCGGCGGCATCCCGGCGTGTCTGGTCACGGCGGAAGCCGGCAACCAGCCGTCCCTCGAAGCCGCAGCGCAGCGCCTCGCCGTGCCAGGCGCCGCGCCAGGGGCGGATGATCTCGCGGCCCTCGCTGCGGGTGTCGAAATCGCTGCGCCGGCGGCCATCGAAGATCGGCGTGGCGAGGTCGCAATGCCCGCTACGCCCCACCTGGCGGGCGAGCGAGGCAACCAGCGAGAGCACGTCCACCGTGCCGCGCCGCAGCGCCTCCGGCACCGCCTCGCGTTCCTCCGCCTCGGACGGGGTGAGTTCCAGGATGCGCGGGTCGCCGCCCTGCCAGTCGAGCGCGATCCGCCGCACGCGGCCACGCCAGACGCCCTCGGAGACGAATCCGGCGGGAAGCGGCGCAGCGCCCGCCCAGGCGCCGCGCACCTGGGCGACCTGCTCGCCCGAGACGATCAGCGCGGCAAGGCCCCGCGTGCGCAGCGAGGTCTCGACGCGATAGGCATCGCCGGTGATCTCGAAGCGTGCTTCCAGTTCCAGCACGGTGGAACCGAGGGCATGCACCTCGTAGACCGCACGCACCGACTGCGCCTCCGCGGCGAGCGGCAGGAGCAGCAGCAGGGCGGCGAGGATGCGGTGCATGGTGGGGCGGATATCGGGCGCTTCCCCAGTGCCGCAAGCCCGGCTTGACACCCCCCCGCCGCCCCTCCTATCCAGCGCCTCCCGGGCATGGGCGCGTAGCTCAGCGGGAGAGCATTCGCTTCACACGCGAAGGGTCGCAGGTTCAATCCCTGCCGCGCCCACCATGCCCCGGTTTTCCCCCAGATGTCGCAGCATGGCGCGGAGGTCCGCCTCGACCCCCGGCGCGGCCGTGAAGCCGATCTGGCGCCGCAGCCGTGTGACATCGGCGACCATGCATGGCACCTCGCCCGGACGATCAGGCAGCGCGCCAAGACGGACCAGCCCGGGCCTCCCGGCGGCCTCGCCCAGGATGCGCACGACCTCGGCAATCGTGCGGCCCTCGCCGGAGGCGACGTTCACCGGCCCGGTCACGCCGCTCGCCGCCACCGCGGCCAGCGCCCCACCAATGAAGCGGGTGGCAGCGAAATCACGCACCGGACGGCCGGAGGCGCAAGGCGCCTCCCGCCCGGCCAGCAGCGCCAGCGCGACGGAGGGCACCAGCTTACCCTGCGGCTCGCCCTCGCCGAACAGATGGAACAGCCGCGCCCAGGCGACCGAAACCGGGCGCCGCTCGCCCAAATGCGCGAGGCGCTCCGCAAGCTCCGCCTTGGCGCGGCCATAGGGCGTGCCGGGGCCGATCGGGCGGCTCTCCGGCCAGGGAAGGGCGTCCTCGCCGGCGGCATCCGCATATTCGGCGCAGCTGCCGATGCCCAGGATCCGCCGGCCGCCCAGCTCCGCGAAGTCCGCCGCGAGAGCCTCCGAGGCTGCGAGCCAGGCCGCGTTCTCCGGCGCCGTCCAGAACCTGCCGTGCTCCACATACCACGCGGCGTGGACCAGCACGGCGGGCCGGACGTCGCGCAGCAGCGCCCGCGCCGCCACTTCGTCGAGCAGGTCGGCACGATGCCAGCGGATCGCCGTGGCCGGCGGCGGTGCGCGGTGCGAGACGGCATGCAGCTCGAAGCCCTGGGCCAGCAGCGGCGCGACCAGCGCGCGGCCGACGAAGCCGCTGGCGCCGGTGAGCAGCAGCCGCTCAGGCATCGGCAGCGGCGGCGACGAAATCCGGCCAGCTCGCATCGCGCGCGGAGATCACCGCCGGTGCGGCCGGCCAGCGAATGGCGACACCCGGGTCGTTCCAGCGGAGGCCGCGGCCGAGGCCGGGCACGAAGGGAACGTCCATCATGTATTCCAGCGCGGCATCCTCGGTCAGGGTCAGGAAGCCATGCGCGAAGCCGGCCGGGATGAAGAAGGCGTTGCCTGCCTCGGCCGAGAGCGTCACCGCGGCATGGCGGCCGAAACTGGCGGAGCCGGCGCGGATATCCACCGCGACGTCGTGCACCGCGCCGCGGGTGCAGCGGATCAGCTTCGCCTCCGCGGCGGGCGCGGGCTGCCAGTGCATCCCCCGCAGCGTGTGCCGCCGCGGATTCTCCGACACGCTGACCTGCGCCGGACGGAAATCGACGCCGACGCGGGCGAATTCCTCGGCACAGTAGCTGCGGAAGAAGGCGCCGCGCTCGTCGCGCGCACGCTCCGGCAGGATTTCCAGCAGCCCCGCGATCGCCAGCGGGCGGAAGATCAACCCGCGAGCTCCCGCATCGCCGGTACCGCGGTCAGGATGCGGCCGGCGAAGCCCGCAGCACGCAGCTGCCCGGCGATCTCGGCGCCGATGTTCCAGGGCAGCACGAGGATGTCGTCGGGCGCCAGCGCGAGCAGCGCCTCGGGCGTCACCACCGGGATGTGGCTGCCGGGCAGCAGCCGCCCCTGTTTGGCGGGGCTGCGATCCGCCACGGCGAGGATGTCGGCGGCACCGACCCCGGCGGCATTGAGGAAGGTGTTGCCCTTCGCCGCCGCGCCATAGGCGCCGATCCGCCGCCCCGCGGTGCGCGCCTGCCACAGCCACGCCCGGAAATCGCGCAGCGTTGCCTGCACCCGCGTCTCGAAGCCTTCGTAGAAGGCGTCGTGCGCCAGGCCGCGCGCGACTTCCTCCGCGCGCACCGCCGCGAGCGTGCCCGAGGGCGCGCGATCGGCGGCGGAGGCCAGCACGCGCAGCGAGCCGCCATGCGTCGGCAGCCGCTCGACATCGAAGACGCGCAGGCCATGGCGGCCCAGCACCGCCTCCATCGCCAGCAGCGACCAATAGGCGTAGTGCTCGTGGTAGATCGTGTCGAACTGCGCGCCATCCACCATGCGCACCAGATGCGGCGCCTCGATCGAGATCACACCGCGCGGCCCGGCGAGCACGGAAAGCCCGGCGACGAAGTCGTTCACCGCCGGCACATGCGCCAGCACGTTGTTCGCCGCGACCAGGTCCGCATCGCCACGCCGTGCCACCAGCTCGTGCGCATAGGCTTCGCCGAAGAAGCGCGTTTCGGTGGGAACGCCGGCTGCCCGCGCCATCGCCGCGACATTCGCCGCCGGCTCGATGCCGAGGCAGGGGATGCCGGCCCCGACGAAGTTCTTCAGCAGGTAGCCGTCGTTGCTCGCCACCTCCACCACGAAGGAGCGCGCGCCGAGATCCAGCCGCCGCGTCATCGCCGTGCAGAACCGTTCGGCATGGTCGAGCCAGGAGGCCGAGGCAGAGGAGAAATAGGCGTAGTCGGAGAAGATGCCCTCCGCATCCACCACCGTGTCGAGCTGCACCAGGCGGCAGCCGCGGCAGACCACGGCACGCAGCGGGAAACGCGGCTCCGGCGCCTCCGCGCGCTCAAGCGGGACGTAGGAATTCGCGACCGGCTGCGTGCCGAGGTCGCAGAACACCGCGCCCAGTGCGCCGCCGCAGGCGCGGCAGGCGGTGACCGGCGCCGCCTTCCCGCTCATGCCGCCAGCGCCTTGGTGGACAGTGCCTGGGCGATCTCCGCATCGCTCGCGCGCGCCATGTCTGCGCCGTCGCGCCAGGCCGCATACCAGGCAGCGGTCGCGGCGATTGCGCGTGGCGTGTCGAGCAGCGGATGCCAGCCGAGCGCCGTGGCGGCCAGCGCGGAGTCCAGAGCCAGGCGCCGCGCTTCCTCCATCACCGGCCCCTCGGCCCTGCGCCAGGGGACCTCGCCCCAGAGCGCCAGCAGGTCGCGCACGCGGATCTCGCCGTCGCGCGGGCCCAAGTTCAACGCGGGCGGCGCGCTCTCGGGCGACGTCACCAGGCGCTCGGCGAGCATCAGGTAGCCGCGCAGCACGTCGAGCACATGCTGGAAGGGCCGCGTCGCGTCGGGCTGGCGCACCACCAGCACCTCGCCGGCAAGCTGCGCGCGCACGAGATCGGGGATGATCCGCATCTCCGAGAAGTCGCCGCCGCCGATCACATTGCCCGCGCGCGCGGTGGCCAGCCGCGGCAGCTCCTTCGCGAAGGAGGCGCGCCAGGATGCCACGACGATCTCGGCGGCGGCCTTCGACGCGCTGTAGGGATCCTCGCCGCCAAGCGGGTCGCCTTCCACGAAGGGGCGCCCCGTGCCGCCGTTGCGGTACACCTTGTCGGAGGTGACGATCAGCGCGGCCGCGACGCCCGGCAGGCCGCGCAGCGCCTGCAGCAGGTTGACGGTGCCGTCGACATTCGTGGCGAAGGTCGCGGCCGGCTCGCGATAGCCGCGGCCGACGAAGGCCTGCGCCGCCATGTGGATCACCACCTCCGGCCGCGCCGCGCGGAGGAGCGCCGCGAGCGCGGCCGCATCGCGGATATCGGCGCGGTGGTCGGCGGCAAGCACCTCTGCCACGCGCATCGCCGCGAAGGCGGATGGCCCGGGCTCCGGGTCCAGCGCGATGCCGCTCACCTCGGCGCCGAGCGCGGCGAGCATCCGGCAGAGCCAGCTTCCCTTGAAGCCGGTATGGCCGGTGACCAGCACGCGCCTGCCGCGCCAGAAGCTTGCGGCGACGCCGCTCACCACACCCTCCAGGGTGCGTTGCCGCTCGCCCAGAGGCGCTCGAGCAGCTCGCGGTCGCGCAGCGTGTCCATCGGCTGCCAGAAGCCGCGATGGTCATAGGCGCGGAGCTCGCCATCGGCGGCGAGCGTGGTCAGCGGCTCGTTCTCCCATAGCGTCGCATCGCCCGCGATGCGCTCGAGCACGCGTGGCGAGAGCACGAAGAAGCCGCCATTGATGGTGCCGCCATCGCCGGGCGGCTTCTCGGTGAAGGCATCCACCCGCGCGCCGGCACGGCTGAGCGCGCCGAATCGGCCGGGAGGCGCGACCGCGGTGACGGTCGCGAGCCGGCGATGCGCGCGGTGGAAGGCGACGAGGGCGGCGACGTCCACATCGGCGACGCCGTCGCCATAGGTCATGCAGAAATCGTCCTCGCCGGCGAGATGCGGCGCGACGCGCTTGAGGCGGCCGCCGGTCATCGTGTCCTCGCCGGTGTCCACCAGAGTCACGCGCCAGGGTTCGGCGGCGGGGCGCAGCAGCTCCACCTGGCCGGTGGCGAGATCGATCGCGATGTCGGAGGAATGCAGGCGGTAGTTGAGGAACCACTCCTTGATCTGCCAGCCCTTGTAGCCGAGGCAGATGACGAAGTCGGTCACGCCGTGCGCGGCGTAGATCTTCATGATGTGCCAGAGGATCGGCCGACCGCCGATCTCCACCATGGGCTTCGGGCGCAGCGAGGTTTCTTCCGCCAGCCGAGTGCCGCGGCCACCGGCGAGGATGACGGCCTTCATCGGGCGCAGACCTCCGCCGCCCGCGCGAAGAAGGCGTCCACGAAGCGCTGCGTGTCGCCGAGCGGCCGGGCACGGATCATCTGCCGCAGCCCGTGCCGCCACAGCCGCCGCTTCGCACGATCCTCGGCAAGAGCCGCGGCCTTCGCGACATACTCCTCCACCGAGACGGCGCAGCACTCGTCGAGCCCGGCGTTGCTGAGGTTCGAATGGGACAGCCGCTCCGGGAAGCCGGGACCGACCAGCGTGATCGTCGGCACGCCCATCCACAGCGCCTCGCAGGTCGTGGTGCCGCCGACATGCGGGAAGCTGTCGAGCGCGATGTCGATGCTGTTGTAGTGCGGCAGATGCGCCCCGCGGACGCCGACGAAGCCAAGCCGGTCCGGATCCACGTCACGCTGCGCGAAGGCGGCGCGCGCGTTGGCGACGAAGGAGGCCGCGGCGCCCTCCGGCCGCACGAACAGAAAGCGGCTGCCCGGCACCGCGCGCAGCACCGCCGCCCAGGCATCCACGCAGCGCAGGGTGTATTTGTAGGGGTTGTTCATGGTGCCGAAGGTCAGCGCGCCCTGCCGCTCCTCCGGCAGGCCGTCCAGGATCGGCATGCGGTCGCTGAAGCCGAGGCGGCCGAGCGTCACCCAACTCTCCGGCATCTCGAAGGGCTGCTCGATCCGCAGCCGCGGATCATCGGGGCGGATGAAGGGATCGGTGAGGATGTAGTCGATCGCCTCCAGCCCGGCGGAATGCGGGTAGCCGAGCCAGCTCGCGCCGATCCGTGCCGGGCGGTACGCCATCACCTCCAATTTGTTCATCGCCGTGCTGCCGCCGAGCTCGAACAGGATATCGAGCTCGTCCCGGGCGATCTCCTCGGCCACCTGTGCGCTCGGCTTGCGCGGCCACCAGCGGAAGGCGTCCACCTTCTGCTCGATGTACTCCTGCACGCTGTCGCGGCTTCCTTCGAAGAAGGAGTAGCAGCAGACCTGCACGCTTTCGCGGTCGTACTGCTCCAGCAGCGGCAGCGCGAAATAGCTGACGGGGTGGTTGCGCAGATCCGACGACATGAAGCCGACGCGCAGCTTGCGCTCGGCGTGATAGGCCGGACGCGACGGCAGCTCGACCGGCCGGATGGCCGCCGCCTCGCGCCTGCCCCAGGCACGGTGCCATTCGACGATGCGCAGCCGGTCTTCCAGCGTCTCCACCTGGCCGAGTTCGTAGTGCAGCGCAGAGATGCGGTTCTCGGCGACCCAGTGCGGCGCCAACTGCGCCAGCGTGCCGGTCTTCGCCAGCCGGTCGAGATCCAGCACGCGCTGGAACACCGTGCGCAGGGAGCGCGCGAAGCGCTGCACGCGGTCCGGGTGGTGTTCCATCAGGCGGCAGGCGATCTCGTAGGCGCGCTCGAGATGCGCGGCCTCGCTGTCGTAGCGGCTGCGCGACAGGCTCTCGACCAGCGCATCCATGATGTCGGGGTTGTCGGGCTCGGCGGCGTAGGCGCGTTCCAGGGCCTCATTGGCCTTGCGGCGGTCGCCGTCGCCGTGCAGGCGGGCGAGCAACAGGTTGGCGGTCCGCTCGCCGGGGATGCGCGCCACCACCGCCTCCAGCCGCGCCTCGGCTTCCGCCACGCGGCCGAGGCGCAGAAGGATGCGCCCCTGCATCACCTCCGCCATCGGGTCGGCGGGCAGGGCGCTGCGCAGCCGATCCACCACCGCCAGCGCGCGCTCCGTCTCACCTCGGTCGAGCAGCAGGCCGATCAGCAGCGCCGCCACGTCGCGGTTGCGCGGATCGAGTGCGGAGGCCTTCTCGAAGCTGCCCAGCGCCGCCTCCACATCGTCCTGCGCGCGCTGCATGCGGCCGAGCAGCCGCCACAGTTCGGCGCTGCGGGGTTCGAGCTTCAGCGCGCCGGCAAAGGCAGCCGCGGCAGCGGCGAAGTCGCCGCGCAACTCCTGCACATTGCCGAGATTCTGCCAGGGCGAGACGCTGCGCGGGTCGAGCCGCTTCGCCGCCTCCAGCACCGACACCGCCTCGTCCAGCCGTCCGGCGCGCTTCAGCATCACGCCGAGCGCGTTGGCGAGGGCGAACTCCTTCGGCTTGCGGGCCTGCGCCGGCTGCAGCACCGCCACCGCCTCCGCATGGCGGCCGACCGCGCTGAGCGAGAGCGCCCAGGGCAAGGCCAACGCCTGCGCCGATGCGCCGAAGGTCGCGGCCTTGGTGAAGGCGTCCACCGCCTCGGCATGTCGGCCCGACCGGGCGAAGAGGCCGCCGAGCTGCTGCCAGTGCATCCCGCTCTCGGGCTGTGACCCGAGCCGCGCAAGCAGCGCCTGTTCCATCCGCTGGAACTCGGCGCTGCGTTGCGCCTCCATCGCTGGCCGCGGAGCGGTCACGGCGGCCCGTCTGGCAGGTGGCGGCAGCATGGCGCTCCGGCAACGATGCTCATAGGCCCGCGGACATCCGCGGAACGGTTTCAACCTGCGGTATCACATGCGCGTGTGAAGGGACAAGCGCGGGAGAGGATGGTTCCGCTTGCGTGATCGCGGCCCGGTTGCGCGCCGGCCCCGGGGCGGCGGATCATCCCGCGCATGGTTCCCCCCCGCCCGCCCCTACCACCCGACGATGCGTGGCTGCTCGGCCGGATTCCGCTCGGCCTCGGCCTCGTGGTGGAGATCGGCTGCGGCGACGGCGCGCTCGGCGCCTGGCTGGCCCGGCGCGACCCGGCGACGCGGCGCATCGGCACCGAGGCCGATCCCGGCGCCGCCGCGCGCGCCGCGCCGCACTACGCCGCGATCCATGTGCAGCCGCCCGAGGCCGGCGCGCCGCTGCCGCCGGGCAGCGCCGACCTCGTGCTGCTGCGCGGCGCGCCGGCCGACCCGGCGGCGGCGATCGGCGCCGCCGCGGCACTGTTGGCGCCCAGCGGTGTGCTGCTGGTGGATCTGCCGAATGCCGAGCATTGGCGGCTGGCAGAGCGCCTGCTCGCCGGCTGCGCCACCCCGACGCACCCGCCCTCACACGCGATCACGCGCGAGGGCCTGCTGCAGGCAGTGCGCGCCGCCGGGCTGGTGCCGCTCGATGTGCCGCCGCTGCCGGCTGCCGAGGCGGAGCAGGCCAACGCCTTCGCCGAGCGCATCAAGCCGGCGCTGGCCGCGGTCGGGAGCGATGTCGCGGCCTGGCTGCGACGCGCCGGTCCCGCCCGCTGGATGTTGCGCGCGGCGCACCAGGCACCGCCGCCGCTGATGCTCGTCGCGCATGTGCTGAAGCCCGTGGGCGGCGTGAACGAGGTGCGGATCGACATGCCCCTGTCGGCCGCGGCCAGCCATCCGGGCATCGGCCTTCGGGTCGGGCAGACCCCGGAGATCCCGCCGCTGCCGGAGGGCACGCCGCGCATCCTGATCCTGCACCGACGCCTGCTGGACAGCCCGCAGGCGCCGGGCTTCGTGAACCATTTTCGCCGCCAGGGCTGCGTCGTCGTCCAGGAATTCGATGACGACCCGGCGCATTGGCCGGTGATCGCCGGCTCAAACCATTTCGCCTTCCGCGGCGTGCACGCGGTGCAGACCTCGACGCCACGGCTGGAAGCGCTGTTCCGCGCCTTCAACGATGAGGTCGCGACCTTCCCCAACACCGTGGCCGAACTGCCGGAGCGCGCGAATTTCGCCGATCCGTCGCGGCTGACGCTGTTCCTCGGCGCGATGCGGCGCGAGGCGGACACGGCCCCCTTCCTTCCCGTGCTCAACGAGGTGCTGGCCGCGGCCGGCGACCGCCTGCAGGTCGAGGTGCTGTTCGACCGCGGCGCCTTCGAGGCGCTGCGCACGCCGCACAAGCGCTTCCACCCGCTGCTGCCCTATGCCGCGTATCGCGCCGTCATGGCGCGTTGCGAGCTGGCCTTCCTGCCGCTCGCCGACACGCCGTTCAACAACTGCAAGTCCGACCTGAAATACGTCGAGGCCGGTGCGCACGGCCTCTGCTGCCTGGCCAGCCCGGTGGTCTACGGCGCGACGATCCGCGAGGGCGAGACGGGCCTTCTCATCCGCAGTCCCGAGGAACTCGGCGCCCGGCTGCGCGCCCTTCTCACCGAACCCGACCGCGCGCGCGCCATCGGCACCGCGGCACGGGCATGGGTGCGGGAGAACCGGATGGTGGCGAGCCAGGTGCGGCCCCGCCTCGCCTGGTACCGCAGCCTCTGGGCCAGGCGGGCGGAGCTCGACGCGGCGCTGCTGCGCCGGGCGCCGGAACTGGCCGCGGCAGGATGAGGAGGGTGAGATGTCGCCACGTCAGCGCGCAGCTGGTTTCTGCGCCCGCTTCGGCCTTCGTGTGCCGGTGCTGCAGGCGCCGATGGCCGGCGCGTCGCCGCCCGGGCTCGCGGCCGCGGTCGCCAATGCCGGTGGGCTGGGCGGCTATGGCGCGTTGCTGCACGACGCCGCCGGCATCGCCGCCTGGAGCGCCGCCTTCCGCGCCGCCTCCAACGGCGCGGTGCAGATCAACCTCTGGGTGCCCGACCCGGACCCGCTGCGCGACCCGGCGCGGGAGGCCGCGACCCTCGCCGCCCTCGCGGCCTGGGGACCGGCGCCGCCGCCGCTCGGCGAAGGGCCGTGGATCCAGGATTTCGACGCGCAATGCGAGGCGCTGCTGGCCGCCGCGCCGCCCGTCGTCTCCTCCATCATGGGGCTGTTCCCGGCACCTTTCGTCGCGAGGCTGAAGGCACGCGGCATCGCCTGGTTCGCCTGCGCCACCACGCCCGCCGAGGCGCGCGCGGCGGAAGCGGCAGGGGCAGATGCGGTGGTGGCGCAGGGCGCCGAGGCGGGCGGGCATCGCGGCGCCTTCGAGGCGGTGCGCGCGGAGGCGCAGTCGCTCGGTCTGTTCGTGCTGCTGCCACAGGTGGCCGATGCCGTCCGGGTGCCGGTGATCGCCACCGGCGGCATCATGGACGGGCGCGGCGCCGCGGCGGCGCTGGCGCTCGGCGCGAGCGCGGTGCAGCTCGGCACCGCCTTCCTCCGCTGCCCGGAGGCGGCGATCTCGCAGGCTTGGGCGGAGCGCCTCGGCAGGGCGACGCCGGAGGAGCTGGTCCTGACGCGCGCCTTCAGCGGGCGGCTCGGGCGGGGGATTGCCAACGACTATGTGCGCGGCGCGCCGGAGCCCCTGCCCTATCCGCTGCAACGCGTCGCGACCGGCCCGATGCGGGAGGAAGCGGCGAAGGCGGGCGACCCGGAACGGATGCAGATGTGGGCTGGCCAGGGCGCCGCGCTGGCCCGCCCCGAGCCAGCCGCCGAGGTGGTGCGCCGCGTCTGGTCGGAGGCGGAGGCGATCCTGGCGTGAAGCGCGGGAGGGGGCTTGCGGCCCCCTCCCCCGGCTTCAGTTCGACTGCTGCGCCGGCGGCTGCGCGGCCGGCGGGCCGCCACGCTCGCCGCCCGGGCCGTAGCCGCGGCCGCCATGACGGTGATGTGCTGCGCGCCGCGGCCGAACCTCCTCGCGCGAGAGCTGGCCGTCGGTGTTGGTGTCGCGGGCGCGGAACATCGCTTCCGCGAAGGGGCGCAGCTCCTCGAGCGTCACCCGGCCGTCGGTGTTGGCGTCGAGGGCGCGGAACATGCCCTGGCCGCGCTGCTCGGCACGCTGGCGCATCTGCGGCGGCGGGGTGCGGCCGCCCATGCGGGACTCGGCATAGGCGCGCATCTCCTCAATGGTGACGCCGCCGTCGCGGTTGGCATCCACCTCGCCGAAGCGCGACTGCAACCAGGCCCAGCCCTCGTCGCGGCTCACCTGGCCATCACTGTTGGCATCGGCGCGGGCGAAGGCCTCGCCCATCGCGAAGCCACCGTGGCCGCCATGGCCGTGGCCGCCGCGGCCGCCGCCGGGGCCAGGCTGGGCGAGCACCGGGAAGGCGAGGGCGCCGGTCGCGAGCAACGCGGCGCCGGCGAGCAGGACGATGCGGGACGTTTTCATCTTTATCTCCTAACGCCGGTCCGAACCGGCGACGGGATGCAGACTGCGCGCCGCTTGCAACACGATCATTGCCGTAAGCATCACCGCGCGTGAGGAAAAGTAACGCGCTTCGTTACGTGCGGTGTGGCACACCGGCCTCGCCGAGATCCCACCAGATGCCGGCGAAGCCTGCGATCCCCTCCCGCGCGGTGGCCTTCAGCAGATGCTCGTCCGGGCCATGCTGCTTGCATCCGCTGTAGCTGTGCGGAATCCAGACCAGCGGCACGCCGAGATGATCAACGAAGACATCGCCGGGCAGGCCACCGGAGGAGTTCGGAATCACCTGCACGCGCTTGCCGAGGCTCGCCTGCAGGGACGCCTGGGTCCACAGCACCCAGGGATGGTCGGGCGCGGTCCGGCTGGCCGGCATGCGGATGCCCGGATTCTCGATCTTCACGATGTCGAGGCCATGCGCATCGAGATGCCTGCGCAGTGCGGCGGCGAAGCCCTCCGGATCGGCGTCCACGGTGTAGCGGATCTGGCAATGCGCCCGCGCCTCGGGTGCGACGGCGTTCACCGGGTTCTCCGGCCGGCCGGAGACCATCGCCAGCACGATGAAGCTGCACCAGCCATAGATCTTCTCGGCCGGGGTCAGACCGGGCTCGCCCCAGCCGGCATCGATGCTCGCCGCGCCTTCGCCACCGCCGACGGGGCAGCCATCGAGCACCGCCTTCACCGCCGCCGGCACGCCGCCCTGCGGCAGCCACTCGCGCACCAGCACCTTGCCGTCGCGGTCGCAGATGGTGGCGATGGCATGGGCGAGGAGCACGGCAGGGTCGCGCGTCAGCCCGCCCCAATGGCCGGAATGCACGCCACCCTCGCGCAGCTTCACCACCAGGTCGCAATGCCAGGTGCCGCGCGTGCCGGTGGCGATGGTCGGCAGCTCGGGCACCACGCGCGGGCCGTCCGAGGCGATCAGCGCATCGGCGGCAAGCGTATCGCGGTTCGCCGCGACGAAATCGCGCAGGCCCTTCGATCCGCGCTCCTCCGCCGTCTCGATGACAAGCTTGATGTTGGCGCCGAGCTTGCCGCCGCGCTCGGCCAGCACCGCTTCCAGCGCAGCGAGGTTGATGGCGTGCTGGCCCTTGTTGTCAGCGGTGCCGCGGCCGTACCAGCGGTCGCCGGCGTCCTTCACCTCCCAGGGCTTGAGCCCGTCATGCCACTGGTCATCCAGCCCGCGCACGGTGTCGCCATGGCCGTAGAGCAGGATGGTCGGCCGCGCCGGATCCTCGATGCGGGTGGCGGTGAGGATGGGGCCGAAGCCGGGCAGCGGATTCGGGTGGATTTCGGCCTGGAAGCCGAGCCGCTCCACCCAGGCCTTGAGCCCGTCCGCGAGGTAGCGGTCGAGCGCCGCCGCGTGCTCGGGGTCCTGCGAGGTGGAGGGGATGGCGACGAGGCGCGCAAGCAGCGCCTCGAACCCGCCGTCGTCGAAGAAGGAGAGGGCGCGCGCGATGGCGCCGTCGCGGCTTGGCATGGGGCTTCGGCTCCGTCCGGTGTGCGCGCGCAGGCTGCCGCCGGCGCGCCGCGCGGTCCAGCCCCGGGGGACTCCGACGCGGCGGTTCAGCGGGTGGTGGCCGGGGCGCTCGATCCGCCGCCGCCACCTGGCAGGCCACCGCCGAGCAGCGCCGCGGCGGCCAGCGGCAGCAGCGCGCCTGGGATGGCGGCGAGCGGCAGCGGCGCGGCCGCCATCGGCAGCGCCGTCGCCGCAGGCGGCAGGGCTGCGGGCGGCGGTGCCGCGGCCAGGCCTGCCGCGACGGGAGGCGGCGCCGGCTGGCCGCGCGGCGGGATGACCACCATGGCATCGGCCGGCACCACCGTGGAGCGCAGCGTCTGCGCCTCCGCCACGAAGGCCATCGGCAGCGCCAGGGCAGCACTCAGGACGAGCATTCTCATGGGGTATTTCTACCCTCAGCCGAGGAAATCACGCCAGCGGAAAGCCGTGCTCAGCGGCCAAGGAGATGCCGGGCCACGATCAGCCGCATGATCTCGTTGGTGCCTTCGAGGATCCGGTGGACGCGCAGGTCGCGAACGATCTTCTCGATCCCGTAGTCGGAAAGGTAGCCATAGCCGCCGAGCAGCTGCAGCGCCTCGTCGGCGACGCGGGAGCCGGTGTCGGTCGCGAAGCGCTTGGCCATGGCGCAGAAGGCGGTGGCGTCCGGCGCCTTCGCGTCGAGCTTGGCGCAGGCGCGCCAGAGCAGGGTGCGCGCAGCTTCCAGCTCGGTCACCATGTCGGCCAGGCGGAACTGCGTCGCCTGGAATTTTCCGATCTCCTGCCCGAAGGCTTTCCGCTCCTGCACATAAGCCAGCGCGATATCGAGCGCCCGCTGCGCACCGCCGAGGCTGCACGCCCCGATGTTCAGCCGCCCGCCATCGAGGCCCGCCATGGCGAACCGAAAACCCTGCCCCTCCTCGCCGAGCAGCGCATCGGCGGGCACCCGGGCCTCCTCGAAGATCACCTGGCGGGTGGGCTGGGCATTCCAGCCCATCTTCTTCTCGTTGGCGCCGAAGGAAAGGCCGGGCGTGTCCTTCGGAACCAGCAGCGCGGAGATGCCGCCCGGCCCCGGCCCGCCGGTGCGCACCATGGTCAAATAGAGGTCGGAGGCGCCGGCGCCGCTGATGAACTGCTTCACGCCGTTCATCACATAGCCTTCGTTGTCGCGCGCCGCCCGCGTGGAGAGCGCGGCGGCGTCGCTGCCGGCGCCGGGCTCGGTGAGGCAGTAGGATGCGATCCGCTCCATCGTGACGAGCGGCGGTAGCCACGCCGTGCGCTGCGCGTCGTCGCCGAAGCGGTCCACCATCCAGGCGACCATGTTGTGGATGGAGAGGAAGGCGGAGGTGGTGGGGCAGCCGGTCGCCAGCGCCTCGAACACCACCGCGGCGTCGAGGCGCGTGAGGCCGGCGCCGCCGCTCTCCTCCCGCACATAGAGCGCGGCCATGCCGAGGGTGGCGGCTTCGCGCAGCACGTCCACCGGGAAGTGCTTCGTCTCGTCCCACTCCTGGGCGTGCGGCGCGAGGCGGTCGCGCGCGAAGGCGAGCGCGGTCTCGCGCAACTCGCGCGTTGCTTCGGGCAGGTCGAACAGGGCGGCGTCGTCGAGGGACATAGATGCTTCCTCCGAGCCTTTCTCCCCCACCCGGACCTTCCGGCGCAAGCGCGGGGATGCGCGGATCAGATCCGCGCCGCGATCTCCGCCCAACGGGCGCGCGTCTGCCCCACGTTGCGCGCCTTGATGGGGCCGAACCCCTTGATGCCCGCGGCGGCCTCCGCCCAGTTGCAGATCGCATCATGCGTAGCGGCGGAGAGTTTCGGCAGCATCGCTTCGATCCCCTCGCGGAATTCCGCGACGAGCGCGCGCTCCATCCGCCGTTCTTCAGTACGACCGAAGGGGTCAAGCGGGGTGAAGCGCAACGCCTTGCCGTGGCGCAGCAGCCCCATCGCCGAGAGCATCCACGGCCCGAAGCGGCGCTTGCGTGGCAGGCCTGTGTTCGGGTCGCCCTTCGAGAGCAGCGGCGGCGCCAGGTTCAGCTCGATGCGCGGCTGGCCGGCGAAGTCGCGCGCCAACTGCGCCCGCCACTCCGGCAGGCTGTGCAGCCGTGCCACCTCGTACTCGTCCTTGAAGGCCATCAGCCGGTGCAGCTGCGTCGCCACCGCGCGTGACAGACGCTCGCTGGCGAGCGGGGCTTCCGCGGCGCGGACCTTCGCAACGAAGTCGGCGTAGCGCCGCGCATAGCGCGCGTTCTGATACGCTGTCAGGTCGGCGATGCAGCGGGCGATCAGCGCGTCCAGCGTCTCCGGCGCTTCAGGGCCGGCCGCGCGCGCTTCCAGCGCGGCGCGGCGGCCGAGTGCGAAGGCCGTCAGGTTGCGCTCCACCTGCGCGCCGTTCAGGCGGATCGCCTGCTCGATCGCCGCCGCCGAGACCGGCACCAGCCCACGTTGGAAGGCGCCACCCAGCAGCCAGATGTTCAGGTAGATCGCGTCGCCGAGCTGCGCCACAACCTCCGCGCTCGCATGCAGCGGATGCGCCGCGCGGCAGGCGGCACCCAGGCTGCCGAGCATGCCGTCCACGTCGTAGCGCGTGGCTGTGTCGCGCACGAAGGCAGCGGTCGGTGCCAGATCGGCATTTACGATCACCACCGTCCGCTGCGCCCCGAGCAGCGGCCGCGCATTGCGCCCATGCGCCACCACCATGTCGGAGGCGATCAGCACATCCGCCTGGCCGGCACCGATGCGGGGCGCGGGGATGCTCTCCTCGCTCGTGCCGGCACGGCCGATGCGCAGCTGCACATGCACGCCACCGCCTTTCTGCGCGAAGCCGAGCGTGTCCACGCTGCGCGAGGGCCGGCCATCGATATGCGCTGCCATGCCAAGGATCGCGCCGAGCGCCGTGACGCCCTGCCCGCCGACGCCCGCGACCAGGATGTTCCAGGCGCAACCATCCACCGGCTCCGGCAGCACCGGGTCGGGCAGCGTGCCGTCCGGCGCGATCACCTGCTTCGGCTTCGCCGGCTCGGCACCCAGAAGGGTGACGAACGACGGGCAGAAACCCTGCACGCAGGACAGGTCCTGGTTGCACGCACTCTGGTCGATCCTGCGCTTGCGGCCCCAGGGCGTCGCCAGCGGCTCCACCGCGATGCAGTTGGAAACGCGGGAGCACTCGCCGCAATCCTCGCAGACGCGCGGATTGATCACCGCGCGCCGCTCGGCCTGCGCCGCGGTGCCGCGCTTGCGCTTGCGGCGGCGCTCCGTGGCGCACTCCTGGTCGTAGATCAGCGCCGTGACGCCCGGCACCTCGCGCAGCATCTTCTGCACCGCGTCGAGCTCCGCGCGCGGATGGAAGCTCACGCTGCGGGGCATCTCGGGATCGCCCCGGTGACGCTCCGGGTCGTCGGAGACGATGGCGATGCGCTGCACGCCTTCCGCCCTGATCTGCGCCGCGATGCGCGGCACGCCGGGCGCACCCTCCACTGCCTGGCCGCCGGTCATCGCCACGGCGGAGTTCACCAGCACCTTGTAGGTGATGTTCGCCTTCGCCGCCGCCGCGGCGCGCAACGCGAGCGAGCCCGAATGCGCCCAGGTGCCGTCGCCGATGTTGACGAAGACGTGCTTCTCCTCGGTGAAGGGCGCGATGCCGAGCCAGGGCGCGCCCTCGCCGCCCATCTGCGTGAAGGCGGCCGTGTTGCGCTCCGGCATCTTGGTGACCAGCCAGTGGCAGCCGATCCCGGCGAGCCCGCGCGAGCCCTCCGGCACGCGGGTCGAGGTGTTGTGCGGGCAGCCCGGGCAGAAGAAGGGATCACGCGCGACCAGCGGTTCGGCGGCGCCGCGCTCCAGCTCCTCCAGTTCGCGCAGCCGCGCCGCCAGCGCCTCGGTGCGCAGCGCGGGCGGCAGGCGCAGCGCCAGCGCGCGCAGGATCTGCCCCGAATCCAGCTCGCCGAGTTCGGAGAGCAGCGGCGCGCCGCGCTCGTCCCGCTTGCCGACGATGCGCGGGCGCTGCGCGAGCGGATACAGTGCGTCCTTCAGCTGCGGCTCGAGGAAGCCGCGGCGTTCCTCGATGACCAGCACCTCCTCGAGCCCCTGCGCAAAGGCGCGGGCGGCTTCCGCATCGAGTGGCCAGGCAAGGCCGACCTTCCAGATGCGCAAGCCCTGTGCGCGCGCGAACTCCGTCGAGATGCCGGCATCGGCCAGCACCTGGCGCAGCGTCGCGAAAGCCTTGCCGCGCACCACGATGCCGAAGCGGGCGTTCGGTGAATCGACAACCATGCGGTCGAAGCCGTTGGCGCGCGCGAAGGCGACCGCGGCCGGCAGCTTGAACAGGCGCAGCCGACGCTCCTGCACCTGTGCCGTGTCGGGGATGCGCAGGTGCAGGCCATCGGGCGGGAGTTCGACGCCCTGCGGCGCCTGCGTCGCATAGGCGGCCGGGTCCACGCGCAGCGTCGCAGCCGCATCCATCGTCTCGGCGACGCATTTCAGCCCGACCCAGGTGCCGGCGAAGCGCGACAGCGCGATGCCCTTCACGCCGAACTCCAGCACCTCGGCCACCTCGGCCGGGTCGAGCAGCGGGATCTCGACATCCTGGAAGGTGAGCTCGCAGCCGGAGGTGACGGTGGAGGATTTCGCCGACGGATCGTCGCCCGACAGCGCCAGCACGCCCCCCTTCGGCGAGGAACCCGCGGAATTCGCGTGGCGCAGCACGTCGCCGCTGCGGTCGGTACCGGGCCCCTTGCCGTACCAGATGCCGAACACGCCCTCATGGCGCGCGCCGGGCGAGAGGTGCAGCTGCTGGGTGCCCCACACCGCCGTTGCCGCCAGGTCCTCGTTCAGGCCCGGGTTGAACACGATGTTCGCGGCCGCGAGGCGCTTCGCCTCCTTCAGCAGCAGCTGGTCGTAACCGCCGATCGGGGAGCCGCGATAGCCGCTGACATAGCCCGCCGTGTTCCACCCCAGCGCCGCATCGAGCTCACGCCGCAGCAATGGCAGGCGGACCAGCGCCTGGATGCCGCTGAGCACCACCGGCTCGCCGGCGGCCTCCCACTTGTCCTCGAGGCTCGCTTCGGGGCGTTGCAGGCTGCCCATGCGGTCTCTCCCGTGCCGATCCCCCGACTATGGGAAGCATGGCCTGGATTGACCAGGGAGTCCTCCCGTATTCTGTCGCCAGCGGGACATGGTACGGAAGGAGCTTCCGCGATGGACGCGATCGACAGGAAGATCCTGCGGGCCCTATCGCGGCACGGGCGGCTGACCAATGCCGAGCTGGCCGAGGAGGTGGGCCTCTCCGCCTCGCCTTGCTGGACGCGGGTGAAGCCGCTGGAGCAGGCGGGCGTGATCAAGGGCTATGCCGCGCTGCTCGACCAGGCCGCACTCGGCCTGCCGGATACGGTGTTCATCGAGGTGATGATGGAGCGCCACGACGAGGAGCATCTGCGGCGCTTCGAGGCGGCGGTGAGGGACATCCCGGAGATCCTGGAATGCCACCTCGTCACCGGCGAATACGACTACGTCATCAAGGCCGCGGTGGGCGGCACGGTGGGGTATGAGCGGCTGCTCCGGGAACGGCTCTACCGCCTGCCGGGCGTGCGCCACACCCGCACCAGCTTCGCGCTGCGCTGCCTGAAGCAGGAGCTGTCGCCGGTGCCGCAGTGAGCCAGCACCGGCGGCGCCCTGTCCATCAGTTGCCCGGCAGGACGCGAACGCTCACGGATTCGACGAACACCACATCCACCTCGTCATCCCGACGCAGCGATTCGGCGAAGCGGCGCAGCTCCGGGTCGCGCAGCTGAACCTCGCGACGCGTGCCACCCGGCGTGATGAAAGCGACGAGGTTGCGGCTCGTATCCACGTTATCGATTCGCACGCGGATGCGGTCGGCCGCGGTGACGCTGCCGGCCGGCCGCCGGCCTGGCGCGGCGCGGCTTGTCACTGCTGCGGAGCCGGTCGGCCCGGCGCCGTCGGCCTTGGCCAGAGAGATGGCGACCGCCTCGGTCACCGTTGTCGCCACCCGGTCGCCGGGCCTGATCTGCGCGAAGTTGCGCACCTCCGGCCCGACGAAAATGGTGGTGAGGGATCCATCCGGCCCGGTCAGCAGCACCGAACGCTCGCGGGCGTTGGTGGTCTCGACGATCGAGACACGTTGCGCCACCTCGCCCCTGACGACGGGCTGCTGCGCGAGCGCGAGGCCGGGCGCGAAGGCCAGGAACGCCAGAAGCGGGCGAAGCGATCTCATCGCACGTCTCCCCGATGCGCGGGCCGCGCCGGCGGCCACTTCAATTGCGGCGCCAACCTGCGCGGCACGGGCCGTTCCGGCAATTGGCTCTGCGTCTCAGGGCCGTGCGGAGCCATCCAGGTGGTCGAAGTGCCGCTTCAGCAGGAACAGCGCGAACAGCACCCCGAAGCCGAACAGGCCGTAGCCGAACAGCAGGAAGCCGAGTTCCTGCGCCGCCGAGATCGCGGCCAGGCCGAGCACCGCGCAGATCGCGCCGATAACCATGAAGTAGATCATTGGGTCTTGTCCTTCCGGGGCAAGTCGTCGAACAGGATGCGGCTCGCCGCGCCGTCCAGGTCGTCGTACTGGCGCGACTTCAGCGTCCACAGGAACAGCGCCAGGCCGAGCAGGCCCAGCACAAGCGCAGCCGGCACGAGAAACACCAGGGCATTCATGCCGAAGCCTCCTTCCCCGCACGCAGCGCATTGAGGATCACGATGATGGAGCTGCTCGCCATGACGAGCGCTGCGATCAGCGGCGTGACGAAGCCGAGCACCGCCATCGGCACCGCCACCAGGTTGTAGATCAGGCTGAAGGCGATGTTCTGCTGCGCCAGCCGCTGCGCCTTGCGGGCGACGCGGATGGCCAGCGGCAGCGCCGTCAGCCCCTCCGAACGAAGCACCAGGTCCGAAGCCGCCTGGGCAAGGTCGGTGCCGCTGCCCGGGCTGACAGAGACATGGGCCAGCGAGAGCGCCGCGGCGTCGTTGATGCCGTCGCCGACCATCAGCGGATGGCGGCCTGCCGCGCGCAGCGATTCGATGCGGTGCGCCTTGTCGGCCGGTGTCGCGCGAGCCTGCCACGGGCCGATGCCGGTCGCCGCCGCCGCCGCCTCGACCGCGCCTGCGCCGTCGCCCGAGAGCAGCTCCGTCTCCAGGCCAAGTCCGTGCAGGGCCTCGACCGCCTCGCCGGCATCGCGTCGCAACCTGTCGGAGAAGTGGAACACCGTCGGCGCCTCGCCCGCCACGCAATAGACCAGCGTCATGCCGGAGCCGGTATCCTTGGCGAGCCCGCAGAACTCCGGGCTGCCGAGCCGCTGGCTGCCGCGCACCAGGCCCTTGCCGGCGATCTCCCGCACACCGCCGAGCGCCGGCGCATCCTGGCAGGCGCGCACCAGCGCCTGCGCCAGCGGATGACGGCTGGCGCGCGCCATCGCCGCCGCTTCGCGCAGCACTTCGGGGTCCAGCGTCTCGTCGGCGATCAGTTCGGGCCGTCCCTCGGTCAGCGTGCCGGTCTTGTCGAGCACGGCATGGTCGGCTCTCGCCAGCCGCTCCAGCGCGGTCGGCGAGGCCACAAGCACGCCGCGGCGGAACAGCGATCCGACGGCGGCCACCTGCACCGCCGGCACCGCGATCGCCAGGCCGCAGGGGCAGGTGACGATCAGCGCCGCGACCGCCGGCACCAGCGCCGCCTGCCAGCCTACGCCGACGCCGAGCCACCAGCCGAGGAAGGTGGCCAGCGCCACCACATGCACCACCGGCACATAGGCGCGCGCCGCGCGGTCGGCGATGGAGACGAAACGGCCGCGCCCCTGCTCGGCACGCTCCAGCAACCGCGCAAGCTGCGCGAGCGAGCCATCCTTTGCCGCTGCGGCGACGCGCATCAGGAAAGGCTGGCCCATGTTCACCGCACCGGCCGCGAGCGCTTCACCGGGCGCCATGGCGCGCGGCAGGGATTCGCCGGTGGTGGCGGAGGTATCGAGCAGCACCGCCTCCTCCGCCGTGCCGTCGAGCCGCAACCGCTCGCCGGCGGCGACCAGGACGAGATCGCCGGCCTTCACGTTCTCCGCCGGCACGGCGCGGGTGGTGCCGTCCGCAAGGCGCAGCGCGACGGTGCCTTCCTGCAGCGCCAGCAGCTCCGCCACCGCCTGGCGCGCCTTGCGCCGCATCGCGCGGTCCAGCACGCGGCCGGCCAGCAGCAGCGCGAGCAGCGAGGTGGCACCGTCGAACCAGGTGTAGGGACCGTTGCGGAAGGTCTCCGAGAGCGACATGAGCGTGGTCGCGATCACGCCGAGCGACACGGCGAGATCCATGTTCACCCGGCCCGCGCGGATCGCCTCCCAGGCCGAGCGGTAGAAGGGCATGCCGGCCACCAGCACCGTCGGCAGCGCGATCAGCGCCGCGACCCAGTGCATCGCATGCCGCGTCGCCTCCTCCATGTCCGTCCCGACCCAGACGGCGATGGAGACCAGCATCACGTTCATCGAACCAAAGGCGGCGATGCCGAGCGCGCGGATCAGCGCGCGCCCTTCGGCGTCCTCGGTCGCGCGCAGGCAGGCCGGCGACCAGGGCGCCACCTTGAAGCCGAGCCGCGCGACCAGGCCGGCGAGCTCGTTCGCCCGCCGCGCTTCGCCGCGCCACGCGACGGAGAGCCGCCGCGTCGAGAGGCTGGCGCGCGCCTTCAGCACATCGGGCTCCGCGGCCAGCGCCTGCTCCACCAGCCAGACGCAGGCGCCGCAGGTCAGGCCACTGACGATGAGGTCGAGCTCCATCATGCCGTCGCGCACCGCCCGGGCATGCGGGACGAAATCGCAGGACAGCGTCTCGGGCGGGCGCAGCGTGCCGGCCGCGGTCTCCTGCCGGCGGTAAAAGGCGTCGAGGCCGAGACCGCGCACCAGTGCGTGCGCGCCGGAGCATCCGGTGCAGCAGAACTCTCCCTGGCCGGGCGCCAGCTGCTCGCCGCAATGCGCGCAGACGGCGCGCGAGAAGCCGGCACTCGCGGACCCCAGGCTGCCGGGCGCGACGCCCTCGGGAACGGCGGCGGAGATGGTCACCGCACCAGTACCCGCTGGCGGATGTCGAGGCGCTGGCCGCGCGTGCCGTGCAGCGAGAGCCGCGCCTCCCACTGCCCCCGCGCCGGCGTGTCGGCGAAGGCGATGAAACGGCCGGGTCCGGCGGCGACGAAGTCGAGTGCGATCTCCACCCCTTCCAGGGGCCGCAGCAGCACGCCCTCCATCCGGCCACCCACCGGCAGCCCCTCCCGGTCGTTCACGGCAACCGCCAGCGCGCTGCCGTCCAGCGCCACGCGCGCCGACCAGCCGAGTGCGTCCTGACGCGCCGCCTCCGCCAGCACGGCGTTGTAGGCGCGGCCGCGGTCATAGGACTGGCCGGTGGTGACGCCGGTGAAAGTGGTGACCGAGGCGACCACCAGCACCAGGTTCACCGCAATGATCACCGCGAAGGCGCCGACGAAGGCCCAGGGAATCCAGCGGCTGCGGTTGGGGTCGAAGCCGGAGTCACGCGGCCGGGTGGTGTCGCTCATCGGCGGGTCTCCCCATGCGGGCCGAGGAAGACGCTGCTGGTCCGCACCACCGTGCGGCCGCGCGCATCGAGCAGGCGGAAGGTCACCGGCGTGCTTTCAGGCTGCCGCGCACCGGGCGAACGCGTGGCGAGCGCGCGCCACTGGGTGATGCCGTCGCCGCGCGTGGTGACGCGGAAGCGGTTCGGCCCGATCTCCTCCGCCTCCTGGATCGTCAGCCGCAGCGGGGCGGCGCTTTCCATCACCAGCGTCAGCTCACCGGCCTCGCGCGCCTTGTTGGCGATCTTCAGCGTGTAGGCATTGCGGATGCCGCCATCGGCCAGCGTGACGAAGAGCGGCGCGCGGTCGCGCAGCACCGCCAGCGTCACCTCCTGCCGCAGCAGCCAGGCGCCGAGCATCACCGCCATCACGGCGGTCAGGACGCCCGCATAGATCAGCGTTCGCGCGCGGATGAACTTCGGCACATGGCGCACGCCCATGCCGGCCTGGGTGCGCGCGGCGCAGGGCGGGATCGCCTTGGTCGCGACCTCCGAGGCGGCGATGTTCTTCAGCGTCTCGAAGGCGATCAGCCCTGTCGGGCGATCAAGCTTCTTCATGATGTCGTCGCAGGCATCGATGCAGAGGCCGCAGCCGATGCATTCCAGCTGCTGGCCGTCGCGGATGTCGATGCCGGTCGGGCAGACATTGACGCAGGCGCGGCAATCCACGCAGTCGCCGCGCCCTTCTTCCTTCAGCTTGCCGCGCGGCTCGCCACGCCAGGCGCGGTAGGAGACGACGAGCGAGTTCTCGTCCAGCATCGCGGCCTGGAAGCGCGGCCATGGGCACATGTAGGTGCAGACCTGCTCGCGCGCCCAGCCGGCAAGGAGGTAGGTGGTGAAGGTGAACAGGCCGAAGAAGAAATAGACCTGGGCGCTGGCCTGCCCGGTGAGGATCTCCACCGTCACCGTCGGCGCATCGTTGAAATACATGATCCACGCGCCGCCGGTGGCTGCCGCGATCGCCACCCAGGCGGCATGGGTCAGCGCCTTCTTGCGCCACTTCTCCGCCGTCCATGGCGCCTTGTCGAGGCGCATGCGCTCGTTGCGGTCGCCCTGGATCTTGCTTTCGACCCACATGAACAGGTCGGTCCAGACCGTCTGCGGGCAGGCGAAGCCGCACCAGACGCGGCCGAACAGGCTGGTCGCCGCGAACAGTCCGATCGCGCCGAGGATCAGCAGGCCGGTGAGGAAGTAGACCTCCTGCGGCCATATCTCGAAGAAGAAGAAATAGAGCCGGCCGTGTTCCATATCCACCAGCACGGCCTGGTCCGGCGCGGTCGGCCCGCGGTCCCAGCGCAGCCACGGCACGAGGTAGTAGACCGCAAGGCACAGCGCGAGCACCGCCCATTTCGCGCGCCGCACCGGCCCGGAGACCGCCTTCGGATAGACCTTCTGGCGGTTGGCGTAGAGCGGCTGGTCCGCGGCGGGGATCTTCCCCGCCGGTTGCAGCTTCCTCTTGGCCGTGACGTCGTTCATGATCGTCTCTCCGGGACGGGCCGCGCGCTCAGTTCTCGCCGCCGCCCAGTGCGTGCACGTAGACGGTGAGCATGTTCACCGTCGCCGCATCCAGCCGCCCGCCCCAGGAGGGCATCACGCCCATTCGCGGATTGCCGATGTAGCGGGCGATCGCCGCCTTGTCGGATGCGTGCAGCCACACCTGGTCGGACAGCCGCGGCGCGCCGAGGTCGCGATTGCCCTCGCCGTTCTCGCCGTGGCAGGAGGCGCAGTTCTCGGCGTAGAGCGCCTTGCCGCGCTCCACCCCGGCCGCGTCGGTGGAACGGCCGCTGAGGCTCAGCACGAATTCCGCCGTGTCGGCCGCCTGCGCCGTGGTCAGCACACCATCGGCGACGAAGCGCGGCATCATGCTGGTGCGCTCCTCGTCGCTTTCGCCGGCGCGGATGCCGTGCTGGATGGTTGCGCGGATCGCCTCATGCGTGCCGCCCCACAGCCAGTCGTCATCCGCCAGGCTCGGGAAACCGCCGACGGCACCCTGGCCACCGGCGCCGTGGCAGGCGGCGCAGTTGTTGGCGAAGGCGATGCGCCCGCCCGCCATCGCGAAGGAGCGCAGTTCGGGATCGGCCGCGATCTGCTGCGGCGTGGCCGCGCGGATGCGGCTCATCATCGGGCCCATGCGTTCGTCCGCGGCGGCGACCTCCTGCACCACCGCTTCGCGCGCGATCCAGCCGGTGGTGCCGGTCCAGCCCTGGATGGGGAAGGCCGGGTAGAGCACCACCCACACCGCGGAGAAGGCGATGGTCGCGTACATCACGTAGAGCCACCACTTCGGGAGCGGCGTGTTCAGCTCCTTCAGCCCGTCCCATTCGTGGCCGGTGGTGTCGGTGCCCGTCAGGGCATCCTTCTCGATCTTGGTCGGCATCTAAGGCGATCCCTCAGCGCTGACGGGAGGAGGGCGGCTCGTCGCGCAGCGGGATCTCGCCCGCGCGCTCGTAGCGGCGCTTCCGCCAGGGGGCCATCACGTAGAGGATGATCCCGGTGAACAGGAGGAAGAACCACGCCACCCACAACGTGGAGAGCGTGGATTGCAGGGAGGCCAGCGTCTCGAGCATCGCCATCCTCCTCACTGCTGCCGTAGCTGCTCGGGGGTCACGTCGCGGAACTGCACGAGCGTGCCGAGCATCTGCAGATAGGCGACCACCGCGTCCATCTCGGTGACGGTGTTCGGATCACCGTCGAAGGCGCCCTGGCGGGCGCGGGCGTAGCGGCCCTGGTAGCCGGAGGGGTCGTTGTCGGGCCGCGCCTGCGCCTCGAGGTCGGCGCGGGCGTTCGCGATCATCTCGTCCGTGTAGGGCACGCCGATCGCTCGCTGCGCACGCAGGTGATCGGCGATGTCCGCGTAGTCTAGCGGCCGGTCGAGAAAGGCGTAGGGCGGCATGATGCTTTCCGGCACCACCGCGCGCGGGCTGCGCAGATGCGCCGCCTGCCAGTCATCGGAGTAGCGGCCGCCGACGCGCGCGAGGTCCGGCCCCGAGCGCTTCGAGCCCCACTGGAAGGGATGGTCATACATGCTCTCCGCGGCCAGGCTGAAGTGGCCGTAGCGCTCCAGCTCGTCGCGGAAGGGGCGCACCATCTGGCTGTGGCAGGTGTAGCAGCCCTCCCGCACGTAGATGTTGCGTCCGGCAAGTTCGAGCGGGGTGTAGGGGCGCACGCCCTCCACCCGCTCGATCGTGGTGGCCACGGTGAACAGCGGCACGATCTGCGCGAGCCCGCCGATCGAGACAGTGATGAGCGTGAGCACGCCCATCAGCACCACGTTCTTCTCGATGACTGCGTGGTTGAACCATTTCATCTTCCCGCCCTCCTTCACGCGGCGGCGGCCGGCACGGCGGCGATCGGCGCGGGGGCGGCGACCGCCTCCGAGCGCTCGCCGCGGGTGACGGTCATCCAGAGGTTGTAGACCATGATCAGCGCGCCGGTGAGGTAGAGCACGCCACCCATCATGCGGATCACGTAGTACGGGTGCATCGCCGCGACGGTCTCGATGAAGCTGTACTGCAGGAAGCCGTTCTCGTCATAGGCGCGCCACATCAGGCCCTGCAGGATGCCCGACACCCACATCGCGGTGATGTAGAGGACGATGCCCAGCGTCGCGATCCAGAAGTGCCAGGAGATCAGCTTCTCGGAGTACATCCCCCGCTTCGCCCAGAGCTTCGGGAACAGCCAGTACATCGCCCCGAAGGTGATGAAGCCGACCCAGCCCATGGCGCCGGAATGTACGTGGCCGATGGTCCAGTCGGTGTAGTGGCTGAGGCCGTTCACCGCCTTGATGGACATCACCGGGCCTTCGAAGGTGGACATGCCGTAGAAGCCCACCGCGGTGACGGAGAAGCGCAGCGCCGGGTCGGTGCGCAACTTGTCCCACGCGCCCGACAGCGTCATCACGCCGTTGATCATGCCGCCCCAGCTCGGCATCCAGAGCATCACGCTGAACACCATGCCGAGCGTCTGCGCCCAGTCCGGCAGGGCGGTGTAGTGCAGGTGGTGGGGACCGGCCCAGATGTAGAGGAAGATGAGGGACCAGAAGTGCACGATGGACAGGCGGTAGGAGTACACCGGCCGCTCCGCCTGCTTCGGGATGAAGTAGTACATCATCCCGAGGAAGCCGGCGGTCAGGAAGAAGCCCACCGCATTGTGGCCATACCACCACTGGATCATCGCGTCCTGCACGCCGGACGCCAGGCCGTAGCTCTTGGCGTGCCCCATGGTGATCGGCAGCGCGAGGTTGTTGCCGATGTGCAGCATCGCCACGGTGACGATGAAGGCGAGGTAGAACCAGTTCGCCACGTAGATATGCGGCTCCTCACGCCGCGTGATGGTACCGCCGAAGGCCACGAGGTAGTGCACCCACACAACGGTCAGCCACAGGTCCACGTACCATTCGGGCTCGGCGTATTCCTTGCCCTGGCTGATGCCGAGCACGTAGCCGAGCGCGGCGGCGACGATGAAGAACTGGTAGCCCCAGAACAGGAACCACCCCATCGACTCCCCGCCGAACAGCCGCGCGCGGCAGGTGCGCTGCACGACATAGAGGCTGGTGCAAATCAGTGCATTGCCACCGAAGGCGAAGATCACGGCGCTGGTATGCACCGGGCGCAACCGCCCGAAGGTGGTCCATTCGAGATCGAGGTTCAGCAGTGGCCAAGCGAGCTGGGAGGCGATGAGCACCCCCATGAGGAAGCCCACCACGCCCCAGAAGACGGTGGCGATGGCGAAGGCGCGAATCGGCGCCTCCACATAGGCATCGACCCGCACGGCGCTCGGCGCGCCCGTTGCGGGTTCGGCCAGCCCTGCGGCGTAGCCTGTTGCTGACATGAGGTGGTCTCTCCCTCCGCGCGCCCAGGGGCGAAAGCCGAGTCGGGAACCGACCGGCACGTGGCGGCAGAAGACCTCCCATTGCGGGAGGCGTCCTTGATCAGGATCAAGTCCTGCTGCACTGCACTCCGCCTAATGTCGCGCCACAGGGTGAGGACCCCTGGGGAGGAGTGCCGCCATGCCCAACGACATCGTCGAGCCTGCCGGCCCGGCCGCGCCGACGCAGATCCGCCTCGTCTCGAAGGACCGGCCGTGGAAATGGGTGGAGGCCGGCTGGCGCGACCTGATGGCCGCGCCGCATATCGGCTTCTTCTACGGCGGCGCGGTGGTGGCCGCGGGCTGGGCGCTGGTGCTGCTGCTGATCGCGGTCGATGCGATGTGGGCCGTGCTGCCGGCCGTGGCCGGCTTCTTCCTGGTGGCGCCGCTGCTCGGCGCCGGCCTCTACGAGACCAGCCGGCGGCGTGAGCTTGGCGAGCCGATCTCGTTGCCCATCGCCTTCATGGCCTTCCGCCGCAACGCCCCGCAGCTCACCCTGATGGGCGCGGTGCTGCTGATCATCAACCTGTTCTGGGTGCGTATGGCCGGGTTGCTGTTCATGGTGTTCTTCGGCCTCGGCTTCTCGCCTTCCATCGAGCAACTGCCGCTGGCGCTGCTGCGCTCCGACCAGCTGCTGCCCTTCCTGGTCGTCGGCACCGGGGTGGGCTTCGTGCTCGCCTCGATCGCCTTCGCGGTTTCGGCGGTGTCCATCCCGATGATCGTGGACCGCGACATTTCCGCGATCGAGGCGGTGGTGGTTTCGATCCGCGCGACGCTCGACAACTGGCGCGCGATGGCGTTCTGGGCGGGCCTGATCGTGGTGTTCACCGCGATGGCGCTGGTGCCGTTCTTCCTTGGCCTGGCACTGGTGCTGCCGCTGATCGGCCACGCCACCTGGCACGCCTATCGCGACCTGGTGCGCTGATCCGGCCGGGTCTCAGCCGATAAGGATGTCCTGCACGCGGATCGCGCCAGGGCCGAGGCCCTCGATCAGCACCGACCCGCCGAGGGGAAAGGCGAGTTCCAGCCCCCCTCCCACGGCGCGGATCTCGGCGAGAGCGGCAGCGGCGCTGTGATGGCCGGTGCCGACCAGCAGCAGCACATCGAGGCCCGGCGCGAAATCGGCGATCCGGTCGCGCCCTGCCTCGCCGCGTAGCGCGAACACATCCTCCCCCGCGCCGCCCAGCAGCGTGTCGTCGCCCGCCCCGCCATCGAGCGTGTCGGCCGCGCCGCCGCCGGCCAGCAGGTTCGCTGCCCCGTTCCCCGTGATCAGGTTGGCGAGCCCATTGCCGTAGCCCGCGACCACGCCGCCGAGCAGCGCCAGAACCTCGACATTCGCAGGCAGCGCATAGATGCCGCCCGACATCGAGACGCCGACAGTGTCGATGCCGGCCCCCGGCTCCTCCAGCACGCGGTCTTGCGGACCGCGCACGAGATAGGTGTCGTCGCCCAGCCCGCCGAACAGCAGGTTGCCCGCACCGGTGCTGCCAGTGGCGTCCAGCGTGTCCGCGCCCTCGCCGCCGCGCAGTTCCGCACCGCCATCGGGGCCGGCCCGCAGCAGGTCGTTGCCGCCACCGCCGTCCAGCCGGTCGCGGCCCGGCCCGCCCTCCAGCGTATCGGCGCCGAGCCCGCCGACCAGCGTGTCGTCATTGGCATTGCCGCGCAGCAGGTCGTCGCCATCCTCGCCCATCACCAGATCGTTGCCGCCACCGCCTTCCAGCAGGTCATTGCCGCGGCCGCCCGCGAGCACGTCGCTCCCCTGGCCGGCGAGCAGCGAATCGGCCCCTTCGCCGCCCAGCAGCATGTCGTTGCCGAGGCCGCCCTCCAGGCGGTCATTGCCGTCGCCGCCCTCGAGGAAGTCGTCCCCCGCATCGCCGGCGAGCGTGTCGTCGCCGGCCTGCCCGTGCTGCCAGTCATTGCCGGCGCCGCCGGCGAGGCTGTCGGCGCCGCCACCGCCGTCCAGCGTATCGGGGCCTTCGCCGCCGTCGAGGGTGTCGGCGTTGGCGCCACCCAGCAGCAGGTCGTCGCCGTCGCCGCCCAGCAGGGATCCGCGCCCCGCGATGCCGCGCAGCGTGTCGGCGCCGGCGCCGCCTTCCAGCGTGTCCGCACCGGTGCCGCCTTCCAGCAAGTCGTCACCGGCCTCGCCCGCCAGCCGGTCGTCGCCCTCGCTGCCCAAAAGCGTATCGCGCCCCCCGCCACCCAGCAGCGTGTCGGCTTCGGTGCCGCCGTCGAGCCAATCATCCCCATCTCCGCCGGAGAGGCTGTCCGGCCCCGCGGAGCCGAACAGCGTGTCGTTGCCTGCGCCGCCATGCAGCGTGTCGGATCCGGCGCCGCCATCGAGGCTGTCGGCGCCGGCCTCACCGAACAGGAGGTCGTCGCCGGCCTCACCGAAGAGGGTGTCCTCGTCATCGGCTCCGAACAGCAGGTCGTTGCCGCCGCCGCCGAGCAGCAGGGCAGCATCCGCGCCGCCCTCCAGCGTATCGTCACCGCTCGCGCCCTCCAGCGTGTCGGCGCCCCCCTCGCCACGGAGAAGGTTGTTTCCCTCGTTCCCGACGAGCTGGTCGGCCAGCGCGGCGCCGTAGGCAGCCAGGTCGCCGGCGCCCTCACGGATCCGCAGACGCTCGATCCCCGGCAGGATGGTGGCGAGGTAGCGCACCACCATGGTGTCGAAGCCCTCATCGGGCAGTTCCAGCACCAGGTCGCCGTCATCTTCGAGCAGATAGATGTCGTCGCCCTCGGCTCCGGCCAAGCTGTCCGCGCCCTCCCAACCATCGAGCGTGTCCGCCCCCTCCCCGCCGAACAGCGTGTCGTTGCCGAGGCCGCCGAGCAGCTGATCGTTGCCCGCGCCGCCGTCGAGCAGATCGTCCTCGGTGCTTGCATCCAGCACGTCGTCGCCATCGCCGCCGTGCAGCGTGTCGAAGCCGGCGCGCCCCAGCAGGCGGTCATTGCCGTCGCCGCCGTGGAGGAGGTCGTCACCGGTGCCGCCATCCACGATGTCACGGCCGGCGCCGCCATCCAGCGTGTCGGTGCCGTTCAGCCCGCGCAGCGTGTCGTCGCCGTCGCCGCCACGGAGGATGTCGTTGCCGCCAGTGCTGGCTCCGCCGACGATGCTGTCGGCATTCGCACCGCCGTCCAGCGTGTCGTTGCCGAGCCCGCCATCCAGCGTGTCGGCTCCATCGCCACCTTCCAGGATGTCGTTGCCGTTGCCACCGCTGAGCCTGTCATCCCCACCGAACCCGAGCACCAGGTCGGCGCCGGCGCTGCCGTCGAGCGTCTCGCCCGCCTCGGTCCCCTCCTGCAGGAGCACAGCCGGGCCGGGCGCGAGCACGGTGACCGGGAGCAGGTAGGCGACGGGCGGATTGCGGCCGTCCCAGGCCTCGACCATCACCTCCCGCGTGAGGCCGGCGAAGGCGAGCAGGTCCACGCCCGGCAGCAGCGTCAGCACGTCGCCGACCATGCGGAAATAGGCCGAATCCGGCCAGGCGACCTGGTAGGTCAGCGGCGTTTCGGTATCCGGGTCGGTGCCGATGACAGTGCCGATGGGCGCGCCGACATCATTCGCCAGCACCGTGCCGCCGCTGAGCCAGGCGAGGCCGGTGGGCGGCGTGTCGTCGAGGTCGAGCAGCGCCACCTGCCAGCCGTCACCCACCGCCTGCCAGCCAGCGGCGGTGCGCACCGACAGGCCGAAGGCAAAGACCGCGGGGCCCAGCGCCTCGGAGTCGAAGGCCTCGACAGGCGCGAGGGTGAGCGTCTGCCGCGCGCGATCGAACACCGGCTCGAAGCGCATGGCGTCCGGGCCGGTGAGCACGGCTTCGAGCACGCCGCCGGACAAGCGGAGCGTGGCTTCCCAGTCGCCGGGACGGGCATTCTCGAAAATGGTGTCCGGTATCGTCCCGGATACCGTGACGGACATGGCGGCCCCTTCTGGGTCGAGGCCGGGCTTAGCCCCGCAGGGGTTGCGCGGAGGTAAACCCGGTCAGGCGACCAGCCGCCACGCCATCCCGGCCAGCACCGTCGCGTTCAGCGCGAACAGCGCGGCGCCGGCGAGCTGCAGCCCCTCCCCGGCGCGGCGGAGGAACAGCCGGCCCAGCAGCGCCACGCCGACCAGCGCCGGGATGGTGCCGGCGACGAAGGCGGCCATGGCGATGGCGCCGGCCAGCGCGCTCCCGGTCGCGGCCGCGCCCGCCAGCGCCGCATAGAGCAGCCCGCAGGGCAGCGCCGAGAGTGCCAGTCCGAGGCCCACCCCGCGCCAGCCACCCGGTGCGGCGAGCAGCGGCGCTATGAGATTGCCGAGCCGAGCCCCCGGAGCCGGCAGCGCCGGCAGGCGCAGCCACCTGCCGGGGCGGAAGCGCTGCGGCAGGCGGGAGGAGGCCTGGGCCGCCATCAGCAGCGCCGCCGCCAGCAGCAGCGCGGCGAGCAGCCAGCGCAGGCCGCTCAGCTGGCTGATCAGCCCCGCCGTGCCGCCCGCCAGCGCGCCGAGGCCCGCATAGCCCAGCATCCTGCCGAGATGGTACGGCACCAGCGCCGCGCCGGAGAGCCGCGCGAGCATGCCCCCCGCTGCGCTGCGATCCGCCAGTGCGCCGGCCTGGGCCAGCACGAAGGGCGCGCACATCCCCGCGCAATGGGTTACGCCACCGGCCAGCCCGGCGAGGAACAGCGCCAGCGCGACCGCCGGCAGGCCGCCGGGGCCGATCGCCGTCAGGTCGTGCAGGCAATTGGCGAGCATGCCCCCTTCCACCATGGCAAGCCGCGCCCGTCCTTGCGGTGGATCAACCGATGGGACGCTGCGCGCGTACACTCCAGGGTTGCAATCTCGGTCGCCACGGGGTTTGTTGCGGGGATGACAGCGATCCACCTGTGGCGCGGGGCCCTCCCTGCCCTTCTGGCGCTGGCCTGCCTCGGCCCGCATCCCGCCCTCGCCTTCGAACCGCAGCGCGGTACGGCCTCGGTCTATGACGCGGACCAGTTCGCCGGGCGACAGATGGCCAATGGCGACCGCTTCGACCCGGCGGCGAACCATGCCGCGCATCGGCACCTGCCCTTCGGCACGGTGGTGAGCGTCACCAACCTCCGCACCGGCGCCTCCACCATCGTGGTGATCTCGGATCGCGGGCCGTTCATCCCTGGCCGGATCATCGACCTCTCGCCGCGCAGCGCACGGGCCATCGGCATGGGCATCGGCCTCGCCCCGGTGGAGATCCGGCCGCTGGAGGAAGTGGCGCAGGCCCCCTGAAACGGGCCGGTAGAGGTGCCGCCGGGCGTGATGTGCCGGGCGCGCCGTGGCAGCATGGCCGCGGTCACGGAGAGCCCGACATGCTGCACATCCGCAAGCTCGCCACTTGGCGGGAGGAAATCCACGGGGAACTCGGTACCGTGCCGGAGCGGCCTGTGGTGCGCGCCGTGGCCCTCGCGGCCATCCGCAACCCCTTCGCCGGGCAGGCCGCAGTGGAGGATCTGACGCCGCTCTGGGCAGCTGGCGCCGAGTTGGGCGAGCGGCTGATGCCGGGCCTCGTCGCGCTGCTGTCCGGGCCGGCCGTCTCCTACGGCAAGGCCGCGGTGGTGGGCGTCGCCGGGGAGGTGGAGCATGGCGGCGCCTGCGTGCATCCTCGGCTCGGCAAGCCGATGCGCGCGGCGCTCGGCGGCGGCCAGGCGCTGATCGGCAGCGTGGTGAAGGTGGCAGCAGCGGGGACGCCGGTGGACATCCCGCTTGGCCACAAGGACGACCCCTGGAGCTTCGCGCATTTCGACGCGATCACCGTCGCCATGGCCGATGCGCCCCGGCCGGACGAGATCCTGGTGGCCATGGCGATCGCCGATGGCGGCAGGCTGCGCAACCGCTGCGGCGGCGCGCCGGCCAGGTAATCCGCGAGTCCGGGGGAGGCGGCGACCTGCCGCCTCAGCCCGACGTCGAGGGGGCCGGCTCCGTCGGTGCGGTGCGCACGCGGTCCCGCCCGTACAGCACCATCGCCCGCCGCTCGAAGGCGCGGACCATCAGGCGCACCGCCTCGTTGAAGACGGTGCCGATCACCGCCTGCAGCAGGCGCGACTTGAACTCGAAATCCACGAAGAAATCGACCTCGGTCCCGTTGGGGCCGGGGTTGAAGCGCCAATGGTTGTTCAGGTAGCGGAAAGGGCCGTTGAGGTAGCGGACGTGCACGTGGTGCGGGCGCTCCAGCGTGACCTGGCTGCGGAAGGTCTCGCGGAACATCTTGAAGCCGATGGTGAGGTCCGCGATCAACTCGCTGTCGGTGCGGGAGACAACCCGCGCGCCGACGCACCAGGGCAGGAACTCCGGATAGCGGCGCACATCGGCCACCATGTCGAAGAGTTGTTCCGGCGAGTACGCCAGCACCTTCTTCTCGGCATGGGTCGGCATCAGGCGGCCTTGGGTGCCGCGTCGCGCGCCGCACATAGCTGCTCGTCGCGCGCGCTTCGCAGCGCGGCGAAGTCGCGGTCGGCGTGATAGGAGCTGCGAGTCAACGGCGTCGCGGACACCAGCAGGAACCCCTTGCCGCGCGCGACCCTGGCATAGTCCTCGAACTCCTCGGGCGTGACGAAGCGGTCCACCGCGGCGTGCTTCACCGTTGGCTGCAGGTATTGTCCGATGGTCAGGAAATCCACCTCCGCGCTGCGCAAATCGTCCATCACCTGCAACACCTCGATCCGCTCCTCGCCGAGCCCGACCATCAGGCCGGACTTCGTGAAGATGGAGGGGTCGAGCTGCTTCACCCGGTCCAGCAGCCGCAGCGAGTGGTAGTAGCGCGCGCCAGGGCGGATGGTGGGGTAGAGCGCCGGCACGGTCTCGAGGTTGTGGTTGAACACGTCCGGCCGCGCGGCCACCACCACCTCCAGCGCGCCGTCCTTGCGCAGGAAGTCGGGCGTCAGGATCTCGATCGTGGTGGTCGGGGTCGCCTGTCGGATGGCACGGATGGTCTCTGCGAAATGTTCCGCGCCACCATCGGCCAGGTCGTCGCGGTCCACGCTGGTGACGACGACGTGCTTGAGCCCGAGCCTGGCCACCGCGTCACCCACGCGCCGCGGCTCGTCCGCATCGAGCGGCCTGGGAATGCCGGTGGCGACATTGCAGAAGGCGCAGGCGCGGGTGCAGGTCTCGCCCATGATCATCATGGTGGCGTGGCGCTGCGACCAGCACTCGCCGATGTTCGGGCAGGCGGCTTCCTCGCAGACGGTGACCAGCTTGTGCTCGCGCATCAGCGCCTGGGTCTCGCGATAGACCGGGCTGGTGGGCGCCTTCACCCGGATCCAGGCGGGCTTCCGCTGGATCGGGTTGTCGGGACGGTTTGCCTTCTCCGGGTGCCGTTCGGCCCCGGTCCGGCGATGGTCGATTTCCACGCGCGTGGTCATGGCCGTGACTTGGCGCTGCCGGTGCCCCGCGTCAATCAGATGTGGATGACCCGGCCATAGGCGTCCAGCACCGCCTCGTGCATCGTCTCCGACACGGTCGGATGCGGGAAGACGGTATGCATCAGCTCGACCTCGGTGGATTCCAGGGTACGGGCGATGCCGTAGCCCTGGATCAGCTCGGTGACTTCCGGCCCGGCCATGTGGGCGCCGAGCAGCTCGCCGGTCTTCGCATCGAACACCGTCTTCACCAGCCCTTCCGGCTCGCCCATGGCGATGGCCTTGCCGTTGCCGATGAAGGGGAAGCGGCCGACGCGGACCTCATGGCCGAGTTCCTTCGCCTTCGCCTCGGTGAGGCCGACGCTGGCCACCTGCGGCCGGCAATAGGTGCAGCCGGGGATGTTCAGCACGTCCATCGCATGCGGGTGCCTGCCTGCGATCGCCTCGACGGTGATGATCGCCTCGTGGCTCGCCTTGTGCGCCAGCCAGGGCGGACCGCAGAGGTCGCCGATGGCGTACACGCCGGGCTCGCCCGTGTTGCCGAAGGGGTCGGTGACGACATGCGTCTTCTCGACCTTCACCTTCGTGCCTTCCAGCCCGAGATCCTCGACATTGCCGACGATGCCGACGGCGGAGATCAGGCGGTCGGCCGTGATCTCCTGCACCTTGCCGCCAGCCTCGATCACGGCGGTGACGCTGTCGGCGTTCTTCCGCACGCCCTGCACGCGGGCGCCGGTCAGCAGCTTCATGCCCTGCTTGGTGAAGGACTTGGCGACGAAGGCCGAGATCTCCTCATCCTCCACCGGCAGGATGCGATCCACCACTTCGACGAGCGTCACCTGCGCGCCCATGTTGAGGTAGAAGCTGGCGAACTCCGACCCGATGGCGCCGGACCCGACCACGATCAGCGACTTCGGCATGGCGGCCGGCGTCATCGCCTCGCGGTAGGTCCAGATCAGCTTGCCGTCCGGCTCCATCCCAGGGATGACTCGCGCGCGCGCGCCGGTGGCGAGGATGATGTGCTTGGCCGCGATCTCCGCGACCGGCTTGCCGTCCTTGGTGACGGCCAGCTTGCCAGGCCCAGCGAGCTTGCCGTGGCCATCGAACACCGTCACCTTGTTCTTCTTCATCAGGTGCTTCACGCCGGCCGAGAGCTGGCCCGCCACGCCGCGGCTGCGCTTGATGACCTTGTTGAAGTCGAACCGGATGTTGTCGGCGGCAAAGCCGTACTGGTCGAGCGAGTGCAGCAGGTGGTTGATCTCGCTGGCCCGCAGCAGCGCCTTGGTCGGGATGCAGCCCCAGTTGAGGCAGATGCCGCCGAGGTTCTCGCGTTCGACCAGCGCTGTCTTCATGCCGAGCTGGCTGGCGCGGATCGCCGCGACATAGCCGCCGGGTCCGCCGCCCACCACCACGATGTCGAATGTCTCGGCCATGGGTGTCATCCTTGCCGTGCGGCGAGCGCGGCAAGCGCATCACCGGTCAGTTGCTGCAGCGTCCAGCCCTCGCGCGGCTTCGCGCCGATGGCGCGGTAGAAGGCGATCGAGGGCGCGTTCCAGTCCAGCACGGACCATTCCATCCGCCCGCAGCCCTGCGCCAGCGCACGCGAAGCGAGATGGCCGAATATCGCCGTGCCGATCCCCTTCCCGCGCAGCGCCGGATCCACGAAGACATCCTCGACATAGAGCGAGGGGCGGCCGATGAAGGTCGAGAAGCTGTAGTACCACACGGCGAAGCCAACCGGCTCGCCATCCCATTCCGCGATCAGGGCTTCGGCGCGGCGCGGTTCCTCGAACAGGAACCTCGCCAGCGTCGCTTCATCCGCGCGGACTTCGTGCGCCAACCGCTCGTACTCCGCGAGCGCACGGATGAAGCGAAGCACGAGGCGCAGATCCTCGCGCCCCGCATCGCGCAGGCGAAGGCGGTCCGCCATGCCTACAGCATCAGGCTCAGCGGCTGCTCGACGATGCGCTTGAACTCCGCGATCCACTCCGCCGCCAGCGCACCATCCACGATGCGATGGTCAACGCTGAGCGTGCAGGTCATCACCGTGGCGACCGCCAGTGCGCCGTCCTTCACCACCGGTCGCTGCTGGCCTGCGCTCACTGCCAGGATGCCGGCCTGCGGCGGATTGATGATCGCGCTGAAGTCGCTGACGCCGTACATCCCCATGTTGGAGATGCTGAAGCCGCCGCCCTGGAACTCCTCAGGCTTCAGCTTGCCGGATTTCGCGCGCGCGGCAAGGTCCTTCATCTCGGCGCTGATCGCGGCGAGGCCCTTCTGGTCGGCCTTGCGGATGATCGGCGTGATCAGCCCGTCCGGGATGCTGACGGCGACCGAGATGTCCACATCGTCGTAGAGGATCGCCGCCTCGTCCGTCCAGGAGGCGTTGACCTTCGGGATGCGCCGAAGCGTCACCGCCGCCGCCTTGATCACCAGGTCGTTGACCGAGAGCTTGAACGCGCCCGGCCCTTCCTTGGGCGAGGCAGCGTTGAGCTGGCCGCGCAGCTTCAGCAGCGCATCCAGCTCGATATCCATGGTGACGTAGAAATGCGGGATGGTCGCCTTCGACTCCGAGAGCCGTCGCGCGATGACCTTGCGCATCGTGCTGTGCGGCACCGCCTGGTGCGGCCCAAGGGCGGCAAGGTTGACCGGGGCTGCCGGCGCCCTCGGGGCCGGTGCGGGTGCGGCTGCCGGTGCAGCCTGGGCCTGCGGGGCCGGGGCGGCCTTGGCTGCCGGCCCCTTCGCCAGCGCCGCCTCGATATCCGCTTTCACGATGCGTCCGTTCGGGCCGCTGCCGTTGAGGCCCGACAGCTCGATCCCCGCCTGCTGCGCCATTCGCTTCGCGAGCGGCGAGGCGATGATGCGGTCGCCGCCGGAGTGGCCATTCGCCGCTGGCGCCACGGAAGGCGTGGTGGCCTGCACGGGCGCCTCCGCCCTCGGCGCAGGCGCAGGCGCCGGCTCGGTCTTTGGCGTGGCCGGCGCCGGCGCGGGCTTCGCGGCGGGCACGGCATCGGCCTTCTCGCCGGGTTCGACCAGCACGGCGATCACGTCATTGACCTTCACGCCCGCGGTGCCGCCGGCAACGACGATCTTGCCGAGGACGCCCTCATCCACGGCTTCCACTTCCATGGTCGCCTTGTCGGTCTCGATCTCGGCGATGATGTCGCCGGCCTTGACCGCCTCGCCTTCCTTCTTCAGCCAGCGCGCGAGGGTGCCCTCCGTCATGGTGGGCGAGAGCGCTGGCATCAGGATGTTCGTGGCCATCTGTGCGCGCTCCTACTTGTAGGTGACTTTGCGCACCGCCGCGACGACCTGCTCGAGCCGCGGCAGCGCCAGCTTCTCGAGGTTCGCCGCATAGGGCATCGGCACGTCTTCGCCACAGACGCGCACCGGCGGCGCGTCGAGGTCGTCGAAGCAGTTCTCGAGCACCTGCATCACGATCTCCGAGCCGATCCCGGCGAAGGGCCAGCCTTCCTCGACGGTGACGATGCGGTTGGTCTTCTTCACGCTGCGCGCGATGGTCGCGATGTCGAGCGGACGGATGGTGCGCAGGTTGATCACCTCCGCGCTGATGCCCTGCGCCGCCAGCGCCTCGGCCGCCTGCATGCAGAGCCCGACGGTGATGGAGAAGGAGACCAGCGTGACGTCGCTGCCCGCGCGCTCCACCTTCGCCTGGCCGATCGGCAGCACGAAATCCTCGTCCGTCGGGCAGTCGAAGGTCTGCCCGTAGAGGATCTCGTTCTCCAGGAAGATCACCGGGTTGGGGTCGCGGATGGCGGCCCGCAGCAGGCCCTTCGCATCCGCCGCCGACCAGGGTGAGATCACCTTCAGCCCCGGTATATGCGCATACCAGGACGCGTACTCCTGGCTGTGCTGCGCGGCGACGCGCGCGGCGGCGCCGTTGGGGCCGCGGAAGGTGATCGGACAGCCGAGCTGGCCGCCGGACATGTAGAGCGTCTTGGCGGCGCTGTTGATGATCTGGTCGATCGCCTGCATCGAGAAGTTGAAGGTCATGAATTCGACGATCGGCTTCAGCCCGGTGAAGGCCGCGCCGACTGCCATGCCGGTGAAGCCGTGCTCGGTGATCGGCGTGTCGATCACCCGCTTCGGGCCGAACTCCTCCAGCAGGCCCTGGCTGATCTTGTAGGCGCCCTGGTACTGGGCGACCTCCTCGCCCATCAGGAACACGTCCTTGTCGGCGCGCATCTCAGCCGCCATGGCGTCGCGCAGCGCCTCGCGCACGGTAATGGGCTTCGTCGCGCCCCAATCCTTCTCGGGCGCCGCGGCCTTGGGCTGGGCGGGCAGGCTGGCGGCACCCTCATTCCTGTCCTGGCCCCGGGCCGCGACGGCGCCGTGATCCTCGGCCTTCGGCAGCGGGGCGGCGGCTTCGCGCTGCGCGGGCGCCTTCTCGGTGGGCCCTGCCGCACCGGCACCGGCGCCGCCGTTCAGCTCCGCGATCGGCGTGTTCACCGCGACGGCATCGGTGCCCTCGGGCACCAGGATCGCGGTCAGCGTGCCCTCGTCCACCGCTTCGACCTCCATGGTCGCCTTGTCGGTCTCGATCTCGGCGATGACGTCCCCGGCGCGCACGTTGTCGCCTTCCTTCTTCAGCCAGCGGGCAAGCTTGCCTTCCGTCATGGTCGGCGACAGCGCAGGCATCAGGATCTGCGTCATCTCAGCGCGCCTTCTCGAGCAGGATGTCGGTGTAGAGCTCGCTTTCATCCGGCTCGGGCGAGGTCTGCGCGAAATCCGCGGCGTCCTGCACGATGCCCTTCACCTCGTCGTCGATCACCTTCAGTTCAGATTCCGGCACGCCATGCGAATCCAGCAGCAGCTTGCGCGCGGTCTCGATGCAGTCGTTCTGCTCACGCATCTTCTGCACTTCCTCCCGGGTTCGGTATTTCGCCGGGTCGGACATGGAGTGGCCGCGATAGCGGTAGGTCTTCATCTCCAGCAGGTAGGGGCCGTTGCCGGCGCGGCAGTGGGCGACGGCGCGCTCGCCGGCTTCCTTCACCGCGATCACGTCCATTCCGTTCACCTGTTCGCCCGGGATGCCCCAGGGTGCACCGTTCCTCGACAGGTCGCGCGAGGCGGAAGCACGCTCGACGCTGGTGCCCATGCCGTACTTGTTGTTCTCGATCACGAAGATCACCGGCAGCTTCATCAGCGCGGCCAGGTTGAAGCTCTCGAAGACCTGGCCCTGGTTCGACGCGCCCTCGCCAAAATAGGTGACGGAAACGTTGTCGGTGCCGCGATACCAGTTCGCGAAGCCCAGCCCGGTGCCAAGCGAGACTTGCGCGCCGACGATGCCGTGGCCGCCGAAGAAGCCCTTCTCGCGGCTGAACATGTGCATCGAGCCGCCCTTGCCCTTGGAGTAACCGCCGATGCGTCCGGTCAGCTCTGCCATGACGCCGCGCGCCTCCATGCCGGTGGCCAGCATGTGTCCGTGATCGCGGTAGGAGGTAATGACCTGGTCGCCCTCCTTCAGGCACATCTGCAAGCCCACCACCACGGCCTCCTGGCCGATATAGAGGTGGCAGAAGCCGCCGATCAGGCCCATGCCGTAGAGCTGCCCGGCCTTCTCCTCGAAGCGGCGGATCAGCAGCATATCGCGATAGGCGCGCATCAGCTGCTCGCGGGTGATAGCGGGCTCCTTCGCCCCCTTTCCGCGCGGCTTCCGGGTGGCAGCCTCGGCCATGCCGTTTTCCTCCTTGGCGAGCTCAGCTTCGCGCATCTACGCGGCCCAGCGGGTCGGTGCAAGTTCGGCTCCTCGGCGGAAAGCACTGATGGTGCAACGCAAAATGCGAATTAACCGAAGAGAAGTTAACCGCGATCGGGGCGTCGCTTCCGAAGGCGCGAGGTCACGCAGCCGGATTGGCAGGCCTGAGGGCGCCCCTGCCCAGGCGAAGCGGACCCGCAACGACTATGGTTTCAGCGCGCGGGGAGCTACACCGGGCGCGACGTGGCCGACCAGATCGCCCCGATCAACGATGTTGCTCGGTGGTGAAGAGGGTAAGGCTCGGAAGATAGCCCCTCTCGCCGGCGGCTATTCGGCGGCCTTCAGCTTGTCCTGGGTCTTGGTGTCGAAGTCGCTGGCGTCGTGCCGCTCCCAGAGCTGGCTCGCAGGGTCGCCAGATGTGCGGTTGACCATGCGTCCGCGCTGCACCGCCGGACGCTCGCCGATCAGGTCCGCCCAGCGCTGCACATGCTTGTAGGATTTCACTTCGAGGAACTCGGCGGCGCCATAGAGCCAGCCCTTCACCAGACCGCCATACCACGGCCAGATCGCCATGTCGGCGATCGTGTACTCGTCCCCGGCCACATAGGGGCTGCCGGCCAGGCGACGATCGAGCACATCCAGCTGGCGCTTCACCTCCATGGTGAACCGGTCGATCGGATACTCCATCTTCGTCGGCGCATAGGCATAGAAGTGGCCGAAACCCCCGCCGAGATAGGGCGCGCTACCCATTTGCCAGAACAGCCAGGAGAGGCATTCCGCACGCGCAGCCCCCGCCGTCGGCAGGAAGGCACCGAACCCCTCCGCAAGATGGACGAGGATCGCGCCGGACTCGAAGATCCGGATCGGCGTCGGTCCGCTGCGGTCGACCAGCGCCGGGATCTTCGAGTTGGGGTTCACTGCAACAAAGCCGCTGCTGAACTGCGCGCCCTCGCCAATCCGGATCAACCAGGCGTCATACTCGGCGCCTTGATGACCGAGGGCGAGGAGCTCCTCCAGCATGACGGTTACCTTCACCCCATTCGGCGTTCCCTGGGAGTAAAGCTGGAGCGGGTGACGGCCGACCGGCAGTTCCTTCTCATGGGTCGGTCCCGCGATCGGGCGGTTGATGTTCGCGAAGCGGCCGCCGTTGGCCTTGTTCCAGGTCCAGACCTCGGGCGGGACGTATTCAGACGGGCCATTCATGCAACCAGCTCCAGGTAGCGCTCAGCGGGACACTCCCGCTGCAGCGTGGCCGCTCATAGGTGGTTGCAGCTCGGCGAGCGACGAGGGGTCAGGTGGCTCGCGCAAGCGTGGAAGCCGGCCGGCGGTGTGCCTCCAGCCCGAGCTCGCAACGCCCCTGCTCCATGGTCGAGAGCCGACACAGCTCGACCGCGTAGCGCAGGGCGCCTGCCCCGCCCGGCCCGGCGGATGCGGTCGGCGACCTCGACCGTGACGCCCTGATGCGTCTTCAGGCAGGCGAAAAAGCCGCGGACCGTGTGCGGCTGGCCTGGGCGGATGGCGCCGACGTGCCGCTGTCCGACATCAGCATCTGCCCGTTGGTCCAGCCAGGCGCCCGCCACCGACCCGCTGCCTCAGCCAGCCGCCGATCGGGTCGATGCAATGGGGCGCCGGCGACCGGCAATCCCCTGGTCTACGGCCGCTCGATGCCCGGACCGATGGCCTTGGCCGGCGCGGCCGGCATCGAGGCGTTGAACCCGTCGACCAGCTGCCAGGGCGCGGTCGACATCTCCGGCTGGATCATGACCGACGTGGAGTGGCTGCACGCCTACTCGGCGAACCTCACCGCAGCGCATCTCGGCAGCCGCGCGCTGCGCAACGTCCCGCGCCCTGTGCTGCGCCCGACGTCCACCGGCGCGGCGCGGTTGATGCTCCAGGCCGCACGCATTTCGCCGGCGGTAGAAGTGCGCACCGGGGAATTCGCGCAATCACGCGCGATGACGGTTTGCTTTCGAAGTCGGATCTTGCAGGAACTGCAGTTTCGTTCTTCCATCTAACCTCAACGCCCGGAGCGGGCAGTGGGGGAAACGCCATGAACATGAGACGCCTTGTGCTTGGCCTGGCTGCGGCCCTCCTTGCAGGCCCGGCCTTCGCGCAGCAAGCCGCGCCGGTGCCGGGATGGGCAGTCGGACGGCCGGAGGGCTCCACCCTTGCGCCGCACGCGCCGCGCCTGACGGTGACGCCGCGGGAACAGGTTCCCGTATCGGCGCTCCGCTTGCCTGCGGGCTTCCGCGCCGAAATCTACGCGCACGGGATTCCCGGCGCCCGGATGATGGCCGAGGGGCCGAACGGCACGATCTTCGCCGGCACGCGTGCGATCGGCCGCGTCTATGCCGTCAGCCGCAACGCGGACGGCACCACGCGCACGCGCATCATCGCGCAGGGCCTGCCTCAGCCGAACGGCCTGGTGATGATCGGCGACAGCCTCTACGTCTTCGCCGTCAACCGCGTGCTGCGCTACGACAACATCGAGGCGAACCTCGACAACGTGCCCGCGCCTGTGGATCTCACGGCAGCCTTCGCCCTGCCGACGGAGCAGGATCATGCCGGCAACCATCATTGGAAATTTGCCGCGCTCGGCCCGGACGGCCGGATCTACCTGAACGTCGGCGTGAAGTGTAACATCTGCGAATTCGATCGCGACCAGTTCGCGCTGCTCGTCTCCTTCAAGCCCGACGGCAGCGACCGCCGGATCGAGGCGCGCGGCATCCGCAACAGCGTCGGCATGGCGCACCACCCCGTCACGCGCGAGCTCTGGGCCACCAACAACGGCCGCGACTGGGCCGGCAATGACTGGCCGAACGACACGCTGCACCGCATCCGGCGCAGCGGCGAGGATCACGGCTTCCCCTTCTGCTCCGGCGGCAGCGCCGATCCGCAGCACAACGCCGGGCGCAACTGCAGCGAATTCGTCCAGCCCGCGGCGCTGCTCGGCCCGCATGTTGCCGCGCTCGGCATGCGCTTCTACACCGGCACGATGTTCCCCGAGCAGTACCGGAATCAGATCTTCATCGCCCGCCGCGGCTCCTGGAATCGCGAGCGCCTGACCGGCTACGACGTGGTGGTCGCGCATCTCGACGCACAGGGCAATGTGGCGCGGATCGAGGAATTCATGACCGGGCTGCGCGACGACGCGAACCAGCGCTTCCTCGACCGGCCGGTCGACGTGCATGTGATGCGCGATGGCTCGCTGCTTGTCGCCGGCGAGCAGATGGGCGCGATCTACCGCATCACTTACCAGCGCTGATGCTGCTGAGCCTGCTGGCGGCGGCCGTGATGGCCGCCGCCTTTTCCGGCGCGGCCGTGGCTCAGGATGCCCGGCGCGGCGCCGAACTCGCCGCGCACAGCTGCGGCAACTGCCACGGCGCGGATGGCCGCAGCCAGATGGCCGACATCCCCTCTCTCGCCGGCCAGCCAGCCGGCTACGTCACGGTGCAGCTGATCCTGTTCCGCGAGGGGATACGCCAAGTGCCTGCGATGCTCGCCTTCGCGGCGAACATGCCGGACAAGGACGTGGAAGACTTGGCAGCATATTATGCCAGCCTGCCGCCCGGTCCGCCGGATGACCGCGGGCCCCGCGAGGATGCGCTGTTCGCGGCCGGCCGGGCGGTGGCCGAGGCGCGGAACTGCGGCGTCTGCCACCTACCCGGCTTCGCGGGCCGCGAGCAGGTTCCGCGCCTCGCCGCACAGCGGGAGGAGTACCTCGTCCGCGCCATGACCGAGTATCGCGATGGAAACCGCGTCGGCGTCGACTCGCAGATGAACGGGGCGGTCTTCGGCCTCTCCAACGCCGACCTCGCGGCGCTCGCGCATTATCTCTCGCATCTGGACTGAGCCCGGCCGGGAGCCGACGGCCGGTCCGGTCGCCGTGCTGCTTGGGCGTCAGCCGAACTCGCGGTAGCGGAACTCGGCTTGGCCTGCCTCCGCAAGCGCAGCGGCGAGCAATCCGTGGTGGGGTGAGAGGGCGCAGGCGGGATCCGTGGCCGCGGCGTCGCCGATCAGGGCGAAGGCCTGGCAGCGGCAGCCGCCCCAGTCGCGTTCGGCGCGTTCGCAGCCCCGGCAGGGTTCGGGCATCCAGGCCGTGCCGCGGAAGCGGTTGAAGGCCTCGCTGTCCTCCCAGGCCTCTCGGAGCGAGGTATCCCGCACATTCGGGAAGGCCATGCCGGCGACGGATTCCGCGGCGTGGCAGGGCAGCACGCGGCCGGCGGGCGAAACGCCGAGGAAGCGGTTGCCCCAGCCGCCCATGCAGGCCTTGGGTCGCGCCGCATGGTAGTCGGGCACCACGTAGTCGATGACCAGGCGGCCACGATGAGCCTGCCGCGCCGCATCGACCACGTGCGTCGCGGCGTCGAGTTGTTCGCGCGTCGGCAGCAGTGCGGCGCGGTTTGCGAGCGCCCAGCCGTAGTACTGCACATGCGCGACCTCGAGCCGTGCGGCGCCCCAGGCGAGCGCCGTCTCGATCAGCCGCGGCAGGTTGTGCAGGTTCTGCCGGTGGACGACGGCGTTCAGCGTCAGCGGCAGCCCGGCCTCGCGAACCATGCGCGCTGCGGCGTCCTTGCGGGCGTGGGCACCCTTCATGCCGCCGATGCGCTCGGCGCCGGAAGGGTCCGCGTCCTGCACCGAGAGCTGGACGTGATCGAGGCCCGCCGCCTTCAGCCGCGCCACGAGCGGCGAGTCGAACAGCACGCCGGCCGTGATCAGGTTGGTGTACAGGCCGGCGCCATGCGCGGCGGCGGTGATCTCGACGATGTCGCGCCGCGCAGTGGGCTCCCCGCCGGAGAGATGCACCTGCAGGCAGCCGAGCGCCGCGGCTTCCTCGAAGACGCGCGCCCATTCGGCCGTCGTCAGCTCGGCCGAGGCGCGCGTGAGCTCGACCGGGTTCGAGCAATAGGGGCAGCGCAGCGGGCACCGGTGCGTGAGCTCCGCCAGCAGCGCGAGCGGCGCGGTCATGCCAGCAGCGCGCCGCGCGCGATCAGGTCGTCCAGCATGGCGAGCACGTCGGCCGCGATGACGTCCCGTGGCGCCTCGAACCTGGCGGCCAGCGCGTCGACGATCGCATCGACATCGCGTGCGCCGTCGACCAGGCGGAGCACCTCCAGCGCCGTCTCGTCCGGCACGAACATCCGCTCCGGCGCCATGACCACCCAGCGCTCGCGCGCCTTGTCATGGTGCAGGCGAACCCCGGGGGCGAAGCGCGGCGTCATGGGCGGAAGGCGCCGGGCGGCGGCAGCCCGGGCGCCACATAGGCGAAGTGCAGCGCGTCCAATTGCGCCCAGAGGAGATCGCATTTGAAGCGAAGCGCCGCCAGGACCTGCGCCTGCTTCTCCGCCGTGTCGGCGTTTTCCTTCACGTAGGAGAGCGCGAAGGCGACGTCCTGCGGCGCCTGGGTCAGACGCGGCGTGAAGTAGGCGAGCGTGTCCTGCGTCACGAAGTCGTAGTTCCGCAGCATGCCCGAGACGCGCTGCGTGATGATGTCGGGCGAGAACATCTCCGTCAGGGACGAGGCGATCGCCTCCAGCAGCGATTTCTCCCGCACGAAGCGGACATACGCGTCCACCGCGAAGCGCGTCGCCGGCAGCAGGCCCTCCAGCGAGACGACATAGTCGCGGTCGAGGCCGAGTCCGTCGGTCAGCGCGAGCCAGCGATCGACGCCGCCGGGATGCACGCCGTCCCCGTCATGGTCCACCAAGCGCCGGCGCCATTCGCGGCGGAGGTCCGGCGTCGGCAGCCGCGCGAGCAGCGAGGCGTCCTTCGCGGGGATGGAGGCCTGGTAGTAGTAGCGGTTCAGTGCCCAGGCCTGAACCTGGCCCTTCGTCAGCCTCCCGCCATGCAGCATGTGATGGAAGGGGTGGAGGATGTGGTAGCGCTCCTCCCCGATCGCGCGCAGGGAGGCTTCGAGCGCTTCCGGCGACAGCAGGCTCACAGGCGGATCTCCATCCCGTCCTCCGCCACCTCCCAGCCCGCGGCCGCGAGGTGCGCGCGTTCGGGGCTGTCCGACAGCAGGGCGGGGTTCGTGTTGTTGATGTGGACGAAGATGCGGCGCGCGACGGAGATGGAGGCGAAGGCCTCGAGCGTCGAGCCCGGTCCCGTCATCGGCATGTGGCCCATGCGGCGACCGGTCTTGGGGCCGGCGCCGATGCGGATCATCTCGTCGTCGGTGAAGAGCGTGCCATCGAACATGACGCAGGCCGCGCCGGCCAGGCGCGCGCGGAGCGCGTCCGTCATCGTCGCGCAGCCCGGGACGTAGTGCAGCGTGCCGCCGCCGGCGGACAGCGCGACGCCCATCGCCTCCCCGCCCTCCGCCACGCCGGGGTCGCCGGCGCCTTCGGCGAAGAGCGGCACCTTGCCCGGCACCGCATAGGCCGTGACGGAGATGCCGAGCGCCTCGAAGGGTTCGTCGAGCGCGACGGCCCGGCGCAGGACGACGTCAGGGCTTAGCGCGCGGAAGATCGGGTTCGCATCGAGCACAGCAAGCGTCGATGGCGCGCCCAGCAACGTGAAGGCTTGCCGTTCCCGCAGGTGCAGAAGGCCCGCAATCGCATCGATCTCCGCCCCCGTCAGCAGCACTGCCTGGATCGGCGAATTGCGCAACGTGCCGGGTCGCGGATGCAGCGCACGCGTTTCGGAGATCTGTTGTCGCAGGTCCGGGCTGGCGTTCACCACCAGCCAGCGCTCGCCGTCGGTAGATACGGCTATGCTGGCTTGGCTCCGCGATGGGGCGGCGCGATCGCCTGCGCGCGACCGCAAACAGCCCGGCCCAGCGGAATTCCATTGCGGGAACCCGCCGCCGGCACCGGCGCCAAGCACGATGACCCGGAGCATGCAGTCAGGCCCCGGGCGGCAGCCTCAGCCGATCTCGGCGCAGGCGTAGCTGTTGATCTCGAGCGCGAGGGAGACTTCGACGATCTTGGGGGCCTTCCAGGCCATAACGATTTCCTCCGAGAGCAACCGGCGGAGCGCCGGCGCGGCAATGATGCAGCGTCCATCGGGCCACATCAAGCTGGTCCTGTTCCCGGCCGTTCGGGCGGCGACCATCTATGGCACGCCGATCATGGCGAGCCCCCCCCCCGCGAATGCCGCGGCGGTGGTGATGCCGAGCGCGCACATCGCGGTGGGCGGCGGCGCGCGGCGCGGCGCTGATTCAGTCCTCCAGGTGGCGGAGGGCACGGCGAGGATGGGCGAGCGGCAGGTCGGGCAGGAAGCGCTGTTGTACGGCTTCAGCCTCGAGGAGCCTGCCGGCGCTGCTGGGGAGGGCTGCTCTGCTGCTGGGGCCGTCAGCACGCCGGACGTCAGCAAGGTCAGCGCCTTCGCCTCCGCCAGCTCGGGCCGCTCGGCGAGCCTCCTGGCCCGCTTCCTGGCACGACAGGCGCGGGCACGCTCGGTGGAAGTCATGGGACGAGGGCCGATTGGTGGGCGGCCGGACCGGGGCATAGCGTTACTCCGCTTCCATGATCTGCCGCATTGACGTGTAGAGCTAACCCCAATGCTGTTCACTCTATGAGCCTGATTGCGGCGGTGAAGTTGACGCGGGTGGTTGGCTGCGGTGCGCGGGGTCGCAGTGGGTAGTTGCTCATCTGCGATAGCTGAGACTTGATCGGCTTGATCGCCAGCTTGTGGCCGATCGGGATGTCCGACTTGGCGTCGAACTCGATCATCTTGTCCTGGTCCATGATCCAGCCATTGAGGCGGGTGCCAGACTTCAGGCCCTCCACCACCACCACGCCTACGCTGTCGCCCTCGTCATGGACGACGAAATGAATGGCCACGTCCGTTCTCCTGGTCTCGTGCTGCATGCAGTATCAGGCCTCTTCAGCCGGCAGGCCGAAGGTCCTGCCCGGCGGCGCATACCTCCGGCAGCGACAACCTTGCGCCGGGCCCCACGGGGGACGCTGGCGGCAAGGCTGCCGCCGGGCGCGAGCCGGCAGCTGCCGATTGGCGCTCGATGCGCCGTTCCCGCTCATGAGCGGCCCCGCTCACTCGATCCGCGTAGCCACGGCGCGGGCGATCGCGCCAAAGCGCTCGGTATCGGTCCGGAGCAGCTGTGCCAGCACCTCCGGCCCTGTGGCCTGCACCTCCATCCCCAGCTCGGCCAGCCTGGCGCGCAGCGCCGGCTGCGAGGTGACAGCGATGAGTGCGTTGCTGAGCGTTGCCAGGGCCGGTGCGGGCACCCGCGCCGGCGCGAAGAAGGCGAACCAGGTGGTAGAGGTGTAGCCCTGCACGGTCTCCGCGATGGCCGGCAGGTCAGGCAGCGAGGCGATGCGCCTCGGTGTCGCGATCCCGATCAGCTTCACCTGCCCTTGGCGCCCGCGCAGGACTGCGCCGGGGCCGCTGTCCATGTGCAGATCCACCCGACCGGCCAGCACATCCGGCACGGGCGAGGCCCGATAGGGGACGTGCAGCAGCCTGATCCCGGCCTGCTGCTGGAGCAACTCCATCGCCAGATGGATGGGCGTCCCATTGCCTGGCGTGGCAAAGCTGATCGCTCCGGGCCGCGCCCGCGCCGCCGCCACCAGCCCGGCCATGTTGTCCACACCGAGGTGCGGGGAGGCAGTCAGTATGAGAGGTACATCGCCCAGCAGGCTGAGCGGTGCGAAATCCCGCATCGCGTCGTAGCTCAGCTGCGGCATCGTGGCGGGCGCGGAGGCGAGCGCCGCCGAGGTGAAGAGGATGGTGTGGCCATCCGGCATGGCAGTGGCGGCGGCGGCGGTGCCGATGGTCGCGCCCGCACCGGGCCGCGTCTCCACCACGATGGGCTGTCCCAGCACCTCGGAAAGCGGGGTCGTGATCATCCGGGCAATCAGATCAACCACCCCACCCGGCGGAAAAGGCACGATCATGCGCACCGGCCGGGTCGGAAAGGCCTGCGCCCGTGCCGCGCCGGAGAGCGGGATGGCGGAAGCGGCGAGCAGCAGCCCACGGCGTTGCAGGGTCATGGCATGTCCTCCGTCTTGCGGGGATGGTCGAGCGGCACGGGAGGCACGAAGGGCAGGCGGGAGCGGATCTTGGTCAGCGTCGGGCTGTCGCCGCTGCGGACATACTGCTTCGCCGCGTCGTTCGTCGGCTGCCAGTCCCACGGCGGCCGCTGCCCCTGCGCCAGCGCCGTGCGCAGCATGAGCCGGCGCTTCTGGCTGGCGAGCACGGCCGCGTGGAGACCCGGGACGTCCCAATGCGCGCGGATCGCAGCGATCATGGTGGCGACCTCCTCCGCATGCGCGGGCAGGTCGGCGAGGTTGCGGCTCTCATGCGGGTCGGTGGCGAGATCGAAGAGCTGCGGTCCGTGCGTCTCGCTCCAGATCATCTTGCGCGCGCCGCGCCGCAGCATGAGCCAAGGTTCGTCGCAGCCCTCGGCGGTGTATTCGCAGTGGACATCCAGCGGCCAGTCCGGTGCCTCGCCGCGAGCGAGCGGCAGCAGGTCCCGCCCCTCGAACGCGGTGGCGCGCGGCGCCTGCGCGGCCTGCGCCAGGATGGTGGGCGCGAGGTCGAGCAGCGAGGTGTTCTCCGCGCGTGCGACACCTTGCGGCCAGCCGGGCCCGGCGATGATCAGCGGCACGCGGACCGAGCCCTCGAAGAGGCACATCTTGAACCACATACCCCGCTCGCCGAGCATCTCGCCGTGGTCGGAGGTGAAGATCACGATGGTGTCCTCCGCCAGGCCCGCGGCCCGCAGCGTCGCCATCAGCTTGCCGAGCTTGTCGTCGATGTAGCTGGTCATCCCGTAATAGGCGTGGCGGGCGTTGCGCAGCCGCTCGGCCGTCACGTCATGCTCGTCGCAGCGGGTCAGCAGGTAGTGGCGCTGGCTGCGGCCATCCTGCTCCGCAAAGGGGATCGGCCCCTGTGCCGGCATGTCGATCTCCGCCGGGTCGTAGCGGTCCCAGTACTCGCGCGTGGTCACGAACGGGTTGTGTGGATGGGTGAAGGAGACGGTCATAAAGAAGGGCCGCTTGTCCTGATCGCGCGCCAGGTCGAAGAGCTTGCGCTCGGCGGCGTAGGCGACCTCCTCGTCGTAATCGAGCTGCAGGCTGCGCGCGCAAAGGCCGGCTTCCACCACGCCCAGCAGGCTCATCCTTGCGCCGGAGACCGGCGGGCCCGGCCTCTGCCAGTCGGGCGTCCAGGTGAAGTCGGAGGGGTAGATGTCCGTCGTCACCCGCTCCTCGTAGCCATGCAACTGGTCGGGGCCGACGAAGTGCATCTTGCCGGCGAGGATGGTGCGATACCCCTCGAGGCGCAGATGATGCATCAGCGTGGGCGTGGAGGAGGGGAAATCCGCGCCGTTGTCGAAGGCGCCGACCGCCGTCGCGCGCTGGCCGGTCAGCATGGAGGCGCGCGAGGGCGCGCAGATCGGGAAGTTGCAGTAGGTGTTGCCGAACACGGTGCCCTGCGCGCAGAGCGCGTCGATATGCGGCGTCCTGGCGACCTTGTTGCCATAGGCGGGCAGCACGCCCGCCGTCAGCTGGTCGGCCATCACCAGGAGGATGTTCGGCTTGCGCATGCGCTGTTCCTGTTGCGTCAGGGGAGGAGGATGATCTTGGCGGCGGCGGCAGCGCCGGCATCGATGTCCGCGACGGCGCGCGCGCCCTCGGCCAATGGCCGCGTCTCAAGCCAGTCGAGCGCGCCGAGGCGGCCCGTCACGAGAAGGCCGACGACGGTCCGGAACTCCTCCGGCGTGTAGCAATAGGTCCCGGTGAAGGTGATCTCCTGCAGCGTCAGGCGCCGGATATCGAGGCCCTCGGCGCCGGGGAGCAGGCCGGCGTGGACGATCACGCCGCCCGGACGCGCCAGTCGGCATGCGCTCGCGCGTGTCGCCGCCGCGCCGACCGCGTCCACGACCAGGTCGCAGGAGCCGTCCTCGGGGCCGCTCTCCGGCGGATGGCTGCGGGCGATGCCGGCACGCGCCGCGGTCTCGCGCCGGGCCGGGTTCGGCTCGACCAGCCAGACCTCGCCCGCGCCGGCCTGGACCAGCACGAGCCCGGCCGCGAGCCCGATGGCGCCGCCGCCGAGCACGGCGCAGCGCGCCGCAGGCAGCGGCCGTCCCAGCAGCCGGGCGCCATGATGCACCGCGTGGTAGGAGACGGCGACCGGCTCGGCGAGTGCGGCCTGCGCGGCCGGCATGTCCTCCGGGATCTCGGCCAGGTTCTCCTCCGGCGCGCGCAGCAACTCGGCGAAGGCGCCGGGGCGCGGCGGCATGGACAGGATCTCCCGGCGCGGCGAGAGATGCGGCCGGCCCTCGCGCGCGAAGGGGCAGTCCGCAGGCACGACGAGCGGGTTCACCGCCACGCGCTTCCCTGAAAGGCGCCCGGTCAGCACACGCCCCGCCGCCTCGTGGCCGAGGATTATCGGCGCCGGCCGGCGCGAATCATGGCCGTGGATCGCATGCATGTCGGAGCCGCAGATGCCGACCGCCTCCACGCGGATGATCGCCTCGCCCGGCGCGGGCGCGGGATCGGGCTCGTCCCGGTAGAGCAGGGTGTTCGGCGCGGTCTGGACGAGCGCTTTCACGGGCGATCCCTCACTTGGCCAGGAATCCGCCATCCACCGCGAGCACCTGGCCGGTGACATAGGCGGAGGCGTCGGATGCGAGGAACACGGCGGTGCCGTGCAGGTCCTCGAGCCGGCCGTTGCGGCCGATGCAGGTCTGCGCGGCGAGCTGCGCCGCGCGCCCGGCATCGGCGAAGACGGGCGCGGTCAGCTGCGTCGGAAAGAAGCCCGGCGCGATCGCGTTGCAGGTGATGCCGTGGCGCGACCAGGCCTCGGCCATGGCGCGCGTCAGCTGGGCGATGCCGCCCTTGGCGGCGCCATAGGGCGCGCTGTCGGGAAAGGCGCGGAAGGATTGCAGTGAGGCGATGTTGATGACGCGCCCCCAGCCGCACGCGGCCATGGCGGGGGCGAGCTTCTGCACCAGCAGGAAAGGCGCGCGCAGGTGCAGCGCCATGTGCAGGTCGAAGGCCTCGGCGGTGACCTGCGCGAAGGGCTGGCGCAGGTTCACGCCGGCGGCGTTGACCAGGATGTCTGGCGTGAGGCCGAGCGTGCCGAGCCGCGCGGCGACACGCTCCGCCGCGTCCGCTGCGGCGAGGTCGGCGGAGACGGTGTCGGCCTGCATCTGCTCGGCCCGCAGGGTGGACGCCGCGGCCTCGAGCTCCGCCGCGCGCCGCGAGCAGAGCACGAGGCGCGCGCCAGCCAGCCCGAGGGCGCGCGCGATGGCGAGGCCCAGCCCCGAATTGCCGCCCGTGACGAGCGCGGTGCGGCCCTCGAGCGAGAAAAGCTGCGCGAGACGGCTCATGGCGTGCGCGCCGCCGCCAGCTCGTCGCCGACGACCAGGCCGATGGTGGCGCAATCCGCCTCGGTCAGCGTCAGGGGGATGCGCATGTCGCAGAGCTGTGCGAGCACCGCGGCCGTACGTGGCGGCGATTGCGATTCGTGCAGGAAGCGCCAGTGGCGCGGCGCGCTGGTGTAGCCCTCCGCGGCCTCGGCGCCGAACCACTTCAGGAACACGCCGCGCGACCGGCAGCCGGCAAGGAAGCGGCGGAAGCCCTCCGCATCGAGCCCGGGCACGGCGAACTGGATTGAGCTCTGCACATGCTCCTCCTGTTGCGGCCGATGCGGCAGGCGGATGCCGGGAATCGCACCGAGCAGCGTGGCGAGCCGCGCATGGCGGTCATTCCAGACCCGCGCGCGCTCGGCCAGCAGGCGCAGCTGAGGACGTGCCAGCGCCGCGGCGAGGTTCGACAGCCGCAGCGAGAAATTGGGCGTGACGTCCTTCCAGCGCGCGAACACCTCCTCCGGTGGTCGGGCGCGATGCTGGCCGTAGAGCATGTAGCTGCCGGAGGCGAGGATCGCGCGCGCCGCCAGATCCGCGTCATCGGTGGCGAGCAGCCCGCCCTCGCCCGCATTGACGTGCTTGTAGGATTGCAGGCTGAAGCAGCCGGCGCGGCCGAAGCGGCCGGTCGGGTGGCCCGCCCAGCGCGCGCCCATGGTGTGGGCGCAATCCTCGATGACGGTCAGGCCCCGTTCGTTGCACAGCGCCATCAGCCGGTCCATGTCGGCGATGTGGCCGCGCATGTGCGACAGCAGCAGGTGCCGCGCGCCGCTCGCCTCCGCCTTCCGTGCCAGGTCCTCGATGTCGATGACGAGGTCCTGCGTCACCTCGACGACGACGGGTTGCGCGCCGGCATGGGCGATGGCGCCCGGCACCGGCGACAGCGTGAAGCCGTTCATCAGCACGCGGTCGCCCGGCTGCACGCCGCTGGTGTAGAGCGCCAGGAACATGGCGCTGCCGCAGGAGTTCACGCCGACGCAGTAGCGCGCGCCCAGCCCGGCGGCGAACTCCTCCTCGAGACGCGCGGCATCCGATGAATCGCCGAGCGTCTCGCCATAGCGGTGCAGCCAGCCGCCCCGCAGCAGCGCCTCGGCGGCCGCGATCGCCTCCTCCGGCACGGGAGGCGGCGCGCCGAGGTCGAGCGCGAGGCGAGGCGGCGCGTCGTGCCGCATCAGCCCTGCACCGGCTCGCCGAGCGGCAGGTTGTGGCCCGGGAACCAGCGCGCCAGGCGCAGATCCGCGGTGCGGGCATGCGCCTCCATCCCCTCGAGGCGGGAGATGCGCGCGGTGATCTCCGACAGGCGCTTCGCGCCCTCGCGCGTCGCGCTCTGCCAGGTGAGCGGCTTGAGGAACTTGTGCACCGAGAGCCCCGCCGAGTAGCGCGCGGCGGCCTTGGTCGGCAGCACGTGGTTGGGGCCGCTGCACTTGTCGCCGAAGGCGACCGTGCTCTCCTCGCCGAGGAAGAGGCTGCCGTAGTTCACCAGCCGCTCGCGCCACCAGCCGAGATCGGCGCATTGCACCTCGAGATGCTCGCTGGCGTAGCGGTCGGAGAGGGAAGCGGCTTCCTCGCGCGTGTCGCAGACCGCGACCTCGCCATAGTCGCGCCAGGCGGCGTCGGCGGCGTCGCGCGCGGTGGGCGGAAGGGCGGCGATAAGTTCCGGCACGCGCGCCATCGCCGCCTCGGCCAGCGCGCGGTCCAGCGCGATCAGCCAAGCCGGGGATTCATGGCCGTGTTCCGTCTGGCCGACCAGGTCGGCGGCGACGATCTCGGCATCGGCGGTGCCGTCGGCGATCACCGCGACTTCCGACGGGCCGGCGAAGACGTCGATGCCCACGCGGCCGAACAGCATGCGCTTGGCCTCGGCGACGAACTTGTTGCCGGGCCCGACGATCACATCCGCCGCGCGCCCGCTGAACAGCCCGAGCGCGAGCGCGGCGATGGCCTGCACGCCACCGAGCGTCAGGATGGTGTCGGCGCCTGCGCGGTGCATGGCGTAGAGCACCAGCGGATGGATGGGGCCCCCGCGATAGGGCGCGCTGCAGGCCACCACATCCTTCACGCCGGCGGCCTTCGCCGTCGCGATGCCCATATACGCGCTGGCGATATGCGCGTAGCGCCCGGTCGGCACATAGGCGCCGACGCACTCCACCGGCACCACGCGCTGCCCGGCCATGACGCCGGGCGCGACCTCGATCTCGAAGTCGGTGATGCTGGCGCGCTGGGCCTCGGCGAAGCGCCGCACATTGGCGATCGCCGCGTCGATGTCCTCGCGCGCCTGGGCCGGGATGGCCGCGGCGTTGCGGGCGATCTCCTCCTCCGTGACGAGGATCTCGCCCTCCCATTTGTCGAGCTCGCGGGCGAAACGGCGCGCGGCCGCCTCGCCCTCGGCCTCGATGGCGGCGATCATCCGTCCCGCCACCTCGCGCGCCGCATCCTCGTTGCTGGCGGGCGTCCGGGCGGCGCGCTTCAGCCAGGTGACCGCCATGGTTCAGCGCGCCTCCGCGAAGGCCGAGAGCCGCGCATCGTCGGCGACGCGCTTCATGTGGTCGTCGCTGATGTAGCTGCGCGGCTCCGGCACCTGCTGCAGCGTGCCCACCGCCTTGAGGTAATCGCCAAGCTTGCCGAACCAGCCATCCACCGTGGAGGCGCCGGCGGAGCGGTCCAGCAGGCGGAGCTGCTCGCGCAGCGTGAAGGTCGGCCGCGTGTCGATCTCCTTCTCGAGGTACTTGTCCGGCAGCGTCACGCCGCCCTGCTGGTAGAAGCGCGCCATCATCCGGACGGTCTCCGCGCGGTTCTGCTTCTGCCAGGCGACGGAGCGCAGATAGACGGCGAGGTAGGCGGCGGCGAGCGCCGGCTGCTCCCGCGCGAAATCGGCGCGGAGGATCAGCGCGCCCGGCACCGTCGCACCGGCATCCCTGCCCGAGCAGATGACGACGCCCTCCGCGCGCTCCTCCAGCGTATAGATGTTGGGCGCCCAGACGCCGGCCAGCGCGCCGTTGCCCGAGGAGAAGGCGCTGATGATCTGCGCCTGGCCGAGGTTGACGAAGGTGACGTCGCGCCGCGACAGGCCCCATCTCTCGAGGCAGGCGAAGGCGGCGTATTCGCCGGTGGAGTTCGTGGTCAGCAGGATCTGTTGCCCACGCAGCGAGGCGGGGTTGGCGCGGATGCGCTCCACATCGCCGCGGCGCGCGACCAGCGCGTTGCCGGCGCTCTCGTCATTGGTGATGCCGACGGTGAGCAGCCCGAAGCGCTGCGCGCCGAGCACGGCCGGCGCCGAGCCGGTGCCGCCCGCATCCCAGGCGCGCGCGGCAAGGGCTGCCACCTGCGGCGCGCCGGCGGCAAAGGTGGAGAATTCCGGCTGCAGCCCGACCTCGCGCCACCACCCCTTTTCGGTGGCGATGAAATAGGGCAGCGCCCAGTAGAGCGCGGGCTGGTAGCTGACCTTGATGGTGGTGAGCCCCTGGGCGGTCGCCGGGCGGATGGCGGGCAGCGCCAGCGTGGCGGCGAGCAGCATGCGACGGTTCATGACGGTTCCTCTCCCTTCCCTGTGGTTGGTTCAGTCGTCGGGACGGATCTGGTCGCGCAGCAGGCGCCAGATATGCGTCCTGAGATGGGTGAAGCTGGGCAGGTCCATGACCGCGTCGATCGGCATGCCGTCCCAGGCCTCGGCCTCGCGCAGCGGGCGGATGTCCACGATCTCCCGCAGGCGGCCCGGATCGCGCGCCAGGACCACGACGCGGTCGGCGAGATAGACCGCCTCCTCCACCGCATGGGTGATGAAGAGCGTCGTGCGCGGCTCGCGCCGGGTCAGGCGCACCAGCTCCTCCTGCATCACCGTGCGTGTCTGCGCATCCAGCGCGCCGAAGGGCTCGTCCATCAGCAGCACGTCGGGCTCGATCGCGTAGGAGCGCGCGATGGCGACGCGCTGCTGCATGCCGCCCGAGAGCTGGTGCGGATAGCGGTCCTCGGTGCCCTGCATGCTCATCAGCCGGAGGTAATGCGCCACCACCTCGTCCTGCCGCGTGCGCGACGCGCCCTGGCAGCGCAGGCCGAAGGCGATGTTCTCGCGCACCGTCTTCCACGGAAACAGCGCGAATTGCTGGAACACCACCGCGCGGTCGGGGCCGGGCGCGGTCACCTGCTTGCCGCCCACCGTCACGCGGCCCGAGGTCGGATGGTCGAGGCCGGCCGCCATGCGCATCAGCGTCGTCTTGCCGCTGCCGGAGGGTCCGACGACCGCGACGAATTCGCGTTCCTCCACCACGAGCGAGACGTCGTCGAGGGCCACGAAGTCGCGTCCCGCGCGGGTCGGGAAGGCCTTGCCCACGCCTTCGAAGCGGATGTCCTTCATGCCTGCCCCCAGCGCGATTTCACCACCGCCTCGACGCGGCGCAGCGCAATGTCGAGCAGCAGCCCGACCACGCCGACTGCGAGCATGCCCGACATCACGATGGCAGGCGCCAGGTTGGACTGCGCCTGCACCATCACGTAGCCGATGCCCGCCGAGGCGACGATCAGCTCCGCCCCGATCAGCGACTGCCAGGCGAGCCCGGCGGAAACGCGCAGCCCCGCGACGATGGAAGGCAGGCTGCCGGGCAGCAGCACCTCCGCCATGATCCGCGGGCCGGATGCGCCGAGCACCTGCGCCGCCTCGACGATGCGCGGCTCCACGAGCTTCGCGCCGCGATAGGCGTTGATCAGGCAGGGCGGGAAGGCGCCGGCGAAGATCACCATCACGGGCCCGCCGATGCCGGTGCCGAACCACAGCGCCGCGAAGGGCACCCAGGCGAGGGGTGCGACGAAGCGCAGCATCTCGAAGAGCGGGCTGACGATGTCGTCCAGCAGCCGCCAGCGGCCCATGGCGAGGCCGAGCGGCACGCCGACCAGCGCGGCCAGCACGAAGCCCATGCCGAAGCGCCCGAGGCTTGCCGCCAGGTGCTGCAGCAGCGTGTGGCCGGCGAAGGGCTCGAAGGCCAGCCGCCAGGCGGTGGCGAGCACCGCGCCCGGCGTCGGCAGCGCATTGGCCGAGACAAGGCCAAGTGCGGCGACGCCCTGCCAGATGCCGAAGAAGCCGAGCGTGCCGAGCAGCGTCAGCACCCAGCGCTCGAGCGGCTTCAGCTGCGCCATGGGATCAGCCTCCGCTCTGCGATGGCGACGAGCCGCGTGGTAGCCGCGCCGAGGATGCCCACGACCACCATCGCCACCGCGATCATCGGCGGGTTGATGTCGCGATAGGCGGCGTCCAGCACGCGGCCGAGGCCGTAGAAGGCGCCGACCAGTTCGGCCGCCACCAGCGTCGTCCAGGAGGCCTGCAGCGAGAGCCGGAGACCGGTGAAGATCATTGGCAGGCTGCCCGGGATGATCACCTCGGTCAGCAGCCGCCCTGGCCCGGCGCCGTGCACGCGCGCCGCGGCGATCAGCGTCCGGTCCACGCCGCGAACGCCCGTCCAGGTGTTGATCACCGAGGGGACGAAGGCGGCGAACCAGATGACCAGCACCTTCGCGGCGTCGCCCAGGCCGAGCCAGACGATGGCAAGCGGGATCCAGGCGAGCGGAGGGATCGGGCGAACCAGCAGGAAGGCGGGGTTGAGCAGCGCCTCGGCGCGCGGCGAGACGCCCATCACGAGGCCGAGCGGCACCCCGGTGACGACCGCGACCGCAAAGCCCATCAGCACCAGCCGCGTCGAATGCCACGCCTGCACCCAGAGCGTGCCACCGGCATAGCCATCGGTCAGGAACTGGTTCAGCGCAGCCCAGAACTCGGCCGGCGAGGGGAAGCGGAAGGGGCTGACGAGGCCGGTCGCGCTGGTCAGCAGCCACCACAGCAGCAGGACACCGATGAGGCTCGCCGCGCCGATCAGCGGCCTCTGCCGCGCGCTGATGCGCGGCAGGCGCCCGGCCGGGTGCGGCGGCGCGAGCACGCCCGCTTCGGGGCGGCCCGGCACCGGCATGTCGGGTGCCGACATCTCTGGCGTTTCCTGACCCTGTCATTTGTAAGCGTTTTCATGATGCCATCATGGCCTAGACCCTTTTGTCAACGAAAAATGTGCCCGGTCCTTCCGGCCGGACGGAAAATCGCTTACTTTGGCTGGGTGATCGCGCGCATCGGCATACAGGAGGTCGCGGAAGCGGCAGGCGTCTCCGTCGCCACCGTCAGCCGTGCCCTCAACACCCCGGGCCGCGTGACGCCGGCGCTGCGCGCGCGGGTCACCGAAGCTGCGCGGCGCCTCGGCTATCTCGGCAATGGCGCCGCGCGCGCCCTCGCCTCGCGGCGCAGCGGCGCGATGGGCGCTCTGGTGCCCACGCTCGACAACCCGGTCTTCGCCGCCTGCATCGACGCCTTCCAGCAGCGCCTCGACGCGCATGGCACGTCGCTGCTCGTGGCCACGGCCGGCTATGACGCGGCGGCAGAGACGCGCGGGCTCCGTACCCTGCTGCAGCGTGGCGTGGATGGGATCCTCCTGGTCGGTGCAGCGCACGAGCCCGAGACCTGGGCGCTCCTGCCGCCCGGCCTGCCCGCGGTGGTCACCTGGATGCATCGCGCCGAGGGCTGCGCCTTGCCTTGCATCGGCTTCGACAACCAGGCCGCCGCGGCGCGCATGACGCGCCACCTGGTCGAGCTCGGCCATCGCCGCATCGCCATGATCGCCGGTCAGTCGCGCGGCAACGATCGCGCCGCGGCGCGCATCGCCGGCGTGCGCCAGGCGCTGGCCGAGGCTGGCCTTTCCCTCTCCCCGCCGCTGCTGGCCGAGCGCGCCTACACCGTTGCCGACGGGCGCGCCGCGATGGAGGCGCTGCTCACCTTGCCCGATCCGCCGAGCGCCGTGGTCTGCGGCAACGACCATCTCGCCTTCGGAGCGCTGGTCGCGGCGCGGCGTGCCGGGCTTGCCGTGCCGGACGACATCTCAGTTACGGGCTTCGACGACCTGGATTTCCTCGCGCATGGCGAGCCGCCGCTGACCACGGTGCATGTTCCGGCCGCGGAGATGGGCCGTCGCGCCGCCGATCATCTTGTCGCTCTGGCCGCCGGGCAGACGCCGCCGCCGCCTGCGGAGCTGGAGGCGCCAGTGGTGCTGCGCGGGACCACCGCGCCGCCGGCGCACCGTCAGCCGGGCGCTGCCGCGAAAGGAGCGAGAGGCGCTTAGCGGTCCTCCGGGACCGGCAAGCTATACCCTCGCGCATGGCAGTCGAGTGCAGAGGCGATGCTGCTGGTATCCAGCGAGGCATCGGCGAAGTCCCCCCGCCGCGCGCCAAGCACCGTGATGACGACGTTCGCCGTCGCGCCGGCGGCCAGACTCGGCACCACCTCGAGACTCTCGCCCGGCTGCAGGGCGAGGTTCTCGACGCTGTTCCTGGCCCACAGATCGCGATGCGCCTGCTCGGCCCGGGCCTTGGCCTCGGCGGCGTCCAGCACCACGGCGATGTCGTAGGCCGCCTTGGCCAGGCCCGAGCCGTCCTGGCGGGTGCTGCGCACCGTGCCGGGCTGGTAGTCCCGCGCCGGGTCCATGTGGGTCAGCGTCAGCTCGCGCGGCAGGCCGTTCTCCTCAGCCCGGGCCATGGTCCAGCGATCGGCGTCGGCATCGCCCTCGGCGCTTGCGCCGAAGGCGTCGGCCTCCATGCCGCCGAGCGCGGCGACGCCCCTGGGCTTCACCGCCACCCCGCCCGGCACGGCGCAGCCGACGAGAGAGTAGGCCAGCATCAGCTCCTCGATGGCGGCGCGGGCGCTGGTGGGACGCGCCACGGCATAGCCGGCCAGTGGCCGGGCGGTGGAGGCAGAGTCCGCCGCGGCGACGCCGGCGCGGCTGGCCAGGGCGTGCAGGGTCCTGGCCAGGTCAGCCCCGCCGGCCTCGATCTCGGCGGTGATCTGCGGGATGCGGTTGGCGAAGTCGGCGAGTTGCAGGCCCTCGAAGACCAGGTAGCAGAGGCCGCGATAGGCCGGGCAGTTCGCCGCCCCGACGTCGGCCGCGATCAGCGCGTCCGCCGCTTGGCTGTCCGTCCCCGAGTAGATGCGGATGTTGGCCGCGAGGGTCTGCGGCGGTGAGGCGCTGCTGTCGTAGAACAGCTTGCCATCGGCCCAGATGCGGCGAATGCCGGCGACCGGCCCCTCGCAGAAGGCGACCGCGAAGTTGGCGCTGTAGCTGTAGGTGGTGCTGGTCTGTCGCTTGCCGCCGCCCTTGCCGCCGCTGCGCTTGTTGGAGGCGGTCTCGATCAGCGGCATGGCATAGATGATGTTGCCGCCCATGCGGATGCGCTGGCCATAGGCGAGCGGGATGGCGGCGCCGTAGGTCGAGGTGGTGACGGTAAGGTCGCGCGGCCCCTCGACGCGCTGGCCGCCGCCAGTACCGAACAAGGGGTTTGTCGATCGCCGAGCCGGCGAGCGCGCCGAGGCCGCGACCGAGGGCCGCACCGAGCGGCCCACCGATGGCGCCACCAACGACGCTGCCTACGACCCAGAGGGCAAGCGTGGCCATGGCTCAGAGCCTCTGTCGGGATGAACGCGGACGGTCATGGTTGGGCGGGAAGCGGAACTGCATTCAGAGGCGCAGTGAGTGCGACATGACGAGCGGACTAGCTCGGCCGGACGCCGAGATCACACGCACGGCATAGCGCAGCGAGCCGAACGCGGGCGGTGCCGTGTCCACCCGAAGCGCCCCGCGTAGCGGACGTGGCGCGACGCGCCGCTCGGGGTTGAGGCGCAGCAGTTCATTGTCCGTCATCAGGTGGTTTGAGACACGCGGGGTGCTGAGCTAGAGGAGGATTTGGCTCACCTGGGTTGCGAGATTATGCGGCCTGGCGGTGGTGCAGCAAGCGGTGTTGCTGGATGGTCTGCCGCTTGGTGCGCTCGCGCTCGAGCAGGATCCCCTGTCGTCTGCCGAAGTAGACGTCGGCCGGGATGAGGTTATCCAGGCTCTCGTGCACGCGTTGGTGGTTGTAGTGCTCGATGAAGGTCGCGATCTGCGCCTTGAGCTCGCCGGGCAGGTAGTAGTTCTCGAGCAGGATGCGGTTCTTCAGCGTCTGGTGCCAGCGCTCGATCCTGCCCTGGGTTTGGGGGTGCGAGGGCGCACTGCGGACGTGCTCCATGCTCCTCGCGGCGAGCCAGGAGGCGAGCTCGTCGGCGATGTAGCCTGGCCCGTTGTCGGACAGCAGTCGTGGTCGGTGGTGCACGCGGGCGTCGCTGCAGCCCGAGGCCTCGAGGGCGAGTTCGAGGGTGTCGGTGACGTCGCTGGCGGCCATGGTCGTGCAGAGCTTCCAGGCGATGACGTAGCGCGAGAAGTCGTCGAGCACGGTCGAGAGATAGAACCAGCCCCAGCCAGTGACCTTGAGATAGGTGAAGTCGGTCTGCCAGAGCTGGTTGGGTGCCGTGGTCTTGGTGTGGAACTCGGTTGCCGCCTTCACCACGATGAAAGCCGGGCTGGCGATCAGGCCATGGGCGGCGAGCAGGTGGTAGACCGAGGCCTCGGAGACGAAGTAGTGCTCATGGTCAGTGAAGCGCACGGCGAGTTCGCAAGGCGACAACTCGGGCTCGACCAGCGCAAAGTCGACAATCTGATCCCGCACCGCATCGGGGATGCGGTTCCAGACGCGATTGGGCCGGGACGGCTGGTCCTCGAGCGCCTCCGGCCCGCCGGTGCGGCAGAGATCATACCAACGATGGAACGTTGCTGGCAGGTGTCGAGATGCTGCAGCGTTCGGCGCACCGACAAATGCGATTGCTCGACCACGCGGATGATCTCGAGCTTCTCGGCGGCGGGGTATTTCATTCGCGCCCGTCCCCTTCTGCGATCATGCCTTTTTTGATCAGGCGCAGCTCGAGCGCCTGCTCGGCGACAACCTCCTTCAGCGCCCGGGCTTCCTGGCGCAGCGCCTTGACCTCATCGGTGGTCGCAGCCCGCGCCGTGTCGCCGGTCAGGCGGCGCTTGCCGGCTTCGAGGAATTCCTTGGGCCACGAGTAGTAGAGGCTCTCGGCAATGCCTTCGCGCCGGCACAGCGCGGCAATGCTCTCCTCGCCGCGCAGGCCTTCCAGCACGATGCGGATCTTCTCCTCGGCCGTGTGGTGCTTGCGCGCACGGCGGCGGATGTCGCGCACCACCCGCTCGGCGGACGGCTTCTTGGAGAGCGGGACAGCTGGTTCCCGGGCGGCCGGGGCGGAGGATTTCTGGCTCATCTTCACTCCATCGATGGTTACGATGAGCCAGAAATCCTCCGCTCCTCAACAGCCCAGATCTGTCTCATAGGCGCCGACGCCGGACAACGGGAACATTCCCTGCGTGGCCGCAGGCCTGGCCACGGTCGAGATCCTCGAGCGCGACGACGGCGCGGCGCTGCGCCGCATCGCCGAACTCGGCCGAGTGTTGCGCGACGGCCTGGCACGCCTCGGCGAGAGTCACGGGCTGCCGTTGCGGATGCAGGGACCGGGCCCGATGTTCCATGCCGGCTTCTCCGCGCTTCCGCGCGCCACCGAGTTCCGCCACGTTGCCGCCGACGGCAAGGCCTCCGATCACGCCTTCTGCCGCGGGATGCTGCTGCGCGGCATCCACCTGATCGAACGCGGCCTCTGGTACGTCTTCGCAGCACACACCGAAGCGGATGTCGCGGCGACGCTCGATCGCGCCGACAGCGCCCTCGCCGCACCCGCCGAAGATCGACCATGGACCGCGACCGGCGGTCAGCGCCGTCGGCCGGCCAGGGGGAAGACGCCCGGTCAGGCACTCCCGCGGGCGGCGCCGGCCCGATTGGCACCTGACGGGGCGACAAGACGACCGAGCAGATGGATCACGTCGCTTCCCGGATGCATGTACTGGTCGAGGATGTCGAAATGGTGCTGGCGCGGCGTCACCAGCAGGCCAGGCTTGAGCCCGTGGCGCGCGAGGTGCCGTGCATAGCGCACGGACTGGTCGATCCAATGCTCCGGCTCGTCGCCGCCCGCCATGACCCAGGCCGGGCAGGCACAGCGCGGCGGCAGGGCCTCGTAGTCGTGGCGGGCGCTGATGTCGGGCGTCAGGCGGATATCGGCATTCACGCTGGTGCGCATCGCGGGGGCGGGATCGAAGATGCCGCTGATCATCAGGGCACCCTTGATCATGTCCGCGCCCAAGCCCCGTGCACGCCAGTCGGTCGCGAGCCCGGCGGCGACGAGATGCGCGCCGGCGGAATGCCCGGACATGGTGATCCGGGACGGGTCGCCGCCATGGCCGGCGATGTTGCGCGCCACCCACTCCATCCCGGCAATCGCGGAGGCGACGGTGCCGTCGAGCGTGACGGCCGGACAGAGATCGTAGTTCATCACCGCCACCATCACGCCCTGCGCCACCAGCCAGGGCGCGAGGAAGGCGAAGTTGCGCTTGTCCTGGGCGCGCCAGTAGCCGCCGTGGAAGAAGAGATGGACAGGAAAGGGTCCCTGCCCGGGCGGGCGGAACAGATCGAGCTTGTGCAGCGGGCCGGCCCCGAAGGCGATGTCCGTCTCGGGCTTCAGCGCCGCGATGGCCGCTGCATTGGCCGGCTCGCGACGGCGGCGCGCGGCCTCGAAATCAGGCACGCTGCGCTGCGGGTTGTACTGCGCCTCGTGCTCCTCGGCGGAGAGCCCTTCCCAGATCGGCGTCGTCATGCTGGCTGCAGCGCTGTGAGTGTGTCGAAGAACTGGCGCGCGGCGGTGCTGCGCGGCTTCGCGGCCTCCTCCGCGTCCCAGGCACGGAAGGTCGGACGGCCGTGCAACTCCGCATCAAGCACCATGCAGCGGATGAAGGCGCTGCCTGGCAGCAGCGCCCGGCCGATGACCGGATCGAAGCCGGTCTCGAACCAGGCATCGCCGGCATCGATGCGGTGCGCCGCCTCGCCGACCTCGGCCAGCAGTCGGCCGCCCAGCAGCCGGCGGATCCCAGGACCGGCATGGCCATGCTTCGGCGTCGCGCCCTCGGGCGGGAAATCCACGCGGTCCATGCGCAGGACGAAGGGCGCGGCCGCATCGCGCTGCAGCGGATGAGCAAGGATGAGCCGCGCATATTCCTCCGGCGCGGCGAGCGTCGGGACGTCGGAGACGTCGAAGCGCCAGACCTCGCCGCTGCCCGCGAGCACGGCGGGACCGGTAGCGAAGATGGCCGTATCCGGCGCAAGCGGCGTTCCATCCAGCGTCACGCTGCCGTGGCGCAGATAAAGGCCGCGCACCGCCGGTGGCAGGGCGCGCGACTCCTCCTCCAGCAGGTCCTCGAACAGGGCAAGACGGATCATCGGCCGAGTTTCTCCCTGAGGCCCTGGCCGAGCAGCATCATCGCGGCGGCGGAGAGCAGCACGAACAGCCCGGGCCAGAGCGACATCCACCACGCGACCAGGATGAAGTTCTTCCCCTGCTCGAGGATCGCGCCCCAGTCCGGCGTCGGTGGCACCACGCCGAGGCCGAGGAAGCCGAGCGCTGCCTCGATCTGCAGCGCGAGCGGGAAGACGATGACGAACTGCAGCACCAGCACTGGCAGTGCATTGGGCAGGATCTGCCGTACCAGGATCGAAGACTCGGTGAAGCCGGCAGCGCGCGCGGCCTCGACATAGGTCAGCTGCACCTCCGCCAATGCGGCGGAACGGCCGATGCGGAAGAAGGTCGGCAGGTAGATCACGGCGAGCGCCAGGATGAGGTTCGCCGCGCCGGGGCCGAGCACGCCCGTGATCATCACCCCCGCGATGATGGGGGGAAAGGTCTGCACCATGTCCGCGGCACGTCCCGCCGCCAGGTCGAACCAGCGCCCCGCGAAGCCCGCCACGATGCCGAGCCCCCCGCCGATGACGGCCGCGATCAGCAGCGAGAGCGTGACCAGGCCAAGCGTGATGCGCGTGCCGTGGATGACCCGCGCGAAGACGTCGCGGCCGACATCGTCGGTGCCGAACCAGTGCGCGGCGCTCGGCGGCTGCAACGCGCGAGAGGGGTCGAGCGCGAAGGGCGATTGCGGCGCCACCCATCCGGGGGCGACGATCAACACGGCGAAGAACGCCAGCAGCACCAGACCCAGTCGCCATGCCGTCATGGTCTCAGCCGCGGGTCCAGCAGCCCGTAGAGCAGATCGACGGCCAGGTTGATCGTCGTGGCGATGATCACGACGAAGAGCAGGGCGCCCTGCACCACCGGATAGTCGCGTCCCTGGATCGCCGAGAGGATCAGCCGCCCGAGGCCCGGCAGGGAGAAGAGGGATTCGATCACCACGACGCCGCCCAGGATCTGCACCAGGATCAGCCCCATGAAGGTGACGAGCGGGATCATCACGTTCGCCAGCGCGTGCTTGAAGTACAGCTCGCGCGGCGTGAGGCCCTTGGCGCGGCCGGCGCGGATGTAGTCCTTGCCGAGTTCCTCGATCATCAGCCCACGGACGAACTGGCTGTAGGCGGCCGCCTGCAGCACCGCGAGCGAGAGCACGGGCAGCACCAGGATGGCGATGTTCTCCTCCAGGTCCTCATGCGGTCCGGACCAGGCGAAGGGCGGTGACCAGTCGAGCGCGGCGGATGTGCCGACCAGCAGCATCAGCCCCAGCCAGAACACGGGTGCCGACAGCCCGATCAGGTTGAAGGTCTGGATGGCGCGATCGATGCGCGTGCCCTGGGCGATGCCGGCGACCACGCCGAGCGGCACGCCGACCAGCGTCGCCAGCGCAAGCGTCAGCACCGCGAGTTGCAGCGTGACAAGGAAGGCGTCCCACACCATCGCGGAGACAGGCCTTCCCTGATACCAGGAACGGCCGAGATCCCCCTGCACCGCACCGCCGACCCATTCCGCGAACTGCGCCCAGAGCGGGCGGTCGAGCCCGAAGAAGGCGCGCAGCGCCTGCTCCGCCGCGCGGTCGCTGCCGGTCTGGCCCAGCATCTGCCCGATGATGTCTCCGGGTACCGCGCGCATGAGCAGGAACACGGCAAGGCTCGAGAGCAGCGCGGCGATCGCCGCCGCGCCGAGCCTGCGCCCGAGGAATCCGGCCATGCCGGGCTCAGCCCTCCACCCACGCCTTCGCCAGACCGAAATACCAGCCGGTGCCGTGCTGCACGTAGTTCTTCAGCCGCGTGCGGTTGGCCGTCAGCAGGTCCGAGGAGAACATCATGATCGTCGGCACCTCCTCCGCCAGGATCTTCTGGAACTCGGCGTAGATCGCCTTGCGTGCGGCGGGATCGGCGGTCTCCTGGCCACGGTCGAGCAGCGCGCTGGCCCGGGCGTTGTTCCAGTTGCGGAAGTCGGCGCCTTCCGGGGCAGCGCGGAAGTGGCGGTAGTAGAGCAGGCTGGGGTCAGGCGTCGTGCCCCAGTCGTTGAAGGTGAAGCCCATCTCGCGCGCCCGGAAATTGCGGATCCAGACGCCGAGGTCCAGCTTGCGGATGTTGACCTGGATGTTGATGCGACGCAGCTGCTCCGCGATGGTCACGGCCGCGGCATCCATCCAGTCGTAGCCGATGATGGTCGTCAGATCGATGTCGAAGCCGCTCGGATGCCCCGCCGCGGCCAGCAGCGACCGCGCGCGGTCGAGGTCCACGCGCTGGTTCGGCAGCTGGTCGATCGGCACGCCCCAGGCCTCCTGCATGCCCGCGACCATCGTGCCGATGACCGTGCCGTAGCCGGAGATGGACGCGTCCATCACGGTCTTCTTGTCGATGGCGAGCGCGATGGCCTGGCGCACGCGCATGTCGCTGAGCTGCTGGTACTTGCAGTCCAGGTCGACGGTCTTCTGGTTCAGCGAGGGCCAGCGGTGCACCTGGACGCCCGGCGCATTGGCCAGCGCCTGGGTGTCCTGCGGACGGGAGAACATCGCGAGGTCGATGCGCCGCGACTGCAGCCCGACCACCATCGCCGCGCTGTTCGGCATGGTGACGAAGGTGACCTCGTCCAGGTAGGGCAGGCCCGGCTGCCAATAGTCGGGATTGCGCTCGAAGGTCAGGGTGCTGTTGGGGCGGAACTGCTTGAGCTTGAACGGCCCCGTGCCGACCGAGATCTCGTTCATCCGCGTGCCGGAGTTCGGGGTCTCGAAGAAGCCGCGGGGCACCACCGCGCCGTATTTGTTGGTCAGCGTCATCGGCAGCGCGGCGTTCGGGCGCGAGAGGTTGAACACGACCGTGTGCTCCTCCGGCGCATCGATGCTCGCGACGGAGGAGAGATCGCCCGCGCCGGGCGACCCGTTCGCCGCATTGCGCATGAAGTCGTAGGAGTATTTCACGTCGGCCGAGGTCATCGTCTGCCCGGTATGAAACTTCACGCCGCGGCGCAGCCGGAAGGTCCAGCTCTTTCCATCGGCCGAGGCCGCTGCACTCTCCGCGAGCAGGGGCCGTGCGACGCCCGACTGGTCCTCGTAGAAGAGGCCCTGGTACATCAAGACCGAGACGCGGATGCGCGCATCCGCCGCCTGGCGGAACGGGTCGAGCGCCGGCGGCTCGACCAGGCTGCCGATCGTCACGCGCCCGCCGCGGCACGCGCCGGGCGGGGTCGGGCCAGAGATCAGCGGGTCGATTTGCGCCTGCTGCGCGCGGGCGACGCCTGGCAGCGCGAGCGAGCCGAGGGCGAGGTGAAGCGCCGTGCGGCGCGGAAAGGTGAGGTTGCGCATTCCGTCTGCTCCCTTGTCACTGCACCGAAGTCACGAACTCGATCTCGACCGGCACGTCGCGCGGCAGGGCGGCGACGCCGACCGCCGAGCGGGCATGTCGGCCGGCATCGCCGAAGATCTCCGCAAGCGCGCGGGATGCGCCGTCCACGACGGCCGGCTGATCGAAGAAGCCCGGCGCGGAACTGACGAAGCCCACCACCTTCACCACCCGCTTCACGCGATCCAGCGTGCCGAGCGCCTCCCGCAGCACGGCCAGGCCGTTGAGCAGGCAGCAGCGCGCGACGGCGCGGCCGGTCTCGACATCCACGGCCTCGCCAAGCCTGCCGCGGGCCATCAGCCCGTCGCCGTCCCAGGGGAGCTGGCCCGACACCCAGGCAAGCCCGCCCTCCACCACCACCGGCACATAGCCGAAGGCCGGCGGCCGCGGTGGCGGCAGCGTGATCCCGAGGTCCTTCAGCCGCTCTTCGAAGCTCATGCACGGTGCTCCAGCAGGTCACGCAGCGTGCTGCGCAGGTCGTGGGCGCAGGCGAAGCCCGTATGCTGTTCCAGCCGGAGCTGGCTGACCAGGGGCCAGACGAGGCCAGGTGCGGCCACCACCCGCGGCGCGTAGCCCGGGACGAGGTCGGCAAGCGTCGCGGCGACCTCGGCCCAGGATGTCGTGAAGCCCGCCAGGTGGTAGATCGGCGCGGGCGCGGATGCCCGCAGCAGATGCGCGAAGAGCCGCGCGACGTCCTGCACATGGGCGGCGTCGAAGGGTGCTTCGGGCAGCGCCTCCTCGGGCGTCGCGCCGGGCGCGGCGGCGGTCACGAGCCGCGTGACCGCCGCTGCCGCGCCGGCATACCAAAGGCCCGGCCCGAAGATGAGAGGCAGCCGAACGCCCGTGACATCGAGCCCATGGGCGCGCCGGACGAACAGCGCCGTCTGCTCGGCAAGGTGCTTGGTCAGGCCATAGGTGGTGGCCGGCGCGCAGGCGACCTCCTCCGTCACGCGCGCACCGACCCGGTCCACCGGTCCGATCGCGACGGTGGAGCTCGACCACAGCAGGCGCCTCACGCCGGCCTCGGTCGCCGCCTGCATCAGCCGGCGGAAGCCGAGCAGGTTGATCGCGAGCGCACGCTCCGGCTCCGCCTCGCCCGACCGCGCCAGGCCGACGCCACCGGTGGAGAAGGCGGCGAAGTTGAGGATCGCGGCGGGGCGGGCTTCGGCGATGGCGGCACGCAGGCTGCCGATCTCCTCGATGCTGCCCGGCAGCCAGCGCGCGCCGGCAGGCAGGGCATCGCGGCGATCCGGCTCGATGACATGCACCGCGTGGCCCTGCGCCAGCAGGTGCCGCACGCAGGCGCCGCCGACGAAGCCGCCGCCACCGACGACGAGGAGGCTAGAAGGCGAGGTCGTCACGGATGCAGGCCTTCTCGTGTCGTGCTGCGACGCTGCGCAGCGCCGGCACCTCCTTCGCGCAGTCGGGCAAGGCGAAGGGGCATCGCGTGCGGAAGACGCAGCCCGAGGGCGGCGCGGCCGGCGAGGGGATCTCGCCCTGCAGCACCATCTCCGGCCGCTTCGACCCGGGTGCGGCGGCCAGCAGCGCGGCGGTGTAGGGATGCCGCGGCGCGGTGAAGAGGGCGCGCGCCGGCCCCGACTCCATCACGCGGCCGAGATAGAGGACCACCACGCGGTCCGCCATCGCCTCCACCACCGTCAGGTCGTGCGAGATGAACAGCATGGCGAGGCCGAGCTCGCGGCGGAGGTCCTGCATCAGCTTCAGGATGCCGGCCTGCACCGACACGTCGAGCGCCGAGACCGGCTCGTCCGCCACCAGGAAGCGTGGCCGCACCGCCAGCGCCCGGGCGATCGCGATGCGCTGGCGCTGGCCGCCCGAGAACTGCCGCGGCCGCCGCCGCATGTCCGACGCTTCCAGGCCGACGCGCGTCAGCGATGCGGCGACCTCGGCCTCCCCATGCGGCAGGCCATGCAGCTTCATCACCTCCGCGATCGCGCCGCCAATGGAGCGGCGTGGGTTCAGCGAGGCGAAGGGGTCCTGGAACACCATCTGCATGTGCCGCCGCAGCGCCCGGCGCTGCGCCGGGCGAAGGGCGCCGAGCTCCGCTCCCTCGAAGAGCACCGCACCCGCGCTGGCCGGCAGCAGGCCGAGCGCCACGCGGCCGAGCGTCGACTTGCCGGATCCCGATTCGCCGACGAGCCCGAGCACCTCGCCGACCGCGACCTCGAAGCTCACCTGCTCGACGGCGCGCAGCACCGGGCGCGCGAACAGCCCCTGACGCGGCAGCAGGAAGTGGCGGGAGACGCCGCGGAGTTCGAGAAGCGCCGTCACGCCAATGCGTCCCAGCGTCGGCAGCGCGACTCGTGAGCCTCCGTGACGCGGTCCAGCGCCACCGGGCCGGCGGTGCAGGCAGGCTCCGCCAGCGCACAGCGCGCGGCAAAGCGGCAACCGGCGGGAAACATGCCCCGCGGCGGCGCGCCCGGGATCGGTGCGAAATGCACGAGACCATCCGGGCCGCGGTGCGGGCGGCATTCCAGCAGCGCACGCGTGTAGGGATGGTGCGGCTGCGCCAGGACGTGTCGGGCCGGCCCGGTCTCCACCACCTGGCCGGCATACATCACGGCGATCCGGTCCGCGATGTCGGCGACCAGTTCCAGGTCGTGCGTGATGAACAGCATCGCCATGCCGGTGCGCGCCTGCAAGGCCTTCAGCAATCGCAGGATCTGGGCCTGGATCGTGACGTCCAGGGCCGTGGTCGGCTCGTCCGCGATCAGCAACTGCGGCGAACAGGCCAGCGCGACTGCGATCATCACGCGCTGGCGCATCCCGCCCGACAGCTGGTGCGGGTAGGAACGGATGCGCTGTTCCGGATCCGCGATGCCGACATCGCGCAGCAGGTCGAGGCTCCGCCCGGCGGCCTGCGCCTTCGACAGACCCTCATGGCGGCGCAGCACCTCCGCGATCTGCTCGCCGATGGTGAAGACGGGGTTCAGGCTGGCGCCAGGATCCTGGAAGATGATCGCGATCTCGCGCCCGCGATAGCGCCGCAGGGCAGCCTCGGGCATCGGCAGCAGGTCCTCGCCCCGCCACAGGATCCGCCCGCGCGCCACCGCGCCATCGTCCCGCCCGAACAGGCGCAGGATGGCGAGCGCCGTGACCGACTTGCCCGATCCGCTCTCCCCCACCACGGCGAGGGTTTCGCCCGCGCCGATGACGAGATCGACACCATCCACCGCCTGTATGCCGCCCCCGCGGAAGGCAACCGAAAGGTCGCTGATCGCCAGCAGCGGGGCTGCGGCACTCATGCCGGTGCGAAGCGTGTCAGTGCATCCGGCGCCAGCGCGATGCCGAGGCCGGGTCCCTGCGGCACGCGCAGCCGGCCCGCGGCGTAGTGCAGAGGCTCGGCCAGCACCCCGTCGCGCAGCGCATTGTCGCCGGTGTCGTATTCCAGCATGGCGGGAAAGGCGACGTGCTCGCCCGCCGGATAGGAAGGCTGGGCCGCCATGAAGTGCAGCGCAGCCGCAAGACCGACGCCCGTGCCCCAGCAATGCGGCGAGAGACGAAGGTGCTCCGCGCAGACCAGGCTGCCGATCGTGCGCGCCACCTCGAAGCCGCCGCAGAGCGTCAGGTCGGGCTGCAGCACCGCGGCCAGCCGGCCGTCGATGATCCTGCGGTGGTCGAACAGCGCGTAATGCGCCTCGCCGGTCGCGACGGGGATCGGCGCGCGGCCGCGCAGCTCCGCATAGCCGCCCCAATCCTGCGGCGCCACCGGCTCCTCGTACCAGTGGATGTCGTGCTCGGCGATGCGATGCATGCTCTCGAGCACGGCATCGGCCGTGTAGTTCCCGTTGGCGTCGACCGTCAGGATCGCCTCGGGCCCGATGATGCGCCGCGCAAGCGCGCAGCGTTCCGCATCCTGGCGCGGATTGCGGCCGATCTTGATCTTGTGCGCGACATGGCCCGCGGCAACGGCGCGTTCGAGCTGGCGGGCAAGCGCGGCGGCCTGGTCGTCCTCGGTGGTGAAGTACCCGCCTGACCCGTAGACCGGAATCTCCTCCCGCAGCCGGCCGCCGATGAGGTCCGCCACCGAGAGGCCGAGACGCTTGCCCATCGCGTCATGCGCAGCGATGTCGATGCCGCCAAGCAGCGCCACGAGCCCGTTCGCCGTGCCGAAATGATAATGGCTCGCGAGGATGGATTGCGCGACGCCACGCTGCGCGAAGAGGCTGGCGCCGATGAAGCGCGCCCGCACGACATCGAGATACGCCCTGCTGATCGGGGCAGGTCCCCAGGCTTCGCCGATGCCCTCGATGCCGTCATCGGTCAGCAGCCGCACGATCCCCGCTCCGCGCTTCGGGACCAGGCCGCGCGACGATCCGTAGGGAACCGCGACGGGATACTCGACCGCGAGGAGTTCGATGGCAATGATGCGTGTCACGGCTCGGCCACGATGCGGATTGACTACGGACGTGCCGGGACCATCGGGAAGTGTCCGACGGGATATCCGGCAGGCAACGGCAGCGCGATGCTATACGAACGCGCGGGGCTGGCAATCCGCGCCGGCGCGCGCGCCGCCAGCGACGTGCCCCGCGAGCTATCGCTGCCTTGGCTCATCCAGAAGCCAGTAGAGGATGTTGTTGCATAGGGTCGGGTCACGGGTGAGTTCCAGATGCTCACGCGGCAGTAAGATGCCGCGCTGGATGCCCATCGGCATCATGGCGCCATGCCCGCGTGTCTCCATGCCCTGCCGCAGGTCGAGCAGCACCGAATCGCGCAACACGACGCCGTCGCCCGCTGCCGTCCGGGATAACAAGGAGCTTGGCGCCAGTGGGGCGTTAGGCAACCACCGCCTGTGCACAGACGCTGCTCGCCTGCGATCCTGGGCGTGCGCGACGGGACGGTGCGGCTACGGATGGGCAAAACCGCACTCTGCGTGGCATTGGAGAGGCCATGACGCGCCCGACGCCGACAGTCTACTTCGTCACGCATCCCGACGTGCTGATCGACCCGTCGGTGCCGGTCGCAGACTGGCCGCTGTCGCCGCGGGGCCGCGAGCGGATGGCCCGCGCCCTCGCACTGCCCTGGGTCGGCCGCGTGGGCGCGGTGTGGTGCAGCACAGAGCGCAAGGCGCGCGACGGCGCGGAGATCCTCGCGGGCCACCTCGGCCTGCCCGTCCAGGTGCTGACCGAGCTTGGGGAGAACGACCGGTCGGCCACGGGCTACCTGCCGAAGGCCGAGTTCGAGGCGGTGGCGGACGAATTCTTCGCCCGCCCGCACGAGAGCGTCCGCGGCTGGGAGCGCGCAGTCGACGCGCAGCGCCGGATCGTGGGCGCCGTCGAGAAGGTGCTCGATGCCTCCGCGGGCGGGAAGGGCGACGTCGCCATCGTCGCGCACGGCGGGGTCGGGACGCTGTTGCTGTGCCACCTGCGCGGCGACCCGATCGGACGGACGCACGACCAGCCGCCCAACAACGGCGGCAACTACTTTGCCTTCGACGCTGCGACGCGCCGCGTCCACCACGGCTGGAGGGCAATCGACTCCTGATGCCTGTTCGCGCGCCACGTGACGAACTGGTGGCCATGGCAGCAGAGCGACGGGGATACGGGAGAGGGCGACAGGATCCTCTGGTAGCTGCGGGAAGGCCACGTCCAGCTCTCGAGGATGACCCCCTTCATGTCCCGGCCATCCTACACTGCGTGCGCCCGCGTACGCATTGAACGCCCCATGACGAACGATGTTGACACCAGGTGCCTGCGTCAGTCAGACTATGCATACGTTACTGGATACGAATGTGATGGTCATCCGCCTCCTCGCCGTCAACGCCCGGGCACGCGGCTGAACGGCCGCGGCGCGAGCGCAACGACGCGTCCCGCCCTGGCCCGAGCCCGCCCCGCCACCGCGGCGGACGTGGCCTACCAGCAGATCAGGCGGCTTATCCTGGACAATGCACTGCCGCCCGGCACGCAGCGCCTGGAAGCGGAGCTCGCGATGGAGCTCGGCGTCTCGCGCACGCCGGTGCGGGAGGCGATGCTGCGGCTCGCGCAGGACGGGCTGGTGGCGGTCACGCCGCGGCACGGCATGCGCGTGCTGCCGGTCTCGCTCGCCGACATGCGCGACATCTACGATGTGCTGGAGAGCCTCGAGCCGAAGGCGGCGGAACTCCTGGCGCGGCGCGGCCTGCCGCCGGAGCGCCTGGCCACGCTGCACGCAGCCTGTGATGCAATGGAGGCTGCGCTCGCCAGCGGCGACAGGCAGGCCTGGGCAGCGGCTGACGAGGCCTTCCATCGCGACCTCCTCGCCCTCTGCGGCAACGGGCGTCTCGCCGCCATGGTCATGCAGGTCTGGGACCAGTCGCACCGCGCGCGGATGCTGACGCTCAACCTCCGGCCGCTGCCGGCCGCCTCCACCAACGAGCACCGCGCGATCATGGTCGCGATCGCCAGCGGCGACGGCGACGGGGCGCGCGAGCTGTTCCGCGTGCACCGCCGGCGCGGCGGCGCCGAGCTGATGTCCCTGATCGAACGGAGTGGCCTCGCATGGCTCTAGCTTCCAATTCCGTGCGTGTCGCCCTGATGCCCGGCGACGGCATCGGCGTGGAGGTGACCGAGGCGACGATGGGCGTGCTGGAGAAGCTGGCGCGCCGCCACGGCCTGGGCCTGCGCACGGAAACGCTGCAGGCCGGCGCCTTCGTCTATCAGGCCACCGGAACGGCGATGAGCGAGGAGGTCTTCCGCAGCGCCGAGGCGGCGGATGCGATCCTGCTCGGCGCCATGGGCTGGCCCGGCATCCGATATCCGGACGGCACGGAGATCGCGCCGCAGCTCGACCTGCGTTTCCGCCTGGGTCTCTACGCCGGCGTGCGGCCGATCCGCGCCATCCCGGGCGTGCCGCTTGCGCTGGCGCATCCGCGCGCCAAGGAGATCGACTTCGTCGTGCTGCGCGAGAGCACCGAGGGCCTCTTCTGGTCGCGCGGCCGCGGCGAGGTGATCGAGGACCGCGAGGCGCGCGAAACCATGGTGATCACGCGGACCACCACCGAGCGCCTCTCCCGCTTCGCCTTCCGCCTCGCGGAGCGTCGTTCGCAGCGGCTCGGCCGGCCGCAGAAGGTGACGCTGGTGGACAAGGCCAATGTCTTCACCTCGATGGCCTTCATGCGGAAGGTGTTCGAGGAGGTCGCGCGCGAGTTCCCCGCCGTGCCCTCCGGGACGCACTACATCGACGCCATGGCGCTCGACCCCGTGCGCCGCCCCTGGGACTTCGACGTGCTGCCGATGGAGAACATGTTCGGCGACATCATGTCGGATCTGGGTGCGGGACTGGTCGGCGGCATGGGCTATGCGCCCTCGGCCGATATCGGCGACGAGCATGCGGTCTTCCAGCCGAGCCACGGCACGGGGCCGGACATCGCCGGCAAGGGCATCGCCAACCCGACCGCGATGATCCTGTCGGCCGCGCTGATGCTGGACTGGCTCGCCGCCCGTGGCGCCGGACAGGTCTGGGCGGATGCGGCGGCCGAGCTCGAATCCGCCGTGGACGGCGCCTTCGCCGCCGGTCTGCGCACGGCGGAGTTCGGTGGTGTCGGCACGCGGGAGGTGGCGCGCGCGGTGGCGGAGCGCATCCCGGGATGAGGGTCGCGATCATCGGCTGCGGCTACTTCGCGCAGTTCCACCGGGATGCCTGGGCGCGGCTGCCGGTGGAGGTGGTCGCGCTCTGCGACGCCGAGCGCGCGAAGGCGGAGGCGGCGGGCCGGGATGTCCCGGGTGCGCGTGCCTTCACAGACGCCGCCGCGATGCTGGAGGAGGCGCGGCCGGAGCTGGTGGACATCGTGACGCCGCCCGCCACCCATGCCGACCTGGTCGCGCTCTGCGCCGCGCACGGCATCCCGGCCATCTGCCAGAAGCCGCTGGCGCCGGACTGGGCGACCGCCGTCGGTATCGTGGAGACGGCCGAACGGGCCGGAACCCCGCTCCTCGTTCACGAGAACTTCCGCTTCATGCCCTGGTTCGCGGAGGCGGAGCGGCTGGTGCGCGACGGCGCGGTGGGCGAACCGCTCGACATCTCCTTCCGCCTGCGCTCCGGCGACGGGCAGGGACCCGAGGCCTACCTGTCGCGCCAGCCCTATTTCCGCAGCATGAAGCGCTTCCTGGTGCATGAGACGGTCATCCACCTGATCGACGTCTTCCGCTTCATCTTCGGCGAAGTCGCCGGCGTCTTCGCGCGGCTGCGCCGGCTGAACCCGGCGATCGTCGGCGAGGATGCGGCGACGGTGCTCTTCGCCTTCGCCGAGCCGCGACGCAGCGGCATCGTGGACGGCAACCGGCTGCTGGACCACCCGAGCGACGATCCGCGGATGACCAACGGCGTGCTGCTGGTGGAGGGCACGGGCGGCCAGCTTCGGCTCGACGGCTTTGGCCGGCTCTTCCTGCGGCCGCATCGCGGCGAGGAGCGCGAGCACCGCTACGCCTGGGAGAGGCGCGGCTATGGCGGCGACTGCGTCTTCCGCCAGACCTCGGCGGCACTGGCGCATCTGCGCGACGGCGCGCCCGTGCCGAACACGGCGCGGGCATGGCTGCGCAACATGGAGGTCGAGGAAGCCATCTACCGGTCGGCCGAGGAGGGCCGCTTCGTCAGCGTCTGAACGACATGCGTTTCCACAAGGGAGGAAGGACATGAACGGCCTCAAGGCAACGCGCCGGGCGACCCTGCTCGGCGGATTCGGGATGCTCGCCGCGCCGGCGATCGCCCAGGGGCAGCAGGTGCGAACGCTGCGTCTGAACCACACGGATACCGACATCGGGGCGCGGCAGGAAGCGGCGCTGCTCTTCGCCCGGCGCATGCAGGAACTCACGGATGGGCGATTCCGCGTGCAGGTCTTCCATTCCGGCCAGCTCGCCAACGACGCGCGCAGTCTGGAGCAGGTGGCCGTCGGCTCCGTCGACCTGGCGATCACCGGCGTCGTCACCTATGCCACGCACACGCGCCCGCTCAACCTGTGTACGTGGCGGCGCGAAAGTCGGCCAATGGAGCGGCGCCATGGCGGCGCTGCGGGCGGAGTGAAATCCAGCCATTGGTAGGAGTGCCTCCCGGTGGGGAGGAGGCTCCGGAGGATGTATGCCGTGGAGGTCTACGCGACGGTCCGGCAGCTGGTGTTCGCGGAGGGGTTGAGTCGGTGGGAGGTGGCGCGGCGGCTGGGTCTGAGCCGTGACACGGTGGCGAAGATGTGCCGGTTCTCGGAGCCGCCGGGCCGTGTGCGGACGAAGCCGGTGGAGCGGCCGAAGCTGGGTACGCTGACCGGGGTGATCGACGCGATGCTGGTGGCGGACCGGAGTGCGCCGGCGAAGCAGCGGCACACGGCGAAGCGGATCTGGCAGCGGCTGCGGGACGAGCACGGCTTCGCTGGCGGCTAGAGCACGGTGAAGGACTACGTGTGGCTGGCACGTGGGCGGGCGCAGGAAGCGTTCGTGCTGCTGGTCCATCCGCCGGGGGACGCGCAGGTCGACTTCGGTGAGGCGGTTGCGGTCGTCGCCGGCGAGACGGTGAAGGTCCACTTCTTCTGCATGGACCTGCCGCACTCGGATGCTGCCTTCGTCAAGGCCTACCCGGCGGAGACCACGGAGGCGTTCCTCGATGGCCATGTCTCGGCCTTCGGCTTCTTCGGCGGGGTGCCGCGGTCGGTGCTGTATGACAACACCCGGCTGGCGGTGGCGCGCATCCTTCCCGACGGCACGCGGGAGCGGACGCGGCCCTTTACCCGGCTGGTCAGTCCACTATGCCTACAAGGATCGGTTCGGGCGGCCTGGCAGGGGCAACGACAAGGGGAAAGTGGAGGCGCTGGTGAAGCACGCGCGCCGGGCCTTCCTGACGCCGGTGCCGTGGGTGGCGTCCTTTGCGGCGCTGAACGCCGAGCTTGAGCGGCAGTGCCTGGCGCGGCTGCGCGAGACGGCCGGCCGGGACCCGCGTCCGGTGGGCGAGCGGCTTAACGCCGATCTTGCCGCGCTGATGCGGCTGCCGGCGGGTCCATTCGAAGCGTGCGACATCGTGGCCGCGCCCGGCGCGGCCACGAAGGACGGAGCCAACATACTTGACGCTCGCGATTAGAGAACTTCGCGGGGGGAGGATCAATCCTGGCGAAGCCGGCCGATGGGCCGGCACCCCTGGCGATGATGATGGGGTGTGCATAGGCTGTCGACGGAGAGGAGACGAGCATGGAAAGACTGACGAAGCGGCTGGCCGAAATCGGCGAGGCCTATCCGTTCAAGACGCGCTGGCACGTGAAGGACCTCGCCACCGGACGGGAGGCGCATCACGAGGGCGATGTACCGATGCCGTCTGCCAGCACACGCAAGACCTCGATCCTGATGGCGGCGATGGCGGCCGTGCATGCAGGCAAGCTGCGGCTGGAGGACCCCGTCGTGCTGGAGGAGCGGCTGCAGAAGGATGTCGCCTCCGGCACCTACCGCTACATGACGCCGGGCTGCGTCATTCCTTTCCGCGACGTGCTGGTGAACATGATCATCACCAGCGACAATGTCTGCACTCAGGCGGTGCTGGAAAGACTGGGGCCGGAAACGATGGACGGCTACTGCCATGGCATCGGCATGACGCGCACGCACCACCGGGGACTGATCCCGCCGCTCGGCATCGGCTGGGACCATCCTGCGGAGGCGGTGGCGACGACGACGCAGTCGGACCAGGTGCTGCTGCTCGACCTGATCCTGCGCGGCACCGAGGACGAAGCGGTCGCACGACGGCTCGGCAGCACGCCGGAGCTCTGCCGCCTGGCGATGGACATCCTGAGCTGGCAGATCCTGCGGAACCTGATCCCCTCGCTGCTGCCCTACGGCACCAAGGTTGCGCACAAGACCGGGCGTGGCCGGCGCGGCCGCATGGATGCCGGGATTGTCTTCGACGGCGCCAGGCCGCTGTTCATCCTGGCGGCCGCGACCGACTGGGTTCCGGAAACGATGCCGGACGGGTTGCCGGGCTTCGCGTCCTCCTTCGCGAGCATCGGCCGCGTCGCGCGCGCCTGCTGGGAAGAGCTGCGGAGCTAGGAGCCTGTCCTTGTAACGGGTGATGAGGCTCGACAGGTAGGGCGCGGGGTGATTCGCTCTTCGGCATGAGGAAGAGCTTCCGGCCGTGGAG
>NZ_JAWLHG010000021.1:0-85138 GCF_041690465.1 Falsiroseomonas sp. | reverse complement strand
CTCGCGCCAGAACTTCGATCCAACCCGAAAAGCCGCTTGACTGGCGCATTACGCAGCCGTCTCCACTTTCCGACGGTCGCGCGCGATGTCGAGGAACACCTCCTCCAGGTCGTCGCGGCCGTAGCGCGCCAGCAGCTCCGCCGGGCTGCCGCGGTCCACCGCGCGCCCGGCCTTGAGCATCAGCACATGATCGCAGAGGCGCTCCACCTCCGCCATGTTGTGCGAGGCGAGCAGGATCGCGCAGCCCGTCTCGGCGCGGTAGCGCTCCAGCCAGCTGCGCACCCAGTCGCCGGTGTCGGGGTCGAGGCTGGCGGTGGGTTCGTCGAGCAGCAGCAGCTCCGGCGTGTTGATCAGCGCCTTGGCCAGCGCCACGCGGGTCTTCTGCCCGGCCGAGAGCTCGCCCGCCGGGCGGTCCAGCAGTTCCGTCAGGTGCAGCTGCCCGGCGAGGTCCGCGATCCGCCGCCCGGCGCGCGGCACGCCGTAGAGATGCGCGTAGACGCGCAGGTTCTCCGCCACGCTCAGCCGCTGCGGCAGCGCGACATAGGGCGAGGAGAAATTCATCCGCGCCAGCGCCGCGAAACGGTCGGTCGCCATGTCGTGGCCGAGCGCGGTGATGCGCCCGGACGTCGGCACCAGCAGGCCGAGGAGCATGCCGATCGTGGTCGTTTTGCCCGCCCCGTTGCCGCCCAGCAGGCCCCAGGTGGCGCCGCGCGGCATGGTGAAGTCGAGCGACTCCACCGCCGGCGCGGCATCGGGGCGGTAGCGCTTGGTCAGCGCCTCCACGCGCAGCGCGGGGAGGTCGGGGGCGCGCGGCGCGGAGAGTTCGTCCATCGGCACCGCATATGCGGCCCCGGCCCCCCGCGGCAACCGCGCAGGGGCATCGGGTAACGCTTCCTTCAGCGGCAGGCCGCGAAAAACCCAACCGACAGGCCGCCCGCCGGCCGCGTGATCGGGATCCGGACCATGCTGCGACGCCACCTCGCCCTGCTGCCCCTGATCGCCCTCGCCGCGCCTGCTCTCGCCCAGGCCCCTGGCGGCCGCGAGGTGCTGCGCGTGACCGGCCGGCTCGCCGAGCCCTACCGTGCGGGCGGCGCGCGCTTCGATCTCGCCGCGCTTGAGGCGCTCGGGCGGCGCGAGCTGCGCACCCGCACTGCCTGGACCGGGCCGCAGCCGCAGCGTTTCGCCGGCGTTCCGCTGGCGCGCGTGATGGAGGCGGTCGGCGCCGAGGGGCCGCAGCTGCGCGGCGTGGCGCTGAACGACTACGCGATCCGTGCGCCGCTGGCAGAGCTGCTGCGCGACGGCGCCTTCCTCGCCACGCGGCAGGACGACGAGCCGCTGCGCATCCGCGACCGCGGGCCGGTCTGGATGATCTTTCCCTGGTCGCAGCGGCCGGAGCTGGATGTCGCCACCATCCGCGAACGCGCGATCTGGCAGCTGCGCCGTCTCGAGGTGGGCTGAACCGGGCTGATGCATCGCGGGCAGTTCCGTGTCCGTGCGCGGCTGTCGTTGCTCGCGGCCGCTGCCGTGTTGCTGGTCGGCTCGGTGGGCGTCGCGCTGCACCACGCGGCGGGGCAGTACCGGTTGGAGACGCAGAGCCATCGCATCTCGGTCTGGTATGCCAGCCAGGCGCTGGTCGAGTTGCACCGCCTTCGCAGCGCCATGCTGCTGCTGCCCGAGGTGGAGGATGTGGCGGCGCACGAGCAGTTGATCGAGCGTTACGAGATCCTGCTCAGCCGCGTCGCCCTGCTCAGCCCGGAGAATGCCGAGGCGACGGAGGCGGTGCACCGCCAGCTCGACACCGTCGAGGGCCTGCTCGAGATGCTGGAGGGCACCGAGCCGGACCTGCTGGTCTACCGACCGGGCGATGTCGCCATCGGCGCGCGGATCCGCGCCGTGCTCGATGCGGCGGAGGAGCAGCTCACCACGCTTAACCTGGAATTGCACCATGAGCGCGCCGCGGCGCTGACCACCGTGCGGGCCAGCGCCTCGCGGCTCAGCGCCGTGCTGCTCGCCTGCTTCCTCGGCATCCTGCTCTCGGCCGGAATGATGATCGCCCTGCTGCGCCGCGGCATGCGGCAGGCGGTCGAGACCGAGCGGACGCTGCGCGTGCTGGTGGAGGCCTTGCCCGTGGCGGTGGCCGCGCTCGACCCGGAGGGGCGGCTGGTGCTGGCCAACGGCGCCGCGCGGCGGCTCTACGATCTTCCGGCCGCGGATGCGGAGCTGCTCGGCCGGCACGCCGACGAAGTGGGCGATCTCGGCTGGCTCGCGGACGCCGCCGCCGCCGTGCTCGCCGAGCGCCACCCGCTCCGGGCCGAGCAGCGCGAGGTGACCGCGGCCGACGGCGCCCGGCGCACCCTGATCACCACCGCCGCGCCGGTTCTGGCCAAGCGCGGCGAGGTGGTGCGGGTGGTCTCGGTCGGCCTCGATGTCAGCGAGCAGCGCGAGGCCGATGCGCGGATCCGCTACCTGGCCGAGCATGATGCGCTGACCGCCCTGCCCAACCGCCTGCTGTTCGCCGAGCGGCTGCGCGCCACGCTGGCGCCGGGCAAGCCGGCGCGCATCGCGGCGGTGCACTGCCTCGACCTCGACGACTTCAAGGGGGTGAACGACAGCCTGGGCCATCCGGTGGGCGACCAGCTGCTGGTCGCGGCCGCCGCGCGCATGGCCGCCGTGCTGCGCGAGGGCGATCTGCTGGCGCGGCTCGGCGGCGACGAGTTCGCGGTGATCCAGCCCGACATCGCCGACCTCGAGGAGGCCGAGCGCACCGCCGAGCGACTGGTCGAGGTGATGTCCACCCCGTTCCGCATCCAGGGCTTCACGCTGCGCTCCGGCGCCTCCGTCGGCACCGCGGTGGCCCCGCTGCATGGCCGCACGGCGGATGAGCTGCTGCAACGCGCCGACATCGCGCTCTACCGCGCCAAGGCCGGCGGGCGCGGGCGCAGCGTGGTGTTCTCGGCGGAACAGGAAACCCGCCTGGTGGAGCGCCGCCGGCTGGAGGAGGACCTGCACCGGGCGATGGCGGAGCATCAGTTCACCGTCGTCTACCAGCCGAAGTTCCGTGTCGCCGATGGCGCGATGGCCGGGGCGGAGGCGCTGCTGCGCTGGCGCCACCCCGAGCGCGGCTGGATCCCGCCCAGCCTGTTCATCCCGATCGCCGAGGAGACCGGCCTGATCCGCCCGCTGACCCGCTTCGTGCTGGAGACCGCCTGCCGGCAGGCCATGGCCTGGCGTGCGGAGGGGCTGCATGTGCCGGTCGCGGTCAACCTCTCCGCCGGCGAGTTCCGCGCCGGGCAGGGGGTGGCGATGGTCGAGCATGCGCTGACCGCGACCGGCGCGGATCCGCGCCTGCTCGAGGTGGAGCTGACCGAGGGCATCTTCCTGCGCAATGCCGATGCGGCCGCCGAGGAGGTCGCCGCGATGCGCCGCCGCGGGGTGCGCGTCTCGCTCGACGACTTCGGCACCGGCTATTCCTCGCTCGGCTACCTGCAGCACCTGCGCTTCGACGTGATCAAGGTGGACCGCCAGTTCGTGGACCGCATCGAGGAGCCTGGGCCGAGCCGGCACATCGTGGATGCGGTGCTGCGGCTGGCGCACGGCCTCTCGGCCATGGTGGTCGCCGAAGGGGTGGAGACGCAGGGCCAGTTGCGCGTGCTGGCCGAACTCGGCTGCGACGTGGCGCAGGGCTTCCTGCTCAGCCGCCCGGTCGCGCCCGAACTGGTGGCGGAGCTGGCGCGGAAGGCGGATGCCGGCGCCCGGGGCGGGGCCGGGCGGTTGCCGGCCGCCGCCTGAGCGGCGCGCAGGTCAAAGCCCGCGCCGCCGCTTCTCCACCAGCGGCCCCTGGAACAGCCGGATGCCGGCCTCCCACCCCCAGGCGATGGCGGCGGGGCGGTCCACCCCGGTCAGCACCACGCTGTCGGGATCGGCCTCCAGCAGCCGGAGGAGGGCGGGCGGCGCCGCGGCGGGCAGGCCGGTGTCCCAGCGCAGGCGCAGGAGGTCCAGTCCAAGCCGCTCGGGCGGCAGCAGCGGCAGCAGGCCGGCGGCGGCATCGTCCAGCGCCAGCCGGATGCCGCGCGCGCGCAGCGCCGGCGCCATCCGCAGGGCGGCGGCAGGGTCGGCCAGCAGCTCCGCCGGCCGCAGCGCCACCACCACCTCGGCGCGGCGACCGGTCGGGAGGGCCTCGGCGAAGCGGGCGAAGGCGGGGCTTTCCACCGTGGCGGGCGCCAGCGGCAGCCCGATCGGTCGCCAGCCGAGCTGCGCCGCCGGCCGCGCCAGCTCCGCCAGCATCCGCGCCTCCGCCAGCCGCGCGAGGCGGCGCAACAGCCCCGGCGTGGCGGCCAGGTCGCGGCCCGGCAGCACGGCGGCGGCCAGCGCCGGCCAGGCGATCCGCCGATCCTCCCAGGCGGTCTCGACGGCGCCGCTCTCCGGATCGAGCCGGCAGACCTGCTGCGCCAGCGTCACCGGCTCCAGGTCCGCGGAGGCGAGGGCGCGCTCCGCCGCCGCCAGGTCGGCGCTGCCGAGCGCCTGGCAGGCCGGCAGCGCGGCCGTCGCGGCGGAGGCCACGGGTTCCAGCCCGAGGCTCTCCGCGGTGGCGCTGAGCAGCCGCGCCGCCTCCTCCGGCAGGCGGAGCCGGCGCACCGCGCTGCCCGAGGCGGCGTCGAGGCTGCGCAGCAGCGCGGCATGCGCCTCCTGCAGGTCCGGTGCCGGCACGCGGGAGACCGCCACCAGGTCGCCGTTCGGCAGGTCGAAGATGCGGGTGCGGGCGGCGGCGAGCGAGGCTTCCAGCGCATCGCGCAGCAGCCGGCGGTGGTGCGGACGGCGCATCGCGGGCGCCAGCTCGCCGAGCCTGAGATGCAGCACCTCGCGCGCCGCATCGGCGGCGACGCTCTCGCGCACCAGGGCGGACAGCTCCACCGCATCGCTTGTGCCGGCGCGGCGGCCGGCGAGCCGGGCGAACAGGTTCACGATGCCGGCGCCTCGATGAGGGAGATGCCGAGCGCGGTGGCGAAGCCGATCGCCGCCTCCGTCCCGGCGCCGGCCAGCACCAGCCGTGCAGGGTCCAGCTCGCGCAGCGCGGCCAGTGCGGCCGGCTCGGCCAGGGCCGGCGACCAGTGCAGGCGAAGCAGGCTCGCGGGCAGGGACGCGGGCGAGAGCAGCGCGAGCGAAGCGGCGTCCAGCCCGTCGAGTTCCAGCGCGATCCCGGCGGCCTGCAGCGCCGCCTCGCGGGCCGCGAGCGCCGGTGGATCGGCCAGGGCGGCCAGGGGCAGGGTGGCGACCAGCCGTCCGGGCGGCGCCGGCGGGCCGGCTCCGCCTTCGGCCAGGAGTTCGGGGAGCGGCAGGTGCAGCCGCGGCGGCCGCGCGGGGCCGAGCAGCTTGCGTGCCTCCGCCGGGTCGGCCAGCGCCGCCAGCAGCCGCAGCGAGATGCGGTGCACCGCGTGGTCCAGCAGGTCGGCATCGCTGCCGAGCGCGCCGAGCAGGGTGGCGATCTCCGCCCGCCCCGCCTCCAGCCGCAGGAAGGCGGGACGCAGCGATCCATCGGTGACCAGGACCCCGGTGGTCCGCCGCACTGCGCGGGCGAGCGGCAGGCTGTCGAGGAAGCCGTCCAGCCCGGCAAGCCCGGGTCCGTCCGCCAGCTTCTCCGGCGCGGCGAGGCCGCCGCCGGCGGCATAGGCGAGCAGCGCGGCGCGGTCGCGTTCCAGCGAGAAGAGCTGGCTGGCGGCCGGTCCGACCAGGCGTTCCAGCAGGGCGCGAAGCCGCTCGGCGCGGGCGGCGGCGGCGCCGACCAGCAGCAGGTCGCCGCCCGGCCCGTCCACCACCTGCCCACCGGCGACCAGTGCGCCCTCCTGCAACAGCGCGCGGGCAACCCGGCGACGATGCGGCGCCGGCTCCTCGATCCGCAGCACCACGCCGCCGGCCTTCTGCCGGATCGCCTGGCGCAGCGCGCGATGGAGCGCGCCTTCGACCGCGCCCTCGGCCGCGGCGGGCGCCGGTGGCGGCATCGGGCGGATGCCGGCCCGCTGGCTGGTCCCCTGGGGGGCGGAAAGCTGTGTGCCGGGCATGTGTCTCCCGCCGGGCCCGGCGGGTGGCGACGTCTTGCCGCGGGCACGCTACGTTGCCTCCGCGATGCTTGCCGAATCCTTATCCCCCGGCTGGTTGCCGGACGGGGTGCGTGTCTATGCCGTCGGCGACAGCCATGGCTGCGCCCGGCGGCTGGCCGCGCTGCACGCCGAGATCGCCGCCCATGCCGCGGCCAGCCCCGCCGCGCGGCTGCTGCTGGTGCATCTCGGCGACTATGTGGACCGCGGGCCGGACAGCGCCGGGGTCCTGGCGATGTTGCGCGGCCCCTCGCCTCTGCCGGGGGCGGCGGTCGTCAACCTGATCGGCAACCACGAGCAGATGATGCTCGCCGCGCTGGACCCGCGCGCCGACGCGGATGTGGTTGGCTTCTGGCTCGACAATGGCGGCGGCGCGACGCTCGAGAGCTATGGCGCTGACGAGCACGATCTCGGCAGCTGGGATGCGGTGCCGGAGGCCGACATGGCCCTGCTGCGCCGGCTGCGGCCGAGCCTGGCGCTGGGCGGCTACTTCTTCGCCCATGCCGGGGTGCGGCCGGACCTGCCGCTGGACCGGCAGGACCCGATGGACCTTGCCTGGATCCGCGAGCCCTTCCTCTCGTGGCGGGGGCGCCTGCCGGCAGTGGTGGTGCACGGCCACACCCCCGCCGACGGGCCGGAGGTGCTGCCGCATCGGATCGGCATCGATACCGGCGCGGTGTTCGGCGGCCCCTTGACCTGCGCGGTGCTGGAGGGTGAGCGCGTGGGCTTCCTGTTCGCATGAAAGGCCATGAAAGCCGCCTTGCCTTGCGCCGCAATGGCCGGCTGGGCTAGGGCGTTAACATGCAAGGCCCCGCGCCCGCCGACCGCCCGATGCCCGAGATCCCCGTCGCGGAGCTCGCCGATGCGGTCCGCCAGCTTCGCCGCGCCTCCGTGCTGGTGGTGGGCGACGCGATGCTCGACCGCTACGTCTATGGGCGCGTGCAGCGCGTCAGCCCGGAAGCGCCCGTCGCCGTCATCGCGGTGGAGCGCGAGGTGGCGATGCCGGGGGGCGCGGGCAACGTGGTGCGCAACCTCACGGCACTGGGCGCGGCGGTGGCCTTCGTCTCGGTGGTCGGCGACGACCAGGCGGGCAGCGACCTCACCGGGCTGATCGGCGGCCAGCCGAATGTCGAGCCGTGGCTGCTGGTGCAGGGCGGCCGCGCCACCACGACCAAGACACGCTTCATCGCCGCCGGCCAGCAATTGCTGCGCGCCGACCACGAGCAGCCGGCCCCGATCCACGAGCGCCTGGCGGAGCGGATGGTGCGCATCGCGGCGGATGCGGTGGCGGCGACCACGGTGATGGTGCTGTCGGACTACCAGAAGGGCGTGCTGAGCGGCGACACCTGCCAGCGCCTGATCGCCGCCGCCCATGCCGCCGGGCGGCGGGTGGTGGTGGACCCGAAGGGCGCCGACTACGGCCGCTATGCCGGCGCCGACCTGATCACGCCGAATCGCGCCGAGCTGGCGCTGGCCACCGGCCGCAAGCTGGACGACGACGCGGCGCTGGTCGAGGCGGCGCAGGCGCTGCTCGCGGCACATGGCTTCGGCGCCATCCTGGTGACCCGCAGCGAGGACGGGATGACACTGGTGGAGGCCGATGCCGTCCGCCACTTCCCGGCCGAGGCGCCGGAGGTGCACGACGTCTCGGGCGCCGGCGACACGGTGGTGGCGGTGGCCGCCGCCGGGCTGGCAGCCGGGCTCGCCGTGCCGGTGGCGGCGCGGCTGGCCAACATCGCGGCCGGCATCGTGGTCGGCAAGATCGGCACCGCGGTGGCGCGCGAGAGCGACCTGCTGGAGGCGCTGACGCCCGAGCGCGGCGCGTTGCGCAAGGTGGTCGGCCGCGCCCAGGCGGCGGAGCAGGTGGAGCGCTGGCGGCGCCGCGGCTGGCGCATCGGCTTCACCAATGGCTGCTTCGACCTGCTGCATCCCGGCCATGTGCACCTGCTGGAACAGGCGCGCGGCTGGTGCGACCGGCTGGTGGTGGGGCTGAACTCGGATGCCTCGGTGAAGCGGCTGAAGGGCGAGTCGCGGCCGATCCAGGGCGAGGCGGCGCGCGCGGCGGTGCTGGCCAGCCTCGCCTCGGTGGACCTGGTGACCGTGTTCGAGGAGGACACGCCGGTCGATCTGATCCGCCTGCTGCGGCCCGATGTGCTGGTGAAGGGCGCCGACTATGCGCTCGGCCAGGTGGTCGGCGGCGACCTGCTGCCGGAATGGGGCGGCACGGTGAAGCTCGCGGAGTTGCTGCCGGGCCAGAGCACCAGCGCGACAGTCGCCCGGATCAAGGGCTGACCCAAGGGGATTGCGTGAGCCGTGGGCGTACCGCGGCGGGCATCACCCGGCGCGGCACCCGTCCTCGCCATGGTGGTATCCCGTCCGTCATCGAAACAATAATGCGATGAAACGGGGTTGGTTACTTCCTATCCCATTATCTTCTTGTTCCATTATATTGATATCATTGAGATAAGCACCGCTAATTCTGCTGATGTGCTATAGCGCATTCGTTCGCGAGGTCGTATGCACTTGGCGACATTGCGAGAGGCGTGGCATGGCGGGCTGTAACGCTGCAGGCATCTTCGGCAGGTTCTTCCGGTCCACGGGGGTCGTGGCGAGCGGCCCCGCACGGTGCGCGCGTGCCGCGCGGCTACTCGACCCGCAGCGCCGCGCGGAGTTCAGCGAGCCCGACCGGGTCTTGCAGCGCCGCGAGGCGCCCAGCGGCGGTCACGGCGTAACGATGCAGCAGCGCCTTGCGGCGGGCGGCCGCCAGGGCATGCGACGGCGCCTCCCGCAACAGATGCGCATCGGGGCCATCGGTCACCAGCAACCCGACCTCGCCGGGAATGATCTCCTGCGGGAAATCCAGATCCACCGCGAAGTAGAGGCGGTCGCAGAAGTCGCGATACTCGGGCCATTTGGAATCGGTCAGGAAATCCCGGGCGCAGGACTTGACCTCGATGACCACGAACCCGCCATCGGGCTGCAGCGCGAGTATGTCGGCGCGGCGGCCGTTCGGCAGCGGCATCTCGGTCACCGGCGCCCAGCCGCGCAGCGCGCAGAAGCGCGCCGCGGCGCGGCAGACGCCCAGCGTGCGGGCAGCGGGCGGTGGCGAGAAGGCGGCGGACATAGGCCTCATGTTCGCGCTCCGTTCGCGGGATCGTCAAGCCCGGCCGCCTCGGCATGCGACCGGGCGCGGAACCGCTGCCCGCAGCGCGCGTGAACCTTCGTCATGGTCGCCACCCGCTTCGCCGTCGCCATCCACATCCTGCTGCTGCTGGCCAACGAGCCCGGGGGCCAGGCAACCAGCGGCCGGATCGCAGAGAGCGTCGGGACGAACCCGGTCGTGATCCGCCGGCTTGCCGGGCAGCTCGCCCGCGCCGGCCTGCTGCGGATCCGCCGCGGTCCCGGCGGCGCCGAGCTGGCACGGCCGCCGGAGGCCATAACGCTGGCCGATGTCTGGGCCGCCATGCGCCGGTCGGGCCTGCCCCTGCTGCCCACCCATCGCGGCCCGCAGCGCGGCGGCGATGCGCTTGGCCGTGCCGTGCCGGGGCTGCTGCGCGCGACGCTCGATGAGGCGGAGCGGGCGATGGAGCAGCGCCTGGCGCAGACCACGCTGCGCGACTTGCAGGAGCAGCTTGCGGCCGCCGGCTGACAGTTTCCTGATGGGGCCAGGGCCAGCGTGCGCCTGATCTGAACCGGGCTGCGCTCCCGCTGGTCGTCTGCGGCTCCGATTGACGCCTCCGGGCGAATCCGCGCCGCGGCGATCTGCTCCAGGCAACCGGGGGCGCCGGTGCGGACTTTTCCATTGTATGCCGCGTGGCGCCGCCGCCATGCTGGAGCGGTCCCGAAACCTGGAGCCGGCCAATGGATCCGCTGGAGATCGTGACAGACCGCTGCATCCGTCGCGGGCTCGGCTTCGCCGGGCTGGCTGTCGGGATGGTGATGCTCGCGCTCTCCTTCGACCTGCCGCTGGCGCTCCGCGCGGGGGCGAGCCTGGTGGCGCTGACCGTGGTGGCGATGCTGCTCGCCGCCTGGCACGCGCCGCGCCGCGACATGCGTCACAGCGAGGTCTGGCTCACCCTCAACGACCTGGTGCCGGAACTGGTGCGCCAACGCCCGAAGCAGGAGGTGCAGCAGCATCTGCGGCGGATGATGCGCCGCCGCCTGGTCTGGCATGCCGAACGCGTCAGCCTGCTCTCGATCGGGCTGTGGGGCCTCGCGCTGCTGGTGATCGCGCTGCGCGCCCTCTTCTGAGGCCCCAATCGCCGTGCGCCCCTCGCGGCGGAGCCGCAAGCCGCTCGCCCGGCTCCGCGCGGGCCGCATTCGCGGCCTCGCCCGCCTCAATCCGGCAGGCTGCGGTCGCCCTCGCCGAGGCTGTGCTGCATCAGCATCACATCCACCCAGGCCCCGAACTTCAGCCCGACCGCCTTCAGCACCCCCGCCTGGCGGAAGCCGAGCGAGACGTGCAGGCCGATCGAGCCGACATTCTCCGCATCGCCGATCACCGCCAGCATCTGCCGGAAGCCGGCCGCCGTCGCACGGTCGAGCAGCGCCTGCACCAGCGCCTTGCCGACGCCCTGCCCGCGCACGTCGTCGCGCACATAGATCGCGTTCTCCGCGCAATGCCGATAGCCGGAGCGCTCGAGGAACTGCGTGTAGTAGGCATAGCCGAGCAGCGTGCCGTCCGGCGCCTCGGCCACCAGCCAGGCCCAGCCGCGCTCCTGCACGCGCGCCAGGCGCTCGGTCATCTCCGCCTCGGTCGGCGGCACCTCCTCGAAGGTGCCGGTGCCGTGCAGCACGTGATGCGCGTAGATCGCGGTCAGCGCAGGGATGTCGGCGGCGGTGGCGTCGCGGATCAGCATGGTGCGCCGCTTAATGCGCCGCCCGCGGCGCCGCAAGTTGCCGATTGATGCGCCTGGCCCGCGATCGCCCTGGGTGTGCAGGCCGCAGGCGGGCACGCCAGGGCGCGAATCGCCGGCTCGAAAGGGCTGGACCCGAGCTGCCAGGACACGGTCCGGGCAACTCGGGTCTAGCCGCGCCGGCCTTCACGCGCCGAGCCGCAACTCCGCAGCCACCTCCTCGGCCAGCGCCAGCAGCGCCCGGTCGCGCCCCGGCGCCGCCACCAGCGACAGGCCGACCGGCGCGCCCTCGGCCTTGGCCGCCGGCAGACTCACCTCGCAGAGGCCGCCGAGGCCGGCGATCGCCGTCACGCCCATGGTGCGCTCCCGCACCGCCTGCTGTCCCTCCGGGGGCGTGTCGAGGCGGGGGGCCGCGACCGGCGAGGTCGGGTAGGCCAGCACCGCCCCGCCGGCGAGCAGCGCGCGCACCCGGCTGCGGAACGCCGCGCCGATGCGCCGGGCCTCGGCGGCGCGGGCCGGCTCCACCGCCTTGGCCGCCGCGAAGCGCTCGCCGACGCCGGGGCCGAAGGCCGGACGCGTGGCCTCGATCCAGGAGCCGAGGCTCGTCCAGGCCTCCTGCGCCTGCGCCAGGCGGAAATTCTCGTAGAGCTGGTCGAGCGTCTCGGGCACCAGGTTGACCGGCAGCGCCGGGCCGAGCAGCCGCTCCACGGCGCCGAGCGTGCCGGCCAGCGCCGCCGCAGTGGCGGGCACCGCGTTCATCCAGGCTTCCTGCACGCGCAGCAGCGGGCCGAGCCGGTCCTCGCCGCCCGGCGGCAGCACCACGCCGCCGACCTGCCGCAGCACCGTGGCGCTGCGCGCGAACCACCCCGCGACATCGAAGGAGGGGCCGAGCGGGCAGGCGCCGGTCAGGCTGACCGCGCCCCAGGAGGGGCGGATGCCGAAGATGCCGCAGTAGGAGGCGGGGATCCGCACCGAGCCGCCGGTGTCGGAGCCGAGCGCGAAATCCACCAGCCCCGCCGCCACCGCCGCCGCCGAGCCGCAGGAGGAGCCGCCGGGGAAGCGGTCCGGCGCGGCCGGGTTGGTCGGCGTGCCGTGCCAGACATTCTCGCCGGTCAGGCCATAGGCCAGCTCGACCGTCCTGGTCTTGCCGCGCAGGGTCGCCCCGGCCTGGAGCAGCGCCAGGATCACCGGCGCGGTGCCGGCGGCCGGCGGGTGGGTCCGCGCCCAATCGGGGTTGCCGTAGGTGGTCGGCACGCCGGCGACGTCGAACAGGTCCTTCACCGCGAAGTCGAGCCCGGCGAGCGGGCCCTCCAGGGCGCCGGGCACTTCCGCTCTGGGCCCCGGCACGAAGGCGCCGACCCGGTCCTCGATCACGCCAGCCATATTCGCGATGTCCCCGATCGTCCCGTTGGATCACGCAAGCATGGAAACCCTGCGGCAGGTGGCCGCGAAAGACAACGGTCACGCTTCCGCCCAGTATGCTCGAACCCGGTATGCTCGAACGGCCGCTCAGCCCTCCGCCGCCAGCCCGGCGGTCGCCGCCGAGAGCGAGCTGCGTGGCGCGCCCTGGTGGTCCCAGTTGCCGTCGTCGAGCCATGCGGCGATGGCGTCCCGCCTTGCGGGCCATTCGCTGTCCAGGATCGAGAAGAACGCGGTATCGCGGCGGCGGCCCTTCACCACCAGATGTGCACGGAGCACGCCCTCGAACACGAAGCCCAGACGGGCGGCGGCGGTGCGGGAAGGTGCGTTCAGCGCGTTGCATTTCCACACCAGGCGCCGGTAGCCGAGGTCGTCCATCGCATGGCGCATCAGCAGGAACATCGCCTCGGTGGCCGCGCGGGTCCGCTGCAACCGTGGAGAGAACCATATATGGCCGATCTCGATCGCAGCGTTGGCGGGCTGGATCTCCATCAGGGTCAGCCAGCCCTCGATCCGCCCGGAGCGGTGCGGGCGGACCGCCCAGGCCATGGGGTCGTGCTGCGCGGCGAAGCCGGCCACGTGGCGGCGCATCGCGGCGGCATCGGCGAAGGGGCCATAGCCCATGTAGGCCCAGGAATGGCCGGCGGCGTCCGCCTGCGCGGCCTGCCAGAGGTCCTCCGCATGGCGCACGGCCAGCGGTTCGAGGTCCACCGCGGCGCCGCGATGCGGCACGCGGGCGGGGAGGGGGCGCGGGGTGGTGTCCACCTCCGGCCCGACGGGCGGTTTGTCCATGGCTCGACTTCCGGGTTGCGCGCCGGAAGCATGGCGCAGTCGCGCGGGTTGCGCCATCGCAAGGCGGCGCCAGCTTCCGCGTTGCAGCATCGGCCCCGCTGACGCATTTAGGATGCCCATGAGCACCTCCGCTTCCGAGATCGCCGCGACCGTGACGGCGCCCCCTGGCTTCTTCCTGGAGCGGGTCCTGACGGTGCATCACTGGACCGACCGGCTGTTCTCCTTCACCTGCACGCGCGACGCGCATTTCCGGTTTGGCGCCGGCCAGTTCGCCATGATCGGCCTTGTGGTGGACGGCAAGCCGCTGGTCCGCGCCTATTCCATGGTCAGCCCGCCCTGGGAGGAGCAGCTGGAATTCCTCTCCATCAAGGTGCAGCACGGACCGCTGACCTCGCGCCTGCAGCACATCAGGCCGGGCGACGGGGTGCTGATCGGCAGGAAGGCCACCGGCACGCTGGTGCCGGACAACCTGATACCGGGCGGCGTGCTGTGGCTGTTCGCCACCGGCACCGGCCTCGCCCCCTTCATGAGCCTGATCCGCGACCCTGAGACCTATGACCGGTTCGAGCGGGTGGTCCTGGTGCACACCGTCCGGGAGGTGGCCGAACTTGCCTATCGCGAGACGATCGAGGGCCTGCCCGGCCATGAGCTGCTCGGAGAGGTGGTGGCCGGCAAGCTGACCTACTGGCCCAGCGTGACGCGGGAGCCCTTCGCCACCACCGACCGGATCACCACCCTGATCCAATCCGGGCGGCTGACGGATCGCTTCGGCCTGCCGCCGCTCTCGCCGGAGCGGGACCGGGCAATGCTCTGCGGCTCCGAGTCCATGAACAGCGATGTCAGGTCATTGCTCGAACAACGGGGGTTTGTTGAGGGATCAAATAGCAACCCCGGAAGTTACGTGGTCGAGAAGGCCTTCGTCACGAAGTAGTCCCCGGCAGACCGGAAGAACCACCGACCATTGCGCAAGGCTGAAAGCCCCCGTAATTGACTCCCCGGACCAACCTGGCATCCCGCGCGACGCCGCGGGCGCCCCGTCTGGGAGGAAACGTATGAGCGAGTCGAAGACGCCCGCCGGTCGGCGCGGCCTTTTGAAGGCTGCCGCAGTTGGCGCCGCGGGCACGGCAGTGCTGGCCACCCCGAATGTCAGCCGTGCGCAGACCGTTACCTGGCGCTTTCAGTCCACCTGGCCGGCGCGCGACATCTTCCATGAGTTCGCCAGCGACTATGCCACCCGCGTCAACGCGATGGCGGGCGGGCGTCTGCGCATGGAACTTCTGCCGGCCGGCGCGGTGGTGGGTGCATTCCAGCTGATCGACGCGGTCAGCGCCGGCACGCTCGATGGCGGCCACGGCGTCTCGGCCTACTGGTTCGGCAAGAACAAGGCGTTCAGCCTGTTCGGCACCCCGCCGGCCTGGTTCTACGACGCCAATTCCTATCTCGCCTGGTTCTACTACGGTGGCGGCGAGGCGCTGTACAACGAGCTGATCAGCGACATCCTGCGGGTGAACGTGGTCGGCTTCCAGACCGGCCCGATGCCCACCCAGCCGCTCGGCTGGTTCAAGAACCCGATCACCAGCGCCGAGCAGCTGCGCGGCCTGCGCTACCGCACGGTGGGCCTGGCGACCGACCTGTTCAACTCCATGGGCGCGGCGGTCACCGCGCTGCCGGGCGGCGAGATCGTGCCGGCGCTGGAGCGCGGCGTGATCGACGGCGCCGAGTTCAACAACCCGTCCTCCGACCGCGTGCTCGGCTTCCCGGACGTGGCGAAGAACTTCATGCTGCAGTCCTACCACCAGAACACCGAGACCTTCGAGGTCCTGTTCAACAAGCCGAAATACGATGCGCTGCCGGCCGAGCTGAAGGCGATCCTGCGGCACTCCGCCGAGGCCGCCTCGGCCGACATGTCGTGGAAGCAGCAGCTGCGCTATCCGAACGACCTGCAGGCGATGGCCTCGACGCAGGGCGTCAACGTCGCGGTCACCCCGCGCCCCATCCTGGAAGCGCAGCTGCGCGCCTGGGACGGCGTGCTGCGCAACCTGGAGACCGATCCCTTCTTCAAGAAGGTGACCGACAGCCAGCGCGCATGGTGCCGCCGGGTCAGCGCCTTCTACCTGCGCTACCAGGCCAGTTCGGCGCTGGCCTTCAACCACTTCTTCGCGCGCGGCTGAGGCGCGCCGGCTTGGCGGCGCCTGCCCCGGGGGACCGGGGCAGGCGCCGTCGCGTATCCGGGTGGGGAGGCGTGACCCGATGGGCCTGCAATCCTGGCTGTTGGCGGCCGACCGGCTGAGTGCGGCGGTCGGCAAGCTCTTCGGCTGGTGCATCCTGCTGCTGACGATCGTGATCTGCTACGAGGTGGTGCTGCGCTACTGGTTCCGCGCGCCGACCACCTGGGCCTTCGACGTCTCCTACATGCTCTACGGCACGCTGTTCATGTGCGCGGGCGCCTACACGCTCTCGCGCAACGGGCATGTGCGCGCCGACTTCCTCTACCGGGTCATGCCGGTGCGGGTGCAGGGCGGCGCGGATTTCGCGCTCTACCTGCTGTTCTACTTCCCGGCGATGCTCGCGCTGGTCTGGTTCGGCTGGGACTTCTTCCTGCAATCCTACCACCAGAACGAGCGCTCCGGCTTCAGCCCGGTCGGGCCCTTCGTCTGGCCGTTCAAGTTCGCCATCCCCGCCGTCGGCGTGCTGATGCTCATCCAGGGCGCCGCCGAGGCCGCGCGCTGCCTCCTCGCGCTGCGCGACGGGAAATGGCCGCCGCGACTCAGCGACGTGCAGGAGATGGAGGAGGTCGCCCTGCAGCGCGCGGCCGAGCTGCATGGCGCCGCGCCGCAGGAAGCCCATCGATGAGCGATCCCGTCCTCGGCATGGTGATGCTGGGCAGCTTCATCCTGGTGATCCTGCTCGGCTTCCCGGTCGCCTTCACGCTGATGGCGATGGGCATCGGCTTCGGCTACCTCTCGCTCGAGATGCGCGTCTTCGACCTGCTGGTGCAGCGCACCTATGCGGTGATGGCCAACGACGTCCTGATCTCGGTGCCGCTGTTCATCTTCATGGGCTACGTGATCGAGCGGGCGAACATCCTCGATCGCCTGTTCCGCGCCTTGCAGATGGCGTCGGGCGGGCTGCCGGGCGCGCTCGCCGTGGCCACGCTGATCACCTGTGCGCTGTTCGCCACCGCCACCGGCATCGTCGGCGCGGTGGTGACGCTGATGGGGCTGCTTGCCTTCCCGGCCATGCTGCGTGCCGGCTACGATGCCCGCCTGGCGGCCGGCGTGGTCTGCGCCGGCGGCTGCCTCGGCATCCTGATCCCGCCCTCCATCATGTTCATCCTCTACGGCGCGACCACCGGCACCTCGGTGGCCCGGCTCTATGCCGCTGCGTTCTTCCCCGGCGCGATGCTGGCGGGGCTTTATCTGCTCTACGTCGTGGTCCTGGCGACGCTGCGCCCTTCGATGGCGCCGAAGCTGCCGCCGGAGGAGCGCAACGTCCCGGTGCTGACGGTGATCACGGCGGTGATGACCTCCTTCGTGCCGCTCGCCGCGCTGATCATGATGGTGCTCGGCGCCATCCTGCTCGGCCTGGCGACGCCGTCCGAGGCGGCGGCGATGGGGTCTGCCGGCTCGATCCTGCTCGCCGTCCTCTACCGCGCCTTCACGCTGGAGAAGCTGAAGGAGAGCGTGTTCCTCACCGCGCGCACCACGGCGATGGTGTGCTGGCTGTTCGTCGGCGCCTACATCTTCACCTCGGTGTTCGGCTATCTCGGCGGGCATCATGTGGTGGAGAAGTGGTTCGTCGAGGATCTCAGCCTCTCGCCGGTCACCTTCCTGATCGTGACGCAGGTGATCATCTTCATCCTCGGCTGGCCGCTCGACTGGTCGGAGATCGTGCTGATCTTCGTGCCGATCTTCCTGCCGCTGCTGGACACCTTCGGCGTGGACCCGATCTTCTTCGGCGTGCTGGTGGGCCTCAACCTGCAGACCAGCTTCATGACGCCGCCGGTGGCGATGGCGGCCTACTACCTGAAGGGCGTGGCGCCGCCGCAGGTGCGCCTCGGCGAGATCTTCGTCGGCTGCCTGCCCTTCGTCGGCATCGTCATCCTGGCGATGGTGCTGCTCTACATCTTCCCGGAGATCGCGACCGGGCTGCCCTCCTACCTCTACGACACGCCGGTGAGCGGGCAGGGCGGCGGCAATGTCCTGGAGGTGCCGCAGGGCGGCTTCATGGAGGATGAAGCCGTGCAACTCCCGCCGCTGAACTGATGGCGCCGTTCGACGCGGAGGCCGCGGCGCGCTGGTTCGCCGAGGCGATGGAGACGGGCAACCCGCTGGCACCGCTGCCGCTTGGGCTCGCCCCGCGCGACGCCGACGAGGCCGCCGCCATCGCCGCGGCGACGCTCGATTCGCTCGGCATCGTCCCTTGCGGGCTGCGCCTGCTGCGCCGGCCTGGCGCGGCCGCATTGGCGGGGCCGATGATCGAAGGCCGGCTGCTGGCGTCCGGCGCCCCCGTGGCGCTCGGCGCCCTGCGTCATCCGCTGGTCACCGCGGCGGTGGTCGGCGTGCTGGCCGAGGCGCTGGACCCCGACGCGCAGGCGCCCCCGGTCCTGGCGCGGCTGCATCCCGCGCTCGACATCGCCGCGACCCGCTTCACCACGCCGCCCGAGGAGGATGCGGTGCTGGCCGCCGACCTCGCGCGGCTCGGCCTGGTGGTGGCGGGGAAGGGCATGGCCGTAGCGCCGGGCGAGGTCAAGGTGTCGCTCGGCGCCAAGGGATCGCGGCCGCGCGGCATGGCGACCGACCTCGCCGCCGCCTTCGCCGAGGCCGCCGCCGCGGCGCGCGCCTGGGGCGGGCTGCCCGCGGGGGCGCTGCTGGTGGTGGCGGGGCTCACGCCACCGGTCGCGGCCGAGGGCACGCTGCGTGCGACACTCGGGCCGCTCGGCGGCGTGGAGGCGGTGTTCGGGTAGCGGGCGCAGGCCGCTACGCCACCCCGGCCAGTTGCAGGCCCATCTCGTAATGCGTGCGGTCATCCGCCCGCGCCATCGGGTTGCGCTGCGTCGCGCGGTCCAGCGTGAAGTCGGGCTCGATCATTGCCAGCCGCGCCCGCAGCGCCGCGGCTTCCGCCGTCGCCCCGAGATGGCCGAGCGCGCTCAGGGTGAACTTGTAGGGATAGCTCATGCCCGGCCGCAGCGAGATCGCCGCGCGGCCGACTTCCGCCGCTTCCTCGTGGCGATGCAGCAGCAGCAGCGGAATGCCGCGCGCGGCGTCGAAGAAGAAGGCGTGCGGATGCAAGGGCGAGAGCTGCTTGTAGCGGTCCAGCCGCTCCAGCGCGCGGCGGTGCTCGCCGATGTAGCTCTCGGTCATGCCGGAGAAGACCCAGGCCATCGCCAGGTTCGGATTGAGCGCCAGCGCACGCTCATGCAGCCCGCGCGCCTCGCGCAGCGCGTGGTGCAGGAAGGCGCGGACATGGCCGTAGACGGTGAGCGCATGCGCATCCTGCGGATCGAGCGCGACGGCGCGCTGCGCCAGGCGCTCGGCCTCGGCGAAGGATTGCGCATTGCGGGCCCAGCCCTGGCCGACCAGGAACAGGTGCCAATAGGCGTGCCAGGCGAAGGCGGGGGCGTAGTCAGGCTCGAGCGCCGTGGCGCGGGACAGCAGGCGCCCGGCCTCGAGGAAGCCGTCCGGGTCCAGCCGGTGCAGCGCCGGGACCGCGCGCAGCAGCAGGTCGTAGCCGGTGGCGCCGATGCTGCGCCGCGTGGCGGCGCGCTCGGCCTCGATCAGCAGGATCTCCGGGTCGATCCGCGCCACCAGCTCCGCCGCGGTCTGGTCCTGCAGGGCCAGCATGTCGCCGCTTTCGCTCTCGAAGCGCTGGCTCCACACGATGGTCGCCGGCGGCCGCAGGTCGGTGAGCTGCAGGGAGACGCGCACGCGGGCGCCGGCGCGCTGCACCGTGCCGGAGAGCAGGAAGTCGAGCCCCAGCTCCTGCGCCGCCGAGGTCTCGCCGCGCTGCGCCGTGGCGGTGGCGAGCGAGGCGCTGTCGGCGACGAACAGCCAGCGGAAGCGGGCCAGCGCGGTGGCGATCTCCTCGGAGAGTCCGGCGGCGAGATGCGGTTCGGTCTCGGCGCCGAGGGTGCGGAGCGGCAGCACGCCGAGCCTTGCGCCGCGCGTGGCCGCATGCGGGGCCGGGGGCGGGGAGGGTCCGGGTGCCTCCGCGCTCGGCACGGCGCCCCCCGCGCGGAGGGCGCGGGCAAGGCTCTCGGTTTCCGGCGACGGCGCGACGCCGAAGCGCGTGGTCAGCAGGTCACGGCACCTCTCATAGGCCGCCAGTGCCGCGCCGCGGTCGCCGAGCTCGGATTGCGCGCGGATCAGCGCCCGCCAGGCGCCCTCATGCGCCGGCTCGATCTCGATCAGGCGGCGGGCGGCGGCGATGGCGGCGCGGGGATCGGCGGCGCCGGCCAGCAGTCCGGCGGCCCGCGCCGCCGCGGCGTCCTGCAGGCGGCGGCGCTGTTCCGCCAGCCAGGCATCGAAAGCGTCGTCGAGCCCGTCGAGATCGGCGAGCAGCACCCCGGTGAACAGCGAGAGCGTCTCCGGCTGGCCGGCGCTGGCGCGCAGCACCTCCACCGCATCGGTCCAGACCAGGCCGGCGCGCAGCGCGACCGAGTCACGGGTCGGCAGCAGCAGCGGCGGGCCGACGGGTGCCAGCGCCTCGGTCAGCTCGCGCACCGCCTGGCGGAGCGACCCGCGCTGCTGGTCCTCGCCGCGGCGGGACCAGAGCAGCTCCGCCAGCCTGGCCCGCGGCACCGCCTCGCCGGCGGCAAGCGCGAGGATGGCGAGCAGCGCCCTGGTCTTGCGCGAGCGCGGCAGCACCGAGACCGAGGCCAGGCTCCAGGCCTCCATGCGCCCGATCAGGACCAGCCGCAGCCGCGGGGAGGCATCCGGCGGCAGCAGCGCGCCAGCGCGGGTGTTCGGCGACGGGAACTGGCCGGAAAGAGAGCCGCCCATGCGTCCGAGGTAAACGGATTCAACGATGTCGTCACCCGGCAGTGGAATCAGGGCTACGATTGCACGCAGGGCGTGTCGTCTGCGCTCATGACGGCCGCAGAGGCTCCGCCGCCGGGGCGCCGCGCGCCGCATCCGCCTCCGCCACCGCCACGCGCAGGGCATGCGCCGCGCGCTCCATGTAGAAGAGCGCGAAATCGCGGTCGATCGCATCGGCGAGGTGGCGTGGCGCGGCGGCGTCGCCGTTCGCGATGGCGGCCACGCGGTCGCGCTGGCTGAGGAAGCTGCGCGCGGAGTCCAGCACGCGCAGCAAGGCGGCCACGGGCACGTCGGCGGTGGTGATGTTGTCGCTCACCATGGGGCTCTGTCTCGCTCACTGGTTGTTCTGGGCTGCGGCAAGCCTAGGCGGAGTGGCCCACACCCGCGCGTGAGAACGTTGCGGGCAAGCGTTAATTCCGCGTGAACCCGAAGTTCGGAAGGGGAAAGAAAGCTTGAACAAAAACGGAACAAGGAATATGATCCTTACCGCCGGACGACCCCAGCCGGCCGAAAGCCCCCACCTCCGGTCAGGAGACACCGCATGCCGACCATCACCCCCCCGACCCTCTCCCCCCGCGATGTCGCCGATGCGGGCAAGGTGCGCCTCGGCGCCGGCCTGCGCGGCGCGACCCGCCAGCTGCCGATCCTCGCGGCGATGCCCGGGCCGGTCCGCGATGGCGGCAAGCTGCGCCTCGGCGCCGGGCTCAGGGGCGCCGCGACGTCGCGCCCGCTGCCGCAAGCGGTAGCCGACGCCGGCAGGGTGCGCCTCGGCGCCGGCCTGCGCCGGGGCTGATCGCCTTCGAGCCGGCGATTCACGCCCTGGCGTGCCCACCCGCGGTGTGCACGCCAGGGCGATCGCGGGCTGACGGCGCGGGCGGGCGGCCGCCCGTCCGCGCCGGCTTTCCTCACCGCAATCCGGAACGGGAGATCCGGCGATGACCGCAGAGCCGCAGCCGATCGTCACCTTCTATCGCATGGTGGATGCCGCCCCGGCGCCGCGGCGCGCCGACCGCTCGGCGCTCGGCAGCCTGCCCACCCGCGCCTATCGGCACTGCGACGCGGTCACCACCGCCGCCGGCTACGGCTGGTATCTCTACCCGCCCTGCGAATTCGACCTGTTCTGGGATGGCGCGCAGGTGCACTGGACCTGCCCCGGGCTGGAGAGCTGGCTGCCGCTCGGCGCCGCGCAATTCCCGCATTTCAGCGCCCGCTTCGACGCCGCCGCGCCGGAGGCGGTGCGCGAATACGCGCCGCCCTTCCTCACCGCCATCCAGGAGCCGGGCGTGGTGCAGGTCTGGACCGGCTTCGCGGCGCGCACCGCGCCGGGCTGGAGCCTGCTGGTCCGCCCCCTCGCCAACCTGCCGCGGCACCCGGGCTACGAGCCCTATGAAGGCGTGGTGGAGGCCGACCAGTGGTTCGGCCCGCTGTTCAGCAATCTCCGCCTGACCCGCACCGACCAGGCGGTGAGCTTCCGCACCGACGAGCCGTTCCTGCAACTGCAGCCGGTGCCGCAACTCGCCTATGGCGATGCGGTGCTGAACGGCGCGGGGCTGGTCGGCGAGCTGGAGGCATGGCAGGCGGCGGACTGGGCCGCCTACCACGCCGACATCGTGATGCCGAACCGCGACCCCGCGCACCAGGCCGGCCGCTATGCCGCGCAGGTCCGGCGCCGGCGCCGGGGCGGTGGCTGCCCGGTGGCCGCCGCCGCGGGCGCCTGAGCGCGCGTCGTCAGGCCGCGCTGCCCTTGCCTCGCGCGGTGGGGTCGTTCGCCGCCTGGCCGCGCAGCGCCGCCGGGTTCACCTCCTTCTCGGCGAGCTCGGTCAGCGCCTCGTCGGTGTCCTTCTCCTCCTTCAGCGTCTCAGCCAGCAGTGCCGCCGCCTCCTTCATGCCGCAGGCCTTGGCCATCGCGGTGAGGGTGCCGTAGGCGGCGATCTCGTAGTGCTCGACCTTCTGCGCGGCGGCGATCAGCGCGGCGTCGCGCACCGGGCCTTCATCGTGCTCGTCCATGATCTCCTCGGCCTCGGCGATCAGCCCTTCCATCGCCTCGCAATCCTCGCCGTCGGGATCGCAGCCGATCATCTCGGCGACCTTCTCCAGCCGCTCTACCTGGCGCTGCGTCACCGCCAGATGCTCCTCGAAGGCCTTGCGGAGCGACGGCGTGGAGGCGGCGCCGGCCATCTCGGGCAGAGCCTCGAGCAATTGCGTCTCGGCGCTGTAGGTGTCCTGCAGCAACTCGCCCAGCAGCGACTTGAAGTCCTCGGCCATGGTTGCCCTCCCTCCGGGTGCATCGCGGCCGCGACGAGCGGCGGCGGCCGTGGGTTCGGAACGGCCCGGCAGGGTGCGGGGTTCCTGCGCCGGCCCTCGACGGGGGCGGGGCTGCGCGCTAGTGGAGACGGCCTCCCCCGGGCAAGAACCTTCGGCGATCCAAGGCCATGACCAGCAGCAACGACATCCGTGCCACCTTCCTCGACTATTTCCGGCGCAACGGGCACGAGGTGGTGGAAAGCTCGCCGCTGGTGCCGCGCAACGACCCGACGCTGATGTTCGCGAACTCCGGCATGGTGCAGTTCAAGAACGTCTTCACCGGGCAGGAGCGGCGGCCCTACGTGCGCGCGACCACGGCGCAGAAATGCGTGCGCGCCGGGGGCAAGCACAACGACCTCGACAATGTCGGCTACACCGCGCGCCACCACACCTTCTTCGAGATGCTCGGCAATTTCAGCTTCGGCGACTACTTCAAGGAACAGGCCATCCACTACGCCTGGGAGCTGGTGACCAAGGATTTCGGCCTGCCGAAGGACCGCCTGCTGGTCACCGTCTATTCCGAGGATGACGACGCCGCCGCCTACTGGAAGAAGGTCGCGGGTTTGTCCGAAAGCCGCATCATCCGCATCCCGACCAGTGACAATTTCTGGCGCATGGGCGACACCGGCCCCTGCGGCCCCTGCTCCGAGATCTTCTTCGACCACGGCGACAAGATCCCCGGCGGCCCGCCCGGCAGCGACGATGCCGATGGCGACCGCTTCATCGAGATCTGGAACCTGGTCTTCATGCAGTTCGAGGAAGGCCCGCCCGGCACCCGCGTGCCGCTGCCGCGGCCCTCGATCGACACCGGCATGGGCCTGGAGCGCTTCGCCGCCATCCTGCAGGGCAAGCACGACAACTACGACACCGACACGCTGCGCGCCCTGATCCTCGCCAGCGCGGAGGGCACCGGCCAGGATCCGGATGGCAAGTGGCGCATCAGCCACCGCGTCGTCGCCGACCATCTGCGCGCCAGCGCCTTCCTCGTCGCCGACGGCGTGCTGCCTTCCAATGAGGGCCGCGGCTACGTGCTGCGCCGGATCATGCGCCGCGCCATGCGCCACGCGCACATGATGGGCACCCAGGACCCCTTGCTGCACCGCCTGGTCCCCGCCCTGGTCCGCCAGATGGGCGCCGCCTATCCGGAACTGGTCCGCGCCGAGAAGTTGATCACCGAGACGCTGAAGTTGGAGGAAGGCCGCTTCCGCAGCCTCCTCGCGCGCGGGCTCGGCCTTTTGTCCGAGGAAACGGCCAGGCTCGGCGACAAGGGCGTGTTGCCCGGCGAGGTGGCCTTCCGCCTCTACGACACCTATGGCTTCCCGCTCGACCTGACGCAGGACGCGCTGCGCAGCGAGGGCAAGACGGTGGACACCGCCGGCTTCGAGGCGGCGATGGCCGAGCAGAAGAAGCGCGCCCGCGCCGCCTGGGCCGGCTCCGGCGAGGCGGCGACCGAGACGCTGTGGTTCGACCTGAGGGAGAAGCTCGGCGCCTCCGAGTTCTTCGGCTACACCACCGAGACGGCGGAGGGCGAGATCCTCGCCATCGTCCGCGACGGCCAGGTGGTGGAAAGCGCGCCGGTCGGGGCCGAGGTCGCGGTGGTGCTGAACCAGACACCCTTCTACGCCGAGAGCGGCGGCCAGGTCGGCGACACCGGGCTGATCAACGCGGGCGAGGCGTGCCGGATCGTGGTGCGCGACACCCAGAAGAAGCTGGGCGACCTGATCGTGCATCTCGGCATCGTCGCGCATGGCGAGGCAAAGGTCGGGTTGGCGGTGCAGGCCGAGGTGGACCATGCGCGCCGCACCACCATCCGCGCGCACCACTCGGCCACGCACCTGCTGCACGAGGCGCTGCGCCGGCGGCTCGGCACGCATGTCTCGCAGAAGGGGTCTCTCAATGCGCCCGACCGGCTGCGCTTCGACGTCTCCCACAATGCGCCGATGAGCGACGAGGACCTCGCCTGGGTCGAGGCCGAGGTGAATGCCCGCGTGCGCGAGAATGCCGAGGTGGTGACGCGGCTGATGACGCCGGAACAGGCGGTGGCCGCCGGCGCCATGGCGCTGTTCGGCGAGAAATACGGCGAGGAGGTGCGCGTCGTCGGCATGGGCCACGACGAGGCCGCCACCGAGAAGCATGGCGTCTATTCGCTGGAGCTCTGCGGCGGCACCCATGTGCGCCGCACCGGCGATATCGGCCTGTTCCGCATCGTCGCCGAGGCTGCGGTCAGCGCCGGCGTCCGTCGCGTCGAGGCCGTGACCGGCGAGGCCGCGCTGAAGGTGATCGAGGAGCGCGATCGCCAGCTGAACGAGGCGGCGGCGGCGCTCAAGGTGCGGCCGTCCGATTTGTCCGAAAGGATCGCCGCGCTCGTCGAGGAGCGCCGCAAGCTCGAGCGCGAGGTCTCCGACCTTCGCCGGAAGCTCGCCACCGGCGGCGCCGCGGCGAAGGTGGAGACGGTGAACGGGCTGCGCGTGGCGCTGCGCGAGGTCGGCGAGATGCCGGCGCGCGACCTGAAGGGCCTCGCCGAGGCGATCCTCAAGGGCGGCACGGCGGATGTGGTGGCCCTGGTCAGCACCGAGGGCGGCAAGGCGAGCATCGTGGTGGGCCTCGGCGACGAGGCGAAGGGCAAGGCCGATGCCGTCTCCCTGGTGCGCGCCGCGGCGGCCGCGGTCGGCGGCAAGGGCGGCGGCGGCCGGCCGGAGATGGCACAGGCCGGCGGACCGGACGCCGACAAGGCGGCCGAGGCGCTAGCGGCGGTGCGGGAGACCCTGGCGCACGGCGTTCCCGCATGATCCGCGCGGCGGCGCTGGCGCTGCTGGCGGCGATGCCCGCCGGCGCCGACGCCGCCGAGGTCGCGCTCCGTGCGGCGCGGCCCGCCACCTCCCCGCTGCAACTGCACGTCGAGGCGAGGGATGGAAGCTGGCATGTCCGCGTGCTCGACCCCGGCGGCGTGGAGCGCCAGCGCTTCGCGGTCGCCACGGAGGCGCCGGGCATGCCGCCTCGCCTGCTGGATGCGGATGGCGATGGGGCCGCGGATCTCTGGCTCCCGGTGACGGCCGGCACGGCGAACGCGACCTTCGCACTGTGGCGCATGCAGCCGGCACGGGCGCAATTCGTGCCGAGCGGCGAGATCCTCGGCAGCATCTTCACCCTCCATCCGGCGGGCTACCTGGTCGCCACCGCGCGCAGCGGCTGCTGCACCACCGAGCACATCTTCCACCGCTTCGCGCCGGATGGCGTGCTGGCGCGCGCCTTCACCCTGACGCGGCGACGCGGTCCGGCCTTGCCGGCCGCGCAGGCCTGCGCGGCGCAAGCCGGCACCCTGGTCCCGCCCGCCGATCTGGTGCAGCGCCTCTGCGCGCCCGGGGCGGACAGGCCGCTGCCCGGCAAGCGCCTTCCGGTGCATTGAAGGCCCTCGCATGCCCGCAGACCGCCGACGCGCCCGTGACCTCGGCCTTGCCCCCGGCATCTTCCCGCCGGGGCCGCTGAACGCCATCACCGATGTCGCCGGCGTGCGCGTCGGCCAGGTGACGGTGATCGCCGGCGAGGGCACGCGCACCGGCGTCACCGCCATCCTGCCGCACGGCCACAACCCCTTCACCCACCGCGTGCCCGCCGGCGTCTTCGCGATGAACGGCTTCGGCAAGATGGCGGGCGTGACGCAGCTGCAGGAGCTCGGCGAGCTGGAGACGCCGATCCTGCTGACGAATACGCTTGCCGTCGGCCGTGCGGTCGAGGCGCTGGTGGACTGGACACTGGCGCAGCCGGGCAACGAGGCCGTGCGCAGCGTCAACGCCGTGGTCGGCGAGACCAATGACGGCCGCCTCAACGACATCCGCGCCCGCGGCGTCGGCGCAGCCGAGTTGCGCGATGCGCTCGCCATCGCCGGGCCCGGCCCGGTGGCGGAGGGCAGTGTCGGCGCCGGGACCGGCACGATGGCGTTCGGCTGGAAGGGCGGGATCGGCACCTCCTCGCGCGTGCTGCCCCCGGCGCTCGGCGGCTTCGCGGTCGGTGCGCTGGTGCAGGCGAACTACGGCGGCGCGCTGGTGATGGATGGCCTGCCCGTCGGCCGGCTGCTCGGGAAATACTACCTCGCCGAGCACGTGCAGCAGCAGGCGGATGCGGATGGTTCGGTGGTGGTGGTGCTCGCCACCGATGCGCCGCTGTCGGACCGCAACCTGCAGCGCCTGGCGCGCCGCGCCATGGCCGGCATCGCGCGCACCGGCGCGGCCTTCTCGGACGGCTCGGGCGACTACGCCATCGCCTTCGCGACGCATCCCGAAGCGATCCGCTCGCCGGAGAAGCGCGCCGGCGCCGCCAGCTACGCGGATTGGCCGAATGACCGCATCTCGCCCCTCTTCGTCGCTGCGGCGGAGGCGACGGAGGAGGCGGTGCTGAACGCGCTGACCATGGCGACCACGGTGGAGAGCCGCATTGGCGGCAAGCGGGTGGTCGGCCGGGCGCTGCCACTCGACCGCGTGGCGGAGATCATCGCCCGGCGCGGCAATTAACGCGATGGCGACACGCGCCGTGCAGGAGTGCACGCGCCATGGACACGGGAACAGCTGGGCTGGTTGCGGTCCTCGCGGGCTGCCTGGTCGCCGCGCTGCTGCTCTGGCTTGGCGCCATGCTGCTTCGGCTGTTGCGCGGGGTGCTCGCCCTGCTGCGCATGCCGCGGCGGCAGGGCGCCGTGCTGCTGGCGCGGCTGCGCGGCCTGCGCCTGCGTCGCAGCCGTGCACTGGCGCGCACCGAGGGTGAGCGCGCCGCGGCCGCCGAGGCGGAGTTGCGCCGGCTGCGGGCGGAGCTCCGGCTGGCCCGGGCGGAGCGCGACGAGGCGCTGACCCGGCTCTCCGCCAGCGATGCGGCGCGGCGCATGATCTGGCCCTGGCACCGCGGTGCCGCGCGCGACGAGCGCTTCCTGCGTGCCAAGCGGGCCTTCGCGCTGCGCTTCCACCCCGACCGCCTGCCGCGCGATGCCACCGAGCGCGCGGTGCGCATCGCGCTGTTCCGCGAGCATTGGCGGGAGTTGCAGCGGATCGAGCGCGGCTGATGCGCGCGGATCGCCGGCACCCGGTCCGCCATGGTCGCGCAGCCGGGCCGGCAGGCGGCGAGGAGGATGAAGGGCGGGCCAGTCCTGGGCGGTGAGGGCGGACATCACCGGAGGCTGCGCGCGGGCTGTGCCGCGGGGAACACGGGTGGCGCGGCGGGACGCGGCATGGTCGCGCCAGCCACGCACGCCCGCAGGAGCCCGCCATGCCCTTCACCTTCGCCCGCTGCCTCGACCCGGAGATCGCCCAGCCCGGCCTGCAGACGAAGATCGTCGGCGCGCTGCTCACCCTCGGCCTGGTGACGCCGGAGCGCGATGCCTCGCGCGGTGACCTCCGCCGCGCCATGGAGGATCTGGCCTGGCTGACCTGGAACGGAGAGGACGAGGACCCGCTGTTCATCCGGCGGGCGCGGCTCTGGCCGGGGCAGGAGGGTTTTGCGCCGCGGCTCTGGATCGGCGTCGAGCTGGAGGGGGCGAGCTACCGGATCGCCTGCGCACGGACCGAGGAGGCCGACCGGCTGGCGGTCGCAGGGGAGCTTGCGCGGCTCGGGCTCGCCGGCAGCCCCTGGTGCGATGCCGGGACGGCTGGTTTCCACGCCCTCGCGGTCCGCAGCAGCCGCTGGGCGGCCGCACCGGTGGGCGGCCGGGGCGGGTGCTACGCCGGCCGGATCATGTCGCGCGCGCTGCCGGCCGAGCCGGGCCGCCGAGTCGTGGTGGCACCCGGTGCCGCCACTGGATGGATGGCGCTGACCGCCTGAGGCACGCCGGACGAAGACGGCCGCCGCGGCGTCCCGCGGCGGCCGTTCCGTCAGCCCGTGCCGTCTGGCGTCAGGCCATCTTCTTCTTCAGGTTCTCGTCGAGCTTCGCGAGGAAGGCCTGGGTGTTCAGCCAGGGCTGGTCCTTGCTGATCAGGATCGCGAGGTCCTTGGTCATGAACCCGCTCTCCACCGTCTCGATGCAGACCTGCTCGAGCGCATTGGCGAAATCCACCACGTCCTGCGTGCCGTCGAACTTGCCGCGGTAGGAAAGGCCGCGGGTCCAGGCGAAGATGGACGCGATCGGGTTGGTGCTGGTCTCGCGGCCCTTCTGGTGCTCGCGGTAGTGGCGGGTCACCGTGCCATGCGCGGCTTCGGATTCCACGGTGTTGCCATCGGGGCTCAGCAGCACCGAGGTCATCAGGCCGAGCGAGCCGAAGCCCTGCGCGACGATGTCGGACTGCACGTCGCCGTCATAGTTCTTGCAGGCCCAGATGTAGCCGCCCTCCCACTTCAGCGCGGAGGCGACCATGTCGTCGATCAGCCGGTCCTCATAGGTCAGGCCGCGCTTCTCGTACTCCGCCTTGAACTCGGCGTCGTAGATGGCGCGGAAGATGTCCTTGAAGTTGCCGTCGTAGGCCTTGAGGATCGTGTTCTTGTGGCTGAAGTAGACCGAGAAATTGCGCTGCAGGCCATAGTTGAAGCTGGCGCGGGCGAAGCCCTCGATCGAGCTGTTCAGGTTGTGCTGCATCATCGCGACGCCGCCGGCCTTGAAGGCGAAGTCGCCGATCTCCTGCGGCGCACCACCTTCCGGCGTCCAGGTCATCGTCACCTTGCCGGGGCCCGGCACCTTCATCTCGACCGCGCGGTAGATGTCGCCATAGGCATGGCGGCCGACGACGATCGGCTTCGACCAGTGCGGCACCAGGCGGGGGACGTTCCTGCAGATGATCGGCTCGCGGAAGATCGTGCCGTCGAGGATGTTGCGGATCGTGCCGTTGGGGCTGCGCCACATCTTCTTGAGGTTGAACTCCTTCACCCGCGCCTCGTCCGGGGTGATGGTGGCGCACTTCACGCCGACGCCGTACTGCCTGGTGGCATTCGCCGCGTCCACCGTGACCTGGTCGTCGGTCTGGTCGCGATACTCGACGCCGAGGTCGTAGTACTTCAGGTCGATGTCGAGATAGGGGAGGATCAGCCTCTCCTTGATGAACCCCCAGATGATGCGGGTCATCTCGTCGCCGTCCATCTCCACGACGGGCGTCTTCACCTTGATCTTGGCCATGCCGATCCTACCGATCATCCTGTGGGGCTCCTTCGCGGAGCCTTGCCTTGGAGCCTGCCTTCCGGGGCGCCCGGAGAGAGGCCCCGCGGCGCCGCTGCCCTGACCGGGCGGCGGAACATGCCAACCGCGCCTCCTGCGGGCAAGACCATGGGCGGCGATCGGTGCTTGCGGCCGGGGCGCTTCCGGGCGAAGCCCTGCCACATGATGTCCGCCCTTCCGCCCCCGCTTCGCAGCGAGCCGGTCGAATGCCCGCATTGCGGGGAGGCGACCATGCCGAACCTTCTGGCCGATGGCACGCTGGTCTGTTCCTGCGCCGCGGAGCGCGCCCTTGCGCCCGCACCGTCGACGCTTGCCGCACGCGCCGCACCGCCCAAGTGAGGCGAAAGGATCAAGGAGCTCCCAGATGCTGCTGCGCTGCGCCACGCGTATGATGACCGGCCCCGTCGGGATGGCCGCCGGCCTGGTCTTCGTCACCGGGGTCGCCACCGGCGTGGCGGTCGGTGCCGGCCTCGCCGGTGCCGCCCTGGTCGGCAAGCGGATGTGGGAGGAACGCCAGGGCTGGCGCTCCTCCGGCACCGACGACCCGCTGCCCCCGGCCGAGCCGGCCGCCGAAGCGCCCGGGATCTGAGACCGGCGGCGTCGGTCTTCGACCGGCGCCGATGCCCCGGATGCGGCCGCGCCACGCCGGAGGCGTGCCTTCGGCGCGATGCGCCTGAGGGCGCAAGAAGGCTCATATCGGCGGTCAACGAAGTTGGCCGCTGGTATGATCCTATCGGGGAGGTTGCGCCGGCCGGGCCGCGACGCGGACGGTCAGTTGCTGCTCCCGTCCATCGCGGATCAGGGTGAGGGCGGCGTCCTGCCCGGGTGCCATGCTGGCGATGTGGCGCAGGAATTCGCGCGTGCCCTGCACCGGCTCGCCGTCGATCTCCACCACCAGGTCGCCTTGGCGCAGCCCGGCGCGCTCCGCCGGGCCGCCGGGCAGCACGCCGGCGATCAGCGCGCCGCGGCGCGGCTCATCGTTGCCGAACAGGGCCGAGAGGGCGCCGCGCCGCTCCTGCAGGACCGCATCGGTCACCGAGACGCCGAGCCAGCCGCGCACCACCTGCTCGCCGCTGCGAAGCCGGGTGATGATCGGCCTGGCCAGGTCGGAGGGTGTCGCGAAGCCGATCCCGGCCGAGGCGCCGGAAGGCGAGTAGATCGCCGTGTTGATGCCGATCACCTGGCCCGCCAGGTTGAACAGCGGCCCGCCGGAATTGCCGGGATTGATCGGCGCATCGGTCTGGATGAAGTCGTCGAACGGCCCGAGCCCGATGCGCCGCCCGAGCGCCGAGATGATCCCGCTGCTGACGCTGCCGCCGAGTCCGAAGGGGTTGCCCGCCGCCAGCACCCACTGCCCGATATTGACCGTCGCGGAGGGCCCGAGCGCGACATAGGGCAGCGGCCGGTCGGCCTCCACCTGCAGCACGGCGAGGTCGGTCAGCTCGTCCGTGCCGAGGAGTTGCGCCGGCAATTCGGTGCCGTCCAGCAGCGAGACGGTGACGCGCGTGGCCTCGCCGACCACGTGGTTCGCGGTGACGATCAGACCCGAGGGATCGATGATGAAGCCGGAGCCGGCGCCGGTCATCTCCGGGCGCTCGCGGCCGCGGAAGCGATCACGGAAGTAGCGCTCATAGGGCGTGCCGCGTAGCCCTGGCGGCAATTCGGCAGCCGCTTCCTGGGTGACGGCGATGCTGACCACCGCTGGCATGACCTGCGCGGCCAACGCCTCGAAATCGGGCGCGCCGCGCAGCACGGCCGGCGTCGCGGCCGGGGGCGCCGTGGCGGGTGCCGGCGCCGGCTGGACGGCGGCGGGGCGCGGCGGTGGGGGCGGGGGCGGCTGCGGCGCCTCGTCGCAGGCGAGGAGCGGCAGCAGCATGAGCATGGCCAGGGATGCGCGGATGTTCTGCATCGGTCCGTTCGTTCCTTCTCGGGAGGGAACGCCCGGGCAGTCGATCGGTCGCGCGTGGTGGCGGCCTCGCGTTGGCGTGATGCGGCTGGCTAATCCGGGATGATCGCGGTGGCCTCTATCTCCACGCGCGCGGCCGGCTCGACGAGGCAGACCACCTGCACCAGCGCCATCGCCGGGTAGTGCCGGCCCATCACCTCGCGATAGGCCGGGCCGAGTTCCTTCTGGCTGGCGCGGTATTCCGCCATGTCCACGACATACCAGGTGAGCCGGCCGATATGCTCCGGCCCGCCGCCGGCAGCGCGCACCACCGCCAGCACGTTCTCCAGCGCCTGGCGCGTCTGCGCGACCAGCCCGGGCGGGAAACGGCCTTCGCTGTCCCAGCCGATCTGTCCGCCGACCAGCACCACGCGGCCCCGGCCCATCATGCCGTTGGCGTAGCCGCGTGGCGCGGGCCAGCCTTCGGGCTGCAGCGCGGTGAGGGGGGAGGTCATGCGGTCGGTTCCTCGGCGGCGCGCTGGCGTGCCGCCTCGTCCTGCGCCTGGCGGCGCAAGGCGAAGCGCTGCAGCTTGCCGGTGCCGGTGCGCGGCAGGGCGTCCACGAAGACGACGCTGCGCGGGTATTTGTAGGGCGCGATCTCGCGCTTGACGTGATCCTGCAGCGCCTTGCGCGTCGCGTCGTCCGGCGCGTGGCCCTCGTGCAGCACGACATAGGCGCGCACCACCATGCCGCGCTCCGCATCCGGCGCGCCGACCACGCCGCATTCCTTCACCGCAGCGTGCGCCAGCAGCGCGGCTTCGACCTCGGGGCCGGCGATGTTGTAGCCGGCAGAGACGATCATGTCGTCGTTGCGCGCCTGGTACCAGAAATAGCCGTCATCGTCCTGGATGTAGGTGTCGCCTGTGATGTTCCAGCCGTTCTGCACGTATTGCGCCTGCCGCGGATCGGCGAGGTAGCGGCAGCCGGTCGGCCCCTGCACCGCCAGCCGGCCGGGCGTGCCGCGTGGAAGCTCGGCGCCGGTCTCGTCCACCACCCGGGCAAGGTAGCCGGGCACGGGAAGGCCGGTGGCGCCGGGGCGTACCTGGTCCTCGCGCGCGGCGATGAAGATGTGCAGCATCTCCGTGGCGCCGATGCCGTCCATCAGCTTGAGGCCGGTTGCCTGCTCCCAGGCGTCGAAGATCGGCTTCGGCAGCGCCTCGCCGGCGCTGACGCATTTGCGCAGGCTGGAAAGATCGTGCTGCCAGGCGAGGCCGGCCATCACGCGGTAGGCCGTGGGCGCGGTGAAGCAGATCGTCGCGCGGTGCCGCGCGATGGCCGCCGGCAACTCCTCCGGCGGTGCCTTCGCGAGCAGCACGGCGGTGGCGCCGATTCGGAAGGGGAACAGCACCAGCCCGCCGAGGCCGAAGGTGAAGGCGAGCGGCGGCGAGCCGATGAAGATGTCGGAGGGCTCCGGCCGCAGCACCTGCGCGGAATAGCCGTCGCAGATCGCCAGCATGTCGCGGTGGAAATGCATCGTGCCCTTCGGCTCGCCGGTGCTGCCGCTGGTGAAGCCGACCAGGCACACATCATCGGCGGCGGTGTCGCAGGCGGCGAAGTCGGGCGAGGCTTCGGCGCAGAGCGATTCCAGCCCGCCATCGCCCCAGGTGACGAGATGCTGCAGGTCGGGAGCCTCGGCCCTGCGCAGCTCCTCGACGAGGCGCGCATCGCAGAGCGCGTGGCTGATGCGCGCCTTGCGCAGCACCTGGCCAAGTTCCTTCGTGCGCAGCAGCGGCATGGTCGGCACCACCACGCCGCCCGCCTTGAGCACCGCGAAGCAGGAAGCGACCATCCAGGCATTGTTGGCGCTGCGCAGCAGCACGCGGTTGCCGGGCACCAGGCCGAGCCTGCTCACCAGCGCATTCGCGATGCGGTTCACCCGCTCGGCAAGCTGGCGATAGGTGAGCGTCTCGGCCGGGGTGACGATCGCGGGATGGTCGCCGCGGCCGCTGTCGATGTTGCGGTCCAGCAGCTCCACCGCGCAATTGAGCCGCGCGGGATAGCGGAACTCCGGTCGGTCGAGCAGGAAGACCGGCCATTGCTCGCGGGGCGGCAGGTTGTCCCGGCAGAAGCTGTCGAGGTGGGCGCTCGGCGCGAGCGCGGAGCCCGTCATCATGCCGTCCATCTCCCGTTCAGCTCCCCCGTCGGTCCCGTTCCGCACGTGCGATCACCACGCGCTGGATCTCCGAGGCACCTTCATAGACGCGCAGCGCCCGGACCTCCCGGTAGAGTTCCTCGGCCTTGTGGCCCTTCGTCACGCCCAGCCCGCCATGCATCTGCACGCAGCGGTCGGCGGCGCGTTGCGCGGTCTCGGTGGCATGCAGCTTGGCCATGCTGGCCTCACGCGTGACGCGCGGCGTACCTGCATCCTTGAGCCAGGCGGCGCGATAGACGAGAAGCGCGGAGGCCTCCACCTCGGTTGCGCTGTCGGCGATGGCGGCCTGGCTCATCTGCTGGTCGAACAGCGTGACGCCGAAGAGTCTTCGCGTGCTCGCGCGCTCCACCGTCATGTCGAGCGCGCGTCGCGCGAAGCCGAGCGCGGCGGCGCCGACGGTGGCGCGGAACACGTCGAGCGTGCCCATCGCGACCTTGAAGCCCTCGCCGGGCCGGCCGATCATCGCCTCGGCCGGGATGCGCGCGGCATCGAAGCGCAGCGTGGCCAGCGGGTGCGGCGCGGTGACCTCGATCCGGGATTCGATGGCGAGGCCGGGCGTGTCGGCGTGGACGAGAAAAGCGGAGAGGCCCTTCGCACCCGGCGCCTCGCCAGTGCGGGCGAAGACGACGTAGCTGGCGGCGATGCCGCCATTGCTGATCCAGGTCTTGCGGCCGGTCAGGCGGTAATGGCCGTTGCCGTCCTTCTCGGCGACGGTTGCGAGCGCCGCGACATCGCTGCCGGCTTCCGGCTCGCTGAGGGCGAAGGCAGCGAGGGCGGTGCCGGCGCGGGCGCTTGGCAGCAGCTGGTCGCGCTGGGCCGGCGTGCCGAACAGCGTGACCGGGCCGGTGCCGAGCCCCTGCATCGCGAAGGCGAAGTCCGCGAGACCCGCATGCCGCGCCAGGATGTCGCGCGCGAGGCACAGCGCGCGTACGTCGAGCCTGCCATCTTCAGGGCAGGGCACGCGCAGCAGCCCGGCCTCGCCCATTGCGCGGGCGAGGCGGATCACGCTGCCATCGGCGTCATGCTCGTCGGACAGTTGCTCGGCATATGCGGCCGCCCACGCCTCCATCTCCGCCGCCCAGGCGCGATGGCGGGCATCGAAGAAGGGCCAGTCGAGGAAGGACGTACCGGCCATCAGTCGCCCTTGAACACCGGACGCTGCTTCGCGACGAAGGCGTCGTAGGCGCGCCGGAAGTCCTGCGTGGTCATGCAGAGCGCCTGCGCCACCGCCTCAGCCTCGATCGCCTGGTCCATGGACATGGCCCATTCCATCTGCAGCATGCGCTTGGTCATGGCGTGCGCGAAGGAGGGGCCCTCCGCGATCTCCTTCGCCAGCGCCGCCGCCGCTGGCTGCACCGCATCGGGCTCATGCAGCCTGTTGAAGAAGCCCCAGGCCAGCCCTTCCTCGCCGCCGAGCGAACGCCCGAGATAGAGCAGTTCGCTCGCGCGCCCCTGGCCGATCAGGCGCGGCAGGATGGCGCAGGCACCCATGTCGCAGCCGGCCAGCCCCACGCGGTTGAACAGGAACGCCACCTTCGCCCGTGCCGTGCCGAGCCGGATATCGGACGCCATGGCGATGATCGCGCCGGCGCCGGCGGCGATGCCGTCCACCGCGGCGACGATCGGCTGCGGGCAGGCGCGCATCGCCTTCACCAGCTCGCCGGTCATCGCGGTGAAACGCATCAGCCCTTTGGTGTCGCGGTCGAGCAGAGGACCGATGATCTCGTGCACGTCGCCGCCGGAGCAGAAATTGCCCCCCGATCCGGTGATGACGAAGGCGCGCACGGCGTCGTCATGCACCGCCGCGCGCAGGATCGCGGCCATCTCGGCGTAGCTGTCGAAGGTGAGCGGGTTCTTCCGCTCCGGCCGGTCCAGCGTGAGAGTCGCGACGGCGCCCGCGACCTCCAGCTTCAGGTGCTGCGCGCGATAGGCCGCGAGCGGTCCCGAGATGGCGGTGATCATGGCGTGTCCTCCGGCGAGAGCGCGGCGCGGACCGAGAGCTTGGCGCGGCCGAGCAGGCGGAACAGCGCCTCGCGCTCCTTCGCCTCCAGCCCGCCGAGCAGCTCGGCGATCCAGGCTTCGTGTGCCGCCGACTGGCGAGCGAATTCGCGGCGGCCCTTCGCTGTCAGGCGCAGCAGCTGCACGCGGCGGTCGCCGGGCCGCGCGCGGCGCTCGACCAGGCCTTCCGCTTCCAGCCGTGCGGCCAGGCCGGTGACGTTGCCGTTGCTGACCATCATGCGGCGCGAGATCTCGCCGAGCGTCATGCCGCCATTCATGCCCCCTTGGGCGCGATCAAGCGCCGCCATCAGGTCGAAGCGGGGCAGGGTGGTGTCGAAGTCGCGGCGCAGGCGCGCGCGGATCTCCCCCTCCACGAGCGTCGTGCAGGTGAGCAGGCGCAGCCAGAGCCGCAACTCGTCCTTGTGGCCGGGCGGTGACTGCGCGAGCGCCGTCTCCGCATCCACCACCATCGCGCCGAGATCGTCGGGCGCGTTCACGTCTCGCCCCCGTCCACCGCGATCGCCTGGCCGTTGATGGCGGCCGCACCCGGCGCGCAGAGCATCAGCACGGCCTGTGCGACCTCCGCCGGTGTCACCAGGCGGCGCTGCGGATTGTGCCTGATGAATTCCACGCGCGCCTCGGCTTCGCTGCGCCCGGTCCTGGCGACGATGCGGGCGATGCCTTCGGCGACGATGTCGGTCTCGGTGAAGCCCGGACAGACGGCGTTCACCGTCACGCCCTTCGTCGCCACCTCCTGCGCCAGCGCCCGCGTCAGGCCGAGCAGGGCATGCTTGGCCGCGACATAAGCGCTGACGTAGGGGTAGCCCTTCAGCGCGGCGGTGGAGGCGATGTGCACCACGCGGCCGAAGCCGGCCTCCAGCATCGCGGGCAGCACGGCCTGGGTGATGGCGACGGCGCCCATCAGGTTCACGCGCCACATCCGCTCGAACAGCGCGGCGTCGGATTTCAGGAAGGCTGCGCTTTCCGCGGCGCCGGCGGCGTTCACCAGCAGCGCGACGCTGGGCAGCGGCGGCGGCGCGGTCACGTCGCCCGGCAGCGCAACCGCCGCATCGCCGCGTTTCAACATCGCGCGCAGCGGCGCCTCACGCCGGCCCATCACGGTCACGCGCGCCCCGGCGGCCGTCAGCGCGGCGGCGCAGGCGGCACCGATGCCGCTGCCGCCGCCGGTCACCAAGGCGTCCAGACCCGTGAGCGCGCCTGCCTGCATCAGCCCTCCGATGCTTGAACCCTAAAACATCGACCGGTGCCGACGCAACCTTGCAATTCGGTTGCCCACACAATCTTTGAAGCCTAAACCAACCCGGATCCTGGAAGAGGGTGTCCCCTATGCGCATCGCGGTGATCGGCGGCGGCCCGGCGGGGCTTTACTTCGCCATCCTGATGCGGCGTGACTTTCCCGCCGCGCGCATTTCGGTGGTGGAGCGCAACCAGCCGGATGACACCTTCGGCTTCGGCGTGGTGTTCAGCGACGCGACGCTCGACATCTTCCAGCAGGCGGACGAGCCCTCCTACCGTGCCATCACGCACAGCTTCGCCTATTGGGACGACATCGAGATCCATGCGAAAGGTCATGTCCACCGGATCGGCGGCAATGGCTTCTGCGGCTGCTCGCGCCGCACGCTGCTGCTGCTGCTCCAGGAACGCGCCCGCGCGCTCGGCGTCGAGCTGGAGTTCCGCCGCGAGGCGACGCCCGAGGATTTTCCCGACGCCGACCTGATCGTCGCGGCCGACGGCATCAACTCGCCGATCCGCGAGCGCTGGCGCGACCACTTCCGCCCGGAGGTGGACCTGCGCCCGAACCGCTTCGCCTGGATGGGCAGCACGCGGCCCTTCGATGCCTTCACCTTCTTCTTCCGCGAGCGGCCGGAAGGCATCTTCATCGCGCATTGCTACCAGTACGAGGCCGGCGCCAGCACCTGGGTACTGGAGACCGACCCGGAGACCTTCGCGCGCGCCGGCCTCGACGGCATGGGGGAGGCGGAGAGCGCCCGCTTCCTGGAAGGCGTCTTCGCCGAGGATCTGCAGGGTCACCGCCTGATCACCAACCGCAGCAACTGGCGCCGCTTCCCGGCGATCCGCTGCGCAAGCTGGGTGAAGGACAACATCGTCCTGCTCGGCGACGCCAAGGCCAGCGCGCATTTCTCCATCGGCTCCGGCACCAAGCTGGCGATGGAGGACGCGATCGCGCTGCACCAGGCGTTCCGCGCCGGCGGCGACGTCGCCACCTGCCTGCGCCGCTTCGAGACGGCGCGACGGGAGGATGTGGAGAAGACGCAGCACGCGGCAGACGTCTCGCTGGTCTGGTTTGAGCATGTGAAGCGCTTCTGGCATTTCCAGCCGACGAAGTTCGCCTTCGGCGTGATGACGCGCTCCAAGGCGATCACCTGGGACAATCTGCAGCTGCGCGCGCCGGATTTCGTGCGGCAGGCACAGCAGGTCTTCGCCGAGGAGGCACGTGCGAAGGGGCTGCCGGCGCGCGACGACAGGCCGCCGATGTTCCAGCCCTTCGCCTTGCGCGGCATGCAACTCGCCAACCGCGTCGTCGTCTCGCCGATGGACATGTATTCGGCCACGGAGGGCGCCCCGGGCGATTTCCACTTCCAGCATTACGCCTCGCGCGCCCTTGGCGGCGCCGGGCTGGTCTTCACCGAGATGACCTGCACCTCCCCCGAGGCGCGCATCACCGAAGGCTGCACCGGCCTGTGGAACGAGGCGCAGGAGACCGCCTGGACGCGCATCGTGGATTTCGTGCACCGGCACAGCGCGGCGAAGATCTGCCTGCAGCTCGGCCATGCCGGGCGCAAGGGCGCGACGAAGCTGATGTGGGAGGGCATCGACCAGCCGCTGCCGGAAGGCGGGTGGCCGGTGATCTCCGCGAGCCCGATCCCGTATCTGCCGCACAGCCCCGTGCCGCGCGAGATGACGCGCGCCGACATGGACAGCGTCCGCGAGGAATTCGTGGCAGCGGCGCACCGCGCGACCCGCTGTGGCTTCGACATGCTGGAGCTGCACTGCGCGCACGGCTACCTGCTTGCCTCCTTCCTCTCGCCGCTGACCAACACGCGCAGCGACGAATATGGCGGCAGCATCGGCAACCGCCTGCGCTATCCGCTGGAGGTGTTCAACGCCATGCGCGCGGCCTGGCCGGCGGAGAAGCCGATGTCGGTGCGCATCTCCGCCACCGATTGGAAGGAGGGCGGCCTCTGCGAAGCCGACTGCCTCGCCATCGCGCGTGCCTTCGCCGCGGCCGGGGCCGATCTGCTCGACGTCTCCACCGGGCAGACCGTGCATGATGCCGAGCCGGTCTACGGCCGCATGTTCCAGGTGCCCTGGTCCGACATGATCCGCAACGAGGGCGGCGTCGCGACGATGTGCGTCGGCAACATCACCTCCGCCGACCAGGTGAACACCATCCTCGGCGCCGGGCGCGCGGACCTGGTCGCGCTGGCGCGGCCGCACCTCACCAACCCGTTCTTCACGATGCAGGCGGCCGCGCAGTACGGCGTGCGCGACATCGCCTGCCCGCCGCAATACCTCTGGGGCAAGGACGCGCTGATGCGCAACGCGGCGCGCGAACAGGCCGACCTGCGCGAGTTGCGGCTGAAGGCGCGGCCGCAGAGCCACAAGCCCGCGGGCGCGGAAGAGCTCCCGCGCGCCGCGGAGTAGTCGTTCAGGCCGTGATGAAGGGCTTCGCTGCCGCGTCGTAATCGGCGTAGCCGAGCGTCTGCCGCAATTCCGCCGGCGGCAGCGCGGTGGCGGCTTCCGCGTCTCCCGCCTGCAGCGCGGCAAGCCCGGCCTTGATGCCGGCGGCGACGGGCGAGAGGAGGCCGGTCGGGTAGGTGCCGATCTTCAGCCCCAGCGCCTGCGCATGGCCGCGCGAGGGCGTGGCGCGCGGGGCGCCTGGGGAGAGCACGGCGAAGCTGGGCTTGCCACCAGCGGCGGCGACGCCGCGCCGGATCTCCTCGTCATCGGCGGGGCTGTCGAGGAACAGGATGTCGGCGCCTTCCTCGGCGAACATCGCGATGCGCGCCACCGCCTCCTCGATGCCTTGCGTGGGGCGGCAATCGGTGCGGGCCAGCACCAGGATGCCCGAGTCCTTCGCGGCCTGCACGGCGGCCCGGACCTTCATCCGCGCCTCCTCGCGCGGCAGGCAGGGCTTGCCGGCGGAGGTCAGCGCGCGGGGCGTGATCTTGTCCTCGATCAGGATCGCGGCAGCGCCGGCGCGGCCATAGGCGCGGACGGTCCTCTGCACGTTCATCGCGTTGCCGTAGCCGTGGTCGCCATCGGCCAGCACCAGCAGGTCGGGTGCTGCGCCGCGCACCATCTGGAAGCTGTCGAACATCTCCGCGAAGGAGACGAGGTCGAGGTCCGGCCCGCCGAGCCGGCTGGCGGCGACGCAGGAGCCGGAGAGGAAGGCGGTGCGGAAGCCCGCGCCATGGGTCAGCTTCGCGGTCAGCCCGTCCCAGACCGCGGGCATGACGACGAAGTCGGGCTCGGCGAGCAGGGCGCGCATTCTCTCGGGCGGTGTCATGGGCGGGTCCTCCGGTTCGGTGCGGCGCAGGCTACACCGCGATCAGCCGCGCGCCATCCGCTCCAGCCGCGCGGTCAGCGCATGGTCGGGATCCGCCAGCGGCGAGATGACGGTGAAGTGGTTGGCGCCGGGCAGGGCCTCGAAGCTGCCACCCCAGGCGGCCGCCATGTCACGGCTCTGGCGGAGGAACTCGTTGCTCTCGGCGCCGCCGACGAGGCAGTGGATCGGCCGTCCGGGCGAGGGCAGGAAACGCGGCGAGAGGGCGCGCGCCGTCGCGGGCGTGAGGTTCAGCCCCTCGGCGATGGAGGTCGGCAACAGCGGCTCCAGTTCGAAGACGCCGGAGATCGGCAGCGCGGCATGCACCAGGTCGGCGGGCAGCTTCGGATCAAGCGCGCGCCAGTCGGTCGCCAGCAGCATGGCCGAGAGATGCCCGCCGGCGGAATGGCCGGCGGCCAGCAGACGGCGGCCGGTGCGATGCCAGAGGAAGCGGCAGGCATCGCGCATCTGCTCGACGATGCGCGCGATCGGCACTGCGGGGCAGAGGGCGTAGGAGGGCACTGCCACGGCGACGCCCCGCAGGTTCGCCCCGCGCGCGCAATGGCTGGCGAAGCTGCGGTCCAGCGCCTTCCAGTAGCCGCCATGGATGAACAGGGCGAGTGGCGCCTCCGCCGCGGCCGCGGGGTGGAACAGGTCGAGCCGCTCCCGCTCGCCCGCGCCATAGGCCAGGTCGAGCTCGGCGCGCGGGCAGGCGGCGCGCCAGGCCGCCGCGTCGCGTGCCCAGGCCGCGATATGGGCGGCGTGCTCCGGCACCCGGGCGCGGTTGTTGTATTCCAGCTCCAGATCCATCCGCCTTGTCCCTCCGCTGCCATTGCAGGCCGCTCGTCCTACGTGCGGCAAGCCCCCCGTTCCGCAACCCATGCCCGCCGGGGCAAACTACGCCGATGAAGGTCTATCTCGCCGGTCCCGACGTGTTCCTGCCGGACCCCATCGCCATGGCGGAGCGCAAGCGCGCGATCTGCGCGGCGCATGGGCTCGCCGGCATCTTCCCGGTGGATGCCCATCCGCAGCATCCGGAGGAGGATGCGATCCCGCGCTGGCTGTGGATCTACCGCCGCAACGAGGCGCATATGCGCGACGCCGATGCGGTGATCGCCAACCTCACGCCCTTCCGCGGCCCCTCGGCCGATCCGGGGACGGTGTACGAGCTCGGCTTCATGCGGGCGCTCGGCAAGAAGGTGCTGGGCTACAGCAATGTCGGAGCCGACCTGGTGCCGCGGACGCTGGGCTTCATCGGCCCCGCGGCACGGCGCGATGCGGAGGGGCGCTGGCGCGATGCCGAAGGCATGGCGGTGGAGGATTTCGGCCTTGCCGACAACCTGATGATCGACGGCGCCATCCGGGAGGCCGGCGGGCTGCTGGTGCGGCGCGAGGTGCCGGCCGCGGACCGCTGGACCGACCTGACGGGATTCGAGGAATGCGTCCGGAGCCTCGCCGCGCGGCGCTGACGCTCAGCCGCGCAGCGCCAGGTTGGTGAAGCGCGCATTGCCCGGCCGCCTGCCGAGCGTCAGCACGCCCCAATGCACCACGTTGCGGTGGAAGGGCGCCTCCGACAGGCCGTGGACCACCGCATCGTTGTGCAGCAACACCTCGGGATGGCCGCCGCCGTCCAGCGGCAACAGGCGCGAAAGCGCCGCCGGCAGGTGGAAGCCGGGGGCGAGCCAATCGCCCGGCAGCTCCTCAGCACCACGCAGGATGTGGCCTTCGCGGTCCAGCTGCCCGGGCAGCCCGACCGCCACCGCCGGCGCGAGCGAAAGCCCGGCCGCGGCCGCCTCCCCGGCGAGGTCGCCAAGCATGCCGGCCAGCCGGCCGATCGCCGTCGCGCGGTCGGGCGGCGCGGCCTTGGTCGCGTGGTGCCAGGATGCCTGCCGCCACACCCCGGCGGCCGCGAGGTCCGGCGCCACGCCGAGGCGCGGCAGCACCACACCGGCGCGGAAGACGTCACCGTCGAGCGCTGCGGCCAGCACCGCATCGGCGGCGGCGAGCAGATCATCCGGCAGCAGCCGCGCCGCGCCGATCAGCCCGGCCTCCTCCGGTGCGTGGCGGATCGGTGCAACCGGCACGGCGAGCCCCGCCTCGCGCAGCAATGTCGCCGCGCGCCCCACGGCCACCGCGCCGAACCGCGACGAGCGGAGCCCGCCACCGATCAGCACGCGCTGGGTGTCGCGCCATTCCGGCAGGTGCAGCGCCCGGCGCACCAGCCCGGCGAGCGCCGCGGCATCGGTCTCGATCGCGCCGCGCAGCATGGCTGCGGTGGCCGGTGCGCCGGCGAGTAGCGCCTCGTCCAGCGCCTCGGCCCCGGCCTGGTGCGTGCCGCCGAACGCAGGGTCGGCGGCTGCTTCCGTCACATCGAGGCCATAGGCATCCAGGCGCAGGCCACGGAACAGCTGGGCGCCGTGCGCGGGCAGGGGGGGCGGGTCTTCGGGCATCGGTCCGAGGGTCGGGACGCAGGGCCGGCGGGAAGGTTCCGCCTTGACGATGCCGCGCCACTCCCCAGACACAGGGCAGCAACGCTGCGAGGGCGCGCGATGGACCAGGATGGCAGGCGGGCGCCGCTGCGGCGCCGAATGGTGCTCGCGGCGCCGGCGCTTCTCGCGGCGCGACCCGGGGTCGTGCAGGCGCAGGATCCCGCGGTGGACTTGTTGCTGGTGCTCGCGGTGGATGCATCGGGCTCGATCGACCCCGACGAATTCGCCCTGCAGCGCGACGGCCTGGCGGAGGCGATCGCACATCCGGCGGTGCTTTCCGCCATCCGCTCCCGGCCGCGCGGTGCGATCGGGGTGGCGATGGTGGAGTGGGGCTCGCCGGGCGGGGCGGCGACGGTGGTGGAATGGATGCGCGTGGGCGATGCCGCCTCGGCCGAGGCGGCGGCAGGGGCAATGCGCGACGCCCCGCGCTCCCGCCAGTCCTACAACGCCATCGGCGACGCGCTGGTGCATGCCGGCGCGCTGCTGGCCGCCGCCCCATGGCGGGCGGCGGAGCGCACCATCGATGTCTCGGGCGACGGGCCGGACATCCGCAGCATCGTGGCCGCGCCCACGGCGCGGGATGCGCTGGTGGCGCAGGGCGTGGTGGTGAACGGCCTGGCGATCGAGGCGGCGTCGAGCTGGCGCGACGGGCGGCTTTCGGCGCTCTATGAGCGCGACGTGATCGGCGGCCCCGGCGCCTTCGTGGTGCGCGCCGAGGACCGTCGTGACTTCGCGCGCGCCATGCGGGCGAAGCTGATCCGCGAGATCGCGGCCGGACGCGGCGCGACGGGTTGAGCATCTGCCTGCAGAGCAGCCAGTTGGCGCCCAGCTTCTGGGCAGTCAGGCCGCGAGGTCATGCGGCCGGCGACCTGTTCCTCTTCCCATCCCTTCCCGATTCCGCGACATTCGGGTCATGGACCGAGACGCCGCAGGGCAGCCGCGCCGCGCCTTCGACGAGATGCAGGAGGAAGCCGGTGTGCGGCCCGCCTATGCCGGCATCGCCGCCTGGATTGCGCAGCACGGCCTTGCCGCGCTCGGCGCGAAACGGACGGAGGCGGAGGCGCTGTTCCGCCGCGTCGGCATCACCTTCGCGGTGTATGGGGAGGGCGGCGACCCCGAGCGCCTGATCCCCTTCGACGTGATCCCCCGCATCCTGGCACGCAGCGAATGGGACCGGCTGGCGCGCGGCCTGACGCAGCGGGTGAGGGCGCTGAACGCGTTCATCGGCGATGTCTATGCCGGGCAGGAGATCGTCCGGGCTGGCCGCGTGCCGGCCGCGCTGATCGCCGACAACGAGGCCTTCTGCAAGCCGATGCTCGGCTTCCGCCCGCCCGCCGGGGTGTTCACGCATATCTCCGGCATCGACCTGGTGCGCACCGGGTCGGATGATTTCTACGTGCTGGAGGATAATTGCCGCACGCCGTCGGGCGTCTCCTACATGCTGGAGAATCGCGAGGCGATGCTGCGGCTGTTCCCCGGCCTCTGCTCCGACCATCGGCTGGTGCCGGTCGGGCATTATCCGGAGGAATTGCTGGAGACCCTGAAGGAAGCCGCGCCGCCCAACTGCACCGGGCGGCCCTGCGTCGCCATCCTCACGCCGGGGCATTTCAACAGCGCCTATTACGAGCACTGCTTCCTGGCCGACGAGATGGGCGTCGAGGTGGTGGAGGGCGCCGACCTCTTCGTCAGGGACGACGTCGTCTACATGCGCACCACCGCCGGGCCGAAGCGGGTGGACGTGCTGTACCGCCGGGTGGATGACGACTACCTCGACCCGCGCGTCTTCAGGCCGGAGAGCATGCTCGGCGTGCCCGGCATCTTCGCCGCCTACCGCGCGGGGAACATCACGCTGGCCAATGCGCCGGGCGCGGGCATCGCGGACGACAAGGCGATCTATCCCTTCGTGCCGGAGATGATCCGCTTCTATCTCGGCGAGGAGCCGCTGCTGCAGAACGTGCCGACGTTCCTGTGCGAGCGCGATGCCGACCGCGCCCATGTGCTGGACAACTTGGGCGAACTGGTGGTGAAGCTGGCGCGTGGCTCCGGCGGCTACGGCATGCTGGTCGGTCCGCACAGCACGAAGGCGCAGCAGGAGGAGTTCGCCGCACGCATCCGCGCCAGGCCGCAGGACTACATCGCGCAGCCGACGCTGGCCCTCTCCACCGTGCCGACACTGGCGGAAGGCGGCATCGCGCCGCGGCACGTGGACCTTCGCCCCTATGTGCTGATGGGCAGGGAGGTGCGGATCGTCCCTGGCGGCCTGACGCGCGTGGCACTGCGGGAGGGATCGCTGGTGGTGAACTCCTCCCAGGGCGGCGGCACGAAGGACACGTGGGTGGTGGAGGACCGGCCGGAACCGATGCCGCAGTCGCAGTCCATGGGCGCGATGTCGCAGTCGCAGTCCCAGCGGCAGGGCTGAAACGATGCTCGCGCGCACCGCCGACAGCCTGTTCTGGATGGGCCGCTACACCGAGCGGGCAGGCAACACGGCGCGCGGCATGCAGGTGGCGCTGCGCATGGCGGGGCTGGCCGGCAGCCTGGGTGGCGGGCGCGACGAGTGGCGCAACCTGCTCGTCGCCGCCGGTGCCGAGCCGGGGTTCCGCGGCACCGGCCGTGCCGTGACGCCCGAGGCCGTGATCGGCTGGCTGGCGCTGGATGCCGAGAACCATTCCTCCATCGCCAACTGCATCGAGGCTGCGCGGCGCAACGGCCGCGCGGTGCGTACCGCGCTGACCGTGGACATGTGGGAGGCGCTGAACGACACTTGGCGGGAGATGCGCGCACGCGCCGCCTCCGCCACCGATGAGGATACGCTGCCCGGCTTCCTCGACTGGGTGCGCGCGCGGACGCTGCTGTTCAACGGCGCCGCCGCCGATACCATGCTGCGCGACGAGGGCTGGCTGTTCGTGCATCTCGGCGTGATGCTGGAACGCGCGGACAACACCGCCCGCCTGCTCGATTCCAAGCACCAGGCGCTGAGCGGCGCGGGTGCCGAGGGCGCGGTGGCCTATGCGGAATGGCAGGCGCTGCTGCGCTCGGTCTCCGCGCTGCGCTCCTTCCAATGGGTGTATCACACGCGGCTGCGGCCCGACTTGGTGGCGGAGCTGCTGCTGTTCCGCCCGGAACTGCCGCGCTCGCTGGTCGCCTGCCACGTCCGGGTGCTGCATGCGCTGGAGCGCGTGGCCGCGGCCACCGGCGGGCGCCGCGGCGACCCGCAGCGCATCGCCGCCGAGATCAACGATGCGCTGGCGAAGGGCCGCGTCGAGGACATCATGGCGCGCGGCCTGCACGACTGGCTGACAGCGCAGATCGACCGCAACGTCGAGCTCGGCGATGCGATCCAGAGGCTCTACCTCAGCGGCTGACGGGCTGTTCCCCGGGGAACATTGGTGTCCGGCACCCTCCTGCATTCTCGGGCCATCGACGGACCCGAGCAGGAGACAGGACGATGTCCTCCAGTGCCCTCATCACCTACAAGCGCGGCAAGACCTTCGTGAAGAACACCTACCACGCGAAGGACGCCGACAAGAAGCCGCTCTACAAGGACGGCAAGCCGGTGATGCAGACCGCGCACGGCCTGGTCGGCGAACTGTGGATCCACGGCCTGATGTTCGAGACGATCGAGCGGATGGATGGCTACATGCACATGGAGGGCGGCAAGAGCTACCGGAACTCCACCCTCTACTGGAACGCCCATTACGGGTCCTATGTCGTGAACCCGTGGCTCGGCGCGCAGGAGAAGACCAAGAGCAACATCCTGATGCACCCGGCGAGCCAGGCCTCCCACCTCGAGGGCTGCGTCACCGTCGGCTTCCTCAACCCGAACGGCGTGCTGGAGGACAGCAAATACTGCCTGGACGTGCTGTGGGAGCAGAGCGGTGGGCGCAGCGGGCAGAAGACGGGCCACGTCATCGTCACCGTCGAGGTCGAGGGCGCGATGCCGGCGCTCTCCGCCTGCCGGGCGTGGGCCTATGAAGGCTGAGCGCTACTCCAGCACCTCGGCCGGCGCCTCGTAGTCGGTCTCGTAGAGATGCACCGACTTCGCCTTGCCCGGCTTCCAGTCCGGGTCGTCCCAGGCGGCCATCTTGCCGGGGTTGAGCAGGCCCTTGGGGTCGGCCTGGCGCTTGAAGTCGAGCTGGTCCTGGTCAACCCGCTTCATCCCGCCATCCTCCAGCGTGAAGGTGTGCGGGTTGAAGATCGGCGCGCCGGCTGCCTCGTGCAGGCGGATGATCTCCGCGAGCCGCTCCTCGGTGGTGAAGCGCACCACCTGCAGGCCGAAGGCGCAGACCGTGCCGCCGAAGCGGACGAATTCCAGGTGCAGCAGCACTTCGTTGCCGAACATCCGCTCGAGCTTCGCGATCAGCTCCAGATGGTTGGGCGCCGGGAACAGCGTCTGCAGGTAGGTGACCTGCTTGTCGGTCTTCAGCACCTGCAGCGTGGTGTGGTTCCAGCTGTGCTCGTAGAGCGGCACCTCGGCGGCGTCGGACGGCTCTCGCAGGATCTCGCTGCCGCCATGCGCGGCGATGAGCGAGGGCAGGAGTTCCAGGAAGGGCGGCGCTACCATCAGGCAGGCCACCGAATGACCCGCCGGCACCTTCCCGCCCCAGGCCTTGAAGTGAAGCCGCGGGATCGGCGCCGGCACCACGCAGGCGAGCTTCTTCGCGACACCGTCCATGCGGGTGAAGCTGTCGGCGAAGCGCGCCGCACCCATCAGCGTCGGAAAGGCGACCACCACGTCCACCCAATCCCAGGCCGGCGCGAGCGGCATCTCGAGCTCGGTGATGATGCCGTTGGTGCCATAGGCGTGGTTCGCCTTCTGGATGTCCGGGCCGCGCAGTTCCAGCACGCGCGGTTCGGCTTCCATCGTCAGCACCTTGAGCCCGAGGATGTTGCCGGGCTCGCGAAGGATACCGTACGTCGTGCTGCCGATGCCGGAGGAGCCGCCGGCGATGAAGCCGCCGAGCGTCGCGGTGCGCTTGGTCGAGGGATGGAAGCGCAGCTCGCCGCCGACCGCCTGCTTCACTTGCGCGTCGAGGTCGATGAGCTTGATGCCGGCTTCCGCGCGCACCAGGCCGGGCCTGGTCCAGAGCACGCGGGTGAACTCCGTCATCTCCAGCACGATGCCACCGCGCAGCGGCATCGCCTGGCCGTAATTGCCGGTGCCCGCGCCGCGCGGCGTGACCGGCACGCCATGGGCATAGGCGGCGGCGAGAAGTGCACGGAGCTCCGCCTCGCTCCGCGGTGTCACCAGCGCCTCGCCGGTCACCTTGTTGAGCTGGCGCTTGAGCACCGGCGAATACCAGAAGAAGTCGCGCGACTTCTGGCGCACCAGGGCGGGATCGGTGGTCCAGGCGAGGCCCGGGAGGGCCTGCATCACGGCAGCCACGGTCATGCGGAAGCAGGCTCCGACGGAGAGAAATCGCGCATCTTGCCGGGGTTGAGCAGGCCGAGCGGGTCGGCCATCCGCTTGAAGCCGAGCTGGTCGCCCGGCACCCGGCGATAGCCGCTGCCTTCCTCGATGGTCAGCACATGCGGGTTGGCGATGCCGATGCCCGCGGCCTCGAAGGCAGCGATGATCTCGTAGAGCCGTTCGGCGCTGGTCCAGCGGATGACGGGCAGGGCGGACATGGTGGTGCGGCCGCCGAAGCGGACGCATTCGGTGTGCATCCAGACCTCGTCGCGGAACGGGATGCGTACCGCCTCCACGGCCTTCAACGTGTCCTCGAAGGGGAAGCGGCATTGCAGGTAGCTGACGCCGCGATCCTTCTTCAGCACCTGCAGCGTCGTGTGGTTCCAGCAGTATTCGTAGAAGGGCGTTCCTTCAGCATCGCGCTCCGCCTGGACCGCATCCTGCTCGGCGACGATGCGCCCGCCATGCTCGGCGGCAAGTTCGCGCAGCGCGCCGAGTGCGGCGGGGGCGACCATCACCAGCGCCAACGCGTGGCCGGCGGGCACCGCATCGGCCAGGCCCTTGAAGAAGGGTGGCAACTGGCTGTCGAAGACGCCGCACATCTTCTTCGGGATGCCGTCCGCGAAGGCCAGTTCCAGCGCGAAGCGGGAGGCCGGCACGAAGTCCGGGAAGGCGATCGCCACGTCGCGCCAGGCCTGCGCCGGCGTCAGCGGCACCTTGATGCGCGTCAGCACGCCGGTGGTGCCATAGGTGCGATTGACCGGGTTCGCCGCCATGCCTTCCAGGTCGAGGATGCGGGGCGGATCCTGCATGGTGGCGACGCGCGCGCCGACGAGATTGCCGCGCTCGCGCATCGTGCCGTGGCTGATCCCGCCGACGCCGGCGCCGCCGCCGGCGACGAAGCCGCCGATTGTCGCGGTGCGCTTGGTGGAGGGCCAGAGCTTCAGCTCCCAGCCCTGCTCGCGGCACCAGAGGTCGAGGTCGATCATCTTCGCCCCCGCCTCCACCTCCACCGCGCCGTCGGTGATGGCGATGGGCTTGGTCATCGCTGTCATGTCGAGCAGAACGCCGCCTTGCAGCGGCACGCACTGTCCGTAATTGCCGGTGCCGCCGCCGCGCACCGTCACCGGCACCGCCCGCGCGCGACAGGCGGTGAGCACCCGGAGAACCTCGGCCTCGTCCTTCGGGCGGGCGAGCAGCTCGGCGGATTTGCCGTCGAGCTGCTTCTTCAGGATCGGGCTGTACCAGTAGAAGTCGCGCGACTTCTGGCGCAGCAGGGCGCGGTCGGTGGCGAGCTCGATCCCATCGAGCTCGGCCGCCAGCGAGGCGATGTCAGGCATCCGGGTTCGGCTCGTTCGCCAGCCAGCTGTCCACGTCGAAGGCAGCGACCTCGGACCACAGCGCGGCCATCTTCTCGGCCGCGAAATCCAGGATTTGGTTGCCCATCTCGGCGGTGGCGAGCGAGGCGTCGCCCACCGCCCCGGCAGGATTCAGATCCTGCGCCTGCCAGGCGAGCGGTGCGCCGGCGGGCGGCGCCAGGCGCGGGGCGGCATTGCTCGCGCCCTGCCAGCGGCTGACGAAGTTGCGGGCGTTCTGCATCTTCACGAGCTGTGGGGTCAGGGCAAGCATCACCGCCGTCTCGTCGCGCCCGGCGTGGATGCCGTAGGTGCCCTCCACCGGGTCGCGCAGCGCCTCCGGCTTGCCCATCCGGGCCCACATGGCGTTGACGACGAAGATGTTGCTCTCGATGCGGATACGCCGCGCGGCGATGTCGAGCGCGGAGACGTTGCCGCCATGGCTGTTGACGATCACCAGGCGCTTCACGCCGGCGCGGGCGACGCTGGCGCCGATATCGGTCACCAGCGCGAGCAGCGTCTCCGCACTGGTGGTCAGCGTGCCGGGGAAGCGCAGGTGCTCGACCGAGAGCGCGACGGATTGCGTCGGCAGCACCAGCACCGGCAAATCGGCCGGGACGACGCCGAGGGTGCGTGCGATCACGCCCTGGTTGATGGTGGTATCCACCGAAACCGGCAGGTGGGGCCCGTGCTGCTCGATGCTCGCGACCGGGAGCACCGCCACGGTGTTGGCGGGCAGGTCGCGGAAGGCTGGCCAGGGCAGGTCCTGCCAGAATCGGGTGGGGAGCATCGAACGCCTCTCGTCGGGTGGCTCAGGCGAGCTTCAATGCGCTGGCCGGCGGCAGGAAGGAGGGGTCGTAGATATCCGACGCCGCCATCGGACGCGAGATGCCGAAGGCCGCCCGGACCGAATCGATGCTCCGCTGCAGCCGGACGGTGTCCACCTGGCCAAAGCCGTTCCGGCGGACATGCGGGGTGAAGGTCAGCTGTTCCAGCGACATGCGCAGCCGCGCCGTCTCCAGCTCTACATTGGTCAGCGGTTCGCGACGGCGGAGATTGGCGATGGCCGCGGCGGGATCGGCCAGGCTGTCGTACTGGGCGCGCACCAGGCCGCGGATCAGGCCGGTGATGGCCTGCGGGTTGGCGCGGGCGAAGCGGCGGGTGGTGATCATCGAGGTGGCGTAGAAATCGGCGCCGACATCGCTGAACTTCATGGTCACGATGTCCGGCTCGGCGATGCCGATGCCGCGCAGCGAGAAGATGCCGGAGGTGATGAAGCCGGTGATCGCATTGGCCCGGCCCTGCGCCAGCATCGGCTCCCGCAGCTGCGGCGTCACCGATTGCCAGCGGATGGTCGAGGCGTCGATCCCAGCGGCGCGGGCGAAGGCGGGGAAGAGCTGCCGGCCGGCATCGCTCTCGGGCGAGGCGATCAGCTTGCCTTCCAGATCCTTGGGCGTGTTGATGTTCTCGCGCTTCAGCGTCATCACCGCCAGCGCGGTCGCGTCATAGACCAGAAAGGGGGAGAACAGGTCCACCTCGGGCCGTTCCAGCCGCATGCGGATGGTCGGGTTGATGTCGCCTACGCCCACATCATAGGCGCCGGAGCTGATCTTCACCGGCACGTCGCCGGACCCGAAGCCGCGGTCCATCGTCACGTTCAGCCCGGCCTCGCGGAAGTAGCCCTTGTCGAGCGCGAGCAGGAAGGCGGCCTGCGGGCCCTGGAAGGCCCAGTCCAGCGTGAACTTCACGTCCAGCAATTGCTGGGCGTGCACGGAAGGCGCCGTAAGGGCGGCGGTGGAGGCCCCGAACAGGGCGAGGGCATGGCGGCGGCGCATCTCGGCGGTTCCCGGCTGTGGGTGTTCCGTCCGGCGCTAGCAAGCGGCGGACCACCGGATCGTGCGTCAGGTCGCCTCCATCCGTGTCGGCCGCTGCCCGCGGGCGCGGCGATCTGCTCGCCGAAGGGGCATTCCGGTGCGCGGCCGCGGCCCTTGACGCTGGACATCGCTGGTCCGCGGCTTGCAACGTCCCGGCCGTTTCGGATGAGAGGCACGAGGCCATGCTCCAGACCGCCACCCCCATGCTGCGGCGCTTCTGGTACCCGGTGATCCCGCTGGCACAGCTGGCGGATGGGCCGAAGCCCTTCACCCTGCTCGGCCGGAAGCTGGTGCTGTGGGTGGATGGCGAGGGGAAGCCGGCCGCAATGGATGACCGGTGCTGCCATCGCACCGCGCAGCTTTCCAAGGGCTTCTACAGCAATGGCTGGCTCGCCTGCGGCTATCATGGCTGGGAATTCGCCGCCGATGGCCGGGTGATGCGCGTGCCGCAGCGCCCGGTGGACCGGCAGGGTGCCACCAACATGCGGGTGCCGGTGTACCGCGCGGCGGCGCGCTACGGCTATGTCTGGGTCGCGCTGGAAGAGCCGCTGTTCGACATCCCCGATTTCGAGGAGGAGCAGGAGGGCTTCCGCCGCATCGACGAGTTCTACGAGGTGTGGAACTGCGCCGGCCTGCGGGTCATGGAGAACAGCTTCGACAATGCGCATTTCGCCTTCGTCCACCGCGCCAGCTTCGGCGACCAGGGCCACCCGGAGCCGGCGAAGCTGGAGGTCGAGGAATACGACGACGGCTTCCTGTTCATCACGGACGTCCCGGTGCGCAACCCGGAGATTCAGAAGAAGGTGCTGCGGATGGAGAGCGACACCACGGTGCGCCACATGCGCGGCCGCTGGTACATGCCCTTCCTGCGCAAGCTGCGCATCCGCTACCCCAACGGGCTGAGCCACTCCATCGTCACCGGCGCCACGCCGATCGACGACCGCTCCTGCCAGGTCGTGCAGTTCGTCTTCCGCAACGACACAGAGGAGCAGGCGAAGGCCGAGGACATCATCGCCTTCGACAGGCTGGTGACGGATGAGGACCGCGGCATCCTGGAGAGCACCGAGTTCGATGTGCCGCTCGACCAGGCGGGCCTCGAGATGAACATGCCGTCCGACCGGCCAGGCGTGTTGATGCGGCGGATGCTGCTGAAGCTGGAGCGGGATCTGGCGGCGCCGGAGGCCAGGGCGGCCGAATAGGCAGGCGCTGCTCAGAACTGGCGTCGTCCACGGGCGATTGGAGGTCCGTGGACGGGACAATGTATGACGGGCAGGAGCACGGCGCCGCCGCGCTGGACGCGCTGCGTCGGCACGGCGTGGTGCTGGGCGATGAAAGGCAGGCGCGGCGTGCGGCGCGGCTGGTGTTCGAGCCACCCTGCGTGCTCGGGCGCGTGGCGGTGTACTCGCATGCCAGCTTCGGCCGCTACACCTACTTTCGCAACGGGCGCATCGATTCGCTCGCCAGCATCGGCCGGTTCTGTTCGGTCGGGCCGGAGGTGGCGATCGGCCAGGGCAATCACCCGCTCTCCTTCCTCAGCACTCATCCTTTCCAGTACGGCGCGGCGCCGCTGTTCGACTTCTGGCCAGGCTTCCGCACCCTGCAGCCCGGCTGCGACTTCCCGCCGGAGGTCTGCAAGCCGCCGCCGGTGATCGGCCATGATGTCTGGATCGGCGCGCGCGTGACGATCTCGCGCGGGGTGCGCATCGGCGATGGCGCCGTCATCGCTGCCGGTGCGGTGGTGACGCGCGATGTCGCGCCCTATGAGATCGTGGCCGGCGTGCCGGCCCGCCACCTCCGCTTCCGCTTCGCCCCGGAACTGGTCGAGCGCCTTCTGGCGCTCGGCTGGTGGGACTACGAGCCCTGCGATCTGGAGGGCGTGCCCTTCGGCGATGCCGAGGCTGCGGTGGACGAGATCACCCGGCGCACCGAGTCCGGCCTGCGGCGGGCCGAAGCCGGCCGGGTGATCCTGGACGCCGGCCGCGTCACGGTCGCGCCGTGACGCGCCGGCCCTGGGCTTCGGTGAGCCAGCGATTCACGCCCCGGCGCGCCCGCCTGCGGCGTGCGCACTCGGGCCGGTCGCGGGCTACAGCCCTGCCTGCGTCACGAACTTGGTGTTCAGATAGGCCTCGATCGCCTCCGACCCGCCCTCGGAGCCGTAGCCGCTGTCCTTCACGCCGCCGAACGGCACTTCCGGCAGCGCCAGGCCGAGATGGTTGATCGTCATCATGCCCGTCTCGACCCGCGCCGCCACCGCATTCGCCGTCTTGGCGCTGCGCGTGAAGGCATAGGCCGCCAGGCCGAAGGGCAGGCGGTTCGCCTCCTCCACCACCTCGTCCATGTCCGTGAAGGGCGCGATCATGGCGAGCGGGCCGAAGGGCTCCTCGTTCATCATGCGGGCGTCCTTGCCGACGCCGGTCAGCACGGTCGGCTGGTAGAAGTAGCCCTTGTTGCCGATCCGCTCGCCGCCGGTGTGGACCTCCGCACCCCGCTGCCGCGCATCCGCCACCAGCCCCTCGACCCAGGGGATGCGGCGGTCATGCGCCAGCGGGCCCATCTGCGTGCCCTCGGACATGCCGTCGCCGACCTTCAGCTTGCCGGCCAGGGCGACGAACTTCTCGACGAAGGGCGCATAGAGCTTCTCCTGCACCAGGAAGCGCGTCGGCGAGACGCAGACCTGGCCGGCGTTGCGGAATTTCGCGCCGGCGAGGGTCTTCACCGCCACGTCGAGATCCGCGTCGTCGAACACGATCGCCGGCGCATGGCCGCCGAGCTCCATCGTGACCCGCTTCATGTGCGCGCCCGCCAGCGCCGCCAGATGCTTGCCCACGGGCGTCGAGCCGGTGAAGGTCACCTTGCGGATCACGGGATGCGGGATGAGGTATTCGCTGATCTCCGCCGGCACGCCATAGACCAGGTTTGCGACACCGGCGGGCAACCCGGCATCCACGAAGGCGCGCAGCAGCATCGCCGGCGCGGCGGGGGTCTCCTCCGGCGCCTTGACGATGATCGAGCAGCCGGTGGCGACGGCGGCGGAGAGCTTGCGCACCACCTGGTTGATCGGGAAGTTCCACGGCGTGAAGGCGGCAACCGGCCCGACGGGCTCCTTCACCACCAGCTGGTAGATGCCCTCGCCACGGGCCGGCACCACGCGGCCATAGGCGCGGCGGGCCTCCTCGGCGAACCAGTCGATGATGTCGGCGGCGGCCAGCACCTCGACCTTGGCCTCGGGCAGCGGCTTGCCCTGCTCCAGCGTCATCAGCTGCGCCGTCTCGTCGGCGCGCGAGCGCAGGATGTCGGCCGCCTTGCGCATCAGCTTGGAGCGGTCGTAGGCCGAGACCTTCTTCCAGGCCGCGAAGCCCTTGGCGGCCGCGTCCAGCGCCTCGTCCAGGTCCTCCTTCGAGGCATGGGCGACGGTGCCGATCACCTCCTCGGTGGCGGGGTTGATGACGGGAATGGTCCGGCCCGAGCGGGCCGCGCGCCACTCGCCGTTGATGTAGAGCTGCGTGTCCTGGTACATGCGCGTTCTCCTGGCGTCGTTCGGCGCGAACCTAGGCGTTCCGCGCCCCGGCGTGAACCTGCCTCGCTAGCTGTTCGGCCCCCGTTCCATCGCATAGGGCTGCCAGCGCCGGAGCCCGGAGCCCGGCAGCACCGTCGGGTTCACGCAGGACATCGGCCAGCGCCCGGAGAGCACCAGCGCCATCTCCTGCCCCGCGCGCCGCTTGCGCGCCTCGTCGAAGCGCGCCGAGGCGGAGGCGTTGTGCGGCGAGAGGATCACATGCGGCATGCCGACCAGCGGGCTGTCCTTCGGCAGCGGCTCCACCTCGAACACGTCGAGGCCGGCGCCGGCGATCTGGCCGGACTGCAAGGCCGCTACCAGCGCCGCCTCGTCCACCGTAGGGCCGCGGCCGGTGTTGATGAAGATCGCGCTCCGCTTCATGCGCGCGAAGTGCTTCGTCGTCAGCATCTTCCGCGACTCGGCCGTGTCCGGCGCGTGCATGGAGACGAAGTCGGACTGGCTCAGCACCTCGTCCAGGCTCGCCGGCACGACGCCGAGCGCCGACATGGTCAGCTCGTCCACATAGGGGTCATAGGCCAGCAGGCGCAGCCCGAAGGCCTTGGCGCGAATCGCGACCAGCCGCGCGACGCGCCCGAAGGCGACGAATCCGAGCGTCTGGCCCATCAGGCGGGGTACCTTGAGAAGCTGCGGCCGGCCTTCGCCCCAACGGCCTTCGCGCACCATGCGGTCCTGCTCGATCGCGCGGCGATGCGTGGCCAGCAGCAGCATCATCGCATGATCGGCCACCTCCTCGATGAAGGTATCGGGGCAGTTGGTGACGGGAATGCCGCGCGCCGTCGCCGCCGACACGTCCACATAGTCCACGCCGACGGTGGCGCAGGTGATGACCTTCGCCTTGCTCAGCGCGCCGATCATCCGCTCGTTGAACGTCATGCCCTTGGCGTAGACCGCATCGGCCTCCGGCGCGGCGGCGATGAAGGCGTCCTCGGTGGGCGCGCATTCCACGATCTCGGCGCCGAGGCGCTCCAGCGCCTCCAGCTCCAGCGCATAGCCGCCGCCGCTGGTGGTGAAGGACGCCGCCGCGGGCGTGAGGATCCTCGGCCGGACCATGTTTCCCCCAATCCTGTCGCTTGTCGTGCCGCGACGTTGCTCTAGGCTTCGCGCATCGGCAAGGGGAGGGACGGCGCATGGCGCGTCTGCAGGGAAAGGTCGCCTGGGTCACCGGGGCGGGCAGTGGAATCGGTGAGGCCGCGGCGCTGATGCTGGCGGAGGAGGGCGCCGCGCTGGTGCTCACCGGCCGCCGGCGGGCGCCGCTGGAGGCGGTGGCCGCGAAGGTCGCCGCCAAGGGCGGCACGGCGGAGGTGCAGCCGGCGGACCTGATGGACCCGGGTGCCGTGAAGGCGATCGGCGCCTTCATCGGGCAACGGTTTGGCCGGCTCGACATCCTGGTGAACAATGCCGGGCTGAACATCACGCCGCGCCGCTGGTCGGTACTGACCACCGAGGGCATCGACGAGCTGGTGCGCGGCAATCTCTCCAGCGCGATGTATTGCGTGACCGTCGCGCTGCCCTTCATGCGGGCGCAGAAGGACGGCGTGCTGATCCATACATCGAGCATGGCCGGCCGCAACGTCTCGCCGCTCAGCGGGCCTGGCTACACCGCGGCCAAGCACGGCGTGGTGGCGATGAGCCACACCATCAACATGGAGGAATGCGTCAACGGCATCCGCAGCTGCGTGGTGCTGCCGGGCGAGGTGGCGACGCCGATCCTCGACAAGCGCCCGAACAAGCTGAGCACCGAGGAGCTGGCGAAGATGGTGCAGAGCGAGGATGTCGGGGACCTGATCCGCTATGTCGCCTGCCTGCCGCCGCATGTGGTGATCAACGAGGTGTGGATCACGCCGACGCACAACCGCAGCTACATCGCGGCGCTGAACGCGAAGCTGTAGGGGCTTCGCCCGACCCGACCCTCCCCCGCGAAGGCGGGGGAGGGAACGGCGGTCACTCCTTCACCGCGCCAGTCAGCGAACTCACGTAGTAGTCCACGAAGAACGAGTAGAAGATCGCCACCGGCAGCGAGCCCAGCAGGCTGCCGGCCATCAGCGCGCCCCACTGGTAGACGTCGCCGGTGACCAGCTCCGTCAGGATCGCCACCGGCACCGTCTTGTTCTCGCTGCTCTGGATGAAGGCGAGCGCGTAGATGAACTCGTTCCAGGACAGGGTGAAGCTGAAGATGCCCGCGCTGATCAGCCCGGGGACCGCCAGCGGCAGGGTGATCTGCCGCAGGATCTGCAGGCGGGTCGCCCCGTCGATCAGCGCGCATTCCTCCAGCTCGTAGGGAATCGACTTGAAGTAGCCGATCAGCAGCCAGGTGCAGAACGGGATCAGGAAGGTCGGGTAGGTCAGGATCAGCGCAAAGGGCGTGTCGAACAGGCCGAGCTGGAAGACCATGGTCGCCAGCGGGATGAAAAGGATCGAAGGCGGCACCAGGTAGGCCAGGTAGATCGCCAGGCCGACATACTGGCTTCCCTGGAAGCGCAGGCGCTGGATCGCATAGGCCGCGAGCGTGCTGGCCAGCAGCGACAGGAACGTGGAGGCAACGGCGACCAGCATCGTCGTCCAGAGCCAGCGCGGATAGCTGGTCTCGAACAGCAGCAGCCGGATGTGGTCGAGCGTCGGCGAGGTGATCCAGAACGGGTTGTGCTGGGCGAAGTCGTACAGCTCGGCGTTCGGTTTGAACGCCGTCACCGCCATCCAGTAGAAGGGGAACAGCAGGATGATGACGAAGCAGGCCAGCGGCAGGTAGAGCACCACCATCCGCCTCGTCTTGCTGTCCCACGCCATCTGCTCCGGGGCGGCGGAGGAGGTGTTGGTGTTGCCCGGGCTGGCCGCGACATCCGACATGAGGTGTTCCCTTTCCCCGGCGCTCAGTCGTTCGACTCGCCCTGCTGCCACTTGCGGCGCGCCAGCGCGAAGTAGCTGAACAGGGTGGCGAAGACGAGGAAGGGGATCATCGAGACGGCGATCGCCGCCCCCTCGCCGAGTTGCCCGCCCGGGATGCCGCGCTGGAAGGCCAGCGTGGCCAGCAGGTGGGTGGAGTTCACCGGCCCGCCGCGGGTGATCGCATAGACCAGCTGGAAGTCGGTGAAGGTGAAGATGATCGAGAAGGTCATCACGATTGCCAGGATCGGCATCAGCATCGGGAAGGTGATGTGCCGGAACCGCTGCCAGGGCGAGGCTCCGTCCAGCAGCGCCGCCTCGTAGAGCGAGGGCGAGATGGTCTGCAGCCCGGCCAGCAGCGAGATCGCGACGAAGGGAATCCCGCGCCAGATGTTGGCGACGATCAGCGACCAGCGCGCTGGCCACGCGCTGTTGATGAAGTCCACGGGGGTTTCCCGCAGGCCCATCTCGATCAGAACGTAGGAGATGATCGAGAATTGCGGATCGTAGATCCACCAGAAGGCAATGGCCGAGAGCACGGTGGGGACGATCCAGGGCAGCAGAATGATGGCGCGCAGCAGCGACTTCATCGGCAGGTGCTGGTTCAGCAGCAGTGCCAGCCACAGCCCGAGCGCAAACTTTCCGATGGTCGCGACCGCCGTGTAGAAGACGCTGTAGAATACCGCGCCCCAGAAGATCGGGTCCTCCGCCAGCCAGACGAAATTCTCGAGGCCGATCCAGACGCCCGGGCGCCCGATGGTCTGGTCTGTGAAGGCCAGCCAGATGCCCAAGCCCAAAGGATAGGTCAGGAAGGTCATCAGCAACCCGACCGCGGGAAGCAGGCAGATGAAGATGAGGAACGGCTTCCAGTCGAACAGCCGGGTGAGCGCGCCGGGCTGCTGGCGGACCTTGGTCCAGACGGGCGCTGTGGTGGCGGACATGACCTCTCCAGGCGAAAGGCCGGCCCCCGCATTGCGCAGGGGCCGGCCGGCACTCGCGATCAGCGGCTGCGGAAGTAGCGCCGCGCGCGCCGCTCGGCCTCGGCCGCCGCCGGCCGCGCCGTGGCCACCCCGGAGGCGACCGAGGCGCACATCTGCACCATGACGTAATCGGCCGTGGCCGCCACCGAACCTTCGGTGATCGGGCCCTTGTAGCCGTTCCAGAAATTGTTGTTCATGGTGTCGCGGAAGACGCTGATCTTCGGGTCGCTGTCCCACACCGCGCTTGCGGCATAGGCGTTCAGCGGCTGAGACCAGTAGCCGATGTTCGCCCGCAGCCACGGGTCATACTGGTCGGCCTCCATCAGGAATTGCAGCAGCGCCTTGGCCGCGTTCGGGGCGCGGCTGTGGCGGAACACCATGGCGTTCAGCGTCAGACCGGCATTCGGCGCCGCATCGATCATCCCCTTCGGCATCGGCGTCATCTGCGTATCCTCGGCGAGCGCGCGCATCGCCGGGTCGTTCTTCATGGAGAAGTAGAGCGACACGCCGTTCTGCGTCACGAAGCACTCGCCGGCGGAATAGGCGCGGTTGTTGCTGATGTCGCCCCAGGCGAGCGTGCCGGGGACGAAGGTGGGATACAGCTCGCGCAGGTATTCCAGCGCCTTGATCGTCGCGGGCGAGTTGATCGCCACCGCGCCCTGCTCATCCACCAGATAGCCGCCATGCGACCAGACCAGCCAGTTAGCGAACGCGTTGCCGTCGCCCACCGCATTGCCCAGCGCGAAGCCGGCCGGCTTGTTGATCCGCTTCAGTGCCTGGCACATCCGCAGGAAGCCGGCATGGTCGTCCGGCGGGGTGTCGAAGCCGGCCTCCTTCAGCGCCGAGGTGCGCCAGATGAGCGGGCCGCCGGAGGCGCCCATCGGAAGGCCGATCCACTGGTCGCCCTTCTTGCCATAGGCCTGTGCCAGCGGCCGCCAGCCGCCGTACTTCGTGCCGAGATAGGTGGCGACGTCGGTCAGGTCGTGGATCTTGGTGCTGAACAGGTGCGGCGCGCCGTCGAAGCCCACGATGATGTCCGGGCCGGCGCCGGTGTTGGCGGTCACGGCGGTCTGCTGGGTGATGTCCTCCCAGCCCACGAAGTCCACGCGGACCTCGATGCCATGCTGCTGCGCGAAGCGCTGGCAGTTGGCGCGCCACACCTCCTCGTCCGGCTGCACGAAGCGCACCGGGCGCAGCATGCGGAGCGACGCGCCGCGTTCCACCGGAAGGTTCGGCGGGGTGGCCGGCTGCGTCTGGATCTGCGCCGCGGCGCTGCCGGCGACCAGTGCCGATCCGCCGACCGCCAGCGCCGTGCGCCGCGTGATTTCAAGGGTCATTCTTCGCTTCCTCCTCGTTGGGTTCGTGACTACAGGCGCCTGCCGTCCGGTCCGAACAGATGGACCAGCGCCATGTCGGGCTTGACGTGCAGGGTCTCCCCCGGACGTCCGGAGACACGTTCGCGGAAGGCGCCGACCAGCGGTGTCTCGCCGATCCGCAGCATCACCTGCGTCTCCGAGCCGGTGGGCTCCACCACCGAGATGGTGGCCGGGATGCCGTCCTCCGCCAGAAGCAGGTGCTCCGGGCGGATGCCGTAGGTGGTGACCGCGGCGGGCGCGCCCTCGGGCAGCGGCAGCAGCGCGCCGCCCTCGGCGCGGAAGCCGCCATCCTCCACCCTGCCCGGCAGCAGGTTCATTGCCGGGCTGCCGATGAAGCCGGCGACGAAGGTGTTGGCCGGCCGGTCGTAGAGCGCCAGCGGCGCGCCCGACTGCTCGATCCGCCCGGCATTCATCACCACGATCTGATCCGCCATGGTCATCGCCTCGATCTGGTCGTGGGTGACGTAGACGGTGGTGGTGGCGAGCCGCTGCTGCAACTCGCGGATCTCGCTGCGCATCTGCACGCGCAGCTTGGCGTCGAGGTTGGAGAGCGGCTCGTCGAACAGGAAGACCTGCGGATGCCGCACTATCGCGCGGCCCATCGCCACGCGCTGCCGCTGCCCGCCCGAGAGCTGGCGTGGATAGCGGTCGAGCAGGACCTCGAGGCCGAGGATCTTCGCCGCGCGCTGCACCTCCTGCTCCATGATGTCAGCCGGCGCCTTGGCCAGCTTCATCGAGAAGGCCATGTTCTGCCGCACTGTCATGTGCGGGTAGAGCGCGTAGTTCTGGAACACCATCGCGATGTCGCGATCCTTCGGTGGCACGGTGTTCACCACCCGCCCGCCGATCACGATCTCGCCGCCGGTGATGTTCTCCAGCCCCGCGATCATCCGCAGCAGCGTAGACTTGCCGCAGCCCGAGGGGCCGACCAGCACCACGAACTCGCCATCGGCGATCTCGACGTCCACGCCGTGCAGGATGGGGGTGCTGCCAAACGACTTGCGCACCTGCCGCACCGAGACCGTCGCCATTCATATCCTCCCCGCGCGCCCCGCTGCGGGAGGCTGCATCCGGCGCGAGGCTAACAACGCATTGGCCGGCAACGCAACCATGGGGTCACTGGACGCCGCCGCGCCGGGCCGCTACCCCACCGGGCATCACAACCCCGGGGCGTGGATGCCGGAAGCCTATCGTCGGCTTGCAGCCCTGCTTGGCGCGCTCACCGCTCTCGGGCCGCTCGGCGTGGACATGTACTTGCCGGCGTTTCCCACCATGGGTGCGGATCTGTCGGCCTCTCCGGCAGCCGTGCAGCGTACCCTGGCCACTTTCCTGTTCGGCATGGCGGCGGGGCAGCTGGTGGTCGGCCCGCTGGCGGATCGCTACGGGCGGCGGCTGCCGCTGATCGCGGGACTCGGGCTGTTCGGGCTCGCCTCGCTCGGCTGCGCGCTCGCCGCCTCGGCCGAAGCGCTGGCCTGGCTCCGGCTGGTGCAGGCGCTCGGAGGCTGCGCCGGCATGGTGGTGGCGCGCGCGGTGGTGCGCGACCTCTGCGACGAGCGCGGCGCGGTGCGGATGATGGCGATGCTGATGCTGGTGATGGGCGCCGCACCCATCCTGGCGCCAATGCTCGGCGGCGCGCTGGTCGCGGCCTTCGGCTGGCGGGCGATCTTCTGGGTGCTCGCGGCCTATGCGGCGGCGGCCCTCGTGCTGGTCGCCCTGGCGTTGCCCGAGAGCCTGCCGCCGGAGCGGCGGCGGCGCGACAATCTCGTCGCCGTGCTGGCGGTCTACCTGCAGATTCTGCGCGACCGCCGGTTCCTCGCGCATGCGCTGGCGGGCGCGGTACCGATGCTCGGCCTGTTCGCCTATCTCGTCGGCTCGCCGCACGTGCTCATGGGGCGGCACGGGCTTTCGCCGATGGAGTACGGAGTCGCCTTCGGCTCCAACGCCTTCGGGCTGATCCTGGCGAGCCAGATCGTCTCCCGCCTGGTGCGCCGGTCCGTGGCGCCTTCGCATCTTCTGGTGCGCGCCTTGATGCTCTGCGCGGTCGCCGGGCTGCTGGTGCCGCTGGCGGTCGCGACCGGCGCATTATGGCCGCTGTTGGCGTCGCTGTTCCTCTATCTCTCGGTCATGGGGGCGGTGCTGCCGATGGCTTCCGCGCTGGCGATGGCGCCGCTCGGGCGGGTTGCGGGCAGCGCCTCGGCGGTGATCGGCACGCTGCAATTCGGTGGCGGCGCGCTGGTGGGCGTGTTGCTCGGCGCGCTCGGCGGCGGCTCGCCCTGGCCGATGGCGCTTGTGCTGGGGGGCGCCGGCCTGGGCGGGCTCGCGCTGCACCTCACGCTGCGGCGCTGAGGCGGGGCGGTCAGTCCGCGAATTCCGCCTCGGCCAGCGGGCCGGAGCAGACCCGGTCGAGCGGGACGCTGATCTCCACCTCCAGCCCGTCAGGCAGCCAGCGCTGTTCGAGGCGGCCGCCGAGCTGGTCGCGCACCGTCGCGCTGACCAGCCGCGCCCCGAAGCCGCGGCGAGTGGGCGCTTGGCCGAGCGGCGGCCCCGCCGTCTCCTGCCAGCGGAGGTGCAGCAGCCCCGAAGCTGGATCGGCGTTCCACGCCACCCGCAGCCGCCCATCGGGAACCGAGAGCGCGCCGTATTTCACCGCATTGGTGGCCAGCTCGTGGAAGGTGAGGGAGAGGCTCTGCGCCGCCGCCGCCGCCACCCGCAATTCGGGGCCGTCCAGCTCGGCACGAGGCTGCCTGTCCGGCCTGCCACCGGCGAGGAAGGCGGAGAGCTCGCCTTCCAGCAGCTGGCGCAGCTGTGCGCCGGCCCAGCGCTGCTCGGCGAGCAGCGTGTGCGCCCGCGCGAGCGCCGCGACGCGGCCCTCCACCGCCGCGGCGTAATGCTCGGGGTCGGTGCGCGGCGTCAGGCGCAGCGCCGCCTGCACCACCGCCAGCGCGTTCTTCGCGCGGTGGTCCACCTCGCGGGCGAGCAGCGCGCGGCGCTCCTCCGCCTCGCGTCTCGCGGTGAGGTCCTGCAGCGTGCCGGCGACGAGCAGCGGCCGGCCCTCCGCATCGCGTTCCACCGTTCGGACGCAGCTCTCCACCCAGGCAAGGCTGCCATCCGGGCGTCGCACCCTGTACTCGACGCTGTAGCGATCGGTCTCGCCACGCTGCAGCGCCTCGAAGCAGGCGACCGCCCTTGGCCGATCCTCGGGGTGGAGCGCCTCTCGCCAGGCGGGTATCGGCGTTGACATCGGTTCCGGTGGATAGCCCATGATCTCGGCGGTGCGGGCCGACCGGGCCACGAGGCCGGTGCGGAAGTCGGCCTCCCAGGTGCCGAGATTGGCTGCCTCCAGCGCCAGCCGGAGCCGGCCTTCGCTGCCGGCCAGCGCCGCGGTGCGTTCCTGCACCCGCGCCTGCAGCGCCTGCCGCGCGGTTTCGGCGGTGCGCTGGGCGAGGCGGGCGAGCAGGCCCAGCCCGATCACCGCCGGCATGCCGAAGCCGAGCAGCAGCGCGACCCTCTGCAGCCACTGCGCGCGGATCACGCTGCTGTCGCGCGCCGCGGCGATATAGACTGGCCAGCCATCCACGCGGCGATACGCCACCAGCCGCGACACGCCATCGAGCGGTGAGATACCCACCCGCTCGAACCGGTCCTCGCCGGCTTCCATGCGCCGGCGCACTTCGCCCTCGGACGGCTGGCGCCAGGGGGGTGGTGCGGGCAGAGGCAGTGTGCGGGCCAGCACGGCGCCATCAGCGCGCACGAGGCCCAGCACGTCCTCCGGCGAGCCGCGCAGCCGCGCCAGGCCTTCCGCCAGGGCGGCGGGGGCGACGGAGATGTTGATGACGCCGTCGAAGGCGCCCGGGGGCAGCCCGTTGCCGGTGCCGGAACGCCGCAGCGTGACGGTGAAGAACAGCAGGCCGTTGGCACGGCCGAGCAGCGTTTCGCCGACCGTCACCTCTGGCGAATCGGGTTGCGCCAGGGCACGGAAATAGTCGCGGTCCGCGGCAGTGGCGCGCGGCGAGGGCAGGAAATCGGTGTTCAGCAGCACGTGGCCTTCGCGGTCGAAGGCGTAGATGCGGAAGAGCGGGCTCAGGCTGCCGATGCCCGCCGTCTGCTGCAGCAGGTGGTGGAGCGCGGGCTCGTTGGCGCGGATCTGGGCGTCGGTCAGGCCACGCAGCTGGTCGTTGACCCGCTCGGCGCGCATGCGGTGCAGATCGAGCACGCTCCGCGCATATTCGGCGGCGGCATCGGCGCTGTGCGCCATCTCGGCGCGCGCCTGGTCCTGCGTGCCGTTCCAGGCGATCCAGGCGCCGAGCACCAGGATCGCCAACGGCGCCAGCACGGCGGCGGGCAGCAACAGGCGCATCGGGGCTTGCGGCCGCTCCGGCGCGCGCGCGCGCACCTCCGCAGCCTTCGCCATCGCTATCGGCACCGCGCGACGGTAGGGCGTTGCCGGGCGCCGTGGCAACGCAGGGTGGAATGAGCGAGGCGCACGATCACGTGAGGCGGCGCAACCTGCACGGCCTCACCGGCGCAGCAGCGCCTCCGCGGCCGCCACGACCTTTGCCGCGTCGGGCTTCAGCGCATCCTCGAGAGGGGGCGCGAAGGGCACCGGGACGCGCGGCTGGCCGAGCCGCGCCGCCGCCTGCACGGCGCCCGGCCCGAGGCGTTCGACGACGCGCGCGAGCACCTCGGCGCCGAAGCCGCCGGTGGTCACCGCCTCATGCACCACCAGCAGCCGCCGCGTGCGCTCAACGGAGGCGGCGACCGCATCCTCGTCCCATGGCCACAGCGTGCGCAGGTCCAGCGCATCGGCCGAGACGCCGCGCGCGGCGAGGGTGGCCGCGGCCTCCTCCACCATCGGCACGGCGGCGGACCAGGTGACGATGGTCAGGTCCGTGCCTTCGCGCATGCGTCGCGCGGTGCCGAAGGGAATGGGCGCGATCGCCTCCGCCACCTCGCCCTTCAGCGGGAAGAGGTTCTTCGGGTCGAAGAACAGCACGGGATCGTCGCTGCGGATCGCAGAGACCAGCAGCCCGGCGGTGTCGGCGGGCGTCGCCGGCACCGCGACGACGACGCCGGGGATGTGGGTGAACCAGCTCTCCAGCGTCTGCGAATGCTGCGCGGCGGAGTTGCGCCAGATGCCGTGTGGCATGCGCACCACCACGGCGGGCTTCGCCTGGCCGCCGAACATGTAGCGGATCTTGGCGATCTGGTTCACCAGCTCGTCCATCGCGCACATGACGAAATCGAAGATGCGCATCTCGATGATCGGTCGCGTGCCGACCAGCGCGGCGCCGAGGCCGGCACCCATGATGGTGCTCTCCGAGATCGGGGTGGAGACCACGCGCTGCGGCCCGAACTCCTCGAGGAAGCCGCGGTACTGGCCGAACAGCCCGCCGCGTGCGACGTCCTCGCCGAGCACCCAGACGCGCGGGTCTCGCCGCATCTCCTGCAGGGCGGCGAGGCGCGCGGCCTCGACCAGCGTCACCTCGGCCATGTCACGCCACCCCCGTCACGGCGCCGGAATCCTGCACGTCTTCCCAGGCGATGGCGGGATCGGGCCAGGGGGCGGCGAGGGCGTCGGCGCGGGCCTGCGACATCTCGGCGCGCGCATCGCCCTCGACCGCATCGAGCGCCTTCGCCGCCACGCCCTCGGCCAGCAGCCGCGCACGCAGCCGCAGGATCGGCTCCTGCGCGCGCGCCGCCTCCACCTCGCCCGCCTCGCGCCAGGCGGCGGGGTCGGTGCTGGTATGGCCGGTGAGGCGATAGGTGGTGGCGTGCAGCAGGCGCGGCCCGGCGCCGCCGCGCAGTTCCGCCACCAGCCGCGCCGCGGCTTCGTCCACCGCAGCCGCGTCGTTGCCGTCCACGCTCACCGCAGGCACGCCGAGCGCCTCGGCGCGCGCGGCGACGCCAGGGCCGGCGGTGACGCTCTCGGCGCGGGTGAAGGCGGCGACGCCGTTGTCCTCGCAGACGAACAGCACCGGCAGGCGGTAGAGCGCGGCCCAGTTCAGACCTTCCAGGAACGGCCCGCGGTTGATCGCGCCATCGCCGAAGAAGCAGCAGACGATGGCGGTGGAGCCGAGCAGACGCAGCCCCTGCGCCGCGCCGACCGCGATCGGGATGCCGCCCGCCACCACGCCATTGGCGCCGAGCATGCCGACCGAGAAATCCGCGATGTGCATGGAGCCGCCCTTGCCCCGGCAATGCCCGCCGGCGCGGCCGAACAACTCCTCCATCATCCCTGCGAGCCCCGCGCCCTTCGCCAGCGCATGCCCGTGGCCGCGATGGTTGGAGGTGATGCGGTCGTCGGGGCGCAGGTTCAGGCAGACGCCGGCGGCGACACCTTCCTGGCCGACCGAGACGTGCAGCGGCCCCGGGATCTCGCCGGCGCGGTGCGCGGCCAGCGCCGTCTCCTCGAAGGCGCGGATGCGGCACATGGTGGCGTAGAGCGCGAGCAGCCGCGCGCGGTTGTCACCGCCGGAGGTCATGACGGACGCTTCCCCTCAACCCGCCCCTCTCGACCCGGGGGCTTGCGGAGCATGCGGCAGCGGGCGAAGGAATCAAGCCGGGGAGGGACACCGATGCGCAACGGCGCGCCGCTGGTGCTGGACAGCGTGACGCATCTGACGGAGGCGGCGTTCGGGCGCGTGGCGCTCTGCGCCAGCCATGGCGGCGAATATGCCGGCTGGTACGCGGTGCGCCGCGGCGTCTCGGCGCTGATCCTGCATGATGCCGGCATCGGGCGGCAGCAGGCGGGGATCGGCGCGCTCGACTGGCTGTCCGGCCTCGGCGTGCCCTGCGCCTGCGTCGGGCACATGACGGCGCGGATCGGCGACGGAGCGGACATGCTGGCCCGCGGCCGGATCTCCGCGGTGAACGGTCCGGCCGGCGCCTGCGGCATCGAGACCGGCATGGCGGCGGCCGAAGCGCTGGCGATCCTGGCCGGCCAGGATCTGCCGGCCGCGCAGACGCGCTTCGAGATGGGCGAGGCCCGCCGTGAGATCGAGGATGCCGGGCGCCGCGGCGTACGCGTCTTCGTCCTCGATTCGAACGGTCTGGTCGGGCCGGGCGATGCCGGGCACATCGTGGTCACCGGCTCGCATGGCGGCCTGCTCGGCGGCAAGCCGGAAACGGCGGTGAAGGCGCCGGTGCTGGCCGCGCTCTACAACGATGCGGGCTTCGGGATCGACGACGCCGGCATCTCGCGCCTGCCGGCGCTGCAGGCGCGCGGCATCGCGGGCGCCTGCGTCTCCTGCTTCTCGGCACGCATCGGGGAGGGGATGAGCACCTGGAGCGACGGCTACGTCTCCGCCCTCAACCCGCTCGCCGCATCGCGCGGCGGGCGCATTGGCCAATCGGCGCGCGACTTCGTCGCCGCCATGCTGGAGCATGTCTGAATGTCCTCGAACGCGACCCGCCGGATGAGCGGTGGCCAGGCCCTGGCCGAGATGCTGAAGCTGCACCAGGCGGGGCCGATGTTCGGCATGGGCGGCTTCCAGCTGCTGCCGTTCTACGAGGCCTGCCGCGCGCTCGGCGTGCAGCACATGCTGATCAACGACGAGCGCTGCGGCGCCTTCGCGGCCGATGCCTATGCCCGCGTGACGAACAGGCCCGGCCTGGTGGACGGCACGCTCGGGCCGGGGGCGACCAACCTGGCGACCGGCCTGGCGGAGTCGTTCAACGCGGGGATGCCGATGGTCGCCATCATCGGCGACGCCAACCGCCAGCACGCCTGGAAGAACATGACGCAGGAAGCGCGCCAGTTCGACGTGCTGCGCCCGCTGGTGAAGGAGGCGATCCGCATCGAGGTGATCAACCGCATCCCGGAACACCTGCGCCGTGCCTTCGCGGTGGCGACCTCCGGCCGGCCCGGCCCCGTGCTGCTCGCCTTGCCGGAGGACATCGCGCATGGCGAGCATGACTTCGACGCGAGCGACTTCTGGGTGGATCCCGGCACGCTGCGCGCGCAGGCCCGCCGCTCCCGCCCCGACCGTGCCGAGCTCGCTCGCGCCGAGGCGCTGCTGGACAGGGCGGAGCGGCCGCTGATCCTGGCCGGCGGCGGCGTGCATATCAGCGAGGCGCAGGAGGCGTTGACGGCGTTCGCCGAGGCGCAGGGCATCCCGGTGGCGCACACCATGTCCGGCAAGGGCGCGATCGCCTGCACGCATGATCTCTCGGCCGGCGTGTTCGGGCGCTATTCGCGCATCGCCAACGACCTGATCGCCATGTCCGACTGCCTGCTGGTGGTGGGCTGCAAGCTCGGCGAGATCGCGACCAAGCGCTTCACGCTGATGCCCGCCGGCGTGCCGCTGATCCACCTGGATGTGGTGCCGGAGGAGATCGGCCGCACCACGCGGCACGATGTCGCGCTGGCCGGCGACGCCCGCGCGACGCTGGAGGAATTGGCCGATGCGCTGCGCGATGGCGGCAAGCGCGCGGCCTCCCGTGCCGGCTGGTGCGCCGAGGTGCCGAAGCGCATGGCCGCCTGGCGCGAGGGCGCGCGCGAGCGGCTGGAAAGCGTCGAGAGCCCGATCAATGTCGGCCGCCTGCTCGGCGAGCTGAACAAGGTGATGCCGGCGGATGCCGTGCTGGTCGCCGATGGCGGCTTCGCCGCGCATTGGGGGGCGCTGTTCCACGACACCAAGCGGGCCGGCCGCGGCTTCGTGGCCGACCGTGGCTTCGCCTCGATCGGCTATGGCGTGCCCGGTGGCATCGGCGCGCAGCTCGGCGTGGGGAAGGGGCGGCGGGTGGTCTCGCTCACCGGCGATGGCGGCTTCAACATGTCCATGGGCGAGCTGGAGACCGCAAGGCGCGCCGGCGCCGCCTTCGTCTGCTGCATCTTCAACAACGCGGCCAGCGGCTATGTGAAGGCGCTGCAGCATGCGGTGTATGGCCCGGGCAACTACCAGTCCTCCGACCTGGTGGAGATGGACTATGCCGCGGTGGCCAAGGCCATGGGCTGCCACGGCATACGTGTCACCGATCCCGAGGCGCTGAACGGCGCGCTGCGCGAGGGGCTGGCGAACACCGACACGCCGACCATCCTCGACATCGTCGTTACCCGCGACCCGGCGCGGATGCTGCCGGCGGCGGATAACCGCACGCTCACGGTGCAGAAGGGCGACCGGCCGGTATGACGCAGGCCGGCGGCGATTTCGTAACGTCTTTGCCACCAATCGCGAATAGGCTTGGCCAGTCCAGGAGGGACGTCACGCCATGCCGCGCCTGCTCGCGCTCGCCTTCACGCCGCGCTTCGTCTGCCTGACGCTCGCCTGCCTTGGCACGGCGGGGTTCCTGCTCGCCCTGCTGATCTGGCCCAGCGGCTGGGGCTGGCTGCTGCCGGGGCTGGCGGTTTCCGGCGGGCTGGCGGCGCTCGGCGTCCGCGACCTGCACCATCCGCGGCACGCCATCCTCCGCAACTATCCGATCGCCGCGCATCTCCGCTTCATCATGGAGGAGATCCGGCCGGAGATGCGGCAGTATTTCTTCGAGGACGAGAAGCACGGCACGCCGTTCAGCCGCGACAAGCGCGCGGTGGTCTATCAGCGCGCCAAGCGCCAGCTCGACAAGCGGCCCTTCGGCACGCAGTACGACGTCTATGCCGAGGGCTTCGAGTGGCTGCATCACTCTCTCGCCGCGAAGGAGCCGACCAGCGAACCGCTGCGCGTGCTGATCGGCGGGCCGGATTGCACGCAGCCCTACAGCGCCTCGCTGCTCAACATCTCGGCGATGAGCTTCGGCTCGCTCTCGGCGAACGCGATCCGGGCGCTCAACCGTGGGGCCAAGGCCGGCGGCTTCGCGCACGACACCGGCGAGGGTGGGCTCAGCCCGTACCACCGGGAAGGCGGCGGCGACATCATCTGGGAGATCGGCTCCGGTTATTTCGGGGCACGCGACGAAGTCGGGCGCTTCTCGCCCGAGCGCTTCGCGGAGACCGCCAACCTGCCGCAGGTGAAGATGGTGGAGCTCAAGCTGAGCCAGGGCGCCAAGCCCGGCCATGGCGGCGTGCTGCCGGCGGCGAAGGTCAGCCGCGAGATCTCGTTGATCCGCGGCGTGCCGATGGGCCGCGACTGCGTCTCCCCGCCCGCCCATTCCGCCTTCGACACGCCGACCGGCATGATGCAACTGATCGCCGAGATGCGGCGGCTTTCGGGCGGCAAGCCGGCCGGGTTCAAGCTCTGCATCGGCCATCGCTGGGAATTCCTGGCGATCTGCAAGGCGATGCTGGAGACCGGCATCACGCCCGACTTCATCGTGGTGGATGGGGCCGAAGGGGGCACGGGCGCGGCTCCGATGGAGTTCATGGACCATATCGGCATGCCGATGCGCGAGGGGCTTTCCTTCGTGCATCATGCGCTGATCGGCGTCGGGCTGCGCGACCGCATCCGGCTCGGCGTCAGCGGCAAGATCGCCAGCGGCTTCGACATGGCACGCGCCTTCTCGCTCGGCGCCGACTGGTGCAATGCGGCGCGCGGCTTCATGTTCGCGCTGGGCTGCATCCAGTCGCTTTCCTGCCACACCGATCGTTGCCCGACCGGCGTGGCGACGCAGGACCCGACGCGGCAGCGTGCGCTGCTGGTGCCGGACAAGGCCGAGCGCGTGCAGCATTTCCACGCGGCGACGCTGCAGGCGCTGGCGGAGCTCGCGGCGGCGGCGGGCCTGGAGCATCCCTCGCAGCTGCGCTCGCGACATCTCTGGCGCCGGATCTCCCGCCACGAGGTGCGGAGCTTCGCCGAGCTCTACCCCGCGCCGGAGCCGGGTGCGTTGCTGCGCGGCGCTGTGGATCCGCGCCTCGCGGAATCCTGGGAGATGGCGGACCCCGCCAGCTTCGCGCCGCGTCCCCTGGCGCGACCGGTCGCCGGCCGCCGGCTGGAGGCGCAGCCCGCCTGAGCCTATCCTGGCCGCGCTGACGGGGAGGGATGGCGATGGGTCCGGCGACGGCGGCGAATCTCGGACGGCTGCTCACCCAGACGGCGCGGCGCATCCCGCAGGCGCCGGCGTTGGTCTGGCGTGACCGCGTGTGGAGCTTCGCCGAGCTGGATGCACGGGTGGACCGCTTCGCGGCCGCTCTGCGGCGCCTCGGCGTCGGCAAGGGCGATCGCGTGCTGGTGCACTCGCGGAATTCGAACGCGATGTTCGAGAGCATGTGGGCCTGCTTCAAGGCCGGCGCAGTCTGGGTCCCGACCAATTTCCGGCTGACACCGGCCGAGGTGGCGTATCTGGGTTCGTCGTCGCGCGCAGTGGTGATGCTGCGGGATGCCGGCTTCCAGGCGCATGCGCAGGCGGTGCGCGCCGCCTCGCCGCATCTGCGCCAGGTGATCGCGGTGGGCGACCGCGAGGACGACGAGCTGGACTACGAAACTCTGCTCGCCGCGGAGGCGCCGACGCTGCCGGATGCGGAAGCGGATGTCGCGTACGGCGATCCGGCCTGGTTCTTCTACACCTCGGGCACCACCGGCCGGCCGAAGGCGGCGGTGCTGACGCATGGGCAGCTCGCCTTCGTCGTCACCAACCACCTGGCGGATTTGATGCCGGGCACCACGGAGCGAGACGCCTCTCTCGTGGTGGCGCCGCTGTCGCATGGCGCCGGCATCCACCAGCTGGCGCAGGTGGCACGCGGCGCAGTGACGGTGCTGACGGCCGGCGAGAAGCTGGACCCGGAGGAGGCCTGGGCGCTGGTCGAGACGCACCGCATCAGCAACATGTTCACCGTGCCGACCATCCTGACCGCGCTGGTGCGCCACCCCGCGGTGGACGCGCACGACCATTCCAGCCTGCGCCACGTGATCTATGCCGGGGCGCCGATGTACGAGGCCGACCAGGCGGAGGCACTGGCGAAGCTCGGCGCCTGCCTGGTGCAGTATTTCGGCCTGGGCGAGGTGACCGGCAACATCACCGTGCTGCGCCCGGACATGCACACGCCCGAGAATGCCGGGTCCTGCGGCGTGCCGCGCACCGGCATGGAGGTGGCGATCCTCGACGAAGCGGGCGCACGCCTTCCGCCGGACGCCATCGGCGAGATCTGCGTGCGTGGGCCCGCCGTCTTCGCCGGCTACTTCGAGAACGAGGAAGCGAACCGGAAAGCCTTCGCCGGCGGCTGGTTCCACACCGGCGATCTCGGACGGCTCGATGCGCGCGGCTTCCTCTGGATCACCGGGCGCGCTTCCGACATGTACATCTCCGGCGGCTCGAACGTCTATCCGCGCGAGGCGGAGGAAGCGATCCTGACGCATCCCGCCATCGCCGAATGTGCGGTGGTGGGGATCGCGCATCCGAAATGGGGCGAGGCGGGCGTGGCCTGCGTCGTGCCGCGCGCGGGAATGGCGGTGGACGAGGCGGCAGTGCTCGCGCATTTGCAGGACCGCCTTGCCCGGTACAAGCAGCCGCTGCGGGTGGTGGTGTGGGAAGCGCTGCCGAAATCGGGCTATGGCAAGGTGCCGAAGAACCTGGTGAAGAGGCGTCTGGCAGAGGAAGGCGTGGCGTTCTAGCTTTCGCGCCGAAGGAGCCCCCATGTCCGCAACCCTGTTCGAGAACGCCCGCATCCTGGACGGCACCGCCGAGGGTGCCGTGGAAGGCCATGTCCTGGTCGAGGATGGACTGATCAAGGACGTCTCCGACCGCCCGATCACGGCGAGCGGCGCGCGCCGGCTGGACCTGCGGGGCCGCACGCTGATGCCCGGGCTGATCGACGCGCATGTGCACGTCATCGCCAGCGAGGTGAACCTGGCGCGCCACGCGCTGCTGCCCGATGCGCTGGTCGCCTTTCGCGCGGCGAAGATCATGCACGGGATGCTGATGCGCGGCTTCACCACCATCCGCGACCTCGGCGGTGCCACGCAGGGGCTTCGCGCTGCGCGCGACGAGGGGCATTTCGAGGCGCCGCGGATGGTGCTCTGCGGCAAGGCGATCTCCTCCACCGGCGGCCACAGCGACGGCCGCGGCCGCTGGGACAACCGCGAGAACGCGTGGATCGAGGCGCGCCTTGGCGCGCTTGGCCGCCTCGCCGACGGCGTGGATGCCGTGCGCCGCGCCTGCCGCGAGGAGATCAAGGCCGGCGCCGACTACATCAAGATCATGGCGAATGGCGGCGTGGCCTCGCCCACCGATCCCATCGCCTTCCTGGGCTACAGCAGGGACGAGATCCGCGCGGCGGTCGAGGAAGCGCAGATGGCCCAGACCTATGTCGCCGCGCACCTCTACACGGATGAGGCGATCGGCCGCGCCGTGGAATGCGGCGTGCGCAGCCTCGAGCATTGCAACCTGATCGAGGAAGCCACCGCCCGCAAGGCTGCCGCGGCCGGCGCCATCGCCTGCCCGACGCTGGTCACCTACCAGGCGCTGAAGGATGAGGGCGCCTCGCTCGGCCTGCCGCCGGAAAGCGTGGCGAAGATCGACACGGTGCGGGTTGCCGGCCTCGAAAGCCTGGATAGGATGCGCCGCGCTGGCCTGACCATGGCCTTCGGCACCGACCTGCTCGGCGAGATGCACCGCCACCAGTCGGAGGAGTTCGTCATCCGCGGCCAGGTGCTGCCGGCGATCGAGGTGATCCGCAGCACGACGATGCATGCGGCGAAGCTGCTGCGCATGGAAGGCAAGATCGGTGCGGTGGCGCCGGGCGCCTTCGGCGACCTGATCGTGGTGGAGGGCGATCCGCTGAAGGACCTCTCGCTGCTGACGAGGCAGGGGAAGCACATCCCCGTCATCATGCAGGCGGGCCGCTTCGTGAAGGATGCCCTTTAGGTACGGCGTTCGCGGTCGGGACGCAGCACGGTCCAGAAGGTCAGCGCTGCGCCGACCGCCGGCGCCAGGCCCATGGCGACATTGCCGAGCATGATCTTGGTGACCTGGTCGGCCGGCGGTGGCGGCGGGCAAGCGCCCTGCATCGTCGGCGGACAGGAGACCCAGGATTCGTTGAGGTTCCAGGTGAAAGCTGCCCCGGCCAGAGTCGCGGCGGCCAGGTAGGGCCATAGCGCACGCAGCCGCAGCGTGGCGAAGACCAGATGCGCGATCAGCAGGCCCAGGATGATCGCCGGCGCCGAGACCACCGCCAGCACGGCGAACCAGATCGGCTTGGCGCCATGGTAGCGGTTGATGTCGTGCAAGGTGTCACGCTCCAGCAGCAGGACGACGATCACGTCGAACAATAGGCCCGCCATCGCGCCGCCCAGCGGCGCGACGACCAGGGCGCCGACGAGCCGCCCGACGCGCCCCGTCGTGACCCGCCGCGCCCAGCCCGCGGTCCAGCCCTCCGCCATGTCAGCCGGCGCGGAAGCCGGTGAAATCGGCGCGCGTCGTGCCCTCCAGCTTGCGCAGCAGCGCGACCCAGGCGGCGAAGCCCTCGGGGATGGCGCTTTCGCGCCAATTCTCGTTGGGGGCGTGGAAATCCTCGTCCGCGGTGGCGAAGGAGAACATCACGGTGCCGATGCCGAGCACGCGCTGCACGATATCGGTGAGCGGCAGCGTCGCGCCCATCCGCACCCGCAGCGGCGCGCGGCCGGCGGTCTGCTCCAGCGCGCGCTCGGCGGCGACCAGCAGCGGGTGGGCACCTTCCAGATGAGTGGCCAGCGTACCCTGCCGCGTCGCACGGATCTCGAGCGTCGTGCCCGGCGGGCAATGCGCGCGCAGATGCGCGGCCAGCGCGTCCGCAACCTTCGCCGGCACCTGGCCCGGCACCAGGCGCATGGAGATCTTCGCGTGCGCCTCGGCGGGGATCACCGTCTTGCCGCCGGCACCGGTATAGCCGCCCCACATGCCGTTCAGGTCGAGCGTCGGGCGCAGCCAGAGGCGCTCGAGGAACTCGGCGGTGCTGCGGTCGCTCGGCGCGATGCCGATCGAGGCGTCATGCGCTGCGACATCGTAGGGGATCGCCGCCAGCGCGGTGCGCTCGGCCTCCGTCACCGGTGGCACGCCGTCCGTGAAGCCGGGGACAAGGATATTGCCGTGCTCGTCGTGCAGCGTGGTGACCAGGCGTGCCATGGCGTGCAGCGCATTGGGCGCGACGCCGCCATAGCGGCCGGAATGCAGGTCCTTCGCCGCGGTGCGCAGCGTGAACTCCACCGCCATGGAGCCTCTTGTGCCGACCGTCATGGTCGGCAGGTCGGCGCGCCAGCGCGCACCATCGGCGGAGAGCACGGCATCGGCGGCGAAGAAGGCGCGATTCTCATGCAGGATTTTCTCCAGCGTGGCGGAGCCGCACTCTTCCTCGCCTTCCAGCAGCACCGCGACGTTCACCGGCAGCCGGCCTTCCACCGCGAGGAAGGCGCCGAGCGTTTCCAGTGCGAGCAGCGAAGGCCCTTTGTCGTCCGACACGCCGCGCGCATGCAGCCTTCCGTCGCGCGCCGTCAGCACGAAGGGTGGCGAGCGCCACTCGCCGACGGGATCCGGCGGCTGCACGTCGTAGTGGCCATAGACCAGCAGCGTCGGCGCCCCCGGCCCGGCGCCGCGCCAGCAGGCCGCGATCGCGGGGTGGCCACCGGCGCCGATTTCCCGCACCTCGGCGAACCCCATCTCCGCCAGCCGCCCGCACCACCACGCGCGCGCGGCCGCCATGCCGTCGCGATAGGCCGGATCGGTCGAGACCGAGGGGCAGGCGACCAGCGCGGCCAGGCGCGCGACGAAGCCCTCGCGATCCGCGAGCAGCCGAGTCAGGACCGCATCGGTCACGTGATCGCTTTCAGCAGTTCGCCGAAGGTCTCCGGCGACTGCTCGCGCCGGCCTTCCTCGATGTCGGCGATCAGGCGGCCGACGGCGGAGAGCGCCGGTGTCGGGATGGCGAGCTCGGCGGCGAGCTTCGGCACGATGTTGAGCTGTGCGCCCGCTTCCGTCTTGCGCTTGCGCACCGCGAGGTCTCGCCAGATGCCGGAGTGCGTCTTGGCGCTCTTGGCATTGAAGTCGCGCAGCCAGTTGATGACCGGAATGGCCGCCTCGTCCGGCTTGCCCGGTGCAAAGGCCATCGGGTCGAACTCCCCGAAGCCGCGTGGCGTGACGCCGCGGGCAAGCGCCACCGCCACCACTTCCCGCCCCAGCGCGAGCCAGGCCGGCAGGCGTGCCGGGTCGGCGAAGTTGGCGCTCATCGAATCATGGTTCAGCGCGGTGCCGAACAGCATCGCGCCATAGGCCATCTTGCCCCAGAGATAGCTCCAGATGTCGTCGGTCAGGATGGCGTCCGGCTCGAACTCGCGGCAGAGGGCGTGCATGGCGCGGGTGCGGTCGCGGATGCTGCCGTCGATCTCGCCGACCACCACGGCGCTGCGGCTGCCGAACAGGATGCGGCCGGGCGCGTGCCAGTCGGCGCTGAAATTCACGAAGCAGCCCATGGTGCGCTCGGGCCCCACCGCCGCCGCGATCTCGATCTCGTTCAGCCCGTTCTGCGCGGAGAAGACGAAGCCGTCCGCCTTCAGGTGCGGTGCCAGCATCGGCAGCGCGACTTTCGTCGCCTGCGCCTTCACCGCCAGCACGATGCGGGAGAAGGTGCCGGTCAGCTCTTGCGGCGTGACGGCGGGGATGACCTGGGTGAACTCCTCGACCGGGCCGAAGATGGTGAGACCCGTCGTTCGGCAGGCCTCGACATGCTCGGCGACGGTGTCCACCAGCAGCACGTCGTGCCCCGCACGCGCCCAATAGGCACCGAGCGTGCCGCCGATCGCGCCGGCACCCCAGATCAGGATCGGGTCGGCCATGGAGCTTCCAGTGCTTCTCGCGTCTCGGCGACGCCGGTGTCCCAGATGGCTTGCGTGGCCTCGTCGGGCATCTGCCACGGCCCGCCGAAGGAGCCGTCGCCCAGCATCTCGCGTACCTTGGCCGGCGGCGAGGCCTTCATCAGCGCGGTGTTCACCGATGCCTTGCGGCCTTCCGGCGAGGGCGCATGCGCGAGCCGCGTCCAGGGGAAGTTCTCGAACCAGTTGCCGTGGCTGGCCGAGGGATCGAGCGCCATCGCCGCGGCCCAGGTGCGCGGCGCGTTGTACCAGTTGTGGAACTTGATGGAGAGCTCCGGCCGCTCCGTCATCATCTGCTGCGCCAGCGCGCCGACCGGCGCATTGCCGCCATGGCCGTTGACGAGGAGTACGCGGCGGAAGCCGGCGCGTGCCACGCTTTCGATCAGGTCGCGGGCGACGGCGAGCAGCGTCTCGACTCGCAGGCTGACACTTCCGGGAAAGGCGGCGAAGTAGGGCGCCAGCCCGAAAGGCATCGCCGGATAGACCGGCACGCCGAGCGGCTCCGCCGCCTCCACCGCCACCCGCTCGGCGAGGATCGCGTCAACGCAGAGCGAGAGCTGCGCATGCTGTTCGGTGCTGCCGAAGGGCAGCACGCAACGGTCGTCGCGGCCGAGATACGCCGCGACGTCCATCCAATTGGCGTCCGCGATTCTCATCGGGTCACGGGCGCCACGTCCCACGCATAGGTTTCCTCGTCGCTGCGCCCGACCCGCAGCGTCACGCGGTCGCGCCGCATCGCCCAGGCGGAGCCCACCGCGGCGATCGGGATCGCGATGCGGGCATTGGTGTAGAGCAGACCGACGCGCTGCAGCAGCTCCTCCCGCTTCTTGTCGTCCAACTCGACACTGGCGGCCTGGATCAGCCGGTCGATCTCGGGATCGGAGAAGCGGGTCCAGTTGAAGGCACCGAGCCGGAGCTCCGGGTTGTAGGTGTGCGCATTGGCCGAGTAGTAGTAGTTCGCCTCGCCCGTCAGCGTGCCCCAGCCGGCCATGATGTTGGAAAGCTCGCCACGCGCACGGGCGGGGAAGATCACCGCGGCGGGCTGGCCGGCGGCCTGCACCTCGATACCGATGCGCGCCAGCATCTGCGCGATGGAGGTGCCCACGGCATTGTCGCCAGGCAGGCGGTTGTTGGTGAAGTTCAGCACCATCCGGAAGCCGTTCGGATAGCCCGCCTCGGCCAGCAGCTGGCGCGCACGCGCGACGTTCGGCGTGGGCAGGGTGATCGCCGGGTTGTAGCCGAAGATGTTGGGGGTCACCATCTGGCTCTGTGGCGTGCCGAGGCCTTCCATCGCCACCTCGGCCAGTGCGCGGCGGTCGATGGCGAGGTCGATCGCTTCCCGCACGCGCGGGTCGCGATAGGGGTTGGCGGACAGCGCCGAGCCGTCCTTCGCCGTCACCTGCGGGGTGCTCTCGCGCTGGTCGAGTGCCAGGTTGAACACGTAGACCGTCTCGCCCTTGAGCACCGTGATGTTGCGGTCGCGCTGGAGCGTCGTCACGTCGGCCGCGGGGACGCGGACGATCATGTCCACCTGGCCGGTGCGCAGCTGCGCGACGCGCGCCGCGGGGTTGGCGATCTCGCGGCGTGTCACCCGCGCCCAGGCCGGGCGGCCGGTCCAGTGGCCTTCGAAGCGCTCGACGGTGAACTGCTCGCGCGGCGTCCAGGAGACGTAGCGGTAGGGGCCGGTGCCGATGGTAACGCGGCCGGAGTTGAAGGCCTCGTTGCTGTTCTCCGGCGTCAGCCCGGCGGTGGCGCGCGCGGAGGTGACGAACAGGCGGATGAAATCATTGGGGAGCGTCGGCGCCGGGCCGTCGGTGATGATCTGGATGGTGTGCGGATCCACGATCCGCACCTCCTGCACGCGGCGCACATAGATGCGAAGCGGATTGGGGCCCGACAGCGTCTGCATGCGCCGGATGGAGGAAGCGACATCCTCCGCGGTCATGTCGGAACCGTCATGGAACTTCACCCCACGGCGCAGCCGGAATTCCCAGGTGGTGGGGTTCACCACCCGCCAGGATTCCGCCAGCCCAGGCTCGATCTGCAAGCGGTCGCCGGAATGGGTCAGCGTGTCGAAGACGTGCTTCAGCGCCTCCGAATGCGTGCCGGTGGCGGTGTAGTGCGGATCCATGCTCTCCGGCCCGGCGATGACACCCATAGTGAGCGTCTGGGCGGTGGCGGACCCCATCAGCAGCGCGCCGGCGGCGGCGGTGGAAAGGGCGAGGCGGCGGAATTCGCGGCGCATGGCGTGTTTTTCTCCCCGGGAAGCGTCCTGCATCGGCGATGCTAGGAATGCCTTGCGCCTTCTGTCCACTGCCCGATACTCGGAAAATGCTCGGCTATGTCATCCAGCGGCTGATCCAGGCCGCCCTCGTCATGCTCGCCATGTCGGCGCTGGTCTTCGCGGGGGTGTACGCGATCGGCAACCCGATCGACGTGCTGATCTCGCCCGACGCCACCCAGGACATCCGCGAGGCCGCGATCCAGCATTACGGCCTGGACCGGCCGCTGCTCGAACAGTATCTGATATTCCTCGGCCGGCTGCTGCAGGGCGACCTCGGCAAGTCGTTCGTGCTGAACATCCCGGTGCTGGAACTCGTGCTGAGCCGGCTGCCGGCGACGCTCGAACTGGCGCTGGCCTCGGTGTTCATCGGCGCCTTCATCGGCATCCCCCTCGGCATCTATGCCGGTTACCGGCCGCATGGCCTGCTCTCGCGCGGCATCATGGCGGTCTCGGTGCTCGGTTTCTCGGTGCCGACCTTCTGGGTGGGGCTGATCCTGATCCTCACCTTCGCGGTGAACCTCGACTGGCTGCCGGCCGGCGACCGGGGCCCGACCGTGGAGGTGTTCGGCGTCGGGTGGTCCTTCCTGACGTGGGAGGGGCTGCAATTCCTGGCGCTGCCGGCGCTGAACCTTTCCCTGTTCAAGCTGGCGATGATGATCCGGCTGTCGCGCGCCGGCACGCGGGAGGTGATGCTGTCCGACACGGTCAAGTTCGCTCGCGCCGCGGGTCTGTCGGAGTATACCATCCTGCGCCGGCATGTGCTGCGGCTTATCTCCATCCCGCTGGTCACCGTCTTCGGGCTCGAATTCGGCTCGACGCTGGCCTTCGCGGTGGTGACGGAAACCATCTTCTCCTGGCCCGGCGTGGGCAAGCTGATCATCGACAGCATCACCTCGCTCGACCGTCCGGTGATGGTGGGCTACCTCGTGCTGGTGGCCTTCCTGTTCGTGACGATCAACCTGGTGGTGGACCTCTCCTACGCGCTGCTCGATCCGCGGCTGCGTCGCGGAGGGCGCGCGGCGTGAGCGCCACACTGGGCGCCTTCTGGCGGGACTACCGCGAGAACTGGGTGGCGGTGGTGGCGCTGCTGGTTGTTTTCATCGTCGTGGCGGCGGCGCTGCTCGCGCCCTGGATCGCGCCGCAGGACCCTTATGACCTCGCCAACCTCGAACTTGCCGATGCGCGGCGGCCGCCGGGCCATGTCGGCTCGGGCGGCTATGTGCATCTGCTGGGCACCGACGCGCAGGGGCGGGACCTGCTCTCCGCCATCCTGTACGGGCTGAGGATTTCGCTGCAGATGGGAATCGCGGCCGGCGCGGTGGCGATGGCCATCGGCGCGATGCTCGGCATCCTCGCCGCCCACGCCGGCGGCACGCTGGAAAGCGCGATCATGCGCGTGGTGGACCTGCAGCTCTCCTTTCCCGCGATCCTGCTGGCGCTGGTGCTGGTGGCGGTGCTGGGGCAGGGCAAGGTGCCGCTGATCATCGCGCTGGTCACCGCGCAGTACGCCTATTTCGCCCGCACCGCCTATGGCGCCGCCAGCGCGGAGCGGCAGAAGGACTATGTCGAATCCGCGCGCGCCACGCCGCTGCCGGGGTACCGCGTGGTGTTCCGCCACATCCTGCCGAACTGCCTGCCGCCGCTGATCGTGGTGGGCACGGTGCAGGTGGCCAACGCGATCGCGCTCGAGGCGACGCTGTCCTTCCTCGGCCTCGGCCTGCCACCGACCGAGCCTTCGCTGGGCATGCTGATCGCCAACGGCTTCCAGTACATGATGAATGGGCGGACCTGGATTTCGGTCTATCCCGGCATTGCGCTGATCGTGCTGATCGTGTCCATCAACGTCGTCGGCGATCAGCTGCGCGACCAGTTCAACCCGAGACTTCGGAGATGAGCCCTCAGACGCCGGGCGCGGCCTCCGGCCGCTTGGCTTCGCGCCTACGCGCTGTTGCGCTGGCGACAAGGGCGCGCTGTGCGCGGCGGCCGCGTTGCGGCCGCATGATGCCATGACCCGGCTGCTGCTCGAAGTGCAGGATCTCCGCACGCATTTCCTGACCCGCGCCGGCGTGGTGAAGGCGGTGGAGGGCGTCTCCTTTGCGCTGGGGCGCGGCGAGATCCTGGGTCTCGTCGGCGAATCCGGCTCGGGCAAGTCCGTGACGGGCTTCTCGCTGATCGGGTTGGTGGACCCTCCGGGAAAGATCGTCGGCGGTTCCATCCGCTTCGACGGGCGCGAGCTGGTGGGCCTGGCGCCGGCGGAGATGCGCAGGCTGCGCGGCAAGCGCATCGCGATGGTGTTCCAGGATCCGGCGGCGACGCTCAACCCGGTGCTGACCATCGGCACGCAGATGATGCTGGCGGTGCAGGCGCATGGCGGCGGCAGCGAGCGCGCCGGGCGGGACCTCGCGGCGCGCACGCTGACGCGCGTCGGCATTCCCGACGCCGCAGCGCGGCTGGATGCCTATCCGCACGAATTCTCTGGCGGCATGCGGCAGCGCGTGGCCATCGCCATCGCGCTGCTGCACGGGCCGGACCTGATCATCGCCGATGAGCCGACGACCGCGCTCGACGTCTCGATCCAGGCGCAGATCCTCGCCGAGATGAAACAGCTGGCGAAGCAGTCGGGCACGGCGCTGATCTGGATCAGCCACGACCTTGCGACCGTCTCCTCGCTCGCCGACCGGCTGCTGGTGATGTATGCCGGCCGCATCGTGGAGAGCGGGCCGGTCGCCGCCGTGCTGCGCGCGCCGCTGCATCCCTACACCCGCGGCCTGCTGGACAGCCTGCCGGCGATGGCGAAGCCGGGCGAGAAGCTGAACCAGATCCCCGGCAGCACGCCCTCGCTGCTCAGCCTGCCGCCGGGCTGCCCCTTCGCCCCGCGCTGCCCGCGCGCTACCGAGGTCTGCCGCACCGACCCGCCGGTGGTGACGCAGCCAGGCCGCATGGCGCTCTGCCACCATGCGCTGGAGAGCACGACGTGAACGCCTCCGATTCACGCCTCCGGCGCTCGCGGCTTCGCCGCTGCGCCCTTCGGCGACCGGAGGCCGCAGCATGAGCGCGATCCTCAGCGCCGAGCATGTGACGCGCCGCTTCAGCCCGCGCATCACGCTCGGCGACCGCATCGCCGCGGCGCTGGGCGCGAAGGTGGATCGGCGCCCGGTGCAGGCCGTCACCGACGTCTCGCTCGAGGTGCGGCAGGGCGAGACGCTCGGCCTGGTCGGCGAATCCGGCTGCGGCAAGTCCACGCTGGGGCGCATGCTCGCCGGCATCCTGGCGCCGAGCGAGGGGGAAGTGCTGCTCTCCGGCACCGCGCCGATGCGGGGCAAGCACAAGACCACCACGCGCATCCAGACCGTGTTCCAGGACCCCTTTGCCTCGCTGAACCCGCGCATGCGGATTGGCGAAACCATCGCCGAGGGACCGATCACGCATGGCCTGGTGACGCGCGCGCGGGCGCCGGAGATGGTGGCGGAGTGGCTGCGTCGCGTCGGCCTCGACCCGGCCTTCGCCACGCGCTTCCCGCACCAGTTCTCCGGCGGCCAGCGGCAGCGGGTGGCGATCGCGCGCGCGCTGGCGATGCAGCCGGAGGTCCTGGTCTGCGACGAGCCGGTGGCGTCCCTCGACGTCTCGATCCAGGCGCAGATCCTCAACCTGTTCCTCGAACTGCGGCAGGATCTCGGGCTGACCTGCCTGTTCATCTCGCACGACCTCTCGGTGGTGCGCCATGTCAGCGACCGTGTCGCGGTGATGTATCTCGGCCGCATCGTGGAGATGGGCGAGGCCGCGCGCGTCTATGCCGCGCCGCGCCACCCCTACACGCAGGGGCTGCTCCATTCCGTGCCGAAGCTGGTGCTGGACAGCAACGCGGCGCTGGAGTTCCGCCCGATCACCGGCGAGCTGCCCTCGCCGCTCTCGCCGCCGCCCGGCTGCGCCTTCCATCCGCGCTGCCCGAAGGCGACGGAGTTGTGCCGTGGCGAAAGGCCACCGCTCTCGCCGCGGGAGGACGGCACGCTGGTCGCCTGCCATCATGCGTAAACCTTTCTCGGGCATGCCACGCGACATGGCGCGCCCTGCTGCCGCGCATCCCGCAACGCATGACGAGGCCGAGGCCATGCGCATCATCCCCGTCGCGGCGCTGCTGATGTTGGTCGCCACCGCCGCGCCGGCGCAGGTGGTGCATCCCGGCGAGGTCGAGCGCTGGTTCCTGGCCATCGCCCCGCTGCAGGAGGCGAGGGGCTGCATCACGGACCAGGACCCGCTGCGCCCCGGCCTGGACGCGCTGCTGCGCGACACCCAGGCGCGCGCGGCACATGCGATCCGCGGCGACTATGAGAAGGGCATGCTCGCCGGGCGGCTCTATGGAGTGACGGTCGGGGAGGTTGCTGCCGATGCGGAGGCGTGCGAGCGAATCCTCGCCCGCGTCGCGCGCGGGCTGCTGCGGCTGCACGTGCCCTGATTTCGATGCTGCGGTGTTCAGCGCAACATCGGCCAGAGGCTCCCGGCCAGCAGCAGCCCCATCGCCAGGTTGAACACGCGCAACCGCCGCTCGTCGGTCAACGCGCCGCGCAGGGCCATGCCGAACCCGGCCCAGGCAACGAGGCTCGGCAGGATCGCCAGCGAGAAGACGAGCGCGATCAGCGCCGTGGAGAGGAAGGGCGCCTCTGCCCGGGTGAACACCGCCATGGCGCTGAGCGCGGCGACCCAGGCCTTCGGGTTGATCCACTGGAAGGCGGCCGACTCGAGGAAGCCGACCGGTTGCGGCACCGCCGCGCCGGCGCCGATGCCGCGCGCGGTGCCGATCCGCCAGGCGAGGTACAGCAGCCAGGCGGCGCCGGCGAATTTCAGCGCCAGGTGCAGCGCGGGCAAGGCCGCGATCAGCGCGCCGAGCCCGAGCCCGAGACCCAGCAGCAGCGCACCGAACCCGAACGCGATGCCAAGCAGCAGCGGCAGCGTCCGGCGGAAGCCGAAATTGGCGCCGGAGGTCAGCAGCATGAAGTTGCTCGGCCCCGGCGTGATCGAGCTGACCAGGGCGAAGAGGCAGAGCGCGACCAGGGCATCGTGTGGCATGGGATCACCCTTGAGGATGGTGCGCCGGTGATGCCGTGGCCGCGCCTGGCCGTGGGGTACGGAATCCGGACCGCTCAGGCCGCCTCGGACCGGATACCGGCAAAGCGGTAGCGTTCGAACCAGCCGGGCCAAGCGCGCACCAGCGGGCGCGGGCCTTCCAGCGTCAGCCCCATCCGTCGCGCCTGCGCGAACGCCACGTCGCCGCGCCACCAGGCCACCAGCGCCGCCAACGGTCCGCCGAGGCGCAGCGTCTCCGGGAAGCCGGGATTGTGGTCGCAGACCGAGGCCTCGCCACGCTTCAGCAGCATGAAGCGGAGCGGCTGGCCGCGCAGCGCGATGCGCAGCACGGCGGGTGTCGTCGGCAGCAGGTCCAGATGCGCCTGGCGCTGCATGTCGATGAGGACCGGGTCGAGATCAAGGTCCTCAGCCGCCGCGTGGCGGGGCAGCCAGCGCTGGCCCCAGGTGGCAAGGGCGGCGACCAGCGGCATCAGGTCCTGGCCAGCGGGTGTCAGGTGGTACTCCCCCGTTTCGTGCCGCACCACGCCGAGATGCGTGAGCGCCTGCAGCCGTTCGGCCAGCATGGTGCGGGAAATGCGGGGGATGCCGCGGCGGATCTCGTTGAAGCGGCGGCTGCCGCAAAGCAGCTCGCGCACGATCAGCAGCGTCCAGCGCCCGCCCAGCGTTTCATGCGCGCGCGCGATGGCGCAGAACTGTCCATAGCCGGTCATGGCGCGAGGCTAGACCCGAGTAGCCCAGGCTGGAATCGGCTTGTGATTGGATGCGGCGCGGCAGGGTGTGATTCGTAGGCGTCCAGCTTTGGCTGGAGGCGGAGAT
>NZ_JAWLHG010000020.1:88602-97013 GCF_041690465.1 Falsiroseomonas sp. | reverse complement strand
GTCATCTCCGCCTCCAGCCAAAGCTGGACGCCTACGAATCACACCCTGCCGCGCCGCATCCAATCACAAGCCGATTCCAGCCTGGGCTACTCGGGTCTACCAGGCGATCGCCACGCCGCCGCCGCCACGGGGGTCGGCGGCACCGGTGGGCCGGCCGTCGCGCAGCAGGATGGCGTGCGCGCGGCTCATGCCGGGATCGTAAGAGATCGGCGAGTGGCGGACCTCGTGGCCGAGCGCGCGCAGGCCATCCACGACGTCGCCCTGCACGCGCGCCTCGCAGAAGACCGGGCCGCCCTCGCAATGGATGCGCGGGAATGAGACGGCCTCCACCGCGCTCATGCCGAAGTCGATGGCGTTGACGATGGTGGTCAGCACCGAGGAGATGATCACGCTGCCGCCGGGCGCGCCGACGATCATCCAGGGCGCGCCAGCCTTGGACAGGATGGTCGGCACCATGCCGGTGGTGCGCGCCTTGCCGGGCGCCATGCTGTTCGCCCGGCCGGGCTGCATGTCGAACAGCTTCATGGCGTTGTTCCAGTTGAAGCCGAGCCCCTCCGTCACCACGCCGGCGCCGGTGCCGAGGGTGTGCGTCAGCGAGACGCAATTCCCCGCCGCATCCCAGGCCGACAGGTGCGTGGTGCAGGATGGCGGCGCGCCCGCGCGCCCGCCCGGCAGCCAGCCATCGCGGATCTTCCGCGCCCAATCCGCCGCGCGCGCCTTGGAGGTCATCTGCTCCACCGGCACGGGCACGAAGGCGGGATCGGCGAGCCATTGCTCGCGATCCTCATGCGCGGCGGCCATGGCACGTGCGACGAGATCGAGATGCCGCACGCTGCCGGGATGGGTGCCGGCGAAGTCGAAATTCTCCAGGATGTTCAGCATCGCGATCAGCACCGCGCCCGAGCCCGGCGGCGGGTTGGAGGCAATCTCGTAGCCGCGATAGCTGCCGATCACCGGCGCGGCCTCCACCGGCCGGTAGGCGGCGAGGTCGGAGGCGGTGACGAAGGCGCCGTTGCGCTCGAAATCGGCGGCGATGCGTTCGGCGATGCCGCCGGTGTAGAAGGCCGCCGCACCCTCGGCCGCCAGGCGTTCGAGGGTCGCGGCCATCTGCTCGTGGCGGATGACCTCGCCGACCTCGTGCAACGCGCCCTCGGCGTTCAGGTAGAGCGCGGCGCAGGCGGGTGTCTTCGTCACGCGCTGCATGCCGGTCGGGAGGCCGGGCTGCGGCGCGCGCACCAGGAAGTCGCGGAAGAAGGGCGTCACCACCATGCCCTCGCGCGCCATGCGGATGGCGGGGGCGAGCAGGTCCGACCAGTTCCAGGTGCAGAGCGCCTCGTGGAAGCGCGCCAGGCCGGCGACGGTGCCGGGCGTCATGATGGCGGTGTAGCCGAGTTCGGCGCGGTGATCCGCGAACAGCGCATAGCCCGAGATCTGCGACCGGCCCTGGCTGTCGGCGGCCCACATGTCGGGCGTCACCTTGGCACCGGCGCGGGCGTGGAAATCGATCATGCCGTGCCGGCCGGAGCGCGCGTCGCGGAATTGCAGCGTGCCCATGCCGCCCAGGCCGCACATGAAGGGGTCCTGCACCATCTGGCAGAAGGCGGTGGCCAGCGCCGCGTCGAAGGCGGTGCCGCCGCGGCGCAGGATGTCGGCGCCGACATCCGCCGCGCGCGGCTGCGGGCAGACGACGATCCCCTTGATGCTGTCCATGCCTAGGCCGCGTGCGGCAGCGTGACGCCGACCAGCGCGTCGCGGGTGACGATGGAGGCCAGCCGCGCCGCGTCCCAGCCTTCGGTGCCCGCGGGGCGCATCGGCAGCACCATCCAGCGGTAGTCGGCGGTGCTGTCCACCACGCGCAGTTCCATCGTGTCGGGCAGCACGGTGCCCCATTCCGCCAGCACGCCGCGCGGATCGCGCACCGCGCGCGCGCGGTAGGCGGCGGATTTGTACCAGTGCGGCGGATAGCCGAGCACCGCGCGCGGATAGCAGGAGCAGAGCGTGCAGACGACGAGGTGGTGCAGCGCCTCGGTGTCCTCCAGCACGCCGAGCGGCGGCGCGCCGGCCATGGAGACGCCCATCGCCTCCGCCGCCCTGCTGCCGTCGCTGAGCAGCAGCGCGCGGTACTCGGGATCGGTCCAGGCACGCGCGACCATGCGGGCGCCGGTCTCGGGGCTGGCACGGTCGGTACGGGCGATCTGGTCCACGATCTCCTGCTCGGTCACCACGCCTTTCGCCGTCAGCGCGGCGACGAAGCGGTCGAGCAGGGCGATGCTCCCGGGTCCGGGTGGGGCGGCCATCAATGCATCTCCTCAAGCCAGTGCTCGAAGATCTCGACGAGCAGCGTGTCGCCGGATGCGCCCTCGCCGAATAGCGCGGGCTGCTCGAAGCGCACGTGATACAGCGGCACGCGCGCGGCGGGGCGGCCGAAGGCGAGGTCCTCGGGGTTCGGATGGGCGCCGAGCGGGCGCTCCACCACGCCGGAGGAACCGCGGAGGTAGTGCGGCGTGCGGATGTGGCAGGGGCCGCGCAGTTCGGGGAAGTCGCGCTTCACCCGCACCGGCGTGCCGGCGGCGAACCTCATGACGCGATGTCCTTCGCGCCGACGACGCCCTTCTCAACCATCAGCCCGCTGATCGCGCGCAGCCAGCGCTCGTAATAGCCGAGCGCATGGTACTCGGCGTCGGGGATCGCCTCCACGCAGCGGCGCAGCTCGTCCACGCTCATCAGGCCGCGCTGGGCGAGAAGCTGGCGCAGCGCGTCCACGCGCTTGCCGAACTCGTCGGGCGGCGCGTTGTCGTCGGGCTCCACCGGCGTGCAGCGGAAGCGCGGTGCGCCACCGAGGTCATGCGTGGCGGGCGGCGGCGTGTCCTCGTCCATCACTTCACCTCCTCGCCGGCGATGATGCCCCAGACCTCGTTGCGGCGAACATAGCCGCGATGGCCGGCGACCTGCACCTCGCACCAGGCGCTGGTGGCCTCGCATTCGCGCACCCGTGCGATCACGCCTGCGCGCAGCCGCGCCGCCGGCGGGCTTTCCGCATCCGGACCGTGGCGGAGCGCGATCTCGGTGGCGCCGGCGGGCGGGCGCACCAGCACGGTGCGGCGGCCGGCGAGCGTGGACTGGTGCACCCAGCCCTCCGCGCCGTCCACGTCGCGCACCCGGCGCCAGACCTGGAACTCGCCGATGATCTGCACCGGCAGGTCGCGGCGCTGGAAGGTCCATTCGATCGGGAAGGTGGTGTTCGGCCCCACCCGCAGATTGACTTGGTCGGAGCGCAGCGAGGCGAAGCGCGGCAGCGGCAGCCCGCTCACCTGGCCGACCGAGGGCGGCGTAGGCGAAGGTGGGACCGCCGTCGGGGCGGGCGCAGGGCGGCTGGCCGCGGCGGCCCCTGCACTGGCAGCGGCACCGGCAGCCCCCGCCGCGGCGGCCACGCCGGGGCGGCGATTCGCGGGCGGCGTCCTGGCGCCGACTGCCGGCGGCTGCGCCGGGGGCCGGCGCGCCGGGGTCGCCTGCGCCGGCGGGCGTGGCGCTGGCGCCGGTGCGGGGCGGGCCTGCGCCGGGCGCGGCGCGGCTTGCGGGGGCGTCGGCGCCGCCTGCGGCGCTGGGCGCGGCGCGGCGGGCGGCGTTGCGGGTGCCGGCGAGGGCGCCTGCAACGGGCGGGGCGGCGGCAGGCTGCCGGGCTGCACGATCTGCTGGGGCCAGGCCGGACCGCCGGCCAGTGCCGAGAGCAGGACCGCAACCTGGACGGGAAGGAGCACGCGCATATCCGATCCCTCCGACACTTTCGTGCGCCGGGTCAAGCCGTGCTCAGAGGGTCACGATCTGGCCGGCGCCGATCGCCGCCAGGAAGGTCACGACACCCGCCACTTCCACCCCCGGGCGCAGCGCCGCCGCGTCGAGTCCCTCGGCGCGCAGCCCCGCCTCGCAGGCGATGCGGCGGATGCCGAGCTCTTCCGCCGCCATCAGCAATGTTCCGATGCCGGCCACGCCGCGCTCCGCCAGCAGCGATTCGCGGGCATCGGCTTCCAGCGGCCGCGCCCGGTGGAACAGCCGGCAGCCGGCGTTGGTGGCGAAGATCACCACCTCCCGCCCCACCGCCGCCGCGCCGGTGGCCAAGACCAGCGCGTAGTGCGCGCGCTCGTGATCGCCAGAGAGCAGCAGGATGCCGAGCGGGTGTGTCAAACGGCGCACACCGCCGGCGCCACGCCCTCATGCGCCGAAAGATCGTGGATCGTCGCCGTCTCGCCGCACAGCGTGCAGGCCGGATCGCGCCGCAGCTTCACGGTGCGGAAGCGCGCATCCAGCGCGTCCCACAGCAGCAGCCGCCCCGACAGGCTCTCGCCGATGTCGAGGATCAGCTTCAACACCTCCGTCGCCTGCAGCGTGCCCATCACGCCGGTGACCGCGCCGAGCACGCCGGCTTCCGAGCAGGTCGGCACCAGGCCTTCCGGCGGCGGCTCCGGGTGCAGGCAGCGATGGCAGGGATGCGGCGCGCCCTGATGCCCGCGGAACACCGAAAGCTGCCCCTCGAAGCGCAGCACCGCGGCACTCACCAGCGGCCGGCCGAGCAGGTGGCAGGCATCGCCGAGCAGGAAGCGCGTGGCGAAATTGTCGGTGCCGTCGCAGACGATGTCGTAGCGCGGGATCAGCTCCCGCGCCGCCTCCGCGTCCATCCGGCGGGCATGGACCACGACGCGCACCTCCGGGTTCAGCGCCGCCAGCGTCTCCGCCGCGCTCGCCGCCTTGTTGCGGCCGAGGCGCGCGGTGCTGTGCGCCACCTGGCGCTGCAGGTTGGAGAGTTCGAGGCTGTCATGGTCCACCAGCCCGATCGTGCCGACCCCCGCCGCAGCGAGGTAGAGCGCCAGCGGCGACCCCAGCCCGCCGGCGCCGACCACCAGCACCTTCGCCGCGCGCAGCCGCGCCTGGCCCACCGCGCCCACCTCCGCGAGCAGGATGTGGCGGGAATAGCGGTGCAGCTCCGCCTCGGTGAAGTCGAGATCCATCGCCGCGATATGGTCGCGCCGGGCCGGGTGGCGCAAGCCGGGCAGCGCAGGCGGGGCGAGGCGGCCCTGGCATCCTGCGGCGCGGCGCGCATAGTTGGGGCGATGCCGGCGGCGACGGAGGAGGGAAGGTGGCAACGACGCGGCGCATCCAGGCCTGCCTGAACGGGGCGCGGGCGAAGGGCTTCCATCCCCGCCTGCCGGTCACGCCGGACCAGCTGGCGGCCGACGCCGCCGCCTGCGTCGCGTCCGGCGCCGTCGCGCTGCACATCCATCCGCGCGACGCCGAGGGCGCCGAGACGCTGGATCCGGCGGCGGTGGGTGCCGCCGTCACCGCGGTGCGCCGCGCGGCGCCCGGCGTGCATGTCTCGGTCAGCACCGGCGACTGGATCGAGCAGGACGATGCACGGCAGCTTTCCTGCGTCCGCCGCTGGGCCGGGCTGCCGCTGCTGGCGCGGCCGGACGAGGCCTCGGTGAACCTCGCGGAGCGCACCGCGCCGGCGGTGATCGAGGCGCTGCAGGAAGGCGGCATCGGCGTCGAGGCCGGGCTGGCCTCGATCTCGGATGCCAACCGCCTGCTCGCCCTCGGCCTGCTCCCCGGCTGCCGCCGCGTGCTGGTGGAGATGGACGATGTCGAGCCCGCGGCGGCCGAGGCGGTGGCCGCCGGCATCCTGGCGCTGATCGGCGAGGGCGGGCCGGAGCACCAGCTGCACGGCTTCGGCCGCAGCGCCTGGCCGATGGCGCGCCGCGCCGCTGCGCTCGGCCTGATGCTGCGGATCGGGCTGGAGGATATGGCCGAGCTGCCCGATGGCAGCCCGGCGCAGGACAATGCTGCGCTGGTGGCGGCGGCGATGGCGCTTTAGCCCGCGATCGCCGGCTCGAAAGGCTGGACCCGAGTAGCCAGGACACAATCCGGGCAACTCGGGTCTAGCGCGCCTGCCGCCTCACATCATGTTCGCGGTGACGCCGCCATCCACGAAGACCAGCTGGCCGGAGACGAAATCGCTGGCCGACGAGGCGAGGAACACCGCCGTGCCGGCGATCTCCTCCGGCTGGGCGTAGCGCTCGGCCGGGCAGCGGCGCTTCACCGTGGCGAGCCATTCCGGGTTGTTCAGCAGCGGCTTGTTCATCTCGGTATCGAACCAGCCGGGACCGATCGCGTTGCACTGGATGTTGAACGGGCCGAGTTCCACCGCCAAGGCGCGGATGAACATCTTCAGGCCGCCCTTGGCCGCCGAATAGGGCGTGATGGTGCCGCGGCCGAGCTCCGACGCCAGGCTGCCGATGGCGATCACCTTGCCGCGCCGGCGCTCCTTCATCCCCGGCACGACAAGGCGGGAGAGGCGGAACAGGGCGGTCAGGTGGGTGTCGAGCACGCCGTACCAGCCTTCGTCGGTCAGTGTCTCGACCGGGCCGCGATACTGGTTGCCGGCATTGTGCAGCAGGATGTCCACCGGCCCGAGGCCCTTCACCACCCGCTCCATCGCCGCTGCGTCGCGCACGTCGAAGGCGGCGGTGCGGACCTTCAGCCCCTCGGCGCGCATCGCCTCGGCCTGGGCATCGAGGGTCGCCTGTTCGCGCCCGTTCAGCACCACCTCGGCGCCGGCGCGCGCCAGGCCCACGGACATCGCCGCGCCGAGCCCGCGCGAGGCGCCGGTGACGAGCGCGACGCGCCCGGTGAGATCGAACATGGCGGCATGCTGCGGCGACGGCATCGGCGGTTCCCTCCGTGATGGTTGCGGAGAGCCTACCCCATCCCACTCAGATCAGGCAGAGCGCCGCCAGCTCCTTCCGCAGCGCCGGGGGCAGCTTCTCGAGCCCGCTGGCCGGCACCGCGCCGCGCGGCAGGTCGGCGGGCGCGGCGGCGGGGTCGAAATAGCGCCAGCCCTGGAACGGCTTCTGGGGGCGCAGCTCCACCGGCACCAGCTCCCGGTCCAGCACCAGGCCGCAGCAGGCGGTGCCGTCGTCCCACGTCTCCTCGCGCACATCCAGCAGGCGCTGGCGCACCCGCACGAAGCCGCCGATCACCCAGTAGAGCGAGCCGCCATCGAGCAGCTCCGCCACGCGCTTCGGCATCATGCGGGTCTGGTGACGCAGCGGCGGGTCGTGGCGGATGCGCTCGGCCTGCCAGTCGGCCAGCTCGGCGACCTCCTTCACCCCGACGCAGAGCTTGATGATGTGGAGCATGCAGCCACCCTGATGTGGCAGATGGCCGAGTCCGCGCAAGGGCGCCGATCCGGCCATGGGTTGCGCCGGCGGGCGGTAGCTTGCTAACCGGTAACCTGCCGAATGCACCCATGGGAGGATAATATGCATCGTCGAGTCATCCTGGCTGGCCTCGGCCTGGCCGCCCCCACCCTCATCGGGCTCCGCCCGGGCCTGGCGCAGCCGCGCAACGCCAGCTGGCCGCGGGCCCTGACCATGGGCACCGCCGCGCCGGGCGGCACCTATGCGCTGTATGGGCCGGCCTGGGGCCAGCTCGCGCAGGAGGCCACGGGGGTCAACATCTCCTATCGCACCACCCAGGGCCCGAACCAGAATATCGTCCTGGTCCAGCGCAAGGAAGTCGAGCTGGGCATGGTGACGATGGGCGTCGCACTGCAGGCCTGGAACGGCACCGGCCCCTGGACCCAGGGCAACAAGTTCCAGGACATCCGTGCGGTGTTCCCGATGTACGACACGCCGTTCCATGGCATCGCGCTGAAGAGCTCCGGCATCAGCAAGCACGCCGACCTGGCGGGCAAGAATGTCGGCGTCGGGCCGCGCGGCGGCACGCCGGGCACCTACTACCCGCTGATGCTCGACCATCTCGGCTACAAGCCCTCGGCGATCCGCTTCGGCTCGGCCTCTGACATGGCGGGCCAGCTGCAGGACCGGCTGCTGGACGCCTTCGTCTTCGCCTCCGGCGTGCCGGTGCCGGCCTTCAGCGAGCTGGAGGTGCAGGCCGACGTGAACTACCTCGACTTCACCGCCGACGAGATCCGGAAGCTGACCGAGAAGTACCCGGAGATGGCGCAGGGCCAGCTGCCGATGGGCACCTATCGCAAGCAGGCGGAGCCGCTCGACATCGTCGGCATGTACAACTTCGCCATCGCCCACAAGAGCCTGCCCGACGACCTGGTCTATGAGATCACCAAGTCGGTGCTCGGGCAGAACGCCCGGCTGAAGAACGCGATCTCCGCGGCGTCGGAGACGGTGGCGGCGAACTGGAACAAGAACACCTTCCTGCCCTTCCACCCCGGCGCAGCCCGCTACCTGCGCGAGGTCGGGCAGCCGGTGCCGGACATGATGGTCCGCGGCGCCTGATCGACTGAAGGCGCGCGCCCTGGCCGGCAAGGTCGGCAAGGCGTCTCGACGCTTCGGCATGGACGACCTCAAGGACCAGCTCCAGCAGATGGAAAAGCTCGGCGG
>NZ_JAWLHG010000020.1:0-88592 GCF_041690465.1 Falsiroseomonas sp. | reverse complement strand
CCCTGGCCGGCAACGGCCAGGGCGCGCGCGTCTCGTTCACCCCACGTCAAGGCCGCGCTGGCAGGTTGCGCGAGGTTCGCCTCGTCTCAAGGAAGACTGCCATGCGCCTGCTTCTCAACCTCCCCGTCGGGCGGAAGCTCGCCGCCTCGGCCGCGCTTGCGGTGCTGCTGCTCTCCGCGCTGGTCGCCCTGGTCTGGGTCGAGACCGGGGTCGTGGTGGAGGTGCAGCGCGACCAGACGCGTCGCGAGCAGGCGCAGGACCGCATCGCCGCCGCCAATGCCGCCTTGCGCGATGTCGCGGTGCTGGAGCGCGACCTGCTGCTGACCCCGGATGCCGCCGGCCAGGCGCCGGCACGCGACCGCATGCTCGCCGGCCTCGACACCGCGCTGCGCGACCTGGCCGCCGGCGTGGAGAGCCATGGCGACCCGGCGATGGCCGCGGCGCTCGGCCCGCTGCGCAGCGCCGCCACCAGCTACCGCGCCGCGCTGGCCGCGCTGGCGGAGGAACGCGCGAAGCTGATCGAGCTGCGCGACACCGGGCTGTTCGGCCAGTCCGCCGATTACGACATGGTGTTCGAGGCGGTGAATGGCAGCATCGTCTTCGATGTGTCGGCCGAGGCGCAGGAGGATGTGCGCCAGCGGCTGATGACCGTGCACAACGCCGTGAACGATGTGCGGATCGGGGTGCAGCGCCTGCTGGCGGCCGGCGAGGAGAGCCAGGTGCGGCGTGTCCGCCGCGGCATCGCCCAGGCCCGCGTGCATGGCCGCGGCCTGGCCTCGGTGACCGAGGCGCCGCAGCGCCTGCGCGAGGATTTCGCCCGCCTCTCCGAGCGCGCCATCGCCCTGGCGCAGGCCGCGGAGGGCGTGCTGCAGGCCGGCGACGAGGTGGCGAAGATCCGTGCCGAGCGCGTGCTGCCGGCGCGCGAGGCGCTCCGCCGTGAGCTGGCGGCGCTCAACGACGCGAGCGAAACCGCCGCCGCCGCGCACCGCGCGGGCCTGCTGGCGGCCGCCTCGGGCATGCGCAGCGGCACGCTCTGGGCCGGCATCGCGGTGGCGCTGGTGGTGGTCCTGTCGGGGCTGCTGACGGCGCGCACCGTCGGCGCACCGCTGCGCCGGCTGGCGTCCGCGATGCGCGCCATCGCCGGCGGCGACGCGACGGTCCCGGTCGGCGATCGCGGGCGCCGCGACGAGATCGGCATCATCGCGGACGCGCTGGAGACGCTGCGCGGCACGGCCGGGCAGGCCTTCGCCCAGGGGCAGATGCTGGAACAGCTGCCCGCAGCGGTGATGAACGCCGACCCGAAGGACGATTTCCGCATCACCTACCTGAACGCCGAGGCCCGCACCCTGCTGGACCGCATCGCCGCCCACCTGCCGGTGCCGCCCGACCAGGTGATCGGCCGGAGCATCGACGTGCTGCACCGGCACCCGGAGCAGCAGCGCGCCATCCTCGCCGATCCGTCCCGGCTGCCGCACACCTCGCGCATCAAGCTGGGGCCGGAGGTGATCGAGCTGCGCATCTCCGCCATCCGCGACGCCGCCGGCGGCTATGCCGGGGCGATGCTCAGCTGGAACCTTGCCACCGAGAAGGTGCGCCTGGCCGACACCTTCGAACGCGAGGTCGGCGCGGTGGTGGATGCGGTGGCGAGCTCGGCGGAGCGGCTGCAGGCTTCGGCGCGCGAACTCTCCGCCGCCGCCGCGACGTCCGGCGAGGAGGCGCATGCGGTGGCGGAGGCGGGCGGGCGCGCCCATGGCGATGTGCAATCCGTCGCCGCGGCGGCGGAGGAGATGGCGGCGAGCGTCACCGAGATCGCACGCCGCGTCGGCGAGGCCGCGGAAGTCGCCAGCCGCGCGGTGGCCGAGGCGCGCGCCACGGATGCCACGGTGCAGGGCCTGTCGGAGGCCGCGGCGCGGATCGGTGACGTGGTGCGGCTGATCGGCGACATCGCCGGCCAGACCAACCTCCTCGCGCTCAACGCCACCATCGAGGCGGCGCGCGCCGGCGAGGCCGGCAAGGGGTTCGCGGTGGTCGCCAGCGAGGTGAAGTCGCTCGCCGGCCAGACGGCGCGGGCGACCGAGGAGATCGGCCGCCAGATCGCCGAGATGCAGGCGGCCACGCAGCAGGCGGTCATCGCCATCCGCGGCATCGGCACGACGGTGGAGCGCACCAGCGAGATCGCCACCACCATCGCCGCGGCGGTGGAGGAACAGGGCGCGGCGACGCAGGAGATCGCGCGCAGCGCGGCGCAGGTGGCGGAGGCGACCCAGCTGGTCGCCGGCCGGATCGAGGGCGTGCGCGGCGCGGCGGAAGCCACTGGCGGCTCCGCCGCCGCGATGCGCGACGACAGCGGCGCCCTGGCGGGCCAGGCCGCGGCGCTGCGGGAGAAATCCGCCGGCTTCCTGAAGGCCGTGCGCGCGATGTGAGGCCCGCCCCGCCACCCGGCCGGTTGCTCTCGGGGGGCGGGGTGCCTAACTGCCGGGTCCAGCGAAGGATCGGGCAGCACGATGGGTTTGAAGGTCGCGGTGGCCGGTGCCACCAGCCAGGTCGGGCGCGAGATCCTGCGCACGCTCGCCGAACGCGGCTTCCCCGCCGATGAGGTGATCGCCCTCGCCCCCGGCCGCGCCGGCGGGCAGGAGGTCTCCTTCGGCGAGGAGAAGGTGCTCCGTGTGCGGGCGCTCGACGGCCATGACTTCCGCGACACCGACCTGGCCTTCTTCGCCGCCGGCGAGGCCGCCAGCGCCGCCGAGGCCCCCCGCGCCGCGGCGGCCGGGGCCTTCGTGATCGACCTCTCGGCCCGCTTCCGGATGGAGCCGGACGTGCCGCTGGTGGTGCCGGAGGTGAACGCCGGCACGCTGACCCGCGCCCGCAAGCGGCGCATCGTCGCCTGCCCCGGCAGCATCGCGACGGCGGTGGCGATGGTGCTGAAGCCGCTGCACGCCATCGGCCAGGCCCGCCGCGCCGTCGTCACCGGCTTTCACGCGGTGTCCGGCGCCGGCAAGGAGGCGATGGACGAGCTCTGGACCCAGACCCGTGGCCTCTACGTGAACGAGCCGCCGCCGGCCGAGCAGTTCCCGAAGAACATCGCCTTCAACCTGATCCCGCAGGTCGGCGACATCGGCGACGATGGCGACACGAAGGAGGAGGCGGGCATCGCGCTGGAGTTGCGCAAGCTGCTGGACCCCGATTTCACGGCGGTGGCGAGCTGCGTGCGCGTGCCCGTGTTCATCGGCGACGCGGCCTCGGTGGTGGTGGCCTTCGAGAAGCCCGTCGCCGAGAAGGAGGCCTGGGCGGCACTGCGCGCCACGCCGGGCATCGTCGTGCTCGACCGGCGGGAGGAGGCCGGCTACGTCACCCCCGCCGAGACCGCCGGCGAGGATGCCGTCTTCGTCAGCCGCCTGCGCCGCGACCTGACGGTTCCGCACGGGCTTGCCTTCTGGTGCGCCACCGACACGCTGCGCAAGGGCGCGGCGCTGAATGCCGTGCAGGTGGCGGAGGAGCTGGTGCGGATGAAGCTGCTGCAGTAGTGGTACGGGCCGGTCGGCGCCCTCACCGCGCCCCGCTCGGCCACAGCACCACGCGGAGCGTCTGCGCCAGGATGCGCAGGTCGAACATCACGCTGAAATTCTTCACGTAGTAGAGGTCGTAGCTGAGCTTGGAGCGCGCATCGTCCAGCGAGGCGCCATAGGGGTAGTTCACCTGCGCCCAGCCGGTCAGGCCCGCCTTCACCCGGTGCCGCTCGTCGTAGAGCGGCAGCTCCTCGGCCAGCTTGCCGATGAATTCCGGTCGCTCCGGCCGCGGGCCGACCAGCGACATGTCGCCGAGCAGCACGTTCAGCAGCTGCGGCAGCTCGTCGATCCGCGTCCGCCGCAGGAAACGGCCGATCGCGGTGATGCGCGGATCGCGCTCCGCCGCCCAGGTGGCGCCGGCCTTCTCGGCGTCCACCCGCATGGTGCGCAGCTTCATGATGCGGAAGGGGCGGCCATCCAGCGTCACGCGCGCCTGCCGGTAGAGCACCGGCCCGCCATCCTGCAGCTTCACCGCCAGCGCGGCGCCCAGCAGGAAGGGCGCGGTCGCCAGCAGCAGCAGCAGGCTGACCAGGATGTCGAGCCCGCGCTTCAGCGCGTGGTCGAGCTGGCTGGCGCCGAAGCCGTCGGAATAGAGCAGCCAGCCGAGCTCCAGCCGCTTCATGTCGATGCGGCCGATCTCCCGCTCCAGGCAGCCGAGATACTCGACCACCGGGAAGCCGGCGGTGCGGCAGGCCAGCAGCGCCTGCATCTTCAGGCCGCGCCGCTCATCCGGGGCGACGACGATCTGCTCGGCGCCGAATTCCTCCGCCGCCGCCAGGAAGCCCAGATTGCCGCGGAACATCTGGATGTCCGGATCCTCTTCCAGGCGAGGGTCGAGCTCGCCCATCTCCGGCCCGTGCACGCAGGCGATGACATAGCCGGCGGTGCGGCCCTCGTTGCGCAGCAGCCAGACCAGGTCCCAGGCGCGGCGCCCGGCGCCGATGATCAGCATCCGCCGGCGGAACAGCCGCATCCGGCGCAGCGCGCGGAACACCAGGCGCGCGGCGGCGCCGGCGAGGGTGAAGCCGACGGCGCCGGTGACAAACAGCTCCGGCAGGCCGTCCGGCACCGCGCCATCCAGCACCAGCAGCAGCAGCGCGACCCCGCAGGAGGCGGCGAAGGCCCCGAGCCCGGCGGCGAAGGGAACCCGCTGCAGCGCCCGGCCGGGATCGAGCAGCGCATCCCGTCGGTAGAGGCCGAGGCTGTAGAGGAACAGCAGGTAGCAGGCGGGGTAGAGCACCAGCGGCAGGGAGCCGGGGCGCCCTTCCTCCGGCAGGTTGCCGAACAGCAGCGCGATGGAGACCGGCCAGGCGATCAGGGCCAGCGCGAGGTCGAGCAGGAACATCGCCCGCGCAGCGTCGAACCCGGATGCGGTCAAAGCTCTGGCCATCGATCGCCGCTTCTGTCCTTGGCTCCGGGGGGGGGAGGCTGGATGGGGTGGAGCCGCGGCGGAACCGCAGCGGGAACTGCATAGGAGCATTATACGCTAAACGTTGCCTTATTGTGTTCGGAATTGTGCCAGGAGCGTTTTATCCACACGCGGGTGCCCGGGCGGGACGGAGGCTGGCGGGGCGGGGGCAGGCGGCCGCGAAGACCCTGCCATGCGTGTGCGGCCATGCAGGTACCGCGGGCACCTGCGTTGACGGGCTTGCGCGCTGCACCATAAAGAGACGGGCGAGGAAGGTGCGTGTCGCGTCCGTCGCCGGTGAGGGGCCCTGCCCGGGGTCCGCCTCCATCCGGCGCCGGGGCAATCCGCGCGCGCAATGAGGAGCGGTCTCGGCATGTCCATCATGCAGGATTCACGGGAGGCGACCATGGTCGGTCGCCGGTCGGACGGCACGCTGATCCGTCGGCCGCTCTCACCGCACCTGCAGGTCTATGACATGCTGCAGATGACCAGCGCGATCTCCATCTCGCACCGCATCACCGGCATCGTCTGGGTGGCGGGGGTGGTGGTGATGACCTGGTGGCTGGTCGCCGCCGCCGCCGGTCCCCGCGCCTTCGACGCGGTGCAGTGGTTCCTCGGCTCCTTCCTCGGCATCCTGCTGCTGATGGGCGTTATCGCCGCGGCGTGGTTCCACACGCTGGCCGGCATCCGCCACCTCGCCTGGGATGCGGGCTGGGGCTACGACATCCCGACCGTCTACAAGACCGGCCGTGCGGTCCTGATCGGCACCGGCGTGCTGACGGCGCTCACCTGGCTGGCGCTGATCGTCTCCTGGTGAGGGGCTGAACCATGTCGCACACCACCTCCGGCCAGCCGCCGCGCCAGCGCCTGCTGCAGACGCCGCTGCGGCGGGTGCGCGGATCGGGTTCCGCCAAGCAGGGCACGCATCACTGGTGGATGCAGCGCGTCAGCTCCATCGCGCTGCTGCCGCTGACCATCTGGTTCATCGTCTCGCTGGCGACCTCCGCCGGCATGACGCATGTCGAGGCGGTGCTGTGGATCAGGCAGCCGCTCAATGCCGTGCTGCTGTTGGCGTTGGTCGCGTTGACCTTCCAGCACACCGCCTCCGGCCTGCAGGTCGTGATCGAGGACTACACCAACCAGGAATGGCTGAAGATCGCACTGATCCTGGCGGTGAAGGGAATCTGCTGGCTGCTCGGCATCGCGGCGGTGCTGGCGGTGGTGCGGATCGTGGCCCTGCCGATTGCGGTCTGACGCGGCGCGACAATCTTATCGGATGACAGGCCAGGCCCCATCCCGGGCACGGCCAGACCAACGGACGGCACGATGAACGCCATCTCCAAGCCCTCGATCAGGTCCCCTGGGGGCGCCTACCGCATCGTGGACCACACCTATGACGTGGTGGTGGTGGGCGCCGGCGGCGCGGGGCTGCGCGCCACCTTCGGCATGGGCGCCTCGGGCCTCAAGACCGCCTGCATCACCAAGGTCTTCCCGACACGCAGCCACACCGTCGCGGCGCAGGGCGGCGTGGGTGCGGCGCTCGGCAACATGGGCGAGGACGATTGGCGCTGGCACATGTACGATACCGTGAAGGGGTCGGACTGGCTCGGCGACCAGGACGCCATCGAATACATGTGCCGCGAGGCGATCCCGGCGGTGATCGAGCTCGAGCATTATGGCGTGCCGTTCAGCCGCACCGAGGATGGCCGCATCTACCAGCGCCCCTTCGGCGGCCACATGCAGGATTACGGCAAGACGCCGGCGATGCGCGCCTGCGCCGCCGCCGACCGCACCGGCCACGCCATCCTGCACACGCTCTACCAGCAGTCGCTCAAGCATGGCTGCGAGTTCTTCGTGGAATACTTCGCCACCGACCTCATCATGGACGATGAGGGCGCGTGCCGCGGCGTGATGGCCTGGTGCCTGGAGGATGGCAGCCTGCATCGCTTCCGCGCGCAGACCGTGGTGCTCGCGACCGGCGGCTATGGGCGCGCCTATCTCTCCTGCACCTCGGCGCACACCTGCACTGGCGACGGCAATGCGATGGCGCTGCGCGCCGGCCTGCCGCTGCAGGACCAGGAATTCGTGCAGTTCCACCCCACCGGCATCTACGGCGCCGGCTGCCTGATCACCGAGGGCGCGCGCGGCGAGGGCGGCTACCTGACGAATTCCGAGGGCGAGCGCTTCATGGAGCGCTACGCGCCGACCGCGAAGGACCTGGCCAGCCGCGACGTGGTCAGCCGGGCGATGAGCGTGGAGATCCGCGAGGGCCGCGGCGTGGGCCAGCACAAGGACCACATCATGCTCCACCTGGAGCATCTCGGCGCCGACCTGCTGAACGAGCGCCTGCCCGGCATCTCCGAGACGGCGAAGATCTTCGCCGGCGTGGACGTGACGAAGGAGCCGATCCCGATCCTGCCGACCGTCCACTACAACATGGGCGGCATTCCCACGAACATCCACACCGAGGTGCTGCGCCCGACCAAGGGCGACGAGGATGCGGTGGTGCCCGGCCTGATGGCGGTGGGCGAGGCGGCCTGCGTCTCGGTGCACGGCGCCAACCGGCTTGGCACCAATTCGCTGCTCGACCTGGTGGTGTTCGGCCGCGCCGCGGCGCATCGTGCTTCCGAGACGATCAAGCCCGGTGCCAGCCAGGCGCCGCTGCCCGCCGGCGCCGGCGAGGCTTCGCTCGACCGCTTCGACCGCATCCGCCACGCCAAGGGCGGCACGCCGACCGCCGAGCTGCGGCTGCAGATGCAGCGCACCATGCAGACCCACGCCGCGGTGTTCCGCGCTTCCGACAGCCTGAAGGAGGGCGTCGAGAAGATGCGGAAGATCTGGGGCGGGATGGCGGACCTGAAGGTCGCCGACCGCAGCCTGATCTGGAACAGCGACCTGATGGAGGCGCTGGAGCTGGACAACCTGCTGGGCAACGCGATGACCACCATCGTCAGCGCCGATGCCCGCAAGGAAAGCCGCGGCGCCCATGCGCAGGAAGACTTCCCCGACCGCGACGACGAGAACTGGATGAAGCACACGCTCGCCTGGTGTGACGAGGACGGGAAGGTCCGCCTCGACTACCGCGGGGTGAAGATGCGCACCTTGACGAACGAGGTGCAGGTCTTCCCGCCCAAGGCGCGGGTGTACTGAGGAACCCCATGGCCACCTTCACCCTCCCCAAGAACAGCAAGATCACCGAGGGCCAGCGCCACCGCGCGCCGGCCGGCGCGAAGAACGTCAAGGCGTTCAAGATCTACCGCTGGGACCCCGACAGCGACGCGACGCCGCGCACCGACACCTTCGAGATCGACCTCGACCAGTGCGGCCCGATGGTCCTGGACGCGCTGATCAAGATCAAGAACGAGGTGGACAGCACGCTTACCTTCCGGCGCTCCTGCCGGGAAGGTATCTGCGGCTCCTGCTCGATGAACATCGACGGGCTGAACACGCTCGCCTGCCTCAAGCCGATCGAGGACGTGAAGGGCGATGTGAAGATCAGCCCGCTGCCGCACATGCCGGTGGTGAAGGACCTCGTCCCCGACCTCAGCCAGATCTATGCGCAGCTGCGCTCCGTCGAGCCCTGGCTGAAGTCCGACACGCCGCCGCCGCCGGATGCCGAGCGCCTGCAGAGCAAGGACGAGCGCGCGAAGCTGGACGGCCTGTGGGAGTGCATCCTCTGCTTCTGCTGCACCACCGCCTGCCCGAGCTACTGGTGGAACGGCGACCGCTATCTCGGCCCCGCGGTGCTGCTGCAGGCCTATCGCTGGATCGCGGATTCCCGCGACGAGGCGACGGGTGACCGGCTGGACCAGCTCGAGGACCCGTTCAAGCTGTATCGCTGCCACACCATCATGAACTGCGCCCGGACCTGCCCGAAGGGGCTGAACCCGGGGCAGGCGATCGGCGAGATCAAGCAGCTGCTGGCGACACGCGGGGGGTGAGGCGGCGCGCGCTGCTTTCCCGCCGCACGGAGGGAATTACGGCTTCCGCCGCAGCACGACGGTGACGTTGTTCGCCGGCATCTCCGTCACCTCCGGCGCGGCGAAGCCCAGCGTTGCCCCCTCCCCCGCCAGATCCTCCAGCCGCCGCAGGCCCCAGGCGGGGTCGCGCGCGCGCAGGCTGGCGTCGAAGTCGAGGTTGCTCGGCGCCGTCTCCACGCCGTCGCGGAGCCACGGCCCGTAGAGCACCAGCGGACCGCCCGGCGGCAGCACCCGCGCCGCCCCGCGCAGCAGGCCGAGCGTCGCAGACCAGGGCGCGATATGCGCCATGTTGATGCAGAGCACCGCATCGGCGTGATCCACCGGCCAAGCCTCCGCCGCCGAATCCAGGGGCAATGCGGGACGGACGTTCGCCAGCCCGGCGCACCAGGCATCGCAACTCGCGCGACCTTCCGCCGAGGGCTCGGTCGGCTGGAAGCTCAGCGCCGGCAGGGCGGCGGCGAAATGGGCGCAATGCTCGCCGCTGCCGCTCGCCACCTCCAGCACCAGGCCCGTCTCCGGCAGAACGCGGCGCAGCACCGCCAGGATGGCGTCGCGGTTGCGCGCCACGGCGGGCGCGGAAAGCCTGGCATCGTCGGACATGGCGCGATCTCCGCCCCGATCTCCGCCCCGGGCGCCCGCCCGGTCAAGCCGCGGCGGCGCCGGGGCACTCCTCGTAGCCGAACCGCGTGGCGACGCCGCGGGCGTGCCGGTTCCACAGCGCGATCAGCCCGTCGTCGAACTCCTCCCGCCAGCGATCGGCCCGGCCGGTGTTGAAGGTTCGCCCGCCCCGGTCGCCGAGACAGGCGCCGAGCGTCGCGCCGAAGGCGGCGGGATCGAGGCCGAGCGCGGCGAGCCCGGCCAGGCTGGCGCTGCGCCGCGCGGAATCGTGCAGCGCCTCGTAGCGCAGGAGCACGGCGCCGTGGTCCTGCCACTCGATCCATCCCTCGCAGCGCCGGGCGATCGGCAGGCCGTTGAAGTCCGCCAGGTCGGTGCCGGTGATCAGCCGCGCCACCAGCTCCCGCCGGTCCAGCGCCTGGATCCAGGGCTCGCGCGCGATCAGGCTGGCCGGCTCGCCGGCGCGCAGGAAATCGGCCAGCGAGAGGCACAGGTCGCGGGGATCGCGCAGCAGCACGATGACCTGGAAGCCGTGCTCGCGCAGCGCCGCCACCGCTGCGGGTTCGGCGCGCCAATGGCCATAGGCGTAGACCTGCCCGGGCCGCAGCGCCGGCTGCAGCGCCTCCACCCGGACCGAGAGGCCGAGCTTGGGGCAGGCCACCGTCGCGAAGCCGAGCCGGGCGAAGGCCGCCGTCAGCAGATGCGTGCCGGCGCGCGGGAAGCTCGTTCCGAAGATGCGCATGGCTGGCCTCCTACGGCGCCGGCGCGCCGCCGGCAACCGCGGCCGCCGGGCATCAGACGTCGCGTATCGCCACCGTCCGCCGCGTGCCGAGCCGGCCGCCGAGCACCGCCGCCACCGCGCCCAGCATCATCGCGGCGAAGATCCAATAGGCGCCGATCGCCGCGACCTCGGAGGCCGCCGCCGCCGCCTGGCGCGCCTCGCTTGCGGCCTGCTGCGCCAGGTCGCGCGCTTCCGCCTCCAGCCGCGTGATGCGCTGCTCGGCCTCCTCGGGCGTGATGCCGTATTCAATGGCGGCCAGCTCGGCCAGGCGCTGGCGCTGCCCCGCCTCGAAGCCGCCCTGGCGCACCCTGAGGCCGAGGATCCGCGCCATCTCCGCCTGGCGCTGCTCCGGGCTGAGCGCGGCCGGGTCGCCGCCGCTGCGCAGGCTGCGCTGCAGCCGGTCGAGCAGGGCTTCGGGGTCAACCGCGCCGGCGGCGGCGCCGATCGCCTCACCCGCGCCGCGGGTCATGGACTGCGCCGCGCCGCCGAATGCCGAGGCCGCGCCCTGGAAGGCGGCGTTCGCGGTGCCGGCGACGGCGTTGCCGAGCAGCACGGCGGAGAGCAGGAAGGCCACCGCCCAGACCGAAAGTCCATGCAGCCCGCCATCCGTCCCGTCCGAGGTGCCGGAGAGCCGGGCGGCCACCCAGCCGCCCATCGCCAGGCCGATCAGGTTCGCCACCAGCAGCCAGATGCCGCCCAGCATGCCGAGCAGGCTGGCCGTGGGCGAGGCGCCGGGCTGCGCCGGCTCCATCGAGGTGGCACCGATCGCCAGCCCGAGCACGTTCAGCATCGCGCCCACGGTCACCGCCACCACCGCGCCCGACAGCACCGCCCCCCAGGAAATGCGGGGAGGCAGGGCGGGTTCACCTTCCGGCACGACCGCGCCGATCCTTGCATCTTCGGCGATGGCGGTGCGCGTCGGCATGTCGGTGTCCAGCAAAATCCTTCCCGCCGAACGCGCGCCCGCGCCACAGGTTCTTGCCTGTCGTAAACCTTTCGCGCGGGAATCCGCCGCCCGGTGCTTGCGGCACGCGCTTCCAGGGTGCATCCCGCCGTATTCGCGCCACCGCGCCGTGGAAGAACCCTCACGCGATGCAGGTCTATCTGCCGATCGCCGAGATGTCGGTGGATGCCCTGCTGCTGCTGGGCATCGGCTTCGGCGTGGGTTGGCTGTCGGGGTTGTTCGGCGTCGGTGGCGGCTTCCTGCTGACGCCGGTGCTGATCCTGATCGGCATTCCCTCCGCCGTGGCGGTCGGCTCCGGCGCCAACCAGACGCTCGGCGCCTCGGTCTCCGGGCTGATGGCGCAGTGGCGGCGGGGCAATGTGGACGTGCGGATGGGCGCGGTGCTGCTGGTCGGCGGCTTCGCCGGCTCGGCCGCCGGGGTGCAGTTGTTCGCCTGGCTGCGACGGGCGGGCCAGGTGGATCTGGCGGTCGCCGTCTTCTACATCGTCGTGCTCGGCACCGTCGGCGCCCTGATGGTGCGCGAGAGCGTCGGCGCCATCCTGCGGCGGCGCAAGGCGCGGCCCGCGCGGCTGCATGAGCATCTGTGGATCCATGGGCTGCCGCTGAAGATGCGGTTCCGCAAGTCGCGGCTCTACATCTCGGTCATCCCGCCGCTGCTGATCGGCTTCGCGATCGGCGTGCTTTCCGCGGTGATGGGCGTGGGCGGCGGCTTCATGCTGGTGCCGGCGATGATCTACCTGCTCGGCATGCCGACCTCGGTGGTGATCGGCACCTCGCTGTTCCAGGTGGTCTTCGTCACCGCCAACGTGACCTTCCTGCAGGCGGTGCAGGTGGGCAGCGTGGACATCGTGCTGACCATGCTGCTGCTTGCCGGCGGGGTGATCGGCGCGCAGTTCGGCGCGGCGATGGGGACCAAGCTGCGCGGCGAGGAGACGCGCGCGCTGCTCGGCGCGCTGGTGCTGGCGGTGGCCGCCGCGCTGCTGTGGGACATGCTGCGGGTGCCCGAGCAGCTTTTCGTCATCGGCCCGGCGGTGTGATGCAAGGCACCCTGCCCCGCATCGCGCCGAGGCGACGCCGCGGGACGGGCGGGCGGCCGCTGCTGCTGGCGCTGGTGCTGGTGCTGCTGCTGCCCTGGCGCGCCTTCGCGCAGCCCGTGCCGCCGCCGGTCGCTCCGCCGGCGGCGCCGCCCGCGCTGGCAGCCGAGCTCTCGACCAACCGCATCGAGGTGACCACCGCCTTCGCCGGCGGCGAGATCCTGGTCTTCGGCGCGACCGAGCGGCTGATCGGCCAGGCCGGCGACGAGATCATCGTGCTCGCCACCGGTCCCGCCACCTCGCTCGTGGTCCGCCGCAAGATCCAGGTGCTGGGCTTCTGGATCAACGGGCCCTCGGCCCGGTTCAACCGCATCCCCTCCTTCTGGGTGCTCGCGGCGACGCGCCCGGTGGCGGAGATGCTGGGCGAGGCCGATCGCGAGGAGCTCCGCCTCGGCCTCGACCTGCTGCAGCTGCCCCAGCTCGGCGGCCGAGAGCCGAGTTTCCGCGCGGCGCTGCGCGAGTTGAAGCAGAGCAGCGGCCTCTGGGTGGACCAGGTGCGGCCGGTGCAGGTCTCGGGCGGGCGGCTGTTCCATGCGCGGCTGCCGGTGCCCTCCACCGTGCGCACCGGCGAATACCGCGTGCAGGTGCTGCTGGTGCGCCAGCGCCGCGTGGTGGCGCGGCAGGAATTGTCGCTGGAGATCGAACGTGTGGGCTCGGCGGCGCGGATCGCCGATGTCGCGGAGGATCTGCCGGTGCTGTATGCCGTTGCCAGCATCCTGCTGGCGGCCTTCGCCGGCTGGCTGGGCAGCGTGCTGTTCCGGAGGGGGTGATGAGCGAGGCGCAGGCAGCGCAGGACCGGCGCGACCGGGTCTTCCTGGTGGTGGTGGACGACAGCCCGGAGCGGCGCACGGCGCTGCGCTATGCCTGCCTGCGCGCGCGCAAGAGCGGCGGCCGCGTGGCGCTGCTCCGCGTGATCGAGCCGGCAGGCCAGGTGGAATGGGCCGGCGTGGGCGCGATGCTGGCGGAGGAGCGCCGGCAGGACGCCGAGAAGCTGCTCTCCGGCCTGGCTGCCGAGGTGAACGAGCTGACCGGCGGCATCCCCATCCTGCTGATCCGCGAGGGCGACCCGCGCGACGAGTTGCTGGCGCTGCTGGAGGAGGATCCGCGCATCTCCATCCTGGTGCTGGCCGCGGCGACGGGCAGCGGCGGGCCGGGTCCGCTGATCTCGGCGCTGGCCGGCCGCTACGCGGCGAAGCTCGCCGTCCCGATGACCATCGTGCCCGGCGACCTGAGCGAAGAGGCGCTGGAGCGGGTGACGTAGATCTTTTGCCCTCAGACGCCGGGCGGCCGCTCCGCAGCCTTGGCTTGCGCGCCGACGCGCTGACGCGTCGGGCCATGCGGCCGGCCTGCGCGCGGGGCCGCTTTGCGGCCCGAGGAACTGATCTTTCGCTGACATTGCGGCAGGGCGCAAAAAGGACCACATAGGTCGGGTATCGCCACGCCAGCATCGCGGATGCAGAAGAAGATGTTCATCGAGACGGAAGGCACGCCCAACCCCGCCACCCTGAAGTTCCTGCCGGGCCGGGACGTGATGGGCGGCCGCGGCACTGCCGATTTCACCGCCGCCCCCGAAGCCGAAGGCCGCAGCCCGCTCGCCGCGCGCATCTTCGGCGTCGGCGAGGTGGCCCGCGTCTTCCTCGGCAACGACTTCGTCACCGTGACGAAGACCGAGGACGCCGATTGGCAGCGCCTGAAGCCGCGCGTGCTCGGCGCCATCATGGAACACTACCTCGCCGGCCTGCCGGTGATGGAAGGCGCCGACGAAGCCGCCGAGGAGGAGGATTTCGCCCCCGAGGACGGCGAGATCGTCACCCAGATCAAGGAACTGCTCGATACTCGCGTGCGCCCGGCGGTGGCCGGCGATGGCGGCGACATCGTCTTCCGCGGCTTCCGGGAGGGCGTGGTGCGGCTGCGCATGCAGGGAGCCTGCAGCGGCTGCCCCTCCTCCCGCGCCACGCTGAAGCACGGCGTCGAGACGATGCTGCGCCATTACGTGCCGGAAGTGGTCCGGGTGGAGCAGGTCGAGGCCTGAAGGGCGGCTGATCCGCCGCCCCGCCATTCACCGCGGGAATGACGACCATCGGGGCGGGGCTCCTGGCACATGGCCGGCCCGCCCCCAACTTGGCGGCAACCGAACCGACCGGAGACCCCGCCATGCTGTCCGATCCGACCATCCTCGACGACCGCGCGCTCGACCAGTTGTTCCGCGAGGCGCGCACCCAGAACCGCTGGCAGGACCGGCCGGTGCCGGATTCCCTGCTCGAGGAGGTCTACAGCCTCCTGAAATACGCCCCGACCTCGGCCAATTCCTCGCCCGCGCGCTTCGTCTTCGTGCGCACCGCGGAGGCCAAGGCGAAGCTGAAACAGGCGCTCTCGCCCGGCAACGTCGAGAAGACGATGACCGCGCCGGTCACCGTGATCGTGGCCCATGACGTCGAGTTCTACGAGAAGCTGCCCTTCCTCTTCCCGCATGCCGATGCGCGGTCCTGGTTCGCCGGCAACCCGGCTTTCGCCGAGGTCTCCGCCTTCCGCAACGGCACGCTGCAGGGCGCCTACCTGATCATGGCCGCACGCGCGGTCGGCCTCGATGTCGGCGCGATGAGCGGTTTCGACAACGGCAAGGTGGATGAGCTGTTCTTCGCCGGCACGGGCTGGAAGTCCAACTTCCTGGTCAATCTCGGCTATGGCGACCCTGAGGGCCTGTTCCCGCGCAGCCCGCGCCTCTCCTTCGACGAAGCCTGCCGCCTGGAGTAGCCTGCCCCCCGGCAGCCGGGGGAGATGGAACGGGCATGAACCTCTACGACCTGCTCCAGCGCCCCGACCGGAGCGTCGAGATTCCGCCGGGCGCGGTGGAGCCGTCACGGCGCGACCTTGCCCCGTCGCATCTCGGCGGGGCCTTCGCGCCAGGCGCCGTGCTGCGGCTGCGCCGGGCGGAGGAGTTCCGCGCGCTGCGCGTCTTCCCCCGTGACCTCGGCTGGAGCCTGCTTGGCGCGGCCGCGGACGCGGCCTTCCGCATCCGTATTCGCGCCGAGGGGCGCGAGGCGCTGCTCTGGCAGCACGAGGGCGCGGCCCCCGGGCCGGTCCCGGTCAGCCTGTCCTGGCCGCTCTGGGCCGGCCAGGCGGGAGAGTTCGACCTGGAGCTCGAGAATGCCGGCAGCGTGCCGCTCGTGCTGCGCAGCGGCGAGGTGTTCGACCCCCGCGCGGCGCTGCGCCCGTTGATCCGCGGGCGCGGGGTGGAGGTCGGCCCGGGCCTCAACCCGCATGTCCGCCCCGGCGCCGGCGTCGAGGTGACCTATGTGGAGGCGCTGCCGATCGAGGAATGGGCGCGCAACTACGCCAAGGGCCGCCAGCTGACCGCCGCCGACACGGCGCTGTTCGGCCTCTACGTCATCGGCGATGCGCAGCGGCTGGACGGCTTCGCCGAGGGGTCGCTCGATTTCATCTTCTCCAGCCACGTCTTCGAGCATCTGATGAACCCGCTCGGCGTGCTGCGGAACTGGCGTGCGCGGCTGGCGCCCGGCGGCGCGATCCTCGGCGTCGTGCCCGATCCGGGCGGCTGCTTCGACCTGCGTCAGCCCCCCAGCGTCGCCGCCGAGTGGGAAGCGGAATTCGTTGCCGGCACATGGACGCTGACGCCGGAGAAGTACGAGCGCTGGTGCCGCTGGACCGAGCCGCGCGTCACGCCGGAGAGCCTGGTGGCACGCAACTACTCGGTGCATGCCCACTACTACACGCCGGAGGGCTTCCGCAGCCTGGCCGACCGCGCGGCGGCACATGGCTTCGGCTTCGACCTGTTCCTCAACACCTCGGTCAACGCCAAGGATTTCGGCTTCGTGCTCTGGCCGCGCTGACGGCGGCGCGCGATCACCCCTTCGGGCGGCGGGCGATGGCGGGAAGCTCGCCCAGCCAGGGCAGGGCGGAGCCGCTCCAGATCTGCGCGACCGGCACCAGCTCGGCCCGCTGGGTGCAGGTGCCGAGGCGGAGGCTGTAGACCTTCGGCTCATCGCCCTCGGAGGTCGAGTAGATCGGCGAACCGCAATCCGGGCAGAAGCCCTGGTGGCGACGCGCGCCGCTCTCGGCGACCTTCACATAGGTTTTCAGCTCGCCCGAGAGCAGCCGGAACCCGCCGGGCCTGGTGAGCGCGACGGTGCGGAAGGCACTGCCGGAGAGCGCCTGACAATCCGTGCAGTGGCAGACCATGACGGCACCCGGATCGATCTCCGCCTCATAGGCGATCCGCCCGCAGTGGCACCTTCCGTCCACCTTCATCGGCACCCCCGCGGCGCTTCGCGGACGCTGCGCCCGGCACCCGCAGGCGCCGGGCGGGGCGCCTTCACGCCGCCTGCTGCGTGCTCCGCCCGGCCTGCGGATCGAGGCGGTAGCCACCGCCTTCGGTCAGCAGCAGCCGCGCCTGGGAGGGATCGGGCTCGATCTTCTGCCGGAGGCGGTAGATGTGCGTCTCCAGCGTGTGGGTGGTCACCGCGCTGTTGTAGCCCCAGACCTCGTTCAGCAGGATCTGCCGCCCCACCGGGCGCCCGCCGGCGCGGTAGAGGTATTTGAGGATCGCCGCCTCCTTCTCCGTCAGGCGGATCTTGCGGCTGCGCGCCGCATCCAGCAGCAGCTTCGCCGAGGGGCGGAAGGTGTAGGGCCCGACGGTGAACACCGCGTCCTCGGAATTGTCGAAGACCCGGAGCTGCGCGCGCAGCCGCGCCGTCAGCTCGGAGACGCGGAAGGGCTTGGCGATGTAGTCGTTCGCGCCGCTGTCCAGGCCGCGCACGATGTCCTGCTCGGCATCGGCGCCGGTCAGCATCAGGATCGGCATCCGCAGCCCGCTGCGACGCAGACGCGTGCAGAGTTCCCGCCCGTCGCCGTCCGGCAATCCGATGTCCAGGATCACCGCATCGAAGCGGGCATCCTCCGCCGCGAGGCGGGCCTGCGCTTCCGCCGCGGTGCCGGCGGCCTGCGGCGCGAACTCGCCGTCATGCGCCAACTGCTCGCAGAGCGTGTCACGCAGGGCTTCGTCGTCATCCACCACGAGAATGGGTCGAGGGCCGGCCATGTCTGCTCCCGCTCCTGTCATCGCAGCGATAGCGTCGCCGCGGCACGTCGGTTTCACGCAAGCGTGGTGTCGCCTCTCGCGGATGCGACGGAACGCTTTTCCATGCACCGCACAGTGCCCCACGGTTGACGGCAGGGGCAAGCCTTGTCGCAACCTCGGCATGATCACCGCCGCTTGACGCCTGGAATGTTTTTCTGCCCGCACGCCCCCTCTCAAACGCCTTTCCCACGCCACATTGCGCACCGTGAATGCCCGCGCCAAACCGGAAAGCACCAGATGAACGCCACGGGACCACTCCCGTCACAGATTCGCGAGGATGGATCCGCTTCGGCGCCGGATGATGCCGCGCTGGGGTTGCGCGCGGTGCATCGTGCCGCCTCCGAACTTCGCCGCGGCACGCCGGTGCTGCTGCGTGGCGCTGACGGCGCGCTGCTGGTCGCCGCCGCCGAGACGGTCTCCGCCCGCGGCCTTGCCGCACTCGCCGCCGGTGCGCGGGGGCCGGCGGTGCTGCTGCTGGCGCCGGTGCGTGCCGCGGCGGTGCTGCAGCGGCCGGTCCCGCAGGCGGTCCCGGGCGGCAACGCGGCCGAGCCGGGTGCGGTGGCGCTGCGCCTGCCGCCCGCCCTGCTCGACCCCGCCGCGCTGCGCAGCCTGGCCGACCCCACTGCCGAGCGGCTGCTGCCGGCGGAGCCGGAGCGCGTGCAGGCCCCGCCGCTCGCCCCGGCGGCGATCGCGCTCGCCAAGCTCGCCCGCCTGCTGCCGGCGCTGGTCGTCACCCCGGCCACCGAGACCGCCTGTGCGCGCCTCGGCCTGCTCTCCGTCACCGCCGAGCAGGTGGCCGCCTATCCGGCCGTCGCCGCCGGCACGCTGACCCGTGTCGCCGAGGCGCGCGTGCCGCTGGAGGATGCGCCGGAGGCCCGCATCGTCGCCTTCCGCGCGGCCGATGGCGGCATCGAGCACCTGGCAATCCTGGTCGGCCAGCCGGAGATGGCCCAGGGGCAGGGCCAGGTGCCGTTGTCGCGCATCCATTCCGAATGCTTCACCGGCGACCTGCTCGGCTCGCTGCGCTGCGATTGCGGGCCGCAGCTGCGCGGCGCGATCAGGCGCATGGCCGAGGACCCGGCCGGCGGCGTGCTGCTCTACCTCGCGCAGGAGGGGCGCGGCATCGGCCTGGTCAACAAGCTGCGCGCCTATACGCTGCAGGATGGCGGGCTCGACACGCTGGATGCCAACCGGGCGCTGGGCTACGGCGCCGACGAGCGCAATTTCTGGGTGGCGGCCGAGATGCTGCGCGCGGTCGGCATCGGCCGGGTGCGGCTGCTGACCAACAACCCGGACAAGCTGGCCGGCCTCGCCGCCTGCGGCATCGAGGTGGAGGGGCGCGAGGCGCACCAGTTCGCCGCCAATGGCGTGAACGACGAGTACCTCGCCACCAAGGCAAGGCGTTTCGGGCATTTGCTGGCGTAGCCAGCTTTGTGTGCCCTCAGGCGGCGGGCGCGGCCTCCGGCCGCTTGCCTTTCGCGCGGGCCGCTGGCGGGCGGGCTGGCAGGCTGGTTTGCGCGCGGGCCGCATTCGCGGCCTCGGCCGGCTTTGCCGGCCGCCAGCGAGAGTTGTGAGCCGCCACCGCAAGCAACGCTGATCGGGTGCGGCACGCGGCTTGCTCCGTCTCTCTCGCCACAGGGAGGCCGCCATGCTGCTCGATGCGCTGTTCACCCGCGCCCCCGGCCTGCCGCCGGTGGAACTGCCGGCGCTGGAGCCCGATGCGCATGTTCCCGTGCCGGGCGAGATCACCTTCGGTGAGTTCCTGGCCGGGCTGAACCCCCTGCATCATCTGCCGGTGATCGGCACGATCTACCGGGAGGTGACCGGGGAACGCATCGCACCTGTGATGCAGGTACTCGGCGGCGGCCTTTTCGGCGGGCCGCTCGGCATGCTCTCCTCTGCCGTCATGGCAGCCCTCGACGAAGCCCGCGCGGCGACGCCCCCGCCTACGCCCTCGGCGCCCCCCGCCCTCGCCGCCCGCCCGGAGCCGCGCGATGGCACCGGCTGAGGCTGGCTTCGCGCGGGTCCTGCCGGAAGGGCGGCTGGTCTTCGACGGGCTGGTGCTGCGCTGCGCCCTCGGCAAGGGCGGGGTGCGGCCCGCCAGCGAGAAGCGCGAAGGGGATGGTGCCACGCCCGCCGCCCTGATGCCGCTGCGCCGCGTGCTGTTCCGCGCCGACCGCGGGCCGCCACCGCGCTGCACCGTGCCGGTGGAGCCGATCGCGCCGGAGGATGGCTGGTGCGACGACCCCACCCACCGCCTCTACAATCGCCCGGTCCGCCTGCCCTTCGATGCCTCGCACGAGAAGCTGTGGCGCGAGGACCACCTCTACGACGTCGTCGGCGTGCTCGGCTGGAACGACAATCCGGTCGAGCGGGACCGCGGCAGCGCGATCTTCCTGCACCTCGCCTGGCCTGACTTCCGGCCGACCGAAGGGTGCATTGCCTTGGCCCCGCGCGACCTGCGCACGCTTCTGGAACACGGCCTGCGCGGCCTGGACGTGATCGGCGCCTGACAGCCCGCGGAACCACGCGCGCCGGATGACGTGATTGCGCTTCGCTTGACGATCCCGTGTGCGATGCAGCAATAGACGAAGAGGTTGCATCGGATCGCCGGGATCTGCGGCATCGAGCAGCGGGCGTGCTTGGCTGGGGAGGGCAGTCTGACGTGCAGCTCCGCGGGCACCCGTCTCCGATCCGCCGTCTGCGTTTCTGGCCGCTCTGGATCGCCTCCGTCACCCTGCCGCTGCTGGCCCTGCTCGGTGCCGCGCTGTTCGCCTGGTCGCGCGAGCAAAACGCGGCCGAGGCGCGGCTGCGCACCAGCCTCGACCTGCTGCACGAGCATGCCCTGCGCGCCTTCGAAACCCAGGAAGCGCTCCTCGCCGCGGTGCTGTGGCGCATCCGCGACATCTCGTGGGACGAGATTTCGGCGGACACCGGCATCGCCGACATGCTGCACCACCTGGTCACGCATGCCCCCGCCATCAGCAATACCGGGCTCACGACGCCGGATGGGCGACCCGCCCATGTCGCCTCGCTGCCCTCCCCGCCGCCCGCGGTGGACTTCTCGGACCGCGGCTATGTCCGCCACCAGCAGGGTCCCGGCGCCGGCCCCTACCTCTCGGAACCGCTGGTGACCCGGCTGCGGGGACGCCGCGTCTTCGTTTACAGCCGCCCGAGGCTGGACGCCGCCGGAAGGCCGGATGGCGGCGTGGTGTGGACGACCTTCGCGCAGGCAGATTTCAACGCCGTGTATGCCGGCCTGCTGGCCGGCACCCGCGACGAGATTGCGCTGCTGAGGGCCAGCGACGGGCTGATCCTGGCAAGCCATCCGCCACCGCCGCCGCCGAGCGATGGGATATCGCCGCAGGACACCGCCGCGCTGGGCGCCGTGGCGCGCGCCGCGGTCGCGGCGCCTGACGAGGTCGTCCTCCTGCACGACGTCTCGCCACTGGATGGGCAGAGGCGGCTCTATGCCGCCCGCATCGTGGCGGGCGACGTGCCGGCGGTGGTGGTCCGGGGCCTCCACCCGGCCGGCCCTGTCGGCGCGTGGCAGCGCCAGATGGCCGGGCTGGCGGCCGTGGCCGCCGCCACCGCGCTGGTGCTGCTGTGGCTCACCTGGCTGGTGCGCGGCGGCGCCATCCGGGAGACGGAGGCCCTCGACCAGGCGCGTGTCGAGGCCGAACACCGTGCGGAGGCCGAGGCGGCGCTGCGCCGGAACCATCGCCTGCAGGTGCTGGGCGAGGTGGTCGCCGGCGTGACGCATGACTTCCGCAACACCGTCCAGGCGGTGCAGGGCGGCACCGTCCTGGCTCGCAAGGCGATCGCGGCCGGCGATCGGGAACGCGCGGGCAAGCTGCTGGAGTTGATGGCCGACGCCGCCGGGCGCGGGGCCGCGCTCACCGACCGGATGCTCCGGGTGGCCCGTCGGGATGGCGCGGCCGAGGCGCAACCGACCTTCGATCCGGCCGCGACGCTGGCAGCCGTGGCCGACCTGCTCGCCCGCACCCTGCCGGCGGGCTACCCGCTCTCGCTCGACATCCGCCCGGAGGGGTTGCCGGCGCTGGTCGCCGGCGCGCCGGCGGAGTTCGAGGCGGTGCTGCTCAACCTCGCCTTCAATGCCCGCGACGCCATGCCGGAGGGCGGCGCCATCGCGATCTCGCTGGCGGCGGAACCGCCGCAGCAGGCACCGGAGGGGCTGCCCGCGAAACTGCGGCGCGACCTGCGCCACGCCCGGATCAGCGTGGCCGATGCGGGAATCGGCATGGATGCGGCGACGCTCGCGCGGCTGCAGGAGGCGTTCTTCACCACCAAGCCGCCGGGCAAAGGAACCGGCCTCGGCCTTGCCTCGGTGCGCGCCTTCGTGCGCGGCGCCGGCGGCACGCTGCGGATCGAGAGCCCGGGGCCGGGGCGCGGCACCACCGTGACGATCTGGCTGCCGGAGGCGACGGCCGAGCCGGGCTGATACCCGGCTCGCCAAGTCCAGACGTGCGGCCGGCGCAGCCAGCCGAGCGGCCGAATGGCCGCCGCCGCAAGTGCGTCATGCGGAACGCATGCCTTCGGCATGACGAGCCAAGCCCGCGGAGCGGGCGCCGGCGCTTGAGACATGAAGTGCGTCAGCACTTCAGGAGCCCGGTGTGACGCCGATCAGGCCCGGAGCGCCGCCGCCTTCTCCTGCGCCGCGCCGGCAAGCGGCACGGAGATCGCGCAGCGCAGCCCGTCCGGCCGCCAGTCCAGCGCGACCTCGCCGCCAAGGTCGGACCGGACGCTGCGCTCGATCAGCCGCGTGCCGAAGCCGCGCCGCTCCGGCCGCCGCACGGGCGGGCCGCCTGACTCCGTCCAGGCGACCTCCAGCCGGCGCTGGCTTGCCGGGATCGCCCAGCCGATCTCGACGCGGCCGCCGGCCTGCGACAGCGCGCCATATTTCGCCGCGTTGGTGGCCAGCTCATGCGCCATCAGCCCTACGGCCAGGGACTGCCGGGCATCGAGCGTCACCGGCGGACCGGCCAGCACGACACGCCGCGCGCCGAAGGCGTCGAGCGCGTTGGAGAGCAGGGTGTGCAGATCCATCGCCTGCCATGCATTGCGCGCCAGCAGATCATGCGCGCGGGCCAGGGCGGACAGCCGCGCCAGGAACGCCTGCAGGAATTCCCCCATGTCGGAGGAGCCGCGGGCGGTCATGGCGGCGATCGACTGCACCGCCGCCAGGTTGTTCTTCACGCGGTGGCTGAGCTCGTCCAGCAGCAGGCGCTGCTGCGCCGCGGCCCGGACACGCTCGGTGACATCCGTGCCCTGGACGAAGATGCCGGAGATGCTGCCGTCGCGTTCGCGCACCGGCTGGTAGACGAAATCGACGAAGTGCTCCTCGGGCGGCGCGCCGGCGGCCTTGCGGAACACGATGCGCACCTCGCGCCCGACGAAGGGCTGGCCGGAGGCATAGGCGCGGTCGAGCCGCTCGAAGAAGCCCTGGCCCTCGATATCCGGCAAGGCCTCCCGCACGGTCTTGCCCACCATCGCCCGCCCGCCGACCAGCAGCAGGAAGGCGTCGTTGGCCAGGACGAAGCGGTGCTCCGGCCCGTCCAGGGCGGCGACAAAGCCTGGGGCATGCGTGAACAGGGCGTAGAGGCGGTCGCGCTCCTCGCGCAGCGCCTCCTCGCTCGCCCGCAGTGCGGCGGCGGTCTCGCGCTGCCGACGCTCGCCGAGCACCCGGCCGGTGGTTTCCGTGACGGCGCAGAACATGCCGCCGATGCCGCCGCTCTCGTCGCGGATCGGGCTGTAGGAGAAGGTGAAGTAGGTCTCCTCCATGTAGCCGTTCCGCGCCATGACGAGCGGCAGGTCGTCGCTCCAGGTGGCCTCGCCGCCCAGGGCGCGCTCGATCAATGGCAAGATGTCGGGCCAGATCTCGCTCCAGATGTCGCGGAAGCGCCGGCCGAGCGCGGCCGGGTGCTTGGCGCCGAGGATCTCCGCATAGGCGTCGTTGTAGAGGAAGGTGAGCTCGGCGCCCCAGGCGACGAACATCGGATGGCGGGAGTTGAGCGCGATGCTCACCGCCGTGCGCAGGGATTGCGGCCAGGCGGCGGGCGGGCCGATCGGCGTGGCCGACCAGTCATGTGCCCGCATCAGCGCGCCCAGCGTGCGCCCTCCCTCGAGGAAGCCGAGTGCCGACGCCGCACCTTGCCGCGCTCCAGAACGTTCCGCCGAAGCATACCGCCACGCGCCATGCTCGCCCGGGTGATCGTAATTCATCCCAGGTTGGTACAGGACATTCGCCCGAAGCGGGATGGCTCTGAGATCGCATTGCGGTGAAGAATGGGGCGCCCGGACTCCGGGTCAGGCGCGGCGCCGGCGCAGCATCCGCAAAGCTTCGCGCAGGTCCATCCCGCCGAGCAGCTGCGCGGCGCCGAAATAGGCGACCAGCCCCGCCGCCACCAGCAGCGCCAGCCCGGAATAGCGCCACGCACCGACGGTGGGGAACAGCGCCGCCTCCAGCGCCAGCAGCAGCGCCGACATCACCGCCGCCGCGCCGAGCAGCCGCGGCACCGCGCGGAGCAGCCGCCGGTCCAGAACCAGCCGCCGCCGGCGCATCAGCAGCCGGCCCAGCACCAGCACATTCACCCAGGCCGCCACCGCGGTGGCCAGCGCGATGCCGGCATGGCCGAGGAAGGGCGTCAGCGCCAGGTTCAGCGCCAGGTTCAGCGCCACCACGAACAGCCCCACCTTCACCGGCGTGGCGGTGTCGCCGCGGGCGAAGAAGCCCGGCGTCAGCGTCTTCACCAGCACGAAGGCGGGCAGCCCCAGCGCATAGGCGACCAGCGCCGCGGTGGTCGCCGCCGTCGCCGCCGCGCCGAAGGCGCCGCGCTCGAACAGCACCGAGATGATCGGCTGCGCCGCCACCGCCATGGCGAAGGCGGCCGGCAGTGCGAAGGCGAGGGAGAGCTCGATCGCCCGGTTCTGGCTGCGATGCGCCGAGAGCGGCAGGCCCGTGCGCAACTGCCGCGCCAGCAGCGGCAGCAGCGCCGTGCCCACCGCCGCCCCGATCACGCCGAGCGGCAGCTGCGCCACCCGGTCGGCGTAGTAGAGGTAGCTCACCGCGCCGGCCGGCAGCAGGCTGGCGATGACGATGTCGATCGCCAGGTTGAGCTGCGTCACCCCCGCCCCCACCAGCCCCGGCACCATCCGCCGCAGCACGCCCAGCACGTCGGGGGTCAGCCGCGGGCGCGACAGCGGGTTGATCGCCATCCCCGCCTGCCGCACCGCGATCAGCAGCATCGCCAGCTGCGCGACGCCGGAGGCCGCCACCCCCCAGGCCAGCGCATGGCCGGGCGTGGCGACGTAGGGGGTCAGCCCGACCAGCGCGCCCATCGCCATCAGGTTGAACAGCACCGGCGCCGCCGCCGCCGCGCCGAAGCGGTCCATCCCGTTCAGCACGCCGGAGACCAGCGCGGCCAGGCAGATGAACAGCAGATAGGGGAAGGTGATGCGGGTGAGCTCGACGGCCAGCGGAAACCGCACCGCCTCCCCCACGAAGCCCGGCGCCAGCACGAACAGCACCTGCGGCATGAAGACGATGCCGAGGATCACCAGGGCCGACAGCCAGATCGTCATCAGCCCGGCCAAGCTGTTGGCCAGCGCCTGTGCCTTGCGGGCGCCGTCCACCGCATAGCTGCCGGCGAAGGCGGGGACGAAGGCGGCGTTGAAGGCGCCCTCGCCGAACAGGCGGCGGAACAGGTTGGGCAGCTTGAGGGCGACGAAGAAGGCATCCGCCACCGGGCCGGCGCCGAGCCAGGCCGCGATCAGCATGTCGCGGGCGAAGCCGAGCACGCGGCTCGCCATGGTCCAGCCGCCGACGGTGAAGACGCTTCTGAGCACGCGGGGGGTGTAGTCCGGACCGGTCGCCGCCGGAACAGGGCGCCGTCATTCAAGAAGCCTTAGCCCCAGCCATGCGAAGTGTTGCATATGGCAACCCCGCCAACGCCCCCCCGCATCGCCGCCGCGCCGCTCGCGCTGCTGGCCGGCGCCACGCTGGCGCTCGGCGCGCTGCAGGCCTGGCCGCGCGAGGGCCAGCCCCTGCTGCTGCTGTTCCCGCCCGGACGCACGGAGGACGCGGCGCTGCTCGGCGTGCTCGCCGTGCCGGGCTGGGACCCGGTGGCGCTGCGCCGCCTCGGCCCCTTCGCCGCCGCCATCGCCGCACCGGCCGCCCTCGACGCGTCGGGCGCCGCGCTGCGGCGGGCGAGCGGCGCCTGGCTCGCCCTGCCCGCGCTCGGCTGGGGCGGCTGCGACAATCGCGGCGCTGCCGACACCCCCGTTTCCTGATGAGGACCCGACCGTGAACCTCGACGAACTGCGCCTGCGCACCGCGCGCTCCCTGCTGGCGCTGATGGGGGGGCTGGCGGTGGCCACGCCCGGCATCGCCTGGCTCGCCGGCCACGGCGCCACGGAGATCCAGGGCGGTGCGGCGCTGGCCGCCGGTGCGGCGCTGGCGGCTTGGCTGGTCGCCCGCGCCGGCGCCGGCCAGCCGGCCAGCCGCCAGACCATCGCGGTGGCGCTGATGGTGCAGGTCTCGGCGCTGGTCTGGGTAGCGCCGGACTGGCTGCGCGTGGACATGCACATGGCCTATTTCGCCGCCCTCGCGGCGCTGGCCGGGCTGGTGGACCGCCGCGCCATCCTGCTCGGCACGCTGACCGTCGCGCTGCATCACACGGTGGTGAACGAGCTGGCACCCGCGGCGGTGTTCGGCAGCGCCGGCGGCCTCGGCCGGGTCGCGCTGCATGCCGGCATCCTGCTGGCGGAGGCGGCGATGCTGCTGGTGATCGTCACCGGCCTGGAACGCGCCGCCACCGAGGCCGAGGCCGCGCTGGCCGAGGCGCGCGAAGCGCGTGCCGCCGAGCAGGCCGAGCAGGCCCGTCGCGCCGCCCAGGAAGCCGCCGCTGCCGGCGAGGCGCGCGCCGCGCGGCTGGCACTGGCCGAGGAGGTGGACGCCCGCATCGGCAGCGTCGCGCAGGAGGTGACGCGCGCCGCGGCCGATCTCGACGCCGCCGCCGCGGAGCTCGCCCGCGCCGCCGGCACCGGCACCGGCAGCGCGCAGCAGGCCGCGCAGGCGACCGCCGAGGCCGCCGCCGGCGTGCAGAGCGTCGCCGCCGCCGCCGAGGAACTGGCCACGGCGGTCGGCGAGGTCACCCGCCAGGTCGCCGGCGCCGCGCAGGTGGCCCGCCGCGCCGCCGACGAGACGCGCAGCACTGACGGCATGGTGACCAGCCTGGCCGAGGGTGCCGCGCGCATCGGCGAGGTGGTGCGCCTGATCAGCGATATCGCCGGCCAGACCAACCTGCTGGCGCTGAACGCGACGATCGAGGCGGCACGCGCCGGGGAGGCCGGCAAGGGCTTCGCGGTGGTCGCCGGCGAGGTGAAGGCGCTGGCCGCGCAGACCGCGCGCGCCACCGAGGAGATCGGCCAGCAGGTCGCCGCCATCCAGGCCGCCACGGGCCAGGCGGTGCAGGCGATCCGCGGCATCGCGGGCGTCGTCGGCGAGCTCGACGGCGTGGCCGGGGCGATCGCTGCGGCGGTGGAGGAGCAGGGCGCCGCGACGCGCGAGATCGCCGGCACCGCCGCCCGCATGGCCAACAGCACCGAGCGCGCGGCGGGCGCGGTGGATCGCGCCGAGCAGGCGATCGTCGCGACCGGCGGCGCGGTGGCGGCGCTGGAGCGCACCGCCCAGGGCCTGACCGGCGGCGCCGCGGCACTGCGCGAGGCGCTCGGCGCCACCGTCTCGGGCCTGCGCGCCGCGTGACGCGGGCACGACATCCCGCGACCGGCGGATGTTGAAGCGGCCTGGACGACTCGCCGCGAGCGATCGCGGGTGCAAGCTTGTCCCTGGCGTCGCGGGCGCCTAGGTGAGGGGGAATGGCGGGCTGCCGCAGGGCGGCCTGCGCCCCCAGAGACGCAAAGTCCGAATATCCCCGACATGAGCGAGACCAACGACACCCCGACCCCGGCCGATCGGCCCGAGGTCGCCCCCGACGCGCCCGCGCCGCAGACCGAGGCCGAGCGCCTCGCCGCGCTGGAATCCGAGGTGACGGAGCTGCGCGACAAGTGGCTGCGCGCCGAGGCGGAGATGCAGAACCTGCGCAGCCGCGCCCGGCGCGAGGCGGAGGAGGCGCGGCTCTACGCCGTGCAGAAATTCGCCCGCGACGTGGTGGAGACGGCGGAAAACCTCCGCCGCGGCCTCGACAGCCTGCCGAAGGCGGAGGAGGGCGAGCCCGAGCTGCTCGCCAAGCTCCGCAACGGCTTCGAGGGCGTGGAGCGCGGCTTCGTCGCCGTGCTGGAGCGCCACGGCATCCAGAAGCAGGACCCCGAGGGCAAGCCCTTCGACCCGGAGCACCACCAGGCAATGGCCGAGCAGCCGGCGCCGGAGGGGGTGGAGCCCGGCACGGTGATCCAGGCCTGGACGCCGGCCTGGACCCTCAACGGCCGGTTGCTGAAGCCGGCGATGGTGGTGGTGGCCGGGAAGGGCTGAGCCTTTCCCCCACCCTCAGCGGTCCACGATGGATCGGCAGGCGCACCAGTGGACGATGTTGTTGCGGCAGATCTCCATGTTCGCCGCGATCATCGACAGGATCGGCAGGCCGCGCTTGCTGACCTCGGTCCCCTCCCAGGGGCCGACGATGCAGTAGTGGCTGTCCTTGATGGCAGCCGTGGTGGTGTAGTTGGCGCCCTGCGCCTGGCCGAAGGTCTCGGGGTTCTGCACCGGCCCGATCATCGGCGGCTGGGTGTAGGTCAGCGGCCGGGCGCCGAGGTCGAGGCCCTTCGGATAGGTCAGGCGGTAGTTCCAGATCTCCGAGCCGCCCGGCACGATCTCGGGGATGTCATCCGGGTCGTAGCCGTTGCGGCGGGCGACGTCCTTCAGGTGGTCGGGCAGTTCCGACAGCGGGCGGTGGCTCTCGATGAACACGCCGATGCTGTTCATCAGCTCCTCGCCATGGTGGCACCAGAACACCATCGTCACGTTGGGCGGCAGCCGGACCTTCGGCTGCGCCGCATCGGTGATGGTGTTGAAGGAGCCGTGGCCGGCGAAGATCACCGGCGTCTTGGCGGGCATGCTGGTGGGCGTCGCGCGCACCCATTTCGGGCTGGGCGGCGGCGGGCCCTTGGCGCGATGGCCACCGAGCATGACACCGGACATTGTGGAGCCCTCCGCGCTTGCCTGGCAGAGGTTGAGACTACGGCAAGACGGGTCGGCCCGACAACGATTCAGTCGCGCGGAGCGGGCGTCACGCCAGCCCGATGAAGCCCAGAAGCTGCGGCATGCCCAGCGTGCGCCGCGTCAGCCGGAACACCCCGGTGCCCTCGCGGGAGCCGCTGTCGTTGGAATTGCCCTCGATGGTCACCAGCCGGCCGGAATCGCGCGCCTCGACGAAGCCGGTATGGCCGGTGGTGGCGCTGAACCGCATGATGAACACCATGCCCGCCGTCACCAGCCCCGGCTGCTCGCGCGCCGCCTCGGCGGTGACGCAGGGCAGGCCGTCGCGCTGCGCCCGGCGCCACATCTCCAGCACGCCGGCGGTGCGCGGCACCCGGTTGGCGAGGCCGGCCTGCTTCGCGCCTTCCTCGCCGCACCAATGGACGAAGGCGGCGCACCAGGCGAAGCCGCCGCCGAGGCCGACCGAGGCCAAGTAGCGCTCCACCTCCGGCCCGCGATTGGAGCCGGGCGGCGTCTCGGTGACGCCGATCTGCGTGCGCGCCACCGCCAGCGCGGCCTCGGCCAGCGCGCCGCCGGGAGAGATGGCGGGCAGCGAGGCGGCGCCGAACAACGCGCCCCAACTCAACTCCCCCACCTGGCCATCCACCGAGAGCGGGTTGCCCCTCAGGTCGAAGCCGATGGCCTGGAAGTGCTTCACCGCCGCCTCGGTCGCCGTGTCGAACAGCCCGGTCACCGCGAGCTGCGCGATGCCGAGCGCGTTCAGCCGCGCCTGGATGGCGGCAACGGCCTCGGTGTGCGGGCTGTTGCGCCGGATGACGCCGCCGGGGAAGGCGCGCGCGAGGGAAGCGGGCGTGGTGTCGGGCATGGGCGCCTCCGCGGCAGGATCGAATCCGCGGCTGAGCCTACCGCGCGCCGATGCGGGGAGGCAAAGAGTTCGGGCGGGAGCCGACGCTACAGCATCGGCCGGATGCGCCGCCGCCGCATCCGGATCCAGACCAGCGCGGCAACCGCCGGCACCAGGGCCGCGAGCACCACCTCCCCGGCGACGCCAAGCCGGCCCCAGGGCAGCGGCTTCAGCGCATAGGCGGCGAGCGACAGCACGTAGTAGCTGATCGCCGCCACCGAGAGGCCCTCCACCGTCTCCTGCAGGCGCAGTTGGGCGCGCCCGGTATCGGCCATCACGGCGAGCAGCTTCTCGTTCTGCGCTTCCTGCGCCACCGCGACGCGCGCGCGCAGCAGCTCCACCGCGCGGGCGCAGCGGGTGGAGAGGGTGGCGATGCGGCTGCGCGCGGCATCCACCGTGGACATCGCCGGATCGAGCCGGCGCTCCAGGTATTCGGTGAGCGTCGGCAGGCCGGGCAGGCGCTGTTCCCGCAACGATTGCAGCCGCCGCCCGACCAGCACGTGGTAGGCCCGCGAGGCGGAGAAGCGGTCCGCGGTGGTCGCCGCCTGCTGCTCGATGCTGGTGGCGAGGTCGGTCAGCTCCTCCAGCGCCTGGCGTTCCTCCTCCAGCTCCTTCAGGCCGGGCAGGCGGCCGGCGCGCGCCGCCCCCCGCTCGGCGGCGCGGCCGCGAGCGGCCGCGGCGGCGCGCGCCGCCGGCAGCGCCAGCAGGGCCAGCATGCGGTAGGTCTCGACCTCCCACAGCGCCTGCGCCAGGCGGCCGGCGAGGGAAGGCGGCATGCCGTGGTCCTGCAGCAGCAGGCGGGTGAAGCCGTCGGGGCCCAGGCGGAAATCGCTCCAGCAGGTGGCGGCGCCGGCGCTCAGCCGGGCACCGGCCAGGTGGTCCGGCACGAAGCAGCCGGGGGATGGCGGCTCCTCCTCGCCCGCGCTGCGCACGATGGCGATGTGGCTGGCCACCAGCATCTTGCCCGGCAGGCCGGCGAGCCAATCGGTCGGCACCGCCTCGATCGCGGTCTCGTCGAAGGGGTCCGGGGCGGCGGCGTCGGGCCCGGGGCGGAAGAAGGTCCAGCCGTCGAATTCGGTGTGGCGCTCATAACGCAGGCTGAAGCGGCCGAAATCGCCGAGCCAGAAATCCGCGCCGGGTGCGGGCGGCGTCACGCCGTAGCGGCGGCAGAGCACCGCCAGATGCGCCACCGCCGCGCCCCGCTCCGCGCCGGCCTCGCCGACATTGGCCAGGCGGCTGATCGCCACGGGCGTGGCGAGCGGCAGCGGCGGACGGGCGTGCAGTTCGCCGGCCAGCAGGTCGCGGTCGGGGTGCAGGGGGAGGGAGGCGATCATGTCGGTGGCGCGAGGTATAGCCGTCCCATGCGCCGCCGGAACAGCGCCTTTGCGGCCACCGCGCGCCCGGGTTGCGGTGCCGGGTCTTGTTCGCCGGCCGCTGCCTCAATACATGGCAGACAGCGCGGGTCGGCAGTTCCGGCCCGGCGCCACCATCAGAAGCCCCCAGCATCCGAACAGAGGGGGCGGGCGCGGTGCCTGAGGGCGGGGAGCGACCCCCGCTGGGCCGCCCCCGTCCGCCGCAGAGGAGAACACACGGATGAGCAAGGTCATCGGCATTGACCTCGGCACCACCAATTCCTGCGTCGCCATCATGGAGGGCCCGGCCGGGGCCAAGGATTCCGTGCGGGTGATCGAGAACGCGGAGGGCGCGCGCACCACCCCGTCCATGGTCGCCTTCGCCAAGAACGGCGAGCGGCTGGTCGGCCAGTCCGCCAAGCGCCAGGCGGTGACCAACCCGAACAACACGCTCTATGCCGTGAAGCGCCTGATCGGCCGTCGCTTCGATGACCCGATGGTCAAGAAGGACATGGGCCTCGTCCCCTACAAGATCGTGCGCGCCGACAACGGCGATGCCTGGGTGGAGGTGGACGGCCAGAAATACGCGCCGCAGCAGATCAGCGCGAACATCCTGACGAAGATGAAGGAGACCGCCGAGGCCTATCTCGGCGAGAAGGTGACGCAGGCCGTCATCACCGTGCCCGCGTACTTCAACGACGCCCAGCGCCAGGCCACCAAGGAAGCCGGCGCGATCGCCGGCCTCGAGGTGCTGCGCATCATCAACGAGCCGACCGCGGCCGCGCTCGCCTATGGCATGGACCAGAAGAAGGGCGGCACCATCGCGGTGTACGACCTCGGCGGCGGCACCTTCGACGTGTCGATCCTCGAGATCGGCGACGGCGTCTTCGAGGTGAAGAGCACGAACGGCGACACCTTCCTCGGCGGCGAGGATTTCGACGCGCGGGTGATCGACTACCTGGCCGACGAGTTCAAGAAGGAGCAGGGCATCGATCTCCGCGGCGACAAGCTCGCGCTGCAGCGGCTGAAGGAGGCCGCCGAGAAGGCGAAGATCGAGCTGTCGTCCAGCAAGCAGACCGAGATCAACCTTCCCTTCATCACCGCCGACGCCACCGGTCCGAAGCACCTGGTGCTGCAGCTGACGCGCTCGAAGCTCGAGGCGCTGGTGGATGACCTGATCCAGAAGACGCTCGAGCCCTGCAAGCAGGCGCTGAAGGATGCCGGCCTCAACGCGGCCGAGATCGACGAGGTGATCCTGGTCGGCGGCATGACCCGCATGCCGAAGGTCATCGAGGCGGTGAAGCAGTTCTTCGGCAAGGAGCCCGCGCGCAACGTCAACCCGGACGAGGTCGTCGCCATCGGCGCCGCGATCCAGGGCGGCGTGCTCAAGGGCGACGTGAAGGACGTGCTGCTGCTCGACGTCACGCCTCTGAGCCTCGGCATCGAGACGCTGGGCGGCGTGTTCACGCGCCTGATCGACCGCAACACCACCATCCCGACCAAGAAGTCCCAGGTGTTCTCCACCGCGGACGACAACCAGTCGGCGGTGACCATCAAGGTGTTCCAGGGCGAGCGCGAGATGGCGGCGGACAACAAGCTGCTCGGCCAGTTCGACCTCACCGGCATCCCGCCCGCACCCCGCGGCGTGCCGCAGGTGGAGGTGACCTTCGACATCGACGCCAACGGCATCGTCAGCGTCCAGGCGAAGGACAAGGCCACCGGCAAGGAGCAGCAGATCCGCATCCAGGCCAAGTCCGGCCTGTCGGATTCCGACATCGAGCGCATGGTGAAGGAGGCCGAGGCCAACGCGGACGCCGACAAGAAGCGGCGCGAGACGGTGGAGGCGCGCAACCAGCTCGATGCGCTGGTGCATGCCACCGACAAGACGCTGAAGGAGAACGGCGACAAGGTCGCGGCCTCCGACAAGTCCGATGTCGAGGCGGCGATCGCCAACGCGCGGCAGGCGATGGAAGGCCAGGACGCGGATGCGATCCGGGCCGCGAATGAGCGCCTGTCGCAGGCGGCTATGAAGATGGGCGAGGCGCTCTACAAGGCGCAGCAATCGGCCGAGCAGCAGGGTGGGCCGGGCGGCGGCGATGCCGGCGGCCAGCAGGGCGGTCCCGGCGGCAAGCCCGACGACAAGGTGGTGGACGCCGAGTTCGAGGAAGTGGACCCGAACAAGAAGAAGCCTTCATAAGGGCTGCTTCGGATCGGCTAGGGAATGGCGCGCCCGGCTTCCGGAAGGGGGTCGGGCGTACCTCTGTTGACCGCTTTGCGCATCGAGGACCGACGGCCCCATGGCCAAGCGTGACTATTACCAGGTGCTGGGCGTCGCCCGTGACGCGAGCGAGGACGACCTCAAGAAGGCGTACCGCAAGCTCGCCATGCAGTACCACCCCGACCGCAACCACGGTGACGCCGCGGCGGAGGGGAAGTTCAAGGAGCTGAACGAGGCCTACGACGTCCTGAAGGACGCCGAGAAGCGCGCCGCCTATGACCGCTTCGGCCATGCCGCCTTCGAGAATGGCGGCGGCGGTGGCGGCGCGGGCGGCTTCGCGGGCGGCAACCCCTTCGGCGGCGCCTTCGAGGACATCTTCGAGGAGATGTTCGGCGGGCTGGGCGGCCGTGGCCAACGCGGCCGTGGGCCGGTCGGCCGCGGATCGGACCTGCGCACCACCGTGGAGGTGACGCTGGAGGAAGCCTTCGCGGGTGCGAAGAAGACCATCCGCATCTCCACCACCGTCGCCTGCGAGGCCTGCAAGGGCACCGGCGCCGAGGGCGCGGCGGCGCAGGCGGCGGCGACCTGCGGCAGCTGCGGCGGGTCGGGCAAGATCCGCGCGCAGCAGGGCTTCTTCCTGATCGAGCGCACCTGCCCCACCTGCGGCGGCTCCGGCCGGACCATCAAGAACCCGTGCAAGGTCTGCGCCGGCCAGGGCCGCGTGCAGCGCGAGCGCACGCTGGCCGTCACCGTCCCCGCCGGCGTGGAGGACGGCACCCGCATCCGCCTCTCGGGCGAGGGCGAGGCCGGGATGCGCGGCGCGCCGGCAGGCGATCTCTACGTGGATGTCGGCGTGCGCGCGCATCCGATCTTCCAGCGCGACGGCGCCAATGTCTTCGTCCGCGTGCCGCTGCGGATGACGCAGGCGGCACTCGGCGGCGCGGTGGAGGTGCCGGTGATCGATGGCGGCCGCGCCAAGGTGACGATCCCGGCCGGCACCCAGGCGGGCGACCAGTTCCGCCTGCGCGGCAAGGGCTTCTCCGTGCTGCGCAGCGCCGCGCGCGGCGACATGTATGTGCAGGTTGCGGTGGAGACGCCGCAGAACCTGACCAAGCGGCAGCAGGAGCTGCTGGCCGAGTTCGAGCGCGAAGCCGAGGCCAACGGCCGCTCCTCCCCCGAGAGCGAGGGCTTCTTTGCCAAGGTGAAGGAGTTCTGGGACGGGCTGGGGCGGTAGGCGCGCTTCCTGCCAACGCGCATGTGACAGCCACTGCCCCCCGCGCAGGCTTGCGCCCCTGTGAAACCTCTGCCGAGGGACCACGTTGAGACTGCAACCGTCGCACCCCCCCAGCGACGGCCCAGGCAGGCGGCGGCGCGGAGACGGTCCCACCCGCGCCGCCGCCCGCCCCCCCGAAGCCGGCTCTGCCGGCTTCTTCCTGAAGGCTTCGTAGGCCGGGTGCGCGCTCTGTGCGGCCCGGCTTTGCCGTGCGCGCGGCGGCGGTCATTGGGCCGCTCGCCCACCGTCACGCCGAAGGCAGGGCCTCGGCGTCGCGGCGGGCGAAGGTTACTCGCTTCGGTCGCTTCGCGCGCCTACTTCACCGCCAGGTTGGAGAACATCAGCACCTTCCGCTCCAGGTCGAAGGTGGCGTGACTGCTGGCGCGGAACAGCTTGAGCAGCGGCTCCATGTCGTCGGCATCGGGCTGCAGGACATATTCCTCGACGCCGTTGTCGAGGATGAGCTGGAGGGTGAATTTCCCCTCCTCGCCGCGTTCCGTCTCGGTCCAGGAAGCCTGGATGTTGGTGACCTGCCGCACCCGGTGCGCGCGCTGCGTCGCGATCTCGGCCGGGTCGTGGTTCTCGTGATGGGTCATGCGCACCTCCGGTGGATGCGGCGAGGGACGCGCCGCGGCGCGGACGGTTCCCGCGCTCAGTGCACCCGGGCATGGGCGGCGCGCAGATCCTCGACGAAGCGGGCGTATTCGCGCTTCTGGCCATCCTCGTCCGGGATGCGCAACAGGTAGGAGGGATGCACGGTGGCGAAGACCGGCAGCCCCTCCGGCCCGGCGACGATGGTGCCGCGCGTCTTCATCACCGGCAGCGCCTTGCCGGCCAGCGCGCGCAGCGCGGTGGCGCCGAGGGCGACCAGCAGCTTCGGGCCGACGATCCCGATCTCGCGCAGCAGGAAGGGGCGGTAATAGGCAATGTCGCCGGCATCCGGCGATTGGTGCAGGCGGCGCTTGCCGGTGGGGGTGAACTTGAAGTGCTTCACCGCATTGGTGACATAGGCCTCGTCGCGCGGCACGCCGGCATCGCCGAGCGCGCGGTTCCACAGCCTGCCGGCCGGGCCGACGAAGGGGCGGCCCTGGATGTCCTCTTCGTCGCCCGGCTGCTCGCCGACGAAGAAGAGCGGCGCGCCCGGCGGCCCTTCGCCGAACACCAGCTGCGTCGCGCGACGGGCGAAATCGGGCAGGTCGTTGCGGCCGGCGAGCTCGCGCGCCAGCGCAGCAAGCGCCGCCTTCGGATCGCCGCTGGTGTCGAGCAGGTCCATGTCATCCACAACGCGCGCGGCGGCCGCGGGCTGCGCCGGCCTCTGCGGCCGCGCATTCGGTGCGCTGGCGCCGCGCGCGACCATCTCCGCCGCGCGCCGCGGCGCTTCCGCCAGCAGGCGCGGGATCGCCGCCGTCTCCGGCATGTTGCGCCAGTATTTGCGCGGCATCTCGGCGCGCATGGCGCCGGGCTTGAGGCGGGCGGGGTTGAAGATCGCCGCGTAATAGGCGCGCCAGAGCGGCTCCACCGCATCGTCGGGCGGCACGTCGGCGCGGCGTCCGCCGGGGCCGAAGGCGAGGTCGTGCCCGTCCCAATGGACGCTGCGCCGCGGCGTCACGATGGACCAGCGGAGGCCGGCGAAGCGGCGGACGAAGAAGCCGGCCTCGGCTTCCTCGATGTGGTGCTCGGGCTCGAACCAGGCGACGTGGCGGATGCCGGCCTCGGTCTCCACCTGCCGGAAGCGCAGGAAGGCGTGCATCTTGTGCGCGTCGCGCCGAACCGATTTCGCCATGGTCGTGAGCCGGACGATGTCGGGGTCGGTCGCCACCTGCATCAGGTCGTGCTCGCCATGGGTGAGGCGCCAGAGGACGCGGTAGAGCAGCGCGAAGCGCTCGGGGTCGTTGTGCCGGATCGCGATCTCCGCGAGCTCGACGAAGGCGCGCGGCACCTGGAAGCCACCGCCCGCGGCCGGCGGCAAGCTGCCTTGCGCGAAGAGCCCCGGCGCATCGCCGGCGACGCGCCATTCGGATTGTTCTGGCGGCACGCCCGCGCCGAGCAGCCCGCGCGCGGCGTGGCGCCAGGCGGCGAAATCGGCGGGGCCCGGCAGCACGGCGGCGACTGTCATCGGAATGGGGCCATCAGAACAGGCTCATCTGCATGGGCTTCGCGGCGCTGGCGAAGGCGGTGCCGGGGATCAGCCGCTCGCGCAGGTTGCCGCTGTCCAGCAGGTGCGGGCGGTGGTCGGCGGTGACGATGAAGGGCGTGACCCTCGGCAGGCTGACGCGCAGCCGCGCCAGGTCCTCCAGCCGGATGCGCGCATGGCGCCGCGTGGCGATCAGCTTCTCGACCGTCTTCGTCCCGAGGCCGGGCACGCGCAGCAGGTGCTCGTGCGGCGCGCTGTTGAGGTCCACCGGGAAGGCGCCGCGATGCTTCAGCGCCCAGGCGGTCTTCGGATCGAGCGCGAGGTCGAGCATGCCGCCCTCGCCGCCGGCGATCACCTCCTCGCGCGTGAAGCCGTAGAAGCGCAGCAGCCAATCGGCCTGGTAGAGCCGGTGCTCCCGGATCAGTGGTGGCGCGACCGGCGGCAGCGCGCGGGAGGCATCGGGGATCGGCGAATAGGCCGAGTAGTACACGCGCTTCAGGCGATAGCCGGCGTAGAGGTCGGTCGCGGTGGTCAGGATGGCGGCATCGTCGGAGGCATCGGCGCCGACGATCATCTGCGTGCTCTGCCCGGCCGGCGCGAAGCGGGGCGCGCGCGCGCGGCGTGCGGTGCGGGCCTCGTCCTGCGCGCCCTCGATGCGGCTGCGCAGCCGGCCCATGGCGCGGCGAATCTCGGGGAAATTCTTCTCGGGCGCGAGGGCCTGGAGGCTCTCGGGCTGCGGCAGCTCGATGTTGATCGAGAGCCGGTCAGCGTAGCGCCCGGCCTGCTCCACCAGCTCAGGCGATGCGTCAGGGATGGTCTTGAGGTGGATGTAGCCGTGGAAGCCGTGCTGCTCGCGCAGCGTGCGCGCGACCCGCACCAGCTGCTCCATGGTCCAGTCCGGGGAGCGGGTGATGCCGGAGGAGAGGAACAGCCCCTCGATCGCGTTGCGGCGATAGAAGTCGAGGGTGAGCTGGACGATCTCCGCCACCGTGAAGCGGGCGCGGCGGACGTTGGAGCTCGCTCGGTTGACGCAGTAGGCGCAGTCGAAGGCGCAGGCATTGGTCAGTAGGATCTTGAGCAGCGAGATGCAGCGGCCATCCGGCGCATAGGCGTGGCAGATGCCCATGCCCTCCGTGCTGCCGAGCCCGCCGCGCGTGGAATCGCGCTTCGCCGTGCCGGAGGAGGCGCAGGAGGCGTCGTATTTCGCCGCGTCGGCGAGGATCTCGAGCTTCTGGAGGAGGTCCATCTCTGTTCATGATATGTTCTTGTCGCCGGGACGCAAGGGCCCGGACCACGCGATCGCATGGCACGGCTCAGGAGCCGAACTGCCAGGCGGCGACCGGCACCGCCAGCAGCAGGATCAGCGAAACCACCACCAGCGCGCCGTCGCGGGTCAGCAGCCCGGCGGCGAACAGCGCGATGACCGCCGAGGCGAGCGAACCGGAGGTCGGGATCACCTCCATGAACGGCATGAACAGCGTCAGCCCGAGGATCAGGATGAGGGGCAGGAACAGCCAGGGCCGATGCAGCAGGAAAGTGAGGCGCGGCTTCAGGAAGCGTTCGACGAAGCTCACGGGCTTGCGGAGCCAGCCGATCCCCTTGCAGAGCTTCGCGCTGGACATGTGGCGGCGGGTGATGAAGCCGGGCAGCCACACGCAATCGCGCCCGGCGATCATCTGCACGACCAGGATGAAGACGATCACCGCGACCGTCGCGGTGATGCCGGGGATCGCGCTGGCCGGCGAGGTGGAGATCAGCGAGAAGACCAGCATGAGGGCCGCGAAGGATTTGTGGCCGAGCTTTTCGAGCACCTCCTGCACGGCGATGTGCTCGTCATGGACCGAGCCCTCCAGCCGGTCGAGGACGTCGCTGAGTGCGCGCGTGCGTTCCTGGGTCACTGCCTCGTCTTCGTGACGCAATTTCCACGGGCCTGCGCAGACCGATCCGTCATGAAGATCGTCGGGAACGTCAGGTTCCCCTGCCTCGGCGCCGAACGGGTTCATGCCGGGCGTGGCGCGCATGCGCAGGGACGAGGGCTGACGTTACGGGTGCGGCGCTAGCGCCGGCCGCCGGCGATCCGCACTTCCACCTCCGCTTCCAGGGGTCCGCCATCGTCCTTCAGTTCGCGGCGCATCTGCTCCCGCACGACGCGCCGCAGCGCTTCGGGCAGAGCGGTGTATTCCTGGCCTGAGTTCCCGGCTCCCTCCTCGATGCCGGCGAAGAAGGCATCGAAGGAGGGGAAGGTGGCGCGCAGGGTCTCCGTCCGACTCTCGACCTCCACGAAACCCGCGGCTTCGAACAGCGCGCACAGATGCGCCTCCTCCCCGAGCGAGAACATGCGCGCCGCTTCCGCCGCCTTCGCCGAGACGTGCCGGCCGATGACGGCGAGAACGCGATTGGACAGGGATCGCTCGGGCGTGGTGCTCACCGACACCGCCGCACGCCCGCCGTGCCGCAGCACGCGGCGGAATTCCGAAAGCCCTCGTGCCGGGTCGGGGAAGTACATCAGCCCCATGTTGCAGAGTACCGCATCGCAGCTCTCGGGCGGATGGGTGAGCGCCTGGCCGTCCTGGATCTCGAAGGAGACGTTCGGCAACCGCCCGAGCCGTTGCCGCGCCCGCTCGATCATCGCGGGGGAGATATCGGTCGCGGCAACGTGGCCGGCGGGCCCGACCGCCTCAGCAGCCGCTTCGGCGGCGAGGCCGGTCCCGGTCGCTATGTCGAGCACGCGCTGCGCCGGTGCGAGGCGCGCGGCATGCAGCAGGGCCGGCACGAAGGGGCGGGTCAGCCGCCCGATCACCTGGTCGTAGTTTGCCGCGGCCGTGCTGCTGAACTGGAGGTCAGCCATGGGCGATGCTCCTCCGCTGCGCGGCAGACGTCCCGGAGGCCGCTCCTGTTGGACCCGTCGGCGCGGCAGAGGTTAAGCGCCTTTCCGCGGAGCCGGCGAACGCCTTGTCGCGAGGCGGGAACCCTCGTCACCGCGCCCCGCCCGGCGTGATCCCGAAGGCGGCCCGAAACGCCGCGCCGAAGGCGGGGGCGCTGGCATAGCCGACGGCGGCGGCGGCGCGCGCGGGGGGCTCGCCGCGGGCCAGCCGCGCGGCGGCTTCGGAGAGACGCAACCGCTGGCGCCAGCGGGCGAAGCCCATGCCGGTCTCGGCGAGGAACAGTCGCTCCAGCGTGCGCGGGCTGGCACCGGCGGCCTCGGCCCAGTCCTCCAGGCGGAGCGGGCTGGCGGGGTCGGCGCGCAGGCCCTCGGCGACACGACACAGGCGCGGATCGCGCGGCTCCGGCACGCCGAAGGGCAGGCCGGGGGCGCGGGCGATCTCGTCCAGGATCAGCGCGGCCAAGTGCCCGCCGCGGCCGGCCTCGTCCCACTCCAGCGGTTCCCGGGTCGCGGCGAGGATCAGTTCGCGCAGCAGCGGCGAGACGGCGAGCACCGTGGTCGCGCTCGGCCCCACCGCGGCGGCGTCGGCGCGCAGGAACAGCGCGCGCATCGCGACCGGCCCCTCGATGCCGACGCGATGCGGCTCGGCGGCCGGCATCCACAGCGCATGGCCGGGCGGGACGACGAAGGCGGCGGCGTCGGTCGCGATGCGCATCACGCCGCGCGTGGCATAGAGCAGCTGCGCGCGGTCATGCGCATGGCGCGGCACCGCCTCGCCATCGGCATAGTCGCGAGCGAAGGCGGCGAGGGGGCGGTCCACGCGGTCGTGCGGCAGGTCGCGCCGTTGCGCCGGTGCCTGGCGGTTTCGCGACAGCGGCTGACGGGACGTCTTCACCCCGCCAGGCTACCATGCCGGCGAGCAACCCGCCCAGGATCGCGCGCATGGATGCCGCCACCCGCCAGATCGCCTTCGTCAACCTGGCGCATGTCTTCACCCATTACGGCCTGCTGATCCTGGCCACCGCCGTGCTGGCGATGGTGGTGCAGGAGGGCGCCGGCTTCGGCACCGTCTATGGCCCGATCCTGGCGCTCGGGACGGGGATGTTCGTGGTCTATGGCCTCGGTTCGCTGCCGATGGGCTGGATCGCGGAGCGCATCGGGCGGCCGGTGCTGATGCTGGGCTTCTTCCTCGGCACCGGGGCGGGAATGGCGCTGGCGGGGATGGCGCCGGGGCCCTGGACGCTGGCGGGCGCGATGTTCGTGATGGGCGCCTTCAGCGCGATCTACCACCCGATCGGCACGGCGATGCTGGTGGATGCGGCCGGCGCGCGCGTGGGTGCCGCGGTGGGCGTCAACGGGGTGTTCGGCAACCTCGGCGTGGCGCTGGCGCCAATCGTCACGGCGGCGGTCGCGGCGGCCTTCAGCTGGCGCTGGGCGTTCATCCTGCCGGGGCTGCTCTGCATCGCGTCGGGCCTGCTCTACTGGGCGAACGGGCTGACCGACGTGGCGCGCGCCAAGGCGGCGAGCCGGCCCTTCCCCACCATCCCGCCCGCGGTGGTGCGGCGCGCGGTGATCGTGCTGCTCTGCATTGCGACGACCAGCGGCTTCGTCTTCAACGGCTTCACGCTGCTGCTGCCGAAGCTGATGCAGGAACGCCTCGCCGGCAGCCCGGACCTGCTGCCGGTGGTCGGCGTGCTGGCCTTCTTCGTCACGCTGTTCGGCGGGCTGACGCAGTTCACGGTGGGACGGCTGATCGACCGCAACACGCTCAAGCGCGTCTTCATGCCGCTGGCGCTGGTGCAGATGCCGGCGCTGCTGCTGCTGACGCAGCTTTCGGGCTGGCCGGTGCTGGTGGTCGCGGCGCTGGTCTGCGCCTCGGTGTTCGGCCAGGTGACGGTGAACGAGACGATGACGGCGCGCTACGTGGCGCCGGCCCTGCGGGCGAAGCTCTATTCCATCCGCTTCTCGGTGGGCTTCCTGGGGGCGGCGATGGCCTCGCCGCTGGTGGGCTGGCTGCACGACCTCTACGGCGGCTCCGGCGCGGTACTGGCGGTGCTCGGCGTCTTCGCCACCGTCACGCTCGCCTGCGCGCTGTTCTTCCCCGACCGGAAGGAGGAATTGCAGCCGGAGCTCTGGGTGCAATCCGCGCCGCCGCGCGGCGTGCCGGCGCCGGCCGAATGAGGCGCGCGGCGATCCTGCTGGCCGCGCTGGCGATCGCCGCGCCGGCGCTGGCGCAGACGCCGATCCGCTTCGCGCGCGGCGCCTCCTCCGCCGTCGTCGAGGGCAGCGTGCTGCGCGGCGAGCGCGCGACCTACAGCATCGCCGCGCGCGCCGGACAAACGATGACGCTGCGGATCGCCTCGCCCGAGGAGAACGCGGTGTTCCAGCTCTACGCGCCCGGCGCGCGCATGGCACCGGAGGGCGTCGCCGGCAAGCCGCTGCCGGGCGCCGCGGAAGGCGAGGATGCGCGCAGCTGGCAGGGGCGCCTGCCGGCGAACGGCACCTACCTGATCGTGATCGGCCCGACGCGCGGCAACGCCGCCTATCGGCTGGAGGTGGCCGTCAGGTAGCGCGCCGCCGCCCCGCCAGCCCCGCCCAGGCCACCAGCCCCGCCACTGTCTTCGCCACCGCCGCGCGGCTCGCCTCGTCGGTCAGGTCGCTGTTGGCGTCGAAGCGCTGCGTGGCACTGCCGACGTAGCAGTCCGGTGCGGGCATCAGGCGCATGCCGCAGGCCAGCAGCACGGTGCGCAGATGCTGCTGCGCGCGCGCCGTGCCGAGCGAGCCTGGCGTCGCCCCCATGATCGCCGCCGGCACCTCCTGCAGCGGCGTGCGGCGCGTCTCGCCTGCCGGCGCGCTGATGCGGCCGCCGCCCTCGAAGCGGCTGGCCCAGTCCACGGCGTTCTTCAGCGGCGCGGGGATGCCGGCATTGTATTCGGGGCAGGCGAAGAGCATGGCGTCCGCACCCCACAGCGCCTGGCGGAAGGCGACCACCTCCGCCGGCCAGCCGGGCGTCTCCAGATCCTGGTTCATCAGCGGAAGCGCACCGATCTCCACCACCTCGAGCGTCGCGCCCTCCGGCAGGGAGGAAGCGGCGGCGCGAAGCAGGCCGCGATTGTAGGACGCGGCGCGCAGGCTGCCGCAGAGGCCGACGATCCTGACCATGCTCGATCACTCCCGGACGAGCAGGCCCCTTCGCACGAGACGGCGGCAGAAATCCACCGCGCCCTCGCCAAGTTCCGCCGGCGTCGCGCCATCGGCCAGCCGTTCCATCCACGCCGCCTGCGTCGCATCCAGTGTCATCGGCGCGCCGACCCAGCGCAGCGAGGCGCCGCCGGCTTCCTCCGGCACCAGCGCGTGCAGCACGCCGGGCGCGAGCTTCAGCGGCGTCTCCGGCCCGGGATCGGCCACGAACAGGCCGCGGCCGAGCAGCGCCGGGCGGTCGGCCGCCAAGCGGTCCAGCAGCTCCAGCGCCGCGCGCTCCAGCGCCGCCGGCTCGGCCAGCCGCGCGGCCAGCGGACGCACCAGCCCGGCCAGCGCGCCGGGCCCCTCGGCCAGGCGCCAAGTGGGGAAGCTGCGGCGCAGCGCCGGCTCGCTGGCTTCCAGCAGGTCCACCGCCAGCCGCAGCACGGTGGCGAAGGAGGGATCCATCAGCCCGACGGTGATGTGCAGCGAGGGCTCGTCGCCTTCCTGCGCGGCGGCGTCGTGCAGCACGCCGCGCGGAACATAGAGCGTCTCGCCCGCGCGCAGCGTCAGCGTCGCCGGCTCGCCCTCCGGCTCGATGTTGCCGGGCCAGGGGGTCCGGCGCGTCGGGTGCGGCACCGGCTGGTCGGACCACAGCCGCCAGCGCTTCTCGCCCTGCACCTGCAGCACCAGCACGTCATGCGTGTCGTAATGCACGCGGAAGCCCTGCGCGCCGGGCGGGGTGAGATAGATGTTGGCCTGCACGCCATGCAGGAACACCTGCTCCAGCCCGCGGCAGAAGCGTTGCAGCGCCGGGTGGATCTCGTGGAACTGGCTGACCACCAGCGTCGCCCCGGCATCCACCGCGGCGAACAGGTTGGGCAGGTCCACCCGCCCATCCTCGCGCAGGAAATCGTCGAGCGGCACGGCGGCCGTGCCCTTGCGGCGGCTGTCCGCCATGCTGACGCGCGGCTCCCGCGCCGCATCGGTCGCCAGGAAGGCGTCGAGGTCGGCGACGGAGAGCAGCCCGGCATGATGTGCGGGAGCGGGCGCGGGAAAGTGTCGCCAAGCCGTTCCCTCGCGCAGGGCCAGCCCCTCCTCCAGCGGAAGGTCGCCGAAAGCCTGGGCCCAGGCCGCTTCGGCCTGGGTGTGATTGCTGCTCATGCGCCGAAGGCTAGCCCGCGCTGCGGTTGTGGCTCAACGGCCTGAACGGCCGAAGCCAGGCGAATCCTCGTTCGGCCCGCGGTCGCTGTCAGAGAGGCCGGTGCGCCGCGGCCCCGCGCCGCCGCGTCCACGGCCCGGCTGATCCGACGGGTCGTTGTCGCTGATGCCGGCGCCGCCACGCGCGCCGCCACGGCCCCGGCCCGGCCCATCCGACGGGTCGTTGTCGCTGATGCCGGTGCCGCCACGCGCGCTGCCCCGACCCTGGCCGGGCCCGTCGGAAGGGTCTCGGTCGCTGACTCCGGTGGCGCGTGCGCCGCCGCGGCCGCGGCCCGGCGCGTCCGAAGGGTCGCTGTCGCTGACGCCGGCGCTGCGCCGCCCGCCACGGCCGAAGCCGGGCTGGTCGCTGGGATCATTGTCGGTGACGCCGCTGCCGCGGTGGCCGCCCCGGCCGCGGCCCGGCGGATCGGAGGGGTCGCTGTCGCTGACCGCCACGCGGTTCTGCACGAGCGTCGGCTGCGGCTGCCGCACGAAGCCGGGCTGTTGCTGCTGCGGCACGAAGACCACCGGCCTCTGCTGCGGCACGCAGGCCGCGGTCGCCGACCCCGCCCCGCCGATCACCGCCAGCCGGAGCACGAACAGCCGGCGTCCCAGCGGCGCCGGCGTCTTCCCGCTCTTGTCGTCCGGTTCCCTGGTCATCCGCTATCCCCCCGTGCTCACAGGGTTGTGCGCCTATTCGCGCGGGATAGCTAACGATATTACCCAGAAACGGCCAAAGAGATAAAAATCTGACATGCGCGGGCGAGACGACGAAGGCCGGCCGAGCCTCGTCGCCCCGGCCGGGTACGATCCGGCCTCACCAGCCGCGGCGGCCGTAGCCCGGGCTGTCGGACGGATCGCTGTCCGAGAGGCCGGTGCGCCGGCGATAGACCGGTGCGCGATAGCCGCCGCGACCCCGTCCCGGCGCATCCGAAGGGTCGCTGTCCGAGACGCCGGTGCGGTAGACCGGCGCCGCGCGATAGCCGCCGCGGCCGCGGCCCGGCGGGTCGGAGGGGTCGTTGTCGCTGATCCCGGTCACCCGCCGCCCGCCGCGGCCGAAGCCCGGGCTGTCCGAGGGGTCGTTGTCGGTGACGCCGCTGCCGCGATGCCCGCCGCGCCCGCCGCCCGGTGGGTCGGAGGGATCGGAATCGCTGATCGCCACGCGGGTCGGCGCATAGGTGCGCTGCGGCACATAGACCACCGGCCCCGCCTGCGGCACGCAGGCCGCGGTCGCCGTGCCGGCGCCGCCGAGCGCGAACAGGCGCAGCACGAAAAGCCGGCGACGCAGCGGCGCAGGTTTCGCGCCCGCTTCCTCATCCTGTTCGTCCGTCATGGCGGTCCCCCTTCGTCGCCTGGCAGCCTGCCCGATATTCATGGCCACCATGTGAACGAATCGCGCAACGACGACGTCGGCGCATCGCTCAGCGATAGCGTATGCCAATGATACGCGCACGAAAGAACGGAAAATAGTCGGGCGTGCCGAAATGGTTGCCGGCCTCGACACGGCCCGCCACGGTGAAGCCGCCGACGCGCGCCTCTTCCAGCACGCGCCCGCCGAAGGGCTGCAGCCGAAAGACGCGCGCCGGGTTGGCATCGCTCCAGCGCTGCATCGCGAGCGCCAGCAGGCGTCCGTCATCGGCCACCTCGATCTCGACCGCCACGGCCTGGCCTGCATGGTCCACCCGCAGGCGGGCGCGGTGCTCGTCCATCGCCTGCCACGCCAGGCCCGGCCCCGGCAGCAGCGCGGCCGGCACCCACAGCGCCGCCTCCGCCACGCAGCGCGCCATGGCCGAGCGCGCGAGGTCGGGCGTGTCCGCCGCGCGCGCCACCGGCACCAGCCCGGCCAGCCAGAAGCGCACCCAGGCATCCCCCCGCGCCAGGCCGTCGGAACCGAGGATGCGGGCCGGCCAGGCGCCGAGCCGGGGGATCCAGACGAAGCCGTGCGGCGGGGCAAGGATCTGGCGCGCGCGCATCGGCTGGTAGCGCGGCGCCGTCCGGTCGCCGAGGCCGAGCTCGCCTTCCATCTCAATCTCGGCGATGCGGCTGAGCGGCGTGCCGGGGGCGATGGCGCGCGTCAGCCACCGCCGCGCCGGCGCCGGCAGGCCCTCCACCATGGCGGGATCGAAGCGCGGCGGCGCCGGCTCGGCGAGCGCGGCCAGATGCGCCCAGGCCGCCGCCGCACGCCGGGCATCGGTGCGACGCAGCGCCGCTGCGGCCAGCGCCCCGGCGCCGAGCGCCCCGCCGAGCAGGGCGGGCAGCAGGGGAATGGGCATCGCGGCTCCTCCTCCGGCATCCCGTCGGGCGCAACGCGGCGGCCGGCGTCAGGGCGGCGGCGGCATCACCACGATGGTCACCGCCCGCGCGTCCGGCTCCTGCCCGCGGCCGCTGAAGGCGCCGACGCGGGCTTCGGCGCGGATGCGGTCGCGCTCCACGCCGCGCTCGGAGAGCGCCTCCGCCACCGCCCGCGCCCGCCGTGCGGCGAGGCGGGTGGAGGTCTCGGCGCCCTGGCCCCGATCGGCATGGCCGAGCACGCAGATGTTGCGCTCCGGCGCCTGCTTCGCCAGTGCCGCCGCGGCGTCGAGGCTGCTGCGCGCGGCCTCGCTCAACCGGTCCGCGGCGCGGGCGAAGGGGATGGCGAAGACATCATCCTCCAGCTCCCCGGCGCCGACGCAGGAGAAGGGCCGCGGCTGCGCCACCGCGAGCCCCGGCAGCAGCAGCACGAGCAGCAGGAGCGCGGGCGCCCTCATCCCGAAACTCATCCCCAAACTCATCCCGCTGGCACGAGCAGCCCGGCGCCGGCGAGGCGGCCGAGCAGCGCCTCCGCCGGCACGGCCGGATGCGCCCTGGCGAGCTCGGGTGCCGTGACATCGGGCCGCGCCAGCAGCCAGGCCGCGGCCTCGGCCTCCACCGGGGTCAGCGTCAGCGTGCCGGAGGCGGCCTTCACCACCCAGTCGGCGCCGCGCCGCACCGGCTTCGCGCCATTCGCCACCACCCGGAACGCCGCCGCGCCATCCGTTCCCGCTTCCCCGCCCGAACTGCCGATCCCGCGCGCCGCCAGCACGTCGTAGCCGCCGCGGCTGAAGCGGTAGCCGGCGACGAACTGCGCCAGCACCTCCATCACCTTCGGGTCGCGGCACAATTCGGCCAGCTTCTGGCCGAGCAGGCCGGCGCGCTGGGTCAGTGCGAACCGCGCGGGCGCCGAACCATCCTGCCGCGGCAGCGGCTTGCGGAACTCGGCCTCGTAGAGGACCCGTTCGAGCAGGATGTTCATCAAATCCATGCCCAGCGGCGCGTGCACGCCATAGGCGACATGGACGCTGGCCGGGGCTTCCGCCAGGGCGTCGTGGTACCAGCCGCGCGGGAGATACAGCAGGTCGCCGGGCTTCATCTTCACCACACCGCGCAGCTTGCCGCGCGCCTGGTCGTGATGCGCCTGCGGCTGGCCCTTGAAGGCGGGATGGGGGATCGGCCACTCGGCGCGGCCTTCCCAGATGTTCCAGTCCTTCTCGCCCTCCACCTGCACGGCCCAGACGTCGTGGGTGTCGTAATGCGTGCGGAAGGCCTTGTGGCTCTGCCAGGAGATGTAGACGTTCGCCTGCGCCTTGCCGAGGCCGGCGGACTCCAGCGCATTGGAGACGGAGGCGAGGCCCGGCGTCAGGCTGTCCACGTCGTTCATCACGACGGAGGCGCCCTTGGCGATCCAGCCCTGCACCAGCTTCGCATCGGGCTGCAGCACCGGGCCACCGTCGCGGCCGGTGGCGCGGGTGCAGAACTGCTCCGGCGGAATGGTCTGGCTGTCCATCACAAGCTTGAGCGAGGTGCCGGTCCAGATATGCGTCATGTCGAGCAGGCGGTTGATCTGCCGCCAGGACAGCACCTGCGCGAATTTGGCGGGGTCGCCGCGGACATGCAGCGGCGCCTTGTCGAAGTGGTCGGCAAAGAACTGCTCGGGGGTGACGGGGGCGAGCAGGGCGGCGAGATCGGCGATCATGGCCGCTGTTTATCACCACCCGCGCCACCGTGACACGTGCCGGTGCTTGCGGCCCTCCCCCCCTTGCCGGCACCCTGCCCGGGAGGAGACGCCACGATGAACGACGTACCCACGCCCGAGCCGCGCCAGGCGGAGGATGGCGTCCGCCCGGGCGTGCTGGCCGCGGCCGAGGCCGCGCTGCAGCGCGCCGCCCCGGCCTTGCCGGACCTGGCCGCCGCCTTCCTGCGCCGCCTGTTCGCTGCCGTGCCGACCCCCGAGCTGGCCGCCACCCCGCCGGAGGCGCTCGCCGAAGCCGCCGCCAGTCTCTTCGCCTTCGCCGAAACCCGCCGCCCGCGCGAGGCGAGGCTGCGCGTGCTGCCCCCCGGCCCCGGCCGCGGCCCGCATCCGGTGGTCGAAATCGTCACCGAGGACATGCCCTTCCTGGTTGACAGCGCGCTGGCCGCGCTGGCGCTGCGCGGCCGCACCGTGCGCCAGCTGCTGCACCCCATCATGCCGGTGCGGCGCGACGCCGAGGGCAGGCTGGTCGCGATCGAGGAGGGCGCGAGACTCCGGGAGAGCGTGATGCGCATCACGCTGGCCCCCGGCGCGGCGGTGACGCTGGGCGCCGGGGCGCCCGCGCCGGACACCGAGGACTGGGCTGCGCTGCATGCGGCGCTGATGCGCGCCATGGCCGATGTGCGCCTGGCGGTGACCGACTTCGAACCGATGGTCGCCCGGCTGCGCGAGGCCGAGGCGGAAGTTGCGGAGGAGGAGGCGGCGCAGTTCCTGCGCTGGATGGCGGAGGAGAACTTCGTGCTGCTCGGCCACCGGCGGATCAGTCTGCACGAGGACGGCACCGCGACCGTCGCGGCGGAGGAGGATCTCGGCCTGCTGCGCGACCCCAGGCTTTCGGTGTTCGACGTGCTGCGCCATCTGCCGAACCTGCCGGCGCCGGTGCGCGAGAACCTCGCGCGGCTCGGTCCGGTGAGCGTGGCGAAGGCGAACATGCGCGCCACCGTCCACCGCCCGCAGCATGCCGATGTGGTGCTGACGCGCATCCGCGATGCCGAGGGGCGGACCATCGGCGGGCGGATCTTCCTCGGGCTGTTCGCCGCGGCCGCCTACAACCGCAACCCGCGCTCCATCCCGCTGCTGCGCGAGAAGGTGCTGCGCATCCTGGCGCGCGCCGGCGTGGACCCCGACACCCATGACGGCCGCGCGCTGCGCAACATCCTCGACACCTGGCCGCGCGACGAGCTGTTCCAGGCGCCGGAAGGCGCGATCCTGGCCGGCTGCCTGCGCGCGCTGGATCTCTCCATCCGGCCGCGCGCGGCGCTGGTGCTGCGGCGCGACCCGTTCGAGCGCTTCGTCTCCGCCATCGCCTGGCTGCCGCGCGACACCTTCGACACCGCGATGCGCGAGCGCATCGGCGGGCTGATCGCGCAAGCGTTCAATGGGCGGCTCTCGGCCTTCTACACCACGCTCGGCGACGCGCCGCTCGCGCGCATCCACTACGTGATCGGCACCACGCCGGGCGCGCTGCCGCAGGTGGAGGACGACGCGCTGGAAGCGGCGCTGGTGCAGGCCGCGCGCGGCTTCCGCGAAAGGCTGGACGAGGCGCTGGCCGATGAGCTCGGCGAATCCGCCGCCGCGCCGCTGCTCGCCACCTGGCGGGAGGCCTTCCCGCGCGCCTACCGCGACCACGAGACGGCGGCGCAAGGTGTCGCCGACCTGCTGCTGGCGCGCCGCGCGGCGGAAGGCGGCTATGCGGCCACCGCGCTGTCGCGCCCGGCGGGGGCGGATGCGCGCACGCTGCGGCTGCGGCTGGCGCAACCGGGCGGGCCGCTGCCGCTGGCCGATGCGCTGCCGCTGTTCGGCAGCCTCGACCTGCGTGCGACCGAGGAGGTGCCGCACCGGCTCTCGCCCGCCGGGCTGCCGCCGGTGGTGCTGCACATCTTCACCCTGCAGGCCGCGGTGCCCTGCGAGGAGGCGCGCTTCGCCCATCTCCTGGATGCGCTGGCCGCGCTGCAGGACGGCCGCGCGGAGGCCGACGGCTTCAACCGCCTGGTCCTCCGTGCGGGCCTCGACTGGCGCGAATGCTGGCTGCTGCGCGCGATGTTCCGCTGGCTGAAACAGGTCGGCTTCGGCTTTGCGCAGGAGAGCGCGGAGGCGGCGCTGGCCGCCAACCCCGCCGCGGCACGCATCCTGGTGGACCTGTTCCACCGCCGCTTCGACCCGATGATCGCCGACCGCGACGAGGCGGTGCTGGACGAGTCCTGGCGCGCGCTGCTGGACAGCATCGCCAGCCCCGACCACGACCGCATCCTGACGCGGCTGCGCACGCTGCTGGATGCGATGCTGCGCACCAACTTCTTCCAGCGGAAGGACTACCTGGCCTTCAAGCTGGACAGCGCGCGCGCCGGCGACATGCCGCAACCGCGGCCCTGGCGGGAGATCTTCGTGCATTCGCCGCGCATGGAAGGCACGCATCTGCGCGCCGGCGCCGTCGCGCGGGGGGGCATCCGCTGGTCGGACCGGCGCGAGGATTTCCGCACCGAGATCCTCGGCCTGATGAAGGCGCAGCGGCTGAAGAACGTCGTCATCGTGCCGACGGGCGCAAAGGGCGGCTTCATCCTGAAGCACGCGCCGCCGGCGACCGACCGCGAGGCCTTCATGGCCGAAGGCATCGCCTGCTACCGCACGCTGGTGCGCGGCATGCTCGACCTCGCCGACAACATCGAGGGCGAGCGCATCGTCACGCGGGAGAACATCGTCCGGCGCGACGGCGACGATCCCTACATCGTCGCCGCGGCCGACAAGGGCACCGCCACCTTCTCCGACATCGCCAACGGGCTCTCCGCCGAGTACAACTTCTGGCTCGACGATGCCTTCGCCAGCGGTGGCAGCGCGGGCTACGACCACAAGGGCATGGCGATCACCGCGCGCGGCGCTTGGGTGATGATCGACCGCCACTTCCAGGAAGCGCTCGGCCACGGCGTGCAGGAAGCGTCCTTCACCTGCGCCGGCGTCGGCGACATGAGCGGCGACGTGTTCGGCAACGGGCTTCTGGTGTCGCGGAAGACGAAGCTCGTCGCGGCCTTCGACCACCGCCACATCTTCCTCGACCCCGATCCGGACCCCGAGCTCTCCTACGCCGAGCGCGAGCGGCTGTTCCGGCTGCCGCGGTCCTCCTGGGCCGACTACGATGCGCGGCTGCTCTCGCCGGGCGGCGCGGTGCTGCCGCGCAATGCGAAGACGCTGCCGCTCAACCAGCAGGCGCGCGCGCTGCTCGGCATCGAGAGCGAGCGCGCGGAGCCGGCGGCGATCATGCGCGCCATCCTGAAGCTGCCGGTGGACCTGCTCTATTTCGGCGGCATCGGCACCTATGTGAAGGCGAGCACGGAGACCCAGGCCGAGGCCGGCGACCGCGCCAACGACGCGATCCGCGTGGATGGGCGCGAGGTGCGCGCGAAGGTGATCGGCGAGGGCGCCAATCTCGGCGTGACGCAGGCCGGCCGCATCGAGGCGGCGCGGCTGGGTGCGGAGGGCGTCGGCGTGCGGCTGAACACCGACGCGCTCGACAACAGCGCGGGCGTATCCACCTCCGACCACGAGGTGAACATCAAGATCCTGCTCGCCGAGGCGGAGCGCGAGGGCACGCTGACCCGCCGCCAGCGCGACGAGCTGCTGGCGCAGATGACCGACGAGGTCGCCGCACTCGTGCTGGCCGACAACCACGCGCAATCGCTCGCCGTCAGCCTGGAGGCGCTGCGCGCGACGGAGGACATCGCCGCCCATGCCGCGCTGATGACGCGGCTGGAGGCGGAGGGGCTGCTCGACCGCGCGGTGGCCGGCCTGCCCGACGAGGCGGCGATCCGCGCGCGCGCCGCCGCGGGGGAGGGTCTGACGCGGCCGGAGATCGCGGCGCTGCTGCCTTTCGCCAAGCTGTGGCTGACCGACGCGGTCGAGGGCAGCGCGCTGCTCGACGACCCGGTACTGGCGCCGCTGCTGGTCGCCTATTTCCCCTCCGCGCTGCGCGAGCGGTTTGCCGCGTTGATCCCGCGCCATCGGCTGCGGCGCGAGCTGGTGGCGATGCTGCTGGCGAATGCGGTGGCGAACCGGCTGGGCGTGGCGGGGCTGGCGCGGCTGGCGGGGCCTGCAGGCGATCCTGTCGCGGTGGCGCGCGCCGCCTGGCTGGCCGATGCCTTGTTCGGCCTCGAGGCCGCCGCGGCGGAGGCCGATGCCGCGCCCGCGCCGGCGGCGCAGCGCCTGGTCGCGCTGCTCGGGTTGCGGCGCCTGCAGGAGGGCACGGCGCGCGGGCTGCTCGATGCCGTGGGCGAGCTTGGCGCTGCGCGCGACCGGCTGGCGCCCGGTTTCGCCGCGCTGGCCGGCGCCGCGCATCCGGGTGCGGAGGCAACGGCGCTGATGCAGGCCGGCGTGCCGGAGCACGTGGCGCTGCTGGCGGCAACGCCCGGGCTGGCGGCGGCGCCGGCGGTGGTGCGGCTGGCGGCGGAGGCCGGCGTCGCGCCGCTGGAGGCTGCCACCGCCTGGTCCGCGGTCGGCGAGGCCTTTGCGCTGGAGGCGCTGCGCGGCGCGGCCGAGGCGGCCCGCGCGCCGGGGCGCTTCGCCGCGCGGGCGAAGGCGGAGGCGCTGGCCGACCTCGCCCGGCTGCAGGCGCGGCTGGCGGCGGGGCGGCTCTCGGGTGCGGCGCCGGATGCCGCCGCGGCGGCCGAGGCGGCGCGGCTGGCGCGGGAGGCGGCGGCGGCGGGCGACCTGGTGGCGATCGGCGTGGCGGCGCGGGCGCTGGCAGGGTTGGGGTAGCGGGGACGCCCTCCCCCGCGCTTGCGCTGGCTGGGCTGGGTGGGGGAAACCACCGTGATCATCACGGATCTCCCCCCGCATGACCCGCAAGGCTTGGGCCTGGGCCTTCTACGACTGGGCCAACAGCGCCTTCCCCACCGTCGTCTCCACCTTCGTCATCGCCGCCTATTTCGCCCAAGGGATCGCCCCAGATCCGGCGACGGGACAGGCGCAATGGGGCTGGATGCAGGCGACGGCGGGCTTGTGCATCGCCGCGGTCTCGCCGGTGCTCGGCGCGATCGCCGATGCGGGCGGCAGGCGGCGGGCAATGCTGGCGATGGCCACCCTGCTGACCGCGCTGGCCACCGCCGCGGTGTGGTTCGCGAAGCCGGAGCCCGGTTACGCGCTCTATGCGCTGGTCTGCGTCGGCATCGCGACCATCGGTTTCGAGGTCGGCTCGGTGTTCTACAATTCCATGCTGCCGCAGGTGGCGCCGCGGGAGCGGCTGGGGCGCGTCTCCGGGCTGGCCTGGGGGCTCGGCTATGCCGGCGGGCTGGCGTGCCTCGGCGTCGCGCTGGCGGTGCTGGTGCAGCCGGATCCCTCGCCGCTCGGGCTCGATCGCGGATCGGCGGAGCATGTGCGCGCGACCGCACTGCTGGTTGCCGCTTGGCTGCTGCTGTTCTCCTGGCCGGTGCTGCTGGCGCTGCCGGATCCGCCGGGGCGCAAGCCCCGCTGGGGCGAGGCCGCGGCGCAGGGGCTGGCCGAGATCCGCGCCGTGCTGCGCGGCCTGCCGCAGCAGCCGGCGCTGCTGCGCTTCCTGGTCGCGCGGCTGTTCTACACCGATGGCCTCAACACACTGTTCGCCTTCGGCGCGATCTATGCCGCCGGCGTGTTCGGCATGGGCATCGAGCAGGTGCTGCTGTTCGGCATCGCCATGAACGTCACCGCCGGGCTCGGCGCCGCCGGCTTTGCGCTGGTGGAGGACCGGCTCGGCTCGCGCCGGATGGTGCTGCTGGCGCTGGGCGCGATCGTGATCATCGGCGTGCCGCTGCTGACGACGGACAGCGTGACCTGGTTCTGGATCCTGGCCTTGTCGCTCGGGATGTTCTTCGGCCCGGCGCAGGCGGCGAGCCGCGCCTTCATGGCGCGGCTGGCGCCGGAGGGCGAGACCGCGGCCTGGTTCGGCCTGTTCGCCCTCTCGGGCCGCGTCACCGGCTTCCTCGGCCCGGCCGCGCTGGCAGCGGTGACGGCGATCACCGAGAGCCAGCGCCTGGGCATGGCGACGGTGCTGGTCTTCCTGGCGATCGGCGCGCTGATCCTGACGACCGTGAAGGATCGGAACTGAGGCTGCGCAATTCAATCAGTGCGGGCGGCCCGCTCAGCGGGCCGAGGCCGCGAACGCGGCCCGCCGCTTATGCGGCGAAGCCAAGGCGGCGGGGCCGCCGCCCGGCGTCTGAGGGCTCAAAACAGGCTTATCTGTTTGCGGCGACTACGTCGACGCAAACAGATAAGCCGGCATGGGGCGGGTGTTGTCCACCACGCCCTTCACGCCGGGGACGTTCTCGGCCAGCACGCGCAGGCCGCGCTGCACCGCGGCGCTGCGGCTGAAGCCGTTGAACTCCACCACGCCGTCCTTCACGTCCAGCATGGTGTAGAAGGTGTCCGCCCAGGGCTCCTTCTTCATCGCCGCCATCACCGCGCGGCGGATGCGCTCATCCGGGTATTCGCCACCCTCAGGCGGCGGCGTCACCAGCGCGCGCAGCAGGTCGGCGCGCGAGACGATGCCCTTCAGCCGCCCCCCCTCGGTCACCACCACGCGGCGGATGCCGCGTTCCTCCATCAGATGCGCGACCTCGGAGGCCAGGATGTCGGGCTCCACCGCCACGACATCGGGCGTCATCACGTCGCGCGCGGTCACGCCATGGGTGCGCGCATAGCGCTCGGCCTCGCGCTGCTGGTCGGAGAACAGGCTGGACAGGAAGCCGGCCGGCCGGTCCACCTCGCCCGCCAGGCGGCGGATCAGGTCGGCCTCGGTCACGATGCCGAGCACCTTGCCCGTGCCGTCCACCACCGGCACGGCGGAGATGCCGCGGTCGGCCAGCAGGCGCGCCATCGCCATCACCGGCGTCTCGGGCGGCACCGTCACGACATCGACGGTCATCAGGTCGCGGGCTCTCAGGCTGGTCATCGGAACACTCCCTCTCCGGGCATGCACAATGACAGCATGGTAGGCCCGGCCGGTCAGCCCAACCTTGACGCAGGTCAACTGCCGGAGGTTTGACACGTGGGGAGGGGCCTGTATTCCTGGCCCCACTCAACACGGGAGGATCTGATCCATGACCATCACCATCGGGCGCCGTGCGCTCGGCCTCGGCGCCGCCGCCTTGGCCCTGCCGGGCCTCGCCCATGCGCAGGCCGCGCAGCAGATGTCCATCGCCACCGGCACCACGGGCGGCGTCTATTACCCGCTCGGCGGGGCGCTGGCGAACTTCCTGTCCCGCGGGATTCCCGGGATGAGCGCGACCGCCGAAGTCACCGGCGGCTCGGTCGCCAATTTCCAGCTGCTCGGCGCCGGGCGCGTCGGCATGCTGTTCGGCCAGGTGGATGCGGCGGTGGACGCGATCAGCGGCGCCGGCCCCTTCCGCGGCCGCAAGGTGCCGGCGCGCGCCATCGCCGTGCTCTACACCAACCGCATGCAGGTGGTGACCACGCAGGCGACCGGGATCAACAGCATCCAGGGCCTGAAGGGGAAGCGCGTCTCCACCGGCGCGCCGGGCTCCGCGACCGAGCTCTTCGCCTTCCGCGTGATCGAGGCCGCCGGCCTGGATCGCGAGAAGGACTTCGCGGCGCGGGAGCGCCTCTCGCCGGCGGAATCCACCAACGCCATCCGCGACGGCAAGCTTGACGCCTATTTCTTCGTCTCCGGCGTGCCGACCAGCGCGGTCACCGACCTGGCCGCGACGCCGGGCACCACGATCAAGCTGGTTGACCATGCCGACCTGCACCAGAAGATCGTCGAGAAGAACGGCCCGGTCTATTTCCCCGAGGAGATCCCGGCCAACACCTATCCCGGCCAGCAGACCGCGAACAAGCAGCTCTCGGTCGCCAACATCATCGCCGTGCGCGAGGACATGCCGGCCGATCTGGTGACCAAGATCCTGCAGGTCACCTGGGGCAGCCGCGAGGACCTGGTGCGGACGCATTCGGCGGCGCGCGACTTCACCCTGGCGGCGCAGAAGTCGTCCGCGGCCGGCATCCCCTGGCATCCGGCGGCGGAGGCCTTCTGGCGCGCGGCCGGCGCGAATCTCGGCTGATCGCGCGCGGCGCCTCGGGCTGATGAGCTCCACCCTTATCCCGCCCGAGGTGCCGAAAGGCGCATTGGACGAAGCCACCGCCGCCCGCCTCGAAGCCCTGATCGAGCAGGAGGAGGGGGTGCAGAACCGCCTCCCCGGCCTGCTCGGCCAGGCCGCCGTGGCGGTGGCGCTGGCGATGTCGCTGTTCCATCTGTGGGCGGCGTGGGACATCGTCCCCACCACCACGCTGCGCTTCGTCCATGTCGGCTTCGCGCTGGTGCTGGGCTTCGCGCTGTTCCCGGTCGGGCGGTCCTGGCGCCACCGGCTGATGCCGTGGGACATGGCGCTGATCGCCGCCGGCATCTATGTGATCTGGTACCTGATCAGCGGCGGCGACGACCTGCTGGACCGCTACGTCTTCCCCGAGCCGATGGACCTCGTCGTCGGCTGGATGCTGATCGCGCTGGTGCTGGAAGTGACGCGCCGCGCCACCGGGCCGGTGATGCCGGTGGTGGCCCTGGTCTTCCTGATCTACGGCTTCTTCGGCAATTTTCTTCCCGCCCCCTGGCAGCACCAGGGCTACGACGCCGAACGCCTGGTGCCGCACCTGACGATGACGCTGGAGGGCATCTTCGGCACGGCGGTGGATGTCTCGGCCAGCCTGATCGTGCTGTTCACCATCTATGGCGCGATCCTGCAGGCCTCCGGCGCCGGCAAGTTCTTCGTGGACTTCTCCTTCGCCGCCACCGGCGGCAAGGCGACGAGCGCGGGGCGCACGGTGGTGCTCTCCTCCTTCCTGCTGGGCGGGCCGTCGGGCTCGGGGGTCGCCACCACCGTCACGCTCGGCACCGTCGCCTGGCCGATGATGAAGAAGGTCGGCTACCGGCCGGACGATGCCGGCGGGCTGCTCGCGGCCGGCGGCATGGGCGCCATCCTGTCGCCGCCGGTGATGGGGGCGGCGGCCTTCCTGATCGCCGAATACCTGAAGATCGGCTACCTCGACGTGCTGGTCATGGCGATCATCCCGACCTGCCTCTACTACGCGTCCCTGCTGTTCATGGTGGAGCTCGACCAGCGCCGCATCGCAGCCCGCGCCGCCGCCGGCGACGCCGCCGCGGCTGAGGTGATCAAGGTGGACCCGGTCGGCAAGCTGCTGAAGCTCTACGGCTTCCACTTCTCCACCCTGATCGCGATCATCGTCTTCATGGTGATGGGCTACTCGGCGACGCTGTCGGTGCTCTACGCCATGATCGTCGCGGTGCTGCTGAGCTACATCCGGCGCGACACCGCGCTGACGCCGCGGCGGCTGGCGGCGGCGCTGTCGGGCGGCGCGGTGCAGGCGGTGGGCATCGCCGCCACCTGCGCCTCCGCGGGCATCATCGTCGGCGTCATCACGCTGACCGGGCTTGGCCTGAAATTCTCCGACATCGCGATCCAGGCGGCGGGCGGTTCGCTGGTGGTGACGGCGATCTACACCGGGCTGATCGTCTGGGTGGTCGGCCTCGCCGTGCCGGTGACGGCCAGCTACATCATCTGCGCGGTGGTCGCCGCGCCGGCGCTGATGAAGCTCGGCGTGCCGGACTACGCGGCGCACATGTTCGTCTTCTACTACGCGGTGCTGAGCGAGGTCTCGCCGCCCACCGCGCTGTCGCCCTTCGCCGCCAGCGCGATCACCGGCGCCGGTCCGTACCGCACCACGCTGATGGCGTGGAAATACACCATCCCCGCCTTCGTGCTGCCCTTCGTCTTCGTCACCGATCCCGAGGGCGTGGGCCTGCTGCTGCAGTTCCGCGGCGACATGGGCTGGACAGATGTGGTCTGGCAGGTGGTGCTGGCGGCGACCGGGCTCGCCGCGCTGTCGGCGGCGACCCAGGGCTGGCTGCTGCGCGGCCTGGCGGGGTGGGAACGCTGGGCGCTGGCGCTGGCTGGCGTGCTGATCATCTTCCCCGCCGCGCTGGAGGCGCTGCTGGCCGGGCTGATCCCGCAGCCGCACCTGGTCGGCCTGGCGCTGGCGGCGGCGCTGATGGCGTTGCAGTGGCGAAGAAGCCCGGCCTGACCATCCTTGCGGTGTCGCTCGCCACTGCCCTCGCGGCGTGCGGCGACACCCCCGCGGGCGAGGCGCTGCGCAGCCTCGCGCCGTCCGCGACCGAGACCGAGGCAGGGGCGCCATCGCCCGCGCCGCAGGGCGCCGGCCTGATGCTGCTGGCGCCGCGCCGCGTGCTGCTGGTGCCGGTCAGCGAGGCCGGCGACCGTCGCGTCTGGCGTGGCGTGGGCAATGTCGCGCTCGCCACCGAGGGCGCCCGCGTGGTGGCCACGGCGGGGCTGGCGCGGATGGTGATGGCGACGCGCTTCGACGGCCCCGACCCGCTCGATGACCCGCGCGCGCTGCTGGGGCGGGAGGCGCGGGCGCGGCGCACCGTGGACCTCTCCGGCGCCGACCGCGAACCCGGCTCCATGCGCTTCGGCGTCGCGCTGGACTGCACGCTGCGCGGCCAGCCGGAGGCGGGCTGGATCCTGGTGGAGGAGCGCTGCCGCGGCGGCGGGCTTTCCTTCACCAACCGCTTCTGGGCGGAGGCCGCGAGCGGCACGGTGCGGCGCAGCGAGCAATGGGCCGGCGACGGGCTGCCGCTGCTGGTCATCGAAATCCGGTAGCTCCGCCGGCTGTCCGCATTCGCGGGCTCCGGGCCGGACTTCCTCAACCCCATCCTGCCGGCCCCGAGCCGCCCCGTCGCAGCGCGGATTCCGCTTGCGTCAGCGCGGCTATTGGCGTAACCGTGCGTTATTCGGATAACGTGAAGTATCGCCAATGTCCGCCACCACCCGCCCCTACCGCCAGGTCGCCCGCGCCGCCGCCACCGAGGAAACGCGGCGGCGCCTCGTCGCGGCCTTCGCAGCCGCGATCGGGCGAAGCTGGATGGAGGAGATCACGCTGGACGAGGTCGCGGCCGCCGCCGGCACCACGCGCCAGACGGCGATCCGCCTGTTCGGCGGCAAGGAAGGGCTGCTGGCCGCGGTGACGGAGCGCATCGGCCGGGAGGTGGTGCTGCGCCGCAGCCTGCCGCCCGGCGCGGGCGCACGCGCCGTCGCCCGCGCGGTGGTGCAGGACTACGAGGCCAGCGGCGACATGGTGATGCGCCTGCTGGCGCAGGAAGGCCGCTACCCGCCCATGGCGGCGCTGCTCGACACCGGGCGCGCCTGGCATCGCCGCTGGGTCGCCGAGGCCTTCGCGCAGGCGCTCTCCGCCCTCCCGCCGCCGCGGCGGGAGGTGCTGCTCGACCAGCTCGTCGTGGCCACCGACGTCTTCACCTGGAAGCTGCTGCGGCGCGACCGGCGCCGCACCGCCGCCGAGGTGGAGGAGATGGTGGCCAGCCTGATCATCGGCATCCTCCAGCAGGAAAGGCAGCGTGATGCGTGAGTTCCTCTTCGCCGGATGGGAAGGCGGCGGCAACGTCGCACCGATGGCCGGCGCGGTGCGCCGGCTGGTCGCCCGCGGGCACCGCGCGCGCGTGCTCGGCGACTGGTCAATGCGCGAGGATGTCGAGGCCGCCGGCGGCCTGTTCCGCCCGTGGGAGACGGCGCCGAACCGCCCCGACCGCCGGCCCGAGACCGACCTGCTGCAGGACTGGATCCCGAAGGAGCCGGGCGCCGGGCTCACCCGCGTGCTGGACCGGATCATGGTCGGTCCGGCCGCCCTGTATGCCGCCGACACCCTGGCCGAGCTGCGCCGCGCGCCGACCGACGCGGTGGTCAGCAACGACCTGCTGTTCGGGCCGATGATGGCAGCGGAGGCCAGCCGCACGCCGCTGGCGGTGCTGGCGCCCAACCTCAGCGTGCTGCCCATCCCCGGCCTGCCGCCGATGGGCCCCGGCCTCGCGCCGCCCACCACGCCGGAGGAGCACGCGATGGCCGAGGCGGCGGCGGCCTGGCTCGGCGGCCAGCTCGCCGCGCGGTTGCCGACGCTGAACGCGGCGCGCGCCGCCCTCGGCCTGGCGCCGCTCGCCGACGCCTTCGACCAGCTGCGCGCGGCGCGCAAGGTGCTGCTGGCGACCAGCCGCGCCTTCGACTTCCCGGTGGAGGCCCTGCCGGCCGGCATGTGCCATGTCGGGCCGCTGCTCGAGGAGCCGGCCTGGGCGGAAGGATGGACCATCCCCTGGCGCGACGCGCGGCCGCTGCTGCTGGTGGCGATGAGCACGACCTTCCAGGACCAGGCCGGCGTGATCCAGTCCGTGCTCGACGCAGCCGCCTGCCTGCCGGTGCAGGTGGTGGCGACGCTGGGCCCGGCGCTGGCCGGCGCCGCCCTGCGCGTGCCGGCCAATGCGGTGGTGCAGGAGCGCGCCTCGCACGACGCGCTGATGGCGGAGGCTGCGCTGGTGGTCACGCATTGCGGCCATGGCACGGTGATGCGCGCGCTGGCGCATGGGCGCCCGATGCTCTGCCTGCCGATGGGTCGCGACCAGAACGACAACGCGGCGCGCGTCGTTGCGCGCGGCGCCGGGCTGCGGCTCCCGCCCGATGCGCCGGTGGCGGAGCTGCGCGCCGCGATCGAGACCCTGCTGGCCGACCCGCGCTTCGCGGCAGCGGCCGCGGCGCTCGGCGCGGCGATCGCTGCCGCCGAGCCGCCGGATGCGCTGGTAACCGCGCTGGAGGCGATGGTGGCGCAGGCACCCTGCCGGCAGGCGGCTTAGACCCGGCGATTCACGTCCTGGCGTGCCCGCCTGCGGCGTGCACATCCAGGGCGATCGCGGCCTAGCCCCGAGCACAACGCGTTGCGTACGCGCGGGATGATCGGGGGCTACCGCCAGCCGATTCCCGCGCGCCGCACGCGCCGCGCCACATGGCCGAGCCAGACCAGCTGCACCGCCAGCGCCGGCAGCACCACCAGCGGCTTCGCCCAGGGCGACATGGCCAGGAACGTCCACGCCAGCGCGGCGTGGAACAGCGCGAAGCTCCAATGGATCGCCGCCACCGCCCGCACGCCCATGCCGGCACGCTGCGCCAGCTGATACAGATGCGTCCGGTGCCCCTCGGCCAGCCGCTCGCCCATCAGCGCGCGGCGCGCCAGGGTGAAGGCGGCGTCGAACAGCAGGCCGAACATCAGCAGCGGCACGATCAGGAAGGAAAGCTGCAACGCGTCGAAACGCGCCGCGGAGACCGCCAGCACGGCGACGACGAAGCCGGCGAACTGGCTGCCGACATCGCCCATGAAGATGCGCGCCGGGTGCAGGTTGAACGGCAGGAAGCCCGCGAAGCCGGCGGCGAGGAACAGCGCCGCGGCATAGACGAACCAGGCTTCCTGCTGCGCGGCGATCAGGCAGAGTGCGGCGGCGACGACGAACAGCGTGCCGCCGACCAGCCCGTCCAGCCCGTCCATGAAGTTCACCGCATTGGTGCAGCCGACGATCCAGATCAGGGTGAGCAACGGCCCGAGCCAGCCGAGCTCCACCACGCCGACATAGGGCAGGGCGAGCTTCGTCACGATCAGCCCGCTGCCGAGCGCCACCAGCGCCGCGCCGCATTGCGCGAGCAGCCGGAGCCGCGCCGAGAGGTGCCGCACATCGTCCACCAGCGCCACCCCGGCGATCACGGCCGCGGCGACGATCACGCCGAGGAACTGCGCATCGGCGATGCGGGCGAAGCGCGCCTCGGCGTAGAGCACGACCATGCCGGCGACGAAGGCGAGCACCACGCCCACCCCGCCGCCGCGCGGCGTCGGGCGCGCATGCGCGCTGCGGGCATTGGGGTGGTCGAGGATCGGGAAGGCGATCATCAGCCGCACCGCCCCGGCCGAGATCGCCGCCAGCAGGACGGCGAAGCCGAGATGCTGCAGCAGGTTCTGGAGCTGGATCACCGGACCAGCCGCGCCGGCTCCCGGCTGGCATAGACATCGCCGGAATTGGCGTCGTGCGGCAGCGCGGCGATCCAGGCGGCCATCGCCGCGGCATCGAGTGGCGCGGCATGGACGAACGCCATCGCCTCGCCGAGGCAGGCGTTGAAGGCGCGGTAGCCGAGTGCGTGCAGCCGCTCCAGGCAGGATGCCGCGACCGCGCGCTGGATGGTGGTGAACTCGAAGGACAGCGCGCGCGGCGCGCGGGTGAGGCCGGCCAGCGCCGTGGCCTCATAGCCCTCGACGTCGATCTTGATGAAGTCCGGCAGGCCGTGCGCGGCGGCCAGCGCATCGAGCGTGGTGACCGGCAGGTGCAGCGCGGCGTCCCAGACCTGCCCCTCCCAGCCCGGCGCGCCGGCGGCGGCGGCGACGAAGGCGTCGGAGGCGGTGGCGACGGTCGGGTTCGCCGAGTTCAGCCGCAGCACCGCCTCGCCCGGCTCAGCGCCGACCAGCGCCGCGATGCGCGTCACGCCGGGATCGCGGCCGAACAGCAGGCGCAGCAGCCGCGCCAGGCGCGGCTGCGGCTCCACCGCCACCGCGCGGGCGCCGAGGCGGCGGAAGCTGGCGGTGCGGTCGCCGACATGCGCGCCGATGTCGAAGGCGAGGTCGCCGGGGCCGAGGAAGCGCGCATGGAAGGCATCCAGCGCCGCCGCGCGTCCGGGCGCGTAGTAGGTCCGCAGCGAGCGGGAGATCGCGGAGGTGTGGCCGTGCATCCGATTCACGCCTCCGGTGCTCGGCTCCGCCTCCGCCCTCCGGCGATCGGATGCGCTGCTCACGCGAAGACCACCGCCGCCCCGCCGGTGAATTCCGGCGGCACCATCACGCCGTCCGGCGTCTCGACCAGCTTCAGGTCGCGCAGCAGCGCGCGGGCGGCGGCGGCCTTGTCGCTGGTGCGGATCACCATCCCCGCCATGAAGGGCAGCGACGGCGCCGCAACACCGGGCAGCAGTCGCGGCAGCGCCTCGGGCGGCAGGATGCGGATGCGGGTTTCCATCGCGGGCGAATCCGGCCCCGCCGCGCCCGGCGCGCCGGGCAGGCGCAGGCGGAAGCCGGCGAGCGGGTCCGGCTCGGCGGGAAGCCCGGCGAGGCGGGCCAGGCGCGCCGTGGTCTCGGCCGGCGCGGCGGAGACCAGGATGGCCGTCTCCAGCGCCTCGGCGCCGTTGCGGTGGGCCATCCAGCGTGGATCCCAGACCAGTTCGGGGGTCAGGTGCTGGATCAGCTGCACGCGGCCCTCCGGCGCGTCGGGGAAGGGCAGGCGGGCGAAGCGCGCGATCGGCCCGCCGGGCTCCACCGGGCGCTGCAGCCAGGAGATCCCGGGGATGGCGAGGCCGCCACGCCGCAGCCGCGCCAGGTTCTCTTCCGTCTCGCCGATGCCCAGCGCGAGGATGTGCATGCCCTCGTAGCGCGCGACGAAGCGGTCCACGCCATTGGCGAACAGCGAAGGGTCCAGGATGCCGAGCATCTCGACATAGCCGTGGCGGAGGAAGGCGCAGCGGTTGCCGGTGCCGAAGGGCTCCACCGGACCATCCGGCGTGCGCCGGCCGGATTGCTGCGCGATGGGCGAGAGGGCGAAGCCCAGCCTCTCCCACGATGCCCAGACCGGCGCCGGGTCGCGCACGCAGATGCCGACATGGTCGAGGGCGAGGGCGGTGCTCATGGTTCGCTGCTCACCCGGCCGGGCTCTCGTATTTTTCCAGCAGCCATTCGGCCGGCTCGCGCGCCGCCTCGTCGTACCAGCGCGCCACCAGCGCATGTTCCCGCACCGCGGCGCAGTAGCGGCGGCTGGTCTCGGACAACTCCGGCTGCCAGGTGAGGAAGCGGGTGACCACCGGCGCATACATCGCATCCGCCAGGGTGAAGTCCCGGCCGAACAGGAAGGGGCCGCCATGCGCCGCCAGCGCCTCGCCCCACAGCGCCTCGATCCGCGCGATGTCGGAGAGGCTCTCCGGCGCGCGGCCCCGGCCTGGGAAGGTGCGGCCGAGATTCATCGGCATGGCGATGCGCAGCGCCCGGAAGCCGGCATGCATCTCGGCGGCGATGCTGCGGGCATGGGCGCGCGCGACGCGGTCCGCCGGCCAGAGCCCGGGAACGCATTCGGCGCAGTATTCGGCGATGGCGAGGCTTTCCCACATCCGCGCGCCGCGGTGCTCCAGATAGGGCACCAGCCCGTTGGGCGAGATCTCCTTGATCGCCTGCGTGCCGCCGCCGCCGGCCAGCGGCACCAGCACCTCCTCGACGTCGAGGCCGGCCATGTGGACCATCAGCCAGCCGCGCAGGCTCCAGGAGGAGTAGCGCTTCGTCCCGATCACCAGCCGACCCTCGGCCATCGCCTTCTCTCCCGCTGCGGCGGGCGGCTTATGCCACGCGGCCCGGGCGTCGTCATGCCACGCTCCCTTGGCCGGCCGCTTCCTGCCGGGGGCGGCGTCGGCTTCCGGCCGCGGGCGGCAAGGTCTATGGGGTGGCGGCGATGGCTGCGACCGCCCGGGATCGGATCCTGCTCAATCTGGGCCTCGATGCGGGGCTGGCCGTGCTGGCCGTGCCCGGCGCGGTGTGGCTCGCCGCGCCCGGCGCCTGGCCGCCCGGCCCGTGGTGGCTGCTCGGCCTGCCCGCGGGTGCGGCGGCGCTGCTGCTGGCGGGCTGGCCGCTCGGCCTGCCGCGGCAGTACTGGCGCTTCGCCGCGCTGCCCGACCTGCTGGCGAGTTCGGCCGCCGCGGTCGCGGCGGCGGCGCTGTTCTGGGCCCTGCTGCACGCGGTGGGCGCCTGGCGCCCGCCCAACCTGGCCTTCCCGGCGATCCATGCCCTGCTGCTGGCCGCCGCCCTGGCCGCGCCCCGCATCGCCGCCCGGCTTCGCCATGCCGGCCGCGGCGGCCCGCTTTCCGGCACGCCGGCGCAGAGCGTGCTGGTGGTCGGCGCCGGCGACGGCACCGACCTGTTCCTGCGCGCACTGAGCCAGGAACGCGGCATCGCCTACCGCGTCAGCGGCATCCTCTCGATGCGGGAGCGGCAGATGGGCCGGCGCATCCTGGGCGTGCCAGTGCTCGGGACGGTGGAGGATGCCTCTGCCGTGCTCGACCTGCTGCGGGACGAGGGGCGGCTGCCGGCGCTGGTGGCGCTCGCCACCACCCAGTTGCAGGGCGCGGCGTTGCAGCGCCTGCTGGATGCCTGCGACCGCCACGGCGTGCCGGTGAAGCGCCTGCCCAGCCTGACGGCGCTGCGCCCCGCCGCGCGCCGCGCCGGCGAGCGGGCGGAGGCCGAGCCCCGCGTCGCGCTGCGCCCGATCGAGATCGAGGAGCTGCTGGACCGCCCGCAGGTGCCGCTGGACCGCGAGGGCATGGCCCGCCTGGTGCAGGGCCGCCGCGTGCTGGTGACCGGCGCCGGCGGCACCATCGGCGGCGAGCTGGCCCGCCAGGTGGCCGCCCTCGGCCCGGCCAGCCTGACGCTGCTCGATCACGGCGAATACGTGCTCTACGAGATCGACCTCGAGCTGCGCGAACGCCACCCGGGCGTGCCGCGCCGCGCCGTGCTGGCCGATGTGCGGGACGAGGAGCGCATCCGCCGCCTCTGTGCCGAGCTGCGGCCCGAGCTGGTCTTCCACGCGGCCGCGCTGAAGCATGTGCCGATGGTGGAGAACGACCCGCTCGAGGGCCTGCTGACCAATGCGCTCGGCACCCGCGTGGTGGCGGATGCAGCGCGCGAGGCCGGCTGTTCGCTGATGGTGTTCATCTCCACCGACAAGGCGGTGAATCCGACCAGCGTGATGGGTGCCTCCAAGCGCGTGGCGGAGATGTACTGCCAGGCACGGGACCGGGAAGCCCGCATGTCATCGGCTTCAGGCTCCGCCGCGGGGGGCGGCATGCGCCTGGTCACCGTGCGCTTCGGCAATGTGCTGGGCTCGACCGGCTCCGTGGTGCCGCTGTTCCGCCGCCAGCTGGAGCGCGGCGGGCCGCTGACCGTCACGCATCCCGACATGCGCCGCTACTTCATGACGGTGCGCGAGGCGGTCGGCCTGGTGCTGCAGGCCAGCGTGGTTGGCGCGAGGGGAATCGCATGGTTTGCCGGCTCCACCGGCGGAGCCGACGAACCGCCCGAGCTGCGCGAGGGCGGCATCTTCGTGCTCGACATGGGCGAGGCGGTGAAGATCGTGGACCTCGCCCGCCGCATGATCCGCCTCGCCGGGCTGCGGCCGGAGGAGGATGTGGAGATCCGCTTCACCGGCCTGCGCCCTGGCGAGAAGCTCTACGAGGAGCTGTTCCACGGCCAGGAGCCGCCGCACCCCACGCGCTTCCCCGGCCTGCTGGTCGCCGTGCCGCGCACCACGGATGCCGCCGAGATGGCGCGCGCGATCGACCGCATCGCCGCGCTCTGCATCGAGGGCGACCGGCATGCGGCGCTGGCCGAGCTCTCTCGCCTGGTGCCGGAATTCGCGCCGCCGGGGAACGGCGCGGCCTGACCCCCGGCCTCAGCTCGCGGCCGGTTCCGGCTGCGCCTCGGTGTCCTCCGCCGGCGCAGGGCTGCGCGCCATGCGCAGCCGCACCGTGGCGCCCTGGCCCGGCGTGCTCTCCGTCTCGACCGCCGCGCCGATGCGCGCGCTCAGCGTGCGGACCAGGTCGCCGCCGAGGCTGCCGGGGCGGTCGCCGGGGGCCGGCATGCCGATGCCGTCGTCACGCACCTCCACCTCCAGCACCTCGGCCATCGGGCCGGCCACGCGCACCTGCACGACCCCGGCCTGTCCGGGGGGATAGGCGTGGCACAGCGCATTGGTCAGCAACTCGCTGACCACCAGGCCGAGCGGGATGGCGCGATCCACCTCCAGATGCGTATCGCCGGTCCATGAGCAGCTGACCGTGACATCCGGGTTGAGCCGGTCGGCGAGCCGGCAGAGCTTCGCCACCATCGCGCCCGCATCGGCGTTCCGCAGGTCCGGGCTGCGCTGCAGGGCGCCATGCGCCTCCGCCACCGCGTTGACGCGGGAAACCGCTTCGTCGAGCGCGAGTGCCGCGGCCGGCTCCGCCAGCCGGCCGCGCTGCAGGCGCAGCACCCCGGCCACGAGCTGCAGCGAGTTCTTGATGCGGTGGTCCGCCTCCCGCTGCAGCAGCTCGCGATGCGCGACGGCTTCGCGCAGCGCCCGCTCGGTCGCCTTCAGCGCGGTGATGTTAAGGCTGGCGGACACCGCGCCGAGGATGTTGCCGCGCGCATCGCGCACCGGCCGCGCATTCGACAGCAGCGCAATGGCCTCGCCATCGGCGAAGACCATCTCGTATTCCTCGTTGTGGCTCTCCTCGCCGCGCATGGCGCGCTGCAGGGGCATCTCGTCCGGCGGCACCCGGCGGCCATTGCGGCGCAGTTCGACATTCGCGAGCCCCGCGCCCCCGGATGCCGGGGCAAGCGGTGTGCCGGTGCCGATGGGCGCGCGCATCAGCTCCGCCGCGAAGCGGTTGCGCGTCACCTCCCGCACGTCCGGCGCGCGGGCGAACCAGATCGCGACCGGCGCGAGATCCATCAGCGCCTGCAGCTCCGCCAGCCTCGCGCCGAGCGTCTGCTCGGCCGTCGCGGCCCGGCGCAGGGCCGCGCGCAGCAGGGTGGCCGTGGCCACGATGGTGGCGGAGCTGACGATGAACAGCACCTCGTTGACGATGCTCGTCGGCGTCAGCCCGAACGATCCCGAAGGTGGCAGCAGCCAGAACCAGGAAAACAGCGCGCCGGCGATGGTGGCTACCGCGCCCGCCAGGGCCCCGCCGAGGATCGCTGCCAGCAGGGTGGAGACGAAGAAGGTGGCGAAGGGCACGGTGCCCGGCGCGAACGGCTCCATCGCGGTCCGTATCGCGGCGGCGGCGGCGGTCAGCGCCAGCGCCACCAGCACCGCCCGCCAGCCCCGGCCGGACTGCGCGGATGTCACACGCGCCAGAAGCGAGATGTACAAGGCGTCTCCTGGACCTCCGGGGGTAGATACAAGCAGGCCGCCACGACCGCGCAATCACGTTTGGTTGGCACCCCGGCGCGGATCCGCAACGCCCGGAAACCCGCGGTGATTTGGACGGCGCCGCGCGCCGGGTCTATGGACCGGCCAACCCCATCGCCCACGGATCGCCATGACCGCCTCGCGCCCCATCGCCCTCTTCGACATGAAGGCCCAGCAGGCGCTGATCCGCCCCGAGCTCGACCGGCGGCTGGCGGCGGTGCTGGACAGCGGCGCCTTCATCAACGGGCCGGAAGTGCGGGAGCTGGAGGCGAAGCTGGCCGAATTCGCCGGCTGCGCCCATGCGGTCGGCGTCTCCTCCGGCACGGATGCGCTGCAGATCGCGATGATGGCGGAGGGGATCGGCCGCGGCGATGCGGTGTTCCTGCCCGCCTTCACCTACACCGCTACGGCCGAGGTGCCGCTGGTGCTCGGCGCCACGCCGGTCTTCGTGGATGTGGACCCCGTGACCTTCAACCTGGACCTGGCCGACCTGGAGCGCCGCATCGCGCTGGTGGCGAAGGACGGCCGGCTGCGGCCGCGCGCGGTGATCGGCGTGGACCTGTTCGGCCTGCCGGCGGACTGGCCGGCGATCGAGGCGATCTGCGCGAAGCACGACATGTTCGCGCTCGACGACGCGGCGCAGGCCTTCGGCGCCGCGCTGCACGGCAAGCGGCTCGGCCGCTGGGGCCATGCCGCGGCGCTGAGCTTCTACCCGACCAAGACGCTGGGCTGCTACGGCGATGGCGGCGCGCTGCTGACCGATTCAGCCGAGCGCGCGGAGCTCTACCGCCAGCTGCGCACGCATGGCGAGGGCAAGAGCCGCTACGAGGTGCTGCGCACCGGCATGAACGGCCGGCTCGACACCATGCAGGCGGCGGTGCTGCTGGCGAAGCTGCCGCTGTTCGAGGGTGAGCTGGCCGCGCGCGCGAAGGTTGCGGCGCTCTATGCCGAGGCCCTGGCGGGCCTGCCCTTGCAGCTGCCGGTGACGACGCCGGGCGCCGAGCACGCCTGGGGCCTCTATTCCGTGCTGCTGCCCGACACGGCGGCGCGGGAGCGCGTGCAGGAGGTGTGCAAGGCCGCCGGCGTGCCGACCGCGATCTACTACCCGAAGCCGCTGCACCACCAGCCGGCCTATGCGCCGGCGCATGCCGCCTCGGTCGCCCCCGGCGGTCCGCCGGCGCTGCCAGTTTCGGAGATGCTGTGCGGGCGCATCATGTCGCTGCCGATGCACCCGTATCTGACGGCCGAGGACGTGGCCCGCGTCGTCGCCGCCATGCGCCGGGCGTTCTGATCAGAAGTAGATCCCGGCGCGCAACAGGTAGCCGCGGATCGCCGCGACCGCGATCGAGATGGCGGTGATCAGCAGCAGCAGCACCAGCGGCGAGAGATCCACGCCGCCGAGGTTGGGCAGGCGATTGCGGATCGGGCGCAGCGCCGGCTCGGTGATGCGGTAGAGGAAGTCGGCGATCGTCCAGACGATGCGGTTGCGGCCGTCGAGCACGTTGAAGGCCATGAGGGTCTGCACGATCGCCGCGAGCAGGACGGCCCACCAGTACAGGTCGAGCCCCGCCTGCACGAGGAAGAACACGGCATCGAGCAGCATCGGCGGTTCCCTGGCCTCTCCCCCGGCTGGTGCGCCTGGCCGGCTTTCGGGCCGGGCCGGAAGCGCCTCGGTTGCCGGCGGGGTGATTTCCGAGCCCGGAACCTAGTGGCGGCGGCAGCGCCGAACAAGGCGCCGTCCCGGTGCCTTGACTTGCCCTCGCGGCCCGACGATAACCCGCGCCCTCAACCGTCCGCTGGGACGTGCGGGGCTGTAGCTCAGTTGGGAGAGCGCGTCGTTCGCAATGACGAGGTCAGGGGTTCGATTCCCCTCAGCTCCACCACCGTCCACCGCCGAACATACTGATAATGCTGCTTTTCTTTCGCAGCCGGCCGCCGCCGCCCCAACATCGGCCCCAACAGGCGTGTGCAGCGGCCTCGCGGCTTCCGCTCGCATAGCAGCAGTTCATCGAGCGCGACGGCGCGGCTGACGCCGACGCGCGCGCCAATCAGAGCAGCAATTCCAACCTGGCAGCGGCGGCCGTGGTTCATGCGGTTTGGGATCTGCGTTGCGGGACGATTGCCAGCAGGCACCCGTCGGAGTTCAGCTCGTCTGGCGGCATGCTGCCGGCCAGCTCCCGCATCGCGATGCGCGCCTTTCTTTAGCCGCCGCCGAAGGCGCCCGCGACACAGCACTTCGCGGGGGCCGCCGGCACCGGCGTGCCGTCGCCCGCGACCGCCAGTATCACGTCCTGAGCCCTCTCCATCAGCTCGCCATCCCGCCTCAGCAGGCGCCCCATGCGCCTGGCCGGGGGCGATCGATGCTCCTGCAGCTGCCGCTCCCACTCTCCGACAGCCCAAGCCTGCCCCCCGTTGTCGCCGGTGCCGGCGCCGCTGAACGCCGCGTCGGTTGGGTACCGCGGCCGCTCGGCGGCCACCGCCACACAAAGGCTCAGCTCCGGCACGCACTTGACGCGGAGTGCAGAGGCCGGGGTCATGACTGCGGCACGTGTGGCCGCCCCTCCCGGCTCTCGAGGTGGACGCAGCCAGCGAGCGCAGCGATGTCACCCCCATCGGCGCCCCCCCCGGCCCGCGTTTCGAGGGGGTAGGGGCTAAAACGATGTAGGCGCCCGGAAATTCTATGCGTATCCCATTGGCCGCCGCTTCCAGCGACCAGGGCGGCCACCCGCGTTCTGCGAGCCGCTCAAGCATATGCTTCGAGGTGGGCGGCCAGGATCAAAGGTGCCCACGTTCGCCTGGTGTTCCAGGTATGCTGCGGCTATATACACCGGTGGCGTCAGCATATCGGGGCGCGGGACAACCGAAGGGTTCACCCGACTCCCTCTCCGGATGTATGTTGGCGCCAGAGGAGGGGAGCCGGGCGCTACCAACGCCCGACCCCCCCGTTCGTGCCGGACCCGCGTCCCGGCGCGAGCTTGCTGTTGTCTCTGATCAGCCGCGTGAGAAGTTTGACCATCTCACGCCGGTCCTTGCAAGCCTCGAACGACGCGCTCAACGACCCGCCGGACAAGAGGTCCGGCAGGAACGATGGAGTTCGCGTGTGAAGTTTGAAGGTGGAACCCCACCCGGCCCCGGCGCCGGCGACGTCAGCCCAGTCACCATCGCGCGCCGCCCGAAGAGCGGGCTCACGCGGCAGCAGGGGGACTTGATCCGCCGCCGGCTGCGCAGCGATGCACCGCCGAGCTACGAGACGCTCGCGGCAGAACTCGGGGTGCCCGAGCGTGCCGTGGAGCTGGAGGCGATGCCGCTGCGCATGCGCCGCGAGAACCCGCCGCGCGGCACGATCAACGCCACCCCCGAGTGCGCCAGCTTTGCGAAGATGCTGGCCGAGGCGAACGGCGTGCCGGTGTGGGCGGTGACTGACATCGTCTACAGCCAGTGGGCCGAATACAAGGCCAAGGAAGCCGCCGGGCTCCGCATGCGGTAGGTGACAGCGGGGACGCTCACACGAGCGTCCCCGCGAGTTCGCGGCCGGCGGGCTAGGCGTCACCCAAAGACGCAATGCGCGCCGGTCGGCGGGAGCCCCAACCGAGTGTTAGCCCGCGGTGCCCTCGACGTTCCCATCCGCTCCCAGTTTGGGCGCGCCAGTTGGCGCGCCCACCGTGGTGCGGCGGTAGGCAACAGGTGATTTCCGCTTTTCGACGAAGCCAGCGCGGACGATCGGCCGAGGGCTACGGTCCTCTTCCGACCGCTCGGCCTTCCAGATCCAAATCCAGCTCTCCTCCTCGCCGTCCTCAGTCTGCTCCGTGGTGATCCTCTGGCCCAGCTCGCAGAGCCAAACATATCGCGGCCTAGGAGTGTACTTGGGCTCGCCGTCCAAGTGACCAGCGAGGGCGAGCGCAACCTTCTCAGCCTGCTCGAACGTTGGGAAGTACGCCTCCTGGTAGCCGCTTTTTTGCTCAGCATCGTCGGCAGTTTCGACGGCGAAGCGGCATTCGTCGCATCCCTCCTCGTCTGCCAAGAAACCTCCCTCGGCCAGCTTCCCGAAGCTGTTCCGTATGGTCGGCCGGCCGCCGCGGAGGATCGCTATCCGCGGTCCCAGAGGGCTGGCGGGCAGCACACTGTCGAGGAGGTCGAGGAGCGCCGCCCGCTGCTCATCGGATAGGGCGGCGATCCGCTTCGCAAGCCTCTCCTGGACCGACGACCCGCTCGGCATCAGACACTCCCCCCGCATCCGTTTCACTCGAGAGCCTAACTGGGAGCTGCGATGGTTGGTAGGCTAGCTCTACGTCTGAATACAAATCTCGATGCCGAAACAGGGTCTCTGGTGCTGTCCGGTGGGAGCGTGGCAGACTGCGCGGAGGCGTAGAGGGGGGTTAGGTGTCAGTAGACCTGCAGGACCTGTCACGGCGGCTGTTCGCCGCGGCAGATCAGCTCTGGACGAACAGCGCCCTCCGCCCTGATCAGTATGCCCAGCCGGTCCTTGCCCTGATCGCGCTGCGCCAGATGGAGGCGAAGTTCGAGGCGGTCCACGCCGAGCTGGCGCCGAAGCTCACCGGCCGCCTCAAGCCGACGCCCGACCTCTACCAGGCCCGCGGCGCTGTCTTCCTACCGGAGAACGCCCGCTTCTCCCGCCTCCTCTCGCTGCCTGGCACGGCCGATCTCGGCGCCGAGCTGAACGCCGCCATGAAGGGCATCGCGGATGCGAACCCGGAGCTGGCCGGCGCCATGCCGCAGGGCTACGGCGGCCTGCCCAACGACACGCTGCGGGAGTTGCTGCGCGTGCTGGCGCCCCTGAAGATCGAGGGCGACGCCTATGGCCTGATCTTCGAATACTTCATGGGCCAGTTCGCGGCCTCGACCATGCAGAAGGGGGGCGAGTATTTCACGCCCGCCTCCATCGTGAAGCTCATCGTGGAGGTCATCGAGCCCTACCACGGCGCCATCTTCGATCCCGCCTGCGGCTCGGGCGGGATGTTCGTCCACTCGGCGGAGTTCGTGCGGCGCCACCACAAAGCGCCGGAGCGGGAGATCAGCGTCTTCGGCGTCGAGAAGATGACAGACACGCTCCGCCTCTGCCGGCTGAACCTCGCGGTCCATGGCCTCTCGGGCGACATCCGCGAAGCCAACACCTACTACGACGACCCGCACAAGCTGGTCGGGCGCTTCGACTACGTCATGGCGAACCCGCCCTTCAACCAGCCGGAGGTGGACCGGAAGAGGCTGGTGAATGAAACCACCAACGAGGTGGACGCGCGCTTCCCCTTCGGCCTGCCCACCGTCAACAACGCCAACTATCTCTGGATCGGGCTGTTCTACGCGGCGCTGAACCCCACCGGCCGGGCGGGCTTTGTCATGGCCAACAGCGCCAGCGACGCGGGCGGCAGCGAGCGGGAGCTGCGGCGGAAGCTGATCGAGACCGGCGCCGTGGACTGCATCGTCGCGGTCGGGCCGAACATGTTCTTCACGGTCACCTTGCCGGTGACCCTCTGGTTCCTCGACAAGGGGAAGGCGAAGGGGCCGCGCGGCGGCCAGGTGCTGTTCGTGGACGCCCGGCACCTGTACCGGCAGGTGACCCGGGCGCATCGCGTCTTCGACCCTGGCCAGATCGAGTTCCTGGCCAACATCGTCCGCCTCTGGCGCGGCGAGGCAGTGGAGACCGAGGCCGGCAGTGCGGCGCGGATGGCCGAGGCATTCCCAGAGGGGCGGTATCGCGACGTGCCGGGCCTCTGCCGCGTGGCGACGAGGAAGGAGATCGCCGCGCAGGATTGGAGCCTGAACCCGGGCCGCTATGTCGGTGCGGCGCCGGGGCAGAAGCAGGAGGATGAGGAGTTCCGCACGAAGCTGGAGGCGCTGCAGGAGGAGCTGGAGGAGCTGAACGCCGAAGCGGCGCAACTCCAGGCGCGGATCGCACAGAACATGGCGGAGCTGCTGGAGGCCCAATCCTGATGCCCGAGAGCTGGCGGTCCGTGAGGCTCGGCGACGTTGCAGAGGTCCGATGGGGCGACACATCGACCACAAAAGCCTCCTACATTCCCACGGGATTTCTTGCCTACAGTGCCACCGGTCCTGATGGCTTCTTGGATCACTTTGACCACCAAGGACCGGGCATCGTGCTCAGCGCAATCGGAGCCCAGTGTGGGAAGTCCTGGTTCGCTGATGGCCAGTGGTCCTGCATCAAGAACACGATCTACGTGAAGGGGCTCCCAGAGCACGCAGACACACGGTTCCTCTTCTATGTCACGTCAGCCCCAGACTTCTGGCCGAAGCGCGGCGCTGCCCAACCGTTCATCTCGCAAGGTGATGCACGAGCGAAGGAACTCTTGCTTCCGTCGCTGCCAACGCAGCGCCGCATCGCCTCCATCCTCGGCGCCTACGACGACCTGATCGCAGTGAACCGGCGCCGGATCGCGCTGCTGGAGGGGATGGCGCGGCGGCTGTTCGACGAGTGGTTCGTCCAGTTCCGGTTTCCTGGGCACGGGCACCAGGGGGCAGCGGAAGCAGCAGCCGAACTGCCGCCCGGTTGGCGAAAGGCACCGCTTGAGGAGATGCTGGTTCTGCAGCGAGGGTTCGATCTGCCGGCCGCAACGAGGACGGCGGGACCTTACCCCGTCATCGCTGCAACTGGACCAGTTGGCACGCACTTTGAGGCAAAGGTGAAGGGGCCAGGGGTGACCACTGGCAGGTCGGGCACTCTCGGCTCGGTCCTACTCGTGTTCGATGACTTCTGGCCCCTCAACACCGCCCTTTATGTGCGCGAGTTCCGACGTGCCTCGCCTGCGTATGCGCTGTTTTTGCTTCGACATCTTGACCTGAAGGCGCACGGGGGCGGCGCCGCTGTGCCGACACTGAACCGCAACCATATCCACGGGCTGCCGGTGCCGTGTCCCCCGACCGAACTTGTGGCGAAGTTCGAGGAGCAGGCGATGGTTTGGCTTCGTCTGGCCCGCGTCTTGGAGCGGCAACAGGCTGTTCTCGCCGCCTCCCGAGGCTTACTGCTTCCTCGCCTGATCTCCGGTCATCTGGACGTCGCCGCGGCCGAGCGCGAGTTGGAGGCCGCCGCCTGATGGCGCCTGCCAGCACGCCTCCCTCCCTCTCCGGCGCCATCGCCAGCGAGAAGGCGGTGGTGGAGGTGCCGGCTGTCGAGCTGCTGCAGTCCCTCGGCTGGCAGCACGGCGACCTGATGCAGGAGGAGCCGGGGGCGAAGAACCCAACCGGCCGCCTCTCCTTCCGCGAGGTGATCCTGCCCGCCCGCCTCCGCGCTGCGTTGCGTCGGGTGAACCCCGCGTTGCCGGACGAGGCACTGCAGCAGGCCGAGGCGAAGCTGACGGAGGACCGCTCCGCCATGCTGCCCGTCGCGGCTAACCGCGAGGTCCACCGCCTGCTGCGGGACGGCGCGCCGGTGGAGCTGCGCCAGCCGGACGGCTCCCTGAAGCCCGACCGGGTGCGGCTGGTGGACTGGACCGAACCGGCCGCGAACGACTTCTTCCTCGCGTCACAGACCTGGATCGCCAGCGGCCTCTACAAGCGCCGGCCCGACGCCATCGGCTTCGTCAACGGCATCCCGCTGCTGCTGTGCGAGTGGAAGGCGCCGACGCAGCCCGTCCAGGAAGCCTACGACGCCAACCTGACCGACTACCGCGACACCATCCCGCGCCTCTTCGACCCCAACGGCTTCACCGTCCTCTCCAACGGCCTGGAGGCGCTGATGGGGCCGTCGCACGCCCCCTTCGACGTCTTCGCCCCCTGGAAGCGGCTGGAGGAGGAGGGGCCGGAGAGCGTCGGGCTGGAGACGCTGCTGCGGGCCACCTGCGAGCCGGCGCGCTTCCTCGACCTGATCGAGAACTTCCTGATCTTCGAGGACGCCCGCGGCGGGCTGCGGAAGGTCACCGGGAAGTACCACCAGGTGCTCGGCGTCAACCGCGCCATCGAGGCGGTCCAGAAGCTGGAGGAGAACCGCGGGCGCCTCGGCGTCTTCTGGCACACCCAGGGCAGCGGCAAGAGCCTCTCGATGGTCATGTTTGCCGAGAAGGTGCTGCGGCGCCTCGGCGGCAACTGGACCTTCGTGGTGGTCACCGACCGGCAGGAACTGGACGACCAGATCGCCGGCACCTTCGCCGCCACCGGGGCACTGACCAAGAACATCAAGGACGCCCAGGCGCAGAGCCGGGCGCATCTGCGGGAGCTGCTGGCGGGGCAGGAGCGATACGTCTTCACCCTGATCCACAAGTTCTCAACCGAGCGCGGCGAGCTGATGCCGGTCCTCTCGGAGCGGCGGGACATCATCGTCATCACGGACGAGGCCCACCGCAGCCAGTACGACCAGCTCGCCGCCAACATGCGCCAGGCGCTGCCCAACGCAGCCTTCATCGGCTTCACCGGCACGCCGCTGATTGCCAGGCAGGAGCAGCGGACGCGGGAGGTCTTCGGCGACTACGTCTCGATCTACAACTTCGCGCAGTCGGTCGCGGACGGCGCCACCGTGCCGCTCTACTACGAGGCCAGGAAGCCAGAGCTGCAGCTCTCCGATGCGGAGGCGCTGCGGGACGAGCTGGACGAGCTGCTGGACGCGGCGATGCTGGACGAGGAGCAGGAGAAGAAGCTCCAGCGGGAGTTCGCCCGGCAATATCATCTCATCACTCGCGACGACCGTCTGGACCAGGTCGCCGCCGACCTGGTGCGCCACTTCGCCGCCCGCGGCTACCTCGGCAAGGGGATGTTCGTGGCCATCGACAAGGCCACCGCTGTCCGCATGTTCGACAAGGTTCAGGTGCAGTGGACTGCACTTCTGGCGGAGGAGGAGAAGCGGCTGGCCGAAGCGCCCGCCGAGATGCGCGAGGCACTCGCCGAGCGGGTCGGCTGGATGCGGGACGTCGAGTTCGCGGTGGTGGTCAGCCAGAGCCAGAACGAGATCGCCGAGCTGAAGGCCAAGGGCCTGGACATCCTGCCGCACCGGAAGCGGATGCAGGAGGAGGACCTGGAGGCCCGCTTCAAGAACCCGAACGACAAGCTACGGCTGGTCTTCGTCTGCGCCATGTGGATCACCGGCTTCGACGTGCCGACCTGCAGCACAGTCTATCTCGACAAGCCGATGAAGAACCACACGCTGATGCAGACCATCGCCCGCGCGAACCGCCGGGCGCCGGGCAAGGCGGCGGGCGTGGTGGTGGACTATGTCGGCGTCTTCCAGAACCTGCAGAAGGCGCTGGCGATCTACGCCGCGACCCGGGGCGGCGACACGCCGATCCAGAACAAGGACGGGCTGGTCGAGGAGCTGGAGGAGGCGCTGGCGGAGGCGCGGGCCTTCTGCACGGGCGCTGGCGTGGACCTGGACGCTATCGCCGCCGCGGAGAAGCTCGCCCGGCTGAAGCTGATCGGTGATGCGGTGGAGGCGCTGATCACCCCCGACGACCGGCGCCGGCAGTTCCTCCGAAAGGCCGGCGCCGCCGCCCGCGCCTACAAGGCGCTGCTGCCCGATGAGCGAGCCGCGCCCTACCTCAAGCCGGTGGCGGTCCTGCATGTCATCGCCGAGGCCATCCGCGGCAAGCTCGGGCCGGTGGACATCTCCGCCGTCTCCGCGCAGATCGAGGCGCTGCTGGACCAGCGGGTCGAGGGCGTCGCGATAACTGCGCCGATCATCCCAGGGGACGACCGCGGCGGTCGGGTGGACCTGGCGGAGATCGACTTCGAGAAGCTGGCGAAGCTGTTCCAGTCGAAGCCGAAGACCGCGAACGAGAAGCTGCGGTCGGCCGCGGAGAAAAAGGCGCGCGAGCTGGCCAGCAGCAATCCCACGCGCGTCCACCTGGTGGAGAAGCTGGAGAAGCTGGTCGAAGCCTATAACCTCGGTGCCGTGGACGTGGAGGCGTTCTTTGAGGCGCTGAAGGCGCTGATCGCGCAGATGGAGGAGGAGGAGCGCCGAGCGGCGCGCGAAGGTCTGACGGAGGAGGAGCTGGCGATATTCGACCTCCTCACCCGGCCGGAGCCGAAGCTGACCAAGGCGCAGGAAGCGGAGGTCAAGAAGGTGGCGCGGGAGCTGCTGGAAAGGCTGCAGGAGCTGCGCGTCAGCTTCTGGCGCCAGAACGTCCAGACCCGGGCTGCCGTGGCGTCGGAGATCAAGATCAAGCTGAACGAGCTGCCCGAGGAGCCGTATCCCCAGACCCTATGGGAGGAGAAGGTCGAGACGGTGTGGCAGTTCGTCTACGGCCACATGTCGGCCCCGCCGGGAGCAGGCGCGACCGCCCACTGACGCTCGCCACGGCGAGCGACACTGGCCCGCTGCATGCCCACTAATACGACGAACGGTGGCGGCTCTATCCTGGCCCAAGCGACCACGGAACGGGGGCTCGCTGGCCGTCGCAAAACGACGGGAAAGTGTGCCTCGACCACCGCCTGAGTATGACTTGAAGGCAGCATTTCCGCGGTGTTCCGCCGCATCCTGTCGATCGCTCGCAGGCGGTGGCGCCTCCCGGCATGTAGCCCGTATGTTCGCCCGAGATCATTAGTTCCGAGGCCGGTTGCGGTCTGCGCTTACGCAGACGAGGACGGCGGCCGGGAACAGCGGGAACGTCGGGAACAACTGCGGACGGGTGCGGCTTTCGGTGCGTTCCCGGCCATGCAGATGCGGCATCACCGGGAACGTGCCGCCGGCGCGGAGCGCGCGCCGGCGGAAGTCTTGGGGGAGGCCCTACTCCTCGTCCCCGCCCGTCAGGATCGTCTCGCGCACCACATACACGCGGACGTTCTTGGGCAGACCCACCTTCTCGTTCCGCTGCAGGCGTCCGTCGGCCTCGCCGGATCGGACCAGGTAGCCGCCCTTGTCGATCGCCTTCGCCGCCGCGGTGGGGTCCATACCCGGCACCACCTCAGTCTTCCAGATCTCCGGGAGGAAGAGGTAGCACCACTCGCCGCCGATGCGCTTGCGCCAGCCGGCGCGGATGCCGGTGATCTGCGAGGCTTCTGCGCCCTCGTAGAAGATCTCGGAGAAGCGGCTGGTACCGTAGAGCCCGATGAATTTTTTCACCGCCTCGATCGCCGCCGCGTCCTCGGCCGCGCCCTTTCCACCGGGGCGCGCAGCAAGCCACGCTGCGAAGCAGGTCGCCGCCGCGCGCAGCGCCTCGCCCGGGGGCCAGGCGAGGATGGCGCGGTCAGTCGCGAGTTCGCCTGCGGCAGCGACGAGCGCGAACCGCCCCGCTGCGCGGCGCACCTGCCCGTTCGCGCCCTCCGGACAGTGGGTGGAGACGAAGCCCTCGATCTGCTGGCGTGCGGCCTGGGCGATGCCGTCCGGGTCCGCAGCCAGCATCTCCAGCCAGGCCCGGCCAGCGGTGCCGTAGAAGCGCGCTGCGCCGGCCTTCACGGCATCAGCGAGCGCGCCGGCGGCGCCGAACCCGTGGAGATGCTCGAAGAGCCCGAGCGGGCCGGCCTCGGCGGGGATGTCGAGGATGCGCACCTCCTGGCCGGCGCGCACCCGCTTCGCTCCGCCCCGCGCCTCGGCGAGCCGGTCCGCAATCCCCTCCTCGCCGGTGCTCAGGAACAGGACGCGCCACGTCGCCGACCGGCGTGCGCGCCCGTCGCGCCCGGCGCGGGCCTTGCCGGAGCCGTTCGCGAGCATGTAGGCGGCACTCGCCACCGTCTCGGCGCCGGCCTCGCCCATCTCGTCGAGGCAGAGCAGCATGTCGGTGTGCATGCTCGCGGTCCCCTCAAGGGCGTTGTCGGTGGCGCGCCAGCTGCGGGACCACCCACGCACCCCGCCTCCGCCCCAGACACTGCCGGCCGCATGGAGGGCCGTGCTCTTCCCGATCGAGGACGCCCCGCGCAGGTGGAAGCCGCCGCCTTCGGCATCCAGGAGCGCGAGCAGCGGCGCCGCGAAGGCGGAGGCGATGACGAAGGCCAACCGCGAGTTGCCGACCGCCAGCGCCGCGACGGCACCCTGCCACTCTGCGAGCGTGCCGACCCGCACCAGCGGCAGGTCGAAATCCTGCTGCTCCGACGCGAGCATCACGCGGCCGGCAGAGGCCGGACCAATCGCGCCGGTCGGCAGCACGAACACCCGTCCGCCCGGCATCTCGTGCCACCCAGTCCGCGGCACCACGCGGACGCGCGCCGTCGGGTTCGCCCCCAGGAGGTACTCGGCCAGCAGGTCACGGGCGCCGCGGCGCGGCGCAATGTACAGGCCGCCCTCCATGAGCCGGGCGCGCACGCTCGCGCCGTCACTGGCCAGAGCTGCGCGCGGCATCGGCCACTCGTGGCACTGGCCGTCGGCGTCTTCCCATTCCAGCAGCACCCCCCAGGCGCTGCCGGCGCCGTCGTTCGTGGCTGCGACGACCCGGAGCGGGCCGCAGACACGCACGGGCGCCGCGCTGTCTTCCCCCGGCTTCACGTAGAACACGCCATCCTGGGTGACGCAGAACCCCAACGGGACGCCAATGGTGATCTCGGCTTCGCGTTCGGCGGAGGCCATCATCGCGCGGATCGTGTGTGCGCTGACGTCCGCCGGCTTGGCGCGGTCGGGATCTTCGAGGTCTGCGATGTCCCACCCCTCGGGCCAGTCTTCTGGGATCTGCACGACCGCAGCGCAGGAAGCGCCGGCGCCAATCGCGCGCGCCTGCATCTCCTGCATGGCCTTGCGGCCGGGCGCATCGGCGTCCGGCAGGAACGTCAGCTTGCGCCCGCGCAGCGGCGCCACGTCCACCATTCCGACAGCATTGCAGCCGCCGGGCCAGGTGATGACGACGTAGTCGGGGAAGAGCGCCGCGCCAGCATCGGCCGCCTTCTCGCCCTCCACCACCAGCACCGCAGCGTCGGGGCGAGCGGCGAGGCGGTCCAAACCGTAGAGCGGCCGCGGCGGCGGCGGCGCCATCCAGCGCCAGCCGCTCTGGGTGCAGCAGTACGGCAGGATCTGCTTTTTGTCGTTGTGTGGGTCGAAGCGGCAGGCCGCGAACAGCAGCGCGCCCGCCGCATTGCGGTACAGCCAGACCGCGCTCGGCGCGCCGTACCTCGGGTGCTCGATCCGCAAGGGGAGCGGGCGCGGCGCCGGCAGGATCGCCATAGGCATGCTGTCGGCGCCGGTGTTGTTCTCGGAAATGTCGAGGGTGGCGCCGATCGGCGCGAACGGGTCAGCCTCCATGGGGCGCCTCCAGGCCGAGCATGCGCGCGATCCGGTCCGCGGCCTCGCGCTGGGACAGACGGTGGATCGCCGCCGCGAGGCTGACGACGTCGCCGCCCTTCTCGCCGGTTGCGAAGTCGGCCCACTGCCCCGTCTTGACGTTCACCCGGCAGGAGCGGCCCGGCTCACCACTCAGGTTGCCGCAGGTCCACTCGCGGCCTTCAAGCCGGCCGCCGGAAAGCCAGCGGCGGCACAGATCGGCGAGATGCGGGAGCGCAGCGCGTGCGATAGCGCCGATATCCACCATCGGACGCTGAGTTGTGGTATAGGAGCGGCGGTTGCGCGTCGCAGCAGCACCGCCGCCCCCGTGACGCCGTTGCCGCGGCGCGCGGGGGTTCTCCATCTAACCCTCCTCCCCGACCTGCAGCATGCGCCGGAGCGAGGCGCCGCAGACGAGCGTGCGGCCGCCATTGCGGCGCATCTGCAGCTCGCCGGTGCTGGCGCGCCGGCGCAGCGTCGAGGGGCTCAGGCCGGACATGCGCGCGGCGTCGGGGATCGTGTAGGTGATGGCATTCGGCGGCGGCGGTGGCCGGTCTTCGGGCTTCCGCTTTCCGTGGTGGGGGATCTGGCTCATCGAGCACCTCCATGCGTTGGGGTGCGTCGTTGTCCCAGGGGCCTCCGGGTCGCGGCTGCCCGCCAACACGGACAAATTCAACCAGAGTTCCGATGACGTGCGCCCCGTGGGCGGATTGGCGGCTCCGGATCCTCCTCGATCTGGGCGAGGACGCTGCTGATCAGGTGGAGGCGGCCCGTCTCCTTGCGGCCGGCGGCGGAAGCGACGGCGTTGACCATCACCTGAAAGCCACCGTTCTCGTCCGCGTCCGGTGTGCCTCCAGCCTCCCGATACACGTCGGCCATGCCGGCGATAGCGTGGCGCATCGGGAGGTCCACGCGGCGGCCGCCGGCGTCGAAGCCGTAGATCGGCTTGTCCGGGTCGTTGTCCATGTGGTCGAGCGCCTTCGCGATCCTCGCGGCGGCCTGGGCGGGGTCGGCCGGCGTGCATATGTCAGCCATCTCGATCGTGGGGTCCACGATCTGCAGATCGCTCAGCGCGTCGTCGCTGATCGTGAGCGGCTTGGCAGGCAGGCGCCCGCGACGAGCGGCGACGACCAGGCGCTCGCGATGCCGCGCGATTTCGCGGCGGCGCTCGCGACGCGGCGGGATCGCCTCTGCATCAGCCTCGGCCAACTCGGTGGCGATGTGCTGGACCCGCCCCGTCCATTCCGTCACGCGGATCGGCATGCCTGCCTTTCGGGCAGTCTGCAGGAGAATTTCCAGAGCCGCCTGCACGCCCTCCTGCATCCGAGTGGCGGCAGATCTCGACGGTGCTGTCATGCGCAGGACCCAGCGGTCGGACGGTGGCAGATACCCCGGGCCGGGAACACCGGGAACGCTCCGCCGGGCAGCTCCTCACGCGCAGTAGGCGCCCTGTTCGGCTTACACAGCGACACCGTATTGAAGTGGTTCTGCATGACCCGCATCGCTCATAGGGAGGGCGGCGATCTACGCCGTCTCGGCAGTCTCTGGGATCGGCATCGTTGTTGAGTTCTGTCCGGTCGGCGTGGCCCCGGCCTGATCGTCTGAGAGCGCAGGCCGTTCCCGGTGTTCCCGGCCCGCTGCACGACGGGAACGTGCAGAGCCTCGGACATCCGCGGATGTTCCCGGCGTTCCCGGTGTTCCCGGAATAATCCGAAGCTCGCCGGCACGATCTCGCAGAAGCGGCGGAGATCCGTTCGTGGCGCGCTTCACCCGCTGCCGGTCGAGCTGGATAACGAGGGCGCCTGCCGAGCAGCAGAACTCCCCCCATGCCTGCATCAGCCCTCGGCGGCGCTCCAGGAGGTCGCTGCGCGCGTAGGCCGCTTCGCTCTCGTCCCTGATGAGGTGGGCGAGCGCCCGCTCATACGCTTCCCGGCCCTCATGGCGTGTGTCGCTGCACCAGTCGCGGAAGGTGCTGCGGAAGCCGTGCGGGACGACCACGCGGGCCGTCGCATCCCGCCACCGCGGCAGCTCGTGTTCACTCAGGCCGTCGGTCGCCATGCCCCTCACGAGCATCGTCAGCGCCATGTCCGATAGCGCGCCTCCCCGCGAGTTCGGGAAGACGAGCCGGTCGCGCTGCACCTTCTCCGGCCTGACCGCGCGGAGCACCGCGAGCGCGGCGTCGGAGAGCGGCACCCGATGCATTTCGCCGGCCTTCATGCGCTCGGCGGGGACAGTCCAGACACGCTCCTCAAGGTCCACCTCGCCCCAGGTCATCCCGCGCACCTCGCCCGTTCGGGCCGCTGTCAGGATCGCGAACGTGAGCGCCGTGGCCGCCCTCCCATGCCGCTCGCGCAGCGCCACCATGAAGGTGGGGACCTGGTTCCAAGGCAGGGCGGGCTGGCGCTGCACCCGCGCGATCTTCGACGGGTTCGGCAGCAGCTCCGCCAAGTTGCCGCGCCAGCGAGCCGGGTTCTCGCCGACGCGCCAGTTCAGCGCGCGGGCGTGGTCGAGGATCGTCTCAATGCGCCCGCGCAGGCGACTAGCCGTTTCCGGGATCTTTGCCCAAATGGGCCGCAGCACGCGCAGGACGTCCTCTACGCTCACCTCAGCGACGGGCAGGTCGCCGAGGATCGGCAGGGCGTGCTTCTCGACCGTCGCCCGCCATTGCCAGCGGTGCTTCTCGTTCTTCCAAGCGCCCTCGCGTGCGCCGATTGCGGACGCCATCGCGGCGCGGAACGTGCGGTCGCGGCTCGCCGCCTCGGCGGCCTGCTGCGCGGCCCGCTGCCGCTCTCGGATCGGATCGCGCCCCGACTTGATGTGTTGGCGGGCGATCTCCGCGGCGTCGCGCGCCTCCGCCAGTGACACGTCGGGATAGCCGCCGAGGCTCATGTCGCGCTGGCGCCCATGCAGCCGGTACCGGAGCACCCACCCCGCTCGGCTGTCGGGCCGGACGTGCAGATGCAGGCCGTTGCCGTCGGTGTGCCGGCCAGGCTTCGGCTCCGGTTTGCGCCGCCCAATCCCGGTCAGCCCCTTCACCTCTTCCACGGTGAGCTTGCCTGCCATGTTCCAGATCCCTCCGCCGTCGGCCCTCGCCGGCCATCCTGTTGGGTCTGGCCCCAACATCGTTCCCAACATGGCCACTGAGTTCCGGTAGTGCAAGGTGCGCAGCAGTGACTTAGGCGTTCTCGAAGCCTCTGTTAGAAAAGGGCGATTTTCCGGTCCATTCGACCAAAGGTGGTCCGACCTGATCCGAAAGTTCGGTGGACCTCAGCTCCACCACCAGCGTGTGAAATCAAGGAGTTAGGGTAAGCCGAGTGGCGCCTGTAACACAGGATGCACCACATGGGCCAAACTGCCCCCTCCTACCTGATCACCAGGAACCGCTACCATTCCATCCGCTTCCGCGTCCCCGTGGGCCTCATCCCGAGGCTGGGGCGCCAGGAGATCGTGCGTGCGCTCGGCACCGCTGACGGGCGGGCTGCGCGGGTTATTGCTGCGCGGATCGTGGTGCGTCTCGACCGGCTGTGGAAGCTGATGCGAGATCGGCTCACCCTCACCAGCGCAGCGCTGAAGAAGCTCGCCGATGACTGGCTGCGGCAGGAAGTCGATCGCGAATGGGCGATTTTCCAGAGCGGCGATTTTTCGCGGGCTGCGTTGCCAGAGGATTTCACCCCGGAGCAGGCGCAGCGGGCCAATGCCGAGCTATTCGCCCAGGATGCTTGGTTGACCGAGCTGGCGCTGCTGGAGACGCATCCGACGGCGCGTCCGCATGTCATGGATGACTTGGCGGGGATAGTGCTTGCCGAGGCGGGACAGGGCGAGCGACGCGGCTCGCGCGAGCGGGCGACGCTCAGCCTGATGCTCCTGGAGCGTCGCATCGACCTCCAGAGGTCGAAGGTCGCCTGGGCCGAGGGAGATCCGGCCGCGCTTCCGCCCAGCTCATGGATGGAGAAGATGGTCAGGGTGTCGTCCGCGCGGCCCCTCAGCCCGACGAGAGCAGGAACCCAGTGGCGAGGCTGACTACCACATCCAGGACCCTAGGCGAGGCGGTCAAGATCTTCATCGGTCACATGCGGCAGCACGGCGCGACGGAGAAGCACGTCAAGGACGCGATGGTGGATTTCCGGCTGTTGCAGGGGGCGTTCGGAACCGAGCGACCGGTGCGCACCATCGGGGGGGCCGAGGCAGGCAAGCTGTGGGAGGTGCTGCGAGCACTGCCGGCGCGTTCTCCCGGGGCGCCCGAACTCCCCGGGGCGGACGTATTCGAGAAGGCGAAGCTTGCCCGCGAGCAAGGCCTGGAACCGATGCACTGGCGGACGGCCAATTCCTACTTGGCACGCTGGCGCAAGCTGTTCGATCAGGAGGTCGCAGCCGGGCAGGCCGCGGCGAACCCATTCGTCGGCAAGAGCATGGCCGCCGTCGGGAAAGCCAAGCAGCAGCGCACCTTCGCCGATGAGGAGCTGGCGACGATCTTCGGCAACGCGCTCTTCCAGGGTGCTCACAGCGAGCACCACCGCTACGCGCCCGGCAGCTATCTGGTGAATGACTGGATGTTCTGGGCGCCGCTGGTCGCGCTTCTGTCGGGTGCCCGTATCGGTGAGATTGCTCAGCTGCGGCCGGCGGACGCTCGGCAGGTGCATGGCCATCTGGTGATCGACATCAATGCCGAAGCCGGGAAGACCCTGAAGAACGAAGGGACGGCGCGCCGGCTTCCGGTCCACTCCCACCTGATCGACCTTGGATTCCTGCAGCTGGCCGATGCGCGTCGGAAGGCTGGCGACGTTTCGTTGTTGCCCGGCATGCCGAAGCCGGTGCACGGCGACCCCGGGGCGCAGCCGAGCAAGTGGATGAGTGAACGCTTCCTGCCGCGCATCGGCGTGAAGGACAGGAAGGGGCTGGGCTTTCACTCGTTCCGGCACACCCTCAAGACGCTCTTTCGCAACGCAGGCGTGCCCGACAGCGTCTCGAACAGCATCTGCGGACATGATGAGCGCTCTGCCGGCGTTGCCCAAGGATATGGCCAGGTGCAGCTGGAGGCGATGTCGAGGGCACTTCAGCGGATCACGCTGCCGGATGCGGTTCTCCGCATTCCCGCGCGACATGCAATCGACGCGCTGGACGGCGCCCGTCCTGGTCCCGCCGGCAGCTGATCGCGCTGCGGTTCATGCCTGCGTGCAGGAGTGGCGATTAGCGCCGCCACCTGAGGCGTGCTTGTCCTGGGCGTCAGCCATCCCGACGCGACCTATGTCGGGGCACCGCACGGCTCGACGGTGGTCCGCTCGGGCGATACGCTGCTGCTTTATGGGCGTTCGCCGCGCCTCGCGGAACTCGGCAGCCGCCGCGCCGGCACTGAGGGGAACTGCGGCGGCAGGAGGCCGCCGCGGAGGAGCGGCGGGAAAAGCGGGAGGGGACAAGTTAGCCTCTGGTGCGCTGCTTCCTCGGCGGGCCTAGCGGGTGTTCACGTAGCCGCCTGCCGGACACGCTCCAGGTCCAACTCGCCCTTGGCACCCCATCCCTTGACCCCCTCCGGCACCTCGGGCCGGAAGCGCTCGAAGAGCCGAAACCCGCCCGGTTCAGTTCATCGGGTGGCAGGCTGGCGGCCAGAGCTGTAGCCGGCTCCCGAGCCTCGGCTCGATCTAGGATTGCCGTTTCGGTCTCCACCTAACCATCCTCTCTCCTGCAATCAGGAGGGAACCGATTCGCGATGCTGCACATGCTGATTTCGGTGGCCCGGGCCATCATGGGGCTGGGCACGATCGTTACCATCCTTGCTTTCGCCTTGCTGGGCGCAGGGGCAGCCGACGGCTTCGGGATACCGATGCTGGTCGGTGTGGGGCTCGGAGCCTTGGTCGGGCTGGTAATCGCGAGCGTGACTTTCGGTATCGCCGCGGCGATCTTCGACATTCAGGAGCGCACCGCGCGTTTGGTCGAACTCGCCGAGAGCAATGCCTCGGGACAGATTAGGCGCTGACGCCGAGCCAAGTTGCCGGGATGTGGCTTGCAACCTACCAGGATGCCACGGCATCGAAAGTTGGACCGAAGCGGCAGCTCGGGGGACCTCGCTGCACGCGATAGCGCGCTTCACTGCAACGGCGGTGACTCACCGCCTTGCGCTCCCCACCTTCGACCAGCCGGCAGCATCCATCGACACGTCGGTCCTGATCGGCGAGGGCACTGGCCTTGCGTTATTGAACGGGAGCTTGCGCGTCAAAGCGGAACACGGCAGCAGCCACGGCGCACGTCCAAAGCCCGCCCGCATCGCCCGCCGCCGCAGCGGTCAGGGACATGCTGTCCACGATCAAGTCGCTCATCGCGTAGGTCTGGCGGCGCTCATTCCACGCAGCGTCCGGATCGAACTCGATGCCAAGGGTCGAAGCCAGCATGCTGGCAGCCAGATCCTCCGCCTGCTCGCCACTCGCCGCCTCCGTCAGCCCATACCCGTGCAGCTCGGAGATATAGCCATACATGGCGGGGTCTGTCGGCCGCGCGAGGCCGATGCTCGCGTGCACCAGCCGTCCGGGCTCGTTCGTCTCGGCCCGTGCCACGACGCAGAAGGTGATTTCTCCTGGCCGCAGCGTCTCGACCCCTTGCTCGCGCTGCACGAGCACGCAGCGCGGCGGCCAGATGGACGACACCGAGACAAGGTTCTGCTGCTCGATATCGGCGTCCCGGAGCGCCAGCTCGAAGGCGGTGAGCTGGTAGCGGTGGACGCCTACCCCTCGCGTCAGAAATGCGCTTGTCGGGACCGGGAACATGCTGACCCTCCGGCTGTGGCCGGCCCGCCCATTGAGCGGCCGGCGCTGCTGTTCCTGCTGTAAGGCTGCCTTACGCCGGTCCGCAATTCAAAGACGCGGGCAGACCAGCTTTGACCACCCGCCTCCGTGCATCGCCTGCCCTGGCCGACTACGAGTTGCTCGAAATGCTGCTGTTCCTCGCCGTGCCGAAGGGCGACACCAAGCCGCTGGCGAAGGCGCTGATCAATCGCCATGGCAGCTTCGCCAACGTGCTGGCGGCGCCGCAGCGCAAACTGATGACCACCCGAGGTCTAGGCGAGCACTCGGTGGCCGCCCTCAAGCTGGTCCAGGCGGCAGCCCTCCGGATGCAGCGGGCGGAGCTGATGGACGCGCCGATCCTGAACAACTGGGAGCGGCTTATGGCCTATCTTGCATCGGCCATGGGAAGGGAGAAGGTGGAGTAGTTCCGGGTGCTGTTCCTCGACCCGAAGAACCGGCTGATCGCCGATGAGGTGCAAGGGCGGGGGACAGTGAACCACATCGCGGTCTATGCTCGGGAGGTGGTGAAGCGGGCCTTGGAGCTGCACGCCACGGCGTTGATCCTGGTGCACAACCACCCGAGCGGCGACCCGACGCCGTCGCAGGCGGACCGCGTGATGACGGCCGATATTGCGGATGCGGCGAAGCTCTTCGGCATCGTGCTCCATGACCACGTCATTGTGGGGAATGGGGCGATGTTCAGCTTCCGGCGGAGCGGGGCGATTTGAGCAAGGTGCCTTCTGCCGTGGAGGAGTCGCCGACATTCAGCTGCGATAGCTAAGACTTGATCGGACAGTCTGTGTTGGTTCCCGAAGGATGGAGCCGGTGGGCGGGGCGCGGTCCTTGCCCTCGCGCTCGGACCGCGGCCCGCCCACCGGCGGGACGGAGAACCTGGAGATGACACAGGAACAGAAGATCATTCGCGCC